>NZ_NJDE01000007.1 GCF_002205895.1 Saccharibacillus sp. O23
GGCCGAGGGCGCGGCCGGGGCGCGGCAGGCGCGGTGCGACGTTCCGGCAGAGGCAGGGTGGGGGGAGGCGGGGCGGGGGCCGGGGCGGCGCCGCGAGGCCGGCGCCGCCGCTTCCGGCGGCTCGGCCGACCTTACTGGCCGTGCCGGCCCGCCGTCGCCGGGCGAAGCACCCGGCGGCAGCCCCCGCGCCGAGCCCGCGTCGGGTCTCTCCGATCCGAGGCCGCTTCCCGGCCTGCTGGTCGTCGAGCCTGCCATGCTGCGCGAGCCGGGCGTGCCCGAATCCGCGCGCGCTTTCGCCGCGGCCGGCGGCGCGGTGCTGGTGCTGCCGTGCGACGAAACGCACGGCGACGTGCTGACGCGCCTATTGGCCAGGCCGACGCGGATCGTCGCCCACGAAGCGTACCAGCTCGAAGCGGATTACGGTTATCCGCTGGCCGAAGGCCTGAGTCCGGCCGATCTGTTCGGCTTGGACAAAGTCCACCATTCGCCGCGCGACCTGAACAATCTGGGCGAAGGGCTGTACGGCTGGATGAAGAAAAAAGAACGCGGCCCGCAGGACGGCCGGATGCGGATCCAAGATTCGGCCGGCGGGTTATGGTTCCTGAGCGCGTTCGTGCTGCCGGCGGCACCGGATAAGATTTCCGAGTCCGTTTCCGAAACCGATTGCGAGACCGAAGTCCGATCTCGGTCGGAGGATTCCGCTGCTTTTGCAGATGATGAGAGCGACTTTTCCGCCGTTCCGGTCCGCCTGCGGGTCGAAAGCAACGCGCTTTCCGCCCGACTCTGGTTGAACGGCAGGCCGCTTCAAGGCCCCCATCCGGTCGGGGAACTGCTGGCCGGCGTCAACCGCCTGATCGTCGAGGCTCGCGCGGGAGCGGAAGATTTGGCGCTCGCCGTATTTTTCGAACATCCGGACGGGCGTCCGCTCGAAGGTCTGCGTTACCGGATGACGATTGACGAAGTCGAACCGAAATAAAGACGGATGAGCTTTTTCGAAGCGAAAGTTTGCGTCCCGTTTCGCCGGTTAAGCGGCTGGCGGCTGTGCGCCAAGCCGTTCATCAAAGTCTTTGTCTTTTTAACTTTTGATTCTGTTGTCGCCTAGTTGCCGAGGATCTTGCTGTCTCGTCGAAGTGTATCTTTTCTGTTTTTGCTGATCTTGCTCAGCCGCCGTCCCGCTGTACGATTCGGCCGCGGACAAGGGAGCCTAACGTGCCGCCTTATCCGCAGCCATTTTCATTTTCCCAAAGGAGCGAATTCGATCATGAACCCTAACTCGTCCTCAAACCATTCCGGTGCTTCGAACGCGTCTTCCGCGATCGGTCCCGCCGCCGCTTCGTCGGTCGGCCGCGCGGTATTGTCTTCGATTCGGCGCGAAGCTTCCGCCGATTCGGCGTCTTCCGCGTCCGCTTCCGAACGCCGAGCCGACGGTACATATGCTTTTCTCGACGAAGCGCGCGAAGTGGAATTTTACCGTCACGATCTGCCGACGCCGTGGATGAACTATTTGTCCAACGGCACGTTCCATACGATGCTGTCGCATGCGGGCGGCGGGGTCGCTTTTTACAAATCGCCGCAGATCTGGAGAATCACGCGCTACCGCTTCTTCCATCTGCCGACCGACCGCTCGGGCCCGTATTTGTATATCCAGAACGTAAGCGAAGACGGCAGTCCCGGCGAATACTGGTGCCCGACCCACGAGCCGGCGTTCGCGCGTCCCGACGAGTGGAAAAGCGCGCACGGCATGGGCTATACCCGTTTCGAAGCGTCCAAAAGCGATATTGCCGCGCGCACGGTGTATTTTGTCGGCCCGGAAGAAAATTCGCTGATTTGGAACTTGAATCTGACCAATAACGGCAAGGAGGAGCGGACGCTGAACGTCTACGCGTATGCCGAGTTCGGCATGATGGAGTTCATGCGCGAGCTTCAGTGGCAGTGCTACAACAAACATCAGGTGTCGGTCACGCATGCCGAAGGCGACGTGCTGCTGTACCGGTACGGCGTCGAAAACCAACCCAAACCGGATGAGACGCCGATCGTTTATTTCGCCGCCGACGCGCCGCTCGCGGGCTATGACGGCGACCGCGACCAATTCGTCGGCAGCTATCGAAGCGAGTCGAATCCGCAGGCGATCGAACGGGGCGGCTGCACGAATTCGACGCTGCTCGGCGGAGATCCGTGCGGCGCGCTTCAGATGACGGTGACGCTGGCTCCGGGCGAGACGCGCGAGATCAACGTGTTCCTCGGCACCGCGCCGGACGAAGCGGAAGCGCTTCTGGCCGTGGAACGTTCGCGGCAGCGGGGCTTCGTGGAGCGTTCTTTTGCCGGGCTTCGCGAGAACTGGGACGGTTACCTCGGCGCGTGGAACTGCGAGCTGCCGGACGAAGAAGCGCAGCGGATGCTGAACGTGTGGAATCCGTATCAAGCGCAGCGCAATTTCCTGTTCTCCCGGAACATCTCGTTCTACGCGACCGGCACGTTCCGCGGCGTCGGTTTCCGCGATACGGCGCAGGACGTGCTGGCCGTCGTGCCGCACGATATCGAAGCCGCCAAAGACAAGCTGCGCCTGCTGCTCGGGCAGCAGTATCAAGACGGTCACGTCAACCATTACTTTTTCCCGAACGAAGGTTGGGACCCGGTTACCAGCATCCATTCGGACGATCATTTGTGGACGGCGCTGGCGGTCTGGGATCTGGTCGCGGAGAGCGGGGACGCTTCGTTCTTGAACGAAACCGTTCCGTATTACGACGGCGGGGAAGGCAGCGTCTACGAACATCTGCGGCGGGCGATCGACTTTACGGAAGCGAACTTGGGCCGCAACGGCTTCCCGCTCATGCTGCGTTCCGACTGGAACGACCAGCTGTTCCGCGTCTGCCGCGAAGGCAAAGGGGAGAGCATCTGGACGGCCATGCAGTTCGGCACGACGCTGCTGAAGATGGTGGATCTCGCGCGGCTCGCGGGAGTGGAAGAGGAAGGCGAACGCTACCGCAAGCTGTACGACGATCAGAAAGCGCGCGTCAACGAAGCCGGTTGGGACGGAGCTTGGTTCCGCCGCGCGGTGATGGACGACGGCCGGTTCCTCGGCACGGACGAACACGATCAGGCCAAGCTGTGGCTGAATTCGCAGACGTGGTCGGTGCTGTCGGGCATGGCGGAAGGGGAGAAAGGCCGGGTCGCGATGGACAGCGTTCGCGAGATGCTCGACACGGAACTCGGCATCAAGAAGCTGCATCCGTCGATCGTCGATTTCCCGAGTCCCGAAGACCCGCTGACCAACTATAATCCGGGCACGGGCGAGAACGGCGCCGTCTTCTGCCACGCCAACACTTGGGCGATCATCGCGGAATGCATGCTCGGCCGCGGCGATCTGGCGTACAAATATTACCGTCAGCTTATTCCGAGCGTGGCGATGGACCGAGCCGGCATCGACCGCTACCGCGCCGAACCGTACGTCTACGCGTCGAACCTGTTCGGTCCGGATTCGGACAAATTCGGTCTGGCGAACGTTTCTTGGCTGACCGGGACGGCCGCTTGGATGTACGTGGCCGCGACGCAGTATATTTTGGGCGTTCGGGCGACGTTGGAAGGTTTGCGGATCGATCCTTGCATCCCGGCGGAGTGGGAAGGGTTCCGAGTCGACCGCCGTTTCCGCGGGACGTTGTACGAGATCGAAGTCCGCAACGCCGGGGGAGAAGGCCGAGGCGTCCAAGAAATTCGCGTGAACGGCGAGAAGATCGAAGGCGACGTGCTGCCGCTGTTCGACGGGGAGCAGACGGTTCGGGTAGAAGTGGTATTGTAAAGTAAAAACGCACGGCGGGAAAGGGTACGGGGTGCCGACTTGCTGATGCGTTCGTACGGGGAAAGAAGCAGTCCGTTCGACGGGCCGCTTCTTTTTTTGCGAGTATTTGTCGGCTTGATGTGCGAAGGAGCGGCATCGACCGAAGGAAGACACATGCCGCAATCGGATGGGAACAGAAAGAACGGTTAAACAGAACGGGCGCGGCTAACGGAGAGCGGAGCAGAGAACGTATGGAGCCGCGACTGCTCGATTACGCGATCACAACCGGCAAGTTGTAGTTTATGCAGCATTCTGAGCCGAAAACAGCCGCACCGGAAGAGCAAGTTGCAGTTTATGCAGCATTTTCGGAGGAATCGTACGGAATAGGGCGTTATTTCGTTAAAATGCTGCATTTTGTGCAACTTAGGCTGATGAATCGTTGCGTGCACGATGATCAGGTTGCAGCAAATACAACTTTGACGGAGAGGCAGGCGAGAGGACAGCTGGATTTAGGGGAAGATTGCGGATATAGGCGGATATAGAAAGGAAGGGTTAGCGTTACGTTGCCGAAAAAGCAGCGTAGGAAGCCGAATTCGCGCAACTGTGGATGCTACATTGACAATTAGGCAGCGTAGCGGCTCCGAACAACCGAAATTCGGCCGAAAAAAGCTTCTACGTTGCTTTTTCGGACATGTAAGACGGAGAAAGAGGGAAATACAGCTTCCACGTTGCCGAAAAAGCAACGGGACTGCGATCGGATGCTCGCGGTCCCGTATCTCAAACAAAAAACCTCCCGCGATCGGGAGGTTCGGGCTGTCGAGAACATCACATACGCGTTGACGAGATACGCGTCGACTTCTAGATCCGTTCGGTCGAGCAGGCTTCGGATCGGCCTTTTTCGAACGAATCGAGAAGTTCAATCTGTCGGTTTCATCCCGGCCTTCGCTTTTAACGCCAGCGGCGCTCTATCTCCGCCGCAGCATAAAGATCTGCCCGGTAAATCCGACGACCGCCAGCGCGAAGCTGAGCCAGTACGGAATCGTGACCACCGGCGTGATTTGCATCAGCATCAGGCCGACCGCGCCCGCGACGATCAAGGCGAGCAGGCTCATGCCGATGCCGCGCAGATTGAATTTCGGCGGAGCGGGCATGCCTTCTTCCGGGTCGCGGCGAACCAAGCGCATCAGCACTTCGACCAGCGCGAGCGCGCCGAGCGCGACGATGATCAGCGTGCCGATGTTGACGCGTTCGGTTTCCGGCGCGATCAAGGCCGCGAGGCCGAGCAGCAGGAACGTCCAGCTCAGCGCGGCCCACGGCACGATCAGGTATAACCGGGCGCGCCCGGCCGCTTTGCGCTGCGGCAGCTTCGCCGCTTCGGCGTCGGCATAAGCGATCGGGTCTTCGCCGAACAGTTTGGCCGCTGTTTTGCCTTTTTGCTGAGCGGCGAGCAGTTCTTGTCCGCGCGCCAGCAGCCAATCTTCGCCGCTTTCTTCCTGCACGCGGCTCGAACGGACGCGGACGATCACCTCGTCGAAATATTCGCCGTTCTTTTTGCCTAGTTGATCGCGGATCTGATTGATCTCGCGAATTTTTTTCCTGACGCTCAAGGGTAGAATCCTCCTCTGATTTTCGGTTGGTTCTGTTCGCTGGGGTCTTCGGTCGGTCGGTTCCCGCTTAATCCGCCGCGCGGCCGTGTTCGTCGGTGTCCCACGATTGCGATTGGAACGCCAGAATCAGGCCGCTCCAGCGATCGCGATCGGCAAAATGCACAAGCACCGCTCCGTCGCGGAAAGAACCGTTGTCGTCATGCCACGGTCCCGCGTTGCCTTGATTCATATGAATATTGTGCACGCCGCGCCCCGGCCGGAAGCCGAAATAATAATCCGGCGTCTCCGGTTCGGGTCCCCAACTGTCTCCGAAGACGTAGAGATCCGCTCGCTTCGACGTCGCTTGGTCGATCAGAGCGGCGAGTTTCTCGTTCAGATCGTTGTCCGGTCCCGGCAGGGTGGCCGGCATCGGTACCAGATCTTCGCGACGCAGCAGCGGGCGGCGGACGTAGTCCAGCCCTTGCACGGGCAGCCCGCGTTCGATCGGCGTGAATCCGCGCGGCAGCGCCTTCAAACGCTCGGCTTCGTCGGGCCGGCATCGGCCGATTCCGTAGAGCAGCTCGGACGGATAGGCTTTGGAGCGGATATTGATCGACGCCCGGTATTTCGTGCCCCGGTCGTCTTGAAGGCAGATATGAAAATGCGGCTGGCTGCCGAATCCCTGAATATAGCGAACGGCTCGGGCTTTCAATACGCCGTAACGGTATCGGCTCAATACGTTTCCCTCCCGCGAATTGGTCTTCCTAAGCATATCGCACTCTTGGGGGTTCGGTCTACGCCGCTCCGGTCTGCGCTGCCGGGATGCGGCGGATTGACAAGTCCGGCCCCGGGCAGGTAAGATAAGATTAATTCATACTAATTAACTAGGGATTGATCAACCGGGGAGGCTGCCGCCTATGGAACGCCAGATTCTGATCCGCCACGAAAAACACGACTTGACCGCCACGCTTCATTATCCGACATCGGAAAGCCGCGAAGGACGCCTGCCGCTGACCGTCATCTGTCACGGATTCGTGGGCAGCCGGATCGGCGTGGATCGGCTGTTCGTCGTGACGGCCAGAGAGCTGGCCGCCGAAGGCCAACTCGTGGTCCGTTTCGATTACGCCGGCTGCGGGGAGAGCGACGGCGTCTACGGCGAAGAAGGCATCGAGTCGATGATCCGCCAGACGCAGACCGTGCTGGATTACGCGATGACGTGCGCGGATATCGATCCGAGCCGGGTCACGCTGATCGGCCATAGCCTGGGCGGAGCGGTAGCGCTGCTCACGGCGGTTCGCGACCGCCGGGTCAAGAGTCTGGCGATGTGGTCGGCGGTCGGCTATCCGTTCAACGACATCGTGAAGATCACGGGCCGCGAGCGCTACGACGAATCCGTGCGTACGGGCAGTACCGACTTCCTCGGGTATTCGTTCTCGCCGGTATTCTTCGAATCGCTGGGCGCGTTCCAGCCTTTCCAAGAAGCGGGCAAATTCTACGGCGACGTGTTGGTCGTGCACGGCACGTCCGACGACGTGATCCCGGTCGATTACGCGTTCTTGTACCAGAAACTGTTCTGGACCCGTACGGATTCGCGCTGCGACAAAGAGATCATCTTCCAAGCGGACCATACGTATTCGTCCGGCCCTCACCGCCGACAACTGCTCGATATCACGAAGCGCTGGCTTCAAGATCGGCATAAGAACGAAGTCGATTGGCAGCACTGGACGATCTAGTACCCTTTCAACTCTTAATCAAGGGTTTACGTTTTCCTGAAACGCACACGCCTCTTCCTAGATCTAAGCCCGCAGCGATCGCTCCGAACTCGATTTCAAGTTCGGAACGATCGCTTTTTTATTTGCGCGAAACCGGTCTTTTTAAGGTTCATTATAGATAAGGCGTGTAAAGTGAGTGTAGAAAGATCGACGGGTTCCGGAACCCCGAACAGACCGTTTTTAGCCGAGCGATGCCGTTTTTGTTAACGGGAATCGGTCTTTCGGTAAAAACAGCGTGAAAAACGAAAGAAGTTTTCTTTCAACCCTAACATCGTTGTGATAAAATGATGAAGGTCGCAAACGCGGCTTCGAGGCCTTGTCGTACGAGGTTTTGAAAATTTGAAAAGGGGTTTTAAAATGCGTGTGAAAAAGAAGGATATTTTCTTTCAGACACTGGAAAACATGGCCGACACGATCGTACAGGCTGCTGACTACTTCTCGGTGCATGTTGCGGATCTGAAAGATGTCAACGTGTTCGTCAAAGACATGAAGGATTTCGAAACCAAATGTGACGGGTTTACGCATACCATCATTACCGAACTCAACAAAACGTTCATCACCCCGCTGGAACGCGACGACATCCTGAAGCTTGCTACTACGCTGGACGATGTATTGGACGGACTCGAAGCGACCGCTTCGCGTTTCTACATGTACAATCTGGGTCAGCCGGACCAATATATGATTCAGTTCGGAGAGATCCTGCGCGAATCGGCGTACGAGATTCAGAAAGCGATCCATCTGCTGTCGCAGAAAAAGCTGCTGGCGATCCGCGAATATACCATTCGTCTGAACGATCTGGAGAACCAAGGCGACGAGCTGCTGCGCATCTGCATCAAAGAACTGTTCGCCAACGTATCCGATCCGATCGAACTGATCAAACGCAAAGAAATCTACGAACGTCTCGAGACGACGACCGACAACTGCGAAGACGTTGCCGATATTCTGGAAACCATCATTATGAGCAACTCCTAAGCGGAGCCTGCCATTTTAGGGCTAAAGGAGGTCAGGACCGCTTTTTTCGGGATGCGGCTTTCGAGCGTGAGGGGTTTCTCATTTTCGGCGTCTGTTTCGTAAAAAAGACAGCGGCACGGCATTTGCAAGGCTGCAAATGAGGCGTAGCCGTCTTTCTTGGTGCGGTCATAAACATTATGGAAACATCTTTAATTATACTTGGGGTCGTTGTCTTTTTGGCGCTCGCCTTCGACTTCATCAACGGCTTTCACGATACCGCCAACGCGATCGCGATGTCCGTATCGACGCGCGCGCTAAAACCTCGTACCGCGATTCTGCTCGCGGCGGGCATGAACTTCTTGGGCGCGGTCACGTTCACCGGCGTCGCCAAAACGATCGGGGGCAGCATCGCGAACCCGACCAAGCTGGATAACGGGATCGAGATCGTCATCGCGACCTTGATCGCGGCGATTATCTGGAACCTCGCGACTTGGTGGTTCGGGATTCCGTCTTCGTCGTCGCACGCGATGATCGGCGCGCTTGCCGGCGCGGTATTCGTCGGCGCGGGTTCGGACAGCGTCAATTGGAAAGGGTTCTTGGAGATCGTCGAAGCGCTGATCTTCTCGCCGCTGATCGCGTTCGCCGTCGGCTACGTGATCATGATGATCCTCAAATGGACGGTAGGGCGTCGCAGCCCTCACACCGTCAACAAAGGTTTCCGTTCCATGCAGGTGCTTACGGCCGCGCTTCAATCGTTCGCGCACGGCACGAACGACGCGCAGAAAGCGATGGGCATCATGACCTTCGCGCTGATCTCGGCCGGCAAATGGGATACGCTGGAACCGCCGCTGTGGGTCAAACTGGCCGCGGCGACCGCGATCGCGCTCGGCACGTCGGTCGGCGGTTGGAAGATCATCAAGACGCTCGGCACGAAGATCTTCAAGATCGAGCCGATCAACGGCTTCGCGGCCGACGTGTCTTCCGCTTCCGTTATCTTCACGGCGACTTTGTTCCACCTGCCGATCAGTACGACGCATGCCGCGACTTCTTCGATTCTCGGCGTAGGCGCGGCCAAGCGCTTCCGCGAAGTCAAATGGGGCATGGCCGGGCGGATCGTCGTCGCGTGGTTCATCACCATTCCGATCGTGGCCGTCATGGCCGGATTGATCTACAAATTGATTTTCTGATCGCGCAAAGACCTTACGGACGAATCCGTAAGGTCTTTTTTTCGTGTGCGGGAAAGGTTAGAGTCGAATCTTCCGCAGCGTTGGCTTGCCTGCGTTGGAAGCGTTTCCGACGAGAAAATAAGCGGTTTTCGACGCCGGATCGTACCGCACGAACCGCGCGTTCGTTTCGAGACCGGTCTGCGCCGAAGCGATCGGCTGCTTACCGTCGGCGGCATACAGATTCCAGCTTCCCGCCGTCAGATCGCGAACGAACACGTAATCGCCGGCGGTCTGCGTCTGCCAACCGCTCGGCTCCGAGCCTTCTTGCAGATCGAACCGAAGCTTATGATCGACGGCGGCTTTGCCGGAACCGGGATCGTAGACGGCGTGAAAAGACTGCTGCTGCGACGGATCGGGACTGGTCGCGTTCGCCGGTCGGATGCCGTCATAGCCGAAAGAAGTCCAGACTCGAAGCCGGCTGCGCGCGTCGAATTCGAGCTGCTTGTCGATCGCAAGGCCCGGCAGTTCGCGAACGGACTTATCGTAGAGATTGACGACGCGGACGAAGAAATCCGAAGCCATGATGCGCTGGCCTTCATACTCGACAGCGAGATACGGATATGCCGAGAAGTCCCAATCGTCCACGCTTGCATACTCGTAGCTCGCGTTCGGGCGGATCGTCGCGTCGTAACGGAGCACTTGATGCCCGGCCGTATCGTACAGCGTAAACCGATTTCCGCTTCGGATCATCAGACGTTCTTGCGTTTTGGCGGTCGGCGCGGCCCAGCGGGCTTCGCCTTGTTCGGGCAGTTTGACCGGATATTCCGTCGCGCGAAGAATTTTTCCGTCCGAATCGAAGACTTGTTTTTCGATCGCTCCCGATTCGTCCGCGGTCAGCAGCACCCATTTGGTCGGATTCGTTAGAACTTGAGCATCCAATACCTTTTGCCCGGGAGGGAGAACGTCGAGTTTGCCGCTATCCGTATTCAGGAAAGCCGCCGCGCCGGACGATCTCAATAAGACGTTAACGCCGCCGACGGGAAGCGCCGTTTCGGCAGACAACCACGGATCGGGAGAAGAAGCCGGCGAAGCCGCGTAGGCGCTGACGTCGTTCGTTGCAAGCGCGGCCGAACAGATTAGAAGAGCCGCTATGAGCGCTTTTGGGAAATTTTTCATGAACAAGACTCCTTTTTTATGGGTACGAATACTTTATGGACACGGCGTCTGCATGTAGGGTTATGGGCCGGACTCGAATTCGCGCAAGATAACGGCTCGTAAACAAGGGTACGAGGGAGGTCCCGGCGTCATCTGTAACATTTCCCCGCGGAGGCCCGTCTAATAATCATGGAGGTGTTCACGATGAAAAAATCTGCCCGAATGATGAGTTTGGCTTCCGCGCTTCTGCTGACGTTCGCGTTGTCGGCCTGCGGAACGGCAAAAGCGCCCGCGCCCGAACCGGGAGACGTGCCGGCGAACACGACGCAAGAAGATCCGCCGGCTCAGACGACCGACAACGAAGAACCGAGCGATACGGAGCACGAAGCGATCTCCGCGACGGGAACTTATAACGGACAAGGCGATCCGCATACGATCGAGATCGAGATGGACGGCAAGCCGACTTCGTTCCAGCTCTCCGAGAACGCGACTTCGCAGATCGAAGGACTTAGCGAAGGCGACGCGGTCTCGTTCGAGTATGTCGAACATCCGGTCGAAGGCAGCGACACGCCGCAGCTCGAGATCCAAACGATCGAGAAAACGACTGATGGAACTTCCGCAGGAGCGCCTGCTGGTGAAGAGGGAGCCGCTGCATCCGCACGTCCCGCGACCGAGACCATCGAGATGATGGGCGAAGGCATGCCGGATAAACGCGAAGCGAAGCTTCAGCAGGGAGACGGCTACTCGCTGTACGTGTTCGATGCGTACACGTTCGACGCGGCGAAGAACAAGCTGTTCTTGACCGCTTATCCGGAATATTACGTCGAGATCGAGCCGCTGCCGTCCGATTTCAATCTGGACGAGCTGCGCAAAGAAGGCATCGAAGAACTCAAGCAATACGGCGAAGCGAAAGAATATTCGGGCGATCAATTATTCGAAGGCCCGATGTACGACGCGCGCTTCGTGCTTCAAGTCTCCAGCGAGAAAGGCCTGTACGAATATGCGGTCTGGGAACCGGAAGGCGAGAACGGCTATATCTTCCACGTTCATTCGCCGAGCGGCGAGCCTTCCGAGACCTTCCTGACGCCGGCGCTGACTTCGGTGAAGACGATCAAGGCGGACAAGGCGGCTTCGGACCAATAACGAGTATGGGCGCGCGGAACCGATAGAGACGAAGCGTAAGATCACGATCGAAGCGAAGGAACGCGATAACACGAAGAAAAGAACGCCTGCCGTCTGCATAAAGCGGACGACCGGGCGTTCTTTTTCGTGCGCGATCGGCAGGAGTCTGATTCGGATAGCCGCTCCGGTTATCGCTGCGAGCGAATCCGCTTTTTGTATAGAACGTTGAACGGGTTATGCTAACGAAAATTCTGATTGAAAACAAATATGCAAAACGAATTTGTTCTCTTTGGCGGATTGCAAACATGAAGGCGACGTTTAGGGTTATGCCGGTTTGTGGTTTTATTTTTCTTTTTGAATAGATCGGAAATATAAATTCGTAGTGATAGGTGAATTTTTCTTTGTTTTTATCTTTTTTTTATAAAGATATGCGATTCGGTCTTGTAAACGATCTCAAAAACACTTATAAAGAAAATAACGAAATGTTTTATTTATATGATAACAAAATAATAACAAAATTAAATCAGTTAGATAAGGGAGCTGAGCGGAATGAGCGAAACGGGAAAGACGGCGCAGCCGATAAGCGACTGGCACCGGGAGTTGGAACAGGAACTGCGCGGCAATATTTTGCGGTTCTGGATAGAACGCGTTCCTTCGGAGACGGATGACGGATTCGTCGGCGAGATCGGAGCGGATCTGAGCGTTCATGCGGACGCCGACCGCAGCCTGGTGCTGAACGCGCGCATCTTATGGACGTTCTCGGCGGCTTACCGTCGATATGCGGAAGCGGCTTATCTGGAGACCGCCGACCGCGCTTACCGTTATTTGAAAAAGCATTTTCGCGACAACGAGCACGGCGGTTATTACTGGATGGTCGATGCGGACGGTACGCCGTCGGAGACCAAGAAGCAGGTCTACGGCCAGTCGTTCGTCATCTATGCGTTGAGCGAATACGCGCTGGCGTTGAACGTTCGGGCAAATTCCGGCGAAGCGTCGGCAGGCGGTTCGCTGCGCGGCGAACTGGCCGAAGAAGCGCAGGAGCTGTTCCGTCTGATCGAGCGGCACAGCCGCGATGCCGTGCACGGCGGTTATATCGAAGCTCATGCGCGGGATTGGAGCGACACCGACGATCTCAGCTTGAGCGGCAAAGACCTGAACGAGAAGAAATCGATGAACACGCATCTGCACGTGCTGGAAGGCTATACGAATCTGTACCGGATCTGGCCGTCGGACGAACTGGGTCTGCGGCTCGGCGAACTGATCGACGTGACGCTGGATCGGATCGTCGACGCGGAGAGCGGACATTTCCTGTTGTTCTTCGACGACGAATGGAACGTGAAATCGGATCACGTCTCTTACGGGCATGATATCGAAGGCAGTTGGCTCTTGGTCGAAGCGGCGGAAGTGCTGGGCGACGAAGAACGGGCGAAGCGCGTGCGCCAAACGGCGCTGCATATGGCCGAAGCCGTGCTGAAACGCGGCGTCGATGCCGACGGCGGAATCTGGAACGAAGCTTCCGGCGGCGCACTGGTGGACGACGCGAAAGATTGGTGGCCGCAGGCCGAAGCGATGGTCGGATTCTATAACGCTTACGAAATGACCGGCGACGAAGCTTACGAGGAAGCGGCTTACCGGTCGTGGGCTTTTATCCGCGATTATCTCGTCGATCAGGCCAACGGCGAATGGTATTGGAGCGTCTCGAACGATCGGGTGCCGAACGTCGAAGAACCCAAAGTAAGCGCATGGAAATGCCCGTATCACAACAGCCGCGCTTGTCTGGAAATGCTGACCCGCATCGAGCGCCGGGAAGCTGTACAGGCTTAAGACGAGAAGGCTCAAACGATCATAGGATATGGAGGAATTCAAGATGAATATGCAGCAGCAACAAGCAAACGCGCAAGCCGCGACCGGCGACAAAACGCGGTTCGAGCAAAGAAAACGTCAGGTGACGGAACGTTACGAAGAGTTGGTGAACCGTCCGAACGAGAAAATCGAACCGGGCAGCGGCGTGTATGATCGCTATGCCTATCCGGTGCTGACGGCCGCTCACGCTCCGCTGATCTGGAAATACGATTTCAATCCCGAGACCAATCCGTATTTCTCGGAACGTCTCGGCGTGGGCGGCGCGTTCAATCCGGGCGCGATCTTCCTGAACGGCAAATACGTGCTGGTCGCCCGCGTGGAAGGCGCGGACCGCAAATCGTTTTTCGCCGTCGCCGAAAGCGACCGTCCGACCGAAGGGTTCCGCTTCCGCGATCGTCCGATCCTGATGCCGGAGACGGAAGATCCGGACATCAACGTCTACGATATGCGTCTGGTGCAGCACGAAGACGGCTGGATCTACGGCTTGTTCTGCACGGAGCGCCGCGATCCTTCGGCCGCGCCGTCGGATCTGTCGAGCGCGGTCGCGCAGTGCGGCATCGCCCGCACGCGGGATCTCGAGACTTGGGAACGCTTGGCCGACCTCAAGACGCCTTCCGCGCAGCAGCGCAACGTCGTGCTGCATCCGGAATTCGTCGACGGCAAATACGCGTTCTACACCCGTCCGCAGGACGGCTTTATCGACGCGGGGTCGGGCGGCGGCATCGGCTGGGGACTGTCGGACACGATCGAGAACGCGTCGATCGACCGGGAGATTATCATCGACGAACGTGCTTATCATACGATCAAGGAAGTGAAGAACGGTCAGGGTCCCGCGCCGATCAAAACGGAACGCGGTTGGCTGCATATCGCGCACGGCGTTCGCGGCACGGCTGCCGGACTGCGCTACGTCTTGTACGCGTTCCTCTCCGATCTTCAAGAACCGTGGAAAGTCACGCATCGCCCGGGCGGTCATCTGCTGGCTCCGGAAGGCGAAGAACGAGTGGGCGACGTGTCGAACGTCTTGTTCTGCAACGGCGTTACCGTAAACGAAGAAGGACAGGTTCATATCTACTACGCGTCGTCCGATACGCGCATCCATGTCGCGGAGACCGACGTCGACCGGCTGCTGGATTACGTGACGAACACGCCGGAAGATCCGCTTCGCTCCCATGCCTGCGTGCAGCAGCGTCTGGATCTGGTAGAACGCAATCTGGCTTATCTGGCTTCCGTGTCCGCTCAATAAGGCGGGGAAATAAACGCAAGAACGAAAAACGACCTCGACTTCCGCTGATCGCGGAGGTCGAGGTCGTTCTGTTGGATGCGGAACCGATGAGCCGAAGGCCGGATAAAGCCGGAAACACCGCAAAAATCGAAGGCGAAGACGAAGTCTGAAAGGCAGTTCGGCAGACAAACGGGCAAATGGTTGGACCAGAGCCGGATTACCGATCTGCCGATCTGCCAGTGAGTTCGTTAAATTTCGCTGCCCGCCGCGGATTGCGGTTCCGAAGGTTCATGCCCCGCCGCTTCTTGTCCGGAAGCCGATTCCCGGCCTGCCGCTTGTTCCGCGACGGACTGGCGGAAGACGATCTCGGAAGCCACGAGAATCTTCTCGAACGGCGCTTTGGGATCTTGGACGCGTTCGAGCAGCCGCAGCGCGGCGCGGCGTCCCAATGCTTCCTTCGGCACGTGCACGGTCGTCAGGCCGGGCTGCGCGCGGCCGGCGTCTTCGATATTGTCGAAGCCGACCAGCGAGACGTCTTCGGGAACGCGGATATCCAGCGATTCCAGCACCCGCAGCGCGACCAGCGCCGCCGAGTCGTTGGCGCAGACCAGCGCCGTCGGCAGCGCGCGCTGCTTGCGCCGCTTGATCATCCATTGTCGAAAGTCGCTTTCGAAGCTGCCGTCGTCGATGCCGTCGAGATTGCCCATCGGGTCGTCGCCTTCCTGCGGCTTGATGCCGTGCATCTCCAGCGCGGAGCGATAACCGCTCCAGCGGTCGCGGAAGCTGCGCGAGAATCCCGCGCTGCCGATAAAATGCAGGCGCGAATGGCCGCAGCCCAGCAGATGGTTGGTCAGCCGCGCGCAGGCGTCGGTATTGTTGGCGAACACGCTGTCCGCCGGGATCAGCGGGTCTTCGTGGTCGATCAGCACGGTCGGCAGGCCGATGCGGTGCACTTCGAGCAGCAGCGGAGTCGAGATCTGCCCGATGCCGATCAGCCCGAGAATCCCGCTCGGATTCAGCACGCTCGTGACCGCGTCGATCCGCTGCTCCGACACGATGATCACGCCGAAGCCTTTTTCTTCGAACGTCTCGGTCACGCCGTCCAGAATTCGTCCCCAATACAAAGACTCGCGGGTCTGGAAGCGCACGTTCGGCATCAGCACCAGCACGGACTGCCGGGCCGAAGCGGCCGAAGGCGCGCGTTCCGGCTCGCGGCGGCTGCCCTGTCCGTAACCTCGGGGCTGCGTGAAATAGCCGAGCTGCGAAGCCGCCTGAATGACGCGTTCGCGGGTCTGTTCGCTGACGCCGCCTTTTCCGGACAGCGCCTTCGAGACGACGAATTTGGAGACGCCGAGCTGGTCCGCGATTTGCTGCATCGTTACTTTTTTGGCCATGATGTTCTCTCCTCTATGCGGGGCCTTGCGGACGCCCGATCGATCTATTCCTTTATCGACGCTAACTGTCGTTAGCGGAAACATCCGGGAACTCTCAGGTTGTTTCTGTTGTTATGCGATTTGTTTGCTTATATTTATATAATGACTATAACGAAAAACAGAAATCGCCGTCCATAGATTCATGCTTTTTTTAAGGTGGCTTCCGATGCGGAAAAATGCAGGCGCCCTCGGTCTTTCGACGTTTGCAAGCAGGCAGCCGAAGGATTACGATAAAAAGGCGTTTGCGCGGCTCGGCCGCAAGCAAACCCGAAGACCAAGCCATAGACAAGGAGGCGGCCGCCTTGATTCGGACGCTCGCAGTAACGCATGACCACCAGGTTCGTCTCGATCTTCCGCTGACCGAGATCGATCCGGCGCAATATAAATGGTTCTGGGCGGACTTCCTCGCTCCCACCGCGAGAGAAACGGAGCTGCTCGGCAGTTATTTTCATTTTCACCCGTTGGAGATCGAGGACTGCCTGAACGACGTGCAGCGCCCGAAGATGGACCCGCACGAGAAATACGTATTCCTGATCACCCATGCTTTAGAGAAAGCGGGCAAGGAAGCGGGCGAAGTCGACATGTTCCTCGGAGGCTCTTTCCTCGTGACGTTCCATTTCGAACGGATGCGGGAAGTCGACGAAGCTTGGGAACGCATCCGCGAACGGGCGCAGGACCCTTCCAAAAAAACGAATCCGATCGCGGCCGCCTATCTGGTGATGGACGCGCTGGTCGACGAGTATTTCCCGTGCGTGTTCGGCATCGAAGACGAATTGGCCGAGCTGGAAGAACGGGGCCGCCGCGAGTCGGTCGACAAGCTGCTGGCTCAGGTATTCGACCTGCGCTCTCGCCTCTTGAAGCTGCATCATACGATCGTGCCGATGCGCGATCTCTTGTACCGGATCATCAACTCGCAGCATGTCGACGATTCGAAAGAATACCGGGTATATTTTACCGACATTTACGATCATCTGCTCAAATTGTCCGAGATGATCGAGTCGAACCGCGAGATGACGGCGGATCTGCGCGACAGCTACATTTCGCTCAACTCCAACCGGATGAACGGGATCATGAAGACGCTGACCGTTATTACCACCGTATTCATGCCGCTCACGTTGATCGCGGGCATCTACGGGATGAACTTCGAGAACATGCCGGAACTGCATTTCAAATACGGCTATTTCGTCGTGCTCGGCGCTATGGTCTTTCTGGCAGGGGCAATGATCGGGTGGTTCTGGCGTCGGGGATGGTTCAAATAAACATTTTTGGTATCGATCAAGTGCGCCTGCGGCGGACACTCTTCCGTGAAAGCGCGACAGTTCGGCGCAGAACGGCCGCTTTTGTCCGTTCGGTCTGCGTCGCGTGAAACCGTTAACGCTTGAAAAACGTAACTTAGGCCGCTACAATGGTAAAGTAAGCGTAAATGCATGGGTTTTCGGCATAGATCGCCTGAATCGAAATCGTTTCGAAGCCAGATTTCGGCGATGAAATCTGCGAACCTATAATCCGCAATATAACCAGTAAAAGCTAGGGGATGATCTTTCAGTGCAGCTGAAAAAGTTAAATGATAAAACGGTCGATCAATTGTTCGAAGCGATCCTGACGCTCAAAGACCTCGAGGAATGCTACGTGTTCTTCGACGATCTGTGCACGGTCAACGAGATTCAATCGCTGTCGCAGCGTCTGGAAGTTGCGCGCATGCTCGGCAAAGGCAGCACGTACAATCAGATCGAAGCGGAAACGGGCGCCAGCACGGCGACGATCTCGCGCGTCAAACGCTGCCTGAACTACGGCAACGACGGCTATAAGATGACGCTCGACCGTCTGGGACGGTAATCGTTATGACGAAGACGGGCGCTTTGATTATCAGTCACGGTTCGCCGCAGCCGGAATGGGTGCAGGCGGTGGAGGAAGCGGCCGGCGAAGTCAGAATCAAGGAACATATGCCGGTCGCGGTGTCTTTTCTGGGCAATGTGGAAGGCGCGTCGATCCAGCACGGCATCGACGAACTCGAAGCCGAAGGCGTCACGGACATTCTGGCCGTGATGCTGTTCGTCTCCGAAGGCAGCACGCATATCGACGAGATCGAATATGCGCTGGGCGCGAAGAGCGAGCCGGACAAGGAAACGGATCTCGAACCTTTCCGGATCTCGGCTCGCATGCACGTGGGCCGTCCGATGGGCGACGACCCGGACGTGGCGCGCATGGTGTGGGATAAAGTCTCGCCCGCTTCGGTCGATCCGGAGCGCGAGATGATCCTGCTCGTCGGACACGGCAGCGTGCACGACGGTTTCCGTCAGCGTTGGGAAGCCGGCGCGGAAGCGCTGGCCCGCAAAGTCGGCGAGACCAGCGGACTCGTCTGCGATTACGCGCTGCTCAACCCGGACAACGTGCGCGTCAAAACTCGGGAATGGATCGAGCGGGGACGCCGCGTGCTGATCGCGCCGCTGTTCCTGAGCACGGGCTATTTTCTGCAAACGGTGATCCCTCGCAAACTCGAAGGACTCGACTACGGCTACACGGGCGAAGCGCTGCTGCCTCACCCGCTGCTGCCGGTCTGGATCGAGCATCAGGTCGAAGCGCTGCTGGAGCAGGTCGGCAAAGACGGGGATTCGTAGTATAATCGAAGAAGTCGCGAAGCGAAGGCGTCGAACGGGGCGGCCTTCGTTTCATGTTGGATGCCAAGATGTACGGCTTGTCTCTGACGCGGTTCCCCTTTCGAACGGGGCAGCCTATAAGGGAAAAGCCCCTACTTATAAGGAACGGGTGGAGTTTGACAGATGAGAAGAGCGAGGCTGATTTATAATCCGACGTCCGGACGCGAAGAAATGCGCCGCCGTTTGCCGGATATTTTGCAGCGCCTCGACGAAGGCGGGATCGAGACGACGGTGCACGCCACGACCGGCGAAGGCGACGCGACGCTCGCGGCCGCCGACGCGGCGCGCCGAGGCTACGATATCGTCATCGCCGCAGGCGGCGACGGAACGATCTACGAAGTGGTCAACGGTCTGGCGGATCAAGAACACCGTCCGGAACTGGGCGTGTTCCCGCTGGGCACGACCAACGACCTGTCGCGGGCGCTCGGCATCTCCCGGCAGTGGGAAGACTACTGCGATCTGGTGCTGCGCGGCGAATCGCGCCCGATCGACGTAGGACGGGCGAACGATCGTTATTTCATTAATATCGCGGGCGGCGGCTCGTTGACGGAACTCACCTACGAAGTCCCGAGCCGGCTTAAGACGATGATCGGCCAGTTGGCGTATTATTTCAAAGGCATCGAGAAGATGGTCAACTTGTCGCCGATGCAGCTCAAGATCGACGCGGAAGGTCAGGGACCGATCGAAGGCGAATTCATGATCTTCCTGATCGGCAACACGAACTCCGTCGGCGGATTCGAACGCCTGATGCCCGACGCGCGGATCGACGACGCCCAGCTCGACGTCATTTTGCTTAAGAAATGCAATCTGGCCGAGTTTATCCGCGTCGTCTCGATGGCGCAGCGCGGCGATCATTTCAACGATCCGAACGTGATCTACTTCCGCACGCCGCGCCTCGAAGTCACGTCGCCGAACGACGTGCTGCTGAACCTCGACGGCGAACTCGGCGGCCGCCTGCCGGGCGTATTCGAAGTGCTGCCGCAGCATCTGCGGGTGTTCGCGTAAGAGCGGACGGACGAGCCGGAGTTTCCGGACATCCGCTGTCGATCCGCAAGAACGAAAAGCATGTTTCCGTCGGGAATAACGTGTTACAATACGGGAGGAAGAACCGGCTCCGGGCAGCGGCAAGCTGCACGGATCGCGGACATCCTCCTTTTTTGCATGTCCGGAAAAGGACGCTGCCCGGCTGTAGGGCTGATCCGTCAAAAGCCGGAAACGGCTGTATGTGTCCGATTCGGACCTGCTCGAAAAATCGGACAGAGATCGGGCTGAGTGTTCCAGCGTCCGATTACGCGGACATACGAGATGCGGGAACACTTCATTGCCTAAAAAGCAATGTAGAAGGCTGAAAATCCACTTTCGAGCGGCCACGTTGACTAATAAGCAACGTAGCGTATCGAATTTTTAGCAAAAAGAGCATTTGGGGCTTCTAGATTGCTTTTTCGGCAACGTAGCTCTGACCGTAGACCAAAATGGGCATCCTACGCTGCTTAAAAAGCAACGTGAGTCTGTCCTGACTGCCTATGATTTGAATATAAGCGAAAGAAGTGAATCGATATGAACAGCAGCAACAGCGGACGGGGAGGAAAAAGCGGAGGGCAAGGACGAAGCGGCAGACGAAATCCCGCTTCCGGCACTCCCGCAGGCGGCAGCCGAAACGGCGGCTCGCGCGGACGCGGAGGTTCCCGGCCGGCAGCCGCGGAGATCGCCGGCCTTCCGGTCGCGAAGAACGACGAGATCACGCTCGATATTATCGGTATGAACCACGACGGCGAAGGCGTGGGCCGCGCGGACGGCTACACGCTGTTCGTGCCGGGCGCTCTGCCGGGCGAGAAGATCTCGGCCCGCGTGCTCAAGACCAAGAAGCAGTACGGCTACGCCAAGATGCAGACGCTGCTGGAGTCCAGCACGGCGCGCGTCGAAGCGCCGTGCGAAATCTTCGACCGCTGCGGCGGCTGCCAGATTCAGCATATGGATTATGCCGCGCAGCTGGAATGGAAGCGGCAGCAGGTCGTAAACAGCTTGGAGCGGATCGGGAAGCTGAACGTGCGGCCGCTTGCAGGCGAAGGTGTTCCGGGCGCTGCGGCGCAGACCGGCATTGCGGCCCGTGCGGAAGGCACGAAAGCCTCGGCGGAGACGGCCGAAGCCGGCGCACAGGCGGCAGGACCGGGCGAAGCGGAGCGGGAAAGCCGCAGCGACGCCGCCGAATATGAAGCGGCCGTGCAGACCGGCGACGCGCCGGGCGAGACCGCCGTCGCTTTCGGCGGAGGAGAAGGTTACGAGAATTCGGGAGCGGAGCCGGACGCCGGCGAGGCTTCGGAAGCATCCGTGCCGGGCAGCGAGCCAGTCACGGCTTCGGAAAGCGCCGCGCCGGACTTCAGCGGCGCGCAAGATTCCGGCAGGGCCGGGGCTGCGCAAGCCGCCGACGACAACGGCATCCTCGTTCCGCCGACGCTCGGCATGAGCGAGCCGTGGCGCTACCGCAACAAAGCGCAGGTCCCGATGGGCCAAGAACACGGACGCCTGATCGGCGGGTTCTATGCCCGAGGCAGCCACCGCATCGTCGATATGCAGACGTGCATCATTCAGCACGAAGACAACGACGAGATGGTCGAAGCCGTCAAAGAGATCGGCCGCGAATTGGGCATCTCCGCTTACGACGAAGAAACCGGCCGCGGACTGCTGCGGCATGTCGTCGTGAAGGTTGCTTTTGCCACGGGAGAGAAGATGGTCGTACTGGTCACGAACGGCGACCGTCTGCCGGAAGCCGAGCGCTGGATCGAAAGCATTCGCGAGCGCGTACCGGGCGTCCGCAGCATCTGCCAGAACGTCAACACCCGCCAGACGAACGTGATCTTCGGCGACGTGACCCGCGTCCTATGGGGCGAAGAAGTCATCCACGATTATATCGGCGATGTGAAGTTCGCGATCTCGGCCCGTTCGTTCTATCAGGTCAACCCGGCGCAGACGGAAGTGCTGTACGGCAAGACGCTGGAGTACGCGGGGCTGACAGGGAACGAAACGGTCATCGACGCCTACTGCGGCATCGGCACGATCTCGCTGTTCCTCGCCCAGAAAGCGAAAAAGGTCTACGGCGTCGAGATCGTCAAAGAAGCGATCGAAGACGCGCGCAAGAACGCCGAACTGAACGGCTTCGCCAACGCCGAATTCGAAGTCGGCGCGTCCGAAGACGTCATCCCGCGCTGGCGCGAGCAGGGCGTCAAGCCCGACGTCATAGTGGTCGATCCGCCGCGCAAAGGCTGCGATCCGCGATTGCTGGAGACGATTCTGGAGATGAAGCCGGAACGCGTCGTGTACGTCTCGTGCAACCCGGCGACGCTGGCGCGCGACCTGCGCGTGCTGGAAGACGGCGGATTCAAGACGGTGAAGGTGCAGCCGGTGGATATGTTCCCGCAGACGGTGCATGTGGAAGCCGTGGCGCTGCTTACGCGGTAACGATCCTAACCCATCATTCCGGTTACCTCATTCATCCCGGCCATTCGAATTCGAAAAAGATCTATCCAAGTCTCGAAAATCGCGTGACGAGCTCAAACAAAACTATAAAGTCCCCACGCCGCCTGTTTGCGTATCAGGCGGCGTTTTTTTATTTCAGCCCTCACAAATCCGATCTATCCCTCTAACCCCTGCAATATTTTCCCCGCTTAAGCCGTCTTACTTAAAGCGAAACTACGCCCTCTTTTCCCGAAAGGAGCCTTTATAGCCATGTACACCGTCATGATCGTGGAAGACGATCCCAAGATCGCCAAGCTGCTGGGCGATCATATCGATAAATACGGCGATCGGAGCGTCGTCGTGCAGGATTTCGAGCATGTATTGGAGCAGTTTCGGCTTGTTCGGCCGGATCTGGTGTTTATGGATATCAATCTGCCGAGCTACGACGGGTATTACTGGTGCCGGCAGATTCGGTCCGTCTCCACCTGTCCGATTATCTGCATCTCGGCCCGAAGCGGCACGATGGATCAGATCATGGCGCTGGAGAACGGAGCGGACGATTATCTGACCAAGCCTTTTGCTTATGAAATCGTCATCGCCAAGCTGCGCAGCCATCTTCGCCGGGCCTACGGGGATTATGCGCCCAAGACGGAAGAGCGTCTGGTGGAGCTGGACGGGTTGGTGCTGTATCCGGAGCGGCTCGAACTGAGCAGGGCCGGGCATACGGCGGCGCTGACCAAGAAAGAAGCGGTGCTGCTGGAGCTGCTGATGAAGCGCAGTCCGCGGCTGGCCAGCCGGGAAACGATTCTCGAGAAGCTGTGGGACGATCAGACGTACGTGGACGAGAACACGCTGAGCGTCAATATGACCCGCGTCCGCAAAAAGCTTCAGGAGCTGGACATCTCGGATGCGCTGGAAACCGTAAGAGGAGCCGGCTATCGTCTGCTGCCCGCATGGAAGGAAGAGCGGCCATGAAGCTGTTTCTGCGTTCGCATCTGATGCTGATCGGCTTCATGCTGGTGCAGCTGCTGCTGGTCCTGCTCGTATTCTGGTTCGACGGCTACAGCCATACCGGCACGCTTCTGTATGCGGGTTTTCTTGGACTGCTGGTGCTGGCCGGCTATCTGGCGGTTCGCTATGTATCGATGCGAGGGTTCTATCGGCGCTTATCGAAGCCTTATCCGAAGCTGCTGGACGCGCCGGAAGAGATCGGTTCCGCGGCGTTGTCTCGCGCGCTGGAAGAACTGCTGGACGATTATTATCGGCAGACCCAAGAGCGGCTCAGAAGTTGGGAGCGGCAGCGGGAAGAACGGCTGCAATTCATGAATCAGTGGGTACACCAGATGAAGACGCCGCTGGCCGTTATCGAGCTGCTGACCCAAGAAGCGGACGACGAGCAGGCGGACAGTATTGCCGAAGAAGCCGAGCGTTTGCGAAAAGGGCTGGAGATGGTGCTGTCGATGTCCAGGCTGGAGCGGTTCGAACAGGATTTTCGCGTGGAAAAGGTAGAGCTGCGCGAAGCGGTAGGCGAGACGGTCTCCGAGTTCAAACGACTGTTTATCCGCAGCCGGGTCTATCCCGAGAACAAGGTCGAAGCCGAATTGACGGTAGAGACGGACGCCAAGTGGCTGAGATTTATGCTTCAGCAGCTGCTGTCCAACGCGATCAAATATTCGGCGGGCAGCGGAACGGCGGTCAAGATCTCGACTGTCCGCTTGGGAAGATCCGTCCTGCTGGAAGTCAGCGATCGCGGCGTGGGCATTCCCAAGCAGGATCTCGGACGGGTGTTCCGCCCTTTTTTCACCGGAGAGAACGGCCGCAGCTTCAAAGAGTCCACCGGAATGGGCCTGTATCTGGTACAGGAAGCGGCGGGCCGGCTGAACCATCGCGTCTCGATCGAATCGGAACAAGGGCAGGGCACGACGGTTCGCGTCGAATTTCCGTTTGCAGGCGACTCCGAATAAGGGCTTCGACATCTTCGCTTCGGCGGGAATCGGAGTCTTTTTTCATATTGCGCGAAGCGAATTGGTACCTTACAACAATGTAAGGTTGGGGAAACGTTAAACGATACTTCTTCTTCCTTTTACGGGATAGACTACATCTATAGAAGAAAGGGGATGCTGGCGATGGAAGTTCTGCAGGTAAAGCAGCTCAACAAAGTGTACAAAGGGAAAATCAGCCATGAGGCTTTGTCCGATATCGATCTTACGATCCAAAAAGGGGAAACCGTAGCCGTTATGGGACCTTCGGGGAGCGGCAAAACGACGCTGCTCAACGTCATCTCGACCATCGATTCTCCGACGCTCGGCGAGGTGAAGATCGACGGGCAGCAGCCGCATCTGCTGGAAGCGGAAGAGCTGGCGATGTTCCGCCGCCGCAAATTGGGTTTCGTTTTTCAGTTCTTCAATCTGTTGAATACGTTGACGGTGGCGGAAAACATGGCGCTGCCGCTCGCGCTGGACGGCGTGAATCCTGGCGAAATCATGCAGCGGGTCGAGCAGATGGCCGGCAAGCTGGGAATCTCGTCGATCTTGAATAATCGGACGTACGAAATATCGGGAGGCCAAGCGCAGAGAACCGCCGTGGGGCGCGCGCTGATCCATCGGCCGTCGCTGCTGTTGGCCGACGAACCGACGGGCAATCTCGATTCCAAAGCGGCGCGCGACGTCATGGAACTGCTGACTCGATTGAACCAAGAAGAAGGGACGACTCTGATGTTGGTCACGCACGACGCGATGGCCGCCAGCTACTGCGACCGCGTGGTGTTTATCAAAGACGGCAAATTGTACAACGAGATCAATGCGGGAGAGAACCGGGCCGTTTTCTATCAAAATATCTTGGACGTGCTTTCGCTGTTGGGGGGACACCGGCATGACTTTTCGTAAGCTCGCGCTGTTGAACGTGCTGCGCAACAAACGGGTCTATGCCGCGCATTTTCTGAGCAGCGCGTTCTCGGTCATGATTTTCTTCACGTATGCGCTGCTGCTGTTTCATCCGCAGCTTCAAGGGCAGCTCGAATCGACCAGCGCGGCGATCAGCCGGCTTGCTTCGATGGGCATGACGCTGTCCCAGATTCTGATCTTTATCTTTTCCTTTTTGTTCCTGATGTACTCGGTCGGCTCTTACCTGAAGACCCGGACCAAAGAGTTCGGCGTTCTGATCATGCACGGACTGTCGCCGAAGCAGCAGAAAAGCATGGTTTTTACGGAAAATATGCTGATCGGCCTGATCTCGGTCGCAGCCGGGATCGCGGCGGGCCTGGTCTTCTCCAAACTCATTCTGCTGATCAGCGCGGATCTGCTCGCCATCGAGAGCGGGCTTCGCTTCTATCTCCCGCTGAAAGCGATCTTGCTGACCGCGGGCATCTATATCGTGCTGTTCCTGCTGATCTCGCGCTTTACGGCCGGAACTTTGACGAAGCGGGACCCGCTTGCGCTGCTTCAGGCGGAAGACCGGCCCAAAGCCGAACCCAAAGCCTCCAGACCGTTGGCGCTGCTGGCTTTGATCCTGATGCTGACGGGGTACGGTCTGGTGTTCTATTTTGCGTCGGACCGTGATTTTTCGTTTATCGTTCTGCTGCTGGGCGTTGCCTGTACGGTGATCGGAAGCTACTTCTTGTTCGCTCAGTTGAGCGTATGGGCGATCGGAAAGTTCAAAAGCAAACCGTCCGTTTTCTTCAAACGCACCAACTTGATCACGTTATCGGAGCTGGCCTACCGCGTGAAAGACAATGCGACCATGCTGTTCATGGTGGCGATCGTGTCGGCCGTGGCTTTTACCGGGATCGGCACGACGATGGCACTGCGCAGTCCGGGGCTTACCGAGATGAGCAATCCGTACGCGTTCAGCTATACGTCGCTTCCCGGTAACGAACAGGAAGAAGAGCAGGTGCGCCTGATCGGGAGCGAGCTCGAGGCGGACGGATTCGAATACAAGATGGGAAGCTTCAGCATCAAGTATACCGAGGAAGGTTCCGCGCTTGCGCGGCTCAGCGATTACAACGGTCTGGCCGCAGCCCTCGGGTATCCCGAAGAGCGGCTGGCAAACGACAACCAAGCGTTGGGAGTCGCCACCACCCTTACGCAGAAGGCGAATATCGAGCACGGCCGCCGCACGCCGCCGACTCTCCGGATCGTGACGGGCGAGCGCGATTCAATATTGGATATGCAGAAATATATCCCGCATATTATCGTCCCTTACGATACCGGCGGCAACCCGCTTGTTATCGTGACGGACGAAGTCTTCGACCGTATTCCTCTTCAGGAGTGGGAGACCGGGGAAGAACGTTCCTTCGTGTTCCGGGTCTCCGACTGGGAGCAGACCCGTGACGCCGCCAATCGGATCCAAGCGCAGCTCCCGTACACGGACGAAGCGAAGTACAGGCTGGACCGTCCGCTTGTGCTTCAGTGGTTGGAATCTATCCAGCGGAACGGACTGATCCTGATCTTCAGCGTACTGGTCGGCATCGTCTTCTTCACGTTCGCGGCCAGCTTTTTGTACCTGCGCCTCTTTACTGATCTGGAACGCGACCGACGGCATTACCGGATGATCGGCAGAGTCGGATTGAGCCGCAAAGAGCTTGGCGGCATCATGACCCGGCAGCTGGCCTTTATGTTTTTCCTGCCGATCCTGCTGGCCTTCGTTCACAGCACGATGGCTTTCATCGCCCTGCAGATGCTGGTCGAGTTCTCCGTTTTCGGTAATGCGGTGATTCTGTTCGCCGTTTTCGCTCTGGTGCAGATCGTGTATTTCCTGATCGCGCGGTGGCGGTATGTCGATCATATTTTACGGACGAAGCCGGGGACTTGAGGTCCAGAAGAGGCAAGCGAAGCGTAGCCGATCTCCGAATCGTGTTTCGCCTTACTCTTTTATCCATGCGCCGAATTGCAAAAGATCTCGGAACACGCCTATCCCCAGGAACGCCGTCATGAAGAGCATGCAGCACAAACTGATCTTCCGGCTGAATCCTCTTTTGAAGCCGTCGACGAGAATATACACGAATAAAATAAAATTGGGCAGCAGTAAAAGGATGTAGATCTCAAACATGTCCCATCCGGTGTAAGCATGAGGAGCCAATACGAAAGCGCTAAAACCGAGAAACCAACCGGTCACATAAAACGGAATCAGGATCACGTTGAGCAGGAGATAAAAAAGCACGGTTTTGATCAAAAGATTCGCCTCTTATTCGATGTCGTTATTTTGATGCCTAGTTCCTTTTATAGAAGAATTGCTTTTCATGATTCTCGTTTTCTATTTTAGCAAAACCAAACCGATTATTAAGAATCAAAAGAAAAAATCGTGAGCAAACGAAGCCGCGACCGACTTAGCCGGATTGCTGCCTATAAGCGGATTTCATGCAAAAAAACAGCAGGAGGAGCGAAAATCCGCGCCTCCTGTTCCGTATGCCCGCCCACCTTCCCCGCCTTGTGAAACAGTTCCTCAACTGCTATACTGATTCCCGATTGACGGAACGGACAAGAAAGCGGGGAATGGAAGCATGGCGAGCATACGGGAAGTAGCCAAGCTGGCGCAGGTGGCGCCGAGCACGGTGTCGAGAGCGCTGAACAGCAGCGGGTATGTGGCGGAAGAAACGCGCGAGAAGATCAAGGCTGCGGTGGCCGAGCTGGATTACGTGCCGAATCAGTGGATTCGCAATCTGTATCGGCAGAGCACCGGGATTATCGGGGTCGTCGCGCCGGGTTTGATCCATCCTTTTTTCTCTTCGCTGTGGAATCATCTGGAGCTGGAGCTGCGCAAGTTCGGCTATAACATGATGCTGTGCAGTACCGGAGGAGAAGAGCAGCGGGAGCGGGAATATCTCGATACGCTGGAACGCAATCTGTTCGACGGCGTGATCGACGGAGCGGCGGTGCTGCCGGACGAGAGCTACGCGAAGCTGGAGAAGCCGATCGTATTCTTGGACCGGATCGTGCCCGGCATTCCCGTCGTCAGCTCGGATCACAAGCAGGGCGGCGAGCTGGCGGCGAAAAAGTTTCTGGAATGCGGCTGCCGAAAGGTGCTGCATACGGTCGGCGACCGGCAGTACCGGCTGCAGTCGCATGAAGGCGACGACGCGCTCGACCGCTGTCTGCGGGAGAACGGCGTCGAGACGATCCGGGAAGAAGTTTCCTGGGACGCCACGACGGATTATGCAAGCTGCTATAAATTGACCAAAAAGCTGCTGACGGCGCACCCGGACGTCGACGGCGTGCTCGCATCCGATCTGCAGGCCGCGGCCTTCCTCAAAGCGGCGTCTTCCCTCGGCATCGACGTGCCCGGGAAGCTGAACATTATCGCTTACGACGGCACCTTCGTGACGTCTTTCAACTCGACGGCCCCTGCGGCGATCGTGCAGGACGTGCGAGCGATCGCCCGGCAGACGGTAGCGGTGCTTTTGAAGCGGATTAACGGACAGCAGGCGGCGAAAGAGCAGGTCCTCGTTCCGGTTAAGTTGGTCGAAGGAGAGACGACAAAGCGGGTACCTTCTTAAAATCGTATTTAAGGAACTGTTCCACAAAAAAAGATTGACCTTTCAAGTGGGGGAGCGTATTCTTAACTTCACTGGAACAGTTCCACAAGTTCGGCAGCAGCCGAATTTTTTATTGAGTTTTTATGGAACAGTTCCACTAAAAGGCTCGGAGCCTTCTACGGCGGGCCGTTATGAAATCGAATTCAAGGCGCCAAAATTTTTTGAGTAAATGTGGAACAGTTCCACTAAGATAACGGAGGGACTTATGAATAACCAATGGTGGAAGCGGGCTGTCGTGTATCAAATCTACCCGCAAAGCTTCAAAGATTCCGACGGAGACGGGATCGGCGATCTGCCGGGCATTATCGAGAAGCTGGATTATCTAGCCGAGCTCGGCATCGACGTGCTGTGGATCTGCCCGATCTTCCGGTCGCCGATGGTCGACAACGGATACGACGTGGCGGATTACCGGAGCGTGGACCCGATGTTCGGAAGCGATCGGGATCTGGACGAACTAATCGCGGCAGCGAAAGACAGAGGAATCAAGATCGTACTCGATCTGGTGCTCAACCACTGCTCGGATCAGCATGAATGGTTCCGACGCGCGCTGAACGATCCGGATTCGGAAGAGGCCGGGTACTTCTACTTCCGACGGACGGAAGACGGACGGCCTCCGAACAACTGGCGTTCCAATTTCGGCGGTTCGGCCTGGGCGCGGACGGACGACGGCAGATGGTATCTGCATACGTTCGCCAGAGAACAGCCGGATCTCAACTGGGAGAATCCCGAGCTTCGCCGCGAACTGTACGACATGATCAACTGGTGGTTGGACAAGGGCGTCGGAGGTTTCCGGATCGACGCGATCACTTTTATCAAAAAGGACCTGTCGTTCGCTTCCGGCGACGCGGAGAACGGCGCGCTGTACCCGATCGAGAACTTCCAGAGCTATCCGGGCATCGGGGAATTTCTGGTCGAAATGAAGCGCGAAACGTTCGCCAAGTACGACGCGGTCACCGTGGCGGAAGCGCCCGGCGTATCGCCGGAGCTGTTCGCCGAATACGCGGGGCCAGACGGACACTTCTCGATGATCTTCGATTTCAACTGGGATCATATGAAAGGCGTCTCGGTCAAAGGCGATCCGGAATCCGTCGCCGCCTGGCGAAGCCGGATATTCGAGAGCGTGCTGCACACGCAGGAGCACGGTTGGAGCGCGATCTTTCTGGAAAACCACGATCAGGCGCGCTGTCCCGACAAGTTTCTGGACAAAGACAAACACGGCCGGGACGGCATGGCCTGTCTGGCGACGACGTACATGCTGCTTCGGGGCACGCCTTTTATCTATCAAGGGCAGGAGCTGGGCATGACGAACGGCATGCGCAGCGGGATCGGCGAATTTCAGGACGTATCCGCGCTGAATCAATGGGAAGAAGGACTGGCACAGGGACGTTCCGAGGAAGAGATGCTTCGGGAATTGAACAATTACGGCCGCGACAACGCCCGTTCGCCGTTCCAGTGGAACGCGGAAACGCATGCCGGCTTCACGACAGGAACTCCTTGGATGCCGGTTCATCCGGCTTATCGGGAGGTGAACGCGAAGAAGCTGCAGGCCGACGGTTCCTCGATCTTGGCTTATTACAAAGAATTGATCGCGTTCAGAAAAAGCGAAGAGTGGAGCGACGTACTGGCATTCGGCAGCTTCGAACCGGCTCTGACCGAGTATGCGTCGCTGATCGCATACCGGCGGACATTCGAAGGGCGAAGGCTTCTCGTGCTGAACAATTACGGCGGCGAACTGGAGCTTCCGCTGGAAGGACGCGAGGTCGTGTTCGACAGCTTTGCCGGCCGGGGATCGTCGGGAGCGGCAGAGGAAATGCTGAAGATGCCGCCGTACCGGTCGGTCGTGTTGGCGGAGACGGAATAAACCAAGATCGGGGAGGGCGAATCAAATGGGAATGAGAACGACGCGGAGCAGATGGACGGCCGGAGCGGCCGCCTTCGCGCTCGGAGCGGCGCTGTTGTCGGGCTGCGGAAGCCGGGAAGCGAAAGTTCCGGCGAATTACGATTTTTACATTTTCAACGGCAAATCGGAGAACGCGCAGGCGATGGAAGAAGTCGTGGACCGATACGAAGCGGAAACGGGCCTGACGATCAAGTTGTTTTCGCTCGGCACGACCGACGTGGCGGAGACGCTGCGGTCCGAGATGAATTCGAGCGGCAAACCGGCCCTATTTTCCACGAATATCGGGGGCGTTATGGAATGGTCCGAGAGCGGCGCGATTCTCGATTTGAACGAAGCGTCCAATCCGGAATTGAAGGCGCTTGCAGCGGACGTGCCGGAAGCGCTTCGCCTCAGCGCGGACGGTTCGCAGAATTACGGAATTCCTTACAACATCGAAGGCTACGGCTTGATCGTCGATACGCGCATGGCGGAGCAGTTGTTCGATCTGAAGAATCCGCAATCGTTCCTCGAAGACTTCAAGGCGGCGACCTACGACGAATTCGAAAATCTCGTGAATCAAGTCGAGGCTTACATCGCGACCGGACAGGCGGAAGAAGTCGAACTGAACGGCAATTCGTATGGCTTCGCCGCGGCGAAAACGGAGCTTACTTCCCGATTGACCGGCGTGTTCGCCGAAGCCGGAGCGGAGAAATGGACTTACGGCGACCATATGGGCAACATGGCGATGAACGCGGTATTCGGCAGCGCCGTCGACGCGAGAAACGCTTCGGAGGAACAGGTCGACGAGCTGGAAGCTCCGCTCGAGAAACTCGTCCGCACGCTCGATCTGTACTCGTCGCGCGCGGCGGGCATGGACGGTCCGCTGAAGCGGGGACCTTCTTACATCAATTCCACCACGGCGAGCTACGACGTGTCCGTTCAGCTCTTCTCAAGCGGCAAAGCGCTTTTCCTGAAGCAGGGCAACTGGGTGTATCCGAACATCGAGAAGCTGAACGCGGACATTCTGCCGACGCTGACCTTCCTGCCGATCAAGCTTCCGCTCGAGCAAGGCGATATCAAGGTCGAAGGACTGACGGTCGAGAAATTCAACCGTTCGGTTCCGGAGTTCGTCCCTTCCTACTACGCGATCAACACCAAGGTCACGAAACGCGAGCAGGAGCTGGCGCAGCAATTTCTTGTCTGGCTGAACACGACGGAAGAGGGCCGTCGCGCCGTCGTCGAAGATTTCCAGTTCATTCCCTACAACGCGGACGAGAGCGTGAAGTTCGACAATGCGCTCAACAATTCGCTGATCGAGTATCAATTGGCCGGCGATACGCTCTCCAATCCGTTCAACGGTTCGCCCGCGGGCGGCGCTTACTGGGGACAGGAAGTGTTCGGTTCGATCCTGCAGGAACGCTATTACAACCGCGAAGGCGAATGGATGCCGGACGATTACCGGACGATCGCCGAACAGGCGGTCCAGGGCTGGAAAGACGTCATGTATTAAAAGTATGGGGAGGCTGCTGAAATGAGTGGTTATTACAAAAAGTGGTTCTGGCCTCTGGCTTTGCCCGGGCTGATCCTGTTTGCCGCGGTCGTGCTGGTGCCGTTTCTGGTCGGTTTGTTCTATTCGTTCACGGCATGGCGGGGCACGTACTTCGTCGGCGGAAGCGCATGGTCTTCCTTCGTCGGACTGGAAAATTACGCGCGCATCTTCCGGAGCCGCCAGTTTCTGCACGCGCTGCTGTACACGCTTGAATTCACGGCGCTCGCGGTAGTGTCGATCGGCGCGGCAGGACTGCTGCTCGCGCTGCTGCTCGATTACGTCGGCAAACGCGTCGCTTTGTTCCGAACGGTCTTTTTCCTGCCTAACCTGCTGGGCGGACTCGCGCTCGGCTTTATCTGGCAGTTCATTTTCCAGAACGTCTTCACGGAAATGTTCGGCGAAGGCGGACTGAACATCGCGTTTCTGACCAATATGACTCAGGACTCGACGAAAAACTTGTTTGCCCTCGTCATCATGGTGACTTGGCAGATGGCCGGCTACATGATGATCATCTTCGTCGCCGGACTGAACAACATTCCGCGCGACCTGTACGAAGCCGGCTCGCTCGACGGGGCGAACGCTTGGACGAAGTTCCGTTATATTACGCTGCCGATGCTGATGCCGTCGATCACGATCGTGCTGTTCCTTACGTTGGCCAGCTGCCTGAAGCTGCTGGATCAGAACGTCGCATTGACGAACGGCTCGTTCAACACGTCGATGCTGTCGCTGCAAATTCTGCGGACCGTTCGCTACACGCAGCCGCCGGATTACGGTCAGGCGCAGGCTCAAGCGGTCGTATTCTTCATTCTGGTCGCGATCATCGGTCTGGTTCAAGTCTATATTACGAAGAAAAAGGAGGTGGACGCATGATCCGCGCCGCTTCGTCCGAAGTCCGCAAGCCTGCTTTCCGCCTGCCGGGCGGCAAAGTCGCGGCGTATGCTGCCCTGATCCTGCTTGCGCTGTGCACGCTGTTTCCGCTGCTGTTTCTGTTCGTCAACTCGTTCAAGGATCAGGGAGCGATCGTGGCCCGACCGATGGCGCTGCCGCGGGAATGGTCATTCGCGTATCTGTCGAGCGCCCTGTCCCAGATCCATTTCGTTCAGGCCGCGCTGATCACGGCAGGCATTACGATCGCGGCGGTATGCCTGATCGTCTTCTGCTCCTCGCTGCTGTCCTGGATGCTGGTACGCAACGATTCCGCCAGCAGCCGCATTCTGCTGCTCGCGCTGACGGCGGCGATGCTGGTGCCTTTCCAGTCGTTGATGTATCCGCTGATCCATCAATTCGAATCGTTCGGCCTCAAAAATATTCCGGGACTGATCCTGATGTACGGAGGCTTCGGACTCGGCATGTCGGTGTTCCTGTATCACGGCTTCATGCGCAGCGTTCCGCTGGCGCTCGAAGAAGCGGCGCTGATCGACGGCGCAAGCATCGGCAGCCTGTTTTTCAAGGTCGTTTTCCCGCTGGTGCAGCCGATCACGGTAACGGTCGTCATTCTGAACGCGCTCTGGATCTGGAACGACTATCTGCTGCCGTTCCTCGTGCTGGGCAACGCGGAGCATAAGACGCTGACGCTGGAACTCTACTACGCCAAGATGCTCGCCGGACAGTTCAGCAACCCGTGGGAGTTGATCTTCCCCGCCGTGCTCGGTTCGATCGTTCCGATCGTCGTGCTGTACCTGTTTCTGCAAAAATACTTCATCAAAGGCGTGACCGAAGGGGCCGTCAAATAACCGCCAGCGCAAGGAGGGAAGAATGTGCCGATCTTTTACCGCGATGCCGGTTACGGGCTGGACTATACGGAAAAGTCGGCAGCCGCGCTTCGGAATTCGAACATTCTGCATTTTCCCTGCTGGCCGGTCTCCCGAACGCCGATGCGGGGCACGAGCGAGCGGCTGATCGATCAGACCGGATCGGCAGTTGGAGAAGTTTTTGGCGCTCGGCGCCAAGCTGGTCAATTCTCACGCTGGGAAGCGACGACGAGGTCAGGCTGCGTTGGACGAAGGGAGAACTGTTCGTAGACCTCGAAACGGGCGAGTCGGTAATCGAGCATCGGATGGGGAGGGCGGAAAGGCGCGTTTGCAGGTCTGAAAAAAGCTTGCAGGAGGCTTAAGATGAGAGGTTATACTTGTGGTAGATACAAATAAACAATTTGAAGGGCGTGAGAAATATGACCGAATCTTCCGAGCTCTTGGTCGAAACCCTCGGCCGAACTTACGAGGCCAAAGCGATTCAGAAAATGCTCGCGCCGCTCGGCGTCAAACGCATGCCGCAGCCGAGCAGCTATTTCAACGACGATATCGTCTGGTCGGCCAAAGCTTCGCTGCGGCTCGATCTGTATCGCGCGCCCAAGATCAATGATCTCACGGGACGTACCTACTCGACGGAAGACGGCTGGATCATGGGGGCCGTCCATTTTCTTGCGCCGGGGTCGGACGACCGGATCAAAGCTCCGTATGCGGGCGTGCTTCCCGGCGGTCTGTCTATGGATGCGTCGCCCGACGACGCCATCGCGGCTTACGGCCTTCCCGCGATGGACGAGATGACGGAATGGCCCGGCTTCTCCGGCCGTATTCTGGCTTGGCGCACGCCGGAGCTCAATATCGCGATGGAGTTCGAAGACGGTACTCGGCTGCGAAGCTGCACTTTCTGCCTGATCGGCTGCATCGGCGCTTGGCGGAACGATCAGCCGGAGATTTTTGCGCCTTGAACGGCATGAATCCTGCGATGTGCGCATGCTTTCTTTTTTTCTATAAGATGCCCGACTCTTTTTTTGTTCGTTGAATTTCCGCCGCAAGAGTTTGTTCCTCGGAGCAGGCTCTTTTTCTTTTGCCCGCCCTAAAGGAATAAGCGAAGCGCTTCAAGTATGTTTTTTGGCGACGGAAGTCCTTTTCCAAGGTTCATCTTCCGTTCATATTCCCGTCATCCCGAGGACATCTCGCTTCGTTATGCTGGTCGGGGCGGATCGCGAAGTTCCGCCCCGACCGAAGAAGGAGCTGAATGTTTTGACATCGTCTCGAATGAAACGTATCGCCCGGCGAACCTTATCCGTTTTGCTGAAAATAGTTGCCGGCATTCTGATCGTGATCCTGCTGTTTGTCGCGACCGTGTTCGCCGTCGACCGGATCAGTACGGCTTCCGAGAACCGAAAGCTGGAACCGTACGGCGAGAAAGTGACCGTCGACGGGAAATCCATGAACGTCCTCGTTCAAGGCGAAGGCGAAGACACGATCGTGCTGCTGCCCGGTTACGGTAATGCCGCGCCCGGACTCGATTTCAAGCCGCTGATCGACGAGCTGACGCCGGATTACCGGGTCGTCGCGGTTGAACCTTTCGGTTACGGCCTGAGCGACGGGACCGACGCGGAGCGCAGCACGGCGCAGATCGTCGAAGAGATTCATGCCGCGCTGCAAAGTCTGGATATCGACCGCTACGTCCTGATGGCGCATTCGATCTCCGGTTTGTACGGCTTGGATTACGTAAACGAATATCCGGACGAAGTGATCGCCTATATCGGTCTGGACAGCAGCGTGCCTTCGCTCAGCGAGCAGAAGATCGAAGCTTCGGACGTCGCGCCGATCCGGTGGTTCCGCAATTTGGGCTTCGATCGCGTGCAGCTCAAACTGACCGCCGACCCTTACGAAGGATTGGATTACGACGCGAAGACGCTCGAGCAGCTTCATATCCTGATGCGCCGCAACATTTACAACGACACGCAGTTGAACGAAGTCGTGCGAATGTACGGCAATTTTCAGACCGGACAGCGACAGTCTTTTCCGCCGGACCTGCCCGTGCTGTTCGTGCTTCAGAAGAAGCATCCCGTCGTCGACGAATGGGTTCCCGAACACGAGAAGCAGATCGCGAACTCCGAACGGGCCGAGATTCTGCTGCTCGACGCGAACCATTATCTGTACCGCTCGCATCCCGTAGAGATTGCCGAGCAGGTAAAAGCTTTTACCGCCTCCTTTTTGCCGTAATCGCCGCACGCTTGCAACCTGTTCAAATTCGGTTTATTATTTAGATACAAAATATTTAGATGTCTAAATAAATAGAATCATTATGCGAACAGGAGCGTGCGGCAATGGGCAGACTGGATAACAAGATCGCGATCATCACGGGAGGCGCTTCCGGAATTGGCGAATCGATGGTCGATATGTTCAGCAGAGAAGGAGCGACCGTCATCGCGGCGGACATCAACGAAGAAGCGCTGGACAAAGCGAACCGCAAGCAGGGAGTACACGGCATGAAGCTGAACGTGGCGTCGGACGAAGAATGGGCGCGTTTGGCGAAAGAAGTCCGTGAGCGGTTCGGCCGCATTGACATTCTGGTCAACAACGCGGGAATTTCGTCGGAAAAACCGTTTGCGGATATCGATTACGAGGACTGGCAGAAAATGCTGGCGATCAACGGTTTCGGGGCTTTTGCCGGGATCAAGCATGTCGCGCCTTATATGGCCGAGCAGGGCAAAGGTTCGATCGTGAACATCTCTTCGTACACGGCCCAGATCGGGCAGGGTTTCAACCATTATACGGCTTCCAAAGGAGCGGTCCGCGCGTTCTCCAAAGCGGCGGCGACGGAGTTCGGGCGCAAAGGCGTGCGGGTCAACGCGCTGTTCCCGGGCGTGATCGAGACGCCGATGACGCAGGCGTTGAGCACGTCCCGCGGCCTGCTGGATCAGTTGATTCAAGCGACGCCTCTGCGGCGGCTCGGACAGCCGGACGATATCGCTTACGCGGCGCTGTTTCTGGCTTCGGACGAATCGTCGTATATGGCAGGCGCCGAATTGGTGATCGACGGTGGATTTTCCGCGCAATAATCGGTATGATGAACAGACAAGGCCCCTAACTTCGCTTAGGGGCTTTTTGTCTGGCAGAAAGAGGGGCGGAAGCGTCATGGAAGAAAAAACGATCTTCGAAGTGATTCACGGGATGGACACGGTCACCAATCGGTTGATCATTCAATGGAACAAATCGTTTAATGCCGACCTTGGCATTTCGCATATTCTGGTGCTGGCCCATCTTCGCGAGCACGGCAAGAGCCGGCCTTCGGACATCGCCAGAGCGCTCGGGCTGACGCCGGCCACCTTGACCCATCTGTCGAACAAGCTGGTCAAGAAGCAGCTTGCGGTGCGTGTCGCGGACGAATCGGACCGGCGGATCATGTATCTGAACATTACCGAAGAAGGACGCGAAATGACCGTCAAAGCCAACGTCGAAGGCCGGAAACTGCGCCGCGAGCTGTTCGAGAAACTGACGGACGAAGAAGTGGAGCAGCTGCTGCGCATTTTCGGCAAATGGAGTGCGGATTGAACCGTGGAGCATCCCAAAAGGGAGCATCCGAAAAGGAGGGATTCCATGTCTTGGAGCAAATTGCAGCAGCAGTTGGAGAGTTTTCTCGCTCCGGCGCTGCAAACGAGAGTCGAATATCGGGGCACGAGCTACCGGTATCTGCTCGATAAGTCGGGCACCTGCCATATCGCCGTCGACAAGAAGAATATTCTGAACATGAGCGATCCGACGAACGGCATCCGCTGGTACGCATCGGAGCAGGAGATCAAGAATGATCCCGAGCTGTATATCCCGGTCGGTCCGGAAGATATCGAAGCCGTGCGCAAAAGCGCCAAAGGCCCGATTCCCGAAGATCGTCTCAAAGTCATGGCCCGCGGCCGCAAAGCGTCGGAATACGCGAAAGCGATGATGGCGGCGCAGGCGGCACTCAGCAAATCGAATTTCTCGAAAGACGCGAACAAGTTTCTGACCACGCCGATCGAGACCAGTCTGGAGAGCCCGGATATCCTGCCGAACGTGCTGGCGCTGCTCGACCGCCGGGTCGGCAAAAAGCGGATCATGAATCTGTCCGATACGATCCGCATGAAGCATCCGATCGTGCAGTATTTCTATGAACTGCGGCGGGATGCCTAAGCCAATTTGTTCGGTAAACGGACATTGACTTTTGCCGGTATTCGCCTTATCATGACAGCAGTCAAATAAGGCGATGGAGTTCGCCGTAACCGTCCGTATAAGACTAATGACTCCTACTCATAATTCACTATGGGTAGGAGTCTGTTTTGTTTTGAGGAATTTACGCGAAAAAGGAAAGGGAAATCGGCATGCGGAAATGGGTGGAAGGATGGACCGGGTTGGCAGAGCGAACGAGTCATTTGGCGCTGTGGAGCAGTTTCGTGAAATGGATCGTCTTGGGGAGCGCGGTCGGCGTATTGTCGGGGAGCGCATCGGCGTTCTTCTTGCATAGTCTGGACTACGTCACGAATCTGCGGACGAATCACGGCTGGCTGCTGTTTCTGCTGCCGCTGGGCGGAGCGCTGGTGAGCTATCTCTACATGAAGTTCGGCCGCAACAGCGCGAAAGGCAACAATCTGATCCTTGAGCAAATCATGGACGGAAAAGAAACGATTCCGCTGCGAATGGCACCGCTAGTGCTGTTCGGCACGTTGGTCACGCATCTGTTCGGCGGTTCGGCCGGACGCGAAGGCACCGCGGTGCAGATGGGCGGAAGCTTGGCGGAGTGGTTCGGCAAAATCATCCGGGTCGACGCGGCGGACCGCAAAATTCTGCTCATGTGCGGGATCAGCGGAGGATTCGCGTCGGTGTTCGGTACGCCGCTCGCCGGAACGGTCTTCGGACTCGAAGTGATCGCGATCGGATTGATCAGCCACCGGGCGCTGCTGCCGTGCTTCGCCGCCGCATTCGTCGGCGATCTGACCGCGACCCGGCTGTGGAGCGTCCACCATCTGCATTATAAGATCGGCAGCGTACCGGGCATCGAGCTTCCGATCGTGCTCAAAGTGGTGATCGCGTCGATCCTGTTCGGATTGGTGAGCCTGCTGTTCAGCGAATTGACCCACGCGCTCAAAAGAAGATTCTCGGCATGGTTCCCGAATGCGGCGCTCAAAAGCGCGGTCGGCGGGGCGCTGGTGATCCTGCTGGTCGCGCTGGTCGGCACGCGGGATTATCTGGGGCTGGGCATACCGCTAATCCAAGATTCGTTTCAAGGTGAAGTGTCGCCGATCGCGTTCTTATGGAAGCTGCTGTTCACTTCGCTGACGCTGGGTACGGGCTTCCAAGGCGGGGAAGTGACGCCGCTGTTCGCGATCGGCGCGACGATGGGGCATAGTCTGGCGGGGCTTCTCGGGTTGTACGCGCCGTTTCTCGCCGCGCTCGGATTCATCGGGGTATTCTGCGGAGCGACCAACACGCCGATCGCCTGCTTTATCATGGGGATCGAGCTGTTCGGCTCGGACGCGGCGGTGTATCTGTTTATCGCTTGCCTGGTGAGCTATCTGTTCTCCGGCCATACCGGCATCTACACGTCGCAGCGCATCGGGGTATCGAAGAGCCGTCTTCTCGTCGTGCCCGACGGTACGACATTGGCGACGGTCAAAGGACTGCGGAAAACAGAGAAAAATGAGCGTACGAACCGTCAAAAAGGCGATCGTCAGAACGCAGAGGCGAATGAAAACGAAGAGTAAGGAAGCGCACGCGGATGCGGCGGGGTAAAGAGCGATGCGGCGTTCCTGAAAAGGAGTAGCGGCCGTGCCGTTAAAAATTCAAAGTGTGTGCAAAACGTCAACAATTTACGCCAGATCGCGATGTTTTTTTGCAAATGCTGACTTTTCGTCAACATTATTGCGCTAAAAGGCTCCAAACGGCCGCTAAATCGCAAAAATGTTGACTTTTCGTCAGCATTCTCGCCAATCAGCCGCAAAAATCGCAAAAATGTGTGCAAAACGTCAAAAAACGAATCCGACTCCATCCGATTCAATTCAACTTAACCCACAAACAAAAAGGTCCTATTCTTCCCCAAGCGCGACAGCGAAGGGAGAAATTCAGATCGAAACGCCTTTGAACCCGGAAAGCTTCCTTATTAATTAAATCCGATTCGACTTTCCGGGTGAGACAGCGGTTCGAGCGAATTTCCCCCGCAGCGTTCAGACTTGGGTTCCGCGAATAGGCCCTTTTTTAATTCCCCGCAAAATGCACGACCGCGCTGTACAGCATCTTGTTCCGCACCGGATCGAACGTCACCTGATGCTGAACGTTCTTCACCCGCAGCGCCAACGCTTTGTTGATCTCCATCCGTTCCTCGATCGCGCGCTCCAATTCGCGGAAGTCGTAAGCTTGCAAGCATTCGACTTTGTCTTTCATCATATCCAGAATAATGTCCACGTTCGGCAGCTCTCCTTTGCTTTTATGATTCGGCTTTTCGGATCATCCGTTCGATCTCCGCGGAAGGCTTCGATCCGAGCTCTTCGTCCAGCGCCTTTTCCAACGTTCGATACTGCCGCTTCGCGTCCGATTTGCGGCCGAGCGAGAGATACAGCAGAATGATCTCCCGGTACACGTCTTCCCGAATCGGATCGAGCTGCAAGATGCGTTCGAAATAATAGAGCGCGCGCAGCGGCTGCTCGATCTTCGCGTGGTAGCGGGCGGCCGTATCCAGCATCGCGATAAAATCCATCTCCAACTGCCTCGCCCGCGCAAACGCCCATTCGTAATGCCGATCTTTGAGCAATTCGCCCGCATACAGCGCGTCCATGCGTTCGAATCGTTCCGGATCATGCCGATGTTCCGGCGTTCGGCGCATCTGGCGGAACAGTTCTTCGAATTCGTACAGATCGCAATCGATCGCTTCCCGATCCACGCGCATACTGCTGCGATCTTTCAGGATAATCGGGTTATCGCCGCCGTCTCCGATCGCGCGTCTCACATAGTATAACGTGGAATTGAGGTTGGTCGAAGCTTTTTGCGGGCCGAGGTCTTTCCATAACGTGTCGATCAGCACATCCCGGGTAGTCGAGCGGTTATAGAGCAGAAAAGCGAGCAGTTCTTCCGTTTTCGGCGTGCGGAGCTTGAGCGGACCTTCCGTGCCGTCGCCGCCGTGTACCGAAAAGCCGCCGAACAACCGTACCGTCAATCTCGGTTCGGCGGCGGAGCGGACTTGAACGTCGGCTTCCGCATTCTCCGCTTCGGCTTCCGTTTCTCGCGCCCCGACGGCCGACTCTTCGATTCTTTGCTTGATTCTGGAAATGCTGCGATTCAAGCGCTCGGCCGTGACCGGCTTGATCACGTAGTCGATCACCTCATGGTCGAAAGCCTGCACCGCATATTCTTCGTATCCCGTGACCAGCACTACCGGAAGCGAAGGGAAGAATTTGCGCAGTTCGCCGATCAGGGTCATTCCCGAGACGCGAGGCATCGTAATATCGAGAAAAGCGGCATCGATCGGATGCTGCCGCGCATAGTCGATCGCTTCTTCCGGATCATGAAAAGCGCCGCATACCTCGACTTCTCCGCTTGCCGTCAAAATGCGGTTCAACCGTTTGAGCGACAAGTCCTCGTCGTCTACGATCAGCACTTTTATCATCTCGTTCCTCTCCTTCCATATATCGCTCACCGGGGCAGATCAAAGGTGACCGTCGTGCCCTGCCCGTCCGTACTCTCCAGACGGAGCGGCCGACCGTACAGCAGTTTCAAGCGGCTGGAAATGTTCCATAAGCCTACGCCGCGCGCTCCGTCCGTGCTGTCGAACACTTCTTCGATCCGCTGCTCCGTCATGCCGCATCCGTTGTCTTCGATCGTGAAACGAGTCTCCTTCTCGTTCAGATTGCGAATCGATAAGGTCACGCGGCCGCCGCGGATTCGGGACATGAGGCCGTGCCGGATCGCGTTCTCGATCAGCGGCTGCAGGGTAAGCGGCGGGATGCTCATGCCTCGTTCCACGTCGTCGTCCACCTGTATCGCGACTTCGAGCCGGGAGCCGAATCGGGCCTGCTCGATCGCGACGTAAGCATGAATCAGCTCCAGTTCGTTATGCAAGCTGGTGAGCGAATCCAGATGTTTGAAATGCACGCTGCGCCGCAGATAGCTCGATAACTGAAGGATCAGCTGCTCCGCTTGATCGGGGGCGTCGATGCACAACTCCGCGATCGCGTTGAGCGCGTTGTACAAGAAATGCGGATTGATCTGCGAACGCAAAAAGGAAATCTCCGCCGCCCGCGCCGCCTGAACGGACGTTTTCATCCGCGTCAGGCCGCCGATCCGCGCGAGCAGTTCTTCCGACTCGAACGGCTTGGCGACGAAGTCGTTCGCGCCTTTTTCCAAAGCGAGCTTCAACTGATGCGCTTTGTTGCCTGCCGTCAGCATCAACACGGGCAGTTCGGAAGGCGAATACCGCGCGCGAATCCGTTCCAGCAGCTCGTAGCCGGACATATCGGGCATCATGATATCGGCGACGACCAGATGAACCGCCGGAAGCTGATCGAGCAGTTCCAACACGGCAGGCGAGCGCGAAGTGACGGCATAGCCGTATCCTTCCAGTTTGAGCAGATTGACGATCGTTTGCAGATTGGCCGGATCGTCGTCCACGACCACGATCCACTCGCCTCGGCTGCCCGGCACGATCTCGGGTTCGGCGTATCGAAGCAGGCGATTCGAAGCGGCGGTGAGAGCGGCAGGCAGCGAAGGGGCTTTGGCGAACGAATCTTCTTTTCCGTCGGCCAGCGGGAGAGTCAGCACGAACGTGGCTCCTGTTCCCGGCGAAGATTCCGCATGGATGGTTCCGCCGTGCAGTTCGACCAGTTTGCGGGTAATGCTGAGACCCAGCCCCGTACCTCCCGTCGGTGCGGCCGCGCCTTCTTGTTCGAACGCAAGGAAGATATGCTCCAACTTGTCGGCCGCGATTCCGCGTCCGGTGTCGGATACGCGAATCTCAGCTCGGCCCGCAGCGACCGAAGCTTGGATGCTGACCGTACCGCGTTCCGTAAATTTGATGGCGTTGCCGATGAGGTTGTGAAGGATTTGGATCAGCCGGTTGCCGTCCGCATAGATCGCAGGGAAATCCGAAGGCACGCGGTTTTGCAGCTCGATTTTTTTGGAACCTAAGAGAAACGCGTGCATACGGATCACCGATTCGACGAAAGAAGACAGATTGATCGCCGCGCGCTGAATCGGGATATCGCCGTGCTTCATTTTGGAATAGTCCAGCAGTTCGTCGACCAGATACGTGAGACGCCGCCCGCTGCCCGTTACGATCGCCAAGTTATGCGCCTGCTGATCGGTAAGCGAGCCTTCGGCTCCTTTTAACAGACTCTCGCCGATATTGACGATCGCGTTCAGCGGCGTTTTCAACTCGTGGGAAGTGCTCGATAAGAAGTCGTCTTTCACTTTGTCGAGCAGCAGAAGTTGGTCTTTGAGCGTGCGAACGGTGAGGTAAGCTTCGAAAAAGCGCAGCACGGCCAGAAACAGCATCAGGACGCTGAACAGCACGATGCAGGCTTGTCCGATATTCATGTTTTCTTTGAGCGAGATCGAGAAGAGGTTGATATCCAGACAGTACGCCGTCATGCACAGGATGGACGCGTACCACAAGAAAGCCGGGAATCGTTCGCCGGGCCGGCTGGTCAGGAACTGCCGCGCGCATTTGTACAGCATCCACAGGAGGATCAAGGTATACAGCACGATCACGAACGGTGCGGCGAGCGTATAGACGGAGATCGGCAGGAGCGCGACCAGCACGATGTAGGCTCCGAATACCGACAAAGCGACGACCGCGAACGGTTTCCATAGAATCCCTTTTTTGAAACGATAGAAGTATAACGTCAGCAGTCCCAAGCAGGCTACGGAACAGATGTCTTTGAGCTTGTATAAGGCGCTGAACGACAATTGGCCGCCGAGCATGGACAAGACGCGTTCGCTGATCATGCCGTTGTAGAGCGCGTAGAACAGGCAGATCAGACCGAGCAGGAGCAGCGAATCGTCGCGATTGCGGTAGACGGCCGACCCGATATAGCTGATCAGAAAAATGATCGCGATCGTGGTCAGTACCGCCAGCACGCCGAATTCGACGACTTTGCCGGATTGATCCTGCGCCAGCATCGCGCTTTGTTCGCCGAAAAACAGCGGTCCCGGGATGCCGGAGTCGGTGTAATCGTAGTTGGCGACGCGGATCAGAATCTCGATATCGCCGCCCGCATACGGGAAAAAGCCGATCTGCGGCGAGTTGCCCGGACGGTATTCGGAAGCCGTGCCTGCGACTTGTCCGTCTTCCAGCAGGCGAACTCCGTTGACGTAGATTTCGCTGGCGAAACGGATATTCATTTTTTTCAAAGCCAGCATGCCGTGGAACGGCGCGTTTTTGAGAACGAGGCGATAGGTGGCGAACCCGTGCGCGGGCAAGGACTGTCCGTTCGGCTTCAAGCCGCTCCAAGAGCCCGGCACGTCGGCGAACGTATCGGGAGCGGGCAGAAATCCGGCTCGGGCCGGCGTTTCGTAAGGAAGCAGGCGTTTCCAATAAAAGGCCCATTCCCCGTCCAAACGGATGCGCGGGTCGCGTTCGGGGTTCCAAGCGGACAGATCCATGACGCCTTTTTGAGCATGCAGCGCTGCCGGCTGAGGCTCGTTGAAGGCGGATAAGAGCAGGACGGCGGCGGCGAGCAGGGCAGTCAGGAGGACGCCGGATAATTTTAAGAACACGAATTAAGCTCCTTTGACGAGGGGATCTGGGTGCGCGGTGCGATATGGGCATTGTAGCGGATAATGTTTCGGCGGCGCAATCATATTTCGCGGAATCGTCTGTTTATTGCTTGTTTATTGTGATGAAGTACACTGTTGAAGCAAGCGAGGGATATCTCGACGATCATGAGGTTCGAAAGTGAATTCGTATGATATTCGCATACAAGAACGCTAAGACGGGGGTTGGAACATGCGGTGTCCATATTTGCGTCACCGCGGAAAAGATCCGAAGTTTGCTTAAGACTTGGAAGGTTCAACAGAGAGAGGGGGAGTATTGACGTATCGAAAGAGTTCGCGATTTGCTTGCTTGCCGCGGTGCTAATGTATAGAATGTTTAACATTTTATTCCTTTGACCGATAAAGAGATTAGTTAATCCCGTCACAACGTGCAGGCTCTTGGACAAAGGAGGGAATCGAAGGATCGGGTTGAAGAGACGCCGGGTGTAGCGAACATCTCGGATAAGACGTTTGGCGCGATAAAGAATGAAGAGTTTTCAGTGGGATGGTTCTTGATCTGATTGATCTACAGAGGGGATGTATGAATGTGAGAAAAGCAAGAACGACAGGGTGGAGGCACCGCTCGAAGATTCTGGTATGGCTGCTTATTGTCAGTATACTTGTCAGCGCTGCGCCTATATTCCCGCCTAGAGCAGCGGCAGCGGAGCTGCCGATTCGGGAGACTGCGGTCAACGCGGCATCTCCGTTTCAGGATGTAAGCGAGAAGGATTGGTATTACAATGCCGTGGTTCAGATGCAGCAGAAGAATATTCTTGGCGGAACGACCGCGGATCTCTTCTCGCCTAAAGGCACGATGACGCGCGCGATGTACGTGACTGCGCTCGGACGTATGGCCGGTGTGGACCCTACGAAATATCCCGCTTCCAGCTTTGCCGACGTTCCGGCAGGAAGCTGGTATGCGCCTTATATCGAGTGGGCCGTACAAAAAGGAATTACCGACGGCACCGGCAGCAAGAGTTATTCGCCGAATGCGACCGTCTCCCGCGAGCAAATGGCGACGATGACGCTCCGATATTTTGAAAGCGAACAGATTGCCTATCAACCGGCGAAGCTGTTAACTACGCAGCCGCGCGATCTGGCGAAAGTTGCCCCGTGGGCGAAAGACGCCGTGCTCAAACTGTGGCAGGCGGGCATCTTCACGGGCGACGAGCAGGGGAATTTCAAACCGAATTCTCAAGCAACGCGCGCGGAGGCAGCCGTTCTGTTCATGCGCAACAATGAAGTGGTCGAAGCCTGGAAAGGGCAGCAACCAACGACAGAGAAGCCCGGTTCTACCCCGGCGGTAACGCCGAAGCCTGTGCCGACGACTTCGACCCCGACCCCAGCACCAAGCGGGAACAACGGCGGAGGCACGTCGGGCGGCAATGACGGAGGCGCGACCCCGGGTACGACAACCTATACCTTGACGTTCGAGAGCAATGGGGGAACAACGATCGAGCCGCAGAAAGTTCGTAACGGCGAGGCGCTCAACAACCTGCCCGTGCCTATGAAGGAAGGTTTCATTTTCCAAGGTTGGTTTGCCGACAAGGAGCTTACGCTGATCTTTGCGAACGGCAGCGCCTTGACCGCGGATACGAAGCTCTATGCGAAATATACAGACAGTGTGGAAAAAGTCGTACAAAATACGCCGAGCTACGCGGCATTGGATGTATCGCCGAGCCTGACGATTACGATTCAGGATGTGAGCGGCAAGCTGACCGCATCTGAAGTTCAGGCGGGCATGACCTTCGTGAATACGGCAAACTCGAACTCCGCAGATAGCGGCATTACGGTCACCGGAGGAAACGGAACCTTTACCGTGGCTTCGGCTGCCGAGGACGGAAAGTTTGTTGAAGGGAATACGTATGAGCTGACGCTGAAGTCGGACGACCTGCGCTTTGAAGGACAGGATGCTTCGACTAAGGTTTATAGCTTTAGCGTAGCGAAGCAAAAAGCCTTGGAAGTGACACTGAATCCAAAAATGATCTATCTTCCTTTTGGCGATCTGGCCGAGATGATTGTGGATGGAGCCCAAGTGGATTCGCCTTCCATTTCCGTGATGACTACAACGGTAGGGGAAAATGCGGATACGTTCGTTGAAGCGAATTCGGCAAGCGGCAAATTCGTCTACGAGAAGGGCGAGACGGAGATTAAAGTGGGCGATACGGTTGCGATCTATAAGGGAATTCGCCCCGACCTGCGTACTGTCGATACGACAGGAGAAGACAACGGGGATATCGCCTATGTTCGAATCACGGCGGTAGACGGCCATACGTATACGTATGGGCGCGCCGATTCTAAGGAAGTGCTGCTGAGACCCGACGTACTGCCTGTGAATGTGTCGGCCGATACGGACGGCGATCCGGACAATCACTCGATCACCGTCGAAACGGCGGCTATGAACTATAGCGACTCGGTGTATGAGCCGTTCGGTTTGAATGAGCTGACCACTGCCGATGTGGGCGACTTTATCGGCTTCTATGAAGGGGAATTCGCGGTGAACGGCTCCGAGGTCAAGAGCTATGGGCGGATTACGTCGATTACCCCTGCAGCCGAGATGGATATTATCACCTATACGGATGCAACAATCGAGGAAATTGAGAATGTCTTCAATATCTATCAGCAGCAGACCATTAAAGGGGAAGATCTGTTATCCAAACAGGATATTGCGCAGCTTGAAGAACAGATCGAGCAGCAGGCACGGGACAGCGGCTTCGTGAACGAGGCTGCCGATTACCTGTCCGATGTGGCGATGGACACCCAAGCATTCAAGGCGCAAAGCTTCCGGGCTTCTAAAGATGAGAGCAAGGTCAGCGTTGAGAATAAAACGGTTGTCGCTTCGCTCGGCACCAAGCTGAACAATATCAACGGTCGCAGCTCCGGTGTTAGCGCCACGCTGCAAGTGGGGGCCGACATCGTCGTCGATACGGGCGAGGAGCATGAATTGGTTGTCCATATGACCGGAACTTTCACCCAAGAGCTGAGCATGGATCTGGGCGTTAACGGCGAATCCCAAGGCCATTGGTTGTACAAATGGGGAATCCCTTACTGGTACAGCATTGACGATTATATCATCACGGCGAACCTCGATACCTATAGCTATACCGGTCTGAACATTAAGGCGGAGATGGCGCTGGTCGAGAAAGACAAGCTGGCTGCCGCATTGAAGGACTGGGCCGGCGAGAAGAAGGCCGGACGCTTAGGCAAGGTGCAGGATATTGCCACTCAAGTGAAAGCGGTCATGAACGGCGTACAGGATGCTTCGATGGACACGCAGGCGCTGCAAGAGCAGTACAAGAGCATGGTCGAAGAAGACACGGAATGGATTCCGTTAATCGAGAAATCCCTGTTCGAGAAGAGCATGCGGGTTGCGCTTGGCATCGTCGAAGTGAAATTCGAAGCCAAGTTCGTGGTGAGTGCTCAGGTTAAGCTGAGCGTAGGCGCGGACTTCTACTATAAAATGGCCAAGCGCTATTCCGTCACCTTGCGCGTGCTGAGCTTTACCGGCTCGACGAATACGGTGAGCCTGCCGGGAGACGGCGATTATCAGTTTACCTTCTACGTCATGGGTACGCTGGGCTTGAGAGCCGGCATTCAGATGGAGGTCAAAGCCGGCGTCGGAAGTGTCACGCTGAACAGTATAGGACTCTCCGTAGAACCCGGAGTCTATATCAATCTGTGGGGTTACTTCTTCTATCAACTGCAAAATATAAACGGGGTCAAGACCACGAAGTCTCTAGGCGCTCTGTATATGGAGATCGGCATCTATCTGCTGGTCGGAATCGGCGCGCAGATCGGTGACGGAGCACTGAGTACGGATACGGATCTGGTCGACGAGACTTGGCCGCTCTATACGGTGGGCGAACAACAAAACGTATCGGACTTTGCTTACCCGGACGATAACAGTCTGAGCATGGGATTAGCGGGTAAGGCATCTGCACTCGAAGTTCCCAAGTCGCTGCTGACGATGAACGTGTTCGACCTGAAGACGGGCGACACGGATACGCAGGACTTTAGCGTGGATCGCTTCGATATTCAAGTCGACAACCCGAACTTCCGTTATAACGCGAAGACCAAGAAGGTTGAAGTGATAAATACGAGTCTGCCCGTAAGCAAAGGGAACTTGGTGATTACGTGGAAAGGCGCGCCGCTCGCTTTCATCCCGCGTCCGATCAAGCGCACCGTTCCGTTGACATGGCGCGTGACGGCCGGAGAATATATTCTCCGACTCGATCCGCAAAATGGAAGTGTGCCTCAGGTGCTCTCCATCGCCTATAATGCACCTGTCAAGGTGACTACGCCTGTCTATCCGGGGTATACCTTTGACGGTTGGTATACGGCTGCTGCGGGAGGCACGAAAGTCGCCGTTCCGAGTCGTATGCCGAAAGAAGATTATGAATGGTACGCGCAGTGGAAGGCCAATACGAATACGCGCTATACCATCCAGCATTACTTGATTGATGCGAATACAGGCAAGCCGGCTTCGAGCACACCGGATTATACCGAGGTGCGAACCGGAACGACGGGTACGGAGATTCGAATCGATTCCGATCGATTCAAGAACCAAGGGTACGCCAACGGCGTCGCGAACGGCCAGTTGATCAAGGGAGACGGCTCGACGGTTGTGCGGATCGAGTATGCTCCGGTGAACCGTACGGCGACTTTTGACGGCGGCTATCCGGGTGCTGTACGCAGCACGATCACCGAACCGACGGGTAAAAATATCGCCAATCGCATTCCTGTGCCTACGCGAGCAGGCTATACGTTTGCGGGCTGGTCGCCGAAAGCGCCGAGCACGATGCCGAATGTGGATACGACCTATACGGCAGCATGGACCGCTAAGGCGGATACGCCGTATCAGGTGGTCTACCTGAAGCAAAACCTGACGAATTCGACTTATACCGTGGCCGATACGGAGAACTATCGGGGGACGACGGATACGGAGGCGAACCTGAGCAAGATTACGCCTAAAACGTATGCCGGATTCACCTTCAATCCTTACGTGCCGGGAACAGTGATGTCGAGCTCGATTGCAGGTGATGGCAAGACCGTGCTGAAGCTGTATTATAAGCGCAACATTCAGACACTGATGATGGATTATGGTGATCCGGATCAATTTAACCAAATATTATCTGTTCCATTCGGAGCCTCGATCGAGTCGTATCTGATCACGCCGACGCGAGCAGGTTATACGTTCGCCGGCTGGTCGCCGACTCCGCCTACGACGATGCCGTCCGAAGATCTGACCCTGACGGCTCAGTGGAAGGCAAGCCAGTATACGGTCATCTTCAATACAAACCTGGAAGGAATCCCTTCTCTGAGTGCGGCTGCTGCTTATGGAAGCTTAATCTCTGCGCCTCCTCTGCCGACACGCGAAGGTTATCGCTTAGAAGGCTGGTACAGCAATAGCGAGCTGACTACTCCGTATGATTTTACGGTGCCGGTGACGGGAGATATTACGTTATACGCGAAGTGGACTTCGGATGTAGAGAAGTCGTATATCGTCAGCTTTGATACGTCGGGAGGGACTGTGATAGCTGACAAGATGATTCTAAGCGGTCAAGCCGTGAAGACTGTTTATCTTCCGTTCAAGGCGGGTTATCTCTTCACAGGTTGGTATGTTGATCCTAGCTGGAAAATCCCTTACAATTTGGATACGCCGGTAACCGAAGATTTAACGCTGTATGCAGGATGGACTCCAGATCCTACCTGGTATCCTCCATTCATACCTGTATATTCAGAGCCTGCACCTGTATATTCGGCGCCTGCGCCTGAATCTCCAGTAATGTCTGCGCCTGAATCTCCGATTTATCCGTAGTCATGCTCTACGGCTTAAGTAAAGCGACGGGTTCTTCGGAACCGTCCGAATAACACTCATGACTCCTACTCATCATTCACGATGAGTAGGAGTCTGTTTGGTTTGGGAGGAATTTATGCGAGAAGGGAAAGGAAACGGGCATGCGGAAAAGGGAAATGGGAAAAGGACATGCGTCTTTGACTGTACCGCGTATAATGAATACAGCCGCTTGAATCATTATGCGTATTTCCTACAGTAAAGGAGAACCTGCCACTCATGCTGCAAAACCCTCAAGGCAAAGAACGGATCGGGCTTGCCCTGCTCTTGTCCACGCTGGGCATTCTCGGTCCGCTCAATATCGACATGTACCTGCCGAGCTTTCCCGGCATCGCTTCCGACCTGAACGCGCAGGCGTCGCTCGTTCAGCTCAGCCTGACCGCCTGTCTGATCGGCCTCGCCGTCGGGCAGATCATCGTCGGCCCGATCAGCGACGCGCGCGGACGGCGCGGCCCGCTGCTGATCTCGCTGCTGCTGTTCGCCGCATCGTCGGTCATGTGCGCGCTGTCGACCAGCATCGAGATGCTGATCGCCGCGCGCTTCCTGCAAGGACTGACCGCGTCGGGCGGAATAGTGCTGTCGCGGGCCGTTGTGCGCGACGTATTCAGCGGCCGCGAACTGACGCAGTTCTTCTCGCTGCTCATGGTCATCAACGCGGTCGCGCCGCTGCTAGCGCCGATCGCGGGCGGAGCCATTCTGCTGCTGCCGGGATCGAGCTGGCATACGATCTTCTACGCGCTCGCTCTGCTCGGCTTCCTGATTCTGCTCACCGTCGGCGTTAAGCTGCCGGAGACGCTGCCGCGCGAGAAGCGCCAGCCCAGCTCGATCGGCCATTCGCTGCGAACGATGGGCAGCCTGATGACGGACCGCTCGTTCATGGGCTACGCCTTGACGCTGGGCTTTATCCACGGAGGCAGCTTCGCTTACGTCTCCGGAACGCCGTTCGTGTATCAGGACATCTACGGCGTATCGCCGCAGACGTTCAGCATCCTGTTCGGCATCAACGGGATCGCGATCATCACGGGCAGCTTCATCATCGGGCGTTTCAGCCGCTTCGTGCCGGAACGCAATCTGCTGCGGATCGGCGTGATTACGGCTTCGACCGCGACGCTGCTGCTGTTCGTCGCCACGATCGTTCAAGGTCCGCTGTTCACGATCGTCGTCCCGCTGTTCGTCTACATGATCACGATCGGGATCACGGCGACCAGCACGTTCACGCTGGCGATCGCGCGGCAAGGCCATCGGGCCGGCAGCGCCAGCGCGGTACTCGGCTTGTTCCCGCTGCTGATCGGCTCGATCGTATCGCCGCTGGTCGGTCTCGACGAGACGACGCCGGTGCCGATGGGCGCGATCTTGTTCGGCACGGCGCTGCTCGGCGCGCTCGCGTTCTTCGTCTTGACGAAGCCGGAGCAAGAAGCGGCTTGATCGGACGGACCGAGATCCGCCGCGAGACTGCGTCCGGCAGAAGCGTCGAAACGGCGGTTGTCGGCCTATCGGCGCCGCCGCGGGAAGCGGTCCGAAAAATCCTGCCAGTCTGCAAGCAGTTGTCCCGAATCGCGCTCGCTGACTTCTGGTCGTCAGGGGGCAGAAGTTAGGAGAACGGAACCACGGGCCCAAACAAGCGAATAGTTAGAATGAATGAAAACTTCTGCCTATTTTCACTTTTTGCAGGAGTTTTCTTTTTTGCGCGGAATAGGGTTTTTTAGATAAAAAGGGGGAAGACGGCAAGCGAAGGACAAAGGAGACCTGACATGAACGAAACGAAAAAAACAGGTTACATTCAAGAAGTCGGCACCGTGAGAGCGATCGCCTGTCTAAGCATCGTTCTGCTGCATTCGATTCATTTCACGGTGGGCTTCGGCATGGAGAGAGGGTCGAACCTCTTGGATTACGTCTTGTTGACGACCGCCGGCATATTGTCCTTCGGCACGCCTGTTTTTGTTTTCATTTCCGAACTGCTGTTGTCCCGCTCGTATCCGGACCGTTTGCCGAGAACCTTCTATAAGAAGAGGGTGCTGTTGATCCTGCTGCCTTTTGTCTGCATGGCGTTCTTCTACGCGTTCTTGTCGCATTACGACGATCCGCAGCGGCTGCCCCGCGTGATCTTGATGAATTTGCTCGGCGGTTACCATGGTTGGTTCGTGTTAGTCATTTTTCAATTTTATATTTTCCATCATCTTTTTAATCGGTTTCTGTCCCGGATGCCCGCCCGCATCTTGCTGCCGATCGCGTTGGCCGTCAACGTGGCGTATCTGGCTTTCTTCAACCTGACTTCTCCGCCTTCGGGCAACGGGGCCGTCTTGTTCCTCTGGGATCGGGGGTATTGGGTTCCGTTTCTCGGCTGGGTCTTCTACTTCTGTCTGGCCTATTACTGCGGGAGACGGTACGGCGAATTCTTGGCGCTGCTTCGCAAATACCAATCATGGATTTTGCCTTTGGTCGCCGTTTCTGTCGCGCTTGTCGTCTGGGTGAATTCGCTCGGGATTCTGCCGTTCGTTTCGAAAAGGCTCGACATGATTCCGCTCAGCGCGGGATTGATCTTCCTGCTGTTCCGGTTCGCTTCCCGATGGAAGAGCAGACCCGGATGGATCGCTTTGATCGACCGCTGTTCGTTCGGGATCTATCTGATTCATTACTTCTATTTGATCGTGTACAGCGAAGTGTTGAACGCTCTCGCCGATATCGGTTATTGGGAAATTCCGGTCCTGTTCGCCGCGGGATTGCTCTCTTCGATCGCGACCGTGCTGCTCGCCAATAAGCTGCGGTTCGGCAAATATTTGTTGGGTCGGTCGGGCAAAAAAATCGCTTATGGCGGCTGAGCATCAAGAGAATTCGGTGATTTTTTTGTCTTTTTTCGCAGGACATGCAAGATGACGGGTTTTTCGGCAAGTCTGATCTGTTTTATTTCAAGGTGAAGGTTTGTCCTTCTAAGGCGGACACGAGTCTCGGTAATATGCCGCGGCCGCGTGAGAAGCGTGAGATTTGCTGTTGTTTTTTCCAAACGCTTGACATAGAATTTGCTGGTGCGATTCTGCGACGCTTTAACGTATGATGCATGGATGAAACGAATCTTGCGGAAACAGATCGAGACAGCGAATGACATGGGGGCGTAAAAGGTGGAAGAAAAACAACTGAACCGGGGGCTGAAAGCCCGGCATATCGAATTGATCGCGTTGGGAGGAACCATCGGGGTCGGCCTGTTCATGGGTTCGTCGAGCACGATTCATTGGGCGGGACCGTCCGTTCTGCTCGCGTACATGTTGGCGGGCATGGTCATGTTTCTGGTGATGCGGATTATGGGGGAGATGCTGATCGCCGAACCGGTGACGGGATCGTTCGCCAATATCGCGCATAAATATATTCATCCGGTCGCGGGTTACCTGACGGCTTGGAGCTACTGGTTCCTGTGGGTGACGGTCGGCATGTCCGAAGTGACGGCGATCGGGATCTACTTCGGTTACTGGTATCCGGACGTGCCCCAGTGGATTCCGGCGCTGGTCGGCGTAGGCATCATCGCGGCGGCGAATCTGGCGGCGGTCAAGCTCTACGGCGAATTCGAATTCTGGTTCTCGATGATCAAGGTCGTCACGATCGTGGCGATGCTGATTCTCGGTACCGGACTCATCTTCTTCGGTTGGGGCAACGGCGGCGTGCCGATCGGCTTCGGCAATCTGTACCAACACGGCGGATTTTTCGCGGGCGGGTTAAAAGGCTTCTTGTTCGCGCTCTGCATCGTGACGGCGGCTTATCAAGGCATCGAGATGATCGGCATCACGGCGGGCGAAGCGGAGAATCCGAAAGTCACGTTGAAACGGGCGATCAAAAACATCGTTTGGCGGATTCTGGTCTTCTACGTCGGCGCGATCTTCGTGATCGTAACGATCTATCCGTGGAACGAAGTCGGCGTGACGGGCAGTCCGTTCGTGCTGACGTTCTCCAAGATCGGGATCGTCGCGGCCGCGGGCATCATCAACTTCGTCGTGCTGACGGCGGCCATGTCCGGCTGCAACAGCGGCATCTATGCGGCGGGCCGCATGCTGTTCACGCTGTCGCAGAACGGCCAAGCGCCGAGATTCTTCGGCAAGATCTCCAAAAGCGGCGTGCCGCGCAACAGCATCATGACGACGATCGCGCTGCTGCTGATCGGGGTCGTGCTCAACTATCTGATGCCGGACTCCAAGCTGTTCCTGTACATCTACAGCGCCAGCATCCTGCCGGGCATGATTCCGTGGTTCGCGATGGCGATCGGCCAATTCCGTTTCCGCCGTCAGCAGGGAGCCGCGATGAACGAACATCCGTTCAAATCGCTGCTTTTCCCGGCGGCGAATTATTTCGTCATCGTGTTCTTGGTTCTCGTGCTGATCGGCATGGCGATCAATACGGATACGCGAATTCCGCTTGCCGTAGGCGGCGGGTTCATTCTGATCATGTTCGTGGCGTACTACGCGTTCGGCATCGGCAAGAAGTCGAAAGCGGTCGAAGAAAGCCGTCTTTCCGCTAACGGCGGATCGGGCGATTGATCGAAGTCGGAACAGTTCCGACGATTCGAAAAGCGGAACCGCGCTGCATGCGCCGGTTTCGCTTTTTTGCCGTTTGCGAAAAACCTGTTGTCAGAAACCCGTAATCATAATAGATTCTATTTAGCAAACGAAAAATTCGATGTAGAGCCGGAGGCTGCGGGGAAGGTGCCGATGATATTCGCGATCGCGATTCGACATGCCATAACGATAGTATTCGGTCGTACGGCGCAAGCGACCGTAAGATGCAGCCGGGAAGCCGCGGGAGCGCGAGCGCGCAAGCTGGCCGTGCGGCTGCTGCTGGCCGTTTTTTGCCTGACCGGAACGTTCGCCGCTTCGGCGAACGCGGCGGGTTCGACGGATGCGGGGGACTCGTTCGCGGCGGGCCGACCCGACCGCGAATCTTCGACGGCTTCCGAAGGCGAGCTGTCGCTCGAAGGTCGGCCGCTCGGCGAAGGAGAGATCGTGCCGCTGGACGGCGAATGGGAATTTCATTGGATGAAGCTGCTTACGCCGGAGCAGCTTGCCGAAGGAACGGACGGCGACGCGTCCGCGTATATCCGCGTGCCGGCGTTCTGGGCCGATCAGCCGGCTGCCGGCACGGGAACCGGACATGCGACGTACCGGCTGAAGGTACGGATGAGCGAAGAACAGGCGGGACATGCGTACGGCCTGTATCTGCCTTACGGCATGGAGTCGGCTTACGAAGTGTGGATCAACGGCGAGTTTGCGGCTTCCGCCGGCAAGCTCGGGGTCTCCCGCGCCGGGATGGAAGGGCAATACCGTCCGCAGGTGACGTATTTCGAAGGACGGGAAGAGAACGAGATCGTGATCCGACTGTCCAATTACGTGCAGCGCACCGCGGGAATCTGGGATTCGATTCGTCTGGGCCGGGCCGAAGACGTGTCGGCATTCTGGAACCGTCGCACGGCTTCCGAACTGTTCGTGGCCGGCGGCATCGTCATGATGGGGTTGTACCATCTGGGTCTCTACGCGCTGCGGCGCAAAGATCGCGCACCGCTGTATTTCGGCGCGTTCTGTCTATTATTCGGTCTGCGCTCGCTGCTGCTCGGCGAGAACTACATGGGCGAATCGTTCCCGAATCTGGGATTCGAAACGTACAAGAAGATGGACTATCTCGGCCAATATATCGGGCCTGCGCTGTTCATCCTCTACGTGCAGGCGCTGTTTCCCAAAGATATTCATAAATTCATGGTCCGGGCGTTGGTCGTCTTCGATCTCTTGCTCGGCCTGACCGTTCTGCTGACGCCCGCTTGGGTGTTCGCGCACACGCTGCCGGCGAGCCACGTCTCGCTGGCGATCTACGCGCCGTACCTGATCTACGTGTTCGTGCGGGCCGCCGTTCGCAGGCGGGAAGGCGCGCTGCTGTGCTGCATTCTGTTCGCGGTCATGGCGCTGACCATCGTCAACGACCTGCTGTACTACAACAACGTGATCGTGACGTTCGACATGGCCAAGTTCGGATTGTTCCTGTTCGTGTTCGCGCAGGCGTTCCTGCTGTCGATCAAGTTCTCCAAAGCGTTCCGCTCCGTGGAAGAATTGTCGGAGCGGCAGTCCCGCTGGTCGCACGAGCTGGAAGCGACCGTCGAAGACCGCACGCGCGATCTGAGCGCGGCGCTGACGGATCTGCGCGGCGCGCAGAAGCAGCTCGTCGAAGCGGAGAAGATGGCCGCGCTCGGCGGACTGGTCGCCGGCATCGCGCACGAGATCAATACGCCGGTCGGCATCGGCGTCACGGCGGCTTCGCATCTGCGCGACAAGACGCGCGAGCTGAGAAGCGGATTCGAAGAAGGGCGCATGAAGCGGTCCGAACTGTCGGCTTATCTGTCTATGGCGGACGAATCGGCGGAGATCGTGTCGGCCAATCTGTCCAGAGCGGCCGAGCTGATTCGCGGCTTCAAGCAGGTCGCGGCGGATCAGTCCAGCGAAGAACGCAGAACGTTCAACGTCAAAGCGTACGTGCGCGAGGTGCTGGTCAGTCTCGGTCCGCAGTTGAAACGTACGCGGATTCGGACGCGGCTGGACGGCGACGACGATCTGGAACTGAACGGTTATCCGGGCGCGCTGTCGCAGATCGTGACCAATCTGGTCGTCAATTCGGTCACCCACGCTTTCGGAGAAGGCGAAGAAGGGAACATCTTCATCGACGCGCGCCGACAGGGGAACGGCGTGCGCCTCGTTTACCGCGACGACGGACGGGGAATGGCGCCCGAGGTCAGCGCGAAGATTTTCGATCCTTTTTTCACGACCAATCGTTCGGGAGGAGGCACGGGACTGGGCATGCACATCGTGTTCAATCTCGTGACCCAGTCGCTCGGCGGCAGCATCGTCTGCGACAGCGGGCCCGGACAAGGAACGACGTTCGATATTTATCTGCCATCGGGGGAGAAACAGGCATGAAATCCGACAACTACGAGAATCAAGAAGACGAATTGATTTTTGCCGAAGAAGACGAAGAAAACCCGGAACTCTCCGAAGCTTCGGAAACGGCCGAAGAACCGGAAGAAGCTTCGACATGGAAAATTCTGATCGCGGACGACGACGTGGAAGTGCATCGCGTCACGCGCATGGTGCTGTCGGACTTTGTGTTCGAAAACAAAAAATTGACCCTGCTGTCGTCGTATTCGGCGGCGGAGACGCAGTTTCTGCTGCGCCTGAATCCCGATATCGCCGTGGTGCTGCTCGACGTGGTCATGGAACGCGATACCTCGGGGCTGGAAGTCGTGCGGTATATCCGCGAGCAGCTCGGCAACCGGCTGCTTCGGATCATCCTGCGGACCGGACAGCCGGGGCAGGCGCCGGAGCATCAGGTGGTCGCCCAGTACGATATCAACGATTATCGGGAGAAGACCGAGCTGACGACCCGCAAGATGTATACCGCGTTGATCTCGGCGCTGAGAGCTTACCGCGATATCGAGACGATCCGCCGGCTGAACGAAGAGATCGACCGCTCGCAGAAAGAAATCATTTTCACGCTGGGCGAGATCGCCGAGACGCGTTCGAAAGAAACGGGCCATCACGTCAAAAGGGTGGCCGAATACAGCGGACTGCTGGCGGAGCTGGCAGGGCTGCCCGAATCGGAGTGCGAGTTGATCCGCATGGCCAGTCCTATGCACGATATCGGCAAGATCGCCATCTCCGACGATATCCTCAACAAGCCCGGACGCCTCACGCCCGAAGAATACGCGATCATGCAGACGCACAGCGAAGTCGGCCATTCCATGCTGAAACATTCGGAGCGCCCGATCATGAAGGCTGCCGCGTCGATCGCTCTTCAGCATCACGAAAAATACGACGGCAGCGGTTACCCGGCGGGACTCGCGGGCGAGGAGATCCATCTCTACGGCCGCATCGTGGCGGTCGCCGACGTGTTCGACGCGCTGGCGAGCGAACGGGTATACAAAAAAGCGTGGGAACCCGAGCGGATCGTCGCGCTGTTCGCCGAAGAACGGGGACGCCATTTCGATCCTCGGCTGACGGACTTGTTTTTGGACCATATCGACGAATTTTGGAAAATCCGCAACTTGTACGAATAGGCACGCGGAGAAAAAAAAGGGAAAAAGATCTTATTCATGTTTGTCGGAATTTGCCGATAAACAGGATAAGATCTTTTTTTCGGAAGGGTGGTTCCCGTGTTCAAACGCATGCGCTTCAACAATATTCCGCTCAGCTTCAAAATGATGCTGCCGCTTATTCCGCCGCTGGTCGCGCTCGTGCTGCTTGCGACGCTGTCGGTGAACTCGGTCTCGCGGCTTTCCGATCGTCTAATCGAACGTTTGTACAACGAATCGCACGAGAGCGTCAATTGGCTGCTTAACGCCGACCGCGACTTTTATCAAGCTCTGACGGCCCAGCAGGAGATGGCTGGCGCTTCCGGTCAGGCTTTGACGGATCTCAAAGCCGACTACGACGAGAATGTCGCCCAGACGGAAGAGCGCGTGCTCAAAGCCGAGGCGATCATGAAAGCTCATCCGGAACGTTTCGAGAGCTATAAGCATCCCGACTCCGGCCAAAACGCGTTCCAGTTGTTCGACGATTTCAAAACGCGTTTCGCCAGTTGGAAAGCGGGGGCCGAAGGCGGTACGCCGGAACAATTCAAAGCGGCTCGCGAAGACATCAACCAGATCGAAGAGATTCTCGATCAATACAGCGAAGACATTATCGCCGACAGTCAGGCTTACCAGCAGCATATCCAGCGCATGTTGTGGATCGGCATGGCCGTCGCGCTGGCGATCTCCGCGGTCGTAGGCGTTCTGGTCATCCGGAACGTGCGTCAGCGTACGCGGATCGCGGTCAGCCTGATTCGCAAGACGGCGGATCTCGATCTGAAATACGATCAAACGTACGAGCGTTTTCTGGACGAGAAAGACGAATTCGCGCTGCTGATCCGTTCGGAAGCCGAAGCGCGCAAAGAGTTCCGCACCATCATCGAAGAAGTCAAAAGCGGCAGCACGGAAATCGAACACGCGATGGATCGGGTAGCCGGTCAGATGTCGCAGTTGGACGACAGCGTTCAGGATATCTCTTCGACCACGCAGCAGTTGTCGGCAGGAATGGAACAAGCTTCTTCTTCGACGCGCAGCATGAGCGAGACTTCCGCGGAGATCGGCCAAGCGCTCGAATCGTTGGCGCTCAAAGCTCAAGAAGGCGCGCGTTCCTCGGAGCGGCTCAGCAGCCGCGCCCGCGAATTGAAAGTTTCGTTCGAACAGACGTACCGCGAAGGCGGAGCTTCTTACGAACGAATCAAAAGCAATCTGAAGCTGGCGATGGACGAGTCGCGCGCGGTCGAACGGATCACGCTGCTCGCCGAGTCGATCCTGCAAATCACGGCGCAGACGAACCTGCTGTCGCTGAACGCTTCCATCGAAGCGGCGCGCGCAGGCGAAGCCGGACGCGGATTCGCGGTCGTCGCGGCCGAGATCCGCAAGCTGGCGGAAGATTCCAAGCATGCCGCCGACGAGATTCAGGAAGTGACCGGCACGGTGCTCCGCTCGGTCGGAAGCTTGAAATCGAACTCCGAGAATCTGCTCGACTTTTTCGCGAGCAGCGTTCAGAACGACTACGGTCTTATGTTCAAAGCGTCGGAAGAATACGCGCTCAGCGCGGTCGACAGCGAAGCGCTGGCGACGGATCTCAGCGCGACGACCGAAGAGTTGTTGGCTTCGATGGAGAATCTGGTTCGGTCCACCGACGAGATTTCGGTATCCGCGCGCGAAGGCGCCAGCGGTACGGGCATCATCGCGGAGAAATCGGGCTTGGCGGCGGACAAAGCTTCGGACGTGTTGAACGGCGTGCGCGCTTCGAAGCAGGGCGTCGAAAGTCTTGCGCGCTCCGTTGAGAAATTCAAGCTGTAACATCGGTCATGCCGAGCATCGGGCAGACTCGCCGTCGAGGTCTCCGGGAGGAGAAAACGATGCGCGGTCCGTCCGCTCGGAGTCGAAGAAGCCGTTCGAAATCGGACGGCTTCTTTTTGTTTGCGCCGCTCGACATTAAAGACGTCTTAATCGAAAGAATTAAGCTTTTATTCATTCATTAACGTTTATAACCATCCCTTTTCATTCATATAAACAAAAATAATGATAAATAGTACGTCATATATGTTTCGTTTATCCGCTTAATGGCGTATTATATAACTACGCAAAGGCGGACGCCGATCGTCGCCGGTCTTTAGACGGCAGAAGACGGCGGCGCCCGGCCTTGAAGCGAAAGCAGGAAAGCGGAGGGTAGCCGTGATCGAATTGACGGCAAGACAACTTAAGATCGTGGACATCGTCAAGAAGCAGGCGCCGATTACCGGCGAGCAGATCGCCGAGAATCTGGGACTTTCGCGTCCGACGATCCGTTCCGACCTGTCGCTGCTCGTCATGCTGGAGTATATCGACGCCAAGCCGAAAGTCGGCTATTTCCCGGGCAGCAAAGCGGCGGGAAGCGGCGGCGGAAGCGAACAGCTGAGAGAAGCGAAAGTCCGGGACATTCAGACGGTGCCGATCATCATTCGCGAGACGACCACGATTCAAGACGCGGTCGTGACGTTGTTCTTGCAGGATGTCGGAACGCTGATCGTATGCGACGACGAAGGAAGATTGACGGGCGTCGCTTCGCGCAAAGACTTTCTGAAAGTGACGCTGGGCAATCCCGCTTCCGCTTCGATGCCGGTGAGCATGGTCATGACCCGGATTCCGAAAGTGGTCGCGACGTCGCCGGACGAGACGGTGTTGGAAGCGGCGCAGAAAATGATTATGCATGAGGTAGACAGCCTGCCGGTGATCGAAGCCGGCCCGGAAGAGACGGGCGGCAAACCGGTCATCGTAGGACGGCTGACGAAGACGGCCATCGTCCAGCTTCTCCTCAAGATCGAAACGACAGGGTAACGGGAGGACATGCAGACGATGGAACAAAGCACGCCATTTATTACGATTTGTTCGGATTCGGTCGGCGACACGGCGGAGGCCGTCGTGCAGGCCGTCATTCACCAGTTCGAGCATCGGGAAGTTTCGATCAAGCGTTACGGGAACGTTCGCAACGAAGACGAACTCAGAGCGCTGATGGAAGAAGCGGCCGAACATAAAGGATTCGTCGCTTATACGCTCGTCCAGCCCGAGCTGCGCGAGACGATCCGCGAAGAAGCGGTTCGGCTGGACGTGCGGGTCGTCGATATCATGGGTCCCATGATGCAGGCGTTCATCGACACGTTCAGCGGAGCTCCGCCGACCCGCAGACCGGGCGTGCTGCGCCGGATGGACGAGAATTACTTCCGCCGCATGGAGGCGATCGAATTCACCGTCGCCAGCGACGACGGCCGCGATCTCAGCGCGATGCTCGGCGCGGACATCGTGCTGATGGGCATCTCCCGCACGTCGAAGACGCCGCTCGGCATCTTCCTTGCCCATCGCGGCAAGAAAGTGGTCAACTATCCGGTCGTGCCGGAGATCGCGCCGCCGCAGCAGCTGCTCAGTCTGCCGAAAGACCGGCTGGTCGGCCTCACGATCGCGCCGCAGGCCATGCTCAAGATTCGCTCCGAACGGCTGCGCTCGATGGGACTGCCGGTCGGTTCCCAGTACGACAGCTTGGAACGCATCAAAGAAGAACTGGATTATGCCGAAGCGCTGTACGCAAGGTTGGGCTGCCTGGTCGTGGATATCACGGACAAAGCGATCGAAGAGACGGCGAGTTTGATTTTGTCGAAGCTTTAAGGCGGTACTTTAACGCGGTACTTTAACGCGGGAAACGGCTACCCTTAGTATTGACAAGGTACGAAAGCTGCGGGCTTCGGCCGAAAGGCGCCCGACACATCGAATGGAGGGATTGACCATGGAACGCGAATTGACTTTGGAAATCGTGAGAGTGACGGAACTGGGCGCGCTGGCGGCGGCAAAATGGATCGGCAGAGGAGACAAGAACGCGGCGGACGGCGCGGCGACGACCGCGATCCGTTCGATGTTCGATTCCGTATCCATCGACGGTACGGTCGTTATCGGCGAAGGCGAGATGGACGATGCTCCGATGCTGTACATCGGAGAGAAAGTCGGCACCAAAGAAGGTCCGGAGGTCGATGTCGCCGTCGATCCGCTCGAAGGCACGGAAGTCGTGGCCGCAGGCTTGCAGAACGCGCAAGCGGTGATCGCGATCGCGGAGAAAGGCAGCCTGCTTCACGCGCCGGATATCTACATGGAGAAACTTGCCTGCGGACCCGAATTGGCCGGCAAGCTGAGTTTGAACGATCCGGTCGAACTGACGCTGCAAAAAGCCGCGCGTTATACCGGCCGGTCGTTGTCCGACCTGACCGTCATGGTGCTCGACCGCGAACGCCATTCGGATTTGATCGCCCGTCTGCGCGGCGCGGGCGTGCGCATCAAGCTGCTCGGACACGGCGACGTGGCGGGAGCCATTGCCGCGGCGCTGCCGGACAGCGGAGTCGATCTGTACTTGGGCTCGGGCGGCGCTCCGGAAGGCGTGCTGGCCGCGGCCGCGATGCGCTGCCTCGGCGGGGATATGCAAGGCCGTCTGCTGCCGGACGGACCGTTCGAGAAGCAGCGCTGCATCTCGATGGGGATCGAGGACCCTTCCCGCATCCTGACGTTGGAAGACATGGCGGGCACGGGCGACGTCTTGTTCGCGGCCACGGGCGTGACGAGCGGCGAATTCCTCGACGGCGTGCGCCTGATCGGCAAAGACCGCGCCGAGACGCATTCGGTGATCATGCGCGCCAGCAGCCGCACCGTTCGATATATTCGCAGCATGCATTACCTGCCGCTGAAGCAGTTCCCGGCAGGCCTGCCGGATATTCCGGCCATGGGACGCGCCGTTTCGTTCTAAGTCCGATTCGGGCATTGGGAATTTGCGTTTTTTGATCTTGGATTTTGTTTGGATTCGAATCTCTGTTGGGTTAGACTCTGGAGTCCCGTTTTCGCCACTCGGCGAAAACGGGCTTTTTTTATCGGCCGTCCAAACAGGCGTATGCGGCTCGGTCTTCCCCGGACGTCAATGCCGAATGTTTCTTGCCCGCCATCAACAAAGTTAGGCAGCCGTCAGATTCTTAGGCACGCCCCATAATGTTCGCCCGCGGACATCATGTTGCCGTAGACCCACCGCATACCGGCTTGTTATGCTATTCCTGTAATTCCCGGATGCGGAGGCGGAATCATGACGGACATTTACGACAAAATCAAAGAAGGCGAACGCGGCGCGTGGCTGAGCATCGGAGCCTATCTGTTCTTGTCCGCGCTCAAGTTGACGATCGGTTACCTGTTTCTGTCCAGCGCGCTTCAGGCGGACGGACTCAATAATCTGACCGACATCGTGGCTTCGGTCGCGGTGCTGATCGGGCTGAGAATCTCGCGCAAGCCGCCGGACGCGGATCATGCTTACGGCCATTTTCGCGCGGAAACGGTAGCCGCCTTGACGGCTTCTGTCATTATGGCGTTCGTCGGACTGGAAGTTCTGGTCGGCGCGGCGCGGACGCTATCGGCTGGAAGCGGCGAAGCGCCGCAGTCTTGGGTAGCCGGGGTGGCTCTGCTGTGCGCGGCGGCGATGTACGGCGTATACCGCTATAACCGCAGTTTGTCGATCAAGACGGGAAGCTTGTCGTTGATGGCCGCGGCCAAAGACAATCTGTCCGATGCTCTGGTCAGCGTCGGAGCCGCCGTCGGCATCTTGGGTTCGCAGCTCCGCATGCCGTGGCTGGACGGGGTTACTGCCTTCGTCGTGGGTCTGATCATTTGCAAAACGGCTTGGGAGATTCTGCGCGAATCGCTGCATCGGTTGACGGACGGGTTCGATCAGCAGGAACTGAAGCGCATACGCGGCACGATCGCCGAGGTCGACGGCGTCGAAGAAGTTAGGGAACTGAAAGCTCGCGTGAACGGGAGTCAGACGGTACTGGACGTGGTGGTCGAAGTCGCCCGCGACTTGAGCTTGGTCGAAGGACACGAGATCGCGGACCGCATCGAAGCGGATTTGAAAAAGCGGCACGAGATCTATTTCGTCAACGTGCATGTGGAACCGATCGAAGCGGCCGCGCCGGACAAGAACGAACAGACGGAATCGGGAACGGATCGGTAAAAGGGCACAAAGGAAAAGGGCTCGCTTTGCGCGATACACGGGTTCTTTTCTACGATGAGCGATAAACGATAAGAGCGTTCTTCTTCTCCGCTGAATCCGCCCTGCTAACTCGATCGCCGGCGTTTTGTGAACGTACGCAGACGCGATCCATTCGCCAAACGCGTCCTGTCTTCGCCGGGCATATTCTGTCTTCGCAAAATGTTGTCGAAATCCATCATTTTTGCCGAAATCAGCGATTAACCTTCGAATTGTTGCCGAAATCCATCATTTTCAGCTCTTTACCGGCAAAAACGAGCGTTTATCCGAAAAATGATGGATTCTCGCAACATTTCCGCACTCGAAGCTCGTTTACTTTTGAAAAAAATGGATTTTTGCAACATTCCGTTTGATCGAGACGCCGATCCGCCTATTCGATACCTTGAATCGCTTCTTTTGCGAGTTGCATGAAAAGAAGCGAACTTCCGCTCATGCCAAAAACGGCCGCGCTTTTTTCGCGAGGCCGTTATGAAAGCTTCTGCAAACCAATAAAACAAAAACATGCTCGTGCGCCGACTGAACATCATGCGAGGTTGCGTTCCGCCGTCAAGCGCGCGGGCTCGCCGTCTCGGCGCCCATGGCTTCCGCGCGCTCGCGGTCGCTTCGGCCGACGCGCAGCACCAGCAGGAAGCAGAGGAACAGCACGATTGCCGCGGATACGTACGGATAATTGAGATTCACGTCGAACAGCGCGCCCGCGACGATCGGTCCGGCGATATTGCCGAGACTGCTGTACGCGGAGTTCAGACCGGCGGCGAAGCCTTGCTGGTCTCCGGCGCGACGGGAGATCTGCGTGCCGATCGCCGGCCGCAGAATATCGATCGACAAGAACACGATGAACGTCACGGTCACGATCAGCCAATATTCGTGCACGAACAGCGTCAGCAGCACGAATACCGAAGCGGCTGCCAGACAGACCGAGATCACCGACTGCTCGCCGAAACGGTTCAGCAGCCAACCGAAGATGGTTGCCTGCACGACCGCGCCCGCGATCGAGCCGAAGGTAATGATCACGGCGATATCGCGCGCCGTAAAGCCGAACTTGTGATCGACGAACAATCCGAAGACCGTCTCGTAATTCGCCAAGCCGAACGCGCTGACGAACACGATGACCAGACTGAGGAAATACGGCAGCCGGTAAGAAGAAGCGAGCTGCTTCAGCAGGCTGTCGCGTTTGCCGACCGCTTGAGCGGCCAGTTCCGCGCGGCGTTCCGGACTCAGCGATTCCGGCAGCACGAACAGCGTCACCACGCCGGAGATCAGAGCGGCGATCCCCGCCGCGAAGAACGGCACGCGGATGCCGAACTCCGCCAAGAAGCCGCCGATCCCCGGCCCGATGATAAAGCCGGTCGTAATGGCCGCGTTGATGAAGCCCATGCCTTTGGCGCGTTCTTCGTCGGTCGTGATATCGGCCGTGTACGCCATAACGGCCGGCATGATCAGTGCCGCGCCGATACCGCCCAGAATCCGCGAGACGAACAGCAGCCACGGCGCTTCGGCGATGCCGAACAGGAACTCGGAGACGGCGAAGATCGCCATGCCGACGATAATCACTTTCTTGCGTCCGATTCGGTCCGATACCCGGCCGCCGATCGGCGAACAGATCAACTGCGAGACCGAGAACGTCGCGGTCAGCAGACCGACGATGCTGCCGCCGATATGCAGCGTATTCATGAACGTCGGCATGATCGGCACGACAAGGCCTATCCCGGTGAAAACAAGGAAAATATTGAACATGAGCAGCAGCAGGGCCGCCCGGTTGCGAAGCATCAAAGCCATGATCGTCATCCTCCGGAATTCATTCCATTGAAATAAAAGTACAGATAACACGCTTAACACGCGCAAAAAAAGCAATTGACCTCATCAATCATACTGAACGTTCGGTCTGTAATAAAGCGGCCGGAATGCGGAAAAGCGAAACGGGCCGAAAAGAAAACGGAGCCGAAGCCTACGAAGCGCAAAACGCGGCGTCAATGAAAACGCGGCGCTAACGCTCCGGTTCCGATACGGCCGCCGTTTCGGCGACGCCGTGCAGGAAGACTTCGATCGCCAGACGATAAGTCGTAAGCGCCTGCTCCGTACTGGAACGCCGCGAAATCTGGCTCAGCCCGACAACCAGTGCTTCCAGCACCAGAGCGAGACCGGCGGTGTCACCGCTGCGGAATTCGCCGCTGTCGATGCCTTCTTGGATCAGCGCTCGGTTGAACGCCAGATGGTTCGCGACCATCTCTGCCAGACGGTCTTCGACTTCGCAGGTCTTGTCGTCGCCGACGAAGAACTCGTCCGCCGCTTTGGTCAGCGGATGGTTGAGATCTTCGTTGACCATCTGCTCGGCGAATCCGTACATTTTCTCGGCGGCCGAGGCGTATCGATGCTCTTTCTCCTGCCACTTGGCGATCCAGTCCCGATCCCACTCGTCCAGCAGATACAGGAACAAGCCTTCTTTGCTTTTGAAATGGTAATAGATATTGCCTTTGCTGCTGCCGGTCGCGGCCGTGATGTCTTCGATCGAGGTCGCTTTATATCCTTTCTGCACGAACAGATGCCGCGCGGCGTCGCCGATGCGTTTGCGCGTTTGTTCGCTTTGCAGTTGTTTTTTGTTCAAAAGATAACCTCCTGCTTGCTGCCTGAATGAGGCTTGATGATGCAAGGTATGATACGTTTCGATAATCCTGAACTTTCGTTCAGTATCTTAACACGAACGCTTCGAAAAAGGCAAACGAAAAGAACGGAAGCAGCGAATCGCGCGCGGCTTTGCCGTCTTCCCGTTTTTTTCTTATAATCAAAAAAGATATTCGCCGAGGAACCGGGCATAAGCTCGTATCCGGAGTGACGGCGGGGAGGCGGCAGAGTGATAGAGCGGTTGGATCGGGTCCGAGAAAGCGGTCATGAGGTGACTGTAGAAGACACGGACGAATTATACGGGGAAAAAGGCCGATTCCGCGTGCTTCAGTTTGCCGACGGCGACGTGCAGGGAGCGTTGGATCTGAATCGGCCGGAGCGAATCGTGCTGGAATATCCGCGCGCGATCATTCATCTGATCGAGCGGAATGCGCCGGAGTTCGAGAGAGCGTTTATCATCGGGCACGGAATCGGAACGATCGCCGGCCGTTTTGCGGATCGGGATATTCGAACGGCCGAGATCAGCCCCGCGATCGCGCGATGGAGCCGGATCTATTTCGGTTATGATGGACCCGAAGTGTCGGTCGGCGACGGTCGCGAGCTGCTGGCGCAAGAGCCGGACGGTTCGCTCGATGTCATCGTGCTGGACGCGTTTACGGAAAAAGGCAAGCCCTGGCATCTGTTCACCCGGGAGTTCTGGAAGCTCGCCGAGCGAAAATTGCACGGGAACGGGCTGCTGCTGTTAAACGTGTTCGGCCGCGGCCGCCGGGATTCGTTCGTCGACGCCGTATGGGCGGGATTATCGGAGACGTTCGCTTACCGGCGAGGGTTCGTGCTGCCGCCGGATCGTCCGTATGAACCGGCCAATCGCGTGTTGATCGCGTCCAAACGGCCGATCGCGGCGAAGTTGGGGCAGATGGCGGGATTCGAAGAGTCGGACCCCGAGCGGGGAACGGTATTGGAAGACGAGATGTTCGGTTATTCGAGCGTAGGGGAAAGCGAGGAATCTATATAGAGATGGAGACGACTTATCGAATCAAAGACGGCAAAGGTTCGAACGGCGCGGGAACGACGCTGTATCTGACCCGGCACGGGCAAACGGAATGGAATCTCGAAGGAAGGCTTCAAGGCAAACTCGATTCGCCGCTCACTCCGCAAGGACTGCTGCATGCGAGCTGGCTTAGCGAGTCGTTGGCCGGGACCGCGCTTGACGCGATCTATTCCAGTTCCAGCCCTCGCGCTTTGCGGACCGCCGAGATTCTGCGCGGCAGCCGGCCGCTGGAGATCAAGGCCGTCGACGAACTTCGGGAAGTTCATATGGGCGATTGGGAAGGACGGGTCGGTTCGGAGATCGAAGCGGCTTCGCCGGATGCTTATCATGCGTTCTGGAATACGCCGCATCTATACGAACCGGCGAACGGCGGCGAAAGCTTCGTCGAATTGGGCGAACGGGTCGTGCCGGCGATCGAACGAATCCTGAGCGACAACCGAGGACGCAGCATTCTGGTCGTGACGCATGCCGGCGTATTGAATCTGCTGATGACGGCTTTTCGCGGCCTGCCGCTCTCCGAAATGTGGAGACCTCCGATCCTGCAATCGACCTGCTTGTGCAAGATCGTGTACGACAGCGAAGGCGCGACAGTGGAACTGCACGGAGACGTCTCGCATTATCGGGAGCAGGCGTGACGGATTCGGCCAAATGGCCCGATCCGCAAGTTCAAGGAGGCGGAAGCGCAATGTTGAAAAAGAACGATCCGGCATGGAGCAAACTGACGACGGCTTACGGAGAAGGGGCGGAGGCTTTGGAACTGCTGCTCCGCTTGGAACCGGACGCGGCGGACGAGGAGCTGCGCCGGGAATTGATCGAACTGCTGCTGCATCAAGGCACGATCTACACGGCGACGCTTGCCGCCATGCCGTATCTGGCGAATATGGCCGAGCAGACCGAAGACGACGAAGCGCTGATCGATCTGTATATCTCCGGCGGCTTGATGAAAGCCGGCCGCGAAGGCGAAGAAGGCGAGCCGGTCGAACGTTCCGGCGAATTCCGGCGGGACCGTCAGGGCGAGCTGGACGAAGCGACGGTGCGAAGCATCGCGGACGGCTACCGCGACGGCATCGCGCGCTTGGCCGCGCTGCATGAACGCGCGACCCGGCGAGCGGCGGAAGCGGCGAATGCCGGAGAAGAGGAAGACGCGGACACCGTCTACCTGCTGGCCGCCCGCGCCGCTTATGCCGGACATCTGAACGCGGCCCGGCTGCTGTTCGACTTCTCGGGCGGCGACGAATATGTCGGGGCCTGCCCGTCCTGCGAGACGGACTGGTATATCTGGCCCCGGGAAGAAGGCTCGGATGCCCGGGAAGAATACGGCGCTCTGATCGTCTATCCGTACGATCCGGTCTTGGAAGAAGCCGGAGATCGGGTCGCGGCGGAGATTCGTCCTGCGCGGCGAGATGCGCTGCGTCCGGAGCTGCGGGAACTGGCGAGCGAAGCCCGACGGCTCGGCGCGCGGGGTCTGGCCGATGCGATTCCGTCGCTGGACGGTCATGCGCACTGCCCCGTTTGCGGACAGGAAGAATCGGTATGGACCGTGCTGACGGGATGGTGAGATTAAGAATAGAAGAAGTTCAGAAGGAGCTCAATATGCAGGGAACAGAAGAATTGGATTTCCGGATCAAACTCGATAAAAAAGATTTCGTTTCGTTCAATATGGAATATCGGCGGAAGTTTTATCTGCTGTTTTCGCTCGTTTATTTCCTGCTGGCCGCCGCGATGTTTCTGCTGATCAACAACGACGAACCGCCGACGACGCTCACGTTCGTTTTCGCCGTCGTGGTCGGAGCGGCCGTCGTGGGTGCCGTCCAGCTTTCTTTCCTATTCACCATGAGATTTCAGGTCGGCCGCATGTTCAGTTCGGACCGCCTCCTACAGTATGAGCAGCGTTATGTCTTGAACGATTCGACGCTCGCGGTGCTGACGCAGGTCGGAGACAGCCGCTTCGGCTGGGACAAACTGTACCGCGCCGTCGAATATCGCAGTTCGATCGCGCTGTTCGTCGGCCGCAACCGCGCTTTGATTCTGCCCAAACGCCTGCTGGACGCGCAGCTCCCGAACGGCACGGCCGAAGTCAAAAGGCTGATCCGCTCCTGCTTGCCGCCGAAGAAGGTCAAATTCCGGCGGTAGAACAGAGCGGAAGCTTTGGCGGTTCTCGATTTCGCTATAATAAAAAGGCGGCACATTCGTCGGAATGTGCCGCCTTTTTGCGTTTTTTGCGACGGACGCGCGGCGCGGATCGATCCGATCCGCGCAAACGCGAATGTCGCGGGTCAACCTCCGTTCGGAACTCAGATCAGTCCCGAACGTTGAAGCAGGCGCTGAACCATCTGCGCGACTTCGGCGCGCAGAACTTGTTCCTGCGGAGCCAACTTGCCGCCGCCGCGGCCGTTCAGAAGGCCGGCTTGGACCGCCGCGTTCAGGTCGGCTTGCGCCCATGCCGACACGGATTGCGCGTCGCGGTATACGGACAAGGCGTTCGCGCCGGAATCCGCAGCAAGGCCCGCAATCTTCATGGCGCTCGCCAGCATGACGGCCGCCTGTTCGCGGCTGATCGGAGCGTCGGGCGCAGACGTTCCGCCGCCGTTTTCTTGCAGAATGCCGTAGTCGCGAGCCGCCTGCATCTCCCGAGCTTTGCGTTCGGAAGCCGAAGCGCCGGAAGTTTCGGAGACTTCTTTCAGCGGTTTGAGCCCCAGAGCGCGAACGAGGGTCGCGGCGAATTCGTCGCGGGTCACGCCGCGGTTCGGCTCGAACGCGCCGCTGCCCGTGCCTTCGACGATCAGGCGGGAACCCAGATCGTTAACGGCATTTTCGGACCAATGCTTCGTCACGTCGGCGAAGCGTACCGGATGCCATACGACGGCGTACGTGCTGTTGGTCAAGCTGTTGATCACGGCGCTGTAGACGCCTCCCGAACGCACCACGCGTGTCGGAACGTGGCGGACGGTACCGTCCGCGTCGACCGTTACGCCGGTCGTGATCCGGTTCGGATCGATTCCTGCCGGAAGAACGAGGCTTCGCTCCATGTAGGCGTCGAACCGATCGACTTCGACCGTCCGTCCGCCGTAGACGCCTTCGACGCGGAAATCGACCGGACTGCCGAGCACTGTCAGACCTTCTCGGTTCGCGCCGTCGGTGACGCGCGCCAGCGTTTCGGCGTTCGGAGCGACGATCGAGATCCGTACGTCGAGCTTGCTCAAATCGGCGGCAGAGCCGAGCTGCTGCGCCAAGCGGCTTACGTCGATCTGGGCCGCCGGAAGCGTATAAGACGCGTTCGGAGTCTGGATTTTCAATATTGCTTGTTTGTCGGTCATCGCTTGAACCATTTGTCCGGTCAAGCTTCCGGTCAACGCGTCCGCGTTCTCGGCGAACGGCAGCGTGATGACCGCGCCGGCGCTTTCTTCGTTCAGACGCGACGTCAATTTCGCGGGATCGACCGCGATGACCGCCGAGCTGCGGTTATTCGAGATCGTTTTCGTCAGAGTGCCGGCCGTTTCGGATTTGCCGTTCACCAGAACCGATACGCCGGTCGGCGCCGCAGGCGGATTCGCCGGAGCGGTATCCGGTACGGTCGTTACCGGAGCGGGATTCGTCACGGGAGGATTAGGCTCGGGCGAGGTGCCGCCTCCGTCGTTTCCGCCCGAAGGAGCTTTGCGCTCGATCATGATCCCGTAGCCGCGGCCTCCGTTCGATTCGGGAACGTCGATGTCGATGCGGATATCCATGTATTCTTCAGACAAGCCGAAAGGAATCTCGTAATAGCGGAGCTTGCCGTCCTGCGAGACTAAGTAAGATTCCAGCGACCGTTCTTCGAGATCGCCGAACAGTTCTTTGGCTTCGATCACGGCGTTCGGACTGATCGACTCGACCGCGAGATGCAAGACCTTCGCGTCGCGGCTCACGACTGCCGAATAGAGCTGTTCGTCGGAGTCGAACGGGATGTCGAAATCGGCTTCCTCAAGCTTGAGTTTGCTTAAGCGGTCGTCCTTCAAGGAAGGATCTTCGCGCTCGATCATGATCCCGTAGCCGCGGCCTCCGTTCGCTTCGGGAACGTCGATGTCGATCCGGATATCCATGTATTCTTGAGATAAGCCGAAAGGAATCTCGTAATAGCGGATCTTGCCGTCCTGCGAGACTAAGTAAGATTCCAGCGACCGTTCGTCGAAATCGCCGAACAGTTCTTTGGCTTCGATCCCGGCGTTCGGACTGATCGACTCGACCGTGAGATGCAAAACGCTCGCGTCGCGGCTCACGACTGCCGAATAGAGCTGTTCGTCGGAGTCGAACGGAATGTCGAAATCGGCTTCCTCAAGCTCGAGTTTGCTTAGGCGGTCGTCTTTTAAGGAAGGATCTTCGCGCTCGACAACGATGCCGTACATATAGCCTGCGTTCGTTCCGGGAACGTCGACTTCGACTGAGATGGAGATATCGCTTTCCGAGAGAGGGAAAGGGATAACCGACGGCGTGGCCGAAGCAAAATCGTCGCCGTTGACTTTGACCGTAAGCGAGGCGTTGCGGCTGTAGGCTTCGGCGTCCAAGTGAAGTTCGGTTACGTCGTAACTGACTTCCGTGTAATAATCGATCTCGTTTTCGTCGAATACAAGAGTCGGATTTCCTTCTTCGAGGCTCAAGCTTTTCAATTTAGGACTCAACAGGTTCGAACCTTCCTTGATTACATGCAGCGTATAAGGACTTTGCGAATAATAGTCTTCGAGATCGATTTCGGAAACGATGTCGATCTGTGTTTCGTCTTGGTCCAGCGTAACGGTGTAAACTCCGTTAACGCCTGCATCGTTATTGACAGTAATCACGGAGTCCGAATTTCCGGCTTCCGGTTGGAGGTACAAGACTTGGGTTTCGTCAGATACGGATACGTAATATTCCGATTCATAGGGATCGAAAGGGGTGGTCAAGTTGCCTGCGCTCAAACCGAGAGAAACCAGTTCCGACCCTCCGTCCGCTTTGGCGGGAGCGATTCCCGCGTTCGCGATCAGGCCGACGGCCAGAATCGAAGCCAACGTGCCGCGCATCCACCGTTTGTTGCCGAATAACCTCAAGATTTTGATCATCCTTTCGAGTGCTGCTCTGAATTTTTATGCAAAAAAGACTCTAACAGTCCATTCTGAACATTTTCTGAACAACGCCAGAAAAGGATGGATTTAGAAAGCGAAGATCGCGCAAAAAAGACCTCTTTCCGGATCGGAAAGAGGTCTTCTGGCGTCATACAAACATGATCAGTTCTTAAAACTATGAATCGGCGCCGGAACCCGTCCGCCGCGGTTGATGAACGGCGCGCAGTCGAAACGGTTGACCGGCATGACCGGCGCGTAGCCGAGCAGGCCGCCGAATTCGGCGATCTCGCCGACGTCTTTGCCGATGACCGGAATGAGCCGCACGGCCGTGGTCTTGTTGTTGACCATGCCGATCGCCGCTTCGTCGGCGATGATGCCGGCGATCGTCGTCGCGCTGGTGTCGCCCGGGATCGCGATCATGTCGAGCCCGACGGAGCAGACGCAGGTCATCGCTTCGAGCTTCTCGAGCGTCAGCGCGCCGCGCTGCACGGCTTCGATCATCGCTTGGTCTTCGCTGACCGGGATAAACGCGCCGCTGAGTCCGCCGACGTACGAGGAAGCCATAACGCCGCCTTTTTTGACGTTGTCGTTGAGAATCGCGAGCGCGGCCGTGGTGCCCGGCGCGCCGGCTTCTTCCAGACCCATCACGCGGAAGATCTCCGCGATAGAGTCGCCGACCGCCGGCGTCGGAGCCAGCGACAAGTCGATGCTGCCGAACGGCACGCCGAGGCGTTTCGCCGCTTCCTGCGCCACGAGCTGCCCGGCACGGGTGACTTTGAACGCGGTGCGTTTGATCGTTTCGCAGAGCGTCTCGAAATCGACGTCTTTGACTTCTTCGAGCGCGCGCTTGACGACGCCCGGTCCGCTGACGCCGACATTGATCTCGCATTCCGGTTCGCCCGGACCGTGGAAAGCGCCCGCCATGAACGGATTGTCTTCGACCGCGTTGCAGAACACGACCAGCTTCGAACAGCCGAGCGAATCGCGGTCCGCGGTCAATTCGGCCGTCTGCCGGATAATCTCGCCCATCTTTTTCACCGCGTCCATATTGATGCCGCTGCGCGACGAGCCGATATTCACCGACGAGCAGACGCGTTCCGTCACGGCCAGCGCTTCCGGAATGCTGTCGATCAGAATGCGGTCGCTGTTGGTGTAGCCTTTCTGAACGAGAGCGGAGAATCCGCCGAGGAAGTTGACGCCGACTTCGCGCGCCGCGCGGTCGAGCGTCTCGGCGACGCTGACGTAGCTGGTCGCTTCGACCGGGCCCGCCGCGATCGCGATCGGCGTGACGGAGATGCGTTTGTTGATGATCGGGATGCCGAATTGGCGCTCCAGATCTTCGCCCGTTTTGACCAGATGCTCGGCGAGCCGAGTGATCTTGTCGTAGACTTTCTGATTAAAAGTCTTGAGATCCGGGTGTCCGCAGTCCATCAGGCTGATGCCCATCGTGATGGTGCGGACGTCGAGTTTCATCTCGGAAATCATCGTATTCGTTTCTTGTACCTCGAATTTCGAGATCATGTGCGGTGGTTCCCCTTTCTAACCCTGTTTCTTTTGGTACCTTTTCTAAATTCTGTGCATGCTGTTGAAAATATCTTCGTGCTGAAGCTTGATCTCGACGCCGATGCCGAGGCCCAGCTCGTGCAGATCCGTGATCAGATCTTCGAACGCTTTGGCCGGCGAAGAGATGTCCACGATCATCATCATATTGAAGTAATCCTGCACGATCGTCTGCGAGATGTCGAGAATGTTGACGTTCTGCTCCGCGAGATACGTGCAGACCTTGGCGATAATGCCGACCTGATCTTTGCCGAGTACCGTAATAATGCCTTTCACCGATAAATCCCCCTTGTTCGCATACCGGCCGACGGTCCGATTACGGGCCGAAAACGACTTCCGTTACCGCGTCGGCGCGTTAAGTTATGACTCATTATGTCAGATAGTAGGCAAGGCTTCAATCAAAGATTTTGTGGCGAAAAATGTAAGGGCTTTAATCGGATGAAGCTAGATAGCAACAATGACTTTTGATACAAAAACAAGGCTGAAGACCTTAAATTTGAAGTTGCTCACGAATTATTCATAACTTTGTCAGCCAGACCTGTTATACTGCTCGGTAGAAGGACCATTTGCATACAGAGGGGAAGCGGGCAAATGAAGAAGACAGCGGCGGCTTACGCGGGCAAACGTTGGTTGAGGAAAGGATTTTTGGTAACGCTTACGGTAATGACGGTAGGAGCAACGTTCTCGACGGTCGGGGTAGGGAAAGTAGGGGCGGAACCGGTGGATCGCGTCGTGCAAATCGTGGCGGGGACAGGCGAGCCGGGCAGTCTTAAAGTGCCGGAGGCGGCTTGGTCGCAGCTCGGGATGCCGACGGATATTCATGTGATCGAATGGAACTCCGCTCCGCCGTTCGGACCGGTTGATCCGTCGAGAACTCCGCATCTGTTATTGTTCAATGATCCGGAGAACGGCGAGACGTGGCTGTCCGCAGGTAACGGAATCAGCTATCCGGGTTCGTTCCAGCCTCCGAGCGACTATATGCCCGTGAACTTCAAGACGCCGGACAATCAAGTCGTGACCGCGAAGGAATTCGCTTATCCTCGTAATTCAAGCTCCGGTGCCGGAGTCGGCGCGCTGTACTTTATCGGAAGCGTCGGATCATCGCCCCCTAACGTATTCCGGATCAACAACGCCCAACCGCCTTCCGGCGGACAGTCGGGTCAAGCCATGACGTTCACCGTCGAACCTCTGTTGAATCCCAATCCGTTGACTTCCGCGGCAGGATTGGCTGTCGATGAAGCGGGAAATATTTATACGTACGATGATAATGCGGGAATCGGCTACCGGATTATTCCTTCGCAGGACGGTCGACTGCCGTATACTTCGGAAGAAGTGCCTTACATGAATAATGCTTTTTTCGCGGAGCAGAATTCTCTGAAGGATATCGTGATTCGAGACGGCTACATGTACCTTCTTGACGATCTGACTATGAATCCGAGCATGGTCAGAAAAATCAAAATGGAAGACGAAGGTTCTGAAATATTCCAAATCGGTACAACGAAGCACCCCACAGCTCTAGCTGTCGATCCGTACGGAGAAGTATATATCGCCGATACAGGCAATCATCGTATCGTTCAATTCGGCAGCGAAGATTCTAGCGGCGTTCCGAATCTGATTCCGGTCGCCGGAACGGGCGTCGAAGGCAAAGGAGACCCGGGACAAGCGGCTCCGCTGACGGCTCTCGATTCTCCGCAAGGCGTTGCTGTCGCTGATGACGGAACGTTGTACATCTCCGACACGGGCAATCATCGCGTCTTGGAGGTGGCTGCTAAGCAAGCTTCGCCGACCGAGGTGACCGGGCGGGCAAGCAACGGAACCGTAGATCTGTCTTGGACCGCGGCAGATCAAGCATTGTACTACCAAGTCTATAAATATGCGGGAACATCGGCTCCGTTAGATCCGAAGTCTTGGCAGTATGCCGGACAGACCGATATGGACGAAGCGTCGCCGCCGACCGCTCTGACCGTTACAGGTCTGACCAACGGCCAACCTTATATCTTCGCGGTTCGTGCCAAAGGATGGCGCAGCACCTCCGAATTCGCCGTATCTCCGGCATTAACGCCGGTCGGCCCGCCTCCGACGAATCCGTCGAACCCTTCGACGGGCGGCGGCACTTCGACGCCGGTTACGCCGGCTCCGGCTCCTACGCCGACCAACACGACGACGATCAACGTCAACGTGCAGAACAGCGCGGCGGCGAACGGTTCCGTAGTCGCGTCGCTTGCGATCACGCGCACGACAGGCACGGACGGCACGCTCAAAGACGCGCTTCAATTGACGCCGGCTAAAGCGACAGAGATCATCGACCTGCTGAAACAGTCCGGTTCCAAAACGGCGGCGATCGTGCTGCCGGACCCGAACGACGCCGTTTCGCAATGGGACTTCACGGTTCCTAACGCGGCTTCCAAGCTGCTCGCGGATCAAGGCATCGAACTGGTCGTCTTGAATCCGAACGTGCGTATCCAAGTGCCGGCGTCTTCGTTGACGGGATTGACGGACGATCTGTACTTCCGGTTGATTCCGGTCAAGAGCACGGCAACAAGCGCCGAGATTCAGCAGCGCGCGCTGGCGAATCCGGAGATCGTCGCGCAAGCGAACGGCGGCGATATTAAGGTAGTCGGCCGTCCGATGACGATCGAGACCAACCTGCAAAGCCGCCCTGTGACGCTGACCCTGCCGCTTCCGGCAACCAGCACCTTCACGGCGGCGCAGCAGCAAAAATTGGGCGTGTATATCGAGCACAGCGACGGCACCAAGCAGCTTGTGCGCGGCAAAATCGTCACGCTGGATAACGGTCGAAAAGGGCTGGAAATCAGCGTCAACAAGTTCAGCACGTTCACGATCGTAAGCGTCAGCAAATGGGGCAGCACGCTGAACGCGGCGCCTTATATCATGGGTTACCCGGACGGAACGTTCAAACCGGCGCAGGGCATTACGCGCAGCGAGCTGGCCGCGATCGTCGGCCGGATCACCGGCATGACGGAAGGCATGGCATCGTTCAGCGACGTGAAGAACGGAAGCTGGGCGTCGACGGTGATCGGACCGGCTGCGGCCTCGGGCATCATGACCGGCTACAGCGACGGCACGTTCAAGCCGAACGCGCCGATCACGCGCGGCGAACTGGCTTCGGTATTGGCGAAGCTGCTGCCGCAAAGCGGGCTGGAAGCCCGACCGCCGGCAGCCGGTTTCCGCGATCTGAACGGCCATTGGTCGTCTGAAGCGGTCGCGCAGCTTCAGTCGCAAGATATCGTGACCGGTTACGCGGACGGCAGTTTCAGACCGGAACAAACGGTCACGAGAGCCGAAGCCGTGACGATGATTAACCGCTTGATCGGACTGGACGGCTCGATGGCCCTGCCGGACGCCGGACAATGGAGCGATGTAAGCATGAGTTATTGGGCGTACGACGCGATTCGCGCGGCTTCGATGGCGCGGTAATTCTGAAAAAGAACGGATTTATAACGATATTCGCGAGAACGCTCGAGCCTTTGGCCGAGCGTTCTTTTTTGAGTTTTAAAGATAAAATCGGTTTCCGCTTGCTTGGCGCAGGAAATTTTTTCATCGGAATAGCAAGAAATGACCGAAAAACACGGCAATTGTTCAGTAATTGTTCAGAATCGGATGATACATTCTTTTTACGAGCGAAGAGCTTGTCAATGAAAGATTTCACATACAGAGGGGAAGAATGTGAATTTATGAAGAAACGTCTGAAAGCTTCGCTGCCTCAAAGAGCCAATGCCAAAGGCATGCTGAAGAAAACGGCGCTGGGATCACTGATCGGAGCTACGGTATTAGGCATGCTTCCTAATACGATCGGGGTGAGCTATGCATCTCCTGAGCCGGTAGAGAGTCCCTTGGTCGAAAAAGGCGGCTGGCAGCCGGGGTTGCAGCCGATCAATTTCCTGAACATGAATGGCGGACAAGGAATCGAGCTTGAACATCCTCGCGGATTAAGTATTGTAAGCGTTCCTCCCGATTCCGACCCTGATCCCGATTCAGAGCCTTCGCCGACGTCTGCTTTTATTTTCAGCGATTCTTTAAACGACAGCTCTTTAATATCGAAATATCCTTTATATTTGGGACTCGAAATGCCGGGATTGTTTGCTGCATTCTCTTATGACGTTGAAGATTGGCAATCGCGTACTATCGTAACTACAGATACGGCAGTTGGTCTTGCAACGAGTTCCGATTCGATGCCGCCTTTGTTTGCTACAGGAAAAGCAGTCAATAGCAATAAAGCAGACATTTATCGTTTTTGGGAGCAAGAAGAAGAAACACCGAACGACGCGCAACCTGTTATGACAGCCAATCCGATACTGGGTGAAGATCAACAGCAAATCGTAGATCCTGAAGGGCTTGACCTTGCTGAAGACGGCGAGACGCTGTATGTTGCGGGCGGAACGGATAAATCGATTTGGCGTTTGACGCCGAATCCGGAATTCAATCCTAACGGTAACATTAACGATCCGAACCCGGACAACACATCGACGAGAACGATGCCGACGATGTATATCGCGACTAAGGTCCAGACTTTGGCTGAAAACGGAACGGATCTGTCGGATGTCGCTTACGACAACGGATATATTTATGCAGCAGACAAAGGACTCGGCCGTATCGTGAAAGTGGCATTAGACAATCCTCAGAATTATGAAGTCGTCGTTACAGGATTGGATGATCCCGAGTCGATCGCATTCGATAATCGAAATCACTTGTTGTATATTGCCGACACCGAGAACCATCAGGTGAAAATGTACAACGACAACTCCAAAGAAGTAACAGTCGTTGCGGGAACCGGTATCGGATCTCAAGAATATGACGGCGTTCCGGCAGTTCAAGCTTCGCTTACCGAACCGATGAGCGTAGCTGTAGATAAGTTGAACGGAACCGTATACGTAGCGGATCTCGGCCGTATTCAGAAGCTGACGAATCAGTTCTTCTACAAACAAACCCGAGACGACGACGGAAAAGTCTGGAATCTGGTAGAAAACGCCGAAGGTTTGGATCGTATGCGCGACGACCTTGAGGCCAACTACCGACTGGATAAAAACATTTCCGCGTCGGAATTGCAGAGCTATCTGAATTCCCAGCATCAGATCGAGCGCACGCCAAGTGAAGCTTCTTGGACGCCGATCGGAGAAAACGACGAAACTCGGTTCGAAGGACGTTTCGACGGCGGCGGGCATACGATCGAAGGATTGCAGGTTCTTCCTTACGATGCTTCCAACAACATCGGCGGATTGTTCGGATACGTCTACGGCGCCGATATCCGTAACGTGCGTTTGACCGGCGTGAATTATTCGGTATTCGAAAGCGCCGGCGGTCTGGCGACTTCGGTCAGAAATTCGACGATCGAGAAAGTATCGGTCGAAGGTACGGTTCGCGGTTACGGACAAAACGTCGGCGGTTTTGCCGGAGAACTGATTGATACGTCTGTCAAAGAAAGCTATTTTAACGGCAAGGTAGAAGGACGCAATCAGCTCGGCGGCTTCGCCGGTATGGTCATCATCTACGATCCAAGCAACGTCAGAACGATCGAAAACAGCTACGCTTGGTCGGAAATCACTGACAGATCGTACGATAATCGCTTAAGACGCAGCAGCATTGTCGGCGGCTTTGTCGGATATGTTTCGTACGAAGGACTCGATAACGGATCGACCAACTCGCTGATCCCGACGATTTTCAAGAACACTTATGCTTCGACCGAATTCAAAACCAACGCTCCTGCATTGGATGTTTCTTCCGATATCATTACGGGCTGGCCTTTCGAAGGCATAATCACGGAAGGTCAACCTCCTTACAAAGGGATATCGAGCTATTGGGATTCGACGTTCCCGACTCGCGAAGAATCTTATGTAGCTTCTAAACTCACGACGGAACAAATGAAAAAACAAGATTCTTTTGTAGGCTGGGACTTCAACAACGTCTGGACGCTGCAAACGAATGATGCCAAAAGAGCCGGTTATCCGACGCTGAAGGCTTTCGCTGCTGCGCCGACCACGCCGACCACCCCGACCACCCCGTCGAACCCTTCGACAGGCGGCGGCACGTCGACTCCGGTCGTGAACACGCCGGCACCGACGAACACGACGACGATCAACGTCAACGTGCAGAACAACACGGCGACGAACGGCGCGGTCGTGGCATCGCTTGCGATCACTCGCACCAAAGGCACGGACGGCACGGTCAAGGATCAACTCCAACTGACGCCGACCAAAGCCAAAGAAATCATCGATCTGCTGAAGACTTCAGGCTCGAAAACGGCGGCGATCGTGCTGCCGGATACGAATGACGAAGTGTCGGAATGGAACGTCGGCGTACCGAAAGACGCTTCGTCGGTACTGACGGGCGAAGGCGTCGAACTGGTCATCTTGAACCCGAACGTGCGCATCAGCGTACCGGCTTCCTCGCTGAACGGATTGACGGACGATCTGTACTTCCGTTTGATTCCGGTCAAGAGCACGGCGACGAGCACCGAGATCCAACAGCGTGCATTGGGCAACGCGGAGATCGTGAAAACGGCGAACGGCGGCGATATCACGGTGGTCGGTCGTCCGATGACGATTGAAACCAACCTGCAAAGCCGTCCGGTGACGCTGACTCTGCCGCTTCCGGCCAACAGCACCTTCACGGCCGCGCAGCAGCAGAAACTGGGCGTGTATATCGAGCACAGCGACGGCACGAAACAACTGGTACGCGGCAAAGTCGTGACGCTGGAAGACGGCAAGTTGGGCCTTGAGATCAGCGTAAACCACTTCAGTACGTTCACGATCGTGAACGTGAGCAAGTGGGGCGGCACGTTGAACGCGGCCCCGTATATCATGGGGTATGCGGACGGCAGCTTCAAGCCGGCCCAAGACATCACGCGCGCCGAACTGGCCGCGATCGTCAGCCGGATCACCGGCGTGACGGAAGGCACGGCGTCGTTCAGCGACGTGAAAAACGGAAGCTGGGCGTCGACGGTCGTGGGACCGGCCGCGGCATCGGGTATCATGACGGGCTACAGCGACGGCACGTTCAAGCCGAACGCGTCGATCACGCGCGGCGAACTGGCGGCGGCGCTGGCGAAACTGCTGCCGCAAAGCGGACTGAGCAAGGCGACATCGGCGGCGGGCTTCGGCGATCTGAGCGGCCATTGGGCGGCTTCGGCCGCAGCCGAGCTGCAAGCGGCCGGCGTAGTGACCGGTTATGCGGACGGCAGCTTCAAGCCGGAGCAAGCGGTAACGCGTGCGGAAGCGGTGACGATGATCAACCGTTTGATCGGGTTGGACGCGTCGATGACGGTACCGGGCGCAAGCGAGTGGAGCGACGTGGCGTCGGGGTATTGGGCGCATGACGCGATCCGCGCGGCTTCGATGGCACGAAATTAAGAACTGAGAAAAGATGTTTGTGCGATGTTTATGCACAAACATCTTTTTTTATGAAATGCTATAAATAATTTGCCGATTGCGCCGTAAATATATAAGGCGATTGATACCAAAAAACGTGTTGTTCAGAATTTGTTCAGAACAGGGTGTTAAAGTATCAAACGCATCTCAGAACTGTATACAGAAGGGAAAGATAGACAACATGAATAAAAGTTCGAGACCTCTATGGACGCAGAAGATCAAACCGGCTGCTCTCATGAAAAAAGCGGCTGTCAGTTCGTTGATCGGAGCTACGGTAATCGGTATGCTGCCTGCGACGACAGGTATCTCGCAAGCGGGCGCTGCGCCTTCGAAAGTCCAACCGGGAACGACGACAGGCTGGCAAATGGTCTTGGAAGAGATCAGTTCCTCTGACAACGTAACGCAATCGCCGGTAAACTTGACCTTTTCACGAAACGGCAATGATCTTGTTCTTGCGTTCGTGAACAAAGGGGATAACCGCGTAGCCCGAACGACTGCTTGGTATGATGACCAGTTGTCGTGGTTTTGGTTTTCCAGCTTTTACGATAGCGCTTCTAACCCGCTTGTGCCGCGCGACTTGGTTATGCAACCGGCAGCGAATTCGGATGACATGACGGCCTATGCAACGGTTGACGGCAATGTTGTCAGAGCTGATTTTACGGAAAATACAAGTTCGACGCGTACGGCCAGCAGCCTTTTAGCGAACGATCAAATCAAGGATCCGCAAGGAATCACCCTTTCCGATGACGGTTCCATATACGTGGCGGGCGGAAGCGAAGGCGTAGTATGGAAGCTTGTTCCTTACGCGGATCCTTCTACTCAGACAGACGGCGATCCGAACACGAATGTCAGCAACGGAACGGCTCCGGAGTTTACGGCGGTTCCCGTGGTAGGTCTTACGGGATTGGGGTACGTCAAAGACGTGACTTATCGTAACGGCGCGCTCTATGTCACGGATGCCGAAAAGGACAAGGTATATAAATTCCAAGACGGTATTTTAAGCGAAGTCGAAGGAATGTATGACGATCCGACGGCAATCGCCATAGATACGGAAGGCAATCTCTATATCGCCGATACCGGACATAACCAGATTCAAAAAGTGAACGCCGCAACCGGCAAACCGGAAGTTATCGCAGGAAACGGAAACGCGGCGCCTCAAGGTACGAATGGGCAGATCGCGACTCAAGTATCTCTGAATCATCCGGAAGGCGTGGCGGTTAGCGATGCGGGTACCGTCTACATTGCGGATACCGGAGCCAATCGTGTCGTGAGAATGACCGAAGCCTACACGTACGAGCAGCAAAAGGATGCAAACGGCGAGGTATGGAACCTGATCAAAGATGCCGAAGGCCTTGATCATATGCGAGATGACCTTTTGAGAAATTATTTGTTGACAACGGACATTTCCAAAAATGAATTGGAAACGTATCTGCATACGCAGGACCGCACTTCTTGGAAGCCGGTAGGCGAGGACGATGCGGGATTCCGTGGAAAGTTTGACGGCGGCGGCCACGCGATCGACGGTTTGAAAGTCGACGGACAAGCGGAAGGTTCTCGTTATGCCGGACTTTTCGGTACGATCAACCGGGCAACCGTAAAAAATGTAAGCCTCACGAACGTGCAAATTTCTGCGACCGGAAAAGCAGGCGGCCTGACCGGCGACGCTTACGGTTCCCGTATCGAAAGGGTATGGGTAGAAGGCTCGGTATCCGGGACCGGCTATAGCGGAGGTTTGGTCGGAGAGCTGGAAAACACGGGTGTCAGCCAAAGTTATTTCAAAGGAGAAGTGCAAGGCTCCCAGTGGGTCGGCGGTTTGCTCGGGCACGTTTTTGCAAGTGACGAAGCCGCCGATAATACGATTACCGACAATTACGTGTGGGCCCGAATCGCTCCTGCGTTATCGAGCAACGATTTTAATAGCGCAAGCACGTCCAGGTATACGGGCGGATTCGTAGGCGGCGCGACCTATTACGTATCCGGCAGTGCCGGATCGTCTTCGAGCACTAATCCCACTATTTTCAAAAATAATTACAGCTCCATAGATCCAACGTTCGGCACTTCCGACAGCAGCGAGCTGCATGCGGACGTGACCCAAGGAGTTACGGGCCCGTTTGAAGGCCAAAGCGGTGATCCGCTGCCTCCAAGTTTTTCTAACTATTGGGACAATACGTACGGAATCGACGGAACTTCCAAATTGGCGAGTGAATTGACGAATGCCGAAATGAAGAGCCCGGAAAGCTTCAAGGATTGGGATTTCCAAAATATTTGGACCACGGAAACGAAGGATTTGGCAAGACTCGGTTATCCTGTTTTCAAAGCTCATCCCGTAGAGGAACCGACCACTCCACCAGTCGATCCCACGAACCCGCCAACAGGGCCGACGAATCCGCCGGTAGAACCGACGAATCCGCCGACGGTTCCTTCGAACCCGTCGACTCCTTCGACCGGAGGAACGCCTGAGGCAACGCCTTCGACGCCGAGCGGGCCGCAGACCTCGACGGTTACCGTCGACGTCCAGAACAGTTCCGCGATCGACGGCACCGTAGTATCGCTGTTGACGCTTACGCGGACCAAAGGAACGGACGGAGTAACGAAAGACGCGCTGCAGTTGACGCCGGCCAAAGCGACGGAGATCATCGATCTGCTGAAGAAATCCGGTTCCAAAACGGCTGCGATCATGCTGCCGGATCCGAAAGACGAAGTTTCCGAATGGAATGTGAGCGTTCCGAAAAACGCTTCGAAGATGCTTACCGACGAAGGCGTCGAACTGGTCATCATGAATCCGAACGTGCGTATCGCGGTTCCGACTTCGTCATTGACGGACCTGACGGATGATCTGTATTTCCGTCTGATTCCGGTCAAAAGCACGGCAACGAGCGCGGAGATCCAGCAGCGCGCTCTGAATAATCCGGAGATCGTCAAGACGGCGAACGGCGGCGATATTACGGTGCTCGGCCGTCCGATGACGATCGAAACCAATCTGCAAAGCCGTCCGGTGACGCTGACTCTGCCGCTTCCTAAAGGCAGCACCTTTACGGCGGCGCAGCAGAAAAAACTGGGCGTGTATATCGAGCATAGCGACGGCACGAAGCAGCTTGTGCGCGGCACGGTCGTCACGCGCGAAGACGGCACGCCGGGTCTTGAGATCAACGTCAATAAATTCAGTACGTTCACGATCGTAAACGTCAGCAATTGGGGCGGAACGCTGAACGCGAAGCCTTATATTCTAGGGTACAAAGACGGCAGCTTCAAGCCTGAGCAGGATATCGTTCGCTCCGAACTGGCCGCGATCGTCAGCCGGATCACCGGCGTGACGGAAGGCACGGCGTCGTTCAGCGACGTGAAGAACGGAAGCTGGGCGTCGACGGTCGTCGGACCGGCCGCGGCCTCGGGCATCATGACGGGCTACAGCGACGGCACGTTCAAGCCGAACGCGTCGATCACGCGCGGCGAACTGGCGGCGGCGCTGGCGAAACTGCTGCCGCAAAGCGGACTGAGCGCTTCGGCAACAGCAGCGGGCTTCGGCGATCTGAGCGGCCATTGGGCAGCTTCGGCCGCAGCGGAACTGCAAGCGGCCGGCGTAGTGACCGGTTATGCGGACGGCAGCTTCAAGCCGGAGCAAGCGGTAACGCGTGCGGAAGCGGTGACGATGATCAACCGTTTGATCGGGTTGGACGCGTCGATGACGGTACCGGGCGCGAGCGAGTGGAGCGACGTGGCGTCGGGGTATTGGGCGCATGACGCGATTCGCGCGGCTTCGATGGCGCGGTGATTTTAAGATTGAGAGATCAAGACTTGAAGATCGAAAACTAAAAATCAAGAAGACGTTCGAGCCTTTGGCCGAACGTCTTTCTTTTGGGAAGCCGGTTATGGCTTCATGATTTTCGCTTATCGCGGGAACCATTTTTTACGCGCACGTAGTGATGCGACTAAAAACGGTTCCTTGTTCAGAAAATGTTCAGAACCGGATGGTATATTGAATATGTTGCAACCCGGCGGAGAACCCCAACTCTTTCCGCCGGTAACCCCCGCCGGAACCCTCCCCCCGAATCAGGGTTTCGTGCAAGAAGCCGACACCTGCACTTCCCTCCTCTGTGCAGGTGTCTTTATTATTCCTTCATCTTTTCCCGTGCCCTGATTTGTTCGATAAAATTTCTTTTTTCTGTAAAATCCGTTTGCCAAGACGAAGGGATTCGGGTAATAAAGGGGAAGACCCTACTTTCGCTTAACGATATCGACACCGACGTCCGACCGCTGCCTTTACCCCACAGAAAGGTGTGACCGCCATGACCCGCATCTCCCGCGTGCTGCTGCTCGTCGTATGGCTGGCCTTCATCGTGTATGCGCTGTTCTTCGCGCCCGGAGCGGGCAGCGGCGAAGACCCGTGGCTCAGGCCGCTGCTTACGTTAAGCGCGGACGAGCCGTCGCTGCTTGCCATGTTCACGCTGCTCGGGCTTTATCCGCTCGCTTTCGCCTGCATGCTGCTTCGGCACGACGACCGGATCGTTCCGGCTTGGCCGTTCGTGATCTTGTCTTTCGCGCTCGGAGCTTTCGCGCTGCTGCCGTATTACATTCTGACTTCGCATACGCATGCCGGCTCTCACGGACTGCGGTTGTCGGAAGGCTTGCGCAAAACGGCCGAATCGCCGATCACGCACGCCGTACTGTTCGTGCTGACGGTTCTGGTTATGGGGTACGGATTGCTGCTCGGGGATCTGGGCGTGTATATGGAAGCTTTCCGGACTTCGCATTTCGTGAACGTGATGACGATCGATTTCGGCATGTTGACGCTGCTGTCCGTATACGCCATTTACACCGGTTCCCGCCGCCGTTGGCGTCCGCAGGCGACCGCGCTGCTCGGGTTCGTTCCGGTGCTCGGACTGATCCTCTATATCTGGATGACCCGCATGGATCAGAGCGCCTCGCCTTACGTGCCGTCCCAGACTTCTTCGAGAAGCCGTCGACGCAGCAGAGCAGGCAGCGGCTGATCGGACATTCGATTCCGTGCTTTCTGCCTTTCCGACTTCCGGCATTCCGGAACGGAAAGGCTTTTCGGCGTTGTTCCGAACACGGTATGCGCGAGCGGATTCGGCTGCCGGATGCATGACCGTAATCGTTACCGGCCGCTCCGACGGATCACGTCCATGCCTTCCGGGCGCATGCGGATATAAGCCAGCAGTTGGTTCGCCATATAAGCGGGGGAGTGCGCGAATCCGCCTCGGATCCATTCCAGAATCATGCCCCAGATCGCGTAAGCCTGATAGCCGGCATAGAGCGCGCGGTCGATCGACGGGTCGGCGATTTCGATCTCTAGATCGCGCAGGCTCAGTTCTTTGATGACTTCGCAGATTCGGTCGGATAGGCCCGGAAGCGCCCGCGATTCCACGACCAGCGCATAGAAAGCCGCATGCCGGTACACATGCTCGAAGATCTTGATCCCCGAAGCGGTCAGTTTGCGCAGATCGAGCGAGTCGGAATCCCGATAAGGTTCGCGGTACGAGGCGATGAGGTCGGTCATCGCGTCTTCCACCGTCTCGGCGAGCAGTTCCTCTTTGTCGCGGTAATGCTTATAGAAAGTCCCCCGATTCAGATCCGCGCCTCTTACCAGGTCCGTAATCGAGATATCTTTGAAATCGCGCTGCCGCATCAAGGCGATCAGCGTTTCTTTGAGCGCCTTTTTGGAACGGCGAACCCGCCGGTCGACGGCATTTTCGTTGGGTTCGGGCAAAGCAGTCTCGTCCGTAAACGGGGTCATCTCGTATTCTCCTCTCGTGAATCATTCGATCATGAACAAACGCTTGCCGAAATGATGATTAATGGACAAAAGGCTTTCTTTTTACCGATTGTATGCGTTATCTCTAATTGATTATACTCAAATTGAAAGCAGATAATGAACATTTGTTGACGAAAACCATCTTAGTATACGGGGGGCTAAAGGATGAAACTTCAGGGGAAAACGGCGATCGTGACCGGGGCGGCATCGGGCATGGGACGCAGCATCGCGCTGCTGTATGCGGCGGAAGGCGCGCAAGTCGCGATATCGGACATCAACCTCGAAGCGGCGGAACAAGTGGCAAAAGAAATCGAGTCGGCGGGCGGCGAAGCGTTCGCGATCCGCACGAACGTGGCTTCCGAAGACGATATTCGGCAGTTGATCGACCGGACGGTCGAGCGCTACGGCACGTTGGACATTCTCGTGAACAACGCGGGCATCATGGACGGCTTCGTACCGGCGGGCGAGCTGACCGACGAGCTGTGGGAGCGGGTATTCGCGATCAACGCGACAGGCCCGATGCGCGCGATCCGCAAAGCGCTTCCGATCTTTTTGGCCAAAGAGCAGGGCGTCATCGTCAACGTGGCTTCGGCGGGCGGCCTGAACGGTTCGCGAGCGGGGGCGGCTTATACGGCTTCCAAGCATGCGGTAGTCGGTTTGACCAAGAACGTCGGTTTTCAATACGCGATCAACGGCATTCGCTGCAACGCGATCGCGCCGGGCGGAGTAGCGACCAATATCTCCGCGGCGATGGGCCAGCCGAACGCGTTCGGCATGGAACGCGCGATGCTCGGCATGAACGTCAATCCGCGGATCGGCGAACCGGACGAGATCGCCAAAGTCGCGCTGTTTCTCGGTTCCGACGACTCCAGCTTCGTGAACGGCGTGGTCGTGACGGCCGATGCGGGTTGGACGGCTTACTGAGATTTCGGGTTCGAGCGCGGCAGGACGCATGGCAGCGACAAGAACGATAATATTCATAACCTTTTCGGCACAACGCCGGAAAGGTTATTTTTATTCCTAAACGCCATGTTTTTATTGTAAAACGATAAATAAGCTGATAAAGTAAAACCAAAATAACCGTAAGCGAGGGATGAACATGAAACGGGGAACGACTTTTTTTCTGCGATTGGCTTTGTTGGTTATCGCGCTTCCGATACTCGCCGTCTACATTTTTATAGTGCCGGAGATCGGAAGCTTTGCCGCGGAATTGTACCCGGCTTATACTTATATGAAGTGGCTGGTCTGGATCGATCTGTACGCGACGGCGATTCCTTTCTATCTGGCGCTGTACCGTTCGTACGAGCTGCTCGGGCAGATCGATCGCGGCGAAGCATTCTCGTCGTCGGCCGTACGCGCGCTGCGATCGATTCGAAACTGCGCGTTCGGGGTCGGCGGATTGTTCGCGGCGGGGATGCCGATCTATTATCTGATGGCCGATAAGGACGACGCGCCCGGCATCATCGTGATCGGACTGGTGATCATCTTCGCTTCGTTTACGATCGCCGTGTTCGCCGCCGTGCTGAAAGCTCTTCTATATGAAGCGATCGAGATCAAAGCCGAAAACGAACTGACGGTATGAGGTGCACACAATGACGATTATCATCAATATCGACGTGATGCTGGCTAAGCGGAAAATGAGCGTGACCGAATTGTCCGAACGGGTCGGCATCACGATGGCGAACCTGTCGATCCTCAAGAACGGCAAAGCCAAAGCGGTCCGGCTGTCCACGCTCGAAGCGATCTGCAAAGCGCTGGACTGTCAGCCGGGCGACCTGCTCGAATACCGGGCGGACCCGGAAGAAACGGCAGGCCGGGATCCTTATCCGTGAGTTTGGACCCATGACTTGAGCGGCGGCCGGAAAGTTCCTTTATAAGCCTTTCTTCTCTATGGCACAAGGCTTGATCTTCCGATAAATTAAACGAGTACGCGAGGCGCGTCCGACGCGGCGCCGCAGCAGATACGGACAGGGGGATCGGCATGAATATTCATGAAGAATTGGTGACGGTAAAAGGGCGGGACGAGTTTGTCGCTTTCGTTCATCGACTGACGGAAGATCTGGAACGCAATCCCGAATCTTGGGCGAACGTGACGCTCAAGGATTATTTGCAGAGCATCGCTTCTTGGATCGAGGACGGGGTGCACGAGAACGAAGTAAGGGAGCTCGAACTGCCGGGTACGATGAAACGGCACAAAACGGACGTGGAATGGGAACGTCTGGCGTTCTTGCTGTTTGCGGCGGGAAGATACGAATAAGCGGCCGGCCTTCTCGCGCTTTGCAGGGTTCCGGCCGATCCGCGAAACCTTTTCGCTTCGGTTTTTGCCGGAGCGGACAGGTTCTTTTTTTGCGGTAAAATGGTATAGTGAACACGGAAACAATGCGAACTCGTGCCCTTAACTTCGACAAGGTACTCGACGAATGCGAGCAGTATCCAATTTTAATATAGATGGAGAATCCCAATTATGAGCGAGAACAAAGACAAAGCGACACCTAGCCGCAAAGAGCGCAAACTCCAAACGGCTAAAGAACACAAAAAGAATAACAGGCCGTCGGGCAAAAAAAAGCCGGGCATCAAACGCAGCGCGCTTCCGGGCCGCGAGAACGCGGCGGCGGCACCCGTAGCGGGCGAGCGTACGGAATCGTCCGGCGAGCAGCGCGAGCAGAAACCGGCTCTGCCCCGGGAACGCGGCGAAAAGACGGGCAGAGGCCGTGCCGCATCGTCCGCCCGAGCATCCGAATCGGCTGCGGGCACGGAGCGCCTGAGCCCGGCCGAACGCTACGAGAAGCGGCAGAGCGAGCGTACGAAAGCACCGGCGCCCGCGCGTCCGTCCGGTAAGCCGAGTGCCAAGCGCGGAACGTCGGCTTCGGGACAACCGTATGCGGGCGGCAAAGAAACGGCGTCTCGTCCGCGTCCGGCGTCTGCCGCGGCGAAGCAGGGCGGACAAACGCAGAGCGCGTTCGTTTCTTCCGCGAAACCGTCTTATTCGGGCGCGTCCGGCAAACGTCCTTCCGCTTCGGCTCCGGCGGACGCCGAGCAGGTGAAGATCGGCGACCGCTTGGTCGTGACGATCAAGCGGATCGGCATCAACGGCGAAGGCGTCGGTTATTACCGCCGCAAAGCGGTCTTTATCGACGGCGCGATCACGAACGAAGTCGTCAAAGCCGAAGTGACCGAAGCGCAGGAGAAATTCCTCAAAGCCAAGCTGATCGAAGTAGAGAAAAAATCGCCGGATCGCGTGGTGCCGCCTTGTCCGGTATTCGGGATCTGCGGAGGCTGCCAGCTTCAGCATATCTCGTACGAAGGCCAGTTGAAGGCGAAGCTGGAGATCGTGCGCGAAGCGTTCAGCCGCTACGCCGGCCTGAACGATCTCAAGATCAAGCCGACGCTCGGCATGGATCGCCCGTGGGATTACCGCAACAAGGCGCAGCTTCAATTGGAACGCCGCGACGTGCGCGGCGGGAACAGCGAGATCGTGGCCGGATTGTACGAGATCGGCAGCCACGAGATCGTGGACATCAGCGGATGCCCGATTCAGCATCCGCAGGTCAACCGCGCCATCGACCGCGTCAAAGCGGTGCTGGCCGAGCTGGACCTGCCGCTCGCCAAAGGCGGAAACGCCGCCGGCAGCCGTCGGGGCATTCGCACCGTCGTCGCGCGCCACGGCCTTCAATCCGGCGAACTTCAGATCACGCTCGTGACCGAGATCGCCGACCTGCCGCGCCAAGACGACCTGATCGAGCGCCTGCGCTTGGAACTGCCGGAGATGACCGGCTTGTCGATCAACGTCAATGCGTCCCGCACGCCGCTGATCTTCGGCGAGCGCACGACCAGCTTGTGGGGAACCGAAGCGATGAGGGAATCGCTCGGCGATCTGGAATTCGAGCTGTCGCCGAGAGCGTTCTTCCAGCTTAACCCGGAGCAGACGGTCAAGCTGTACGAGACCGTCCGGGCCGCCGCCGCTCTCACGGGCAAAGAGACCGTCGTCGACGCCTACTGCGGCACCGGCACGATCGGCCTGTGGCTCGCCCCTCACGCGGGCGAAGTGCGCGGCATCGAGGTGATCCCCGAAGCCGTGGAAGACGCGACGCGCAATGCCGAGCGCAGCGGCCGCGATAACGCGCAGTTCTTCGCCGGCGAAGCCGAAGATCTGCTGCCGCGCTGGGTGAAGTCCGGCTTGACGCCCGACGTCATCGTCGCCGATCCGCCGCGAACCGGCCTCGACCGCCGCTTCCTCGACACCGTGCTGCGCACGAAGCCGAAACGGTTCGTCTACGTCTCGTGCAACCCTTCGACGCTGGCGAAAGACTGCAAAGTGCTGCTCGACGGCGGCTACGAGATCCAATCCGTCCAGCCGATCGACATGTTCCCGCAGACGAGTCAGGTGGAGTGCTGCACGCTGTTGGTGCGGAAAGACTGATCACCGAGAAATATCGAAGCATACGTCAAAGGAGCGGGAGATTTTCCCGCTCCTTTTTTGGCATTAAGCGATCATCAAGCGATGGATGTGACAGGGTGTTTCGCGTAGTGACTAGAAAGAGGCATTTACCTTTTTGGCCATCATCTTCGCCATAGCGTGCTGATGCGAAATGCCCGACGAATCGCAGTCGAACACGATTTCCGAACTGTCTTCGATCAGCCAATCGCGATAATGGCCGAGCAGCTCGCCGGAGTGCCATTTAAAAGCATTCGGTTCTTTTTCGGGCGGGGGAGCGATAAAAGGTTTATGTACAAAGACATTCAAGACATGCAGGCCGCCCGGATTCGTGAATTTCTTGTAATTATCGAATACGTCTCGGCGATATTCCGGCTTGAGGTAATGCAGCACGCCGCTGGAGAAGATAATATCGTAATGCGTCTCCAAACGATAATCCGAAAGGTCGGCTTTGAAGACATGGATCGGTACGCCGACCTTTTCGGCAAGCGCTTTTGTTTTGGCGATTCCCGCATCCGACACGTCGAACGCGCTGACCTCGTAACCGTTGCGCGCGAAAAATACCGCATCTTTGCCTTCGCCGCATCCGATATCCAGCAACTTCAAACGCCGGGTCGGCGGCATCAGCCGCAATACCTGGTAACAAGCGCTGTTCGGCTCGGTTCCCCAGTAATAATCTTGCGTTTGGTACGCTTCTTCGTAGATCGAAATCTGTTTATCCTGCGTCGCGTATCCGAGAAGTTTGTCGATGCTGATTTCTAACGTGCTTGATAACATAGGCAGCAGGGAGATGTCGGGCAGAGACTGAGCGTTTTCCCATTTGGAGACGGCTTGAAAAGAAATCCCGAGCGTTCGAGCCAGATCTTCTTGGGTCAATCCTTTTTCTTTTCGGTAAAAGCTTATGTTTCGTGCCAATTGTTCTCGCATCCCATTCACGCTCCTTCGTATACACTTATATTATGAGGGCTGCCGAACGCGAACAATAACTTCGTATTTGATTTTTCGTACGATTCAACCGCGGGTTGAACGGCATCATCATCCCTCGCCCCTACAGAACGGAGCTGATCCCATGAACCTTTTCGACACGTTGACGCGGCACCTCCCGATGCTCGAAACCGAGCCGGCCGGAGAATGGATCATTGATCGCGAAAACGACGGAACGCCGGAGCGGCCGCTGCGCATGCCTTTCGTGAGTTATTCCGAGACCATGAGCCGCTTCCTCGACGATTTTTATTCTTTTGCCGAAGATCATGAAGAGATGGAGCTTAACCGTTACGGCGATCTTCTGCAAAGTCGCGGGATCGAATGGAACTCAGAATCGATGCGGCAAGCCGACGTTTCCGCTCTCGACGCGCAGGGCGTGCTCGCGCTGATTATGGGCGCAGTGAGAGCCGAGCGTTTCGCCGAAGGAACGCTGCTCGACTTCTTCGCAAGCGGCTGTATGTCGAAGTGGCTTCGACGGCTGCGGGAGCTGGGATAAGCGGAGAAGAAGAGAAGGCGTTGATATGCTATAGTAGCGTTAAACAACCAGAAGCAAGCGCACCCGCGAAATTCGGTAGAGGTCAGGGGGGCGGAAGATGTTCTTTTTTATCATATTGGCGATCAGTTTCGGCGTCTTTTTGGCATTGGCTTCGTTTTTGCGTATCAAACATAAATTTATCGTCTCGGCGTTCAGCGCGCTCGCGGTCAGCATGCTGATCCAATTTCTCGAACAGTTCTATTTGAGCGCGATCTTGATCGTCGCTTTCGTGTTCTATTTCTTCATCGGGAGCATCAAGACATTCAAAAGCGAGCAGATCAAACTGATGGCCGCCGTGCTGCTAAGCGCGTCGATCGTGACGCTTATTCTGTCGTTCACCTATTTCGATCAACCCGCCGCGCCGCCGGACGACGAAGTGCTTCGCGTGATGTTCGTGTATTATCCGCTGTTGATCGTGTTCGCTTCGTGTTACGCCTATATGCTGCTGAGCGTGTTCAATTTCCGAATCCTGCAATCCTCGAATCCGTTCGGGTATGTCGCCAACAAGATCCGAGGGTTTCGGCGCATGTTTCGCCTGCTGCGGATCGCTTCGCGCAAAGGGCTGAACCCTTTGATCCGGCAGGATCACGCCCGATTGCCTTACGCGATCGCCGAAGTATTGGAAAGCATGGGCGGCGTGTTCGTCAAATTCGCGCAGGTGCTGTCTACCAAGAAAGACATGCTGCCCGCGAATTATATCGAAGCGTTCTCCAGCCTGCACGATCAGGTCAAGCCGCTCGGGCAAGAAGAACTCCAAGCGATCATCAATGCCAAGATCGGCAATCTCGACGAGACGTATGCTTCTTTCGAGATGAAGCCGCTCGCGGCCGCTTCGATCGGTCAGGTGCATCTGGCGACGCTCAAGTCCACCGGAGAGAAAGTCGTCGTGAAGATTCTAAGACCCGACGTGAAGCAGAAGATGACGGTCGATCTGGACCTGTTGATTCAATTCGTGACCGGATTATCCGAACGTTCTTCCAAGATCCGCAAACTGGGGCTGATCGAACTTGCCGAAGGCTTCAAAGCGAACCTGATCGAAGAAACGGATTTCGACATCGAAGCGCTGAATACGAACCTGCTTAAGCAGGCTTTCCGGCAGCACGGGATTGCGATCCGGGTACCCAAGGTCTATTCCGAATATTCGACCAAACAAATCCTGACGCTGGAATACATCGAAGGCACGAGCTTCAATCGGGAAGTGACGCCCGAAGTCTCGGAAAAGGTCATGCATGCTTTTCTGGATCAGATTCTCGTTATCGGCATCTTCCATGCGGACCCCCATCCCGGCAATCTAATACTGACGGCGGACGGAGAGGTCGCTTTGATCGATTTCGGGTCGGTCGGTTATTTGTCGGAAGAAGAAAAAGGCGGCATGCTCGCGTTCTTGGTCGGATACAGCAGCGGCAATACGAAAGAAATGACGCGAGGCCTGATCGCCGTCTGCGAAGACGGCGAGCTGCTCGACGAACGCGCGCTCGAGCAGCAGCTCGGCCGGCTGTTGTCGGAAGCTTCGTTCTCGCACGATCCTACGGCCGTCATGATGAAGCGGTTGGTGGCGATGATCGCCGATCAAGGATTATCGCTCAGACCGACCGTCGCGGGCGCGTTCCGTTCGATCTTGACGCTGGACGGCACTCTGTCTGCGGCAGACCCGACTTATTCGCTCTCCGCATCCAGCCAATCCTACGCGCAGCGCATGGACAAAAGCCGATTGATCATGGAACGGATCGACCAGACCCGGCAGCGGATCGAAGATTACCTGCCCCGACTGTTGGAACTGCCGCTGCTGAAAGAAAACAAAATCGTGATCGCCCGCGAAGAATCCTCTGGGTTAAGCGATTTCTCGGGCACGCTGACGATCGGCCTGTTCACCGTCATCTGTATGGTCGTGATGCTGACCGGCTTTTTCGTGCAGAGCGAACTGATGCATTTCCTGCTCGGTCCTCTGTCGCTCGCGGGTTTCGGAACGGGCATGATCATGCTGATGACGTCCGTCGTCAAGCAGCTCAAACTCAGGTCTTGAACGTTCGATTTCAAATTGCCAATCGAATCGGCCTTGCGATAAAATGGGAAGACGCCGCCAAGCGCGGCGGGATTCATAACGAATACGCATAGCGAGGTTTTGAAGATGAACAACAACTTTTGGAACGAGCTTCCTCGTCCCTTTTTCATATTGGCCCCGATGGAAGACGTGACGGACGTGGTCTTTCGCCATGTCGTGAGCGCGGCGGCCAAGCCTGACGTGTTCTTCACGGAATTCGCCAACACGGAGAGCTACTGTCACCCGGAAGGCCGGCACAGCGTGCGCGGCCGATTGGCGTTTACCGAAGACGAGCAGCCGATCGTGGCGCATATCTGGGGCGACAAGCCCGAATATTTCCGTCAGATGAGCATCGGCATGGCCGAAGCGGGCTTCCGGGGCATCGACCTGAATATGGGCTGCCCGGTACCGAACGTAGCGGAAAACGGCAAAGGCAGCGGCCTGATCTGTCGTCCCGAGCTTGCGGCGGAGATCATTCAAGCGGCCAAAGCCGGGGGACTGCCGGTCAGCGTGAAGACACGTCTGGGTTTTACCGAGATTGACGAATGGCGCGGCTGGCTGACGCATATTCTCAAGCAGGACATCGCGAATCTGTCGATCCATCTGCGCACTCGCGAAGAGATGAGCAAAGTCGACGCCCATTGGGAGCTGATCCCGGCGATCAAGCAGCTTCGCGACGAGATCGCGCCGCAGACGCTGCTGACGATCAACGGCGATATTCCGGACCGGGAGAAAGGCTTGGAGCTGGCGGAAAAATACGGCGTGGATGGCATCATGATCGGACGCGGCATTTTCCATAATCCGTTCGCGTTCGAGCAGGAGAAGCGCGAGCACGGCAGCGAAGAACTGCTGAACCTGCTGAAGCTGCATCTGGATCTGCACGATCAATATTCCGCGGAGCTGGAGCCTCGCCCGTTCAAAGCGCTGCCGAGATTCTTCAAGATCTACGTACGCGGATTCCGGGGCGCGAGCGAACTGCGGGCGAAGCTGATGGAAGCCAAGTCGACGGCGCAGGTACGCGAGGGATTGGCGGAATTCGAGAGCCGGATGACGGAAGAGGCGGCCGCGGAATAAGAAAAGTATCGAGAAGCTTCAAAGGACCTTCAATCGAAGGTCCTTTTTTTATATTGCGCTTTGCGGATCACTGGTTTATGATGCTCTTATAATATATCTTAAAGATATATAAGAGTGAGGAGGCCAACCATGAAACGCATCAACACGACTCATTTCGCGATCCTCGGCCTGCTGCGGATCAAACCGATGAGCGCCTACGAACTCGTCAAGTTTTCCAAAGAAAGCATCGGCTTGTTCTGGAACGAATCTTACGGGCATATCCACAAAAGCATCAAGCAGTTGGAAGCCGAAGGCGACGCGGAGATCGTGGAAGAATCGGACACCGGACGTAAAAAGATCGTGTACGGCGTGACGTCTCAAGGGCGGGAAAAGCTCGACTCTTGGCTGGCGGTACCGCCCGAAGAATCCGTGATGCGCAACGAGCTGCTGATGAAGATGTTCGTAGCCGAAGAACGTCAGATTCCGCAGCTGATCGAATTTCTCGAAACGGAGCTGGCCGCGAGCGAACAGTTGAGCGGGATGCTGGCCGGGATCAAGTCGAGCGTGCCGGCCGGAGCCGATCGCAAGACGCAGCTCTGGCTGCTGACGCTGGATTACGGCGAACGGTATTTGCGAATGACGACGGAATGGTGCCGGCATGCGCTGGATACGCTGCGACAACCGAACGAAGGGCGAGGATAAGGACATGATCTTGAGCGAAAAAAGAACCCGCGGCGGCATAAGTTCGATCCTGCTGATCACGATCGCGGCCGCCGTCTGCGCGCCGCTGCTGCTATGGTTTCGAAACGATCCGCTGCTTGCGCTGAACGTGTTCGCCGATGCGCGGTACAATGCTGAGCTAAGCTACCAGCTCACGACGTTGGCGCTGGCTGCGCTGATGATCTTCCTCGTCTACGGATTGACGGGCCGCGCGGGGCTGTCCTACTTGAATCTGCGCCGACGCGATGGAGCCATCCGGCCTGAGCCGTGGATCGGCATCAAGCCGAAGCCGAACGAAACGTGGAAGAATCTCGGCTTCAACTTCGCGATCGTGATTACGCTGGTTACCGCCGTCGTGATTTACTTTCAGGTCGTACACGGAAAAAGCGTCAGCCTGAATCTGTTTCCCGGAATTCCGCTGATCCTGCTGTTCGCGCTCGTCAATGCTTTTTGCGAAGAGATTCTGTTCCGTTTCTCGTTCGTCGCCGTCGTGAGCCGCAGCGGTTATTCCCCGTATGTCGCGCAGGGACTGGGAGCGGCCGTGTTCGGCGTTGTACACTATTTCGGCAATCCCGGCGGCATTGTCGGCGTGCTGATGGCCGCATTTATCGGATGGTTTCTCGCCAAGTCGATGCTGGAAACGAGAGGATTCTTTTGGGCGCTCGTTATTCACTTTTTGCAGGACGTGGTGATCTTCAGCGCTTTGTTCATGGAATAGGAGAACGCGTTGAATTTTCGGATAAGCATTGCTATAATCAGGGTATAAATAAGCAAAGCAAAAGGAGCCGTGCGTCAACACGACTCCCGATGCAATAGCCGCTTTTAAGGGCGGTTGGCTTTAAGGGTGATCCATTATAAATAGACCGCTACCTTTGCGTAGGGCGGTCTATTTCTTTTTGTGGAACGAAAGAATCAACACGACCAACGTTGCGAACGAGATCATCAACATCAGAGTTTGATATACTTCCACTTGGCATCCCTCCCTTCCAGGAGATTAGCCGACCGCCCATATTAGCCTTTCTATTGCTCGCTTAGTATACCATGCAAGCGCAAAAAAGTAATTATTCGGCGACTGTTTTGCGCTATTTCGCTTCAAGAAATGTTAAAACGCCCATCCTCTTTTTCCCCGATCTGTGTTACGCTTATCCGATATCCGCACAGCAACAAGCGAGACCGAAGGAGCTACTTTAAACATGAACGAGCAAGCCTCTTTTTCCGAATATAACCTCGATCCCGAAATCATTCGCGCACTCGATACGTTAGGCTACAAATCGCCCACTCCCGTCCAGCAGCAGGTCATCCCGCAGGCGCTCGAAGGGCGCGACGTTACCGTCAAATCCCGTACCGGCAGCGGGAAAACGGCGGCTTACGGCATTCCGCTCTGTCAGCTCGTCGAATGGGAAGAAAGCCGCCCGCAGGCGCTGATCCTGACCCCGACGCGCGAGTTGGCCGATCAGGTCAAAGAAGACATCATGAATATCGGCCGTTTCAAACGCATCAAAGCCGCGGCGATTTACGGCAAGCAGCCGTTCGACCGTCAGAAACGCGAGCTGATGCAGCGCAACCATGTCATCGTCGGCACGCCGGGGCGCGTGATGGACCATATCGAGAAAGACACCATAGACCTTGAACGCATTCAATATCTGGTGATCGACGAAGCTGACGAGATGCTGAGCATGGGCTTTATCGAGCAGCTTGAGAAGATTATCCGCGAACTGCCGACGGAGCGCGTCACGATGCTGTTCTCCGCCACGCTGCCGCAGGACGTCGAGCGCCTCTGCCACCGTTACATGAACGATCCGGTCGATATCGAGATCGGTTCGCCGGGCGACAAGCGGCAGACGCAGATCGAGCACCGATTGTATCGGGTAGGCGAGAAAGCCAAGCCCGTGCTGCTGCAAAAAGTGACCGTGATCGAAAATCCGGACAGCTGCATGATCTTCTGCCGGACGAAAGATAACGTGGACGCCGTAGCGCTGCATCTCGGCCGTCTCGGTTATCCCGTCAACAAGATCCACGGCGGCATGGAGCAGGACGACCGCAACCGCGTGATGAACGAGTTCCGCACGGGCAAATTCCGTTATCTGGTCGCCACCGACGTGGCCGCGCGCGGCATCGATATCGACCGGATCACGCACGTGATCAACTACGATCTCCCGATGGAAAAAGAAAGCTACGTCCACCGCACCGGCCGAACCGGCCGCGCCGGACAAAGCGGAACCGCGATCACGTTCGCCACGCCGTTCGAAGACAAGTTCCTCGGCCAGATCGAAAGCTACATCGGCTTCGAACTGCCGGTCGCCGAAGCGCCGTCCGATTACTCCGTATCCGAAGCGCAAGCATCGTTCGACCGCAAACTGCGCGACCGCCCGGCGGCGAAAAAGACCAAAGGCGAAGAGCTGAACGCGGACATCATGAAGCTGTATTTTAACGGCGGCAAAAAGAAAAAGCTCCGTCCGGTCGACTTCGTCGGCACCATTGCGCGGATCGAAGGCATCACGGCCGAAGATATCGGAATCATCAGCGTGCAGGAGACCGTGACCTACGTGGATATCCTGAACGGCAAAGGCGCTAAGGTGCTGAAAGCCATGCAGGAGACGACCGTGAAAGGGAAACTGTTGAAAGTGCAGAAGGCTCGGAATTAGGACGAAAAGAAACGAAAGCTCAAGATCGCATAAGATCTTGAGCTTTTTGTTTTGTTCGAAAACATGTTAAATTCACTATAAGGGAATATTTTACTCTGAAGAGAGGGGCAAGCGCTATGAAAAACTAGCGAGCCTGATTTTCTTGGGATCGGCCCTTATCTTAATTTTAATCATGGGAATTCGGCTGTATGCCGAACATTCGCAGCCTCAGCATTCAGAAGCCAAGAAAGAAGAGCAGGATCGAAATCATGGATTGAAAAGAGTAAATATGGACGCAAGCTATATCGGCTTTAATACCATCGAAGATCTGGATGCCCACGCCGATCTTATCTTAGTAGGAACTCCCATTTTGCCTTTTGAAGAAAGAGAACATAAAGCCGCTTACTATCAAGACGGCGTAGTTCAGGATTTTTATACGATTACAGATTTTAAAGTAGATAAGGTTGTCAAAGATTCAAAGCAGGCAGTAAAGAACGGCATGATTCAATATTTCGAGCCTATATCTGTCGTAACCCAAGAAACGGGAGCGAAGGTCATTTACTCGATCGCAGACTACCAAGAAGTTCAACAAGGAGAAAAGTATTTGGTCTTCTTGAGAGAGAACGACAACGGACATTATGCGACGATCAATATGAATAACGGGAAATTTGCTTTGGAAGAAAAGGCAACAAGAGCGATTAACGCCCGCAGTATTTAAGAAGATCCGACTTATCAAGCTTTGAAAAAAGCGGCTCTGTCCAAGTATGATTTGAATTAAACAGCCGTCCAAATCGTGATACAATAATCCCAAATTCCTCATTCCTTCTCTACGAAAGGAGCTGCCCTATCCATGAACGCGCAGGAGGTCCTGAACGAACTGCAAGCGCTCGGCACCGAACGCACCAAAAAGAGGTATCTGTCCGAAGGCGCGCGGGAGCCGCTGTTCGGTACGGCGACCGGAGCGATGAAACCGATGTCGAAGATCACCAAGAAGGATCAAGCTTTGGCGGAAGAGCTGTATGCGACGGGCAATTACGACGCGATGTATTTTGCCGGAGTGATTGCCGATCCCGAGGTGATGACCGAAGCCGATTTCGAACGTTGGATCGACGCCGCGTATTTCTATATGATCGCCGATCATATCGTGTCGGTCACGCTGTCGGAAACGAATATCGCGCAGCAGGTGGCGGAAAAATGGATCGCGAGCGGGGAAGAAATGCGAATGTCGGCGGGGTGGAGCTGCTACTGCTGGCTGCTCGGCAGCCGCAAAGACGCCGAATTCGACACGGAGAAACTGGACGGCATGCTGAACCTTGTACAAGAGACGATTCAGGACGCTCCGGATCGCGCGAAATATTCGATGGCCAACTTCGTGGTTGCGGTCGGCGTCTCGTATATCCCGCTAAGCGAGCGGGCGCTCGAAACGGCCGAAGCGATCGCGCCGGTCGAGATCGGAACGGGAACGTCGAAAATCAAAGTTCTGCAAACGGCGGCCAATATCCGCAAAGCGCTGGACAGAGGGCAGCTCGGATTCAAACGGAAACATGTACGATGTTAGCGAAGAAGCCTGCCGGGTCGGCAGGCTTCTTTTTTATGCGCGTCTCCTTTCAATACGGCTCGATATTCAGACAGTCCGACACTTCCCCGACCCCCGGCAGCGCCTCCAGCAGTTCGAACGTCTCGCCGCCCCATTCGCCGTCCGGGTCCCAGACCTGCCGACCGATCCGCACCCGATAGCCGCCGTCTCCGTTTTCGTCCAGATACGGACCGATCCGCGCTAACGCTTCCTCGACGAATCCGTCCGGCAGCGCTTGTTCCTGTTTGCGCGACCAAGCCGTCAGGTAGTTCAACCCGCGCAGCAGATCGTATTCGAAGAACCGAGGGAAACAAGGCTTCAGCCATTCTTCGTTGATGACTTTGCCGCTGCCCGACGCGCAGACCAGCCGATGTTCGATCAGGTAGCGCGCGCCTTCGTCCAGAAAATGCTGCTCCTGCTGCGTGAACGGGCGGTGCGTATGATGCAGGATCGCTTCGAGCGGCGGCAGCGTGGAGACGATCGAGCTTTTGCGCGAGTGCAGATACGCGTCGGCGTCGCAGTTCAGCCCGCCGTCGGGCAGTTGATGCGACAGCAGCCAATCGCGAATCCACGGCATATCCGTGTCGAGATCGCAGCCGCAGTCCGAGAGAATCTTGTAGAACACGGCCAGTTCGCAGTGGCAGCAATCCCAGAGGTCCAGATCTTCGGAGCGGGAAGGCGCGTCTTCCGCGCGGATCACGAAGCGGGGCCAGACGCGCGTTAGCAGAAGTTTTCGGGCCTGCTCGACGGCAACGGCCGGAATCCGGCCTGCTTCGCCCATCTCGCACAGCGCCGACATATGCCACCAAGCGCCGTCCCATTTGCGTCGGCTGATCTCGTCGCGGCCGGCATCGAAATGCGACGTGTTATTAAGGAAACGGACCGAAGCTTCGATCGAAGCCGTTCTTTCGGGGCGTACAGTCATCGGAATTCTCCTCTACATGGGTTATAACGCCACCATACCAGCACGACTGTCTTTTGAAAAGAAAGTGGTTCTGGCGGAGCGTTCGCGTGCAGGTTATCATAAATGAGGATTTCGTGCCGGAAGCAGCAGGAAGATCCCTACACGATCTACAAAGCGATTAGAAACGGGATCGCGCGCTCCGAATTTCCAACTTCGCAAGAGGTATTCCAGTTGTTGGATCGAGCGTATAAGATGTAAGCCTTTTTATTTTGGAGAGGGTTAGAATTTGTTTGACAGCTTGCAAACATTGGCCCATAATCAATCCATACTAAATTCATCAGCTTTATCAGAGTTGTATAAAAGGGGGATTCAACGATGTCTCGATTCAAGGCTTCAAAAGGAAAAGGATTCGGCTGGGCGATTCTGGCGGTACTGGTGCTGGCGGTGATCGCGGGCTGCTCGGGTGCGGGCGGCGCGGACACGGCGAAGAACGATACCGCAGCCGCGAACGAACAGAAACCGGCCGCGACCGAGACGGCGTCGGGCGAAACGAAGACGGCGGCGGAAGGCGGAACGTTCACGTATGCGCGTCCGGCGGCGGTCACTTCGTTCGACCTTCATAACGAGATTACGGCGAACAACGCGTTCGCGATCGACAAAGTGTTCGAATCGCTCGTCTCGTTCGACAAAGACGGCAAGATCGTGGACTGGCTCGCCAAGTCGCACGAAGTCAGCGCGGACGGCCTGACGTACACATTCGTATTGCGCGACGGCCTCAAATTCTCCGACGGCAAAGACGTAACGGCCAAAGACGCCGTATTCTCGCTGAAACGTCACCTCAAAGTCGGCGGACCGCTGGAGATCTCGGCCAAAGTCGATTCGGTAACGGCCAAAGACGAGCATACGCTGGTCGTGAAGCTTCAGCAGCCGTACACGCCTTTCCTGTCCGAGATGTCGAACTTCTCCAACGGCATTCTGCCGGACAACTTCGGCGGCAAGAGCGAAGAAGAATTCTTCAAAAAGCCGGTCGGCACGGGACCTTTCGTCGTCGAGAGCTGGGACCCGACGGGCGACGTGACGTTCGTCAAGAATACGAACTACTGGCAGGAAGGCAAGCCGCATCTCGACAAGCTGGTCTACAAACTCGTCCAAGACGACAGCCAAGCGCTGAACCAGCTCAAAGCCGGCGAAGTGGACGGAATCGAATCCCTCGCGCTGCAAAACGCCGAAGAGTTGAAAAACGGCGACGGCACGGCGGTACTCACGAACGGAAGCTGGGTCACGGAGCAGTTGTTCTTCAACACGCTGGACGAGCATTTCTCCGACAAGCATGTCCGCCGCGCGTTGGCGCTGGCGCTTGATCGCGACGGTCTGACCAAAGCGCTGACGTTCGGTTATGCGCAGACGGCGAATTCGCTGCTGCCGACCTCGATTCCTTATAACTCCAACGACAGTATCAAACCGCTGAACTTCAACGTGGAAGAAGCGAAAAAAGAACTGGCGCAGTCCAAGTTCCCGACCGGCTTCTCTTCGACGCTGCTGGTCGCTTCCGGCAACGATACGAGAGCGCAGGAAGCGCAGATCATCCAAGCGGCGGCGAAAACGATCGGCATCGACTTGAAGATCGAATCCGTCGAACTCGCGGCGTTCCGCGAACGGTTCTTCGCTTACGATTTCTCCGCGATGCTCAACAGCGGCCAAGCCGACTCGCCGGAAGCGAACTCGATCATCGCGTTCCAGACCGACCCGGACGGCTTCAGCAAATCGTATTGGACGCATTACACCAACGACCAAGTGACGAAGCTGCTGCGCGAAGGCCAGACGACGGCCGACGGCGACGCCCGCCAGAAGATCTACGGCGATCTGCTTCAGATTCTCGCGGACGACGTGCCTTATATTCCGCTGTACTACCCGGACATCATCAAAGGGGTACGCTCGTCCGTCGAAGGACTGACCGTTCTGCCGAACGGCAGCCTTCGCTTCGAAGACGCGCATATCGCCCAATGACCCAAACTTTGAGAAAGGCCCGCCGAGAGGCGGGCTTTCCGTCATCTTTAAGATGGCTGGGCATGGCTCTGCTGAGAGCGCTGATCGTGATCTTGTGCGTGACGACGGCGGTATTTTTCTTGATTCGGATCGTACCGGGCGACCCGGCCAAGATGATTCTCGGCGAATACGCGACGGACGAGTCGATCGCGGCGCTGCGCCATACGCTGGGCCTCGATCTGTCGCTCTGGGAACAGTTCGTCCGTTTCGTGCGGACGCTGTTCACGCAGGGCGATACGGGCCATTCGATCGTCTCGGACGTATCCGTGCGGCAGTTGATATCCGATCGCGCGCCGGTCACGCTGCTGCTGATCGCGATGGCGGCGGTGCTCGCGGTGTTCGTTTCGCTGATCCTGGCCGTCGCGGCCGCGACGAACAAGGATAAATTAATCGACCATTTGATCCGCATCTTTCCCGCGATCACGCTGGGCATGCCGGTGTTCTGGGTCGGACTGCTGCTGATCCTGCTGTTCGGGGTCCGGCTGCATTGGTTTCCGGTCGGCGGGGTGCGCGAAGGGTGGGCAGGCATGCTCTACAGCTTGACGCTGCCCGCGATCACGGTCGCTTTTTCCCAGATTCCGACGTTGGTCCGTTCGCTGCGGGCGCAGATGCTGGAGGTGTTGGAGTCCGATTTCGTCGTCACGCTGCGGGCTGCCGCGATTCCGCGCCGGGTCATTCTGTTCAAGCACGTGCTTCGCAATTCCGCGCTGCCGACGCTGATGCTGCTCGGCGTCAATCTGTCGTACATGATCGGAGGCACGCTGGTCGTCGAGCAGGTCTTCGGAATCAAAGGGATCGGCAGTCTGCTGTTCACGTCGATATCGAGCCGGGATTTCCCGGTCATTCAGGGGATCGCGCTCTACTGCGCGGTAGCTGTCGTGGTGATCGGCCTGCTGGTCGAGATCTTCGCTTGGTGGCTGGACCCGAGAACGAAGGAGAAGCGATAAGATGAAGAGACTTAATCAAGAGATCGCCGAACCGGTACGGGCAAAAGGCGAAACAAGCGGGGAACCGCGACTGCGGACGAACCGAGGCTTGCTTGAGCGCGGCGGAGAATCCCCGAAGATCGAGGAGGGACGCGCATGAAGACCGAAAGAATGCTCACGACGCCGGAGATCGGAACCGATCCGGTTCTGCCGCCGGGAACGCGCGGACCGCGCGGCTGGAGCCGGATTCGCCGGATTCCGGCGCTGATGGCGGGCGGCGTCATGCTGCTTCTGCTGATCCTGCTCGCCGTGTTCATTCCGTGGATCAGTCCGTTCGATCCGACCGCGCAGGATCTGTCTTCGTTCCTGCAGCCGCCGTCCGCCGAGCATTGGCTGGGTACGGATCAGCTCGGGCGGGACTTGTTTACCCGTCTGATCTACGCGGCCCGTACCGATCTGGGGATCATGGTGCTCGCGGAGATCATTCCGTTCTGCTCGGGCATCGCGATCGGACTGTTGGCCGGTTATTACGGCGGCTGGGTAAACACGATCGTGTCGCTGGTAACCGATACGTTTATCGCGTTTCCGTTCTATCTGATCGTGATCATCGTGGCGTTCGCCAGCGGCGCGGGAGCCAAAGGGATCTACATCACGTTCGTATTGGTCGGTTGGATCGTGTTCGCCCGCGTCTCGCGGGGGCTGGCGGCGTCGCTGCGCGAACAGGAATGGATCGCGTCGGCGCAGACGCTCGGGCTGCCGGGCTGGCGGATTCTGCTGCGCCATCTGCTGCCGAATATTCTGCCGCAGGCCGTCGTCGTGCTGATGACCGACATGGTCGGGGTACTGGTCGCGATCGTGACGCTGGGTTATCTCGGGATCGGGATCGCGCCGCCGACGCCGGATTGGGGCACGATGATCGCCGACGGCCAGTCGTTCATGACGACCGCTTGGTGGTTGTCGGCCGTGCCGGGCTTCGCGGTCGTCTATACGGGCATCGCGCTGTCGCTGCTCGGCGACGGATTGGCCGATCTGTGGAGAAGAAAATCATGAGCGCGCGGGAGTCGATGAACATGCATGAAAAAGACGCAGCAGCGTTTGAAAAAGCGGGAAAGCTCGGGAAGTTCGGCATGTCCGATAAGTCCGGCAAGACCGGAACGGACGCGAGCGAACCGCCGATTCTGGTCGCGGACGATCTGACGCTGGCGACCGCTTCGGGGCAAACATTGGTCGAAGGCATCGGTTTTGCGCTCAGACGCGGGGAAAGCATCGGGTTGGTCGGCGAATCGGGTTCGGGCAAATCGCTGACGCTTCGCGCGGTGCTGGGTCTGCTGCCCAAAGGCGTAACCATAACGCGCGGCTCGGTTCGCCATTCGGTCCGCAGCGCGATGGTCTTCCAAGATCCGCGCGGCGCGCTCGATCCGCTGTGTCCGGTCGTCAAGCAGGTGGCGGAAGTGGTGCGCTATCGTCAGAACAAGAATCGCCGCGAAGCCAGAGCCGAAGCGTTGAAGCTGCTCGGTCTGCTCGGCCTGCCGGAATCGCTGGCCCGCGAAGACCGTTATCCGAACCAGTTGTCGGGCGGACAATGTCAGCGGATCGTGATCGCGCTGGCTCTGGCCTGCCGGCCGGATATCCTGCTCTGCGACGAGCCGACCACGGCGCTCGACGTGACCGTGCAGCGGCAGATCATCGATCTGATCGCGCGTTTGCAGAGCGAGCTGGGCTTCGCGATGATCTTCGTGACCCACAATCTGGCGATCGCGGCGGAAATGTGTTCGCGCTTGATCGTGATGAAGCAGGGGCGGGTCGTCGAAGAGGGTCCGTCCGTCGACGTGCTGACCGCGCCGCGCGATCCGTATACGCGGATGCTGATCGAGGCGCTGCTGCAGCTGCCGGAAACGGCGGGAGCGGCCGGGACTGATCCGGCATTGACAGGAAACGCGAATCGCTTGAACGGTGAACGAACGGACGCCGAAGCGGCGAATCATCCAAGCCTGAGCGGGGAAGACGGAAGCGGAGCAAGCACAAGCGACGAACCCTCCGCCGTCGAAGCGGCGAAAGCTCCAAGCGAGAGTGCCGAAAACGCCGCGCGAAAAGAGGACTCAGCGATCTCCGACTCCGAGACGGAATCGCAGTTCCCGACGCTCGGGTCGAATACGGAAGGAGAGGATCCGCGATGAGTGCCGATCTGCGTATCGAACATGTGCAAGTCCGTTACGGCGGGTTCACGGCGCTGCATGACCTGACGCTGCATGTGCCGGCGAATACGACGCTGGGTTTGGTCGGCGAATCCGGTTCCGGCAAATCCACGCTGGCCCGCGCGGTCGCGGGGCTGATCGTGCCCGCGGAAGGACGCATGACGCTGGGCGGTCGCGCGCTGGACAAACGCCGCAGCCGCGAACAGCGCAAACAGATCCAGATGATTTTCCAGAACCCCGACGCTTCGCTGAATCCCCGGCATTCCGTTCGCGGGATTCTGTCCGAAGCGCTGCTGTTCCACAAGATGACGAGAGGGCGCGCTCAGACGGAGCAGCGCTGTCGGGAACTGTTGGAGCAGGTGCGCCTGCCGGCGGACTCGCTCGACAAATATCCGCACGAATTCTCGGGCGGGCAGCGTCAGCGGATCGCGATCGCCCGCGCGCTCAGCGTCGAACCCGAGCTGCTGATCGCGGACGAACCGACCAGCGCGCTCGACGTATCCGTACAGCGCGACGTGTTGGAATTGTTCCTGGAGATCCGGGAACGATTGAAGCTCACGGTACTGTTCATCTCGCATGATCTGGGCGTCATTCATGCCGTCAGCGATACGGTCGCCGTGATGCGGCAGGGCGAATTGGTCGAGTTTGCGCCGAAAGAGCGGTTTTTCGTCCGCCCGGAAACGGAGTATGGACGCGAGCTGCTGGCGGCCGTGCCGAAGATGCCGATCGCGGCCGGATCTGCGGAGCGCAATCTTACCTTTTAGTGTCGATAAGGGGGAGGGCGGTCCGCACACGAGTTGAGCCGATCGGCTGCCTTAGATGCGGATGCAGATTCGTTCCCTATATCGATTGGCGGACTCGCAGGAAATGTTGACGTTACGTCAGCAAATTCGCTTTTTTTAGAAAAGCGGATGAAGAATGTTGACGCTGCGTCAACAATTATTGAGATATAGGGCCAAATAGAGAGAAAAACGCTGGAAATGCTGACTTTCCGTCAACATTTGCGCGTATAGGGGTAGTTTTTACGCAAAATGTTGATTTTTGGTCAGCATTTTGCAAGCTAGCGTAGACAGAGATCGAAGGATGGAGGATGAATATGAATACGATACAAACGGGTTTTGTGCCGCTTACGCGCGAGGAATATGATAAGTTGGGCCGATTGCTCGCCGGATTGCTTCGCACGAAACACACGCCGGTTATTATTCCGGGCGAAGCGATTCTCGGGATCGAAGCGATCGCGGCAAGCATCGCCGCGCCGGGCCGCAAGTTCCTGAACATCGTGACGGGACCTTACGGCACGTTGTTCGGCGAATGGCTGGAACGCGGCGGAGCCGAAGTCGAAGAGCTGCGCGTGCCGTTCGACGAAGTCGTGACCGCCGAAGCGGTGGAAGCGGCGATCGAACGTTCGAAGCCGCAGGCGATCTCGTTCGTCCACGCCGAAGTCGTGACCGGCGGTTCCAATCCGGCCGCCGCCATTCTGGAAGCGGCGCGTCGGCATGACCTGATCACGGTCATCGATTCCGTCTCGGCCGTCGGTGGCGAAGAACTGCCGATCGACGAATGGGGCGCGGATCTGGTCGCGATCGGCGCGCAGAAAGCACTGGGCGGCCCGAACGGCGTCAGCGCCGTCGCGGTCTCGCCTCGCGGCTGGGACTATATCGCGTCGAACGAACGCGCGCCGCGCAGTTCGATCCTGTCGCTGCTCGACCTGAAGCCGCCGGGCGAAGGGGAAGCGTTCCGCGTGCCGCCGTACATCCCGACGCTCGAAGCCCGCGCGCTGATCGCGGCGCTGGAAGCGGTCGCAGCCGAAGGCTTGGAGCGGGTGATCCGCCGCCATGAAGCGGCGGCGGAAGCGACGGCGGCCGGACTGCGGGCGCTGGGTCTAGAAGGCTGGCAGCGCGACGCTTCGCGCAGGTCGACGCTCACGACGACGGTACGGATCGGCGGCGAAGAGCGGCTCAAGATCGAGCAGCCGATCGGCATCGTCGCGCCGGGCGACGGCGAACTGCGCGGGCAGCTGCTGCGCGTGAACCATTTCGGAGCGAACGCTTCGCGCGTCGGCGTCGAGACGGCGATCAAGACGCTGGCAGGTCTGCTTCAGATCGACGCGGCCCAAGCGATCGAAGCCGTTCGCGCCGCCTGGGAGGCGCGGTTATGATCTTGAAGAAGCCGGAGCGCAAAAGCTTCCGCAATATCGCGATCGTCGGGATCTCGGACAAACGGTTCGATATCGAAATCGAACACGGGCGATTCGTGTCGGTAACAGAAACGCGAACAGAAACGCGGGAAGGGTTCGAAAAGGAAGAAAGCCGGACTCGAGAATTCGCGGAAGCCGAAATCGTCGACGGCTCCGATCTATGGATCTCGCCGGGCCTGATCGATCTGCATACGCATATGGCGTGGACGGATTTCGATCACTCCGATCAGGATAAACGAGATCCTGCCGAAGTCGAAATCATGCAGGCTCAAGCTTTCGAAGCGACCCTTCGTACCGGCGTAACGACGGTGCGGGACGCGGGCGGGCTGACGCCGCGAACGGCGAAGCATCTGGTCCGGCATTACCGGCATCCGCTGCGCGTCGATAACGCCAGCCATATGTTCGGTTCGGACGATGCGCGCGGCATCGATCATCTGAAGCGCAAAGCGGACGAGGTCTTCGCGTCCGGAGCGAACTGGATCAAGATCATGGCGACGGGCGGCCTCGGCGCGCCTACCGAGCAGGTCACCGATCCGACGTTATCGGAGGAAGAGTTTGCTTTCCTCGTGCGTTACGCGCACGAGCACGGCCGCCGGGTCTTCGTGCATGCTTGGGGCGGCGTCGCGATCGATTGGGCCGCGCGCTATGGAGCGGAATCGATCGAGCACGGCATGTTCCTCACGCCGGATCAAGCCGGCCGTTTGGCCGAAGCGAACGTCGCTTTCGTGCCGACGGCTTCGATCTACCGCATCGCCGCCGACCCGCGCGGCGTGCTGGCGCTGCCGCCGGTCATTCAAGACCGCGCCGCGCGTGCCGTGGCGGCGCACGCGCAGGCCGTGAGCCATGCCGAGCGCGCCGGCGTGCGCATCGGCTTCGGCACGGACTACGCCACGCCCCATTTGCACGGGCGCAATCTCCAAGAGCTGTTCACGCTCTTGGAGTACGGCCTGAGCCGGAAGGCCGTCTGGGCGGCGGCGACATCGGACGCCGCCGTCATTCTCGGGCGCGGCGGCGAGCTGGGCCGCATCGCCGAAGGCTATCTGTCCGACGCCGTCGTATTCGGCTCGGACCCGGACCTTGCGCGCAGCGAAGAAGAGCTGCGCGGAAGCATTCTGTCCGTCCTGACCGGGGCGGACGAAGAAGAACTGGCGGCCGATTAAGAGGCCGCCGCAGGACTGACAATCGAAAAAGTCAGACATACGGAAATCAAGGTCCGTGTTCCGGCTTCGAACTTTTGGAGGCATAATACGAGTCGAGTCCTTTTTTGATGCCGGTCACAATCTGGTTCTGATAGGCGTCTTGGCTCAATTTACGATCTTCGTCGGGATTGGTCATGAATCCGGCCTCGATCAATACTGACGGAATCGTCAGCCAGTTGAAGCCGGTCAGATCTTCTCGCGGCTTGAATCCGTTAAAGGCCGCGGAAGTCGTTTCGACAAGACCGTCTCTAAGAAAGCTTGCTGCGGCAAGACTCTCGGCCGAAATTTCTTTTGTATAAGGACTATCCGGAGACGGGTACAACAGCGACATGCCGTGCGTCTTCGGATTCTCGCTTCCGTCGGCATGAAGCCGGATCATCAGATCGGCTCCCGAACGGCTGCAAAATTCGGCTCTTTCTTTGTTTGATAGATCCACGTCGTTTGTTGTGCGAACCATAACGACTTGATAATCCGAAGCAAGCTCGTTTTGCAATTTTAAAGCAATCTCAAGATTCAATTCGTATTCGGGCTTGCCTGTAGAGACGCCGCGAGTTCCGCTGGAAACCTTGGGTTTCATTACCGAGCTTCCCGGAGCGATCGGTTCTTTATCCGAGTTGCCTGAACTTTGATGCCCGGCTTCGATACAGAGCACGGGCTTTTGAACGTTTACCGTTCGGGGATCTTGTTGCAAAGCTTCTTCCGCAGGAACGTCCGTCTGATCAGCAGGGTCGACGGGCTCGGGCAGCGTTTCTGCTTCTTCGTAAGCTCGAGTGAGTGTCAGCTTTTCTTCCTGCTGTGCGGAATAGGCGGGTTGGTTCGAAGGAGTCGAACAACCGGACATGAGGATCGCCAAAAGAAACACGCAAGTCGTCAGTTTTGAGAAAATGGAATATGGCATCGCTATAGGCTCTCTTTCTTAATTATACGTCCATGGATTGCCGCTGAATTCGCGGTTTTCGCCTTTGCCGCAGGCGCTGCCGGAATCGTATTCGTCCCGGTAAATGGAACATTCGTCACGCAAAAATTTGCTGACTTGCCATTTGGACGTGGAAGAATTTTTCGTCATTACATAAGTGTTCAAGTCAGCTTCGTATTTAGGAGTACCCTCTTCTTCGAAACCGAAAAGCTTAAAATATTTGATCTCATAAGAACGGTCGGAAAGCGCTTTGATCGATTGGATGCCTGCGTTTTGAATAGGATCGACCATCTTCGGTTTATTTGCGTAATCGATCTCGATTCGTTTCAGCAAAGCTCCGTAGAAGTCGGAATCCGGATCGATATTCCCGCTGACAAGTCCGAAGTCGAGTTCGTTGACGGCGCGCGTATAATTGGTCTGATATTCGGATAGACCGCTTTGAACGTCAATCAGGGTCGAATCTGCTTTGCGAGTGAACACAAGGCTGCCGGTATGCGCGGCATACAGCGGAGCATTCAGATCAAGCGAGAGCGAAAAATCTTGTCCGCTATCGACTCTCTGCGAAGGCGAATAGGTGATTTTGTACTGTTGGGTGTAACGCGCGAAGACATTAGAATAGATTTCCTTCAGTTCCTCCCGCAGATCGTCTTGTTCGGAGATCGTGTAAGATTGGCCGCCCGTTTGTGCCGCTATGTCTTCCAACGCGGTCTGTTTATCGCCGAATCCGACCGTATAGATCGGAATGCCTAACTGGCGCGACAGCGCAATGACGGATTGGGCGGAAGCTCCGTAACCGGAATCATAGCCGTCGGTGAACGCAATGATATATTTGGGCCCGTGCTGCAAATCGGTCGCGTAAAGCGCTTCGGTCAACGAATCGTATAGAGCGGTTTCTCCTCCGTCCGATTCCAGATTCCGAAGTTCGGCAGCGGCTTTTTCAAGGTCGAAAGTGAACGGCAGGTCGGGAGACGAAGGGGCGTAACTCGAGAAAGACATCATGGCGAACTGGCCTTTCGCGTCCGAAGGGACGCTTTGGATAAAATCGGTCGCGGCGCTTCGGACCAAGTCGATCTTGCTTAAAAGGGTATCCGACGAAGCGGCTTCGTCCATACTGGCGCTTTTGTCGAGCACTAGATTGACACTGACGCTGTCATTATCGAGCACCGGCGCAAATTCAGAGACCTCTTTGCCGTCGATGTTGAACATGGTTTTGTTAAGCTGATCGGAGTTCAGCGGCTGTTCAAGTTCTGGATCGGCGAATAGCGAGAAATAAACGTCCACTTTGCCTTGATCGTATTCGGCGGAATCGACTTGGTTGATGCGTATGTAGGCGGGAGAAGCCGCTTCTTTCTTTTCTGCGAGCGATTGGGCTGGAGCGGCAGATTCTTCGGAAGATGAATTCGAGAGCGGTTCTTGCTCGGCGGATACGATCGAACGGCCGGAAGAATTTGACGTTCCCGACTGCTGATTCCACAGCAAGAGGCTTAGCAAGACGACTAAAGCTCCGGTCGATAGAATGAGCCACTTACGTAAAGGGTTTTTTGCAGGTAAAGGAGGGTAGATCTCGCTGCTGCGTGCCAACTGCTCTGAAACCGGCAAGTCGGAGATTGCGTTTGGCGTCGGCTGCTTCTCTTGTACAGTTTGGGAATCGGGCAGCGACAAGGATTTCCCGCATGACGTACAGAAGCGAGAGTTTTCCGAAACTTGAGCGCCGCAATGGTGACAAAACATTTCCATCACTCCTACATTTTCACTTGTTTTCTTATAGAGTATCATGGTTGAAGGTTGCTTACTATGTGGTTTTTTAAGAAGAATCGCCTAAAGTGGCAAGAAAAAGGATTTTATCTTGAACGAATCGAAATCACGAGTTTCACGTTCCGATCGAGAGACGAATCGTCCGAAGGCGCTTTTGCTTGATATCCGTTTGCCTGTAAAATAAATGCTATAGATCATGCATTCAAGCCGAAATCGCAGAACGGAGTGGACGAATGAACGAAGAAGTATTCATCGGCAGGCTGCCGAGCGGTGCCGAAGGCAAAACGCTGCGCGAATGCGAAGACGCGCTGGACGGCGTCCCGGAATTGGAACGGCTGTCCGAACGCGTATGGCGGTACGAATCCGGAGGTCGGGAGATGAAGATCGAACTGATCCCCGAAGGATCGGCCTCGGGCAAAGCCCGCGTCGAACAACAGGCATCGCCGGAGCCGAATTCCTTCTTCGGCGCTCTGCATACCGAAGTCTCGGAAGACGCGCTGCGCGTTCGGGAAGCGGGCTGGGCGTACATGCAGCTTCGCCTGAAACTGGCGGGGCTGCTGGGCCTGGAGCTGCAAGACGCCCGAACCGGCGAGCGGTACCGGCCGGCCGATCCGGCGGATGTCGAGCCTCTGCCCGCGCTCAGCGCCGCAGTCGGCAAAGGCACGGTGCCCGCGAAACTGCTCTCGGGCACTCACGCCGTCGGGACCGAGCATTACCGTCCCAAAGCGAAGATGATCGCCAAAGACCAACCCCGTTCTTCTTATTCGGCTTTGGTCGCGCTCGGCGACGGGCGTGTGCTGCACGGCTACAAAGGCGGTCCTTACGTCAGCGACGTGCCCGGCATCCAGCTTCGCGAAGGCGATGCGCTTGACTGCCGCGAAGAATTGACGGGAACCGGCCGCGCGATCGTGCCGCGCGCGGACGGCGAAGCGATATTGACGGACGGCCCGCTGTCGCAAGGGCGCCGCGCCCATGCCGTCGTCTGCGGACTATCGCCTTTAGGCCTTCGCGGCGAACCGCCGCTTCCGTTATCTCCGCCTTTCGTTTGGGTGCCGGACACCGAAGCTTTTCTGGCCGCAGTGCCGAGAAAAAACACGAGCGAGCGGGATTTTCCGCACAGCCCGCCTTCCGCCGAAGTCGGCGGCGAGCGGCTGCTGATCTCGGACGAAGCCGTAGACGGGCATCCGTGGCTGCGCGGCGCGCTCGATCCCTCCCGGTACCTATTGGTCGAAGCCGATCTTCGTTCGCGCAGTTGGAGACCGGCGATCGGGCGGGAAGAATATGCGGAGATCTTCGGTTCTTATGAAGGTTCGGCGATCGAAGAGTTGGCGCAGTCTCCGGACGGACGACGGTTATACGTGTCGGACGGATATCAGAAAGTCGCCTGCTTCGACCGGGCGGAATCGGCTTTCGTGTGGTCCGCGAATCTGGGCGAGAGCGCGCGGGTCTACGATCTGGCGCTCAGTCCGTGCGGCAAATATTTGGCGGCGGTCGGACTGGCCGACGATGACGGACGTGCGGAGTCGCTGTCTCTGCTGCATGCGGATCGCGGCGATTTCGTTTATCGGCTGCCGACTTACGGCACGTTCCGCAGCTTCGCGTATACCGCAAGCTGGCATCCGAACGGCCGTTATCTGGCGGTCGGGCTGGCGAACGGAACGGTGATCGAGATCGGTTTGGACGGAGAAGCGCGTCATTTTGCAGGTCTGAAAGGCGGAATTACCGCGATCTGCTTCCAACAGGAACGGATGCTCGTCACCGGCGCGGAGAAAGCGGTTCGGGCATGGAGTCTTTGAGAATCTAACGACACCGCAAAAGGAGGCATAACATGGGACACCGAGCCAATCTGGTCATCGTGCGCGAAGGAAATTACGAGCTGTACTACAATCACTGGTGCGCGATCACGATGCCCGAAGACCTTTTTTGGGGAGAACATGAAGGTCTTCGTTTTATCGAAATGCAGAAAAGGGTCGGTCCGCAGGAGTGGTTGGACGACGTGTGGGCGGAAGGCGGCGCGTTGATGGATCTGGATCGCCGCCGGCTGCTGCTGTTCGGCGGGGAAAATATCAAATACGATATTTTGCTGCAAAGGCTGTATCTGAAACTGACGGCGTTTACGTGGCCGGGATGGGACGTGCAGTGGGCCTACGAGGGAATCGCCGAATTGGCGAATGCTGCCGGTTACCCGGGCGAGAGGCTCAGAGAACGGCAGACGGGCAAACGTTCCGTTCCCGCGATCGAGCCGCTCGATAATCCGGAGTGGGCGACGGTCGCGATCAGCGTGCGGCATGCCGACGGGACTTTGCGGATTTACGCCAGCGATACGTTTACGGAGAGCTTTTTGGAAGGCGGGCCGGAACCGCTGCTGCATGCCGATCCGGCGCTCGCGTATTCGGAGCTGGACTGGAATACGTTGACCGACAGTTTTCCCACGGCCGGATTGCATCTGGACGAAGTGGAGCGGCGGATGGAGTTCTGGCGCGCGAACCCGGATACGTTCTTCGAACCGGAACCGGTCTGGTCCGGTTGGGAAGTCTCGGATCTGCGCGACGGTTACGAACGCCAGCTCGAGCTGACCGAAGGAAGGCTGCTTCTTCCGCAGCCGGACCGCGAAGCGCTGTTGGAACAGTTGAAACGAAGCTTGCTGAGGGAAGTCGGCAGCGGAAGCGATACGGTGCTGGAAGTGCTGCGCGTCCACGCCGAACAAGGCAAAGAAGTTCAGATCAATCCCGCCGTGTTCGACGAAGAGCGTCCCGCGTTCGATGGTGCCGATCGGGAGCGGGTGCTTAACGAGGCGATTCGGCGGCTGAAGGAAGCGGAACCCGAGAGTCTGTCGTAGACAGAGAAGACAGAGGGAACGAGCAGACGCGAAATGACTTTCGAGCAGGTCCAGATCGAGAACGGAAATTCGGCTCGATCGGCGGCAGACGCCGCGTCGGATCGAGGCGGCTTGCTCCGTGACGCTCGTCACCAAAAAAGGCGAACCCTCGGCGGGTTCGCCTTTTTAGCCTTCATTCTATCCTGCTTCAGCCTTGTCTATCCGCTGTTATCCGTCCGTTCGCTCTTACCCGCGAGCGGCGCTCAGATCGGCGGTTCCTGCTCGGCGGCTTCGGCTTTCTCCGCGGAATCGTCGACCGCCAGCGGAAGCGTGACGGTCACGGTCGTGCCGACGCCGTATTCGCTTTCGATCTTGAGGCGGCCGCCGTGCAGGCGGACGATCTCTTTGCTGATCGCAAGACCGAGGCCGCTGCCGGACATCTTCGAACTGCCTTTGTAGAAACGCTGTCCGATCCGTTCCAGATCTTCGGCCGGGATGCCTTCGCCGTCGTCTTGTACCGCGACATGCACTTCCAGATCTTTGCGCGAAGCGACCATGCGGATCTCGCCGTTGGGATCGGAGAACTTGATCGCGTTATCGATCAGATTGACGAACACCTGCTTCAGCCGGTTCAGGTCGGCGTGCATCGGCAGCGGCTCGTCGGACAGCTTGGTCAGCAGCACCACGCCGCGCTTGTTGCTCGCCATGCTGTATTGCAGGTCGAGCTGCGACAGCAGATTGTTGAGATCGACGGGAACGGAGCGCATCCGAATCTCTCCGGCTTGGTATTTGGAGAAGTCGAGCAGGTCTTCCACCAGTCCGATCAAACGGTTCGTCTCGCCGGTGATCACGTTCAGGCCCAACATCGTCGTTTCTTCGTCGTCCAGTCCGCCGATGACCAGCGTTTCGCCCCAACCTTTGATCGAGGTCAGCGGCGTGCGCAGTTCGTGCGAGACGGTGGAGATGAAGTCGTTTTTCATCTTTTCGCTTTTCGCCAATTCTTCGTTCATATGGTTCAGCGAATCGGTAAGCATGCCGACTTCGTCGTCGTGTTTGCGGACGGCCTTCGCGGTGAAATCTCCGGTCGCCATTTTGCGGGAAATGGCGGTCAGTTCTTTGATCGGTCCCACGATGCGCCGCGCGATGATCAGACTGAGCGCGAAACCGAGCAGCAGCATGGCCGCTCCGATTCCGATCGCCCAGCCGATCAGTTTGGCGACTTCGCGGTACAGCGGTTCGGTCGAGACCGAAAACCGCAGCGTGCCGATCACTTCGCCGTAGCTGACGAGCGGGCTGGATACCGCCATGATGCGCTGCTTGAACGCTTTCGAATAACCGGAGTAGCTGCCGACCCCGCCCTGCTGCGCGACGCGAACGTCGGGCGTGCGCGTGCGGCGGGAAGAAGAAAACCCGTACGAGTCCACGACCGTTCGGCCTTGCAGATCCAATACCTCGACGCGGCTGCTCTCGCCCGGGACGAGGTTCTCCAGAATGTAGCGGGCGCGTTCGTTCAGCGTGTAGCCTTCCATGAATTGGTTGGACAACGTAGCGGCCGTGACGGCCCGCGATTGAACGATCTGGCGCGCGCTGTCGAAATAATAGGTCGAGACGGCCGCGGCGAAGACGGCTTCGAGCAGCAGGATGATCGTCAGCAGCAGCAGGCCGATCTGAAGCAGCAGACGACCTCTAATGCTTTTCAACATCGGATTCCGCCCCCTCTTCTTCGACGGTCTCGATGCCGGTCATCGCGCGGACTTCGGCTTCGGTCGGCATCAGTTCGGCGTATTGTTTCGCTTGCTCGCCGCTCAGGCCGGCATTGCCTTCGGGGAGCAAAGCCAGCGTCACCGTAGCCGGGCTGCCGGGCAGCGTTTGAGCGGCGCCGTTCAATACGATGTAGCGGCCTTCGCGGCTGTCCAGCATCGGTTGAAGCTGCATCCACTCGGCGGTCGTCATCTGGCGCAGCGTCAGCAGCGGAGCTTCGATATCGGTTGCGTTTTCGCCTTCGGTCGTCTCGGATTCGTTCTCCGAGAGAGGCGCGTAGAGGAAACGCATCTCGCTGGACTCTTGATCGTTCTCGGTCTTCGGCGGTTCGACTTCGTAGAATCCGGTCCAGCGTTTCGGAATGCGCAGGTCGTAACCCCACTGCCAGAGGCGGTCCTCCACGAAAATCATCTCGCGATCGCCGTCCCAACGGTAATAGGAATCGGTCCAGAGCTTCGGCGAAGCCGAGTCGGATTCCGCGGTCGGGATCGGATTCGGCAGTACGACTTCCGTGATCCCGTCTCCGTCGATGTCCCGGCTGTCTACCGGATAATCGATCCACCATTTGTTTTCGGTCGCCGTCAGATCGGAATCGGAATCCGGCGGGCCGAGCTTCAGATTTTCTCTGTAGGCGCGCCGATCGTAGCTTTCCGACGGGAGCGAGAGGACATTGGCGAATTTCCCGTTCTTCCAAGCGACCAGTATCGAATAACCGGAACGCGTGGAACCCAGAACTTGGGCGAACAGCCCGTTCTGCTTCGCGGAAGCTCGGCCGATCCGGATGTTGAGCACCGTTCCGTCCGTTCGGTTGTCGGACAGCAGGCCCAGCTTGCCGTTCTTGACTCCGACGATTTCGATGCGCGAACGCGAATTTTCGGCGTCGCCGCCGGGCGGAACGACGGCGATCTGGCTCAGTCCGCTGCCGATCAGGTCGCCGACCGCGATCTGATCGTACGAACTCTGATAGATCGAACGGGTCTTGCCGCCGGAATAAGCGTAGACATGCAGTTCTTTCGGCAGTCCGACGCCTCCGCCTTCGTAGCCCAGCAGCAGGTCCGACGAAGATGAATCGGTTAACGGCTTGATCCCCAGATAATCGAGATTGATGCCGCTTCCGGTGATCTGGTCGGCTTTTTGCCAAGCGCCTTTCGACTGCTTCAGAATCAGTACGTTGATCTCGTAATCGGTATCGGGCTTCTTATAGGAAACGATCAGTTCTTCCGTTCCGTCCCCGTCCAGATCGGCCAGACGGATCGCGCTTCCCTGATCGGATTGGTCCGGCGTCGTAAGCTGATAACCGGCCGGCAGAAAAGGCTGCACGGCGCGGTAGAGCGACTGTTCTTCGTTGGCGAGATTGGGAGCATGGAGCAGGTCCCCCGGCGACGCGATCCGTCCGCATCCGCCGGCGATCAAGAGGGACAGCAAGCCGGCGATTTTCAGTGCTTTCATGAGCGTTTCTCCTTAACGTGACGAGGCTATTTAATCCGCGTTTGCTGCGGCGGAGTAAGCGAAAAATAATAAGGCGGCGGTTCATTTTCGCAAGTAAACGGGCGGAGGTCAAGGAGAAATTGCGGCGAACGCGCAAACGCCGAAAACACCTGCCGGAAGGCAGGCGTTCGAACGAACGGGAGAGCGGAATCGCAACCGGTCGGGAAAGCTCTGAAAAAGGCCGAAATCAAGGTTTGACCAGACGCAGCACGTCTTCGATCTGCATGCGGTTGGCGATGGCACCGGCCGCGAGCCAGTAGTTGTTTTCGACCGGATAGGCATGTCCCGCTTTGACGGCCGGCAGGTTCTTCCACAGTTCGCTTCCCAGCACGCGGTCGGCGTTCGCTTTCGCGTCTTCGCCTTGTACCGTATAGAAAATATAATCGGCGTCGAGATCCGGCAGCGCCTCCATCGACAGCGTAATGAAGTTCTCCCAAGCTTGTTCTTTGACCATCGGGTGCGGAGTCAATCCCAGATCGCCGTACAGCGTCGCGCCGCTGAAATAAGTGCCGTCCATCAGCGTGATTTCTTTCGGTTTGATCCGGATCGTGGCGAACGTCTTGCCTTCGACGATCGGAGCCAGTTCGCTGCGCGCCCTAGTCACCAGGGCGTCGTAGTCGGCGATCGCACGGTCGGCTTCGGCGGTCTTGCCGAGCAGATCGCCGAGTTCCGAGAGAGTGCCTTTCCAATCGCCGGCCGCGTCTTGGAACACGTAGGTCGGCGCGATCTTGGCGTCCCGTTCGTACGCGCCGTCGGCGCCCATCTCGGAACTGTACAGCACGATCAGGTCCGGCTGCGCGGCCAAGATCTGCTCCGAATTTTCGCCGGCGGAAAAGTCGATCTTCGGCACGTCTCGAAGCTGCGGTTCCAAGTATTCCTGCACCAACGGTCCGAGCGACCATTTCAGCACCGGTTTGACGCCGAGCGTCAGCAGCGCGTCTTCCATATAAGGCGCATAGACGCGTTCCGGCTGCTTGTCGAGCGTCGTCTCGCCCAGCGCGTGTTTGACCGTTCGCGGATATACGACCGCGGACGCCGAAGCATCGCTGCCCGAAGTCTGTCCGGATGCCGCAGCGGAAGATTCTTCGCCCGAAGCCGTTTCCGCCGCGGACGAATTTTGCGCGGACGTTTGTTTCGCGTCCGCCGCAGGATTCGCTTCGCTTGAAGGTTGGCTGCCGCAGGCCGTCGCGAGCAGCGAGACGGTCAGCAAAAGGCCGAGCAGAAGCGGTCGTTTACATAACAACATGATCGATTTCCCCCTTGGAACTTGTTATTGATAACAGTTCTCATTCAATAGTCCACATCTTATCATCCGTCCGCGGCCCGCGCCAGAACGGATTGTGCGGAGTTTGCAAGGGAGAATCGTGCGGTCCGATGGTGCGGTCCGATCGTGAGCCGCGGCGCGAAACGAAGATCAATCGGCGTTCGCGCTCAGCAGCTCGGGCAGATGCCGGACGATCCAAGCATAAGCGAGCGGACTGTATTCGAGCCACGGCATCTCGGAAACGGACACGACCGCGTTCCGGCGTACGGCCCGAAGACCGCGCCATTCGTCGCTGCGGCGAAGCCGCCGCCAATGCGCGTCCGATTCCGCGCTTGCGTCGACGATCAGCAGGATGCGGTCGGGATCGCAAGCGGCGACAAAAGCCGGATCGACGAATTGTTCGATCTCGATCTCCGCCGCTTCGTAAGGACAGTTCAAGCCCAGATCGCCGTAGAGCACGCCGCCGCCGTTGCGCAGGCCGTACACGGCAAGCCGGTCGTCGGTGACGCGAAGCAGCAGCAGCGACTCCGTGCCGACGATCCGCTCCACACGGGCACGCGCGTCCGCCGTTTGTTCGTCGTAACGTTCCAGCCAGCGCTCCGCTTCGTTCTCCCGGCGGACATAAGCGGCCAAGAGTCGAAACTGCGAACGCCAATCCAGCGCGCGCCAAGGAATATAGACGCAGGGCGCGATCCGTTCCAGCTCGCCGCCGTAGGCGGGCGTTTCTTTGCCGTCGTCGCACAGGATCAGATCGGGGGCGGCGTCTCGGAGCCGCTCCAGATTATGCGCCCAGACTTCCGGCGTCATGGCGCGTTCTCGCCGCAAATGCACGTCGATTCGGCCGTGGTAAGGCCGGCGGTGCAGTTCGCGCCGCGCGTCGACCATGGCGGCGCAGGGCATGACGCCCAGCGCCAGCAGATGGGGCGTATACGCGTACGACATGTCCGCGATCCGTTCGCGCGGCGCGCGGGCGAACGCGAGCGGCGTGACGCCGGACGCGGCTTTGAAGCGGCGGCGGAAATACGTCTCGTCTTTGAAGCCGCAAGCTTCCGAGATCTCGCGGACGCCGTCGCGGCCCAGAATCAGCCGTTCTCGCGCGCGCCTGAGGCGCAGTTCGGTCAGGTAAGCCGTCGGCGACAAGCCGGTCTCCCGGCGGAACAAGCCGGAATAATACCAGGGGCTGAGCCCGGCGACCGAAGCCAGCCGGTCCCGGGTCAGCTCCTCGCCGTAATGCCGGTGCATATACTGCACCGTGCGGGATACCGCCGATTCCTCGGCATCGGCGGGGAGGGCCGGCCGCAGGCCGAGCAGCAGCCGAATAAGCTGCTGGAACAGCACCGCCGGCGCTTCGCCGCCGGCAGGAAGCTCCGGCGCGGCATCTTCGCGCCGCGCGGCCGCGTACAGCCGCCGCGCCAGAGCCGCCGCCTCGCGGACTCCGGCGGCGGGGAGGCGGCCGCCCGCGGGCAGCGGCGCCTGCGCCCTCGCGAAGCGGCGCTCGCCCGCGCGCGGCTCCGCGCCGTCTTCCGCTTCGATCTCTTCGAGATAATCGAAGCGGATCTCCAGCACGGCGAGCGGCTGCGCGGGCGGGCCGTGCCCGTCTTCGGGCAGCAGCGCCAGCCCCGAACCGGGACGCAGCAGTACGCAGTCGCCGCGTCTCAGCGGCTCCCGCGACCGCCCGTCGGCCAACCAGCCGGTTCCGGATTCGACGACCCGGAACAAATGGGCATAAGCATCGGAGCGTTCGGAAGCTTCGGTCTCCGATAAGACAAAACTGCGCGATCCGTCGAATACGTACATGGTCTGCCGCTCCTTTCTTTTCTGTCATTATACCGGATCGCGGCCTCTCGCGGACGATCCCGCTCGGCAAGTCGGGCTGATCCGCTCGACGCCGAAAAAGCGCGTCTTCTCCGGTAGGGGAGAAGACGCGCTTCGGATCGCGGCCTTGCCTGATGCCGCGCGCCGCCTGTCGAGGCAGACGGCCGGCTGTTTTCTATTTAGCGGCTTTGACGAATTCCGACGCTTTGACGCCGGCTTCGCGGCCGAAGATGACGATCTCGGCCACGGAGTTGCCGCCGATGCGGTTCTGGCCGTGCAGTCCGCCGGTGACTTCGCCCGCGGCGTAGAGACCCGGAATCGCTCGGCCTTCTTTGTTCAGCACTTCGGTGTCGGTGTTGATCTTGACGCCGCCCATCGTGTAGTGGATCCCCGGGCCGATCTTGATCGCGTAATACGGACCTGCGGACAGATCGTGATCCATGCCGGTATCGCGTCCGAATTCGCCGTCTTTTTTGGCCGCGACCGCGGCGTTCCATTTATCCAGCGTCGCTTGCAGCGTATCGGCCGGCATATTCAGCGTCCGAGCCAGCGCTTCGACCGTGTCGCCGTTTTGGACCAGTCCTTTTTTCTCGTACTGTTCGATCGCTTTGGCGCGCGATTTGACGCCGGAATCGAAGATCAGGTACGCTTCGCGGTTATCGAGCTTGGTGATCGCCGCCGTGACTTTATCGCGCGTATCCATTTCGTTGAAGAAACGATTGCCGTTTTTGTCGACCAGAATCGCGCCTTCGCCGCGAACGGCTTCGCCGATCAGGTAGGAATGTTCTTGGTTGACCGTCGGGTGAACTTGGATCTGATCCATATCGACCGTCGTGCCGCCCATCGCTTCGATCATGTTGATGCCGTCGCCCGTGCTGCCCGGTTGGTTGGTGGTGACGTAACCTTCGAGGTCGGGACGGTATTTCTTGATCAATTCTTGATTGGCGCCGAATCCGCCCGTCGCGACGATCACCGCGCCGGCCGAGATCGTTTTTTCGTCTTTGCCTTCGAATACGACTTTTACGCCGTTTGCTTGACCGTTCTTCTGCGTGATTTCTTTGACGTCCGCGTTGACGAAGAGCGGAATATCTTGTTTATGCACGTCGTCGACCAGACCTTTGACCAGATATTGGCCGACTGCCGAACCGTCCGTCGGGCGGTGGGTACGTTTTTCTTTCATCCCGCCGGTGATCGTCAAGTTGTCGAGCGTGATGCCCTGCGAATCGAGCCAGTCGATCGCATCGGCCGAATGGTCGACGAAGTAGCGCAGCATCGCTTTATCGTTGGTATCATGTCCGCCTTTGAGCGTTTCTTCGTAGAACAGGTCGTTGCTGTCTTTGATGCCCTGCGCCGCTTGGAATTTCGTTTCGGAAGCGTTCATGCCCGAGGAGGACTTGAGCGTATTGCCGCCCGGAGCTTCCATTTTCTCGAAAATGACCGGGTTCATGCCGGCCGCTTTGGCTTCGAGCGCCGCCGTCATGCCCGCGCCGCCTCCGCCGATGATCACGATATCGTAGCGTTCTTGAAGCTGGTCGAGCGGCGTGTAGCTGCCGGCTTCGGACGCGCCCGCGGTCGCTTCGGTTTTTTCTTCGGTTTTGGCCGCGTCTTTCGAATCGGCGGCGGCTTGGGTTTCCGTCGCGGCCGGTTTCTCGTCGGTTGCGGCCGTTTTGGTCGCGCCCGCGCTTCCGCTGCCGCAGCCGGCGAGGATCAGCATCGCCGACAAGGCGAGCACAAGCCACGCGGTCCATGTCCGGTTCATCTTTTTCATTGCGTTAACCCCCTGCGAATCTTCTTTTCGAACATGCTCGCTTCAGTACCTTGACCGAGTCATCGTTCGTCGGGTCGAGTATAGCATCGGGTATTCGATCTTATTGTGAAAAATTTCACTAAAATTGCGGTCATCTGGTTTGATTAAGTATTTAAAGGGTTTTTAAACTTTTTTAAGCGGCGGAAGAGAGATTGGCTCGGCAAGTTCCGGACATGTTAGGATGGAAAAGAGAGTCGAAAACGGATCTTCAAATTCGATTGACGAAGGAGCATGAGGCATGGATCGAACGACGCATTACCGGAACGACGCAGTCGGCGAATGGCTGAAACAAGCTTATGCGGGCGACGAAAAAGCGCGGCGGCGTTTGGCGAATCTGGAAGGTCCGCACGCGCTGGCACCCGACTATTCCGCGCTGGTGCACGTTCAGCTCAAAGACGCGGCGCGCAAACCGGACGGGGCTATCCGTATTCTGAACAAAGCGCCCGAACCGAACAGCGGCGATTATCCGTGCGCGGATCTCTACCGGATCTGGAGCGAAGGCGCGTCATGGACGCATATTCCCGTGCCCCCGTCTTTCGATCTGGCGAACGTGGTGTTCGCGTCGGCCGGAGAAGACGGCCGATCCGCGCGTTTCGCGTTCGAATCGGCCGACGGACGGCGCACGGAAGCTTCGCTGGCGCAGATGGGAATCGCGTTCCGCGATCTGGATCTGGTCATGCGGGGCGCGAAGGAAGCGGAGATCGAAGAAGCTTTCCGCGGCATGGAGACGTCGGTCGTGCCGCTTCCGCCGGTCAGACGGACCGAAGCCGACAACCCGCCGATCGAACTGGACGGATACGGATTTCTTGCGTTCGACGAGTCCGTTCAGGGGTTCGAAGGTACTTTTCGGGCAGGGGAAAGCGAAATTCGCGCGGCGCTCGATACGGCCGTTCGGGAAGAAGCGGTACGGCGGCTGCCGCGATTGGCCGAGCTGCTGGAACGGTTGGCGGAAACGGACGCGGCCGCCCGGCGCTGCGCGGCCGAGGAACTTACCGAACTCAAAAACGATTTCTGGTTGGACGACGGCGAAGAGGAAATCACGGAAGAAGCGTTCGTCGCCCGGATGGATCTGGAGTCGATCACGCTCGGCGAAGACGGCGGCGCGACGTTCTGGTACGCGGACGGCGATCTGTTCGGCGGGCATACGATCTGCGTCGAACAAGGCGGGGACGGCAAGTTTATTTCGGCGGAGATGATGGGATAGGTCGGGAAACGAAGAAGCGGCGAGTCGGAATGTATCGTTCCGATTCGTTTTTTTTGCCTCCAAAACGGTTACTAATAGATAACAGCTACGATCGTGAACAGGGCGACCGGCGTGAAGGAGGACAAAAGATGTCTCAGCATGGATTTCGCAGAAGGTTGAATTTGACGGTGCCGCTGATCTTGATTCTGCTGCTGGTCGGCTGCGGAAGCGCTTCGGAGAACGCGAACGGGCCTGAAGGGGAGACGGCGGCCGCCGATACGGAAAACGGGCCGGGAACCCGCGAGTACGAAGGCGAAGGACGGATGTGGACCGCCGAATATTCCATGTACGTACCGGATAACGGCGGCAAGCTCCGCGCGCGTCTGACCGCGCATTACGAAGGCGGCGGGCCGGCGCCCACGGGCGAAGTCAAATATTCGTATTACGGCGCGGATGTCGAATCCGGAAGCGGCGGCCTGATGGTCAAGAAAGCTCCGGCGGACAGCGTCTACATGCTGAGGGATCTGGTCACGACGGAATACGCGCCGGACGAAGCCGGGACCGTCGAACTGCTGCTGATCTGGGACGGAGGCAAGCGTTCCGAGACGATCCGGCTGATGCCGACCGAAGCGCAGGGAGACTCTTGAAATCGACGCGCAGGACGCGCAACCTCGAATAACGCGAACGGAAGAATCGGCATGTTTCCGGGCAGACCGGCGAACATGCCTTTTTTTCGCGCGAATCTTCGAAATCGGTCGGCTTTTCAGCTTATTTTCAGGCTTGTTCCCTATACTGATAATCAGACTGGAAGATTTCCGTTCGAAGAGACTTTTGCCGTGAAGGAGCTGGACCATGCCGCAAGCGCTGAAAAAAATATTTTATCTGATTCTGACGTTCTTCTTCGGTTTGTTCGTCGTCTCGTCGCTTTTCGTGCGGGCCGAATACAATTACGCCGCGTACGGCGACAATCCGATTCTGAGAACGCAGCAGCCCGTGATCTTGATCATGTTATTGATCGTGCTGGCTGCCGCCGGGCTGCTAGCTTATCGGCTATGCCGGCGATTGAATCGTTACCGGGCTTCTGCCGTCGTGCCGATCGTGCTGGGCGCGTCGTTTCTCGTGCAGCTCGCGCTGGTCTTCCTGCTGCCGCGCCTGCCTACGGACGATTCGCAGACCGTGCTGTCGCTCGCGCTCGATATGCTCTACCGGAACGATTATTCGACGTTCAACGCGGGCGGATACCTGCATATGTTCCCGTTCAACTTCTCGACCGTGCTGTATCTGAAGACGCTGCTGGCGATCTTCCCGGATAATTATCTGGTGATCAAGATCTTCAATATCTTCTTCTCGCTGCTCACGACGTGGATGATCTATCTGATCTACCGGGAACTGACCGGGCGCGCTTCGAGAAACGAAGAGGCCGGAAACCCGGAGCAGAAGGCCATAGGAAACGATTACGGCGTGCTGATCTTCGCCGCTTTCTACGTGCCGTCGCTGCTCATGCCGAACCTGATCTATAACGACGTGATCGGCACGGGGCTGCTGACGTCGGCGATCTATTTCGTGCTTCGCTTCATGCGCGAGAAATCGCTGCGCTTTATCGCGTACGCCGCGGTGCTGCTGGCGCTCGGCAACTATTTCCGCGGGATCGGAGCGATCGTGCTGATCGCCGCGTTCATCTATATCCTGCTCGGCATCCGCAAGCTCGGGGTGCGCCGCGGACTGCTGGCTTTGATCGTGCTCGGCGTGCTGTTCAACGTGCCGTCTTGGACGCAGAGCGCGGCGCTGCAAGCGGCCGGCAAAACGCAGGAACCGGCGGGCCGGAATTCCGCGCCGGTCTATATGTGGCTCAATATGGGCATCAATCTGGAACGCTTCGGGTTCTGGGACAATATGCAGAGCTACCGGATCTACCAGCGAGAAGCGCAGTATAACAAAGCGGTCAGCTCGGAGCTGTACAAAGCTTCGATTCGGGAGAAACTGACGCACGCTTCGGCCGGAGAACTGCTGGAGATGTATGGGAAGAAGCTGATCTGGGTCTGGACGGAAGGCACGTATCAGATCGACCGTTACGGCATCGGCAACGGACAGTCGCTGACGGCGCAGCGCATGGGCATGACGCCGATCGCCGGCAGCTACAGCTACGAGACGCCGCTGACGAAGCTGTTCGAAGGCGATTCGCCGGCGCGTTCGGCGCTGCTATGGGCGTTGTACGCTTCCAGCCTGCTCATGTACCTGCTGGCCGGCGTTCGGTTGGTGACCGGTATTCGCGCCCGGCGTTACGGCGAAGTCCTACTCGTATTGGTGCTGCTCGGCTTCGTCGCGTTCTATCTGCTCTGGGAGATCAAATCGCGGTATCTCTACCCGGTCTATCCGCTGCTGATCCTGCTGTCTTATCTGGGACTGCAAGATACGTTATCGCTGCTGGCCCGGACTTCGTTCGGCATTCGCTTGGGCTTGAACAGAAAGGAGGAATCGGTCGATGAGGCATAAAAAAACGGCGGCGGCCTTATCGCTGGTCAGTTTGTCCGCGCTGCTGGCCGCCTGCGACGCGATCACGGCGCAGCATATTCCGAGTTCGACGACGACCGCGTTCAATAACGGCGCGGGGTTGGGCGGACGCGGCGCGCAGATGGGGATGCCGGGAAGTTTCGCGGACGGCGGTTTGGGCGGAATGATCGACGGCGTCGTCGACGAAGCGTTCGATGCCGACGTGATCGGCCGGATCGAGGAAGTCGGCGAAAATACCGTCAAGCTGGACTTGTTGAAGCAGGGCGCCTCTGCTTCGGGCGACGGCGCGCGTTCGCCGGGAGGAGCCGCGGACGGACAGAGCGGCTGGATATCGACGGGCGAGTCGTTAACGCTGACTCTGAGCAGCGAGGTACGGATCTCGTCCGGTTCTTCCCAGGGGTCCGGCGAAGGACAGAATCGAAACGGAACCGGACGCGGGGAATTCGGCGGTCCTCCGTCGGGCGGCATGCCGGGGAACGGAGCGCCGAGCGGCGGCGCGTCGGGAGACTCGAATGCCGTCGGCGGACCGTCAAGAAGCGCGCCGTCCGCCGACGCTCCGCCGAACGCTTCGGCGGTCGGTTCCGTCTCCGATCTGAAAGCCGGTCAGATCGTGATGGTCTGGTACAAAGAAGGCAGCAAGACGGTAGACCGGATTCGCGTTTTGCGGGCAGCGGGCGAATGATCCCATGCCGTTCGCGCGCCGCTGGAAGATTGGCGAGCCTAACGAAAGACCGCTCCCGGCGTACCGGAAGCGGTCTTTTTTCTCGTAAAAGCACTCGCTCCGTCCCGTCGGGATCCTTCGCGGGCGGAGCCGGCGAAAAGCCGGTTCGGTTCAGGACGACGAAGCGGCCGCGCTTGCCGCAGTCATCGCTACGATGGTCGCGATCATGACGGCCTGCTGGGCGGCGACGAGGCTCATCAGCATATTAGAGACCGCCGGAGAAGCGACGCTTTCGCGAATCTGCCCGACGCTGCGCGAGATCACGACGCCCGATACGAGCAGCAGCAGTTCTTGCTCGGTGATCGACCATCTGCCGAAGCCTTTCTGTTCGCGCAGATAGGAGAAGCCTTGTTCGATGTCGTCGACGATGACTCGCGTGTCGGTCGGCAGCAGGGCGAGCAGGCCGAGCGAAGGCAGCGTGAAGTCTTTGTCCATGCGAAGCTTGCGTTCTTTTAGGCGATCGCGAAGTTCCATCATACGAGGAATCGTTCCGGCATCCGCTTCGCCCAAGACCAGCACGTGCGTCAATGCTTGAAGCCCGTTGCCCGCGCGGAACTCCGGTTTCAATTCGGCATAGAACTGCTCCATGCGCTTGAGCGTCGATTCCGTCGGCAGTTCCGACAAACCGAGAAGGGCGGAGAAGATATAATCGTCCTGCGAAGTCAGGAAGCGGTGGTTGGCTTTCATGCCTTCGTAGAACATTCGCGTACGTTCGATCGCTTCGGCGCGTCTTGCCGGTTCGGCGTTCTCGGCGATCTCGAACGCGGCGAACACCAGATAATCGGAAGATTTGAACTTCAAGTCTCTCATTTGTTCATAGATGTCCATCGTTTCGTTCAGACGTCCTTCCGGATCCTCCCGGAGCGATAATACGGCGGACAAGGCAACCGACAACAATCCGCGAAAAGAAGAGAACGCGCTCGCGGACTGCTTGATCCGGTCGAACATGCCGCGGATCGACTCGGGAGCCGCTGTCCGGTCTTCGACGGCCCAGAGCAGGGCGGCGAGGCGGGAAGCGCTGACGTTATGCCAGGCGAATTCTTTTTTGAGCGCTTGGGCGTTGCCTGCGAGCAATTGAAGTCGATGCAGATCGGTTGGATTCATGGCGACCTCCTCAGGGGAATGGTAAAGTGGGTACGAATTTGCTTCTACATGTAACATACTGCGCGAGAGCGGCACAAGTTTCGGAAGGAGAGATCGAAATGAACGAACAGCAATTGGAAGTCATGCGGACCGGCAAAGGATTCATCGCGGCGCTCGATCAGAGCGGCGGCAGCACGCCCAAAGCGCTGCTGCAATACGGCGTCGCGGAAGATACGTATTCGGACGAAGAAGGCATGTACGCGGCGGTACATACGATGCGGACGAGAATCATTCAGAGTCCGGCGTTCGATTCGAAATCGATTCTGGGCGCGATCTTGTTCGAGAACACGATGGACCGCGAGATCGACGGCAAACCGACGGCGGATTATCTCTGGGAAAACAAAGGCGTCGTTCCTTTTCTGAAAGTGGACAAAGGATTGGACGAGCTTCGCGGCGGCGTGCAGCTCATGAAGCCGATTCCGGATCTGGACGATCTGCTCAAGCGGGCGGTCGACAAACGGATCTTCGGCACCAAGATGCGTTCGGTCATTCACGAAGTGAATCCCGAAGGCATCAAGCAGGTCGTGGATCAGCAGTTCGAACTCGCGCTGCGGATCGCGAAAGCGGGACTGGTGCCGATCATCGAACCCGAAGTCGATATTCATAGCGAAGACCGGGCGGAATCGGAACGGATGCTCAAAAAAGAACTGCAAGCGCATCTGGCCGGGCTGGACGAAGACGTGTCCGTCATGCTGAAACTGTCGATTCCCGCCGAGGACGGTTTTTATAGCGACTTGATGAGCGATCCGCATGTCGTGCGCGTCGTGGCGCTGTCGGGCGGTTACTCGCGCGACGAAGCCAACGAGCGTCTGGCCCGCAATCCGGGACTGATCGCCAGTTTCTCGCGCGCGCTCGCGGAAGGATTAAGCTTCGGACAGACGGAAGAAGAGTTCGATGCGACGCTGGCGCGCTCGATCGCTTCGATCTACGAGGCGTCGATTGCCTGACGGACGAAGCCGGGAAGCGCAAGCTCGCCGATCGGTAGAATAGCAAGCCGGATTCCCGTCGTTTCGGCGGAGCGAATCCGGCTTTTCGGCGTGCGGCGCATGAATCGGGAACGCCGAAAAAGATTGAGCGTCCGCTGCCGTTCGATTATGATGGAGTCGCGTCCGCATTCGGACGAAGAACGATTCACCGAGGAGAGTGACGCCATGAAACCTTTATCCGTAATCTTAGCCGAACATCGGCATCTGAACGGAGAACGCATCTCGCTGCGGCCTATTTCGCTCGAAGACGCCGCGGATATGACGGAATACGCGTCCGACGAAGAAACGACGCGTTATATTTTTGCCGAGCCCAAAAATTCGGAACAGACCGAGCGATTAATCGCGGGATATTACATGCGCGAGCCGATCGGCAAATACGCGGTGGTCTTGAACGACGGAGGCAAATTGATCGGCACGATCGAATTCCGCGTAGACGAAGCGACGCGCAGCGGCGAACTCGGATTCACGTTGAGCCGGCATTATTGGGGCAAAGGATACATGAGCGAAGCCGGCAGGCTGATCTTGGACCTGGCGTTCGTCAAGCTGGGATTGCAGCGCGTGCATGCGGCCCACGAAACGGCGAACGAAGCTTCCGGACGTCTGATGCTTCGGTTGGGGATGACTTACGAAGGCACTCGCCGCCGGGATCAACTGTCCCGAGGCAAACTGGTGGACAGCGCTTATTATTCGATTCTGAGCGAAGAGTACGCCCCGGAAAAACGCTGAAGCGGCGGAAATGGTGCTCTTCAGGCACGTAAATAAGAAGAATGGCAAGGAGCGGGCTAACCCCGCTCCTTTTTGCGATGCGCCTTTGCTTAGCTTGACATATTTGATGCAATTGAATTCAGAAAAATTTAATTTCTGCGCAATTAAAGCGAAAGTCATGGAAAAAGAGCATAATCGGCGGAAAAAGCGAGAATTTCTGAATAAACGGCATGTGACGCCTGCTTGCTTATTGTCTATAATGATCTTATGTGCCTAAAAACTATAAAACTTAAGACCTATGGAGGATTCCAATGAAACCGATGAAAGAACAGCGGGAAGATTTGATTCGTCTCACCTCCCGAACCCTGTTCTCGCTTTTGCGCTCCGTCATCGACGCCAACACTTTTTTCATGGCTTACAACAACGGCAAGCAGAACAAGATTCTAAGCGCCTGGAATTCGGAAGAAGAGATGGTTCGCGAGGGAAGCGTTCTGCCTTATACGTTATCATATTGCAGTTTGGTCGGCCGAACCGAAAGTCCGGTCATCATCGAAGATACGACGCTGTCGCCTTTGACCAAAGAAATGCCGATTACCCTGGAATTGGGCAGGACCCGTTTCCTCGGCGTCCCCGTCCGGCTGAAAAACGGGGAACTGTACGGCACGATCTGCTCGCTGGACCGCGAACATCCCTACACGGAGCAGGATGCCGAACGTTTGACGCATGTCGCTTCGGTGATCGCGGACTTGATTCATCTGGAAGAAACGAATTATTTCGACGATCTGACCGGCTTTCTTCGCTACGGCGCGCTCGAGTCTTTCTACGAGCGGGAATTGGCCGACTCGCCGAAAGCGGTCATCTTCATGGATCTCGACAATTTTAAGGGAGTCAATGACGGATACGGCCATTCGACCGGCGATCAGGTGTTGAAGGCTCTCGCAAGCGCTATTCGTCAAGCGGCGGACGCCGATTGGCTGCTCTGCCGTTACGGCGGAGACGAATTCGTAGTAGTCCTTCCGACCAACGAGGTGGAGCAGGTGCAGGAGGCGGTCGACCGTCTTGTTACGGCGTTCGAAGGCGAAGCGATGTCTTTCGCGGATCAGGAAGAGCCGCTGACCCTCTCGATCGGCGTCTGTCTCGAAGCGGATTCGCTTCGGGAATATATCGAACGGGCGGATACGGCCATGTACCGGATCAAGAAAGGCGGCAAAGCCGGCGTAAGCATCTTCGAAATCGAAGATCAGCAGGCCGAGCTCGATATCCGGCACGCGCTTCAAGAAGAAGAGCTGAATCTGCACTTTCAGCCGATCGTCGACGCGTCGACGGGCTTGGCGTTGTCTTACGAAGCGCTGCTGCGCTGGAATCATCCGAACCGCGGCGCCGTGTCTCCGGTCGAAGCGATCGAAGCCGCCGAGGAAGCCGGCCTGATCGAGCAGGTCGACCTGTGGGTACTGCGCGAAGCCTGCTTGGCGGAACGCGTGCTCCGGCCGCAGAACCGCATTCATGTCAATATCACGGTCAAGTCTCTTCGCGATCCTTATTTCGTGGAGCGTGCGGCGGAGGTGTTTCTGGAAACGGGCTGCTCGCCGAACAAGATCGAGATCGAATTGAGCGAGACGACGCAGAGACTGGATGCTTCGCATATTAGGCCGCAGCTCGAGAAGCTGATCGAGTGGGGCGTCACGTTCTCGCTCGACGATATGGGCAGCGGCTCGTCTTCGGGCGTGGCTCTGCTGCAAGAACTTCCGATCGCCACGCTGAAGATCGATCGCAGATTGACCCAGAACGCGGAGAACGCGCGCATGAGCCGGGCCATGATTCGCGGCATCGTGGAGATGGCGAGCGAGCTGGAGATTTCCGTCGTCGCGGAAGGCATCGAGACTTCCGAACAGCGGGAACTGCTGTCGTCGCTCGGCTGCCTTCAGATGCAGGGCTATTACTTCTCGCGGCCTCAGCCGCTGGCCGTCATCGCTTAACAAGCCTGCGTACGTACTTGAACGCGTTTCGTTTTCATAGACAGCAAAAGGGATTCCCGCGCGAAGCGGGAGTCCCTTTTTTGCATGTTTCGGATGCGGTTCGATCAGCGCTTAGGGGCCGATTCCAGATCGACCGTTTCGTTGAGGCCCGGCTCGGATTTCGGATCGGAGCCTTTGCCGACGGCTTTTTTGAGCAGGTGGGTGATCATCTTGACCGCGCTGCCGCTTTCCCAATATTCGGCCGTTTCCGCATGAACGCGGATCAGCACGAGATTCGGATCGTCGTAAGGCGTATCGAGAATTTTCTCGTACAGCTTGTTCCACAGTACTTTCTTGCGCGCGTCGTCTTCGACGAACTCCGCCGTTCCGCTGACCGAAACGTAGGATTTGCCGGCATAAGCCACATTGACGCGCGGGTCTTTCAGCAGCTCGTCGTATTTGGCGGTATCTTTTTTCGTCAGGAACCAGAGATCGCCGTCGAACTCGATATGCTGGGTCTTCATCGGACGCGAGACCAGACCGTTCTCGGAAACGGTGGTGAGCATCGCGGTTTCCACGTCTTTGATCAGATCGCGGACGGTCTCGACGGCTTGCGGATCGGAAGTCAAAGCATGTGCGTTCGAATGGGACATGATGAATCGCTCCTTTTCCGTAATAGGCGTTTGTTATCCATGTAAACGTCCGGCCGCGCGGATAAACGCCGTAAAGCCGAGAAGCGCCGATTCCGAGGAATTGTTGTCGATTCGGCGAAAAGTGTCCGCGATACCCGGAATCTCTTCGTTTAAATCGCGATTCTCGCGGTTACATAAGAAACGAGTTCATCACGGAAAACGACCATTTCGATATTCGAGGAGGCATTCATCATGAGCGACTTCTACACCATGCAGGACCCTACCAAGCAGTATCCGCAGGCCGGACCGGAATACGAACAGCAGCAGGAAGGTCCCGGACTTCAGAAAGAGATGACGCCGATTCCCGATTCGGGCGAAAAGACGTATATCGGCAAAGAGCGGCTGGTCGGACGCAAAGCCGTCGTGACCGGAGCGGACAGCGGCATCGGCCGCGCGGCGGCGATCGCTTACGCCAGAGAAGGCGCCGACGTCGTGCTGTCGTACATGCCGGAAGAAGAAGCGGACGCGCAAGAAGTCGTGAAACTGGTCGAAGCCGAAGGCCGCAAAGCGGTCGCGTTCCCCGGCGACGTGAAAGAAGAGCAGTACTGCGTGCAGCTGATCGAAAAAGCGGTCGAGGAACTCGGCGGCATCGACATTCTGGCGATCGTGGCGGGCAAGCAGCAGTTCCGCGAGAGCATCGACGAGATCACGACCGAGCAGTTCGACGAGACGTTCAAGACGAACGTCTACGCGATGTTCTGGCTGTGCAAAGCGGCGATCAAACATATGCCTCCGGGCGGATCGATCATCAATACTTCGTCGATCCAAGCGTACAGTCCGTCTCCGATCCTGCTCGATTACGCGACGACCAAAGCGGCGATCAACACGTTCAGCAAAGCGTTGGCGCAGCAGGTCGCCGAAAAAGGCATCCGCGTGAACGTGGTCGCGCCGGGACCGGTCTGGACGCCGCTGCAAGTAGCCGGCGGACAGCCTCCGGAGAAACTGCCGGAATTCGGCGAACAAACGCCGCTCGGCCGTCCGGGACAACCGGTCGAGATGGCTCCGGCTTACGTCTTCTTGGCAAGCCAAGAGTCGAGCTACGTCAGCGGCGAGACGCTGAACGCGAACGGCGGCACGGTGTCGCCGTAAGTCTCGCCGAATAACGAAAATAGCGAACGGATACCAAAAGGCTTCCCCGAACGGGGAAGCCTTTTTGCTTTTCGCGAAAGCATAAGCATTTTATCCAAGAATCTTTTTGATAATCTCCGGGTCCGGAGGCTTCAGACTTAATCTGAAATCGGATTTCAGCAGAAAATCGAGCGGGTACAGATCGTCGCGCGAAGATAAAAATCCGCGGAATTCGATAAGCGGAAGATCATCCGTATCCAGCACGACGTTTTGCTCGTTCATGACGATTTTCGGTTTGCCGAAGTTCACGATCACGAACACGTCTTCAAGGTCCGACATCCGGTACAGCGTATTGCGTTCGTCGAATACTTTTTCCGCGGTATCGAGCGTCAGCAGGTGATAATCCCGCCCTCTCCAATGCATATCGATAACTTGAAAAGCCTTAGCATTCAGCAGTTCGGCCAAACGCTGCGACGTCAGATCCGACTCGATCCCGATGATATAGCCGTTCTTGTCCATATCGTTGCCGTAAGGCGTATCGTAACCTTTGCCGAAGTCTTCGCGGTAAGTAAGCTCCGCGACTCGCATGCGATCCAGCTTCGGGGCCGGATCTTCGTCGGGAGCGGAGATATACGGGATATGCAGTTTTTCTTCCGGCACGAGTTCGATAATATCGTTAGGAAGAGTATCTATAACGGGATGAGCAGCAGGCGGCATGAGATAAATATATCCCATCGAAGCCAAGCCGTCGCAGGTCATGCGCATAAGAGTTTTCTCCTTTGTGTAGGGAGTGTTCTTTAATTAAACATAGACGCGTTTTGCGCTTTTCTTTATAAAAGTTCAATCAATTTCTCGATATCCTCGACGTCCAGATCTTTCGGCTTGATGCCTACGAAAGTCTTGAAAGCTTGTTCGAACGGTTCCACGACATTGACAAGGCCGGCTGCTGTGTTGATGATGCGGTGCCGTCCGTAGGATAAAAATTCCCGCGTAGCCGAGCCGAATAATTGGCCCCGTTCATGCGTTTTGTTGAGCTTGTACGTCCATTTGTACAACTCCAGAAACACGGCTTCGGAATCGGCGGCCGAAACGCCCGACTCTGCTTCGATAGGGTCCGCATTCCATATGTCTTGAATCTCTTCCGCGTACAGATCGCGCAGCAGCAGGAGCGGGATTAGTCGTCGCTTCAACGCGATCAGCTCTTCTTCGTCACCTTCTTCGACTTCTTGATTCGCTTCGATCGCCTTGTCGCCGAAATACAAGCAGGCTTCGCTGAGTCTATCGCGCAGATAAGGACGCAAAGCGAATTCCGCGATGAAGAGGATGATCATATAAAGCGCGGGACGATCTTCTTTGACCGTATCGGGTTCGAGAAAATGCATCTTGTAGTCGCTGTATTCGAGGCCTTCCAGATCCGCGGCTTCCTCGAAGTTGAACGGCACGTCCTGAAGCAGATTGTCCAACAGCAGAATGCGAACAGGATGGCTTTTGACCAACGTGAATAGCGAAGCGATCTTTGCGATAGCTGACCATTTGCGTTTATCCGCCGCCGGATCGTAATCTTCGTCGTCTCCATGTTCTTCCGCATAAGCTGCCGCGACTTGCGAAATGCCTGCGGCCGCGCACTCCAGATAATACGTATGCCACTTCGTTTCGTAGAGTTCCAGATCGCGCTCGATGTTCTGACTGCCCGCAAGGTCGCCGAGGACCGTTCGGAAATACGCATGTTGTTCGCGCAGCCGCATCCGTCGGTTGTCTTTTGCGACATCTTGATGATGCGGATGCAACAGCCAGTCTTGGCGCACAAAGCGTTCGAAGAAGCGAAAACCTGCGCCGTGACGGCGACCTTTCTCGCTCCAAGTCTCGAACAGTCCGGCATCCCGTTCAGGCGTAGAGGGGCCGACATCGAATTCGAGCGGCATCGGCTTCGAGCAGAGACGCTTTATCGCGTCTTCTTTCTGTTGTTCACTCAGTTCGGAGGAAGACGGAGCACCGCCTGCGCCGATCCCCTGATCGTTCAAATACAGAATCGAATTCTCGAATGTATCCAACCAAGCGCGCGGGTCCATGAATAGATGTTCTTCCAACAGCTCTCGAAGTTCATGCCCCAGAATCGTATGATCCGCATATTGATTCAGCAGCTCGATCTCCCGTACAGAAAAATGAGACTGCTCTTCGTATAACTGACGCAGCGCATGGAATTTTACGGCTTCTTCGATCAATTCTGCGTCCAACCCCAGATACAGACAAGCATCCCGCATCGGCTGGCCGGTATCGACCGCTCTAAGAATCGCTTGCAGACTCCATTCCCGGTACAGCTCAATAAATTCGAATTGAAAATCGCAGGTATCGATCATGAACTTATGTAAGGCTCGGCTTCTTCCCATTGTGATAAAGCTCCTTTTTAGAAGATAGAGGTTATGTAGAGCAATAAATGTGAACAAACGGTGTCTTTTTTGAAAAGGATAGAGAATGACTGTTTTCTAAATGTGTCTATTGTGTGTCTTTGATGACAAGCAGAGAGTCCTCTTCCGCGCAAAATCGCCTTTTCAGACTTCGACAGCCTTCTTGCGAAATTTCGATCTTTTTTTCGAGAACCCCAAAATCGTGGTGGTAAGCTCCAATCAAGCCGGAAAGGAGCGTGAATAGTGACGATCGTCATGGCTGGCAGAGGATTTCGTCCGTGGGTAAAATTTCCTTCTTATTCTATGATGAGTAAAGACACAAAGTAAAGTAGGCGGTGAGGGGGATTTACGGTTCTAAAGACACACGTTTGGGAGCGAAAATACGCAAACTCAGAAAAGAACGGCATATGACGCAGGAGAAATTGGCAGAAAAAGCTGAGATCGACACTTCGTACCTCGGACAGATCGAACGCGGAGAAAGACATTCACCGGGCATCGCCATTATCGCCAAGATCGCGCAGGCGCTGAACGTGAGCGAGGGCGAACTGCTTAGCGGAGAAAAGGAATCGGAATTTTCGACGCCGAGCCATGCGGCTGTTTCCGAGGATATTCCGGAGCGTATCGCGGATGAATTAAGGCTCATGACGCCGAGGCAGCAGCGATTGTACGAACGGGTCTTCCGGGCTATACGCGAATTGTCGGAGTCGAGAGATTAGATGACGTACAAGCAAATTCAGGAATGATAGGAGAAGCAGATGAGAGCGATATGGAAAAGGACGGTCATGAGCGCGTTGGTAGTATTCATCTTGTTGGAAGGAACGGCGACTTTATCAGCAAATGCAGCACCAATCAAAGTTTACGGGATCAGCGTGTCGGGTCCTCCGAATCCTTTTTACGTCAAAAGCACCTTCCAACTTAAGCCGCAAATCAAGGCTTCTTCAGAGACAAAAAACGTAAAAATAGGATACAAGTCCGGCAACAACGCAATCGCCGCAGTCAGCCCTGCCGGCGTGGTCACCGCGAACGGCGCAGGCAAGACGAACATCGAAGTGACGGCCGGCGGTCGATCTGTTCAGCTCTTAGTCAACGTGAAGTCCAAAGTCAGAGAGATCGGACTCGCCGCGGCTAAGTCTAAAATCACGGTCGGCGAACAAACGAAGCTGACTCCGCGGATCGTGATGGACCATGCATCGCTTCCCGTGCCTTCCGTATCTTACAAAGTCGAAGATCCCACGATCTTATATGTGGACGCGGCAGGTAACGTTACGGCGTTGAAGGAAGGGAAGACCGACATTTCGATCCGAGCCGAGGAAAAAACGGCGAAGACAACCATCGAAGTTACAGACATCGAATGGAAGGCCACCACAGGAAACGTCAGATTCGAACGCCCGAGCTGGAGTGCGGACGGCAAATATCTGGCTTTGAACGATCGGATACTGAACGCGCAGGACGGCCGAACGATGAAACAAACGGATAGCGATCTGATGTTTGTCGGCAATCAGCTGTACAGTTGGAACAATGAAGATCGAGATCGGGAAAGCATGTTCGTCTACGATTCGGCTTTCCGGCTGCAGCGCCAATTCGAAATGCCGGAAGAAGCCCGGAAATTTTATACGGACTCCCGATATGCGTTTAGTCCCGACGGTCGGCATTTTTATTTCCAATACAGCCATAAAGGCGTCTTCGATCTGGACATGCAGAACGGCGAAGTGATCGGGCAAGCGGCCCCGGACGATATTGACACGGCATGGGATACGACGTTGGCTCTGAGTCCGAACGGACAGATGTTGGCGGTTCTTGGCGCATACGGTTACTCGGGGGAGTCCCGGATCTATGATTTGAACAGCGGGCGGACGATCGGCAGCACGACCGAATACGGTCCGGCAGCATTCACTCCCGATTCTCGTTATCTGGTTATCCATAATCGCGAAGGACTCGTAGTTCTGGATACGCAAAATTTTACGGTAGTTCATGAATTGCCGGGGGAATTCGAAGGCTTTGCGTTAGGCAGCGGCGGTTGGTTGGCAGTCACGAACGAGAACGGCGACGTGGATGTCTACGAGATTGAGACGTTGAAAAAAGTACGTTCGTACGCCACAAAAGAAACCCAAAAAGCGCAGCGGATGGACAAGAGTACGGATCAGCCGGTGTCGCTGACTTTCAGCCCGGACGGCCGCAAACTGGTTGTCGGCTATAGCCGATACGCTTACGGATCGAACGAGACGTACGATACGATTTGCTGGAACTTGAACGGTCTTTATATCGAGTAGTTAGACTTAAGCACACATAAGAGAGGGGCAAACAATATGTTCGCAATGGGATTGGTCGGAGGCATTTTCGGAATTATCGCGGCAATCGTCGCCATGATGATCGGAGGGCTGGATGCGGCGTTTTCGGAAACGGGAACTTCGGAAATTAGTGGGCTCGCGATTTCTGCGCTTCTGTTCAGTATCTTGGGAATTGTCGGATCGGCATTTTCCAAAAGCAAGCCGAAGTTGGCGGGCTGGCTGATGCTGATCAGCGCGATCGCCGGCGTCATCAGCATCTCGATGTTCTACATTTTGTCCGGCGTACTTCTGGCGGTGGCCGGGTTCATGGGCATCTTCTCGAAAAAGAAAATCAAGGACGCGCCAGCAGCGGCGCCCCTGCCTTGAACGGCAGCGGAAAGGTGACCGGAAAAATGAAGCGAGCTTTTCAAACCGGAATGTTGGCATTCGGAATCGTACTTGCAGCAGGATGTTCGTCCGCATCTACGGATGCTGATATGCGCCACGATGCAGATCAAGCGATGCAGACCGCCTCCGACCAATTGAACAATCTGGCAGATATGAATGACGAGCGCGTTTTGTCTGTTAAGAACGGAACGATGAACGGCCGTTCTGACGTGACGCTCGGCGAAGCGATGGAGGCCTTTTTCGACGGACCGACCTGGCATTACTTCTCCGGCACGGACGACGAGACGGAAGAAACCCATGATGTCGTCGAATTTACAGGTTATTTCATGTACAACGAAAAGTCGGCCAAAGCGCGTATCCAGTTCATTTTGCATGAAGACGATACGTTCGAGATGGGAGCCGGATCGTACAACGATATTGATCAGTCGGCGCTAGTGTTAGGCGCGCTGATGGATAAGGTGTACGAGAGTTATGATGCGGATCATGCGCCTACTGCTTCTGCAGCTCAGGCGAACGAGGATGTAGAGGCTGCTTCCGTCAAAGCGGAGAACGCAGCCTCGGAAACGACACCGGCCCGATCGAATGCTGCCGATGCCGCGCCTACGGGCGAAACTCCTGAAAGCGAAATCTCGCAGTCAGGCGAATCGACCGACCTGAACGATTTTGAACGATGGAACGCCGGAGAAACCGATCTTGCGCTTTCGATTGTGCTGGATGGCGAGCCGCTCAACGTAATCATCGGGCAGGATACGCCGAACGGAGTCAAGACGATCGTATTCAGCGACACGATGAAGCAAGGTTGGAATCTGCCCGTGGAGGTCGCCGATGCAAACTTCAGCCCGTTCGACGACTTCGGCGATCTGAAAGAAGGGTTCAGCCTATTCGTAACCAAACACGACTTCGCCGGTGACGGAGTTCCCGAAGTCGTACTTGCAGCCAGCGACGGGATGCTTGAGACCTATGTGTGGGTGTACAACTACGACTATACGTTCAGCGAATATGACGCTCCGCCGCTTAGCTTGGCTTGGTACGGAGAAGGCCAGTCGGGATTGCAGTTGAACGGAGACCGGATCGAACTGCCGTATGGGTCGCAGGGGTTGGTTGATGAGTATGTGTATGACGGGATGGGGTTTGTAGACCAGTGAGAATAACAATGTAAGTCATAACGAGGAGGAGTAAAAATGATGTTCAAAGAAAAGTGCGGATACTGTGATGGGAAAGGCAAAGTGGAGTGCGATTGCACGGGCGGTATGGGCAAACATGTGGCCGATGACGATTGTTATGCTTGCGGAGGAAGCGGGACGCATATCTACCCGGCTTGTAATGGTACGGGACGTTTGAAGAATTAGCATGCAACCATTTCATAATTCTGATTCCAAGATTCATTCTGAAGCCAGTTCGAACGAACTGGCTTCTTTTTATAAAGGATATTCACTACAATATATTATTAACAACGATTAAGCGAAAGAAAGATGAACAGATTACCGAAACTTCACTCATTTTGTGTATTTAATCTAACTCGAAACTGGCTGTATTTCTTTCAAAGACGGATTGTGGTGAATGGTGGTGAAATAGTAAGTAAAAATATATTTTCTAAAAAATTATTGTGAAATATTCAAAAACATTCAAAACAAAAATTAGGCATGATATATTAAAAATGCTTGGTATGTAGCTTGATCTTAATTATGGCACAAGTTGATGAAGGAGAAGTGACTATGTATACAAATACTGTCGCAGCTTTACAAGAAGAAATTTTAAGATTATTAGATCAACAAGAACAGCGACTTGAAGAAATGCTGAATGTAGAAGACTTCCTTTTTGGGAAAAATGAAGACGTTCAAAGTCGTTCTTTGGATCAAAAAAAAGCCTCGCTATGGATGAAAACCCTCTCCGATGAAAAAGCTAAAGTGAATAATTTGGAAATGACTCTAGCTGTTGTTGGAACGATGAAAGCTGGAAAATCAACTACTATTAATGCTATTATCGGTAGAGAAGTTCTTCCCAATCGCAACCGTCCCATGACTACATTACCTACAATTATTCGCCATAAATCAGGACAACACACTCCGCAATTAACCTTTCCAAATCCTCAACCTTTTAATAAAGCACTAGCTGAAATATCAAAAAAATTGTTACATATTCCACAAGAAAAAATTTCTGAACTTTCTATATATTCTTCGGAAGATGGTAAACGACTAGTTGAATCTATTCGTCTGGGAGAACTAACTCATTTAGAGTCTAATCATACAGGAGTAGAAGGTGTCTATGAATTTTTAAAGTCGATTAATGACATATCCAGAATGTGCGATGCTCAGAACTTTAATCTACCTTCGCCCCTTACAGAATATAAATCAATCTCCGAATTCCCTATTATCGAAATTGAGTTCTTCCATTTGAAAAATGCTGACCAATCTGTAGCGGGTAACTTGGCTTTAATCGATACACCAGGGCCTAATGAAGCCGGACAAAGTCATCTCCGTCATATTTTAGAGGAACAATTACAAAAAGCGTCAGCGGTATTGTCTGTGCTAGATTATACTCAATTAAGTTCTGAAGCAGATGCTGAAGTAAGATCTGAAATCGAAAAGGTAGCAGAACTATCGGGAGACCGTTTATTTGTTCTTGTAAATAAATATGATCAAAAAGATCGTAATTCGATGGGCAAGGACGAAGTAAAGAGCTATGTCAGTCAAGAGCTTTTCAAAGATATGGTCACACCAACTCGTATTTTCCCGGTTTCCAGTCGTTCAGGATACCTCGCCAATTATGCGCTCAGTGAGATCGACAGAAATCATAAGTTGCCTTCACCAACTCAAGAAGATTGGGTGGAAGATTTCGCTAAACAAGTGTTTGGAGAGACATGGGACATAGAAGAGGATCAGGAGGATCTGAATGATATTGATCGCATTCAAAAAAGTGCAGAGCGCTTATGGTCTAAAAGTAATTTCGTAGAACCTTTGGATCTTGTAATCGGCAAAGCTTACGGAGATGCTGCGTTAATCGCTCTAAAGTCTGCTATCGCCAAAATGGTTCATTACAATACAGAGATCATTCAATATCTAAAAATGAGGAATCAAAGCGCCGATCTTGACATTAAAGTGTTACAACAATTTATCGAGCAATTGAACTACGATATTCATTTGATTGAAAAAGTTCAAGAAGAATCGGATCAGCTTGGGCAAGAAGCCGGGCATACATTGAATGCGAATATTTCCATCGCTTTTGAAGCAGGAGAAAATAGCTTGAAGAAGTATATTAATGAATTTTTTGAAAAAGGAAAAATAAATGAACGAATGGAGCAAGAGAGGCAGAAACATCCGGTCGAAAAAAATGATAAGGGTATTTTCGTTAGAATATTTGATTCCGTTCTTTCAGAACCTAAGAGAGGATTCGCATCCTTAAATAGCTATAAACCTGATTCGGACACGGTTAATAAATTTTCTTCTAAAGATGAAGCGGATAAATTTTTATATGAATTACATTCAGTTCTGGAAAAAGACTCCGCTAATTTAATTCACGTCATGCAACAGCAGGTTGCTGATTTTACCAAACAAACAGAAGAAAAACTGAAGGTGAACATTCAATCTAACATTGATCCTATTTTAAAAGAAGCTGCATTAACATTGAATGATACTTTTGATTTGCAAGTCTCTTTCAAAGAACATTCTATAAATAGCATTAATATTGATTTCGATGACATCATGAAAGGTATGGTAGAAGAAAAATCAGAAAGCGTAACTAAGTATCGAACTGTTCGAAAGTGGTATACGCTATGGCTTAAACAACATGAAGAATCATATAGCGTAAATCAAAATTTTTATTATGTGGACACTAAAAAAATTGGAAAAGATGTTTTAACACAATTGGCAACATCTCAGAACCAACTCAAAAGAGAGTTGGAAAAATATATACAAAAAGAGCTGATAAACAATCTAAACAGTTACTTCAGTGAGCTTAAAGCTTATTTAGATAAGTTCAGAGGCAACTTGCTTGATGGGTTAGCTGACAAACAAGAAGACGAGTTCGTATTGGGAAAGCTTTTAGTGGCCATGCAAAAATTCCTTGAAGACTCGCATGTCCACGATGAAGACTTGAAGCAACTTAATCCTGAAAGTATCATGTATTCTTTGAGCCATGCGTAATAAGGGGGGCAGCATGAGCAAGCAAAATCAAAACGATACGCAATTGAGGGATCAATTGATGTCTGAGATTCCTGTATTAGCAGATAAGCAATTAATAGATCTAGTCAATGGATTGGAAGTTGCACAGGATCATATTCGATTTAGAAAAAAAAGAAATGAGAATTGGGCGCATCGTATGTGGGATACTCTTATTGGAGATTCTGCACGTCGTCAAGACGCTATTGACTTAAATTTAGTAGAAGGAATGAAAAGTATCAATGCGTGGCTAGAATATCTTCAAAAAGAAAAAATAAATACAGATCGTGCTATTCACTACGTTGCTAATAAGCTCGTAGAAACTCGACAAGGCGTTACAAAATTGATAGACCGACATGTTGAGTTAAAAAGAGAGGTTATGGTTGTAGAAGATAGATTGGAAAAATTAGAAAAAATGCTCGATCAACAGGTTGATGCTTTGAACGAACGTATTGATCATATTGGAAGCAGGCAAAGTGCTTTTATCCAACTCGAAGATCAAATGACAAAGTGGCTTGGAGGCGCCTACGATCGCTTCCAGCCTATTACACAATTTCTTATTGTTATTGAGACTTTGAATTTCGGGAGTTTTGGTATCTATACAGACAAAAACTCAGAATTTGAAGAAATGTTTGTCTACAAAAGTTCTCTAGTATTGCAAGAGCGTTTCCGAATCAATGTCAATCAACTTGTACCTACAGAAGTTTGGCTTAATATGCTAACGAAGGAAAATGAACAGCATGCAAAGATGATCGAGTTGCTGATTTGCGACGAAATGAATTCTGTAAATAAGCAACCCGTACAACAAGAAATTTTAAAGCGTATTTGTGTAGGCGCGGACAAACAAATTTTAGAATCGCAGTTTTTTAGCTCTAATAAATTACCTAAAGTTTTAACAAGTAAAAGGTTGGCAGAACGCCTTGTAAGCGAGTCGAAAATTCGACTGGAAGGAGGAGGTTTTCTTGCATCCGGAATTTGATTTTGGGTTTGTACTTTCTGGGGGCGGTGCCAGAGGAGCTTATGAAATTGGAGTAGCTCAATACCTTGCTCAAGAGCAGTTAATTCCTTCTGCCTATTCGGGAGCAAGTATTGGAGCATTGAACGCTGCCTTCCTTTCAAACTCGGCTGCTTCTTTTGAAGAGAACGTGAGAAAACTGGATAGTATTTGGCGTTCATTGGAAGTAAAAGATGTTGTGAAAATCAACAAAAAATTTATTGGTTTAGGTCTCTTATATGCAATGCTCAAAAAAAGTGTCAAGTCCCATCCAGCACTTTTGGGAGTTGAGCAACTAATCAAACAGGTTTCTCAAACCAGTAAAGTTGTTGAGAATGTCAGTACAGCCAGTGAGCTGCTTACATTGAATCCTTTATACAAAAGAGTTCAAAACGGCCTTTTGGATAATCAATTTTTAAAGGACCTTTTGAATCACGAGCTAAATTTGGGTGTTTCTGATGCTAAAAAGACTTGGATTTCTGTATATGAAAGTAATGGCTTAGCAAAAGATCTATCAGATTATACTTTAGCGAAATTACGTGTACGTGATACTACAGAATCTAAATACATCTTATTAAATGAGATTCCGTTTGAACAAAAATTGTCAGTTATATTGGCCAGTGCAGCGATTCCAGCCATATACGATAGTCAAACTATTGGAGACAAGGGATATATAGATGGTGGAGTCGGAGGAACTTGGAAAGCATCAGGTAATACTCCTATTGCTCCTTTAATTTCGGCAGGTTTTGAGATTTGTGTGGTTGCTCATCTGTCAGATGCTTCTTTTTTTGATCGTCATGAGTTCAAAGATACTACCATAATTGAGATTAGACCTGAAAGTTCTTTGCATCCAAACGGTTTATTATCGAGTATGTTTGATTTTAGAGCTGAAACTATAGATCGACTGATTGAACAAGGATATGCTGATGCAAAACGTTGTATTTCGCGATCGCTTAAGTCTGTGATGCTGATTAAACAAGATAAGAAAAGTCGTGAAGTAAGACAGGCGAGTCTTGAACAAATCGAAAATGATGATTTTGAATCGAAATTAAAACTGCTTGATTAACTCAGAATTTCTTCTCCAAATAGGGGATTAAACCTATTCGGAGAAGTTTTTTTATAACTACAACTCTCTCTCCATAAACACACTATTCGGATCCAACACATAATCCCCGAACGGCCCGCATTCCTCAAACCCATGCTTCGCGTACAGCTTCCGAGCCGGAACGAAAGCGTCCATCGAACCGGTCTCCAAGCTAATTCGTTTATATCCGCGCGATCGCGCTTCTTCGATGATATGCACCAGAATTTTCTCCGCCACGCCTTTGCGCAGGTGGTTCTTATTCGTCTTCATCGACTTCAGCTCGCAGTGTTCGGCGTCCAGTTCTTTGATCGCGCCGCAGCCGAGCAGTTCGCCGTTTTCCCAGAGCGTCCAGAAGGTAATCTCGGGCTTACGGAGTTTCTCCAGATCCAGCGCATGAATGCTTTCCGGCGGAGAATGAAGGGTCATGCTGTGTAGGTGATCTTCCAGCAGCGCGGCGATTTCGGGGCCTCGCAGGTCGTCGATCTTGATTTCCATGGTTCGTCACTCCTCAAGCGGTAAATGTCTTCGTTTTCACTCTAGCGCCAGAAAATTCGGAAAGCAAGCAGGAAACCTGACATGAATTAAATTTTCAGCGTTTTTCACCTTTTAATATCTTTACGCAGGAGAGTAAATCTTACATAAGCTCGGCTGCAATAAAGATTTTTGCGCGCTTGACCTTCTTCGGTTCGCATTATACGGTAAACCCAACAGAACGAAGGAGGCTCGGCCATGCCGGAGACGGACGGAAGTTTGTTTCGAAAGGCGCTGTTGGAAAGCGGGTTCGGCCCGCGTTTTCATGCCTATTATTATAAACAGTGGGAAGCGTATCGGATGGATTACCATCATCACGATTCCACGGAGATCATGTATCTGATGACGGGAAGCTGCATCGTGGACGTGATCGGACAAGGAGGACGGGAAGAACGGTATACGCTCAAAAAAGGCGAACTGATTCTGCTGGACGCCAACGTGCCGCATCGCCTGATCGTGGAAGAAGGCGTGTCCTGCCGGATGCTGAACGTGGAGTTCGCGTTCGTGCCCGTGGACGCGGCGGACGAAGCGGCGATCAGCGTCGGGACGCTGGCGCGCGAGGAGCCGGCATTAGACGAATTGCTCCATTCGCCTTTTTCTAGTCTGGTGCTGCCGGACCCGGAAGAAGTGCTGCATACGCTCAAAGCGCTGGTGCTGGAGTTGGACCGGCTGCACGGCGGGCAAGGCATCATGGTGCGTCTGCTGTTCGCCGAGCTGCTGCTGCGTCTGGCCCGGCTGCGCCGCGAACAGGTGACCGCCAGCCGCCAACACGCCCATCATTATATTCGCCGAGCGACCGAATATCTGCATCAGAACTACGATCGCGGCATCCGGGTCGAAGAGATCGCGGCGGCCGTCAATCTGCATCCCGGCTATCTGCACCGTTTGTTCAAGCAGCATACGGGCCGGACGTTGACCGATTACCTGAACGCGCTGCGCATGGACAAAGCCAAGATGCTGCTCTCCGGCAGCGGCATCCCGATCGCGGATATCGCGGATTATGTGGGGATCGGGAGCCGGCAGTATTTTCACCAGTTATTCCGCAAGTACGCCGGCTGCACGCCGGTCGAATATCGGGAGCGCACGGACCGCGATTCTTGGAAACTCGAACCGGGACTGCTGCGAAAAGGTGAGGATTTTTGACACTTATTCGCCAAAGGAGTCACGATATTGATAACGATTACCGGATGCCTCCTGCTAAGATGAACGTGGAAGTTAACCTTGAGCTTAAAAACGGTTTGCAGACGCCTATTTTACAGGACGGAAGGGGAGTTATCATGTCGTTCAAAGTGGCTTTTATCGGGGCGGGCAGTATCGGATTCACGCGGGGACTGCTGCGGGATCTGCTGAGCGTACCCGAATTCGCGAATATCGAAGTATCATTTATGGATATCGATCGACGGAATCTGGATATGGTGACGGAGCTGTGCCAGCGGGATATCGACGAGAACGGACTGACGATCCAGATCGCTCCGACGACGGACCGCCGCGAAGCGCTCAAAGGGGCCAAGTACGTATTTTGTACAATTCGGGTCGGCGGGTTGGAAGCGTTCGCGACCGACGTGGACATTCCGCTGAAATACGGGGTGGACCAATGCGTCGGCGATACGCTGTGCGCGGGCGGGATCATGTACGGACAGCGCGGCATCGCCGAGATGATGGAGATCTGCCGGGATATCCGCGAGAATGCGGCATCCGACGTGCTGCTGCTCAACTACTCGAACCCGATGGCGATGCTCACATGGGCTTGCAATAAATATGGCGGCGTAAGGACGATCGGGCTGTGCCACGGCGTGCAGCACGGGCATCATCAGATCGCGGAAGTCTACGGATTGGATAAAAAAGACGTAGACATCATCTGCGCGGGCATCAACCACCAGACGTGGTATATCTCCGCCAAGCATGAAGGCCGCGATCTGACGGAAGGACTGCTGGAAGCGTTCGAGCAGCATCCGGAATACAGCCGCACGGAGAAAGTCCGGATCGATATGCTGCGCCGTTTCGGCTACTACAGCACGGAATCGAACGGACACCTCAGCGAATACGTGCCGTGGTACCGCAAACGTGAGAACGAGATTCAGGATTGGATCGATCTCGGAAGCTGGATTAACGGAGAAACGGGCGGTTATCTGCGGGTTTGCACGGAAGGGCGAAATTGGTTCGAGACCGACTTCCCGAACTGGCTCAAAGATCCGGCGTTCGAGTACGGAGCGGAGCATCGGGGCGAAGAACACGGCTCGTATATCGTGGAAGGATTGGAGACGGGCCGCGTGTACCGGGGACATTTCAACACGGTCAATAACGGAACGATCTCCAATCTGCCGGACGACGCGATCATCGAAGCGCCGGGGTATGTCGACCGCAACGGCATCTCCATGCCGCTCGTCGGCGATCTGCCGCTCGGCGCGGCCGCGGTGTGCAATGTCAGCATCTCCGTGCAGCGGCTGGCGGTGGAAGCGGCGATTCACGGCGATGACAAGCTGCTGCGCCAAGCGTTCATGATGGACCCGCTCGTTGGCGCCGTCTGCAATCCGAAAGAGATCTGGCAGATGGTGGACGAGATGCTGGTCGCCGGCGAGAAATGGCTGCCGCAGTACGGCGAAGCGATCAAGGCTGCCAAAGAACGTCTGGCTTCCGGCAACCTGATTCCGACCCGCGAAGGCAACGAAGGCGCGGCGCGGCTCAAGGTCAAGACGGTCGAAGAAATGCAGCAGGACCGCGAAGCGGCGAACAAAAACGCGGGCGAGTCGGATAAAGGCAAAGACCGCGAGAAGGTGGCGCAGGAATAGAAAAGGAAGCTGGGCGTTAAGGCGAAAAGTCGGCTAAAGATGCACGTCGTTAAGTTTGCGTATTCGCTCACAAGTATGCCAAAAAGCGAAAGTTCCTCCGACGGGGAACTTTCGCTTTTGGCATGTTTGTTTTATCGAGGCGGTTAGGAATAGATCAGGACTGTACTTGCATGGTCGCCATCAGGGCATGGAAATGACGAGCGTCGCCCGTGCTGAAATAGTCGTACCAAGCTTCCAGTGTTTCTTCCCGGAATACGTCCAGTTTCGCAATGACTTCGCGAGCCAGCAGCAGGCCGCCGGCCGAGCCGGTCGTGATCAGGTTGCCGTCCGTGACGATCTTCTCGTCTTGGTAATGCGCGGAACCTTGATACGCAGGGCAGCTCCATTCCAAATATCCCGGTCCGTTGCTGGTGTGCGGACGGTTGTCCAGCATTCCGCGATCGGCCAGAGCGGTCGTGGCTCCGCAGATCGCCGCGACAAGACTGCCCGTGTCCAGCAGCTCTTTTGCTTTTTCGAGGATCGGCAGATGTTTGGCGTCCTGCCAAGTGTTCGCTCCCGGCAGAAGCAGCACCGCCGAAGTATCGACACTCATCTCGTCTACGGTTAGATCGGGCAGGATCGTCATCCCACCCATGGTCGTGATCGGATCTTTGGAGATTCCGACCGTTCTGACCGGCAGGCGGCTGCCTGCCGTTTTGAAGTATTGCCCCGAATTGAGCTGCGCCGTAACCCATCCCAATTCCCAATCGGCCATCGTATCCAGTACGTAAACATAAGCGTATTTCATAGTTCCTCCTTGGCGTGCGTTTATGATAAGCGATAAACCAAGGATAACGGTTCAACGTGGACAGCAGGGTGTCGAGGATTAATCCAATGTACTGCCTACCGCCAGAATATATTGAAGCGGTCCGGCGGACAGGTCGATATCGGATTTGAACGTGAAGGTTGCGTCTTTGGCAATGGCTGCCCGAAGGCGGTTCGGATTCTGGAACTGGAAGTTATAGATGCCGTCCGAAGCAGGTTTGCCTGTGGCGATGGTAGTATGCAGGTCTTCCTTCCCGGCGGCTATGGCTGCACCGGAAATATTGCGGGCGGTCAGCGTCATGCTGCCTTTTCCTTTGCCGACGGTCGGCAGATTGAGGCTTACGGACAGCGGACGGATCTCGTTGGTCTGCATATTCGCGGCTTTGGGTGTCTGATTGAAATCGATGCCGCTCGTTTCCAAGTAAGCGATGAGCTTGCTGCTTGTCTTGAAATTCTTGTCTTTCAGAGTAAGCAGGGCGTTCTGGTAGCTGCCGTCGATCTTTAATCCGTCCAGCAGCACGCGCGCAGGAACGAATAAGTGCCCGTTTTGGATCACGGCAGCGCTTTTCAGAGTCTTTGGATTTTGATTATACAGCACGGTTTGGGAATTCGGCTTAAAGGTAACCGTGCGGTCTTTCCACTTCATCGTGGTTTGTTTGGTGCCTTTATTGTAGCTGACTGCCGCTCCTGTCAATTCGCTTACGGCTCGCAGCGGCAGCATCATGCTTCCTTTGTTGTCTAGATAGGGGCTGCCGGAGGAGGTATAGACGATGTAGTACTGATTGATTTTGAGCATAATCGGGCGGTCGTCAGTCTCCGCCCGAGCAGAAGAAGAAAACGCTGCAAACGAAGACAACAACAAACACAAGGTGAATATGGACAAAAAAGAGATTCGTTTTTTCATCAGGATTCCCACCTTTATCAGGATTTCGTGCTTCTGTACGTCTCGTCTGCTTCGGTCAAGGTTTCAGCAGTTCCCGGATTCTATGATCCACTCGGTACTCTTCTCGAAATCTAACCTGTTCTCCGTCGTCTTCGATACGGAAGGTATAGAGCACCGGTTCTTCCGTATCGAAGACCAATTGATAGGAAATCGGGTCCTGCGAGCTTTGGGATCGATCATTCGGCGTATGCGACGCCTCCTTCAGGTATCGGATAAAGGTCTCGCTTTCGCTTCCGGTCAAGATTCGTATAGGCTCCGTTTCTCTCCAACGGTAGATCGAGACGGAAGAAGGTTTAGCTTGAAGGACGGCGTCGAAGTCTTCATCGGGCAGTCCGTCGTAGTGTTCGCGCGCGTACAGCTTATACCCGCCGATCTGCTCTTCGTCGTGTACGGCGACCAGGTCTTCCGGTTCGAAGCCGTCGACCCGATAGAGCTTTGTGCCTTTCTCCAGAAAAGCGGCGTCTCCCGAACGGTTGCGATAACTGGAATCGGTTACGTTTCCGTCCAGCTTCTTGCTGACGGTGCCGACGACTTCGTCCGTCACGCTGCCGGAATCGCGCAGGACGCCGTTTGATACCCCTTCATAGACGGTGCCGTCAATATTGACGAAGTCGATCCAGTCGATGATGGTGCCGTAGCGCGGACCCGAGCAGCCTGCGGCCATGAGCATACCGAGCAGCAGGATCGCGATCAGGCCGGTCGGTTTGGATTTGATGATCCTTTTGTTCATCCTCCATGCCCCCTTTTTTCTTCATAAACGCGCTTGACCTCGGGAATGTTTCCTTAGTACGGTACATACAGAATACGATTTCGTTACAAAAAGGAGTTTTTGCATGAACAAAACGATCGGCATGCTGGCTCATGTGGACGCGGGCAAAACGACGTTCGCCGAGCAGCTTCTCTATCATACGAACAGTATCCGCAGCCGCGGGCGGGTAGATCATCAGGATGCGTTTCTGGACAGCCACGAGATCGAGCGGGCGCGTGGGATCACGGTCTTTGCGGGACAGGCGGTCATGAACTACAACGGTTCGACGTATTATCTGCTCGACACGCCGGGGCACGCCGATTTCTCGGCGGAGATGGAGCGCGCGCTGCGCACGATGGATTACGCGGTGCTGCTGCTGAGCGCGGTGGAAGGCGTCGAAGGGCATACCGAGACGGTGTGGCAGCTGCTGCGGCGCTACGGGATTCCGACGTTCTTTTTTATCAACAAAACGGATCGGGCCGGCGCGGACGTCGATCGGGTGATGGACGATATTCGTACGCTGCTGACCGGAGACGTCGCCGATCTGACGGATACGCTGACGATCGGCGAAGCGGAAAAAGAAAACGGCCAAGCTTCGGCGATTCTGGACGATTCGCTCAAAATGTTTCTGGCCGAACGCGACGAGAAGCTGCTGGAAGAGTATCTGGAAGATACTCGGAGCGCGGAAGAGTGGACGGACGCGCTGATCGGGATGATCCGCGAGGGCCGCGTCTATCCGTGCCTGCACGGTTCGGCGCTGCTGGATCAGGGCGTGACCGACTTTCTGGCGAAGTTCGACCGTTTGACGGTCACGGATTACGCGTCGGCGGAACGTGCGCGGGAAGAAGATTTCGCGGGCTACGTGTACAAGATCGGACATGACGAGAACGGTACGCGGCTGACCTATATCAAAGCGCTGCGCGGTTCGCTGGGCGTGCGGGAATTCACCTCGTACGAGAATCCGGGAACCGGCGATAACGAAAGCGGGGAACGCGAGGACGACGTGTCGGAACGAGTCACGAGCCTCCGCATCTATAACGGCGAGCGGTACACGCATACCGAACGCGCGCATGCGGGCGAGCTGTTCGCCGTCACGGGCTTGAGCGCGGCGCAGGCGGGAGCGGGACTCGGGGAACTGCGCGGCGAATCCGTGCCGTTCGAGATGACGCCGACGCTGACGGCGCGCGTGGAGTTCCCGCGCGAGCTGCCGGTCAAAGACGTGCTGCGGATCTTCCGCATGCTGGAAGCCGAAGATCCGGCGCTCGGCGTCGTGTGGGAAGAAGAGCTTCAGCAGCTCTATATCCGCGTAATGGGCGCGATCCAGCTCGAAGTGCTGACGAGCGTGCTCGCCGAACGCTTCGGCATGAAAGCGGCTTTCGGCGCGCCGGAGATTCTGTATCGGGAAACGATCGCAGCGCCGGTGACGGGCTACGGGCATTTCGAACCGCTCAAGCATTACGCCGAGGCGCATCTGCGGATCGAGCCGGGCGAACGGGGCAGCGGCGTGGTCTTCGAAGACGCCTGCCATGCGGACGAACTGTCCGTCGGCTACCGCAATCTGGTCGGCCAGCATGTGCTGGAACGCGAGCATCACGGGCTGCTTACGGGTTCGCCGCTGACCGACGTCAAGGTCACGCTGCTGATCGGTCGGGCGCATAACAAGCATACGCACGGCGGCGATTTCCGCGAAGCGACGCTTCGGGCGCTGCGGCAGGGATTGGAGAAAGCGGAGAACGTGCTGCTGGAGCCGTGCTACCGATTCCGGATCCGGACGGAGCTGGAGCATATGGGCCGGGTCATGGCGGACGTGCAGCAGGCGCACGGCACGTTCGACCCGCCCGAGACGAGCGAAACGCATCTGCTGCTGACGGGCATCGTGCCGGCGGCCACGTTCATGAACTACGCCGTGGAGCTGGCTTCGTATACGCGGGGCAGAGGGATGCTCGGTCTGTCTTACGGCGGCTATCTTCCGTGCCATAACGCGGAGGAAGTGGTCGCGCGGCGCGGTTACGACAAGAACGCCGATCCGCTGTACACGTCTTCGTCGATCTTCTGCGCCAAAGGCGCGGGTTATTCCGTGCCGTGGGACGAAGCGGAAGCGGCGATGCATCTGCTGTAACGCAAGAGGCCGGATATTGCGCGGCGCTTCAAACGGCGTTATCCTTAAATGAAGGCATTGTCCCTTTACTAAATTCACAAGGAATCGAGCGATACATTCATGATTACACTGAAAAGCGAACGCGAAATCGCGATGATGGACGCGGCCGGAGACGTTCTGGCGGCCTGCCATAAAGAAATCGCGAAAATGATCAAACCCGGCATCACCACGATGGAGATCGACCGGTTCGTCGAGAAGTTCCTGAAGCAGCATGGCGCGAAGCCGGAGCAGAAAGGTTATAACGGCTACGAATACGCGACCTGCGCGTCGATCAACGACGAGGTGTGCCACGGCTTCCCGCGCCGTCAGCCGCTCAAGAGCGGCGATATCGTGACGATCGACATGGTCGTCAACCTGAACGGCGCGCTGGCGGATTCGGCTTGGACGTACGCGGTCGGCGAGGTGTCCGAAGAAGACGAACGCCTGATGGAAGTGACGCTGCGCGCTTTGGAACTCGGCGTGGAGCAGGCGGTCGTCGGCAATCGGCTGGGCGATATCGGCCATGCGATCCAGAGCTACGTCGAAAGCGAAGGATTCTCCGTCGTACGCGAGTATACGGGCCACGGCATCGGGCCGACCATTCACGAGAAGCCGCAGGTGCTCCATTACGGCGAGCCGGGCAAAGGCCAGCGTCTCAAAGAAGGCATGGTCATCACCATCGAGCCGATGGTCAACGCGGGCGTCTGGCAGACCAAGCGCGACGATAACGGCTGGACGGCGCGTACGGAAGACGGCCGCAATTCGGCGCAGTACGAGCATACGCTGGCGATCACGAAGGACGGTCCGCGGATTCTGACGTCGCAGGACTGAGAGCGGAGCCGCGGGCGGACTCGCGTTTCGGATCGTTCGAAGCGCGACGAAGCGGCCGCCGGAACAACAGAAAGGCCAAAGAGCACGGAATCCCGATCTGCATCGGTTCCGTGCTCTTTTTTTACCCTATGCTCCGGATCGAACGTTCAACTCTCCCCGACCTCGAGACCGAGCTGTTCGCGCAGATGGGCGACGACCATTTGTTGATCGAAGATTTCTTCGTCCGACATGGCGTGCGCGTAGACCAAGGTGCGTCCGCCGACGTCGAAATAATCCGCGTGTACGTAGAAATCCGGCCCGTTCGCGAAGGCCGGCCGTTCGTCGATGTCGACATAGGCGCTGGCGAAGACATGTTTTTCCGTATAGCTTCGCTCGCCCCAATCCTTCAGAATCGGCAGATAGACGGACGCGAAATCGCCGTCCTGCGGGTTTTCAAGAATAGAGACGATCGGGTCGTGTTCCCACACGCCCAGGCCTTTGCCGTCGAGCACGACGATGCCCATACGTTCCTCGTTGGCGAGCAGCATCAATTTGGTCGGATGCTCCGCGTCGGTGGAATAGCCTTCGTCCACGATCGTATCGTCCGGATGAAATCCGTACGTTCGCAGATTCGAAGACAGGTTGAAGATGAAGAAGTAGGAAATGAACAGAGCGGCTATGGCGACGACAAGGGTAAGCTCGACGCTCCTGCGTACTCTCATGCGATCCCTCCTTTTTTTGGACGGGGCCGGTCGGATAGCGGAAGTCATACTCTTGATGAGAAAAAGCCCCTCTATCTTCTATAGTAAATGTATCGGCGTTGAAAGGCCAGCTTTTCGGGATATTGTAAAGGAACGGTCGGATTCGAACACCAAAAAGGCCTTCCGGATAAGGAAGGCCCTGTCGATCGAGCATGGATAACTTGCGGAAGAGGGCTTAAATCAGATACTGCCCGCGCTTCCGTCCGTCGGTTTGCCGCCGACGCCGGACGTGCGCAGAGAGTCCTGCATGTCCGACTTCACGTCGTGGGCCGCGGATACCGTTTCTTCTTTGAGTTCTTTGACCGCTCCGAGCGTCTCTTTGACGACGCCGGTCACTTCTTGGCTCTTCTCGACCAGCGCGTGGCCGCGTTCGTTGATCGCCGGGCCGTTCGCGCGCAGCGCTTCGACCGTGTCCATCACGTTATGGCGAATCTGCTCGCCTCTCTGCGTAGCGACGATGACGGCGGCTCCGGCTCCGATCAGCGCGCCCGCGGCGGCTCCGATCGCGGCGGTGGTAACAAACGATTTATCCATAGTGTTCAAGCTCCCTTCGAGGTAAAAGTTCTTGACTGTTATTACCCGGTTGGCGCATGGGTTAACGATAGTTTTGCGGAAATGTCGATAAAGCTTGCTTTTGCCCTATAATGATTCCATGAACATTCAACATAACGACCAAACCATCGAATTCCACGTCGAATACGCCAAACGCAAAAAAGTCTACGTCCAGCTCGATCCCAACGGGCTGGTAACGGTCAAAGCGCCTAACGGCCTGCCGGAAGAACAGATTCAAGCGGCGGTCGCGCAGCAGGCGGAGCGGATTCTCGAGATCCGCGCCAAGCTGGCCAAAGCGCAGGAAGCGCCCAAACCGAAAGAATACCGCGAAGGAAGCGAAGGCGAGTTTCTGCATCTGGGGCGCCGCTGCCGCTTGGACGAATTGATCCCGACCGAAGGCCGCACGGAGGAACAACTGCGCGCCGACCTCAAGAAGTTTTATTTTTCGAGCTGCAAAAAGATCGTGAACGAACGGATCGGCGCGTATGCCAAGCAGCTTAAAGCCGAACCGAAATCGATCGAGATCATCGAATCCGCGACCAAATGGGGAAGCTGCGATTCGCGCAAACGCCTGAACTTCAACTATCTGCTGGCGATGGCTCCCGTCTACGCGATCGATTACGTCATCGTGCACGAACTGTGCCATATCCATCATATGAACCATGACCGCTCGTTCTGGCGCAAATTGGGCAGCATCCTGCCGGATTACAAGGAGAGGGAGGCTTATCTCGACCGGTACGGGCGTTTTATGGTGATGTAGGGCCGCGAAGGAGGAAGAGCGTTGTCTGTGGGCCAAAAGAAAGAGGATGAACTTCCGCTGCGCATCCTGCGATCCGGACTCGAAGTCAACAGCCTCGTGCTGCTGCGCGGAGGGCGAACCGCGCTGGAATGGTACCGCGAACCCTACCGTAAGGGAGTGCCGCAGCTGTTGTATTCGCTCAGCAAAAGCGTGACTTCGATCGCGGTCGGCATAGCCTACGATCAAGGGCTGCTGACGCCGGACGATCCGGTGATCGGATTTTTCCCGGACAAGATGCCGCTTCTCGCCGAACGCTCCGAATATCTCCCGGAGATGAAGGTCCGTCATCTGCTGTCGATGACGGCCGGGCATGAAGGCGACATCTATCCGGCCGTCGTATCGCAGCGGGATTGGGCAGCGGCTTTTTTGGCGCAGTCGATCGAGCGGACGCCCGGCACGCATTATCGTTACAGCACGCCGTCGACTTACATGCTTTCGGCGATCGTGGAGCGCGTCTCGGGCCTGAATCTGGTTGATTTCCTCATGCCGACGCTGTTCGGACCGCTCGGGATCGCAAAGCCGGTCTGGGAGACCTGCCCGCTGGGCGTGACGGCCGGCGGCATGGGATTGAGCTTGCCTACGGAAGACGTGGCGAAATTCGGGCAGATGCTGTTGGAAGGCGGAACGTATCGAGGCCGCCGAATCGTCTCGGAAAGCTATATCCGGGCAGCGACTTCCGAACAGAGCGACAACCGTTCCGGCGTCCCGGCCGAGCGGACGGATTCGGCGCAGGGCTACGGTTATCAATTCCACTTATGCCGTTTCGGCGCGTATCGGGGAGACGGCTCGTTCGGCCAGTTGTGTCTGGTATCGCCCGGGCATGATCTGGTCGCCGCCGCCAACTGCGCTTTCCCGAGCATGGCGAAGCTGCAAACGCTGCTGAATTGGATTTTCGAGCTGGCGTGCGGGGAAGAAATCGTCGCCGGAAAAACGACTGGTGCAGACGTTCGAACCGCCGAAGCCGCCGGAATTTACGGAACCGCCGAGAACGGAACGTTCGAGCTGCCGTTCGAGCCGAACGTCTTGTACGTAGTCGACGATAACCCGGCGGGATTGCGTTCGCTTGCTTTAAAACCGACGGCTTCCGGATTTGATTTGACGTTCGATTACGGCGACGGAGACGAACGAAGCGGTAAGCTTCCGTTCGATTTTGCGCGTGCGCTGGAAGCGGAGAGCGTATTCGTCAAAGACCTGATGCGGCATCGTCAAAAAGTCGTCACGTCCGTGGAACCGTCTTCGGAAGATCCGGCCGGACGGCGGCTGAAGCTGCATTATATCGAGACGCCGTATGTCGTTACGTATACGATCCGGCCCGCGGAAGAAGCGCTGCTGGTGCGTTTCGAGATCAACGTGTCGTTCGGATACAAGTCGTACGAAGCTTATGCGCGCAGAAGCTGAGCGAACAAAGCCGTGCTGGCTGGTTACCGAATTTTAACCTTTATATGACAGTCGAAGTTTATATTGTTACTTCCGCGCTTCCGAAGTTTGTTATACTGGCGGCGAACGAGGAGGTTAACACCATGAACACACGACGCAGATTCTCCATATATACCGGCCTATGCGCCGCTTTGATTCTCGCTGGCGGCCTGCTCGCCGGATGCTCCGATAACGGCAAATTATCCGACGCCGGGACCCCCGCTCTTGCCGTTCCCCCGTCTTCCGTCGTTTACGAAAAGCCGCTTGCCGCGGAACCCGATACGAATAAAACGAAGATCGATCAGAAGGAAGCGGCGCAAGCCGGAACCGTCTTTCTGGATAACGGGTCGACCGGTTGGAAAGTCGATATGCGGACCAAGGGCGCTTTGGCCGCCGACAATACGCTGTACCGCACCGGAGACGGCGGCGAGACATGGACGAAGATCGCCGATTCCGCGTCGGGCAGCCTGCCTTCCGGCCTGATCGCCGCGCTGCGTTTCGTCGACGAACAGCGCGGGTGGGCCGCGACGAACACGCTTCAAGAAGGCGATTTGCGCTTGTACGCGACGCGCGACGGAGGCAAGACGTGGAGCAAGACCGCGCTTGCGATTCCGGCCGACTTCGAACGGTCTTGGTTCGAAGCCAAAGTCCCGGTCTTTTTCGAAGGAACCGATCTGGGCCTGTATATCGCGCAGACCGAATTCGCGTCCGACGGCAAAGAAGCCCGGCCGCTGCTGTTCTACGTGACGTCCGACGGCGGAGCGACTTGGTCCGATCCGCTGCGCAGCGAACAAGGCGAATACGGCGGCGTCAGTTGGAAAACGAAACGTCTGGCCGACGGAACCGGCCGCAGTTGGTCGGTGACGATCAGCGGGCGGACTTGGACGTTCGAACGCAGCGACGGCTGATTCGCGCTTAATACTGAAGTCGGGCATCCGGAGCGACGACCGCGGCCCAAACGGACAAATATGCAGAAGAAGCCGAATCTCGGCTTCTTTTTTTGCGGCCGCAAAGCAAGCGGTAAACGGACTGCCCGCGCCCGGCGATTTTTCAAGGTCGCGGTCCGTAGGCTTCTTCGCTTTCCTGTGATAAACTGGAGCAAATTCAGTGACGGGAGGGCGGGAAATGGAACATTTTGCGCTGTTTATGTTCATGTCGTTCTTGTTGATCCTGCTGCCCGGTCCCGATACGGGACTGGCGACGCAGAACACGATTCGTTACGGGCGGACAGGCGGCGTGCAGACCGTCATCGGAAGCGCGGGCGGCACGTTGATTCATACGCTGGCCGCCGTGCTCGGCTTGTCCGCGATCATCGTCAAGTCCGCGCTGCTCTTCTCGATCTTCAAGTATGCCGGAGCTTTGTATTTGATCTATCTCGGCGTCATGTCGCTATGGGCGCTGCGCAAAGCCGAGCCGGATTCGGCGGACGAGCGGACGAATCCTCGTTACGACAACCGTTCGCCGCTGCTGCAAGGCATGTTGACGAACGTGCTGAATCCGAAGGTCGCCGTTTTTTTCCTCACGTTCCTGCCGCAGTTTCTCGCTGCCGGGGCGAAGCCGCTGGTGCCGTTTCTGCTGATGGGCTTGACCTATACGATCATGACGGTGATCTGGATGGTGCTGTACGTCTTCCTGCTGGACCGCATCGGCGCATGGATCAAACGCCCGGCCGTACGGAACGCCATGCAAAGCATCACCGGCATCGTGCTGCTCGGCTTCGGCGTGAAGTTGGCGCTGGAGCGGCGTCCTTGAGGCGTTCGCCGCTCGGCGACCCGAATGCTTGAACCCTTATGCGTAGGAGGGCAAAAAAGGTACGGGAGAACGCTCCCGTACCTTTTTGCCGCGCGTGCATTTATTCGGATCATGCCCGGATCTGCGCCGTTCTATTCAAATATCCAGCCGTTTCGTCTCGCCGCCTTCGATTTCGACCGCTCGGCCGTCAACCGCGATCCATACGGAAAGAGCGGACGGATTGCGAACCATCGTCCCGTTGACGGAGAATTCCAACCTTTTGCGCGCATCCAGATAATCGATGATCTCGATATTCGTCGCGTACCAGATATCGTCGCGGCCGCTCATCTTGGCGCAGAAGTCTTCGATCTCCTGCCAATTGTCGTCGTTGTCGAACTCGTAGCTGTGTCCCCAGACGTACAGCAGCGACAAGTCGATATAATGCGCGGGCGGATCGAGTTCGAGGAACTTGTCTCCATGCTCGCGCATCTGCTTGTGATGGCAGGTCGGATGCCAAGTCAGCGGACGCTGCGGCACGGCGAATTCGCCGGTCGAACGAACGGTGCGGCAGTAGCGGATCCCGAGCGTGCCCAGCGTCTCCGCCACGGTATCGTCGTACGTGCCGAACGGATACGACATGCCACGTACCGGATAACCGGCCGATCGTTCCAGCGCGCGGCGGTCGTCGATGACTTCCGTGATCAACCGCTCGCGCGGCACGCGCTCCAGAAACGGATGATGGACGGTATGCGCCGAGATCTCGTGCCCCGCGTACAGCGAAGACACTTCGCTTTCCTCCACGTACCCGCCGTTATCCGTGCCGAACTTGCCGGAGTTGAGGTGGAACGTCGCTTTGAGTCCGTAACGGTTGAAGAGTTCGACGAGCCTGCGGTCCTGATGGCGTCCGTCGTCGTAGCTGAAAGTCAGCGCTTTGTAACGTCCTCCGGGAAAAAGGTTCAAAGAAACATTCGGGCTGTTCATGATTCTCCTCCTTATGTATCGGTGTACCCCGATAAGAATACGCTTACAGAAGCGGCGGGTCAATGCGGGCAAAGCGATGCGCGCGGTATTTTTTTCGCAAAAAACGCGGTCGCATCTCGCAAACGCCCGTTCCGCGGGTACAATAACGGTAAGAAGACGGCGAGACGGCTTCAAGCGCCGGATCTATCAACCTTACGCACCGGAAATGGAGGGTTCGTCCATGTGGAGATTGTTCTTCGGCCCCAAGGAAAAAAAACGACCTAAACGCCACGTGCCGACCAAAGAAGAGCAGGAAGAAATGTGGTACCGGTACTTCTACGAGACGCATCCCCGGCTCGAATTGAAAGAATGGGCGCGCAGGCTGCACATCTTCCGCTTCTGCCGGGCGAATCCGGAACAGACGGGCGACCGCGACCGTCTGATGGCGGCGTTCCGCATCGCGACCCGGGAAGAACTGGAATCGACGTGCGAGAAACTCGGAATCAAGCTGGAGAAAATGCCGGAGACGGACGCGGCGAGCGCGGCCGCCGACCGGTTCCGCATTCAGCCTTACAACGATCTTCGTCAGCCGGCCCATCTCAAGCTGTTCGGTCTGCCCGCGCATGTCTGGGTGCGTTCGACGAAGCTGATCGTCACGATCTCCGACGCGGACAAACCGTTCGACGTGACGCCGCGCACGATCAAGGCGGTGGAGGGCGTCGAAGCGAAGCTCGGAGATCTGGGGCTGTCCTCGCAGATCGTCGACCCGCCGCTGAACGACAAACATTGTTTCTGCCCGAAGTTCTACCCGGAGTATTTCGAATGAGCGGCAGCAAGAAGAAACCGCTGCATCTGCTGGGCGATTTTCAGGTCGGTCCGGAAGAACGCTGGCGGCGTTATCTGCATGAACGCCATTCCCCGGAAGAACTCCGGGAATGGGCGCATACGCTGCGGTACTTGCGCTACCGACGCGCGACCGGCGGACATGCGGGAGACGGGGACCGGCTGCTTGCGGCGGTGGCGGTCGGCAGCCGGAGCGAGTTGGAATCGGTCTGCGGTCTGCTGGGCATCGAATTGCAGCCGATTCGGGAAGGCGAACCGGATTGGCCCAGACAGGTTCGGTCGCTGGATTACCCGGATGTTCTTCAGCCGGGAAACGCGAAAATCGGCGGAGTGGAGGCTTTTGCATGGATCTATAGCGACCGTCTGGAGATCGGCGTCTCCGATCCGGACAATCCGTACGAAGTGAGCGCTTCGACCGTCGAGGCCGCGGCCGAGCACTTGGAGCCGCTGCTCGCGCCGCTGCAAGAACGGCTGATCGATCCGCCGAACGACAACCGCAATTGCATATGTCCGAAGTATTATCCGGAGTTGTTCGAGGACTGAACGACGAAGGCGCGGCCGAGAAACTCTTTTGCAACTTCCCCCGACGTGTTAGAATACAGCAGTTGTCCGACGCAGAAACCAAGCACTACAAGCATTAGGGGGAAAAAGAAAGCATGACTCTTGCACCGCGCATTTACGCCACGATTCAGCATTTGTTTATGAAAGGCATCATCGAAACGGTCGAGCTTCGCGAGAAGCCCGAGTCCGAAGAAGAAAGCAAACGTACCTACGTGCTTACGGCGGACGGGAAACCGAAATATTCGCTGCGCATGGACGTGCCCGAAAATATCGCGATGGCCGAACAGCTCCACAAAGCCTATCCCGACAGCCCGCTGCTGCCGAAAGTGCTCTACGCCGATCCGGTCAAAGGGTATCTGGTCCAACCTTACGTCGAAGGAACGACCGGTCGGGACGCGGAAAGCCGCGGACTCAAAAAAGTCTGGCTGACCGCGCTGGTCGCCGATCTGCTTAACGGCTGCGAGACGGACGAAGCGGGCGGCCAATGGGGCCATCTGACCGAACCGTGCTCGTCGTGGAGCGAATTCAACGAACGCGAGCTGTCCAAAGCCCGCGAGAACCTGAACGGCCTGCAGCCGGCGGAAGATTGCGAGCGGGTCGCGCTGCTGCTGGAGCCGCTGGCGGAAACGGGAAGCAAATACCTGCTGCACGGCAATGCGGACGCGCATCACTTCGTATTCCGCGGCAAAGAACTGGTCGGCGTGCTGGAGCCTAAGCCGGTCGCGGGACCGGTGCTCTACGATCTGGTGCAGGCGTTCTGTTCGACGCCGGACGATCTGGCGCTGGAGACGTTGTTCGACGCGTATTCGCGCCTCGACGCGAAAAGCGGCGATCAGGAACGCTTGGTGCAGGAAACGCTGCTGCGCCTCTACTGCCGGATGGGCGAGCGCGCCGCGGAATCGTCGAGCGAGCTGGACGAATATCTGGCGGCTTGGCAGTTCTGGCGGCTGCTGCTGCCGGAAGCTTGAACAAGGTCGCGTAACGGATCGGGAAGCGCGAAACGAAGCGACGAGTCCAAGCCGATCAAAGCACGGAATCTAGGCATGGAATGCAGGAATCGAACGAAAATCGGAAGATCGGAAAAAGCGGGCCGCCATGCGGCTCGCTTTTTTTGTTATTGACAGAAAAAAAGTTCCTCGCTATTATCTATTTTAACAAATATCTAATTAGATAAATGTTAAATTTAATTAGAGGAGTCGAGATTCATGACGAATACGAGAGAACGGCAGCCGGATACCGATCGGGAGACGAAGCCGCAAGCGAGCGGGTTGAATCCCGAGGAATGCCGATTAAGAGATTCGGTCGTGCGGAATTTTACGGATCGGGAAGGACGGCTCAAGAGCCTGCCGACGCAGCTGAAGAAAAAGTTGATCGTGCTGGAGCATCTGGTCGACGGCTTGGACCCGGAACGCGCTTACGAAGAGAGCGAGATCAACGCGTATATTCGGCTGTACCACGAGGATTACGCGACGATCCGCCGGGAATTCATCGTGCAGGGCTTTATGTCGCGCGACCGCGAGATTTACCGAAGAAATCCTCGCTCGGCAGCTCGCCGCTGGGAAGAATTGAGTTAAGCGGACCACGGGCTTTGCGGAGGGAGATATCATGAACGAATTGTCGAGATTGTGGAAAAAAGAACCGTCTTATCGCAAACTGGCCGCCGCCAACTTCGTCAGCGGGATCGGCGATTGGTTCAGCAGCGTGGCGATCTTGAGCCTGCTGCTTCAGCTTACCGGATCGGGCATGGCGGTCGGCCTGACGCTGGCGGCGAGAACGCTGCCGTTCCTGATCATGGGACCGGTCGGCGGATGGCTCGCCGACCGCGGGAACAAGAAGACCCTCCTCGTGGTCTCGGATTTCTCGCGCATCGCGCTGGCGTCGTCCCTGCTGCTGGCGGACTCGCCGGACCGGATCTGGATCGCCTATGCCGCGACGATCGGCTTGGTAGCCTTCTCGGCGCTGTCGCTGCCGGCGAGGCAATCGCTGATCCCGCGCATCGTAAGCGCGGAGAACCTGCCCGCGGCCAACGCGTTCGACCAGACGCTCGGCGGCATGAACATGATGCTCGGCGCGACGCTCGGCGGAGCGGCCAGCGCGGCCTTCGGGCCGCAGGGTTCGTTTCTTCTGAACGCGGCGACGTTCCTGATCTCGGGACTGCTGGTGTGGACGATGCCTTACGCGCATCGGAAGAGCGAAGCGAATCCGGTTGGGCCGGCGGAAGCAGCCGGCAGTACCAGATCGGAAGAGCTTCGGCCGGAAGCGGCGATCGAACCGGCCGCCGAACGGGCCGGGGCGGCGCAGGCTTCGGCCAAGCGCCGCGAATCGGCGCAAGCGAGCCGCGAAGCCGCGGCTTTCTGGAAGACGTTTCGCGGCTCCGCGCTGATGAAAGTGGTCGCGATCCAGTCGATCGCTTGGGCGATCGGCGGCGGAGCGATCAACGTATTGATCAGCGTCTACGGGTATCAGGTATTCGGAGCGGGCGACCGGGGCGTCGGGGTGCTGTACGGCTCGCTCGGTCTGGGCTTTATCCTCGGCGGCTTGCTGGCGCCGAGCTTCAAGCGTTGGCCCGTGCAAGCCGTCGTCGCGGGCGCGGCGATCGAAGGATCGGCGCATGTGCTGGTCAGCGCCGCGCCGAATCTGGCGCTGGGCGCGGTCTTCATTCTGCTGGCGACGCTGGGCGGCGGAATCGGCAACGCCGCGTTGGTGACGCTCGTGATGCGGGCGGTGCCGGAAGCGGTACACGGGCGGGCGTTCGCGCTGAACGAGACGTTGGCCAACGTCACGATGGGCGTATCCATGCTCGCGGCAGGCGTTCTGCTGGATCTCCTGCCCGCGCGGACGATCGGGCTCGGAGCCGGCCTGCTGATCGTCGTTTCCTGCGTCCCGGCTCTGACGCTGCTTCCGCTGCGCCGGCAGTTGAACGGCACGGTCGCCGGACCGAAGCCGCGGCGGCCGTCCTCGATAGAAGGCTGACTTGAACGAAAAAAGGAGGAGAATCATGAGCGCGACCGTCTGGTTAGTGCGTCACGGATACAAAGAAAAATGGTTCGGCGACGTTCCGCTGACTTCGGAAGGGGTGCGGCAGGCCCGGGCGACGGCCCGGTTCTTGAGCGGCCGTCCGGTCGCCGCGATCGTCTCCAGTCCGCTGCGCCGGACCGTCGAAACGGCCGAATGCCTCGCGGAGCGGATCGGCATCCCCGTACAGCAAGATGCCCGTCTGCGGGAGCGCGCCAACTGGGGCGATATTCCGGGCCAGTCCTTCGAAGCGTTTATCGAGGTCTGGGAGCGCTGCACGCTCGATGCCGATTACGAACCGCCGGGAGGCGGGGATTCTGTCCGCCGCGCGGCATCGAGGCTGCAGGCGGCTCTAAGCGATTGGACGTCGCGTTTCGAGCCCGGCGACGAACTCGTTTTTGTGACGCACGGAGGCTTGATCACCGATTTTCTGGTCTGCGCGTTCGAGGAAAAGGACTTGAATCTTGCGCATCCCGATTTTGTCGCGATGCAGAGCCGCCTGATTCCCGAATGTTCCGTTACGGAGCTGACCGTTCGAGACGACGGAACCTGTCGCTTGGGACGATTCGCGGATATTCGGCATTTGGAGTAAAATAAAAGTCGCGAGTTTCGCCGGCTGTAGGTCCGAAGAAGATCGGCTGTCTCCGCGAAACGAAGAAACGAACCCGAGAGGAGCGCGGTTGGCATGCAATTGGACAAACTGGTCGCCTATCATAAAGCGTTGGCCGATCCGACGCGGATTCGGATGCTGATCCTGCTCAGCGAAGGCGAGCTGAACGGGCAGGCGCTGGCCCAGCGCCTCAGCGTCACCCCGGCCACGATCACGCATCATGCGTCGAAGCTGCGGGCGGCGAGCCTGATTCGGGAACGGCGGGACAAAAATACGATTTACTTCTCGCTCGACGATTATTTTATCCGCGTCGGCGGTACGGCCACGGCCGAGTTGATCTATCGTCGCGGAGCGGACGGCGAGGCGGTCGAGACCGAACCTTCCGTTCTGGAGCAGCGGGAGAAGACGCGCGCTTCCGTGCTGAAAAGCTTTTTCGCCGCGGACGGCCGCCTGAAAAGCATCCCGGCCCAGCTCAAAAAGAAACTGATCGTGCTCGAAGAAATGGTGCGGCATCTGGAAGCGGGTCGCCGATACGAAGAGAAAGAGATCAATGCCTTTATCAAAAACTATCATGACGACTTCGCCACCTTGCGACGCGAGTTCATCATGCATCAATACATGTTCCGCGAAGACGGCATCTACGAATTGAATCCGCCGGAGCTGTGGGCAAGGTGGGAGACGTTGAAATAGGCGATGTGTGCAGCGGATCGAGCCGGCGATCGTCAAGTCGGCGGAGAAATAGACGAGACGATCGGAGCGTCGGCGGAAAAAGGCCGCGATTCCTGCCGTCGAAACAGGGTTTCGTCGCGCTAACGGATCGAGACGACGCTTAGCGCGCTTTTTACGGCGTTTCGAAATTTTAACGGAACCAGATGACGCTTAGCGCGGAAATCGGACGATTTTGCAGCGAAAAAGGGACGCGGAGAACGTCTAACGAATCTACGATCCGTTAGCGCCAGAAAAAGGCTTGATTTGCGGCGCTAAGGAATCTACGATCCGTTAGCGCCGTTTTTCTGCGAAAGCATTAGTTGAACGGCCGATCCTCGCCGCGCTAACGGCTTGGATCGAGCCGCCCCAAGATCGGACCCGAAATAAAGAAGCTGCCGGTAAGGTTCCCGGCAGCTTCTTCGCGCGTTATGATCAAGATCTTCGAGCTTCTTTCGGAGGGCGCGTCGCCCACAAGATCCACCAGATGAACAGCGGCTGCACGAGCAGGCGCAGCCAGAGATAGATCGGCGGGGTGTAATGTTGGCCGGGCATCGGAATGTTCATGATCGCCGCATAGATGTTGGCCGGGAAGATGGCGATCAGGTAGATCGTGATGATGATGCCCATCTTCTTGCGGATCGGCGGCACGAACAGCAGGATCGCCAGAATCCACTCGACGACGCCGGAGATCCAGATGATCCATTTGCGCAGCGGCACGAAGTCCGGCAGCATGGCGGCGAAGCCGATCGTTTCTTGGAAATGGTAAATCCCCGCAGCCACGAACAGCAGCGCGAACAAGATGCGTCCGATCGTGCGCGGGACGGTCGTCGAGGGATTGCGGTCGTTCATCGCGTTCAGCTCCTTGTCTGTAGATTGCCCGTTACGTTGACCCGCAATTGGGTCGACGTAACGGGCTGAGGCTGTAAGTTTGCGGAAATTAAGGATGCGAATATGGTGTATTACCCGCCGCTCGCCCAAGCAACGCCGAGCAGCGTCAAAAGCGCGGCGATCAGGCATAGGGTCATGCTCTGTACCGAGCCTGCCGTGTATGCCTTTCGCGCGGCCGTTCAAGTGGAAGGTCGCCGTCTTATCTTGGGCGATCGCATCCTTTTTGACGAGCCGATAGATGCGCAACAAAAAAACGGCCGAAGCCGTTTTTGTTCGAAACTCTGCGGTTTTCTTATCGATCCTGCGGCGCTGCCGGTCTTCAGCTCAAGTTCTCCGGATTCAGCCCCGACAGCGAATCGAGCACGAAACGCCCGTTCTTGCTGATCAATACGTCGTCGAAATAGATCTCGCCGCCGCCGAATTCTTCTTTCATCAGCAGCACGATATCCCAATGGATATCGGACGCGTTGCCGTTGTCCGCGTTCTCGTAAGCTTGTCCGAGCGCGAAATGGATGCTGCCGTTGATCTTCTCGTCGAAGCCGATATCGTTCATGACCCGGTTCACGTAAGGATTGGTCCCGATCGCGAACTCGCCGATATAGCGCGAACCTTCGTCGGTATCGAGCAGTTCTTGCAGCTTCGTCCCGTTATCGCTGCGGCAGGAGACGACCCTGCCTTTTTCGAACGTGAACGACAAGTCCCCGAAACTCTGGCCCAGATAAGAAGAGCGGGTGTTGAACGAGATGGTGCCTTCGACGGAATCGCGGACCGGAGCCGTATAGACTTCGCCGTCGGGCAGGTTGACTTTGCCGTCGCATTTGATCGCCGGAATCCCCGCGATCGAGAAGCGCAGATCCGTGCCCGGCGCGACGATCCGCACGTTCTCCGTCTTGTTCATCAGTTCGGTCAGCGGGTCCATCGCGGCGGACATCCGGCCGTAATCCATCGTGCAGGTATCGTACAGGAACTGCGTGTAAGTCTCGGTGCTCATCTGCGCCAACTGCGCGTACGCTTTGTTCGGATAATTGAACAGAATCCATTTTTTCTTCGTTTGTTCGTTCGTGACCGGCGCGTACCATTTGCGGTAAGCGTCGCGTTTGTCGGACGGCACGTCCGCATATTCGGAGACGTTGTTCTCGCCGAGCACGATCAAGACCGCGTCCATTTGTTTCATCTGTTCGAGCTTGAATGCCGCGTCGAGCTTGAATTGTTCTTCGCTGCCGCCGAGCATCATGCGCCGGTTCACGGCGTAATCGGCATAGTCGATAAACGCATGGCCGCCGGCCGCATGGATCTCGTCAATAAAAGGAGCGAGGATATCGGCATCATGCGTGTCCATCGCGCGGATCAGCACTTTCTCTCCCGGCTGCACGTTTGCCGAATAATGCACGACGGTACGCGCGAGCTGCAGCAATCTTGGGTCTGTCATCGTAAAGGTTCCTCCCGGCTTCCCGTTCTGTCGGACGCCGCCCGCGGCGTTCGAATCCGAAACGGATGTCTGATGGGCGCATGAATCTGGATACCCATACTGGATTAATCATAATCGAAAAAAGAAGCGTTGTCTGCCGGAGCAAAGAAAAGCCGCCCGGCATCGGGGAGCCGATGCCGGACGGCCGGTTCGAATACGACGGGCGGAAGCGGTACCGGCCGAAATCCGTCCGTCGTCCGTCAGGCGGCAAACGGGATTCGATTCGGGAAAAGCCGTTTATTGCGCCGGTCGGCCGCTTACGTTCGCGCCTGTCTTGGTGATCGTATACGTCAGCTTATCGCCGCTCCAGAAGTAGAACGTCAGCGTAACGGGTTGGCCGTCCTTCAGCGTATCGAGCAGCGCCGGACGCAGCACGATCTTGCCGTTCGCGTAATCCGGGCTGAACGTCGATTCGAATTCTTTGAACGAGGTCCAATCGTTCGGACCGGCGTTGCCTCCCGAGACGTAGACGGCTTCCATCGTGGCGAGTTTGTCGCCGCCGAAGTCGGTCGGGATCGCGAAGTCCGCGGCCGCGCCGTCGGATGCGCTCAACGCCGGCGTCCGATGCACGGTTACGTAGAAGTTCCAATCCGGGCCTTTGGTGAAGCCTGCCGTCAATACGGCGTTCACGCCGAGTTTGCCGGATGCCGTCAGACGTTCGAGCGTCGCTGCGGGAATCGTCAGCGTTTCGCCGTTCAGCGTATAATCTTTGTTTTTCGTAAGGCGTTTGCCGTCCGCTTTGAGCGAAGTCAGCTTGTTGCCGTTCAATTGCAGCGCGATCGTCTTGTCCGTGACCGGTTGGCCTTCGCGCAGATGGATCAGATCCGATTCGGCTACGGAAGAACGCTGTTTCTGGCCGGACCGGATAATCTCGTACAATTCCGGATCGGACCACTTGTACTGCGTGCGGTCGAAATGCTGTCCGTTATCCCACCACATGCCGGTAATATGTTTCTCTCGAATGTAATAAGTCAGGAATTCGAAAAATTTGAGCTTCTCGCCTTGTTCGATCGTATTCGTGTTTTTGTCGAAACCGAGCAGACCGTATTCGCCCAGAATGACCGGAATGCCTTGGGCGACGAACGTGTCGTAGACGTTATCGAACGTGGTGGTAATGTCTTTGCGCGTCGTTTCGTCGAACGTGGTCGTTCCGGCGATGTTCACGCTGAACGGCCAGTAGCCGTAATAATGCACGGTCGCGATGAGATTTTTGTCGGCTTCGAGCTGCCGGAACGTCTTGGATAACGCGTTCATGCGCTCCTGCGTCGGCGACGTCTCGAGCGTCGGCAGAACGAGCGGCCGGGTCGCGTTCTTGCCGCCGGAGCTTCGCACGATCTCGTGGAACGACAGGTTCAGCTCGTCGAGCATTTTCTGGGCTTGCGCTTCGTCGGTCGTGCCGCCTTCGGTGAAGCGCGGTTCGTTGACGCTCTCGAACGAGAGCTTGTCGGACTCGTTCTTGAAGCGCTCGGCCGTCTGCTTCCAGATCGCGTTATAACGGGCCAGCGTCGCATCATGATTCTGCTGCATTTTGCTGATCCAGACCCACGAATCATGATGCACGTTGATCAAAACGTACAGATTCTCGGATCTCGCCCAGCCGACGACTTCCGCCACGCGGTCGAGATAAGCGGGGTCGATCTTATAGTCCGGCGCGGGTCCGATATGGTTGTCCCAAGTGACCGGAATACGGATGCTTTTGAACCCTTGGCGGGAGATCTGTTTGATCAGCTCGCGCGTAACGCGAGGATTGCCCCACGCCGTTTCGTCCGGCCCGACGGAATCGAGCGTATTGCCCAAGTTCCAGCCCGGCTGCATGTTGTCGACGTAAGTCTGCATTTTGCTTTTGGGCGGGGAAGCGGCGGAAGCGACTCCGGACGGCAAAGGCAGCAGCGAGAGCAGAAGAACCGCGGTCAGCAGAACGGCGGCAGCCGGTTTGAAGCGTTTTTTGAACATGTGAACCTCCTCGATTATGTAATGGAAAACAGGGACTCGCCTTTTTTGTAACCGCTTTATCATTACCCTTACGGGAATTCGCTGAACATAAAACGTTATCGAAAATTTGAAAAATTTGTATATCGCGATCGGGATAGCGAACTTCAGAAAATGGATTTTTTTTCTAAGCAGGGGCTTTATATCGAGAGCACTTATTCCGATACTAAAATTGTTATCTATTCGAATATCATTTCAAGCCATTGGCATACAACAAGGGAGAGTGCAGAAAAGATGAAAAATGCCAAGTTTAATATAGGGACCAAGATCGGCATCGGTTATTTGGTCGTCATTTTGGCCCTCGCGGCGGCGATCTTTGTCGTGCGGGCGCAGATCGATAAGTTGGAAGACGAAATGAATTTCGTCGCGGGACACGATATGGAAGTGCATGATCGGGCCAACCAAATCGAGAAAAATGCCGTCGACATGGAAACGGGTCAGCGCGGATTCATCATCACGGGCGAAGAGAAATATCTCGATCCTTACAATAAGGGCAAAGCGGACTGGGAAGAGAACTACAACGCGCTGTACGAGCTGGTCTCCGACAATCCGGCCCAGCAGGCCAAACTCGACGAGGCCAAAGGCAAGATCGAGAATTGGGTTCAGGTAGCCGGAGAAGCCACGATCTCCATGAAGCGCGCCGGAGATACGGAAGGCATTCGGCAGTTCTTCGCCGACGACCCGGGCAAGCAGGATATGGATGCTTTCCGCCAAGTGGTCGCCGAGTTTACCGATACGGAGAAAAGCTTGACGGCGAAACGGGTAAACGATCTTCACGAGAGCAATCAGCAGTTGAAAATCCTGCTGTTCGTGCTGCTCGGAACCGTCGTTCTGGTCGCGGCATTTCTGTCCTGGTTCATTTCTACGCGGATCGCGCGCAGCGTCAAAGCCGTCACCCGCACGATCGAAGAAATCGCTTCTTCCGGCGGCGATCTGACCAAACGGATCGAAGTGAAAAGCCGGGACGAAATCCGCGACCTCGGCGAGGCGACGAATCTGCTGTTGATCAGCCTGCAAGACATGATTCGCGATCTGAAAGAGAATACCGTGCGTCTGACCGGCGCTTCGTCTTCTCTTCAGCAGGGCACGCAGGAGAATGCCCGCGCCGTTCAAGAGGTCACGATCTCGATTCAGCGCGTGGCGGCCGGTTCGGAGCGCCAAGTGACGCAGACCGAAGAGATCAGTTCCGTCATGCGGCAGACGATCGCCGGATTGGAAGAGGTGGCGGAAGCGGCTTCCGAAGTGGCGGGACTGGCCGATCAGACGCGTTCGATGGCGGCCGACGGCGAACATCGCATCAAGCAGAGCGTCAGCGAAGTCCAGAGCGTGGCCGACGCGTTCTCGACGATTCGCGGCAGCGTCTCGGAGTTGGCGCAGCGTTCGAACGAAGTGCTGTCGATCACCAGCTATATCTCGGAGACGTCCAGCCAGACCAACCTGCTCGCTCTGAACGCCGCGATCGAAGCCGCTCGCGCAGGCGAACACGGACTCGGTTTCAGCGTGGTCGCTTCCGAAATCCGCAAGCTGGCGGACCAGTCTTCGCGTTCGACGGAAGAGATCAGCCGGATCATCATGGCGATGACTTCGGGCATCCGCGGCATCGTGGAGCTGGTCGAATCCAGCTCGGGCAACGTCGAACACGGCGTAGCTTCGTTGGACGAAGCGGGCACGGCGTTCGAATCGATCGTGGAGCGGATCGGCATGCTCAGCGCGCAGGTATCGGAAGTGGCGGCCAACGTCGAACAGATGTCGGCCGGTTCGAAGACCGTCGGAGATTCGGTTCTCGAGATTACTCGCGTAACCGAAGAGATGGCGGCGTTGACCGAAGAAGTGTCGGCGATGAGCGAAGAACAATCGGCATCGATGGTCGAGATGGAAGGCACGTCGCTCCGGTTGAAAGAAATGGCCGATTCCTTATCGGAGATCGTGGAGAAGTTCAAGATTTAAGCTTGTCCGTTCGGATCGTTCGGATACGAAAGACAAGCCTTCGGCATCGGCCGGAGGCTTTTTTTGTCGCGTGCATCCGAAGTTTCGGAAACAACCTGATCGGCGGCATGAAAAGAGCAAGAAAGGTTCGAAAACTCTTCTTCGGATTTGTTAGGATATAAACAAGGCAAGGTCAGGAGGGGAACGCAATGGCGCGAACGAGATTGATTCTGGTCGAAGGACTGCCGGGTTCGGGCAAATCGACTACGGCAAAAGCGGTATGGCGGGTACTGAAGAGTATCGAACCCAAGCTGAACGTGCTCTTTTACGAAGAAGGACGAACCGATCATCCGGCGGATTACGAAGGAGTCGCTTATCTGACGGAAACGGAATGGGAGCGGCTGCGAACGGCGCTTCCCGAATGGATCGACGGACTGAAGCCGGACGAACGACCGAAAGCGCGGATCGAAGCGGGAGGGCGTCTTCTGGCTTACCGCCGTATTCGCGAACGAACCGGGCAGCCGCTGCCGGCCGAAGCCGAGCAGGCGATCGCGGGCAAAGATCTGTACGAGCTGCCGCTTGATCTGCACGTCGAGCTGCTTGTCGACAGTTGGCGGGCATTCTCGGCGCGGGCCGAAGATCAGAAGGAAGACACGGTCTATTTGTTCGAATGCTGCTTTATCCAGAATCCGGTCACGATGGCGATGATTCGTTGCGGAGCCGAGCCGGAGGCGTCGATCGGGTACGTCAAAAGGTTGGAGGCCGCAGCGGACGGACTTTCGCCGATCGTGATTTACGTGGATCAGCAGGATTCGGATTTTTCGTTTCGCCGAGCCGTAGCGGAACGTCCGCGAGAATGGTCGGAAGGATTCATGGATTATTATTTGAATCAGGGCTACGGGGCGGCGAATGTAAGGTTGCCGCGAAGCGAGGATTCGGAAACAATCGGCCGGGAGTCCGTCATCGCGGGCACCGTCGAAGTCTTGAAAGCACGCCGGGCTTTGGAAGAAGAGATCTTGAATCGCTTGAATTGTCCGGTATATAAGCTGGACAATTCGGCTTACGACGAAAAGGAACGCGAGGATCGATTGAAAAGAATATTGGAAAAATGAGCGCAGCGCCGGTATACGGCCAATAACGCAAGCCTGCTTATACGGCTTGGACAAGGAGGAACGATCGATGGAGAATCGGAACGTCTCGTTTATCGTCAATGTGGAAGGCGCGATCTATCGGGAAGGGCGCTGGCTGCTGATTCGCCGAGGTGCGGCGGAAGAACATGCGGCCGGCACGCTGGCGCTGGTCGGAGGTAAAGTCGATGCGGATGCGGGCGCTTCGGGAACCCGCGTGTTGGAAGAAGCGCTGCGGCGCGAGATTCAGGAAGAAGTCGGGTTGAACGTAGGCGAGCGGATAACGTATTCGCACAGTACCTCGTTTGTAACCGATCGGGGAGACGCCGTCATCAACGCGGTATTCGTTTGCGAATGGATCGGCGGAGAAGCGGCTGCGGTCAGTCCGGAAGAAGTCGCCGAGATTCTCTGGCTGACTGCCGAAGAAGCCTTGAAGCGCGAAGATCTGCCGGAATGGACCCGGGAAAGCTTGACGCTGGCGGAGCGGATCGTCAGAAACCGAGAAACGGGAGGCGGAAGATAGAGGCATGAACAAGACCGATCGTCTATTTGCCATCGTATTGGAATTGCAAGGACGCCGCGTCGTCCGGGCACAGGATCTGGCGCAGCTGTTCGAGACCAGCATCCGGACGATCTACCGCGATATTCAAGCTCTCTCCGAAGCCGGGGTGCCGATCTTCGGTTCGCCGGGGCAGGGGTATTCCCTGCTCGAAGGCTATTTTCTGCCGCCGGTCAGCTTCACGGTCGACGAAGCCGTCTCCCTGATCGTCGGCGCGGATTTCGTCGAGCAGCGCTTCGACGAAGAATACGGCCGCCGCGCCCGCTTCACGCGCGGCAAGATCGAAGCCCTCCTCCCGCCGGGCAAGCGGGAGGAAGCCGAACGAATTCGCGACAGCATCCGGATCATTCATCCGGAAGACCGCGACAGCCTCGATATGGAGCGCAGCCATATCGAGATCGTCCGCGCCGCTCTGTCCGGCGGCCGCAAGCTGCGCTTCGACTACGCCGGCCGGCCCGGCGGCGAGCGGGCGAATCCGGAGCGCACGATCCGGACCGTCGCCCCTTACGGGCTGGTCCTGCTCAACGGCCGCTGGATTCTGGTCGCGCATTGCGAACTGCGCGGCGCGATCCGCAACTTCCGGGTGTCTCGGATCCGACACCTTCGACTGACGGACGAGCCTTATGCGGTGCCGGAATATTTCCGGCTGCAGGACTATGCGCCCGAAGACGACCGCCATACGCTCGTTCGGCTGCGGTTCGATGCCGAACTCGAAGGCCGCGTGGAACAGCAGCCGAACTTCTATACCGAATCCGGCGCTTTGACCGCCGAAGGCTACGAAGTGGATTACCGGGTCCGCACGCCGGAAGAACTGCTGAACTGGGTCCTCGGCTGGGGCTCGCGGGTCGTCGTATTGGAGCCGGAATCGTTGAAAGAACGGGTGAAGCGGGAGATCGAAGAGATGGGGAAGCGCTACGGATCGACGTAGCGCTTTTTCGCTCCCGCCCGCCCTCAACAACAAAAGCCTTCCCCCGCCCGATACGACCGGCAGGGAAAGGCTTTTTCTATTCGATGCGCATTCGCTTAAAAAGGATCAACTCGCGCGGCCGTCCGCGCCGCTCTCCGCGCCGCTCTCCGCGCCGTCTTTGCTCCACAGCTCCCGGAAGTAATCGCTGCGTTCGAGCAGCTCGTCGAAGCTGCCTTGATCGACCAGCTCGCCGCCGCGCATCAGCAGGATGCGGTCGACGCGGCGAATCGCGTGGAGACGGTGCGCGACGACGATCAGCGTACGTCCGCGGAAACGGTCCAGCACCGTTTCCATGATCCGCCGTTCGGTGATGTTGTCGAGCGCCGAGACCGGTTCGTCGAGCACGACCATGTCGCGGCTCTGCGCCAGCACGCGGGCGAAGGCGAGGCGCTGTTTCTCGCCGCCGGACAGCTTCATGCCGCGTTCGCCGACCTGCGTGTCCAGACCTTCCGGCAGAGAGCGCACTTTATCGCCGATCAGCGCGTCGTCCAGCACCCGCATCAACGCGTCTTCGTCCGCGTGTTCGCCGAAAGTCAGATTGCCGCGCAGCGTGTCGTCGAACACCGGCGCGTCCTGCGAGATGTACGAGAGGCGGGCATACAGGCTGTCGAGACAGAGTTCGTCGATGTCGACTCCGTCGATCAGCAGGCGTCCGGAATCTTTTTTGAGCAGGCCGAGCATCAGCTTGACCAGCGTCGACTTGCCGCTGCCGCTCAAGCCGACGATCGCGACGGACGAACCGGCGGGAATCACGAGCGAGACGTCTCGCAGCAGTGAAGACGGCGTTTCTTCATGCGGAGAGCCGGCGCCGTTCGCCTGCTTCTTGTTTTCCCCGTAGCCGAAGTTCACGCCTTCAAAGGCGATCTCGCCCCGCAGCTTCGTCACTTCGCGTCCTTGTTCCAGATTCGGATCGGACGGAGCGCTCAGATAGCGTTCGAAACGGTCGTAAGTCAACTTGTCCAGCTTGTAATCGACATAGATGACGTTGAAGATGGCGATCGGCGAATAGACTTTGTCGATCAGCAGCAGCAGAGCCAGCGTGACGCCGATCGTCGAACGGCCTTCGGCCACGTCGCGAATGCCCAGCGCCAGCACGGCCAGTTTGATCAGGATCACGAGCAGTTCGAACAGCGCGAAAAAGGACTCGTGGATCATGCGGATGCGCACGTTCTGATTCACGATCTCGTCCACGGTGCCGGTCAGGCGCTCGATCTCCCGTTCGTAACGCCGATTCAACCGGAAAACGACCAGTTCCATGAAGCCGCGCACGGAATAACGGGACAGCTTCTCTTGATTGGCCAGCATCGATTCTTTGACCGCGTAGAGGTACCGCAGCAGCAGCCGGGTGAGCACGAATACGACGACGTAACCTCCCGCGACGACGAACAGGATCGTCGGACTGTACAGCCCGATGAACAACATGCTGAACAGCATCGCGGGCAGCAGCTCATGGAAGATGCGCAGATAGAACCCGTAGACGATGCCCGAACCGGCCTGCGCGCCGTTGTCGATCGTCTGGATCAGCTCGCCGGTGCCGAGATTGCGGTAGGCAAGGTAGTCCATGCGGGAGATCCGGGAGAGCGACGCGAGCTTAAGCTTCTCGGACAGGCTGCGCGGCAGCGCGGTCTGCGGATATTCGGACGCGTAGTTCAATACGGCGCAGATCGCGAGCAGCGCGCCGTAGAACAGCAGCAGCGAGCCGATTTGGCCGAGACCCGAAGAGGAAGGAACGGAGTCGAGCAGACGTTGGAACGTATGGACGCCGTAGGCGCCGAAGAACTGCAAGGCGAAGCCGAGCAGGACATAGAGGACGATCAATTTGCGAAGCTGCATGACGCAGTTTTTTAACATGGATAAGCCGCCTTTCGAGAATAGGGTGGAGAGCCGCAGGCAGCACAAAGAGAATGCACGGCCGGGCACGACGGACTGCAAGTCGAAGAGTTCGATCAAAAGGGCAGACTTCTCCCTTGATAGCCGGTACGCGTTTTGATCCGGCCCGAATCTCAATTACTCGCAATCGTGCGGCGGTACATTCTCCTGTTCACCCCGTTTCGAAAAGTTGAATTTACTATATCAGATCGAAGCAAATCGGCAAAGGAAAAAATAAATTAAAAGTTTTTCAAAAAAATGCAACAAAACGATCGAGCTGTGCGTCATTAGAGTAAGAAGGTAGATAAGAACGGCGTAAGCAAGCGGAAAAAGGGGAGCGATCCCGATCAAGTCGGGCCGCAAACGATGAAACCCGTTCCCCGGCTCATGCGCCGGAAGGAACGGGTAAGTGGAAAGTATTTTGCTGGATCGAAAGTTCGATAGGAAAGGAAATGAGGCGAAAGACGCGTCAAGATCGACGGCGAGGCAAAGATCAGAATCAGTTCTCGATCATCTGGCTGTATGTCCAGTCGCTGGTTACGCGCTTGGCCGTGACGTAACGATTGGCCCAATACGAATTGGACAGGCTGGCGACGCTGACGCCTTTGCTGCTGGACGAATTGGCGAATTTGCCGTTTCCTACGTAGAAGCCGACATGGGAGATTCCTCTTCCGGTCGTGTTGAAGAAGACAAGATCGCCGACGCGCAGGTTGGACTTGGATACGGTCGTGCCTTGTTTGGCTTGGCTGGACGCTGTGCGGGACAGTTGAACGCCGAATTTTTGGAAGATATATCTGGTGAATCCCGAGCAATCGAAACCTGAAGTGGTGGTACCGCCATATTTGTAAGGCGTGCCTGCGACAAGACTGACGGCGGCATTGATTGGCGTGGAGCTTGCGGCTTGCGTAGTCGCTGCGCCCGAAGTAAAGACGATGGCTGCTCCCAAGATGGACACGATAAGCTTCTTCAAAAAAGTTTTCCCCCTGATGCCTACGGAGTTAGCTAAGGGTTCGGTGGAAGGAATTTCCCTATACTCCCTCTGAATCAAGAATAATTCACCCGCGATGGTTCCCCCGTTTTCTTGCAAAAAAGAAATTCGGCATTTATTAAGATTTTGTAACTATTGATACTGTACATGAACGCCTGCTAATTTGTCAAATTTCTTGATGAAACTTCTCTACACCGCATGATTATAACAGGCTGAGTTTGAATCACAAGTAACAAAACTGTAATTGGTACTAGGAAAAACGTACGAATTTGTTACAGTCGCCCTCGAAATCAGGCTTTGCCGTGCGGATTGCGCGCGCTTTATTCTTTTTCGGAAAGTACAATGAAATTGCGAAGAGTTTTCAAGGAATATTTTTGTAAAAATGTTGCGCTTCTCTCTCGATCCGGCTTCGATTTACCGATTTGTAAAGGTATATGCTTTTCTATAAGTATATGAGGATTCGAGCAGGAGGGGCTTGAATATGAATAAAAACGAAGTCCAAGACGAAATGGAGCGCCAACGCCGAATTCTTCATCAGCTTGCGGACCAATACGGGTTTATGGACGAACGCGTCCTGACGCAGTCGCAGAAGCTGGACGAATGGTTGAACGAATTCGAACGTCATAAATATGCTTGACCCGCGGCTAAGAAGCCGCTTGCGTCAAAAATGAACCGAAACTTTTCGAAGTTCCCCGAATGACTCTCCTCCGCGCGTGCGATACGCGCTTTTTTTGTTTGTTTTCGATGCGGGGCGCGCTTTCGGTTATACTGAAGCAGAGCAAGAAGGACCGAAGGAGGACGAATCGAGATGGCTATGGAAATCGAACGCAAGTTTCTGCTGGAGCGCACGCCGGACGAGTTGATCGCCGAAGGGGCGTTCGTTCGGAGATCGCGCCAGCGGATCGAACAGACGTATCTGGCATTGGACGAGCAGCAGGAGATTCGGGTGCGCCGGCTGGTGGACGAAGATACGGGCGAAGTCGAATATACGCATACGTTCAAGCAGGGCAACGGCATGAGCCGCGAAGAGATCGAATATTCGATCACCGAGAGCATCTATAATCAGTTGTTCGAAGCTTCTGGAGCGGTGCCGTTGACCAAAGTGCGGACGACCGGAGAATGGAACGGCTTCACCGTGGAATTGGACCGCTACGACCAACTGAACCTGACCGTGGCCGAAGTCGAATTCGATTCGCTCGAAGCGGCGGAGGCTTTCGCTGCGCCCGACTGGTTCGGCGAAGACATCAGTTCGAAGCGCGAGTACAGCAACAAGAAAGTATGGAGAGATCTTCAGAGCCGCAAATAAGCGATTTTAGCAAGCCGCTTCCGGCGAGCGTATGGTACAATAAAGCCAATCCGGGCGCATCCGGTATGCGTCCATGAGACAAATCTTAAGAAAGAGGTGAGGATCATCGCTGTTCAGATCCAGATTCAACAGACGCCTAACCCCAACTCGGTCCGCGTAGGCGCGGATACGATTCTCTTCGAAGGACCGAAGAGCACTTCCGTCAAAGCGGGAGAAGCCAGCGAGCATCCGCTTGCGGCGGCTCTGGTCACGATCGACGGAGTAGACAATATTTTCGGCATGCGCGACTTCGTTACCGTCAGCAAACTGCCGGATGCCTCTTGGGATGACATTCTGCCGCAGGTAGAAGACGCATTCAAACAGGTATACGCTTAAGCGCTCCTTTTAGGAGCGTTTTCGCTTTTCGGCGAACGGCCGAAAGGTTATTGATATAGAAACAAAGTAAATAAGGAAAGCCGAAACGAAAGTTGGCAAAGGTCATGGTCATGCGGATCAACAAATACATCAGCGAGACGGGCTTCTGCTCAAGGCGGGAAACGAATCGGCTGATCGCGGCGGGAAGGATCGCCGTCAACGGCGCAGTTTGCGCGGAAGGGGCCGAAGTGCTCCCCGGCGATCTGGTGACGATCGACGGGCAGGAGATTCCGCCCGGAGCGCCGCCCGTCTATCTCATGCTGAACAAACCGCGCGGCATCGTCTGCACGCACGCGAAGAACGTCTCCGGCAATATTGTCGACTATATGAATTATCCGTCGCGAATCTTCCCGATCGGTCGGCTCGACAAAGACTCGGAAGGATTGATCCTGCTGACCAACGACGGAAGCATCGTCAATCGGATGATGCGCGCCGAACACGGGCACGACAAGGAATACGCGGTGACGGTGGATAAGCCGGTCACGGACGAATTTCTGCATCGCATGGCCGCAGGCGTCGCGATTCTCGGTACCGTGACGCTCCCGTGCCGAACGTACCGAATATCCGACCGGGTGTTCGGCATCGTCTTGACGCAGGGGCTGAACCGGCAGATTCGCCGAATGTGCAAAGAACTCGGTTACCGGGTCTCGGAGCTTCGGCGAGAACGAATCATGAACGTAAGGCTGGGCAAGTTGGGCGTCGGACAATGGCGCGCACTTGCGCCGCAAGAACTGCGAGTACTGCTCGCCGCGCTGGATGAAGCGGACGGCGCGATCGAAGCAAGGGAACGATTACGAATTGAAGGGGCTGCTTTCGATGTTTGAATTCGACCAAATCCCGTTTGCCGCGGAATTCGCGGAAAATCCCGAACCGAGATGTCCTTGCATTCTGCTGCTCGACACTTCGTATTCGATGAGCGGACAGCCGATTCAAGAGCTGAACCGGGGCTTGTCTTCTTTTAAGGAAGAATTGATGACGGACAGCATGTCCGTCAAGCGGGTGGAACTGGCAGTCGTCAGTTTCGGGCCGGTACAGGCCACATCCGAGTTCGGCACGCCGGACGATTTCTATCCGCCGATGCTGACGGCCAGCGGCAATACGCCGATGGGCGCGGCGATCGAAAAAGCGGTCTCGATGCTGGAAGAACGCAAGAACGTCTATAAACAGAACGGAATCTCGTATTACCGTCCGTGGATCTTCCTGATTACGGACGGCGCTCCGACCGACGATTGGCAGCGTGCCGCCGCGCTGGTCAAAAACGGCGAAGCCTCCAAATCGTTCATGTTCTTCGCGGTCGGCGTCGAGAACGCGGACATGAACGTATTGGGACAGATCGCGACCCGCGCGCCGCTCAAGCTCAAAGGCCTGCGTTTCGCCGATCTGTTCTCTTGGCTGTCGAACTCGCTGAATTCGGTATCCCATTCCACGCCGGGCGACCAGATCCGACTCGAGAACCCGGCTTCGCCGGAAGGATGGGCGTTGATCTGATGTGGCGTCACGCTCATGTCTCCGTACGCGGCACGTCGCACGCGAAGACCGGCAAGCCCTGCCAAGACTATTCGCTCTGCCGGACTTTGATCGGGCCGGACGGCCGCGAAGTGCTGCTCGCCGCCGCTTCCGACGGCGCGGGCAGCGCGGAACGATCGGACGAAGGTTCGCGGCTGGCTTGCACGATGTTCGCCGACGCCGTGGAACGGCATCTGGCGGACGGAGGACGCGTGGAACAGCTTACGAGAGCGTTCTTCGAAGCTTGGCTCGGCCGCTTCCAGCGGGCGGTACGGGCGCTGGCTGCCGAAGCGGGCTGCCGCTCGCGCGAATTCGCTTGCACCTTTTTGGCGGCGATCGTCGGCGGCGACGAGGCCGTGTTCGTTCAGATCGGCGACGGCGCGATCGTATTTTCGGAGAAGGAGGACGCTTATATGTGGGAATTCTGGCCGCAGCAGGGCGAATACGAGAACACGACTTATTTCGCGACGCAAAACGGCGCGAAAAAGTATCTTCAGCACAGCCTGCATACCGGACGGACCTACGGCGAGATCGCCGTGTTCACGGACGGGCTTCAGCGATTGGCGCTGCATTATCAGAGCCGGACGGCTTACGAGCCGTTCTTCCGTCCTTTCTTCTCCGTATTAAGACGTCTGAATGCGGGCGAAGAAGTCCGCTACGGAGATTCGCTGCGCGCTTTCCTCGACTCCGGCCGGGTCAACGAGCGCACGGACGACGATAAGACGCTCGTGGTGGCGACGCGTCAAATCCCGCAGGCGGCGAAGCCGTCATGAAAAAAGCGGAGCGGATCGTAAACGGCAGCGGCGGACAGGTCGTTTTCGGGCAGGAACTGGGGCGGGGCGGCGAAGGTTCGGTGTACGAAGTCGTGGGACGCTCGGACTTGGTCGCGAAACTGTATCATAAGCCTTTGCCTAAAGAGAAGCAGGAGAAGATCGAAGCGATGGTCCGGCTCAAAACGGAGCGGCTGCTGCGCTTCACGGTATGGCCGGTCGACGTGCTGCTCGGAGCGGGGCGGAAGGTCGTCGGATTTCTGATGCCGGTTCTCAAAGGCCAAGAGATTCATAAACTTTACGGGCCGAAAACGCGGCTGGCCGAGTTCCCTCAGGCGGGCTATTCGTTTCTGGTACATACGGCAGCCAATCTGGCGCGGGCGTTCGCGGCCGTGCACGAAGAAGGGCATGTGGTCGGCGATATCAACCACAGCAATTTCTACGTCACGGAGCAGGCGACCATTCTGATGCTCGATTGCGACAGCTTTCAGGTGCAGTCCGGCAGCACGCGTTTCGGCTGCGACGTGGGCATCCCGATGTATATGCCTCCGGAACTTCAAGGAGTCCGCACGTTCCGCGGGGTGATCCGAACCCGCAATCACGACAACTTCGGCCTCGCCGTCTTTCTCTTTATGCTGCTCTTCATGGGCCGGCATCCGTTCGCCGGCAAATATTCCGGCTCCGGGGACATGCCGATCGAGCGGGCGATCCGCGAATTCCGCTTCGCTTACGGACCTTCGGCGGCCGCCCGCCAGATGCAGCCTCCGCCGGGGGCGCTGCCGCTTACGGTGCTTCCGCCGAAGGTGCAGCAGCTATTCGCGCGGGCATTCTCGCAAGAGTCGATGTCCGGCAGACCGGGCGCGGAAGAATGGATTGCCGCTCTTCAGGAGATGAGCGGCGCTCTGGCCTTATGCCCGCGCAACGCGGGACATCAATACCCGATGCAGGCCGGTTCTTGTCCGTGGTGCGCGATGGAGTCCGCGACGGGCGGACTGTTGTTCCATCCGACCGATTCGGGTCGGCGTACGGCTCCTGCGACCGGCGGCGCTTCCGCCGACGCCGGTCGCGCGGCTTCGGCGGAGGCTGCCGGCGGCTCCGGCTTCCAGCTGCCGGGCATCTGGGCGCAGATTCAGCGCGTGCCGGCCCCTGCGCCGGCGCGTACGTTTCCGGAGCCGGCTTCGCTTCCGGCGCAGCTGTCCGCGCCTGTCGCCGTCTATCTGCGGCGGCGGCGTCTGCGAGCGGGGCTCTCGCTGACGTCGCTGGTCGCGGCCGCCGGCGTCTGGATCTTCCTGCCGGGCTACTGGCTGCTGACGATCGGCGCGCTGGCCGGTTTGAACCTGCTGCTGCTCGCCGCGGGCAAAGGGCGCAGGAAACTGCGTTCGGCGCGCGCCGAAGAGCGCGACCGGCTGCGCGCGAAATGGGACGAAGTCTGCCGCCGGTACGCGGAAGCCAGCGGCTCCGGCGCTTACGGAGCGAAACTTCGGGAGCTGGAGCAAGCCAAGCGCGAGTACCTCGACCTCGAAAGCTTCAGAGCGGCGGAACTGCGCCGCTTGGAAGAAAGGCAGCGAGGTCTTCAGGTTCAGACTTATCTGCGGCGCAATCGGCTCGAACACGCGCAGCTCGATGGCATCGGTCCCGGTCGGCGGGCGACGCTTGCGCTGTTCGGTATCGAGACCGCTTGGGAAGTCGATGCGGTCCGCTTGGCGCGGGTGCCGGGATTCGGTCCCGCGAATACGCGTCTGCTGCTCGCATGGCGAGATCGGCTCGAGCGGCGCTTCGCGTTCGATCCGTCCGCCGGACGCGTACCCCGATCGGAGATTCTGGTCGTGGAACGGGCGGTCGAAGCCCGTACCCGCGATCTGGAACGCCGATTGGCTGCCGGCGCGACCGAGCTGGCGCGAATTTCGTCCGATATTCGAGCCAGACAAGAAGCCGCCCTGCGGGAAGCGGGCGGAACGGCGCTCGAGTTGGCTCAAGCGGAGCACGACGTAGAAGCTTTATAGTCCGGAACCGGAGCGGGATTCGTTCCCGGCGATCCGTCTCTTTTTGGGCGATGCAAACGAAAAGCTGCCGCACAGCGGCGCTTTCCGTTTGCATCGCTTTTTATGCTGCGTTTCTTCTTGAATTCGCGCTGCTTGCCGACCTGTTCAGTTTTTGTATATGTGCTCGGTATATGCTTCTGCTCAGGCAAATGCCAAGCAATCGTTGGTACATAAACACAGGGAGGGTAAGACAAGATGAAGAGGAGAATGAGCCTGCTGCTGGTCGGGCTGCTGTTGGTCTTGCAAATCATGCAAGGCATCGGATTCGCGGGTATCGCAAGCGCCGAAGAGCCCGCGGCCGCGACAGAGCAGACGCAGGCGGCGGAGAATCAAGCGTCTTCGGGCGCGGTCGATTCCGGACAGACCGACAGCGGGCAAGGAGAACCCGATTCGGGAACGCAGACGCCCGGCGATTCGACGGTGACGCCGGATAACGGCGGGGCGCAGGAAGAGGCGCCGCCCGCGCAAGGCGAAGAACCGAAAACGGACGACGGGGCGGCTGCCGAAGAGTCGAAGACGGGCGAAGAAGCGGCGGCCGATGCCGACGCGGAAGCCAAGGCGGATTCGGCGGAGCTGCGCGCCGCGCAGGCCATTACGGATAACCTGCTGACCGACGCCGAATTGAAGATCAAAGACGGAAACGGCCAATATCAGCCTATCCAAAACGGAGTCGTGTACGAACAGGGCGCCGAAGTCGAAGTCGACTACAAATGGGCGCTGCCGAACGATCACGAGTATCAAGCGGGCGATTGGTTCGAGTTCGCTCTTCCCGACAAATTCGTGCTGGCGAACGACGTGACCGGCGACTTGGTCACGCAAGACGGTTCGGTCGGACAGTTCGTCGTCGATCGTTCGAGCTTCAAAGTGAAAATGACGTTCAACGATCAGATCGAACAGTTCGAAGACGTTCAAGGAACGATCCATATCGAGACCAAGTTCGACAAGAACAAGTTCTCCGGCGGAACGAAGCAGACGATCGAGTTCCCGATCCAAGGTCAAAGCAAAAACGTCGAACTGGAGTTCAAACCGATCGTCGGCGAGACCATCGAAAAGAAAGGTTCGGTCGACCGGGCCTTCAACGGCAAGCATATTCAGTGGAGCATCGACTTCAACAAAGCGCTGGCTACGGTCGAAGGCGCGGTGCTGAACGATCCGATGCCGAACGGCTTGAAGTTCGACGCGGCTTCGCTGAAAGTCTACCAGCTTGAAGTCCAATTGGACGGTTCGGTCCAACAAGGCGGAGAGTTTACGGACTATACGGTAGAAAAGACCGCGGACGATCAAGACTTCGCGTTGAAGTTCAACGCGCCGTCCATCAACTCGGCTTACCGAGTCGTCTATTCGACGGATGTCGAAAGCGGAACTTCTTTTACCAACAAAGCGACGCTGAGCGGAAGCAATATCTCGGACCTTACGGCGCAAGCGACGCAGAACGTCACGACCGGCAAACTGCTGGACAAGCAGATGGTCAAATACGACTCCGAGAAACAGCAGATCGATTGGAGAGTCTACTACAATTACGGCGAACAGAAAATTCCGGCGAGCAGCGCGGTCTTGACCGACCTGTTCAACGAATCGCACGAGTTGGTCGGCGGCACGGCCGGAATCAAAGTCTATTCGGTAACGCCGACAAGCAACCAGAATATGAGCGGCAAAACGCCTTTCGCGGACTTCACCGCGAATGTTCTTCCCAACGAGAACGGCAAGAACGGCTTCGAGCTGAAATTCAATAACGATATCGATTCCGCTTACGTGATCGAATACAGCACGAAGGCCAGCAAGCCGGTATACGTGTCCGAGAAGATCACGAATACCGTAACGGAAAGCGGCGGCGAATCGGCGACGGGCACGGCCCAATCCGATACCGGCCAAGTCTTCGGCATCAAAACGTATGTCGATTCGCTCAAAGACTATGCCAATAAATCGGTCGCTTGGAAAATCGTGTTGAACCACAACAAGCTCCCGATGAAAGGCGTGACGATTACCGACACGCATCCTTACAACGGCTTGACGCTGCTTCCGAGCACGCTCGTCGTCAACGGGCCTTCCGGACAGTTGAAGCTCGGCGAAGATTACACGCTGATTTCGCTGAGCGGAGACGATACAGATTACTCGGAAGGCTTCAAGATCGACTTCGGCGCGGACAAGACGCTGAGCGGCGAATATACGGTCAGCTATCAGACGCGCTTCGATATGGACGCGCTGACGGCCGGGAAATCGACGTTCCTCAACAGCGCGCTTGTCGAGTGGAAAGACGAAGCCGGCAAGGATCAGAGCGTCACGACCGAAGCGACTTTCAATCCTAACGGCGAAACGAAAAACAACGGCTATAAGAACGGCAAGTACAATGCCGTAACCAAGAAAATCACTTGGACGGTCGGCGTCAACTATAACCTGAAAAGCCTGAATGCGGCTTCGATCGTCGATAAGCTGACGGCAGGACAGACGCCGGATATGGACAGCATCAAGCTGTACGAGATGAATATCGCCAAAGGCGGAAGCGGTTCGGTAGGCGCTCCGGCCCAGGTCGGCTTCACGCCGAACTACGATAAAGATTCGCGAACGCTGACGGTCTCCTTCAACGAGCCGATCGATTCCGCTTACGTGCTGGTATTCGATACCAGCTTGGACGGCAGCTTGATCGAAAGCGACAAGGTTCCCAACACCGCGATGCTGATGAACGGAGCAAGCAAAGTTTCTTCCGACTTGAAAGCCGAAGTTACGGTGAGACAGGGCGGAGAATACGTAGCCAAAGAAGGCCTGCAAAACGGCGAAGCGATGGACTGGAAGATCTGGATTAACCGCGGCCAATCCACCGTCAGTCAAGCCGCGCTGACCGACAAGCCGAGCCTTAATCAAGTACTGCTGCGCGATTCGTTCAATCTCTACAAAACGAATGTCGCCGCGGACGGAACGGTCACCAAATCGGCAGAAAAACTTCAGCAGGGCGCGGACAAAGATTACACCCTGCAATTCGATACCGACGCCGCGGGCCAAGAAACGTTCGTGTTGAAGTTCAACAAAGAAATTTCCACGTCGTACGTGCTGGAGTATCAATCGCTGATCGATGCCAAGAACGGCGATAAAGTCTCCAACACGGTCGATTTCAACGGCTTCAACCTTAAAGAAGTGGAAGACAACGATTCGGAAGAAAAGATCGTCGCGATTTCTTCCGGCTCGGGAACAGGCAGCGGCGTACGTTATCAGCTGACTGTGCATAAAGTGGATGCGGACGACAAAACGATCTCTTTGCCGGGAGCCGAATTCACGCTGCAGCGCAAAATGAAAAACGGTTCGCTGACCGATATCGGAACGGCTACCACCGACGCGAATGGCCGGATCCTATTCACGAAGCTGCTGTCCGGCACTTACATCCTCAAGGAGAAAACGCCGCCGGAAGGCTATGAACTCGATGCGACGGAACATGCGATCGAGATCAAAGGCGGCAATGCGGAAGATCTGAACGTCAATGCGGAAATCACCAATAAGCGCGCTTACCAGCTTGTGGTGCACAAGGTTGACGCCGACGATGCCGCCCTCTCGCTTGAGGGAGCCGAATTCTTGCTGGAACGCAAACAAAAAGACGGCACGCGCATGACGATCGGAACGCAGAAGACCGATCAGAACGGACAAATCACGTTCGCGAAATTGCTGTCCGGCGATTATGTCTTGACGGAGAAAAGCGCGCCTGCGGGCTATAAGCTCGATCCGAAAGAATACGAACTCACGCTCGACCGCGCGCACGCGGGAGACGATCTGATTCTTGAACAAGAGATCGCCAACGAGAAAACCTACGGGTTGACCGTGCACAAAGTCGATGCGGACAACGAGAACCTTTCGTTGAAAGGTGCCGAGTTCGCGTTGACGCAAAAACAAGCCGACGGAAGCTTCCTGACGATCGCGACGAAACAAAGCGACGAGAAAGGCCTGATCCTTTTCGAAGGCTTGACGGCCGGGGAATACATCCTGACGGAAAAAGCGGCGCCTTCCGGCTATCTGCTGGATACGAAAGAGCGCGCAATTAAAATCGGACGCGTCGAAGCCGGAACCGACTTCGTGGTAGACGAAAAAGTCACGAATAAAGTGCGTCCGTCCGTTCCGGGACCTTCGGAACCGCCGGTAACGCCTCCGGGACCTCCGGTGACGCCGCCTGTCACGCCTCCGGTAACGCCGCCCGTGACACCGCCGGTGACGCCGCCGGTCGATCCGACGCCGGAACCGTCGACGAATCGACCTCCGGGTCTTCAGTTCCCGCAGCTGCCTCTTCCGACGCCGCTGATCGACGTTCCGGAAGAAGGATCGCCTTCGGGCAATCCGAGCGTGGAACCGACGCCGACGCAGCCGACGCCGGTCCAACCGACGCCGACAACGCCAAGCGTGCCCGTACCGACCGTGCCGACGCCGGACGACGATATCGAACTCGGCGACGAGACGCCGAAAGGCGGATTGGATATTCCGTCCGATCCGACTCCTCCGAACGATCCTTCGGTCGGCGTACCGGACGATTCGGTTCCGCAAGGAACGACGACTCCGGGTACGGAACTGCTGCCGCAGACCGGCGAATCCGATTATCTGGCAAGCCGCGCAGTAGGCTTCGGCCTGTTGTTTATCGGCCTGCTGGGATTCCTGCTCGTTCGCAAACGCGCGGCCGAGAATCAGGAAGAGCCTAAATCTTAAGCGATCGTTTCTGCGGGTGCTAGCGTCTTTCGACTCTTAATCACAGGTTTACGTTTCACTGAAACGCACACGCTTTAGGTGCGATTCAGAGGAATGTATGCCTACCTTTAAGGTTGACAAGGTGCTAGCGCCTTTCGATTGCGGAAGCGTACGAACAAAAGCCGACTACGAAGCGGGAAAATCGCTTCGTAGTCGGCTTTTTTATCGAAAAAACGAGATGAGCGCATACGGCATGCGGATCGGCGGCCGGCTCCGGATCAGAAAGCCTCGGGTCGCAGCGACTCGGAGACGGTTGCGAGCATCGCGTCTCCCGCGTTCCATTTGGCATACCAATCCGACAACAGCATCGGCAGTTCCACATCCAACTCCTGCTCGAACAGTTTCCGGGCTTGAAGATACTGTTCGTCCACGGCAAGCCGGTCGCCCAACATCGCGTAGGCTTGAAGAAGGCCCAGATGAGCATGTTCCGCATACGGGTGAAGCCGGGTCAATTTCTTGTATTCGGCCGTCGCTTCGACAAGTCGGCCTTGTTCCAACAGGAAGAGCGCCAGATCGGAAGCATGATTCAATTGGATCGCCCGGAGGCGCTGACGTTCTCCTTCGGCCCAAGCATAGTCGTAATCGGCCAAATAATCGTCGACGTATAGAGCGGCCAAACGCAGATGCTCGGCGCAGTTCGACGGAGTGACCGTTCCGAGCGAACGGATGCCGCTCTCGAAACGGTCGACGTCCAGCGCCATTCCGTTCAAACGGAGCGTGTACCCTTCTCCGCCGCTGGCGTTCAGAATCTCGGCTTCGACATGGGTCTGCTTCAGGCATTGGCGAATCTGATAGATGGTCGTATACAGATACGTCGAAGCTCTTTTGATCGGAAGGTCCGGCCAGAATTGCCCGATCAGATTGTCTTTGCTGATAAACCGTTCCCGGTAATGCAGCAGATAGGCGAACATTTCCTGCGCGCGGTTCGTGCGCCAGCGGAACGCGGTATCGGCCGAAGCGCCGCGCGGCGTGCATAGGCGCAGCGTGCCGAAGGCGCCGATCATCAACGTTTCGACCGCTTCTTCTTGCGGGAAGATTTCTTGGCGGCGCGCGGTCAACCGTTCGACGGTCTTCGCCAGCCGCGCGCGTTGGACGGGCTTCAGCACGTAATCCAGCGCGTTCAATTCGAACGCGTCGATCGCGTAACGGTCGTACCCCGTGATAAATACGATGTCCGAATCGGGGCTGGCCTGCTGAAGCCGTTCGGCAGCCTGCATGCCGTTCATTTCGGGCATCACGATATCCAGAAAGATCACGTCCGGGCGGCTTGCGCAAGCGGCTTCGATCGCGTCTGCCGGGTTCGTATAAGATTCGATGTCTTCGAATTCGGGCATGGCACGCAGAAGTTTTTCCATGTAGGCCACGGCCAGCTTCTCATCGTCGATTAGCATAGCCTTCATCATGATCGATTCACTCCTTTACCGATTAAGTCCTCGCCGACACCGAGCGAATCAGTCGGAAAATGCTTCGCTTTGCGGCAGCCGGCCGGGAACGAGAGGGACGCGGAACGTCACCGACGTTCCGACGCCTTTTCGACTGCGGATCGACAATCCGGAGCCGTACAGCTTTTTCAGACGCCGATCCGTATTCAGCGTTCCGATGCCTTGCCTTTCGCCGCGCGACGGCGTGAGCAGCGTTTGCAGCGTCTTCTCGTCCATGCCGACGCCGTCGTCTTCGACCGTAAACGCGACCCGATCGTTCTCCAGACGGGCGGTTACCGACACGCGGCCGCCGCTCGAACGGCTGAGCACGCCGTGCCGGACGGCATTTTCGACGAGCGGCTGAATAGACAGCGGAGGCAGCATCACTTCAAGATCGACTTCGTCCGGGATATGAATCTCCGCGCGCAGGCGGTCTTCGAAGCGCATGGATTCGATCGCCAGATAAGAGCGCACGAGCTCCAGTTCCCGCTCCAACGGCACGAGCTGCCGCGTATTCCAATAATCGAAGCTGATCTGCAAATAGGAGCCGAACGCTTCGATGGTCTCGTTCATGCGGTCCAGATCGATCACGCTCAAAGCGGTAATCGAATTCAGGGCATTGAACAGAAAATGCGGTTGAATCTGGGCCTGCAAATAAGCGGCTTCGATCTTCAAACGTTCGCCGATCGCGCGCTGCAAATCGGTCAGCGCTTTGACGCGGTAGTTCAATTCCAACGCGTCGGCCGGCTTGACCACGTAATCGTTGGCTCCCGCCGCGAAACCGGCGTAGATGTCTTCGGGCCGCCCGCGCGCCGTCAACAGCAGGACGGGCAGCTCCGCGCGCGAATATCGTTCGCGAATCCGTTCGGTCAGTTCGTAGCCCGACATATTGGGCATCATAGCATCCGCGATCACGAGATCCCAGACTTTCTTGTCCAGCAGTTCCAACGCTTCCGCCCCGCTGAGCGCATAAACGACGAGATAACGTTCTTCCGGAAGCATGCCGCGCAGCACGCGGAGATTGATCGGATCGTCGTCCACCGCGAGAATGCGGGATCTGGAATCGCCGTCCTCACTCGGCAGGTCGTGCCGATTCGCTTCTTCCCATACGTGCGGCGGCAGATCGGACGGAACAGGGTTCGCCGCGCGCAGGCGTTTCGCTTCTTCTTGCGCGTTTCGCTGCTCGTAAGGATCCGCGAGCGGCAGCGAGAAAGCGAAAACGGAGCCGCTGCCCGGTTCGGATTCGGCGGACAGTTTGCTGCCGTGCAGTTCGATAAGGTTGCGGCTGACCGCAAGTCCCAGACCGATGCCCGAAGCGCCGAGAAGAGGATCGACCTGTTCGTAAGGGTCGAAGATTCGGGCAAGGTGACCCGGAGCGATGCCGACGCCGGTATCGGACACCCGGATTTCCAGCAGGTCGTCCATCACCCGCGCGCTGACGCTTACCCGACCGGCAGGCGTGAACTTGATGGCGTTATGCACGAGATTGAACAGAATCTGGGTCAAGCGCTTCTCGTCCGCGAGCACGGCCGGGGAATCGTCCGGCATATCGAGTTCGAGTTCCAGAGGCTTGTCCACGGCCATATAACGCAGCATGTCCAGCACGCCGGCCGCCGACGATTGGACCAACACCGGCGCGAGGCGGATCGAAATCCGGCGTTCTCGGATCTGCGAGACATCGAGCAGATCGCCGAGCAGCAGATTCATCCGGCGTCCGACTTGACCCAATAGTTGAAGATCTCTTCGCGAACGTTCGGTGAGCGCTTCGCCTTCGGTTGCCAATACGCTGTCGGCGATATTGATCATCCCGTGCAGCGGCGTACGCAGCTCGTGCGACGTTTGGGCCAAGAATTCGTCTTTGGCTTTGTCGGCTTGCCGGAGCCGTTCGGCAAGTTCGGTCAGAGCCGAATTGTTGCGGAAATACTTGCCGACCGCATAAGCTACCGTGCCGAAGAAAGCGATCAGGATGTCGAACGGATAGAATCCGGGTGCGACCCAGCCGGCGTTTTTGAATCCGCCCCAGACCAGCGTCGACGCCATGCCGGCCGCCGCGATCAACAGGAAGATCGCATTGCGTTCTTTTTCGACGATATAGTGAATCAGAAGAACCGGCACCCATAACGAAGGCAGCAGCGTCACGACCGTAAACAGCCCGATTTTGGTGGAATACAGAACGGCTTCGATCGGAGCGAAGATGATGAACAGGCCGTAAAGCGCCGTCAGAGCAAAATAAAACCGGTACCTGCGCTGACGCTTCGGTTCCAGAGAGAACGATACCGCGAGTTTGAGCATTAACGTCGTCATGGCCGCGTAAGAGAACAAAGCGATTTTTTTGGCGGCTTCGTAATCGAACGGCCAGATGGCCAGAAGAACCTTGTCTTCGTCGAGCGAGATGCTGAACACGGCCGAGACGAGCAGCAAGGTGAACAGCAGAAAGACTTTGTCTTTGCGGCTGAACAAATAGATGATTCCGATATAGACCGCATGCATCAGCAAGATCGCCAGCGTGATCAACTGCATGCCGACGTTATAGGTGCGATCGGAGTTGATCGCGTTCGACGATCCGAAGAGAAGCGAACGCGCGATGCCCCCTCGTCGGGCATTCTCGAAGTTCGAGACTTCGACGACCAGATCGATCTCGTTCGTATCCGGCAGCGAGACCAGTTCGGTATTGACTCGGGCTTGGTGATCTTCGGCTGACTCGGCCGGATGTCCCATCTCCGCTTCCATTTCGCCGTTGGCATACAAACGAAAAGAAGTTTGAATATCTTTGACGGTCAATTTGTACGACAGATCCAAATCGGGATTCGTCAGAATTCGCAGCCGGTAGCTGCCGTAACCGACGGACGAATCCGTTCCCAGCGCTTTTTTCCAATCGCCCGGAACGGAGATTCTTCCGGGCGACTCTCCGAGAACGCTTCCCGGATCGGATTCGATAAAGCGTCGGGGGTAGAAGGTCCATTCCCCGTCCAACTGAAGCGTATGCCAGTTGTCGAGTTTCGTTCCTCTAAGGTCGAGAACTCCGTTTTCGGCCCGCGGGGTGCCCGACATGCCGTACGGATTGGTAAGAATGAGCCGAAGACCGGATAAAGCCAACAGCAGCAGCAGAAGCAGCAAGAAAATGGTCGTCTTCGGCGACGACTTCAACGATCGGCGAAAAGGTTGGCGTGTAGGATTTCTCATATCTTCTACTTTAATTCCGAGCGGCCCGCGAATCCAGCCTTTAATTCGAGAAATCGGCCGTTCCCTTCAAACTTTCTCCCGAAATCTTGCCGCGCGGAAAAGCCGAAGAACGGACGTCCTCCGTTCTTCGGCTTTTCCTACGCTGCGGGAACCTCGGGCGCCGCTCGGTCGGCCTCGGCAGCCGCTCGCGCGATCTTCTCACGATCGTAATCGAATCGCTGCCGCCGCATTCGATCGAACATTCTTTCGCCGTCGCTGTGATAACTTCTGCATTTATTGTATCTCTATGCCAAACGGCTCCGCAAGCTATCCTTTTTACAATCTTCAAGATTTTGTTATCGCATCTTCCGGCAACTTGCAGTATACTACGGTTGAGTGCTCACTTTCGGCTACAGTCCGGTCGTGGAGCCGGTGTGTCTGAATTTTGGGCATATCTTGAACAGCTGGGCCGGTGCTTATGAAGAATGAGAAAGAAACGATCAGCATGGTGACAAGCTATGTGGCCAAGCTGCTCAGGACCCGTTTCGGCAAGGGACCCGAAGCGGTCAACGTATCGTTAAGCAACAGTTGCATCGTATTCCACTTACGCAACTTCATGGGTCCGGTCGAACAATTTTTGCTGACCCAGCAGGAAGAGTCGGCTTTCCGCTATACGCGGGAACTCATGATGGAGGCTCTGCTGCCCGAGATCAAAGTGTTTTTGCAGGAAAACGCGAGAATCAAGGTCTCTGAATTTTATTACGACTGGGGAGTCCACAACGGTTCTGGCGCCATCATCGGCCTGTTCGATCCGCTGCCGGAATCGAATCCCGATTATCCGGGCAAACAGGAACTGCAAAGCCGAATCACCCATGTAACGGCAGAGATTCAGAAAAAGCCCCGTCATATCGAATCTTGGTGGGTCGGTACCCGGATGCTGCTGGTCTTTAGACAGGGTATAACCGTACTGCTGGAAAAAGAAATGGTGGATTTGGGGTACACCGAAGTGTTAAAAGCAGCCAAACGAAGATTAGAAAAAAGATTATTGGAAGAAGAAATCGACACCGCCGTATTGCTGGGCCGAGAGATTGCGGACCTGTACGCGGATTGGGATTTCGACCGAGATCGCAGTGTCGTCCTTTACATATTTACGGAGTAGTCCCCCTTTCAACCCGTGTTGGCAAGGGAGTAGACAATCGAATGAGATTCGGTAACGATTCAGACATCGAACGGATGCGCTGATCAATCGGGCCGAAGAGAAGGCGGGAAACGGCCTTTTCTTCGGCTTATTTTTTTATGTGGGGATGGTTGCGGTGAGAACGAATCGGACGCGAGTGTTATACGTGGAGGACGATCGGGCAAGCATGCTGTTGATGCGGCATCTTTTTCGCAAAAAATTCCCTGAAGTCGTGCTGCTGGAAGCCGAGACCTCGGAACGGGGGATCGAATTGGCTCAGTCATGCGGCCCGTCTCTGATTCTCATGGACATCGTGCTGCCGGGAGCGGACGGTTACGAAGGTCTGGACAGACTGCGAAACCTGCAAGAAACCGCAGGCATTCCCGTATGGGCGATCAGCGCTCTGGCGATGGAAGAAGACGTGCAGAAAGCGCTGGAGGCCGGATTTATCCGGTACATCCGCAAGCCGTTGAACGTCGAGGATTTCGCTCGCGGAATCCAAACGTTTTTCGACGAGAAGAATCAGGGCTGCTTGCCCTGAACCCGTCAAGTCCCTGACGGTCGAGAATTTCGTTTGAACGGCCCGGCGCATCGGTTGGAATATTCGGTAAAAGAGCACTCAGTAAAGGACGATACGGCAAGGACCCGGAGACTCTGCGATTCGCGCATGAAAAACGGGCTGCCAGGCCGAAGAAAACGCGGACAGGATTCCGCTTTTTCTTCGGCTTTTTTTATGCGGATTTTGCCTCGGCTTGTGATACAATGGCTTACGGTGTGTTTGCGGAGCGGGTCGCCCCGGCGTTTCGGGAGGCGGCAGCGCGGAGACACGCCCTAGTGAGTTGACCGCATAGAATCCAAGGTTTGAGCCTTTCGGAAATACGCACGGTTCAAGCGGGTTTACGGAGGATGAAACCCAACATCTTAAGCGGTCAGCGTATTCGTTTATTTTGGACCGGGGCCGCTTGCGGCGTCGGAGGCAGGAGGAAAAACAAATGAATCAAGTCCCTTATATCGCGGTCGAAGGCGCGATCGGGGCGGGCAAGACGACGCTCGCTTCGATGCTGGCCGCGGAATTGAATATGCCCCTGCTCAAAGAAATCGTTGAAGAAAATCCGTTTATGGAGCGGTTCTATCAGAACTTGGACGAATGGAGTTTTCAACTGGAGATGTTCTTTCTGTGCAACCGGTACAAGCAGCTCGGCGATACCGAGACCAAGCTGATCCGGCAGGGCATGCCGGTCGTATCGGATTATCACATCTACAAGAACCTGATCTTCTCCGAACGGACCTTGAAAGGCCGCGAGCGAGAGAAGTATCGGCAGATTTATCATGTGCTGACCGACGATCTGGCGAAGCCGAACATCATCGTCTACATCAAAGCCAACCTGGAGACGCTGCTCGGGCGCATCGCCAAGCGGGGCCGTTCGTTCGAACAGGACATGGACCACGCTTACCTGAAGCAGTTGATCGAAGATTACGAAGCGGCCATGTCTTCGCTGGCTTTGACCGAACCCGAGACGACGATCATCACGGTGGACGGCGACTCGATCGATTTCGTGGCCGATCCCGAACATTTTGCCGAGATCGTGTCCCGCATCCGGGAGAACGTCCCGAGCTTATCCAATTAGAAGGAGCCTGAACGAACATGAATTCACATCTCATTCCCGCCGATGCCTTGATTACGGTAGCCGGCACCGTCGGCGTAGGCAAGTCCACGCTGACTTCCGCGCTCGCGGAACGTCTCGGTTTCAAGACCTCGCTGGAGAAAGTCGACCATAACCCTTATCTGGAGAAGTTCTACCACGACTTCGAGCGTTGGAGCTTCCATCTGCAAATCTATTTCCTCGCCGAACGCTTCAAAGAGCAGAAAGCGATCTTCGAAGCGGGCGGCGGATTCGTGCAGGATCGTTCGATTTACGAAGATACCGGCATTTTCGCCAAAATGCACGCCGATCAAGGCACGATGTCCGCGGTGGATTACGAGACGTATTCCAGCTTGTTCGACGCGATGGTGATGACGCCGTATTTCCCGCATCCGGACGTGCTGATCTATCTGGAAGGCAGCCTGCCGTCCATTCTGGGACGCATCAAAGAGCGCGGACGCGAGATGGAGATCCAGACCGAAGTCACGTATTGGGAAAAAATGCACGGGCGTTACGCCGACTGGATCGAACGTTTCGACGCCTGCCCGATCCTGCGTCTCAACATCGACGAATACGACGTCAACGATCCGCAGTCGCTGGACGGCATTCTGGCGAAAGTCGGAGAGAAAATCGCCGAGTCCCGCAGGGGCAAAGCGGAGCTGAACGTCTAGTCGGAAGTCTGAACGTTCGAGAAAGCCGATAGGAGGAAACGCCGATGAACCTGTTCCGACTCTCGCCGTTCGTGCGCGGCAGGGACCGCATGGAAGACTTCCTGAAAGACTGTTTCGTCAGTATCGGGTATCCGGGAATCGGCGATCTCGAAGCGGCGGACGCGGCGGAAGTTTCTAAGCGGCTCCGAGCGGTGTATGGATATGAAGGCAGCGAGCTTCAGCGCAGGCTAGAAGAAGTCGATACCTTCGTCTCCGGCATGGCCGACGGCAATTACGTGCTGGTGTCCCGAGGAACCGCCGTCTGGCTGGGCGATCTGGGCGATTATTATTATCGCGACGAATACGACACTCTGGAGGAGGCGACCTGCCATCGCCGGGGGGTGACTTGGCTGGGCGTGCTTCCGGCGGAAGCGTTGAGTTCTCCGCTGCGCGGCTTTCTGACCGGGCCGGAAGCCGTCGGCGAAAGGCTCGCCGTCGCGAGCTTCCCGCTTCCGGCGGAATCGGCCGGGCTGGAAGCTTTCGCCGCGCAGGCGCCGGGCGGGCTGCTGCCCGGACTGCCCGCGTCCGCGATTTCCGGCGCGGACGGCTTTTCCGAGGCGGCCGCCGGGCCTGCCGAAGGGGCTTCGCGCGTCGACGCGGAGACGCTGCGCGAAGCGGTCGCCGTGCTGCGGGAAGCGCTGCGCGGAGACGACCCGGAGCTTCGCGTGCGCGCGGCCGAAGCGCTGCTGCGATACGCGAAATAAGCGGGCGCGAAGCTCGCTTGTTCGGCCCGGACAACGGGGCGAAGGCCCGCTGGCTTGCGCCGCTTCGCCGTGCTACTATGAGAGAGGCGCAGGGTGCGGCGCCCTACAAAAATCAAACATTAGAGAGTGGAGAGGCGGGAGAAAGTGGACTGGGATTTATTTTCGTTATTTAAATCGCTGCTCCTTGGATTCGTCGAAGGGATGACGGAATTCGCGCCGGTGTCCTCGACCGGACACATGATCATCGTCGACGACCTGTGGTTGAAGTCTCAGCAGTTTTTGGGTTCCAAAGAGGTTGCCAACACGTTCAAGATCGTGATCCAGCTGGGTTCGATCTTGGCGGTCGTCATCTTGTTCAGGGAGAAGTTCTTTCAGATGTTGGGACTGCGCGGACGCCATTCCGGCGCGCCTGCGGGAACGCCTAAGCTGAACCTGCTGCATGTCTTCATCGGCCTGCTTCCGGCAGGGATTCTCGGCGTGCTCTTCAACGATTATATCGACGAGCATCTGTTCTCGCTGGAGACGGTGGTCGGCGCTTTGGTCGTCGGAGCATTTCTCATGATCGCCGCGGATCTGGTCATGCGCAATTCCAAACGCAGAACGATCGACAGCGTGGACGAGATTACATACGGCAAAGCTTTGATGATGGGCTTGTTCCAATGCGTCTCGCTCTGGCCGGGATTCTCGCGTTCGGGAGCGACCATCTCGGGCGGCGTCTTGGTCGGCATGAGCCACCGGGCCGCGGCCGACTTCACGTTCATCATGGCCGTTCCGATCATGGCCGGCGCGAGTCTCGTCTCGCTGAGACACAGCTGGCAGTATTTTACGCTCGACGCGCTTCCGTATTTCATCGTCGGCTTCATCAGCGCTTTCGTTTTCGCGCTCATCTCGATCCGTTTCTTCCTCAAGCTGATCAACCGGATCAAACTCGTGCCGTTCGCGATCTATCGGATCGTGCTGGCCGCGGTGATTTATCTGGTGTGGTTCTAAGAGATTCGCGGAGAGCCGCACGACCATTCCGTTTTATCGCGATCCCGTCTTTCGCTTTTGGCGAACGGCGGGATTTTTTTGCGGACCGAATTGTTTACGAATCGGATACAATTCCGCGGCCTTTCCGAAATAAATCCTTTCTAGAATAAGAACTGCGGCAGGCGGTCGAGTAAGCAAAAGATACAGTTTTGTCTCATTTGCGCAAAAGGATAGCAAGCGGCCTAGTTTGGGGTAAAATAGAACGCGGCGCATTTCGGAAAAATGGACGGTCGAGGCAAAAATTGCCGATCCGTGAAACTATTTTGTCGAATTCGCGTCTAAAGGGTAGAACAAAAAAGTCCCGGCGTGCAAAAAACGGGACGCATCAGGAGGGGGAACCACCCATGAAGAATTTGAGAAAGTGGATGACGGCGCTGACGCTGGTCGCCTTGTTCGTCGGAAGCTTTTCTTTCGCCGGAGCCGCGCAGGCTGCCGGAAGCGGAGAACAGCTGATCATCATCAACAAGAAGACGAACCAATTGGCCTTTTTCGATAACGGGAAATTGAATTCGACCTTCCCGGTCGCTACCGGCAAGACCAAAGACCTGACGCCGGAAGGCAAATTCAAGATCGTCAACAAGATCAAGAACCGTCCGTACTACAAAGACAATATCCCGGGCGGCGATCCGCGCAACCCGCTGGGCGACCGTTGGATGGGACTCGAAGTCGGCAGCACGTACGGCACGACTTACGCCATCCATGGCAACAACAACGAGAACTCGATCGGCAAATACGTAAGCGCGGGCTGTATCCGGATGCATATGGACGATATCCATTGGCTGTTCGATCAGGTCAACAAAGGCACGTACGCCGTGATTACGTCTTCGAGCCTGAGCTTCGAACAGATCGCGGCCAACAACGGCTATGCGCTGAACGGCGACGGCAAATTCACGGGCAGCGTGTTCGTTAACGGCAAGCTCAAAACGATGGACGACGAGATCATGAGCATCGATTCCCGTCTGTACATGCCGCTGCGCGAAGGCTTCGAGATGCTGGGCGGAACCGTGAACTGGAACGCCAAAACGATGACGGTATCGGCTGCGGTCGGCGGCAAGACGATCGTGCACAAAGCCAAAGCCAAAACGGCGAAAGTCAACGGCAAGTCCGTAAACATGACCGCTTCGCGTTTCGTCGGCAACAAGCTCTACATTCCGCTGCGCGACGTGTCCAAACTGTCGGGCTACACGGTAAAATGGTACGGCGAAGAAAACGTGGTATCGCTGATCGCGCCGACGAAGTAAACTCCAAAGCATAAGCTTCGCGCGTAAACGCGGATCATGCGTATACGGCTCGAAAAAAGCGCCTTTCTCCTCGGAGAAAGGCGCTTTTCCTCGTTATGCGATCGAACAGGGAAACGTCTTCCGTCCGGAACGAAGCATTTCGGCCGTTATCCGCCGAAAGAAGAATCGTCGTCGCTGCGGACCCGGGAACGTTCGGGATTTCCTTTTTCGGCCGATCGGGAACCGTGTCCCGATTTCGGCACGAAACACTGCTCCAACGTCAATTCCAGCGTGCGGGCCAGATCGAAGGCCAGCTGCAAACTGGGGTCGTATTTGTCGTTTTCGATCGCGTTGATCGTCTGGCGGCTCACGCCGCATAATTCGGCGAGTTTGCCTTGAGACAAGCCTAGCCGCTCGCGATTTTCTTTGATTCGATTCTTCATGGCACGACCGCTTTCTGTAAGGTTTCGATCCGCGCGTTCGCGCGGCAACGGCTTCGACAGGCGGAGGAACGGAGGGCTGTAAAGGATTTTTGACAACCCGAGTGTAACGGAAAGCCGCCGATCTGTAAAGCTTCGGCACCCGTCGAATCAAGCAGCCTCTGGTAATTAACGCGGATATGCGTTACCGTAGAAGAAGGAGAAAGACAAGCCGTTGACGGTTTGTCTCGCATAAACGGACGGAAGGGGCAAACGAAGTGAGTCGGATCGTGGAAATAAGAGGAATGCGTTTGGGCGAAGGCGCGCCCAAAATTTGCGTCCCGCTGGTCGGGCGGACGAAGGAGGAGCTGCGCGAAGAAGCGGAGCTGCTGCGCGAGATCGATCTGGACCTCGTCGAATGGCGGGTCGATCATTTCGAGGCGGTCGGATCGGTCGAAGACGTGCTCGCGGAGCTGAAGGAACTGCGCGGCCTGCTCGGCGAGACGCCGCTGCTCTTTACGTTCCGCAGCGCCCGGGAAGGCGGCGCGCGGGAACTGGCGGCGGATGATTATATCCGCCTGAACCGGGCGGCAGCGGCTTCCGGGCAGGTCGATGCGATCGATATCGAGCTGTTCTCCGGCGACGACGCCGTGCGCGAATTGACGGCCGAAGCGCGCCGCTCGGGCGTAGCCACGTTCGTGTCGAACCATGATTTCGACAAGACGCCTCCGCAGGAAGAGATGGAATCGCGCCTGCGCCGCGCGCGCGAATTGGGCGGCGACGTGCCGAAGATCGCGGTCATGCCGCGAGACCCCGGCGACGTGCTGTCGCTGCTTGCCGCGACCTACCGCGTCAGCTCGGAAGGCGCAGGGCCGGTCATCACCATGTCGATGGCCGGAACCGGCGCCGTCAGCCGCGTCGCCGGCGGCGCTTTCGGCTCCGCCTTGACCTTCGGCGCGGCGAAGCAGGCCTCCGCGCCGGGACAGCTTGCCGCGCCGCAACTGCGCGGCATCTTGAACGCCCTGTACGGCGGCTGAATTCCCGCCGCCTCCCGGGACGTCCGGGCCGATAAAGCCGCTGTCGGACCACATGGACAGCGGCCTTCCCGGCTGCGAAGAAGAGCCGCCCGCGGCGCCGTTTCCGAACGGCTCCGCGGGCTTTTTGCGCTGCGCGTCGGGAAGCGCTCGTGCCTCGCGCCCGCCAAGTTGCAGGTTGCGCAAGACATGCGTTCCTTACGTCCGCCAGTATTGCGCCGCGCCCGCATCTCTCGCATATTCCGTTCCCCGATGCAGACCGTCTTTTTTCCTCGCTTCGCAGCCCGCCCTAATTGCCTTTGCCCGTAATGCCATTCGCCTTGCTTTCCGTTCTGCACTCGGACAGCGCGTTCGGGCGTTCATCCGGTAAATTTTGAGCAGTTCAAAAAATAGATAAAACTTTGTGAAAAATATTACTTTATTTTCGAGAGCTTTGTGATAAATTGAACAAAGTAAAGAACAGAAAGTTATTCAAAGGGGAGAAATCAAGATGAAAAAAGCAGCAGCAGGCATGGGATTGGTATTAGGATTCGCGATTCTGGCAGGGTGCGGAAGCAACGCCGACACCGCCAAAACAGAGACTCCGGCAGCAACCGCAACGCCGGCCGCCACCGACGCGAAAACGTCCGCTTCGGTCGTCAACGACAACGACGCGTTCCTGAACGCGATCAGCGCCAAAGGAACTTGGATCATCGCGGTTCTGAACGACATGACCATCGATCAAGATCTGGTTCTGGACGGACAATTCACGAACAAAGACGCTCCTGCCCGCAAAATCGCTTTGTATGCGCAAGACGAAAACCGCAAAGTAACGGCACGTTACACGCTGACCGCGCCTAAACTGACGGTCAACAGCGAAAACGCGCGCATCCAAGGCGGCACGTTCAAAGGCGACGTTTACGTCAAAGCCAACGGATTCCAACTGGTCGACGGAACGATCGAAGGCAATCTGTACTTCTCGACGCAAGAACAAATGGACGCTTTCAAATTGGAAGACGGCGCGAAAGTAACCGGCGAAACGGCTGTCAAAGCCGAGTAGTCTGTTATCCCGATCTTTCGTCTCATAGATAGGCATGAAGGCCAAACAGCTTCGGATCCTCAACGATCCGAAGCTGTTTTTGCGTTGACGTGCATCGTTCGTCCTTGCCGGGGAAGGATGAACGACAGCGTGCTCGCCGAAGCCGCCGCTCGCCCGCATGTCGGTTTTTTCTCGTTGTTTCTGCTTCGGGACGCTGCCCGATCCGAGCTAACGGAACGTGGATTCGTTAGCGCCCTCTTTTCCGGCATCTGTGAATTCTAACGGAACGTAGCGACGCTTAGACGAGAAAACACCTCCGAAATGAACCGAAAAAAGCGGATTTTCTCCTCTAAGCGTCATCTCGTTCCGTTAGAATCTGAACTCGCTCGTAAAAGCCTTCTAAGCGTCGCCTCGTTCCGTTAGCGCAGGAGCGTAAGGCGGGAGGTAAGACTGTTCGCGGCCGAACCAAAGACTGCCTCGAACATCAAAAAGAAGCGCAGTAGAGGGAGAAAGGGTAAAGAAGCGAAAGCGGGAAAGAGTCGTGGAGGCAGCAAAGCAACGAGCCGGCCGACGAACGAAAGGAAGCCGAAAGAAATCGTTGGGTCATCCGAGGTCGGAGCCATCAGAGCGAAAACGAGAGACGATTCCGGCGCAGCATAGCGGAGGCTCGATAAGCGGCAGCTGCGGCAGACATCATGCGACGAATCGCGCGCGGTCTTTTGCGCCGCCGCCCGTCTCTTCGTCCGCTTCCGAATCCCCGCGCGCTTCGCGCCGCGGCCCCCCGGAGCCATGCTTCCGCCAAGGCGCGAAGTATATCAGACGATTCGTTTATCGCTATACTTCCGCCAAGGCGCGAAGTATATCAGGCGATTTATTTATCGCCATACTTCCGCCCTTCCTCTCCCGCCCTTTTTCCCGCACAATGAACTTCGACGATCAACCAGACTTTGTATCCGAGAAGGAGGAACCGCCCATGACCCCGCTTACCCTTATAAATCCCGAGATGCAGGCCCGCATCCGGCAGCAGTTGAACCGCATCGAAGAAGAAGAGAACGTCCGTATCCTGTACGCCTGCGAGTCGGGCAGCCGGGCATGGGGGTTCCCTTCGCGGGACAGCGATTACGACGTGCGTTTCCTGTACGTGCACGAACCCGACTGGTATTTGTCCGTCTTCGACCGCCGCGACGTGATCGAGCGTCCGATCGACGATCTGCTGGACATCAGCGGTTGGGATCTGCGCAAAGCGCTGCGGCTGTTCCGCAAAAGCAACCCGCCGCTGCTGGAATGGCTGCAATCGCCGATCGTATACGCCGAGCGTTCGGAAACGGCGGAAGCGATCCGCGCGTTGGCCGGCCCGGCTTTTTCGCCCAAAGCCTGCACGTTCCATTACCTGCATATGGCCCGTGGCAATTACCGGGATTACCTGCAAGGCGACACGGTCAAAAGCAAAAAGTATTTCTACGTGCTGCGCCCGCTGCTCGCCTGCGCGTGGATCGAACGGTTCGGCGGCATGCCTCCGATGGCGTTCGACACGCTCAAAGAAGAGCTGCTGCCGCCCGGCGAGCTGAGAACGGCCGTCGACAATCTGCTCGAACGCAAAAAATCCGGCATCGAATTGAAAGCAGAACCGCGTATCGAGGTTATTAATCAATATCTGGAAAAACAGATTTCTTATTTCGAACATACCGCCCCGCAGATGGCAAGCTCGGACGTATCGGTCGACGACCGGCTCGATCCGCTGTTTCGTTCGGTGCTGCGGCAGGCTTGGGAGGAGCATTAAGCGCATATGGCAATCGTCCAACTCTCTTCGACGCATCCCGATTTCACGTTTCTGATCCGCAAGAATCCGGCGAGCGGCATGCTGATCCGTCCGATCCGCAAAGGATTGGCTTACGGTTGGTACGGCGATCCGCAGACGTTCAACGTGTATTTCAAGGATGCGGACAACGAAGTTTCCTACAAACGCAGCGAACACGAAGAATTCGAATATCTCAACGTATCCCGCTATAATACGCCGCTGTTCCCGCTGGCCGCGATCAACGAGTTTTTCTCGAATCCGTTGAAACCGGAAGAACGCGATACCGATGGGCATCGGCATACGCTGTTCGTCAACATGATCCATATCGAGCGCGACCGCTATATTCATTTTTTCGCCAAGCATCTGCCGGACATCGAATTCGAACTGAACCATCTGGCGCATAAAAGTTACAGCCTGACGATGACGACGGAGCGCAATCTGTACTACCTGCTGCACGCGTCGGGCGTATTGTTCCTGTTCTTGTCCATGTTCGGCAAAGAATTCTTGGATCTGAGCGACGCCGTATTGGAAAAGTATATTCGCAGCCTCCAGATCATCGACGCGCCGTTCTATATTCGCAGCTTGTTCGTCCGCAATTTCCTCGGCTCGCGCTCGCGGTTCCGCAAATACGTCGGCGAACTGGAGCGCACCGACCGTTACAAGATCGAATTCGATTTCGGCAGCACGGCCCATCAGCGGCGAAGCGCGATCACCGAGCTGTTGGCGTTCGACAAATCCATTCTGGATATCGGCTGCGGCGAAGGCTTCTACGCGATTCCCTACGCGGAGCGGATCAAAGAAGATTACAGCTATTACGCGATCGACGTGAACGAAGAAGTGCTGGAACAGACCGTGCGCAAAGCCGAGAAGCAGGAGTTGGATAACTTGATTCCTTTTGCTTCGCTGGAAGCTTTTCTGGAAAACTACGGCGGCGAGACGGTGGACGTGGTGCTGACGGAAGTCGTCGAGCATATGGGGCAGGACGAAGCGGCCGAGCTGATCCGTAACGTATTGGCAAAAGTAAACTTCGACCGGTTCGTGATCACGACGCCGAACGCCGACTTCAACCGGTATTACGAGCTGGAAGGCCTGCGGCACGAAGACCACGATTGGGAGATGAGCCGCGAAGAGTTCGCGGGTTGGATCGAAGAATTGTCCGCGGGAAACGGCTTCGAACGGCGCCGACTGGAGATCGGCGACCGGGTGGACGGCGTAACGACGACGCAGGGCGTGCTGTTTACCGCTTCGGCGGTCGGGCTTGCCTCGGAGAACGACGATCAAGGAGACGGACCGGCAGCCGAAACGCATACGGCGGGAAAAGGAGGAGAGGCGCATGAACAGCTTCAAGGATGAACAAGACCGGAACGAGCCGTCGGATCGCTCGAAGAAAGCCGCGAACAACAGCGAATCGAATACGCTCGAGATCCGCACCGACGTGCATACGATCTTGATGCTGGTCGGTCCGACGGAATGCGGCAAGACCACGTTCGCGAACGAAGTGCTGCTGCCGAATCTGCGCCTGCATGACGAAGAACGTGGACTGCGCGGCAACGTGCAGATCCTGTCTTCCGACGTTATCCGGCAGGAGATGCTCGGTTACGACTACGACAAATACGATTCCGTGATGCTGGAAGCGAGCGAGCAGGCTTTCGGCCTGCTGACGGAGCGGCTGCGTTTGGCGACGAGTTTTCCGATCAACGCGGAATTCGTGATCGTGGATACGACGGGATTGTCGGAAGATTTCCGCGCTCAAGTACGGGCGATCGCGGAGCAGAACCATTACAACGTGGAAGTCGTCGTGTTCGATTATCGGCGGCGCGGCGATTATTACGCGTCTGAGCGTTCGAAGCGGCTGATCTCTGCCCATATCAACCGGCTCAAACGCGAAGTGCTGCCGGTACTCAGCAAAGAAGGCTACAAAGCGGTGCACCGGATCAAAGCCAAAGATTTCGGTTTCGAAGCGGAAAAAAAGGCCGCGTCCGGATCGGCCGAATCCACCGCGGCGGAGGAAGGTTCTGCGCCAACCGAACAGCCGGAGCGCACGGTCTATTCCGTCATCGTGGAAAATAAGCAGCTGTACATCGACAGCATTTTGCCGCGCGGCCAAGAATACGTCGTGATCGGCGACGTGCACGAGAGCTTGGACGCGCTGCGCGGGCTCCTGCTCGATTACGGCTGCAAGCTGGAAGACGACCGGATCGTCTTGTCCGACAAATTGGCGAATACCGTCTTCATTCTGGCGGGCGACTGGATCGACAAAGGCAAACGGACCGCGGAAACGGTCGAATTCCTGCACCGGAACCGCGAGCGTTTCTTGTTCGTCAAAGGCAATCACGAGAACTTCGTGTACAAATACCTGCGCGGCGAGATCAAAGGCGTCGACGGGGAACTGCTCGACAACTATTTCGATTCCATTCCCGTGCTTCGGGAAGACGAGGCGCTGCGCGCCAAGTTCGACGAACTGGTCGAATCGTCGCTGCCGTTCTGCCGGCGGATCGGCCTCGGCGAAGGACAGCCTTCGTTCTACGTCACGCACGCGCCGTGCGAGAAGAAATATATCGGCAAGCTCGACGCTTCGGCGCTGCGCCATCAGCGCACGTTCCGGCTGCTTCCGGACGCGCCGAAAGAAGAACAGCTCGCGTTCTTGCAGCGCGACGCCGTAAGCAACCATCCGTATCATCTGTTCGGGCACGTCGCGGCCAAGCAGGCGTTCCGCCTGCGCAACAAGCTGCACCTCGACACGGGCGCGGCGCACGGCAATTTGCTGACCTCGGTCAGCATGGGCTACAAGCCGTTCTTCAAGGCGCACAAATCGCCTTCCGCCGGCATCGTCCAAGAACTGCCGACGCTGTTCCGGCAGGAACGTCCTCTCAAGCCCCGCGAGCTGGGCGACGAGGACCTGCGCCGTCTGCGCTATATCTCGCGCCACAAGATCAATTTCGTCTCCGGCACGATGTCGCCGGCCGACAAAGACCTGCGCGCCGGCGAACTCGAATCGCTCCGGCGCGGATTGGATTACTTCCGCGGCCACGGCGTCCGCGAAGTCGTGCTCCAGCCCAAATACATGGGCTCGCGCTGTCAGATCTACCTGCACCGCAGCGCGGAAGAGAGCTTCGCCGTCAGCCGCAACGGCTACAAGATCAAGCAAGTGGATCTGACGCCGGTCTACGAACGGCTGCTGGAACGCTTCGGCGGCGATATGGACGCCCGCGGGATCAGAATCCTGATCCTCGACGGCGAACTGATGCCGTGGCACGCGCTCGGCGAAGGGCTGATCGAGCGACAGTTCCGCCCGATCGGGGAAGCGCTGCGGAGCGAACAGGCTTTCCTCCGCGAGCAGGGTTTCGAGCAGGCACTGGATCGCCTGACGGAAGAATGGGAGAGCAGCGGCTTCGCCCGCGACCGCATCCATGTTCCGAAAGCCAAACTGATCGAGCAGTACGGCAACGGCGCGTACCAGAACTTCAAATACGTGCACGAGATCCGGCAATCGCGCATGCCGCTGGAAGCTCACGAGCAGGCCCATGCGGTGTATAACCGCCAATTGGAGCTGTACGCCGGAGAAAGCGAGATCGAATACAAGCCGTTCGGCCTGCTGAAGATCGTCTATGCGGACGGCCGCGAAGAGCAGCCGGAGCTGACGCACAAGCAGTCGGAACTGTACCGCTTCTTGTCGGACGACGAATACGTGACGCTCGATCTGTCGGACGAAGCCTACGAGCAGGCTTACGAACAAGCTCAGGCCTTTTTCGGCAAGCTGACGTCGGAACGCGGCATGGAAGGCATCGTGATCAAGCCGGAGCTTCCGGCCGAAGGCGTCGCGCCGAACATGAAGGTGCGCAATCCGGAATATCTGACGATCGTGTACGGCTACGATTACCGGTTCCCGCATAAATACGAGAAGCTGATCAAGCAGAAAAGCATCCAGCGCAAGCTGCGGACTTCGGTCGCCGAATACAAGCTCGGACGCCGCATGCTGAGCGTGCCGATCGACGATATCTCGCCGGACCATGCGGAATACCGCGAAGCGGCTTCGGATCTGCTGTTCGAAGTGGCGGGAGAGAAAGAGATCGATCCGCGTCTGTAAGATCCGTTTATGAAAAATGAAGCAGAATCGCCAAGAGCCTGCCGCATAACCGTGCGGTCGGCTCTTTTTGGCGTTCGACGAACGTAAGCCGATCGCGCTGGCGCTGGTCTTGTACATGACGCTGCGCCGCAGATGGGGCTATTACGGATTCCGTCCGCTGACGATCGGCGAGATCTTGTTCTTCGGCGGGTTTACGCTGCTGGTCGGTTTCGTGGAAGAAACGGTATACCGCGGCCTGATTCTCCGAACGATGCTGATCAAAGGAACGGCGGTCGCCGCGATCGTCTCCAGCGCGCTGTTCGCGATCACGCATCTGCTGAACGCCCTCTCTGGACAAAGCATGGCCGAGACGGTCCTCCAGATCTTCTACGCGCTGCTCGTCGGCTGCTCGCTGGCGCTGCTGTGGGTCAAAAATCGCAATATTCTCCCGTTGATCGCGTTCCATTTCATCCATAACTTGATCCAATTCCTGAGCGTCGACCGCGAATCGATTCCGGCGGATATCGTCATTCTGGTCATCTTGGCCGCTCAATGCGCTTGGCTGGTCGTCTCCATGCGCAAACCGTCGGCCGCTTCCGCTATGCCTCCGGTCGCGGCGGGCGGGCGGACGCCCTGACGAATTGCCGGTTCGAACCGGCGCTTGAGGCGAAGAGATCTCTCAGTGCGAGAAACAGCGAAACAATCGCGGATAAGCCCGTAAAACAACAAACCTCTGTTCCCGGTCGGGGAAACAGAGGTTTTCTGCGTTGCTTATAGGCACAAAGCTGACAAGCCGAGCGAGCGAAGCGGAAAAGCGTAACGCGTTTGCCTTATTCGCAAGCGCCCTGCGAAGTCCGTTCGAGATCGATTTGCGGATTCAGCGTGATCTCGAACGCGCGCCACCAGAGGAAGTCCGGGTCGCTTTGCGGCAGGACGACCGCCGCGTACTGCGCGAACCGCCAATCGCGCGGATTCGGTCCGGCTTCGCCTTGCGGAATGCCGAAGCGGCGGATCGCGCAGGCCGGCGAGCTTCCGCCGATGCCGAACGCCGGCGTAGCGGCCAGTTCGTTCGTCAGCGTCTGCATATCGCCTTGCAGAAGCTGAGTCAGATAGTCGTAGTCCGCCGGCGTATTGAAGATCTTCATGTTCTGATCGGCCGTGACGTTGGTGTACGGCGTGCGGGCGCGGGATTCCGTCCGGATCTTGCCGATCTCCAGCGTTTTGTACGAATAGTCTTTAAGGAAACGCTTGAAGAGCAGCGAGCCGTGCGCGTCCAACGCGAGGCCGAGCGGACGCTCCTGTTTCTCCCGGCGTAGGAAGAAGAAACGCGACAGCGCCATGCCCAGCGCCATGCCGATCTTGTTGCCCGCCGTATTCCAGCCGCTGTAACCGAGCAGGCTGCCCGTCGCCGGAGAATTGAGCAGCTCCGGCGTCACGACGGTACCCGCCGAACCGCCGCGGGTGAAATCGACGACGAGCGTCGGCACCTGCGCCGCGCGGTTGCTCTCGATCTTCGCGATCGCGTCGCCGATCCGGTCTTCGCCCGTGAGCGCGATCAGTTCCAGATCGGAATCGGAACCTTCTCCCGCCCGGCCGTCTCCGAGGTACGTGCCGCCGGAAATATCGACATGCCGCAGAATGTTCGTATGCACGTCCATATATTCGTACGGGTTCACGATGGTCGAACCGTCCGGCCCGAAATAACGCACGGCGACCGAAGGTTTGGAAGCCTGCGCCTGCTCGCCGTCGTGCAGTCTCGCGGCCATGCGGGCCATCAGCGCGTGGCCGAGTCCGTCCGCGTCCGGCAGGATGATCGCGCGATCCGGATTCTGACCGCCGCTGCCGCCGAGCCATTCGTCGATCCGCGCTTCGATCCAATCGATCTCGTTGGCCTGCACGCCCTGCGTGGAAGCGTCGTCGACGCCGAACGCGGCGAAATCGATACCCGCATCACGCACCAGCGCTTCCAGTACGTAACGGTTGGTCTTGAACTTATGTTTGCGCGCGTTGTAATAACGCTGTTTGTCGAAATGAACCGTGTCTTCGTACGGCGTGCCGTCCGGCTGAAGATCGTAACCGTTCGCGATCTCGTCGAATTCCGTTTGCGAAGGACGCGGTTTCATCATGAGAGCCCGGGATTCGGTATAAGCTTCGATGCTGAGGCCTTCGGCCATCGTGGTCGTGGCCAGACGCATGACCGTGTCCAGCAGGAAGACCGGTTTGTTCGGATAATCCTGCTTGAGTTTGGCGATCGTATCGAGCAGCAGCGTCGTTTCGGGATCGTAATCCGGGTAATCGCCGCCTCCGTCGTCACGCAGCCTGCGGCTGCCGATCAGTCCGCCGTACGCCAGCATGTCGATCGACACGATGAAGCCGTCGGCTTCGGCGGCGCGGCTCGTCAGAAACTGCCGAACGCTTTCGGTATTGCCGTACGACGCTCCGCTGGTGCCGACGACTTCGGTGCCTTCGACCTCGGCTTGATCGTCCATACGGTTGCGGACGACGGCACGGTCCGGCGTCAGCACTTCGAGGCCTGCCGCTTGGCCTTGCACGATCACGTCGTCCAGGTTCGCCGGACGGTCGTCCAACGGTACATACGCGATTTTTTTCATGATCATCTCTCCTTCGGATAGTGGTCCGGTTCGGCCGGACTTTCGGTTTCTTGCCCCTTCGATAGAGAAGGAAGAATACCGAAGCCTTTTACAACCGCTGCTGCAAAAAAATCTGGATTGATATCTAAACCTAACGAAAAACCCCTCTACTCATGTACGCCCGTCGGTCCGAAACGTTGTGGAAAACATTTGCCGGCACATTGTTTACATCCAAAAGGCAAAGGTTATATGATAGATATATCGAACAAATGTTCTCATTCGAACAAAGGAGGCTGTTCATTTGAAACAGGGGATGACGATCGACGATTATCGCAGGGAATTGCGGCGGGCCGCTTGGCGAATTTCTTACAGGCAGCGCATACGGAAAAGCAAAGAATTAATATGGAGCGATTGGGGAGAAGAGAACTCGGCAGCCGCGAACGGAGCGACGGGCGAATCGGAAAAGCTGCGCGAATATCTCGAATTAATACCTTTTGACAATGGAAGAAAAGTCATCGAAGAAATTTTCGTCAAAGATTCGACCGAAGCCGAGGCGGCGGTCAGACTGGGAATCAGTCAACAGGGGGTGAACAAATGGAAACGCAAATCGCTCGACTATCTGCGCCGGACGTTGGAGACGACGAATTCGTGACGCTGCTGGAACGTTCGCGAGCCGGAGATTCGCAGTCCTTGCTGCATATTCTGGAACTGCTCGAACCGGACATCGAGAAACTGAGCCGCTTTATGGACATGGATCGACGCGATGCGGCGCAGGCGCTGAGAACGGAATTGATCGAACGGGTGCTGAAAGGTTAAGCCGTGCACGCTCTGGGCGAAAAGGACGTTCATTTCGATCGTTTTTACAAAATCGGCGAACGGACAGCGACAAAAAGGCGATGAACGCGTCCATACTTATAGGATATACTCGTGATAGGGAAGATCCGCAAACATGCAGGGTGGACAGACGGGACGTACGTTAAGCACAAGATGCGGTTTCGTGCCGCGGGATACCGACAAAGGGGGATTCGCGATGAACATCGAAACGGGAATCGGCAGCGTGCGCGTCGCCGAGAAGGTGCTGTACAAGATCGTGGCCGGAGCGGTCGCGGCGACCGAAGGAATCATGCTGGCCGCCGCCGATTCCGCCGATCTGCCGGAACGCCTGCGCGCGGCCGGACGAAACGGGCGGATCGTCCTGCGTATGGGCGACGACGCTCTGGATATCGAACTGCGCGTGGACGTGCGGTTCGGCGAGCGTATTCAACAGGTCTGCCGCGAACTTCGCGACAACGTGCGGAGCAGCGTCGAAGAATTGGCCGGCGTGCCGGTGGGCATCGTCGACGTAGCGGTCGTCGGGCTCAGCGGAACGAGAGTCGACCGGGCGGGCGAAGCTTTTTCGCTTTGATCTTTGAAGACATGCCCCAAGGAAAGCTTGAGCTTTTGCCGCCGGGGACACATAATAGACACATAAGCCGATGCGGCGATCGGACCGATTGCCGCACGATACCCGGAAATGGAGCGTCAACTTGTGAGAACATTCAAGAAAATTTATATCGAGATTACCAGCGTATGCAATCTGGCCTGCCACTTCTGCCCGCCGACGGAACGGCAGGCGAGATTCATCAAGCCCGAGACGTTCGAGCAGATGTTGGATAAGATCGATCCGCATACCAACCATATCTACCTGCACGTCAAAGGCGAACCGCTGCTGCATCCTAAAATCGATCTGCTGTTGGATGCGGCGCACGAACGCGGTTTCAAAGTCAATATCACGACCAACGGAACGCTGATCGCGAAGAACCGGCACAAACTGCTCGGCAAGCCGGCCGTGCGCCAGATGAACTTTTCGCTGCACAGCTTCGACGGTCATGCGGGTTCCACGGATCGCGACGGTTATCTGGCGGATATTCTGTCCTTCATTCGCGACGCGAAGCAGGACGAAGTCTCGCGCAAAATCCTGTTCTCGTTCCGCCTCTGGAATCTGACGGAAGACAACATGACCAACGCCGCGCGCAGCCGCAACCGCGAGACGTTGGAACTGCTCGAACGCGAATACGGCCTCGATTACCGGATCGAAGAGAAAGTCGAACGCGGCAAAGGACTGAAGGTCGCGGAGAACGTCTACCTGAATCAAGACCACGAATTCCAATGGCCGAGCCTGACCGCGCCGGAAGACGACGGCAAAGGATTCTGCCACGCGCTGCGCAGCCATGCGGCCATCTTGGTAGACGGTACGGTCGTACCGTGCTGTCTGGACGGCGAAGGCGTGATCAAGCTCGGCAACGTGCTGGAGCAGAATTTCTCGGACATCGTCGAAGGCGAGCGGGCCAATGCGCTGGTCGACGGATTCTCGCGCCGCGAAGCGGTGGAAGATTTATGCCGTCGATGCGGATACCGCACGCGGTTCGGCGCTTAATACAAGTGCATAAATTGTCGAAAAATAGGTAAAAAGCCATCATTCATATGATGGCTTTTTTTCGCGTTTATTAGTTTGGTATCTATTTTACAATTTGGTGGTTTTTCTATTTTTAAACCCTTATATTTCTTAATACGTGCTTATAATCCGTTGACTTTTAAGTCTAAAGGACTAAAAATTAGGAGGGTAAGCCCAGAAAAATTCCAATCAATTATGGGAACAAAGTATAGATAAGAGGAGAACTTCCATGACAAACATTCAGCTTCTGCTCGCGGCAAGCGGCAAGGAGACGAACGATCATATCGCCGATCTGGTCAATGCCGTCACCGGGATGTCCGTACAAGCTGCCGCGGCCGACAGCGTCGAACTGCTGCGAACGCTCGAACGCCGTCCCGATTTTTCCGCTTTGCTGTTGGACAGCGAACTGGAAGGCTTGGCGGACATGCCCGATTCGGTGCTTGCGACGTTCGATCTTCCCGTCCTGATGCTCACTCCGTCGCTTCCTTACTGTTCGTACGCCGGAAGCATGGAAATTGTCGATTTTATCGAGAAGCCGCTGACGCCTTTCAAAGTTCGACAAGCAGAACTGCATCTCACCCAACATCTGAACAAACGCGAAACGGAGCTCGATTCGGTCCGCATTCCGATCGTCGACGAGAATATCGAGCATCTGGATTCTTCCGACATTTTGTTTATCGAATCGCTCAATCGGGACGTGATCGTCCATACCCGCGAACGGCAATTGCATACCCGAATTTCGTTGAAAGCGTATCGAAATTATCTGGAGAACGAACCGTTTCTGTCGACGCACCGTTCGTTTCTGATCAACGTATCGAAAGTCGAACGGTTAGAAGGAGAAAACGTTTATTTCGCCGATTACGCGCAGCCCGCTTTGATCGCAAGCGATAAGAAAGCCGACGTGTCGAAACGACTCGGCGGTCATTTGCAAAGCTGTCTCATCTAGTACGCTGACCGCTTAAGCGGTCAACTCACTAGCATCTGAACACAGCCCCCCGAAATCGTAAAGAAAAATTCGTCGTTACGAAAACTTGTTTCTTTTTTTGCTTATTTAGAATTATACTTCCTTTTGAGTTAATAAACGACAATCAAGGACCGGTGCGCGTTCTTTCGGAACAGGCGGGCCACAAGGTTCGGGCGGAGGGGAACATGAGCAAGAAAGGCAAAGCGGGGAAAACGGCATTTACGGGGATTTTGAGTCTGGGGTTGGCGCTCGGTACGATCGGCACGGCGGGTGCGGCAGCACCGTCCGCATCGGATATTCGCGGGCATTGGGCGGAAGCGCAAATTCAACAATGGTTGGATCAAGGGAACTTGCAAGGCTACGCGGACGGAACGGTCAAGCCGAACGGCACGATCAGCCGTGCGGAATTCGCGGCTATGGTCAATCGCCTGTTCGGATACAAAGAATTGGCGAACACGACGTTCAAAGACGTACCGGCAGCGAATTGGGCGTTCTCGGACGTATCGAAAGCGGTTCAAGCGGGATATATCGTAGGCAGCGGCGGAACGTTCCGCCCGGCGGCTAACGTGACGCGCGAAGAAGCGGCGGTCATGGTCGCGCGCATTCTGGGACTGGACACCAAAAGCACCGGAGCGCTCAGCGTATTCGCGGATGCGGACCGAATCTCCTCTTGGAGCCAAGGAAGCGTTGCGGCAGCCGTGCAAAAAGGCATCTTCAAAGGCAACAGCGACGGAAGCTTCGCGCCTCAACGGGCATTGACTCGCGCGGAAGCGATCGTCCTGTTGAACGCGGCTTACGCGAACAAAGCGGTCGCCTACGACAAAGCGGGTACATACGGACCGGAAAAAGGCATGACCGTGATCGAAGGCGACGTGGTGATCAGCGCCGCCGGCGTGACGCTTCGCAATACGGAAGTCAAAGGCAATCTCTTGTTGGCCGAAGGCATCGGCAGCGGCGACGTGACGCTGAACGGCGTGCGCGTTCACGGAACCACCAACGTGCAGGGCGGCGGCGCGAACTCGATTCATTTCGTCGACAGCGTGCTGGTCAATATCGTGGTCAACAAACAAAACGGCATGGTGCGCATCGTGGCGGAAGGTTCGACGACGACCGCTTCCGTGGTCGTGCAGTCGCCGGTCAAACTCGAAGAAAAAGGCGTCAGCGGCGTCGGCTTTACCGATGTCGAACTCGCGGCGCAACTGCCGAAAGGCGCGCAGGTCACGCTGGACGGCACGTTCGATACGCTGGACGTCAAAGCCGCGGCTTTGTCCGTGCAATTGACGCGCGGTACGGTAGGCAACGTGCAGGTCGGCGCGGAAGCGACCGGAACTTCCGTCGAAGTCGCCGACGGAGCGACAGTGGCCAGACTCGTACTGGACGCCGTCGTCAAACTGCTCGGTAACGGCACGATCCAAACAGCCGTGGTCAACGAAACGGCTGCAGGTTCGTCGTTCGTCAAAGCTCCGGCTTCGGTGCAAGGCAGCGCCGCGACTTCCGTAACGCTCCCTGCGGCACCGGCGGCGACTACGCCTGCTCCGGCTCCTTCGACAGGAGGAAGCACGGGCGGAGGAAGCACGACGCCTTCGAATCCGGCTCCGAGCGTGAGCAAGACCGCTTTGAACACGGCGATCGCGGCGGCGGACAAAGAAAAAGAAGCGTCTTACACGCCTTCGAGTTGGAAAACGTTCGGCGAAGCGCTGACGGCGGCAAAATCCGTATCGGCTTCGGCATCCGCGACGCAAACGCAGATCGACGCCGCGGCTTCGAAACTTACGACGGCGCAGAAAGCGCTGGTTGCGCGTGCGGACAAGGCAGAGCTGAATGCGGCGATCGAAGCGGCTGTCAAGATTGAGGCCGAAGGATACAAACCTTCGACGTGGTTGAAGTTCCAAGACGCTCTGAAGCAAGCTGTAGAAGCGAGCGAATATGCGGATGCGACGCAAGAAGAAGTAAACGCGGCTCTCGACAAGTTGACACAAGCGCAAGAAGGATTGGAAAAGCTGGCCGGCAAAGAAGGTTTGACTATCGCGCTGAACGAAACGAAGTCGCTGAATGAAGGCGATTATACGACGACGAGTTGGAGCAATCTCCAAACCGTAATCGCAGCTGCGAAAACCGTGGCAGCAGATCAAGAAGCCAGCGAAGCGGACGTAACGCTGGCTATCGGTAAGCTGACTACGGCGACCGGACAGTTGGTTAACGTGAAACAACTGAACGCGGCCATCAAAGAGGCAGGTACGTTGGTAGAAACCGATTATACCCCGGCAACTTGGACTGCTTTTGATGAAGCGTTGACCGCAGCGAAAACAGTAGCTCAGGATCAAGGCGCAACGAAGGAGGAAGTTGCTGCGGCGGTTCAAAAGTTGGCAAGCGCAAGCGGCTCGCTGCTTGAGCGAGCAGTTAAAACAGAGTTGAATACCGCGATTCAAGCGACCGGATCGATTAAAGCCGAAGGATACAAACCTTCGACATGGTTAAAGTTCCAAGACGCTCTGAAGCAAGCTGTAGAAGCGAGCGAATATGCGGATGCGACGCAAGAAGAAGTAAACGCGGCTCTCGACAAGTTGACACAAGCGCAAGAAGGATTGGAAGAGCTGGCCGGCAAAGAAGGTTTGACTGCGGCGCTGAAAGATGCGAAATTGCTGAATGAAGACGACTATACGGTGACAACTTGGAATAATCTCCAAACCGTAATCGCAGCCGCGAAAATCGTGGAAGCAGACGAAGAAGCTAGCGAAGCGAACGTAACGCAAGCTATCGCTAAACTTACTACGGCGACGAGCGAGTTGGTCAGCGTAAAACAACTGAACGCGGCGATCGAAGCGGCAGGAGCGTTGGTAGACACTGACTACACGCCGGCAACTTGGACTGCGTTCAAGACGGCTCTCACGGAAGCCGCTGAAGTGAGCGCAAATGCGGACGCGACGCAGGTCGAAGTAAACGCGGCGCTGAAAAACCTTGCCGATGCTCAAAACGAATTGAAAGCTCCGGCCGACAAAACGGCTCTTCAAGCTTTGCTGACTGCTATCGAGCAAAAAGACTTGGAAGCGGCCGATTATACGGAAGCGAGCTGGAAAGTATTCGCCGATGCTCTTGATGCGGCAAAAGGGATCGTTGCGAACGCGAATGCGTCTCAACTTGCCGTGGATCAAGCGAAAACCGATCTCGAAAGCGCGCAAGATCAGTTGACGTTTAAAACGGACCTGACGGAACTGAATCAATCGATCAGCGCCGCAAAAGCGTTGTCGGATAAATACGCAGCACAGATCGGCGTGAATACCGGCCAAGTAAGCCAGACGGCTTATGACGCGTTCGCTCAGACCATCGAAGCTGCCGAAGCCGTGAAAAGCGGCAAAGAACCTTCCGCAGAAGCGGTCAACCAAGCGGTAACCGCTCTGACCGAAGCGACGACGGCTCTGCAAAGCGCTGTTGTCGATTACCGGTCGGTAAGCACGCTGGAAGAACTGCAAGACGCCGCTAAGTTCGACGGCAACAAAATTCGTCTGAGCGCGGATATCGAAGCGACTTCGACGGTGATGTTCAAAGATCTCAAGAAGATCGAACTCGACGGCGCAGGCAAAACGATTACGTTTAATGACGATAAAAAAGACGGCGCGCAGCTGCTGCTCTGGAACGTCAAAGCGGCAAACGTGCATGATCTTAAAGTGAGCGGAAGTGCAAACTACAACATCCATGTCTACCTGTCCGACGCTTCGTTCCGAAACGTGACTTCGCAGCAATCGAAAAAAGCCGGCATGCTGGTCAACGGTTCCAAAGCGACGATCGAAAACTTTGCGACAGCCAGCAACGCATGGGGCGGCATCGAGGTATCGCAAGGCAAAGACGTGACGGCGGCTTCGGAATTGGTTCTGGCAGGCACGAACGCGTTGAGCGAGAATGTCGCAATCTGGACGATCAATCCGGCTGGTGAAGACGCGATGAACCTTGTGTCCGGCGACGTTTCCGGTTATGCCGTACAGCCGAATGCTAAACAGGACGCTACCGGCACGTATACCTATTACCATGCCCAAGATCAAGCTTGGCAGGTATCCGACGAAGCGCAATTGCGTCAAGCCTTGTCTTACGAAAATGCCAAGATCGTACTGACTGCCGATATCAGCATTGCCGACGAACTGAACATCGACAAAGCAGGCATAGAAATCAGCGGCGCGAAAACGGACGGCACGTATGCGTTGACGGTTACGGGCAAAAAGTTGGTCGTACTGGGTGCGGACAACGTGAACATTCACGACCTTAAGATCGCAAATAAGGCGAATGTGGAAGGAAAAGGCGAATACGCGCTTCAAGTCTACAATTCGACAGGCGTGAAGCTGAACAACGTGACGCTGACCAGCGAGAAAAAAGGCGGTTTGCATGTCAACGGTTCCGAAGTGGAGATCAACGGCATTCATACGCTGAACAACGCATGGGGCGGAATCGAAGTGTCGCAAGGCGTCGACGCTCCTAACCCTGCGAAATTGACTGTTACCGGAATCAATACGCATGACGACAACGGCAAAACGCCGATCTGGATCGATCCGAACGGAAGAACGAACGACGCGTCCAGCGTTGTCGATCAGACCGGTCAATATCTGTCGTACCATCCGCAGGACAAGCCGAGCTTCACGTATTACCAGTTGAAAAACACCGTGATCTCGACGTCTTCGCTGTCCGAGTTTAAGCAGTTGATCGCGATCGACGGCGCTCAGATCGAACTGACCGGCGACCTTGTAATCACGGAAGCAGTAAGCATCACGGGACAAAATGTCATGATCGACGGCAAAGGCCATAAGATCGACGTGCAGGGCGCGAAGTTCGTCGTTCTTCAGGCTAACGGCGTAGGCATGCGTGATATGACGATCACGAACTCGTCGGAATATGCGCTGCAAGTGTATAATTCCGAGGGCATCGTACTCGACAACCTGACGCTGACCGGGGTGAAAAAAGGCGGTCTGCATATCAACGGTTCGAAAGTGAAGACCAACAATCTGAATACCGTAGGCAATCTGTGGGGCGGGATCGAAGTCTCGCAAGGTGTCGACGCACCAAATCCTTCGGAGCTGACGCTTTTAGGAAAGAATACGCACCAAGACCAAGTCGATGTCGCGATTTGGATCGATCCTGCAAACAGCAACGGCCAGCTTTCTACCGTGATCGGATGGGAAGATCAATACGATAAAGAAGAAGTGACCGAACCGGCTGATAAAAAAGGATTCGTCTACTACCGTCTGAAAACGGCTGTAGAATCGGGCGGTACTTCCGGCGAGGGTCAGAACGGCGAAGGAACTCAAGCTCCGGAACAACCGGCGGCTGAAGGCGATTCTTCGGACGCGACCGGCACTTCCGGCGAATAAGCCATTTTCTAAATGAAGCAAACCGCCGCAGCGGCGGCAGCCCCGGCTCTCTTTACCGAGAGTTGGGGCTCTTTTGTATGCCTGATCGGATCACGTGCAGGGTTCGTTCCGAGAAGGATCGGAGGGCCGAACGAACGCTTTTGCTTGCATCGGCAACCAAACAGGTATACCATGCAGGCAGACGAATCGACGGAGGAGGAACGCGGCGATGGAGCATGTGAAGTTGGTGCCGATGAGCGAAGAAGAATTCCGGATTTTTCGCGCAAGGGCCGTGATCGAATACGCGGAAGACAAAGTCAAAGCCGGGGTGTGGGCCGAAGAAGAAGCGCGCGAGCTGTCCGAAGACACGTACAGCCGGTATCTGCCGGACGGAACGGCGACGCGGGAACATTATTTGTATACGATCTATTGGGGTAAGAAACAGCAGAACGTCGGCTGCATCTGGCTGCACGTGCCTGATGCGCCGGCCGGCAAGCGGGCTTTTCTGTACGAGATTCGGATCGAAGACGACGTTCAAGGTCTCGGACTCGGGCAAGCCGCGATGCACGCGCTCGACGAGACAGCGCGATCTCTGGGAGCGTCCAGCATCGGACTGCACGTGTTCGGACATAACCCGGCCGCGCTGCACGTATACGAGAAAGCCGGATATGTCGTGACCGATTATAAGATGGCGAAGACTCTATAATAGAAGAAGCCGAAGACGAACAGGAAGGATGAGCAAAAGTGAAAGCCAAAGCAATCGACGCGTTTATCCGAAACGAACGGGAAGCGAAACTTGCGGTCTGGGCCGATCGGCTGGCGGAACGTTTCGCGGAGCGGGCGGCGAAACATGACCGGGAAGGTTCGTTTCCGTTCGAGAACTTCGAAGAATTGAAAGCGGCGGGTTACGCCAAGCTGACGCTGAGCGAGGAGCAGGGCGGCGACGGATTGTCGCTCTACGAATGGCTTTCGGTGCAGGAGCGTCTCGCGCGAGGCGACGGTTCGACCGCGCTCAGTGCCGGCTGGCACGGCGGCATGATGCTGCACTATCGGGAAACGGATATTTGGCCGGAGCCGAGCTATTCGGCATTCTGCCGGGACGTAGCCGCGTCGGGCGCGATGATCAACAAATTCGCGAGCGAACGCGCGACCGGCAGTCCGACGCGCGGCGGTCGCCCGCAGACGACGGCTGTTCGCGTCGAAGGCGGTTGGAAGCTGACCGGCCGGAAGACGTACAGCACGCTGTCTCCGCTGCTTACGGATTATATCGTCAGCGCGGGGATCGAAGGATCGCCGGAAGTCGGCGATTTCATTATTCGGTTGGGCGGTTCCGACGCAGCGGAAGCGCAGACGGAAGCAGGGTCTCCGTTCTCGCCGGACGGAGGAGCGCTGCCTTCGCCCGAAGAGATCGCGCGGCGCGCCGAAGCGTCTGCGCGGGGGGCGGCCGAACTTCGCGCGGCGGCGGGCGTGACGCTCGAAGAGACTTGGGATACGCTCGGCATGCGCGCTACGGGAAGCCATGATATCGTGCTGGAGAACACGTTCGTGCCCGACGAGCAGGTCATGGGCATCTATATGCCCGGACAACCCAAAGGCGGCGTGGACGACGGCGACGGTTGGATGCTGCATATTCCGGCCTGCTACCTCGGCATCGCGCTGGCGGCGAGAGATTACGCGTTGAATTTCGCCAAAAATTATACGCCGAACAGCCTTAAAGAGCCGATCGCGACGCTGCCGCATATCCGTCAATGGATCGGCCAGATCGACAGCGAACTGCGGCTTGCGCGCACGGCGCTGTACGATATCGCGGACCGTTGGGATCGCCTGCCGGAAGAGCGGGCTTCCATGCGTCCCGAGTTCGGCTGGGTCAAATACAACGCGACCCATCTCGCCGCTCAGGCCGTGGACAAAGCGATGAAGATCGTCGGCGGCGCCAGCCTGTCGCGAAACGTGCCGCTGGAACGCTATTACCGCGACGTGCGCGCCGGCCTGCACAATCCGCCGATGGAAGACGCGGTGCTGCACATGCTCGCTCGCGCGGCGCTGGAAGAGTGATGCAGAAATATGCCTTTAGCCCGGGCTTTTGCAAGGTTAAAAAGGGCTTCAAAGCGAATTTATGACCAAACCCCGTCCGTATCCGTACCTTGTCAACGTTAAAGGTAAGATTACGTTCAACTAAAACGCACCTAAAGCGTGTGTGTTTTAGTTGAACGTAACCCTTTGATTAAGAGTTGAAAGGTTATGCGCGGCGGGTTTTTTTATGCCGAGAATTCTGTTAAAATAGAGTCAGACAGAGATGGGAACACTCATTCGCTTTTCTTGCAAAGGGCCGATTCGGCCGACCCGGAAGGAGGGAACCGAAATGAAGTTGAACGCTATAGTGAAAAGCCCCGGGCGCAAAAGGGGCGTGGCGGCGCGCGAGCTGGATCTGCCCGGCATGCCGCGCACGCTGCGGGAGCTGATCGAACAGACCGTGCAGGCGATGGTCGGAGAGTTCGAACAGCGGCGCGCGGGCGAGAGCCTGCTGCCGTATCTGACCGAACGCGAGATCGGGGAAGGCGCGAACACCGGCAAGGTGGGATTCGGCGCCGTTTACGGCGAGAAAGCTCCGGACGAACGGCAGGCGACGGAAGCGGCATTGCTGGCTTTCGAAGACGGACTGTATCGGGTATTTCTCAGACAGGAAGAAGCGACGGAACTGGATGCCCCGCTGACGTTGGCGGACGGCGACGAGGTCGTGTTCATGCGCTTCACGATGTTGGCCGGAGGATTCTGGAACCGGTAAGCGCTTTAGCGGCATCCGCACATCACATGAAGGAGGCGAAGAATATGCAAGAAGAAAGTCTGCAAATCAAGCGGGAAGAAGAGTATTTCGAAACGTTGAAAGAACGGGCGGGGACGCTGAGCGGCGCGGAAGCCGAATTGGCCGGACTGCTGATCGAGACGGCGGAGAACGGGTACGTGAGCGAGCATGTGGAATCGGTCCAGAAGATCCGTACGCTGCTCGAAAACCGGGCGGGAGAACGTCCCGAGACGCTGTTTGCGCCGCTGGAAGACATCGCGCGACTTCTGATTCAAGAACCTGCGGGGAGCTTCGTAAGCCGCATCGTCGAACGCACTTCGGATTATCCGTACGCGAGCGGCTATATGCGCCGTCCGTTCCGCACTTCCTCGCCGTCCGCGCATCTGATTCGCGTGCTGAGCAAGATCGCCGGACTGGTGTGGATCGAAGCGTCGGGCTCGACGCTGGACGGCTATCTGACGACGCCGAATTATTCGGACGGGCGCACCCGCGCTTTTTACCGGTTGAGCCAGGTGCTTCCGGACCTGATCGCGCTGCGTCTGGACGACGGCGACGAAGCGGTCGAATCCGCGCTGCGCGACATCGTGCTCGGCGAGAACCAGACGGCTCTTTTGAGCCGCGAGATGCTGATGGGCATGCTGATGAGCCGCCGTTCGGATATCCATGCGTTGGTCGGCGATCTGCTCGTGGCCGCGCGGCTTCAGGAGGGACTGCGCCAGTCGATCGTCGAGAGCGTCGATTTCGGCACGCTGGAAGCTTTTACGTATATGTTGAAGCTGGTTCTGGATCACGGATTCGTCCGTTATGCTTCGATCGTGCGCGCGGCCGGCGTATGGTCGGGACTGCCGCTTGACGTGCTGGACGAACGCGTCGTGACGAAGATGCTGGAGAAGACGCATGCGGCGTTAAGCGATCCGGAACTGCGGGCTTCGTGGCTGGATTCGTCCAACGCGCAGGAAGTGTTCGTCGCTTTGTTCGTTCAAGGCATGATCGAAGAAGACGAGCTGCCGAAGCAGGTGCGGCGCATCATGGGCTCGGGCGAACATTACCGCAAAGCGGTCGCCCAATACGTGCTGTCGATGAGCCAGAACACGGAACTGAAATACGCCTCGGCGCTCGATCTGCTCTATGCGGAAGAACGCGATCCCGAGCTGCTGCACTGGATGCTGAGCAACTATACATACGATTACGACGTGCAGTGGTTGATGGAAGAAGAACTTGACGACCAGACGGCATGGATGAAAGACGAACCTCGCCGTCTTACGATTCGGCGCGCGCCGGGTCTCGAGGATAAAGAAGAACGCCGCAGGCAGTTCGAAGCGTTCGCCGAGCTTCTGACAGAAGGACCGCAGAAAGCCGTGAACGGACAATCCGGAGCGCTCGATTTCTTGAATTACGGCTACGATCCGGCAATCGTCCTGCGCAAAATGATGTACCTGACGGCGTACGACATGGACCGCGAATGGACGGCGCGCCTGATCGGGTCGGCCGGTTCGATGAATGCCGAAGGCCGGTACGAACTGCTGAAATTTTTCCTGAAGCATCTGGATTCGCGGGAGCAGCGGGACTTCGTCTTCGACGAGCTGTCCGACAAGAACATCCGCAACCGCGAGACGGCGCTCAAGCGCGCCAAAGGCATGACGCTCTCGGAAGAAGAGATGCAGCGGGTCGAAGGACTGCTGAAACTTAAAACGGGCACGCTGCGCCAGAGCGCGATCGCCCTGCTGCTCGAACAGCCGCGCGAAGCGTTGAACGGCGCGCTGGATCGCCTGCTCGGCGCGAAAGCCGAACTTCAGCGTCTGGCCGGGCTGGAGCTGCTGACGGAGCTGTCCGCAAGCGAAGAACGTTCGGCGGATTACGAAGCGCTGCGTCCGCTGGCGGACAAAGTGGCGAAGCCTACGCCCAAAGAAGAGCAGCTGCTCAAGAAGCTCGAAGCGCCGGAGCAGCGCAGCGAATACTCGGCAGCCAAAGGCTTCGGGCTGTGCGACTTGAACGCCGTGGAGCCTTGGCTGCTGGAACCGGTCGCGGAGCCGCTCGATTTCGATCGTTTCTTCTCGCTCGATCCGAAGAAAGCGGAAGACTTTATCCGCGGGTTGGACAAGCTGGTGCATAAGTTCCGCGATTACGAATACGAATATTCGTATTACGCCGGCGCCAAGCAGCAGGCGTTGGTCGGGACCGATTTCCGGCAGACGTCTTACCGGCCGACAGGTTGGCTGGATACCGTTCTCGACAACGGTTATCGCCGCGAATCCGAATTGGATCGGTATCCGCTGGCCGAGACATGGCGGGAATACGTGCAAAGCAGCGGCTTCAGCGCCGAAGAACTGCTCCAACTGCATCTGATCGTGCAGACGCAGGATCTCGCGGGCACGCTGGACGATCATTACCATGAATTCTCGAATCATTACGATTATCGGCAGCTGGAGCGCATTCGGCTGCTCGACGGCTGGCGCGAAGAATATATCTCGAAGCTGTATCCGCTCGACCGGCTTCGCCCGCTCTGGAAAGTGCTGGACAAATGCAAGTACGACGAAACGGTCTGCACGCTGATCGACTTGTTCTATGCCGACAGCGATCCGCAGCCCGGATTCGAAGCGGCGGCTTCGGCTATGGAGCGCCTGCTGTCCGAATTCCCGGCGGACGCTTCGGAGAGCGATCGTCCGGTGTGGCTGGTCCTCGCGAATACGTGGCTGCCGGTCCTGCGCGGACGGATCTACGACGATACCTCTATGCGCCGTTATCTCTCGCTGAACGCGCGTTACGACGAAGCGAGAAAGAAGCTGGAAGAAGACGCGGGTTCTTCGATCGAAATCCGTCTGTTGTTCAAAGCGCATACGTTGGGATGGATCGGAGACAACGAGATTTACAAAGCGATTCTGGGCGAACGAGGCAGTTATCTGCTTCGCACGCTGACGGCGCATCCGCCGGAAGAGCTCCGGAAGAGCGAGCGTCTGCAAGGCATCCTCGCGCGCATCGTGAATCGTCTGCTCGAGATCGAACTGGCGCGGGGAGATCTGGGCACGGAAGCGACTTCGCTCGCGGTCGCGCTTCAGCGTATCGAAGGCATCGACGCGTTCGTCCGCATTCTGGTCAGTCTGGGGGGAGAGACGTTCGTTCGCGGCTTCATCTACAGTTACGGCGACAACTATACGAAGAAAGAGTCGCTGAGCCGTCTGCTGCGGGCCTGCTATCCGGCCGAAGGCGACAACGCGGCGCGATTGGCGGAGAAACTGCAAGGCACCGGCATCTCGGAGCAGCGTTTGTTGGAAGCCGCGATGTACGCGCCGCAGTGGATCGACATCATGGCCGACTATCTGGATTGGCCGGGACTGCGCAGCACGGCTTGGTATTTCCACGCGCATATCAACGAAAGCTTCTCGGCGGAAAAAGAAACGGTCGTCGCGCATTATTCGCCGATCACGCCTCAGGAGTTCAACGACGGCGCGTTCGACGTGCAATGGTTCGAAGAATCGTACCGGACGATCGGCGAGAAGCGCTTCAAGCTGCTCTATGATTGCGCCAAATATATCTCGGGCGGTTCCAATCACCGCCGCTCGCAGCTGTTCGCGGACGCGGTGCTCGGCAAGCTCAAGCTCGAAGACACGCGCAAACAGGTCGAGAGCAAACGGGGCAAAGACCAACTGCTGGCGTACAGCCTGATCCCGCTCGGCAAGAAACGCGAACAGGATCTGCGCGAACGTTACGATTTCCTTCAGAAGTTCCTGCAAGAAAGCCGTCAGTTCGGCGCGCAGCGCCGGGCCAGCGAAGGCGCGGCGGTACGGATCGCGCTCGGCAATCTGGCGCGCGGCGCGGGTTACGCGGACGCGACGCGCATGCAGTGGGACATGGAAGCGGGCAAGATGGACGAACTGATCATCTACACGCGGCCGTTCGAGATCGAAGACGTGGAAGTGAAGCTTGCGATCGACGCCCGGGGACTGCCGGACATCGACGTGACCAAAGGCGGCAAAAAGCTGAAATCCGTGCCTTCCCGCCTGAACAAGAGCGAACATATCGTACGTCTCAAAGAAATCAAAAGCGAGCTGACCGACCAGCACCGCCGCTTCGTGCGGGAACTGGAACGTTCGATGGAGAACGGGGCCGCGTTCCGCGTCTCCGAACTGCTCAAGCTGCACGGCAATCCGGTCGTCTCGCCGCTGCTGGATGATCTGGTGTTCAAGCTCGTCGGCGCAACGTCGGAGACGCCGGTACTCGGTTATTTCCGGGAAGACGAACGTTCGCTGACGGATATCGAGACTCGGCAGGGTACGCCGCTGGCGGAAGACGCCGAACTGGTCATCGCGCATCCGGTCGATCTGCACGGCAGCGGTCAGTGGGCGCTGTATCAACGCGATTTTATCGACCGCAGCCTGCATGCCGAGTCGACCGGCCGCTTCGAAGCGCCGAAGCAGCCGTTCAAGCAGATCTTCCGCGAGCTGTATGTGCCTAACGCGGACGAGAAAGCGGCGGGCACGTCGTCGTCCCGCTATGCGGGGCATCAGGTGCAGCCGAGCAAGACGGTCGCGCTGCTGCGCGGACGCGGCTGGACGGTGAGTTACGAGGAAGGCCTGCAGAAAGTCGATTACGAACATAACGTGATCGCGACCTTGTACGCGATGGCGGATTGGTTCTCGCCGGCCGATACCGAAGCCCCGACGCTCGAAACGATCGAGTTCTCGGACCGCCGGACGCATAAGCCGCTGAAACTCGAAGACGTGCCGCCCGTCCTGTTCTCCGAGATCATGCGCGACGTCGATCTGGTCGTCAGCGTGGCCCATGTCGGCGGCGTCGATCCGGAAGCCAGCTTGACGACGATCGAGCTGCGGACCGCGATCGTGCGCGAAGCGCTGATCCTGCTCGGCAAAACGAACGTCCGTCTGGACGGCAATTTCGCCCGAGTCGAAGGTTCGCTCGGCGAATACGCCGTGCATCTGGGCAGCGGCGTCGCGTACAAGCAGGCGTCCGGCGCGCTGAACATCATTCCGGTCCATGCCGGGCAGCGCGGCCGCCTCTTCCTGCCGTTCCTCGACGAAGACCCGCGCACCGCCGAGATTTTGTCGAAGATCGTGCTGCTGTCCGAAGATACGAAGATCAAAGATCCGCAGATCTTGGAACAGATTCGGAACTAGTGAGTTGACCGCATAGAATCTAAGGTTTGAGTCCTTCGGAAACCCGCACGGTTTAAGCGGGTTTCTCGTCGGAGACTTCGTACACGGGTTAGGTAAGAAATCTCGGAGGGCGAAACCTAACCTCTTAAGCGGTCAGCGTACTAGCCGAAGACCTCGTTTCCCGTACACAAGCGGGTGACGTGGTCTTTTTTACGCACGGTCGTAGACGAAAATCGTTGTCTGCGCGCGAAATTTTTAGCCCGGCCCGGATTTTGGTATGATGACGACAGAGAGAATCGCACAATTTGAAGCATCCCGACTGCTCGACCGAATTCGGGGTAATCATAGTTGTAGGCCTGCGCCGCCGATGCCGATCGGATACGCGGGGCCGGGCGATCACGGAAGGAGCGTGCCAGCATGGCCAAAACAATCATGGGAAAAATTCGTTCGAACACGCAAGGAGAAGGCGGAATTACGCTGGGAACCTATCTGTTCGACTGTCTGAAAAAAGAAGGCGTGACGGAAGTGTTCGGCGTACCGGGCGATTATAACTTTACGTTATTCGATACGTTGGAAGAATGTACGGGAATCCGGGCGGTTCCGACCCGCAACGAGCTGAACGGCGGCTATGCGGCGGACGGATATGCGAGAGTCAAAGGATTGGCGGCGCTGATCACCACGTTCGGCGTCGGCGAACTCAGCGCCGTCAACGCGATCGCGGGCGCTTACAGCGAGAACGTGCCGATTATCCATATCGTCGGCTCGCCGAAATCGGACAAGCAGAAGCAGGGCAAACTGATGCATCATACGCTGATGGACGGCGATTACGACGCTTTCCGCCGGGTCTACGAGCCGATATCCGCTTACACGGCCGTACTGACGCCGGACAACGCGATGGCCGAGATTCCGAAAGCGATCGCGATCGCGAAACGCTTCAAAAAGCCGGTCTACCTGTCGGTCGCGATCGATCTGGTGCAGCAGCCGCTCGCTTTGAAAGCGCCGAAGATCGAACAGCCGAAAACGAACGAATCGTCGCTCAAATCGGCTTCGAAGCATGCGCGCAAGATGCTCAAATCCGCGAAGCGGGTCGTTTTGCTCAGCGACGCGAAGGTCAAGAGCTGGAAATGGGAGCCGCTCGTGCGCGAGATCGCCGAGAAACTTCAGATTCCGGCCGCTTCGATGATGATGGGCAAAGGCGGGTTCGACGAAAGCCATCCGAATCATATCGGGATGTACGGAGGCAAACTCGGCAGCGAGAAAGTGCGCGAAGCCGTAGAAAGCGCGGATTGTCTGATCGTAGCCGGATTCGTGGAGTCCGATACCAATACGGCGAACGAAACGGCACGTCTGAATCCCAAAAAAATGATCGTCGTGCAGCCGGAATCGGTCACGATCGGCGGTCAGGAATACGCGAATATCCTCGGGGAAGACATGCTGCGCGAACTGGCGGGATTGGGCTTGACGGCCGAGCAGCCGATTCCGGGCGCGGACCGTCCTTACAACAGCGGCACGCAGCTCGACGGCAGCCATGCGCTCGAAGCGGCCGAATATTATCCGCTGATCCAGCGGCTGCTTCAGCCGGGCGATATCGTGATCGCGGAGACGGGAACGTTCGCTTACGGATTGTCGCAGCTTCAGCTTCCGCAAGGCGCGACGTATATCGCGCAGGGCGGTTGGCAGAGCATCGGTTACGCGACGCCGGCGGCGCTCGGAGCCTGCATGGCCGCGCCGAAACGGCGGGTGCTGCTGTTCACCGGCGACGGTTCGCTCCAGCTCACCGCCCAGGAACTCAGTTCGATGACGGAATACGGCTGCAAGCCGATCGTATTCGTGCTCAACAACGGCGGATATACGATCGAGAAACATCTCAATTTCCGCGTGCCGGTCTCGGATCAGCCGTATAACGAGATTCCGGGTTGGAACTACGTCAAGCTGCTGGAAGCGTTCGGCGGCGACGCGCGCGCGGAGCGGGTACGGACGATCGGGGAACTGGCGCGGGCATTCCGCGACGCGGAGCTGCAGCGTTCGGACAAATTGTGTTTGATCGAGATGATCGCCGCGGACGGAATGGACGCTCCGGCTTATCTGGAACGCATGAGCGAAGAGTTGGAGAAACAGGAGCAAGGCGGCCGATGATCGGCGCTTCTTCTTAACTTGATAAGAATCCGGACGGTTTCGTTCCCGGTCGCGGGAACGGGGCCGTCTTTGTCTTTTTCTCGAAAAAGTACGGCGGTCGTGGAACTTAACCGGAACGCGCGGCGTCTATATCTACGGGGCGTCTTCGCGGCGCTTTCGACATTTTACGGAAAAAGGAGCGGTTGCGGGGTGGAACAGGCATGACGGAACGGATAGGACGATCGGCGATCGGGAGAGTTCTGATCGCGGCGGTATTTGCTTTGGCGGCGGTGTTTTTCTTGTCGGTACAGACGGGGCAGGCGGCTTCGGCCACGAAGATCGTGCTCGACGACAGGGAAGTGACCGGTGCCAGGGACGTATTGACGGTAAAAGGGACCACGATGGTTCCGATTCGGGTCATTTCGGAAGAAATGGGTTACCCGGTCAAATGGAATTCGGGCAGCGGCGAAGTCACGATCGGAGGCGAAAGCGACGGCGTCGTGCTGAAGCTGGGCAGCCGGTCCGCGGTATCGGGAAAAGGATCGACGACCTTGGAACAGGCGCCGTTCTCCCGCTCGAATACGACTTACGTGCCGCTGCGCTTCGTCGGCACTCAGCTCGGCTTGGCCGTGAAATGGGACGGTTCGGCCAAAACGGTCTATCTGCAAACGCAGCCGTTGGAAGGGCCGCAGACGGGACCGAACGACGACAGCGATCTGCCGCCGAACCCGGCGCCGGGCACGACGGCGGCTTCGACGGTCGATCAGATCAGCTTCAGCGAGAATCGCCTGATGATCGCGGTCAGCGGAGACGCGACGCCGAAAGCGGCCAAATACGATTCGCCTTACCGGATCGTGGTCGATCTGCCGAACACGTCGTTCGGACCGCTGTTCGCGGAAGGACAAGGACTGCTTGCGGGGCAGCAAGGCAGCATTTCGGTCGCCGGATCGTCCGACGTGACGGGGATTCGTTTCGCGCTGAACGACGATTCTTCCGCTCGTGACGGTTCGCAGCTTCGCACGCGGGTCGTGATCGATCTGAATAAGAACAAGAGCTACGAGATGTACCGCGAAGGGAATCTGATCTTCGTCGATCTGAATCGTTCGGGCGGGCCTTCGACGCCGGGCGTCGGCAGCGACGGCAAGAAGATCGTCGTCATCGACCCCGGACACGGCGGCAAAGCGACGGGAGCCGTCTACAAAGGCGGCCCGACGCTGATGGAGAAGAACGTCAATCTCGATATGGCGCTCAAAGTCGAAGCGCTGCTCAAGCAGGTCGACGGTCTGGACGTCGTGATGACGCGCAGCGACGATACGGACGTCTCGCTGCAAGGACGCGTGGATATCGCGGAGAACCTGAACGCCGATATCATGGTGTCGATCCATGCGAACAGCATGCCGGTCGGTTCGAAGCCGACGAGCGGGACGGAGACGCTCTATACGAAGCCGGAGAGCAAGAAGCTGGCGGAGACGATCCATAAGCATCTGATCGAAGCGACCGGCCTGCCGGACCGCCGGGCGAAATATCAGAACCTGCATGTCGATCGCGAATCGAACCTGCCGACGGCGCTGGTGGAGACGGGCTTCCTTTATGCCGGAGGCGACGTCGAGAAGCTGACCGATCCGGCATGGCAGGACCGCGTCGCCCAAGCGATCGCGGCCGGAATCGTCGAGTATTTAGGTTTATAGAAAGTCGTACGGAAGACCGCTATCGCGAGATGGCGGTCTTTCTTTGTGCGCCTTCGCTTCCGACGTAAGCCGAAATCGAGTGGAAAGCAAGCGCAGCGGGTATAAAGGAACAGGAAGCGGACCGCTAAGGAGGAAAAGCGATGGAAAGCAAAAGCATGCAAACAGACGGGGCGCCGAATGCGGCCGACAAGAAGCGGATATCGTTCCGGGAACTGGCCGCTTATACGGGGATCGGCCTGATCACGGGCACGATGCTGGGACTGGTGCTGAAAATGATTCAGGCGATGAGCGGGCATCGGGTTTACCGGCTGCTGCTTAATGCCGACTATGTGCCGCTGCTCGGTCGGTTCCGGCTGACCGAAACGGCGGAGTTCGTCATCCACTTGTTGATCTCGGCCGTGCTGTGCGCGCTCTTGGGATTGATCGGGCGGCGCATCGCGAAGCGGCGGCGGCTCTCCGCGAGCAACGCGGCAGCGATCACCGCGGTCGTCGGTCTGTTGATCGGCGCGCTGCTCTATCCGACGACGCTGCTGTCTGCGGGAGGCACGCCGCCGATCGATAGCCTGCCGGCTTGGACTTGGTGGTTGGCTGTCCATCTGCTGTACGGTTTCGTATCGGGGCTGCTGCTGTATGCGGCTCTGCCCAGAGAAACGAAACGTTTCTAAAACCCGGCAGGTTTTTCATTGTGCAAACAAGCATGCCCATGACTGCGGCGATTGTAAAAATAATATTAAAATAATGTGAAGAAATAGTGACACAGCGCATAGATTACCTTATAATTTAGTGGATTAAAGAATGTAACAGAACAAAAAAATAGTGATACAAGGAGGGGGCGGCCATTCTATCCCTGCAAGAAGTCAGCAAGACGTACACGGCGCAGGGCCAGACGTTTCAGGCTGTTCTTCCCGTCAGCATGGAGATCGAGACGGGCGGGATTCACGGAATCATCGGCACCAGCGGCGCGGGCAAATCGACGCTGCTGAGATTGATGAACTTGTTGGAGCGGCCGGATACGGGCAAGGTGCTGTTCGAAGGACGGGATCTTGCCGCTGTCGGGGAACGCGAGCTGCGCGAGACGCGGCGGTCGATCGGGATGATCTTCCAGCAGTTCAATCTGGTTCATAACCGTACGGTTCGAGGCAACGTAGCCGCGGCGTTGGAACTGGCGCGAACGCCCAAGCGCGAACGCGAATCGCGAATCGCCGAAGTGCTGAAGTTCGTCGGGCTGGAAGAGAAAGCGAACCAGTATCCGGCGCAGCTCAGCGGCGGCCAGAAACAGCGGGTCGGCATCGCGAGGGCGCTTGCCAGCCGGCCGAAGCTGCTGCTCTGCGACGAACCGACCTCGGCGCTCGATCCGCAGACGACGGAAGACCTGCTTAACGTCCTGCTGCACGTCAACCGGACGCTGGGCGTCACGATCGTCATCGTGACTCACGAGATGGAAGTCGTCCGGCAGATCTGCACGCGCGTGTCCGTCATGGAGACGGGCGCGGTGGTCGATACCTTCGACCTGCCGAAACGCGCGGAAGAAAACGTCCGTTCTCGACTGTCTTACCGCGAACAGATTCTCGGCGCGGCAGGGAAAGGAGAGACGTCATGAGCTACGAACGTCTGACGGAGATCTGGACGCAGTATCAGCAGCAGATCTGGGAAGCGATCGGCCAGACTTTCTACATGGTCGGCATGTCGACACTTGCGGCCGCAATTCTGGGCATTCCGCTAGGGACGCTCATCTATGCGACGCGCCCCGGCGGGATGCTGGAGAACCGTACGGCGTCGGCGCTGCTTAATACGCTGGTCAACGTGATCCGTTCGTTTCCGTTTCTGCTGCTCGTCGTGTTCATGTTCCCGCTGACGCGGGCGATCGTGGGCACGACGATCGGCACGACGGCGGCTACCGTACCGCTGGCGGTGGTGGCGATCGCGGGATATTCCCGCCTCGTCGAACAAGCGCTGCTCGAAGTGCCGCGCGGCGTGATCGAAGCGGCACGCTCGATGGGCGCGTCGCGCCTCGAGATCGTATGGAAGTTTCTTTACGTGGAAGCGCGCTCCGGCTTGGTGCTGGGACTGACCACGTCGATCGTCAGCTTCATCTCGTATTCCACGGTCGTCGGCATCGTGGGCGGCGGAGGCGTCGGCGATTTCGCGATCCGGTACGGTTATCAGCGTTTCGAGATGGACGTGACCATCTGCATGATCGTCTTGATGGTGCTGCTTGTCCAGATCGTTCAGGTGGCCGGCAGCTACATCTCGCGCAAGATCGACAAGAGGTAATGTTACGCGCAAGACCAATTCATCATTTAACGGGGGTACGACATTCATTATGAAAAAGTCTCTGATCCTTATTCTGACCGCGCTGTTCTTGGTTCTGGCAGGCTGCGGCCAAGCGGCTACGACATCTTCGGACAAGACGTCCGACAAGACCAAGACGGACGCCGCGGCGACCGAAAGCACGGAAAGCAAAGAATTGACCACGCTGAAAGTCGCTTCGCTGCCGGCGCCGATGGACGCGATCCTGCTGCTCGTGAAGCCGCTGCTCGTCGAAGACGGCATCAATCTCGAGATCGTCGAGATGTCGGACAACATCCAACCGAACGACGCGCTGGCGAATAAGGAAGTCGACGCGAACTTCTTCCAGCACGTGCCTTACGCCGAGGCTTACAACGAAGCCAAAGGCGCGCATATCGTGCCGGTACAGCCGGTCTACAACGCGATGTACGCGGGATACTCGAAGAAATACAAATCGATCGACGAACTGCCGGACGGCGCATCGGTCGCGATTCCGAACGACCCGCCGAACATCGCGCACTCGCTGCTGCTGCTCGAACAGAATAACCTGATTAAGCTCAAAGACGGCGTCGGCATCAAAGCGACCATTCAAGACATCACGTCCAATCCGAAGAACCTGCAATTCAAAGAAGTCGATCTGCTGACGCTCAACCGCATGATGGACGACGTCGACATGGTGACGATGTATCCGGCTTATGCCAAGCCGCTCGGCTTGTCGGCCAAGAAAGACGCGCTGATCGTCGAGAAAGACATGCAGGCGTTCGCGATTACGCTGATGGCCCGCGAAGACAACAAGAACGACCCGGCCATTCAGAAGTTGGCGGAGCGCATGCGCGGTCCGGAAGTGAAGAAATTCTTGGAAGAAGAATACACGGACACGTATCCGGCCTTCTAAAGCCGGGTATCCGGATAGATCGCAGGCCGTTCGGCGTAAGCCGAGCGGCCTTTTTTTGCCGAAAAGAAAAGTAATCCTTATCAAAAGCAAACAACCTGCCGAAATAGGATGGAGAGCAACCGGGCTTGAAAAAAATTTATCCGCACAGCAGAGGAGAGGCAACAAGTTGAAGCTTACGATCAGACAGAAGTTGTTTGGCGGATTTGGCCTGATTATCGGATTGATTATCGTTTTGAACACGTTTACCAATCTGGGAACGTCGACATTGAAAAACCGATCGGACGAATTGAAAGACCTTCATATTCCGAACGTCGTCATGTTGGAGAAGATCAACGACCGCTTGAAAACGATCGACCAGTTAACGATGCGCAGCATCTTGGAAACGGACGACTCGCAGATGAGCGGGAGCCGGACAGAGATCGAACAAGCCATGAACGAGATGAACGACACGATCGAAAAATATGCCGCTTCTTTGACTTCCGAAGAAGAAAAAGAAGGAGCCGCGCAGTTCAAAGAAGCTTCGGCGGGCTACGAGCAAGCCGTTCAGCAAATCCTGACGCTGTCGGAAGCCAATCGCGACGACGAAGCGACGAAAATGCAGCAGCAGACGCAGGAGTTGGTGTCCAAGATGACCGAAGCGCTGGGAGCGACCATCGATCAGAAGATCGCGACGATGAACGCTTCCGCGCAGGATCAACGCGACGCGACCGGAATGATCTTGACGGTGTCGATCGCCGCTCTGGCCGTCGCCGTGCTGTTGGCCGCCGGATTGAGCCTTCTCATCTCGCGCAGCATCACCCGCCCTCTGGCCGCGTTGACCAAGCATGTCGATCGCATGGCGGAAGGCGACCTGAACGAATTCGAAGACCTTCAAACGCTGCAAACCGGGCTCAAAGGCGAATTGGGACGTCTCGCTTCGTCGCTGGAGCGGATGGGGCATAATCAGCGCGATATTCTGCTCGAAGTGGGCCGAACGTCGGGAACGCTGGCCGCTTCCGCCGACGAGTTCAAGTCGGTGGCGCAGGAAAGCGCGAGCGGAGCCGAACATACCGTGTCCACGATGCGGGGCATGAACGATTCGATCGAAGCCCAACTGATCAGTTCGCGTTCCGGCGGAGACTTGATGCAGCGGATGCTGGACAAGATCGTCGTGATCCGGGACCGGGTCGGAGAGACTTCGGAAGCGGCGGAGAGCGCCAGCGCCCATTCGGAGCAGGGCGTCGAAGTCGTCGGCCAAGCGGTATTCCAGATGGAATCGACGAACGAAGGCATGACGGAGATGACGAAGGCCGTCGAAGCGTTGAATCAGCGTTCGATCGAGATCGGCGGCATCGTGCAGTTGATTACCAACATCGCCAAGCAGACAAATCTGCTGGCGCTTAACGCTTCGATCGAAGCCGCGCGGGCCGGCGAGCACGGCAAAGGCTTTGCCGTCGTCGCCAGCGAAGTCGGCAAGCTGGCCGAGCAATCTTCCGCTTCGGCCGCCCAGATCATCGGCATGATCGATCTGGTGCAGGAAGACGCGGGTCGTCTGAGCCGGGTCATCGAAGAAGCAACGGCGCAGGTCTCGGCGGGAAGCGAAGCGATTCGGGCGACGGGCGAGCTGTTCGGACGGATTCGCGAGACGGTGGGCCGGGTCGGCCATCAGAGCGAACAGGCGGTCCAAGCGTCCGGCGAGATGGTTCAGGTCGTGGAGATGGTCGCTTCGGCGATCATGGAGAGCGGCTCGCAGACCGAACGGACGGCCGAAGAAATCCGGAGCGTATCGGCGGTATCCAAACAGCAGGCGGTCGCGATGCAAAAAATGTCCGAAGGCGCCTTTTCTTTATCCGAAATGGCGGACGAATTGGAACGCTTGGTCGGACGGTTCAAGTTGTAATCGGGAATATGAGGAAAGACTCTTTTCGTTCATGAAAAGGGTCTTTTTGCCGATATAAAGAAAGATAGCCTGCAAGCAGGCAAGAGAGAAAAGGGGATGTGACGGGGTTGAACAGAATGCGAAAGGGACTTCTCAAGCTAAGCACGGCGCTGCTGGCCGCCGTGCTGTTGGCCGGAACCGCGGCGACGCCGCCGACGGCGTCTGCCGCAAGCGTATGGAATGTCTACAACGAAGCGATGCGGCTCGACGCGCAGGGCAAATATGCGCAGGCCATCGCCAAATACGAACAGGCGGGCCGCACGATGGCGGCGAGCGCCGACTACGGCAACGCGGGCCGCATGTACCGCAAAGCCGGCGAAGCCTATGTCAAACTGAACCAGTACGACAAAGCCGTGTCCAGTTGGGATCTGGAATCGGCGTATTACGCCAAAGTCCGTCTGACCCAAGACAGCATCGCGGTCAAACGCAAAGCGGACGCGCTGCGCAGCACCGTCGAGCTGTATTACGAGACGGGACTGTCGGCCGCCGCGCTCGGCAACCGCAGCCGCGATCTCGCGCCGCTGGAACCCGCGAACGGCATTCTGCTCGGCGCGTACGCGGAGCAGGACGCGAAGGTGCATCAAGGCGCGGGCGGCAAATTCTATACGGACGAATATCCGAAGATGACCGGACGCAAACACGCCGGTTATCTGATTTATTTCACGTACGGCATGAAGCTGTCCGCCGTACAATCGCATATCGACAAAGCGAAAGCGAACGGGACGGCGCTGGAATTGGGCGTTCAGCCGCTGCGGGGGATGAGCGAAGTGCAGGACAACGCTTATCTGCATCAGCTTGCCAAAGACGCGGCCGCGTCGGGCGTTCCGATCTTCCTGCGTTTCGCCAACGAGATGAACGGCAATTGGACCCCGTGGAAAAGCACGCCGCAGACGTATATCGAGAAGTTTCGTCTGGTCGCGAACGTGTTCCACAAGGAAGCGCCCGACAACGTCGCGATGGTCTGGGCGCCCGGCGCGGAGCCGATCGACAATATTCAGGACTATTATCCGGGCGACAAATACGTCGATTGGGTCGGAGCCAGCCTGTATTCGATCTACAACCCGTCCGCCGATCCGCTCAAGCAGGGCATGGACCGCAGCAGCCATATCGCGAAGCTGGACACGATCTACGATCTGTACGCCGACCGCAAGCCGATCATGATCGCCGAAGGCGCGGTATCGTATATGTATCCGGAGAAGATGCGCGACGTCACCGATTGGTCCGTCTATCAGACGCAGGTGTTATACGCGACGTTGCCCATGAAATATCCGAAAGTCAAAGCGATCTTCTGGTTCGACGTCGACGCGCAGGGCACGACCGACCGGGTCAAATATTACGGACTGTCGAACAACGCGAAGATGCTGGCGGCTTATCAGAAAGCGATCCTGAATCCTTATTATCTGACCGACGTCGGAAGCGGCACTTCGCTGTCGTACGCGCCGATCGCCGGGTCGGTGCCGGCTCGAAAACTCAAAGTCTCGGGCTACGTCAAAACATGGTCGCCGACGCTCGGCAAAGTGGTGTATCGGATCGGCGGCAAAGCCGTCGCGACCGCGACGACGGCGCCGTGGAGCGCGCAGATCGATTTCGCCCCTTACAAAGGCAGAACGATCGCGATCGAAGTGTCGGCTTACGACAGGCAGGGCAAGCCGGTGACGACGCAGACCGTGAAGGTCAAAGTGCAGTAAACCGCTTATTCGGTTACGACACGCAGCCCGCCGACGGACTTCGAGTTCCGTCGGCGGGCTTTCGTTTGTTCAAGAGAATCGCGAAAATTCCGGCGGTTGACGGTTGACGGTTGACGGTTGACGTCCGCGAGCGGAGCCGCTCGATCCTTAAGCTCGTTCTTGAAGCGCTCCGGCATGGCTTAACGGCTCGAACGGTTTCGCATTCAGCAGATGCTCGGCATATCGCTTCGCGCTGGCTTCGATCTCTTCGTCGCTCGTGCGCGAATTGATGCCGTACTGCACGAAGGGTTCTTCGTAAGGAGCGCCGACATATTCGGCCGTCAATTCGAACGGCCGCAGCAGCGTCCCGATCTCGTAACGGAATTCCCGGCCGGGCGCGTAATCTTCTTCCCGTACGCCCGCCGTGACGGCGACGCCGATCGATTTGCCGTGGAACACGTCGGTGCCCGGCCCGTAAGCCCAGCCTTGCAGCAGCACTTCATCCAACCACTGTTTCATCATCGGCGGGCAGTTGAACCAGTAGAACGGGAACTGCCAGACGATCCGATCATGCGCTTCCACCAGCGCCTGTTCGGCCGCTACGTCGATCACGCCGTCCGGATACTTTTCGTACAGCGAGCTGACCGTGATCTGTTCGGGATATTTGCGGATCTCTTCCAGCCATCTGCGGTTGACGCGCGATTCTTCGAGCGTCGGATGAGCGGCGATTACCAACGTTTTCATAAAGGACACTCCTTTTGAGTTCGTCTGGATTAAGATGCCCGACGTTTATCGGGTCTGCTTCTCCATTGTAGAAGGGGCAGAGCGCCCTGTTAAGTACGCACTTTCCGGTAACCGCCGCCGTCATGCCGCGTTTCTCGATTTGACGTGGAGGAGTCACTTCGAGGACGAAGGCTGCCGCTCGTCGTCTTCGAACGGATCTTCCAGCGCGAGACGCCGATCTCCGTAGACCCGATCCAAATGCGCTTCGCCCCAGTAACAGAAGAAATCGAGCACCCCGATCAGGCCGCTGCCGTATTCGCTCAATTCGTATTCGACTTTCGGCGGGACCTCTTGATAATCGTGACGAAGCACCAGTCCGTCCCGCTCCAATTCCCGAAGCTGTTGGCTCAGAACTTTATGGCTGACGTTCGGAATCAAGCGCCGGAGTTCGTTGAAACGTTTGACGCCGCTCGCGAGATGATAGAGGATCAGGCTTTTCCATTTGCCGCCGATCACGTCGAGCGTCACTTCGACGCCGATCCGGTATTTTTTTGCGGGTTGTTCCATCTGTTTCGAGCTCCTTTCGATTGTCCGGTTAAGCTCTCGGGTTTAGAATAACATGTCGGGACGTCACGAAGCACGAAACGCGGCTGATAAACGAGTACGGGACGCCGCTAGAAATCCGAAACGAACAGGAGAGAATGCAGATGAGATCCGAACAACCGGCAACCGAAAAAACAAGGTATATCATTCGCTACGCCGAAGCGCGAGACGCGGCAGAGCTGTCGGAACTTCGCGTGCGGATCGACGGGGAAACGGAGCATATGGACCGGGAAGCCGGAGAAGCGCTGATCGACGAACGCGGCTTCGCCGAACTGATCGAAGCCGACCGAAGCAGCCCGGTAAGGTTGTTTCTGGTGGCGGAAGCGGACGACAGGCTTGTCGGTTACGCGCGCTGCGAAGCCGGGTCGCTCAGACGGTTCGCGCACCGCGCGGAATTCGGCGTCTGCGTGCTGCGCGATTATTGGGGCTGCGGCATCGGCTCGTCGCTGCTGCGAGCGGTTCTGGAATGGGCGGACGCCGGAGAAACGATCGCCAAGATCCAATTATCGGTCGTGGCGACCAACGAATCCGCGATCCGGCTGTACCGCAAATACGGCTTCGAGATCGAGGGCGTGCTGCGCAACGATCGTATCCATGCGGACGGTCGCTTCTACGATACCGTGCTGATGGGACGTTTTCGCGACCGGGCGAGTTTGGCCGGCCGATAGCGTCGGTCAAGAAAAGCATGTTGATTTGACGCGAAAAAACCTCGCTTTCGGCAGCATCTGCCGACCGCGAGGCTTTTTTCGATGAAGACATTCCGACTTATTTGCCGCTCCAGATGACGTCCACGACCGTATACCCTTGATTGCTGCCGCTTCCCGCGGAAGTCGTGATCGTGACGGAGAACGCGCTACCCGAGTCGATAATCGAAAATCCGGAAGCGTCGACGTCTTCGACTTTGGACGTGGCGCCTTTTTGCGCGAAATACTGCTTGTATTGATTGCCGAGGGTCTCGAGGTTCTGCTTCGTCAGATAACTGAACGTGACGGCCGGCTTGTTGTTGTTGGACCCTTCGATCACGTCGAACAGTTTCGCGTCCGAAGGCAGCGGGAAATCCGAAGGCAGGTTGCTCGGGCGTTTGGTCGAGGCCGAACCCGACGGCGTGCCGCCCGTAGTGCCGGAAGAAGCGGAGCCGCCGATCACGACCCGGCTGTTCTTGGCATCGTAGTTGACCGACGTGTTCAGCGCTTCGCCGATCGAACGAACCGGCAGGTAGGTCGTGCCGTTGTACGTGATCGGCGCGAGCGTTTTGCCGTTGGCGTCTTTCGGCGTGTAGGTTTTGCCGTTGACCACGAGGCTCAGACCGGAATTGAGCGTCGCGCGGATTTCTTTGAGATTGGCTCCCGCATATACGCCGGCCGAAGCCGTCAAAGTCAGAGCGGTCGCAACGGCCAACGCCGTGATTTTTTTCTTCATGATCATTATCCATCCTCTCGAAATATAAGATGCCGACCGCGATCAGAGAAGAAGTTGACGGATTATGTAAGGTCGGTAGCTCCCATTACCCCGACTGCTTGCTTGCCTAAACCCCTTGGCGCATAAACCCTTCCTTGGCCTTACGAACGCGATATTCGGGCGGCGGACGGGTAAAAAAGAGGGAGCGTATCGGACTACCCGCAGAAGGAGAACGGGAGGAAGGCCTATTTTCGCATAAGTTACTCGGTACGAAGCGGGCGAACGCGGCGTTTATAAGTTTGAAGCCGAGGCTTTTACCCAAGACTTCACAAGGAGCGGATAACGATGGAACTGTACGTAACGGATAACTTTTTTAATATGGGGAGAACGGATATTCTGAACGCGGCGGGCGATCCGGCCGGCATGTTGGATTTGCGCAGCGCTTTCGGTTCGGCCGTCGATATCTATGCGAATTCGGGCGAACTGCTGTACACCGGCAAATTCCGCTTGATGATGCGCCGCTGGCAGATCTTCGACGCGAGCGGACGGCAGGTCGGAGAACTCTGCCCCCGCTTTACGCTGTTTACCAAAAAGTTCGAGTACGACGCGGGCGATCGGGGCGTGTACGATATCGAATCCCCCAACTTCTCCAAATCTTACAGCATCACGCAGGACCGGGCGGAAGTCGCGAGTTTCGAACGGACGTCGAGCTGGATGCTGAGCGGCGCTTATCGGCTGCGCAATACGTCGCGGCTGGACGATTACGAGCTGGTCGCCGTCGTGATGGGCGTCAACGCGATCCGCAAACGTCAGCGTTCGGCGTCGAGTTCCGGCGGCTGACGATCGAACGGCGGCCCGTATCGGGAACCTGCCTTCGGCATATGGTACACTGGAAGAAAAGGATCGGGGAGGCTGCAAGGTTGTGAAAAATATGCTGGTCACCGGCTACCGCGCGAACGAACTCGGCATCTTCAATCAGAAGCATCCGGGCATTCCGTTTATCCGCGAAGCGATCAAGCGCCGGTTGATTCCGCTGATCGAGGAAGGGCTGGAATGGGTCATCACGCCGGGCCAATACGGCGTGGATCTGTGGGCATGCGAAGCCGTAATCGAACTGAAGGCGGAGTATCCGCAGCTTAAGCTGTCGATCCTCGCGGCGTTCGCCGGAATGGACGAGAAGTGGAGCGACGAGAAGAAAGAATATTGGCAGAACCTGCTCAAGCAGGTCGATTATTACGGATTGGTCAGTAAAGAACCGTACAGCGGGCCGTGGCAGTTCAAAGCGCGGGACGCGCTGCTGCTGCGCAAGACGGGCGGGATGCTGCTGGTCTACGACGACGAAGCTTCTCCCGGCAGCCCGCGCTACTTCAAGGAAGCGGCCGAGAAGATGCGGGAAGAAGAAGGTTACGTGCTGATCCAGATCACGCCCGAAGATATTCAATCCGTGGCGGACGATCTGCAATCGGACCTGATCGACGCGCAGTCGGACGGGGCGGATTGGAATTAAAAGAGCAGCTTAAAGGGAATTTTACGGATCCGAACGTTCGGGAGGAATCGGCGATGGAACTGCATTTCGGAGGGAAGTTCTGGAAAGCGGGCAAGAGTCCGATCACGCTGCCGGACGGCGGAAGGGCAGGCGCGATCGAATACGGATCGAGCGATGTCTACGTGCTGGACGCCGAAGATTACGTGCTGTTCCGGTGCCGCTCCAAAGGACTGCCCAAACGTTGGGAAGTTTACGACGCGCGCGAGGAACTTGCCGGCAGTCTGACCCGGAATTCCCCGATGTCCGTCACGAAATTCGAATACGACGCCGGGGCGCGGGGCTGCTACGATATCGAGATGGACCCGCGGCTGCGGGGTTACCGGATCGAAGGCAGACGGGAAGCTGCGTTCGTGGACCGCAAGAAACAATGGTGGGCAAGCGATCGATACCGGCTGCTTACGGAGAACGGAGCCGAAGGACCCGTGAACGAATACGAGTGGATCGCCGTCATGCAGGGAGTAGCGCTGCTGAGCCGACGTTCGCCCGGAATCGCGGGAGCCGCATTCGATATCTTCTCCTGACAAGCGCCGTCCGGAAAAAGAAAGACATGAACGCAGCAAAAAAACCGCCGCGAAGCGGTCCGTCGGGGACGGTCTTCGCGGCGGTTTTTCGCGTTTCGGCTCGAGCCGGGGCGCTGGGCGGCTCCGGGCGGGAAGGATCATCTGCGGTTGAACGAAAACCCTTCTTCCGCCAGATATTCTTCGGCTTCTTCGCGCGTCTCGAACGCCATTTCCAGACTTTCTCCGGAGTAGACGAAGAACGTCTCTTCTTCGAACTTCAGGATCAGTTCTTGACCTTCTTCGTCGGTCCAGATCTCGTCGTGCGACGAAGCGGCCGAAGAAGACGGCGCCGAAGCGGCTTGGGGAGCGGAAGCTCCGCCGGCCGGCGACAGCGAGCGGATCGACGCGTCGATGATCTCGCGAAGCTGCGCTTCCGAGAAGTCGCGCACGTTCACGAAGCCTTTGTCGTCCGTGTCGTAATCGCCGACCAGCCCGGCGAACACGTAACCGTTGCCGTTCGGATGGAAGCGGTAACCGACGGTCTTCTTGTCGTGCGCGCTGCCTTCGAAATGATAGTTGACGCGTCCGAGCGACACGTCGCGCCGCTCGAGTTCCGGGAACGAATCCAGAATCGCGAGTTTTTGTTCAAAAGTAAGCATGGGTATGTTGAACCTCCAAAGTGGATAAGATCGGGCAAGAGATCCGCAAAAGATCGAGCTTCGCCGTTTGCTATTAGTATAGCACGCCGAGCGATGCCGCAAGCGGGCTTTTCGCCTTTTACAGCAGCCCCGCCAATTGCAAACCGTGCGCGATGCCGTCGTCCTCGTTGGTCTTCGTGACCCACTTGGCGACCGCCTTCACTTCCGGCAGGCCGTTGCCCATCGCCACGCTGTTCGGAATGCCGCTCAGCATCTCCATGTCGTTCAGCGCGTCGCCGAACGCGTATTGGCGCTCCGGCGGGATGCCGAGCTTCTCCGTGATCTTGCGGATGCCTTCCAGTTTGCTGCCGCCCGCCGGAAGCACGTCCGCGGAGATCGGACTCCAACGGATAAAGGACAGCGCGGGGAAGATCGCGTCGTACAGTCCTTGATCTTCTTCGCTGCAGAACAGCGAAGCCTGATACACGAACCCTTTTTGGTAGAACAGCGGGTCCGGCGTCGCCAGCGAAACGTAATTCAGCAGCATGCCGAAGCCCTGCGCGACGAATTCGTCGTCCGGCACGGTCGCTTTCATCTCCGCGTCGTCGATCAGGATGACCGGATGGTTATGCTTCATCGCGATGTCCGTCATCTGTTCGAGAGACCGCTTGTCGATCGGGTTGGTATAGATCACCTGACCGTTCAAGACGACGTATTGTCCGCTGTAGCTGACATAAGTGTCGATGCCCAGATCTTCGCGAAGTTCTTTGAACATGAACTGCGGCCGTCCGGTCGCGATCGCGACGATATGTCCTTGTTTTTTCAATTCTTCGATAGCGGCGCGGGTGGAGGGTTGAACTTTCTTCTGCTCGTCCACCAGCGTGCCGTCGATATCGAAAAAGATGATGCTTTGTTCCATGCTTGTGCCCCCGTTCTTTTTATCGATCTCGTTCACGTCCTACAGCAGTCCCGCCAGCTTGAGCCCCTGCGCGATGCCGTCCTCGTTGTTCGAGGTCGTGATCCATTTGGCCGCTTCTTTGGCTTCCGGCATGCCGTTGCCCATCGCCACGCTGTTCGGAATCCCGCGCAGCATCTCCAGATCGTTCAGCGCGTCGCCGAACGCGTATTGGCGTTCGAGCGGAATGTTCAGCTTCTCGGCGATCTTCTGAATCCCTTTGAATTTGCTGCCTCCCGACGGAAGAACGTCCACCGAGTACGGATGCCAGCGGATAAAGTCGAACGTCTGCACCAGCGTCTCGTAAGGTTTCTCTTCGCCTTCCGCGCAGAACAGGAGCGATTGGTAGATCGGGCGTTCTTTGTAATACAGCGGGTCGTGCGTCGGCAGGATGCCGACTTGCAGCGTCCCGATGCTCTCGTTGATCCGTTCGCTGCTCGGCACGTTGGCGCGCATGCCTTCGTGATCCATATAAACGACGGCATGCTCATGATTGAGGGCCAGATCCGTCAACGTCTGAAGCGCTTCGGCGTTCAGCGGATTCGTGAATACGACTTGGTCTTCGAGCACGACGTAAGAGCCGTTATAGCTGACGTAAGTATCGATGTTCAATTCTCGGCGGATATGGTCGAAAAAGAACGGGGCGCGCCCCGTCGCGATCGCGACGATATGCCCTTGAGCTTTGAGCGCGGCGATCGCCTCGCGGGTCGAATCGTTGATTTGTTTGTCGTCGTTAAGCAGCGTGCCGTCGAGGTCGAAAAAGACGATGCTTCTTTCTTGCGGATTGTTCATGCGGGTTCCCTCCGTTTGCGGATGTCGCGACAAGTATCCTTCTATGCCGCGCGTTCGCTTGTGTTTCGGACCTGTCTCTTTTTTTGTCCAACTGTTGTCTCTGTCCGTTCCAGTATACCATGAGCGGGCGCGGGTAAGCTTCGGATCGCGAACGATAAGTCGGCGAATCTCGCTTTTTGTCGGACGAGAGGCGCGAAGTCGGCAGTCAGGGGGCGACCTTTGCGTTTTGACGTTCCTTCAAGCGAAGACAACTTAGTTATGCTATAATAAGTCCGGATTCAAGATGTAAGCGTTATCAGTAAGCGAGCAAGGTCCGGAATTCGGGGCTTTGCGCCAATACCGTATCCTCAGGAGGTAGACAATGGCCCTTGGAACGAGCATGATCATACGTTTGCAGATGGACAAGAAACAGGTGACGTTCGGACAGGTCGCGGGCGCGATCGGCGACGGCGGCGGAGACGTGGTGGCGATCGACGTCATTCATGCCAGTCCGGAACACACGATTCGCGACTTGACGGTCAATCTGCCGGAAAAAATGCGCGAGTCGGTGCTCGAAGCCGTCGAAGCGCTGCCGGGCACGACGATCGTCAACGTATCGGACCGAACGTTCCTGGCGCATCTGGGCGGGAAGATCGAGATTCAGTCGAAGTCTCCGGTCAAGAACCGCGAAGATCTGTCCAACGTGTACACGCCGGGCGTCGCGAAGGTCTGCCGGGCGATTCACGAGGACCCGCAAAAAGCGTTTACCCTGACGATCAAACGCAACACGGTCGCGGTCGTTTCGGACGGGACGGCGGTATTGGGACTGGGCGATATCGGGCCGAGAGCCGCGATGCCCGTCATGGAAGGCAAGGCGATGCTGTTCAAGCAGTTTGCCGGCGTGGACGCGTTCCCCATCTGCCTCGATACGAAGGATACGGAAGAGATCATCCGCACGGTCAAGCTGATCGCTCCGGCTTTCGGCGGAATCAATCTGGAAGACATCGGTTCGCCGCGCTGCTTCGAGATCGAACGCAGACTGAACGAAGAACTGGATATTCCGGTATTCCACGACGATCAGCACGGCACGGCGGTCGTGGTACTGGCGGGACTGCTCAATGCGCTGCGGATCGTCGGCAAAAAGCTGGAGGATGCCAAGATCGTTCTGCTCGGCGTCGGAGCGGCCGGGTCGGCCTGCATCAAGATGATGTTGTCCGCGGGCGCGCGCAACGTGATCGCGGTCGACCGCTGCGGCGCGCTGCACAAAGCGGAAAAATACGATAACGAGATGTGGGATTGGATCGCCGACAACTGCAATCCGAACGGGGAGCAAGGCGAGTTGGAACAGGTGATCGCCGGAGCCGACGTCTTTATCGGCGTATCGCGTCCGAACCTGCTCACGCTGGATCATATCAAATCGATGGCGCCGGATCCGATCGTGTTCGCCATGGCGAATCCCGATCCGGAGATCGATCCCGAATTGGCCGAACCGCATGTGCGCGTGCTGGCGACGGGCCGCAGCGATTTCCCGAACCAGATCAACAACGTGCTCTGCTTCCCGGGCATGTTCCGCGGCGCGCTGGACTGCCGCGCCACGACGATCAACGAAGAGATGAAAGTCGCCGCCGCGCAGGCGATCGCGTCCGTCGTCGAAGACGACGAACTGAACGAGCAGTACATCATCCCGAGCGTGTTCAACGACAAAGTCGTCGACCGTATCCGCGACGCGGTGGTCGAAGCCGCGCTGCGTACGGGCGTGGCTCGCCGGACGCCGCCGGAGTTCCGGTAAGCGGGAGAACGCGGCTTGAACGGCGTCCTGATCGAAGGCTTCAAACCGGTTATAGCGGTTTGAAGCCTTTTTTGTGCAAGCTTTGCGTGAAGGAGTTTCGGAAATACAAACAGGTTCGCTCGCTTCGGGGGTCAAGTCGCGGCCTAACGGAACGAGCCGACGCTTAAACGCCCGAATCGGCCGTTCTGCCGTTCTAACGGAACGAGCGGACGCTTAGCGCGGAAATCGGCGTCTTTTTCCGGCATTCGGGCAGGAAACCGACGGCTAAGCGTCGTCTCGTTCCGTTAGAAAAGAAACGGAGTCCGAAAAGGCCTTCTAACGGATCTGCGTTCCTTTAGAGGTTCGCCCGCTGCTTTTCGCTCGTGCGCCTTCGCATTCGCGGGCCGCATGCGCTACAATGGACGCGAAAAGCCGCTTCGCGGAACGTACCCGAAGAGTCTGCGAAGCGGGAAAGAAGCCATTCAAATCCGCAGTCCGAAAAGGCAGGCGCTGCGAAGTGCGGAAAGCGCAGTCTGCCCGATCGGCAGCAAGGAGGAATAACGATGCTGCTTGAAGTGATCGCCTGCACGCCGGAGGATGCCGCGGCAGCGGAAAGGGGAGGCGCGGACCGGATCGAGTGGATCGCCGATCCGCGGTCCGGCGGCGTAACGCCGGACCTGTCCCGCGCGGCGGAGATGCGCCGCGCCGTGCAAGTGCCGATCCGCGTCATGGTCCGGACGCGGGGAGGCGGGTTCGTCTACAGCGAAGACGAACAAGAGCAGATGCGGCGGGATATCCGCCGCATCGCGGCCGCAGGCGGACTCGACGTCGTGACCGGCGCTTTGACGCCGGAAGGGACGGTCGACCAGTCCGCGCTGGCCGGACTGCTGAACGCGGGGCCGGGCCTCGCGTTCACGTTTCACCGCGCGTTCGACGAGGCCGTCGACCTCTCGCGCGCGCTTGAAGTGCTGTCCGTCTATCCGCAGGTGACGGACGTACTGACCTCGGGCGGAGCGCCGGGCGCGCCCGAAGGAGCCGAACTGCTCGCGGAGCTGCTGCGCCGCTCCCGGCAGACCGGGGCGCCGCCGCGGATTCTCGCCGGCGCGGGCCTGACGGCGGAGAACCTGCGTCCGTTTCTGGACGCGACCGGCGCGGACCGTATGCATATCGGTTCCGCCGCCCGGTTCGGCGGCGACCCGCTGGCGCCGGTCGATCCCGAGCGGGTGCGGCGCATCCGCCGGATCATGGAGGAATGGTCGGCGGGGCGATAGCGCCGCCAATCCCTAGCAGTTGCGAAGCGGAGCGGAGCGGCATTTTTCGCCGCCCCGCTTTTTTGCTTGGAACAGAAAATGCGGAATCGCGAAATTCGTGCAAAAAGTCAACATTTAGCGCCGAAAATGCGATTAGAAAAAGAAAAGTGCGCAAAAAGTCAACAATTTCGAGATTTTCGAGCAAAAATCAGGCCAAATCAAAGAAAATGCTGACTAAAAGTCAACATTTGCAATAAAAACGGTAAATTCACGATGAAAAGTGAGCAAAAAGTCAACATTCGTAGGAGCGGCCGCGCGATGACGATCAATAGGCGCAAACTATCATGATTCGCAGCTTCGGTCGATTGTATAGTCACGCCTCGGCGAAGAAAGATGTGCAAAAGCTCGATATCCGCAGTATCCCGACCGCACGCCGATGACTCGATAGGCGAAAAAATCCGCCTCTCGCCGCGGTCTGTCGCGCAGCTGCGACCCCATACACTCATGTACACGGCAATCCGCCATTCGCTGCTTGATGCTCAGCGAATTCCTCGATCCGCGCTATACCGACGCTCACCCGTCCGCCTCAAACCTGAATTCTCCCGCATCAAACTGCGCCGATCAAATCCGCCTTTCTCCCTCGCCGAAGTCGCTCTTTTCCGCCCGCTTCAATCCACCTTTGTCCTTCCCAAAACATACTCTTTCCCACTCCCTGCAACCCGCCTTTCCTCTCGACAAGCCGCGCTTCTTCGTCGGCTGCCAGCGCTCTTGTTCGACGTACCCAAACGCTCCTCTCCCTGCGCCGATCCCATCATCCCCTCTGCCTCGGCCTCGCCTATCGTTCCTCCTTTTCCCGAAAAAACGCTTGCATTCCTCGATTCGTTTTTGATATATTAGTGACCTTCTCTTTTTTCTCACCTTGTCTGAAGTGGACGTCTACCGTCAACACAAAGCTTATCGGAGGTGTAACATGATTTCTTTCAGGAGCAATACCCGGCTTTATTCGGCGCTGGCTGCCAAAGCCTACGCCCGCAACATCCAGTACAGAGGCTCGCATCTGCTGCATAACTTCGCGAGCGCCGCTTTCGGTTATCTGTACGCCTGCATCTGGATCGGGCTCGGCCGCGATCATTCGCTCGGCGAATACGGCACGCACGGCATGATGCAGTACATCACCTTCACCCAGACGTCGCTCTGGGTCGCCAGCTTCACCACGGTCGGACTCGGCATTCCCCAATCGGTCCGCACCGGCCAGATCGCGCTCGACCTGATGCGTCCGGTGCATCTGTTCGCGCATCTGGCAGCCAAGGAATGGGGGCAGATCGCTTACCAATTCCTGTACAAGTCGATCCCCATCTATCTGGTCATGCTGCTCGCGCTCGGACTGACTCCCGTCGACGGCGGACGCACGCTGCCGATCGCGCTGCTGGCGCTGGCGGGCTCGGCGTACATGGGCATCTGCATCGGCTACATGATCGGGGTCAGCGCGCTGTGGACGACGGAATCGTCTTGGCTGCATTGGGGCAATCAGGCATTGATGAATCTGCTCGCCGGATTCTTCATCCCTCTGCAATGGCTGCCGGGCTGGCTTCAGCAGATCGCGTGGGCGTCTCCGTACCCGTTCATGCTCTATGCGCCGACGCAGTTCTATCTGGGCAAAGGAAATCCGCTCGCGCTGCTCGGAACGCTGGCGTGGTGCGTCGCGCTGACGATCCTGTGCCTGCTGCTCACGCGCGTCATGCGGCGCAAGGTGGAGGTGCAGGGCGGATGAACGAACAAACTTACGAATCGGCGCGGACGTCCGTCGATCGGCGAAAAAGATTTCGGAATTACATAAAGCTCTACGTCCTCCTGATCCGCACCAGTATTCGCAGCCGGATGCAGTATCGGTTCAATTTCGCTTTCGGCACGGTGTTGGCGGCGATCATTCAGCTGTCCGAATTCCTCATGGTCGCGATCGTGCTGGCGAAATTCGGCGCGGTGCGAGGCTGGACGATGTACGAGGTCGGGTATCTGTTCGCGGTCATGACGCTGGCGAAGACCGTCTATCGCACGTTCGGCAACGAAGTGCATAATCTGGAGCGCTATCTGGTCGAAGGCGAGCTGGACCAACTGCTGACCAAGCCGCTTCCGGTGCTGCTGTCGCTGATGCCGCGCGGTTTCCGGCTGATGCCGGGCGAGCTTCTGCAAGCCGGAGCGATCCTGACTTGGGCGATAGGCGCGATGCTGCGCAGCGGTCAGATCTCGTGGTGGGCGATTCCTCAGACGCTGTTTGCGGCGCTGACCGGCGGCATTCTGCTGTTCGCGATCGGGATGGCGACGGCGACCTGCGGGTTCTGGACCACGCGGATCTCCATGCTGCAAAACATGACCGAAGACGCGGCGCAGACGGCGGCGCGTTATCCGCTGACGCTGTACCCGGGCTGGATGTCGGCTCTGATGCTGACGGCGATCCCGGTCGGATTGGTCAGCTACGTGCCGGCGCTCTACATTCTGCGAGGCGAACTCGGCGCATGGGTGTTTCCGCTGCTCGCCGTCGCATCCGCGGCGGCGGTGCTGCTGGCGCTGGCGTTCTGGCGGTTCGGGATCAGCAAATACCAGAGTACGGGAAGCTGAGAGGAGCATACGAATATGAGCGTAATCGCAGAGAGCAAGGTAGCGATCGAAGCGGTCGGCCTGTGCAAACAATTCAAGACGCCGGTGGTGGCGGAAGGCCGGTTCGCGGGCATCCGTTCGCTGTTCTCGCGTCGATATATCGTCAAAGAAGCGGTGCAGGACATCGGATTCACGGTGGAAAAAGGAGACTTCGTCGGCTACATCGGTCCCAACGGGGCCGGCAAATCGACGACGATCAAGATGCTGACCGGCATCCTGCACCCGTCTTCGGGCAGCGTCAAACTGGCGGGCATCGACCCGCATCGGGATCGGACGAGATGCGCGTCGAGGCTCGGCGTGGTGTTCGGCCAGCGGAGCCAGCTGTGGTGGGATCTTCCGGTCAAAGATTCGTACGATATCCTGGCGCATATGTACGGGGTGGAAGACGAAGACAAACGCCGGCGTCTGGCGCAGTTCGACGAACTGCTGTCGCTGGGCGAGTTCTGGGACACGCCGGTGCGCAAGCTGTCGCTCGGACAGCGGATGCGGGCCGATATCGCGGCCGCGATGCTGCACGATCCCGAGCTGCTCTTTCTCGACGAGCCGACGATCGGGTTGGACGTGAACGCCAAGCGCAATATCCGAGGATTCCTCAAAACGTTGAACGAAGAATTCGGCAAAACGATCCTGCTCACCACGCACGATATGGACGATATCGAGCAGTTATGCCGCCGCGTGATGGTGATCGGCGGCGGACAATTGACCTACGACGGCACGATCGAAGGGCTGCGGCGGGAGATCGGGCTGCCGACGGAGATCAAGGTCACGTATCAAAGCGGCTACGAGCTGCCGGACGAGCGGAACGCGGAAGATGCGGCGCAGGATCCGACCGATCTGTCCATCAGGGTTGACGAGGCAGGGCCAGCCGACGCTGCCGGAGGAAATTCGCCGAGCCTGCCGTCGGCATCCGGCTTTGCCGGCCAAGCGCGGCTTCCGCGAATGCGGATCTTGTCGCGCGGCGAGCGCACATTGACGGTCGAGGTCAACCGGCAGGAAGTCCGCACGATGGACGCGCTGCGCGAACTGGGCCGTTGGGGCGAGATCGACGACGTGGAGATGCGCGAGCCGGATTTCGAAGAGATCATTCGGCGGGTGTACGGGTAAGAAGCGGAGAGAAGCCGTTCCGTTGGCAGCGGATAGCGGAAAAAGAGCCGACAGCTTAGGTGCTGTCGGCTCTTGCCGTGCTCGGATCAAGCTTGTCCAGCCGAGGAATCGGCATCGGAGAGTCTAAACGCCGACAAACGCCCGTCCGCCTGCAAGTCGATAAACAGCTTCGCTGCCGGATGATAAACGGCATCGTGAAATTCGATCTCCGTGACCGGGTACGGCGCGGAATCGGGAACCTCATGGGCCTCGGAATTCGAAAAAGCCGTTTCGGAAGCCGGTTCCGGACGAGCATCGGCAAGATCTACGGGAGCAGCTTCCGAAGCCCGCAGATTCCAGACATGCAGCGGCACGCCGCGGCCCCAGAAGAACAGCCGATTTTCGGAGAACGCCATGCCGCCGAGCGGATAAGGGAAACATTCCCAACTCGGCACGAAAGCCGTAGACAGCAGATAAAGCGGAACATCTCTCGCGACGCGGGAGACCGAGCCGGTACGCGCGTTATGGATAACGATCACGGGCTTAGATTCGATCTCCGCATAGTCTTCCGGATCGAGCAGATCCGTATCGATTCTGCCCCAGGCCGCAAGCCGTTCGTTATCGATCCACGCGGCCGGAAGATCCCAATCTTCGCTCTGGAAAAAATGCTTCAACGATTCCCCGTTTTCCGAAGCCCACGGATCGTTCAACCATTCCCGCAGCGACCAAGCGCCGATCAGGCCGACGGGCTGCCAGACCCAACCGGTATCGGCGATTCGGCTGCCGTCCGGCGACGTCAGCAGACCGCCGTGAAAATAATTCAGCTCCGGCAGCGGCGGAATGCCGGATTCGCCGACGTCGGCCTGAGCGTCCGATACCGTCGTTTCGGCTTCTTCAGGCCCGGTCGCTTCGACGAGATTATCGAATTCGGCCGCTTCGACAGATTCGTCGCTTTCGCCCGCTTCGTCGCGCCCCGGAAACGCCCGCTCGGCAAGCGGGCGAAGCGAAGGCAGCTCGGTCAATTCGACCCGATTCCAATCGGAACCGTGAATCAACAGCGTTCGATCGTCCAATTCGGCAAAGGCCAGCGGGAAGCGGCTTTTGTCCGTGTAATAATCGCCGCGATCGAGCTTCAAGATTTTTTCGGCTCGCGCACCCGGAGCGTCCGCCGAATCGGGCAGAGCGAATACGACCGCATATCGGCCGTATCTATTCGATACCGCCGCATAACGTCCGCGGACATCCGTGACGATCTGAATCGGCTTGAGCGGATCGAACTCGGGGATATGCAGCGCCGATAAGATCTGTATTTCGCCCGGCAGCGGCGACACCCGTACAAGCTCCGACCGATCATTGACGGCGAGCAGCCCGCAGGACGCGTAAGACGTCGCGTCTTGTTCGGCAAGCGGGTGTATAGCGGTGATCCGGCCGGCCGAAGAAGGCAAGGAGGGAAGAGGAACAACAACCAGCGGCATCGTCAACAGCCTCTTTTCTATAAGTAACATTCGGTTTCGATGATAGCTGCGTCAAACGTATGCCTGACTCGCAAGGATCATCGAAGAGAAGCTGAGCGGATCGCGATCTTCTCCGATCGCGGTCCGCTTTATTCTTCAGCGTTTGCGTGAGTCTCCTCGTCGTCGTGGGAGAGCAGCGTATCCAGCGCCCGGCTGTATTTGGCCAGCCGCTTTTGATCTTTCTCCGACGGCTTTTTGATGCGGGTCAGGTCCATATTGTCCTGAAGATCCAGAATCTTGACTCTTGAAGCCAATCGGTTTTTTTTGATCCGCAGGATGAACTCGTGATACGTCTCGTCGTCGCGCCGCGACAGGCGGTCGACGGCTTCGACGATCTCGTTCGAGAACCCGTCGCGGCGCAGATCGTCGAGCGTCAGATCGGTATCTTCGATCGTGTCGTGCAGCACGGCGACGATCTGTTCTTCTTCGGTCAAGGCTTTGAGCATCAGACGAAGCGGATGGAAGATGTAAGGACGGCCGCCTTTGTCGGTCTGGCCTTCGTGATACTGCGCGGCGAGAGCGATGGCTCTGGCAAGCGTGGACATGGGAATTCCTCCTTCAACGATGAATGGATGCATAGAGCGGCAATCGAACCTGCCCGCTGCCTATCGATTCGAACGACAAGAAAGCCGTCCCGGCTCGCGGCAGGGACGGCCTTCTGAAGTTATTACCCGATCCGGCACCGTTAAGTTTCGTTTTCGAGTTTTCGCGCCCGGATTTTCGTACCCGGCGCGGCTTCCGAATCTTGTGCTTAAGCTTCGACGTACAAGCAGGGCTTCAGATCTGAGAACCTGCTTTGGTCGCTTCTTTTTTGGGCGCTCTGCGTTTGGTCGGTCCCATTTCCTGCGAGTCTTGGTTGAGTGCTCGAATCAGGCTGACCGCCATCATCATAATGATGAACGAGAACGGGAACGCAGAGATGATCATCATATTTTGCAGCGCTTGAAGACCGCCGGAATAGAGCAGAACGAGCGCCATAGCGGTCAACATGATGCCCCAGACGGCCTTAAGCACATTGTTCGGATTCTGCGAACCGCCTGTTGCCATCATGCCGAGCACGAAGGTACCGGAATCCGCCGAAGTCACGAAGAATACGGCGATCAGCCCGATAGCCAGAATCGAAAGAGCCATCCCGAACGGGAAATTCGCAAGCATGCCGAACAGGGTTTCTTCCGGTGCCAGCTGCGACAGCGCGGCTCTGCCGCTGCGTTCCAACGCGATCGCCGATCCGCCGAATACGGAGAACCATATGAAGCTGATCAGCGAAGGCGCCAGCAGCACGTAAGCGACGAATTCGCGAATCGTGCGGCCTTTGGATACCCGGGCGATGAAGATGCCGACGAACGGCGACCAAGAGATCCACCATGCCCAATAGAAGATGGTCCAAGTATTGATCCATTCCCGATTCTGAGGATTGACCGGAGAGATTCGGAAGCTCATGTTAATGAAGTTCTGAAGATAACGGCCGATCGTGTCCGTGAACAGATTCAGCGTAAACAACGTCGAGCCGAAGATGAAGACCATCGCGCACAGCGCGGCGGCCAGAATCATGTTGACGTTGCTCAAGAGTTTCATGCCTTTGTCCAATCCGCTGAGAGCGGAAGCCATGAACATGAACGTTACGACGATGATGATAATGAACTGGGTGAAGATGTTTGAGGGAATCCCGAACAGATACGACAAGCCGCCGTTGATCTGCACGGCTCCGAAGCCGAGCGACGTGGCAACGCCGATAACCGTAGCCAATACGGCGATAATGTCGATCGTCTTGCCGATCGGTCCTCGCGTATGTCTACCCAGCACAGGAATCAACGTCGAGCTGATCAACGCAGGTTGTCCTTTGCGGAACATAAAGTAAGCGAGCGACATAGCGACCAGCCCGTATACGGCCCAGGCATGGATGCTCCAGTGGAAAAACGTGTACTGCATAGAATCGCGAACCGCTTGATCGGTGCCCACGTCTCCCGTAGGCGCGCTGACGGCATAATGGTTCAGAGGCTCGTAAGCGCCGTAGAAGACGAGACCGATGCCGACGCCCGCGCTGAACAGCATGGCGATCCACGTCGGACGCGAATAATCGGGAACGTCGTCCTGCTTGCCCAGCTTGATTCGTCCCAGAGGGCTGAGGAGCAGATAGATGCAGATCGCGACGAACGCGGTAACGGCGATCAGATAGTACCAGCCGAACGTATCCGTCAATAGGGCTTGAACGTAGGCCGTCATGCTCTCGAGTTTATCGGGAGCGAGGACGCCGATCCCGACAAGCACCACGAGAATGGCTGCGGCTATGTAGAATACGCTTGTTGCTTGCTTCATAAGTTTCACTCCGCTTCGGAAAGTTTGTCGGAACAAGGCAGTTCCGCGAATCGGCAGAGCTTGATTCGTTAAGCTGCTCGTTATCTAAATAAACGCAACCGTGCGAGTCGACGCAAATCGAATTGCGTCATTCCTTTTCCGAAATCGCTATCGGAGCGACAAAGTCCGACATTTCGCAGCAATCCGCGAAAATGAAAAGCCGCTCCCGAACGGGAACGGCTGGCTGGTCGATCGGATTCGATCCGGATCAGAAATTGAAGTTGTCCGGGTCCGGGCCGGTGCGTTCGTTTTTGTTCAACGCTTCGAGCGCGGTCACGTCTTCCGGCGTCAGCGCGAAGTCGAACAGGTCGGCGTTCTCCACGATGCGGCTTTCTTTGACCGAACGGGTCAGCACGACCACGCCTTTGTCCAGTACCCAACGGAGCAGGATCTGCGCCGGGGATTTGCCGTATTTGTCCGCGAGGCCTTTGACGACTTCGTTGTCGAACAGGCGTCCTTGCGCCAGCGGGGACCAAGCTTCGACTTGAATGCCTTTTTGCGCGCAGTAGTTCAGCAGTTCGCTCTGGGTCAGCAGCGGGTGGAATTCGATCTGATTGACCGCCGGAACCACTTCCGCGTCCGCGAGCAGATCGTCGAGATGATGCGGTTGGAAGTTGCTGACGCCGATCGCGCGAATGCGTCCGTCTTTGTACAGCTTTTCCATCGCGCGCCAAGTGTCTTTATATTTGCCTTTGACCGGCCAGTGGATCAGGTAGAGGTCGAGCACGTCGAGGCCCAGTTTCTCCATCGTGGCATCGAACGCCGCCAGCGTCTCGTCGTACCCTTGATCGCCGTTCCAGACTTTCGAAGTAATGAACAGATCTTCGCGGTTCAGGCCCGACTCGCGGATCGCTTCGCCGACGCTTTTTTCGTTCTTGTAAGCGGCCGCCGTGTCGATTCCGATATATCCGGCTTTCAGCGCGGCTTTTACGGAGTCTTTGGCTTCTTCCCCGTCTTTTACCTGCCATACGCCCAGACCGAACCAAGGCATCTCTACGCCGTTATTCAGCTTTACTTTTGCAGTCAAACTCGTCGTCATACCGAAAACTCCTCCTCTGTCGTCAACAAATTGGGCGAGCGGCTTCGCGTCGGCCTTCGCGCCGTCCCGCGAAGTCTCGCCATGCAGTTACTAATTATAACAAACTTGCTTCGCATAACAAAACTCATGTATAAGATACCCTTCGGGCGCGGCTTTAATCCTTTTTTCGCAAGGATCGGCAAAAAAGCGTACAGATCGGCGCGATGTCCGACCTGTACGCTTCGAAAGGAACGGCGGGATGCAAGGAAGCGATTGCCCGAAACGGGGAGCGAACGCGTTTCAGGCTTCGGCCGGTTCCTCCGCGGGTTTGGCATAAGGTACTTTCAGCAGCGCGACCAATCCGGCAATCGCCATGACGACCAGCGACAGCAGCGCCGCGCGGCTCGCCAGCGTGCCGTATCCGGCCAGCGCCCAAGTTACCGTCCCGTAGACGAGCGGGCCGAGCACGGAGGAGAGTTTGCCCGAGAAAGCGAACAGTCCGAAGAACTGGCCTCTTTTGTCGACAGGCGACAGTTCGACAATCATCGTGCGCGAGGTGACCCAGAGCGAGCCCATCGCGACGCCGTACAGGCAGGCCGCTGCCCAGAAGACGGCGCTCGAGAACGCGGCGGCGGCCAGCACCAGCGCGGCGATCAGCACGAGCGCCACGAGTCCGGAAGCCGTTTTGCTGCCGACCCGGCGCGTGATATGGCCGAACGCGTACGAGCCGACGATCGCGCAGACGGTCGCCACCAGATAGAGCAGGATGAATTGTCCCGCGCTGAAGCCCATCACCGCCGTGGCGTAGACGCTCATCATGGCGATCGCGGTCGCGACGGCGTCGTTGAAGAAGAAGTAGGCGATCATGAAGACGAACAGCGCCCGATGTTTCTTCGCTTCTTTGAACGTCTCGTAGATGTCGCGGTAGCCGCTGAAGAACGTTCGGCGTTCTCCGGGTGCGCCAGGCGGCGGAGACGCCGGCTTTTCTTTGTACAGCAGCAGGATCGGCAGCGAGAACAGCAGGAACAGCGCGGCGGTCAGGATAAAGGCCAGTGGGTAATCGCGGCTGCCGACGATCCCGTAGACGACCAGGCCCATCAGCGTTCCCGTATAACCGACCGCGACGCCGAAACCCGAGATCAGCGGCAGGCGAGGACCGTCGGCGATGTCGGGCAGCATATTGTCGTAGAACAACAGGCTGGAATTATAGAAAAATTTGGCCGCCGTGAAGAACAGCAGCACCATGACGATCGACAGCGGCAGACCGAGCGCCGAAGCCGGACTGTCCGTATAAGCGGTAAAGCCCATCAAGAACGTGAAAACGATAGCCGCCAGCGCGAACGGGACGAGAAACGCTTTTTTGCGACCGGTCCGGTCCATCCAGACGCCGAGCAGCGGAGTGAAGACGACGAGCAGCACGCCGGAGGCCGCGTTGGCGTAGCTGATAAACGTGCTGGCGATCTGATCCGTCCGGGCGTCGCCGCCCAAGACCTGCTGAAGGTAGAGCGGGAAAAAGATGGTGACGATGTTCGAAGAGAAAATGGTGTTCGCGAAATCGTACAGCGCCCAAGACAACACCGGCAGCGACAGAAACAGCCCTGCGCCCAAGCCTCGTTTGCGGGCGCGGCGGGGCGGTTTGGAAGCGGCTAGCTGAGACATAACAATCCCCTTTTCGATGGATGATGATCCGGCTTCGGCCGGTCTTGTTAAGCGGATCATACCACCGTCGGATGCGGCTTGAGGGGGAAAGAAAGCAAGATTTACACTGCGGGAACAATTTTGATTCGGCGTTAATCAAGCGGTCGCGTTCGAAAAGGAAAAGGCGTAAATTCGGAGCGGTTCACTAAGGGGATTACCATTTTTATGGAATTCGGAGAATGCGATCAAACTTTTCGATAGGGGATGCGTCCGGAGAGAGAGCGAAGTAAGATAAGTCTGTACGAAGGATTGCGTCTGGCCGATTACACAACCCGAGGAGGAATAAGTAATGGACAAGATGGCGATGGAAATGATGATGATGATGTGCATGGACGAGATGATGTGCAAGATGAACACCATGAAGATGTGCATGGAGAAGATGTCCGGCATGGAAGGCATGAGCATGAAAGACATGAATATGGATATGGACATGATGATGAAGAAAATGCAGGAGTGCGACGAGATGATGACTTCGTGCATGTCCATGATGCGCAAAGAAATGGAAATGTCGAAGTAACGTCCGAAGCGGCAGGCGAGGACAAGCGATATCCGGCATAACAAATAAGAACGGCGAAGCATGCGGGCAGGACGCGCGAAGGCGCGATTCGGTTCCGCGTGCTTTTTGGCATGGAGCGGCATCGGAGACACAGCGAGAAGTTCCGCTTCGCGGCGATCGAACCTTTAGGCGCGAACGCCGCGGAGACGGATATGCTGCGAGACGACGATCCGTTCCATTTTCAATTCCCAGACTTTCTCTTCCCATTCGCGAATCCGCGTCGAGTCGGCATGCGCGCGCATATTCAGGAACAATTGCTTCAATTCTTCGTTGATCCGGTCGAAACGACCCCAGAGCGTCGAAAGCTCGTCTTCTTCGGAAAAGGCGGGAGCGGAGAGAAGAAGCTTCAGCGATTCGGCGATCGAAGCCTGCCATTCGGCATCTCCGAGCGATTTGGCGTAGTTGTACAGATCCAAGTAATCATCGACGTTCATGGGCGGATACAGCTCCTTTGGTTTTATTACCGAGTATTATACTAGGTTTAGTTGAAAATGCAATCGGCTATGAAGATATTATCGGCGAATCGCCGCCCCGGCAGTTATACGTTCTCTCTATAGCCGGTTCTATCCGCGGAAGGTAGAGGCGATCGACGTGATAGAGAATCGACAAATCGCTTCGGGACTATTAGGATACAGATAATGAGCCACGGAAGGAGAGGAAAGTATGGCATACACGGGAGGTTACGGTCCGGGAGGCTACGGCGAACGCGGAAACAGGCCGGGGCTGCGAACGATCGGAACGCTCGGGCTGCTCGCGGCCAACGTACTGTCGCTCGGTTTGGGAATCTGGTATTTGACGATCAAGGAGCCGGGAGGCGTCTGGAATCTGTACGGGCTGCTGATGCTGCTGACGCTGCTCGGCAATCTGCATCTGACGATGGGGCGAGGCGTACATAAGGTCTGGGAATACGTCTATCTGGCGCTGCACGCGCTCGGATTGACGGCGGTTCCGGTATTGAATACGTTGGCTTCGGCGGCGGTTCGGGATTACGATTCGCGCAGCCTGTGGACGGCAATCGTCTTATTGGCGCTGTTCGCGCTGGGCGCATGGGTCGCTTTACTGCGTGTGCAGGGAGGCACGGAAGAAAAGGAAGACAAGCGGGGAGGAAACGGCTATTCGCCGTATTCGTCTTCTTACGGAGGCGCTTCCCGGGGAAGCCTGCTCGGCAAAATTCTCAAGGCGTTGCTGACTTTGTGGTTCTTGGCGAATCTCGCGCTCGGTCTGTATTTTTCGGCCGTTCTGCTCGCGGGCATCGATCCGGGTCTCGTGGAGACGATCCTGCCGGAGTATTCGTTGTTCTTCGGCCTGATCTTCCTCGGGGCCGCGGCGCTGCTCGTCAAAATGTACGGCCGCAGACGAGGCTTCTTCATCTCGTTGTTCCGCGGAACCGTACGGGTGATCGGCCTGCTGATTCTGGTGGTCTGCGCGCTGCCGTTGGCTTCCGCGCCGAAGATCATCAACGAAGCGCAGGACGCGTACACGAAGGCGTTCGGCGGCGATCCCATGGAGACGCACGGCAAAGGACTGATGAAAACGGCGTTCCTGCTGCCGGATTATTTCTACGGGGCCGAGAGCGGCGATTACCGCGTTCAGACCGATATCGTCTATTACGAAGGGCAGGACAGTACCGGCGACGCCGGACTGAAGCTGCGTTTCGACGTCTATATGCCGCCGAAAGGCAAAAGCGGAACCGGACAAGGAACGGCCTTGATCCGCATTCACGGCGGAGGTTGGACGATCGGGGACAAAGGCGCGGGCAACTATGCGCAGATGAACAAATATTTCGCTTCGCGCGGCTATGTCGTATTCGACGTGCAGTACGGGCTGAGCGACGCGAAAAAATTCGTGGAATCGGCGGTCGTGCCGAAGGACGTGGTCGGCCATTACGGCATCGACGATATGGTTCGCCATATCGGACTGTTCACGGTCTATCTGGAAAAGCACGCCGCGGAGTACGGAGCGAATCCGGCTTCGGTGTTCTTGTCGGGCGGCTCGGCGGGCGGCCAGTTGGCCGCGGCCGCGGGGCTTGCGCCGACCAATGCGGAGTTCGCCGATATGCTCGCGCCGGGCATTAAGGTCAAAGGCATCATTCCGTTCTATCCGGCGAACGGCCTGGCCGGCGAAGTCGGCGTAGACAGCGGGGCGTTGGGCGATCCGAGCATTCTGGTCAACGCGGACAGCCCGCCGGCGCTGGTCTACCAAGGCGAGCATGACGGGATCGTCGATCCCGAGACGGCCCACGATTTCGTTCGCGCTTATCGCGCGGCGGGCAACGCGCGCGCCGCGCTGATCGAGATGCCGATGGGCACCCACGGCAGCGACATGTATTTCCCGAGCTATTACAATATGCCGTTCACGTACATGATGGAGCGGTTTATGTTGAAGTATCGGTAAAAAGGCATAAGAAAAAGCCGCGGAGAATGCGCCGCGGCTTTGTTGTATTCAAGGTCTGGCGGAAAGAGGCGCCAGACGGGATTTGCGGGCCGGGGCTTCGCCCGGCGACCCGCTGCCGCTGCCGCCGGTCTGCGCCATGCTAGGCGGCGCGGGACGCGAAGCGGTTTCCAGCGGGTAAGCGATCTCGATCGGCACGACGAGGCCGAGCGTTTGCAGTTCGCCGAGGATGCAGGCGACGTGATAGCGGTAGATGATCGCCTGCGACTCGGTCGACAAGGCGCTTTCGGCTTTCTGGTTGGACGCTTGGAGCAGGCTGGTGCCGAGGCTGGCGAAGCCTTCCGGGTCCGGGTCCGTGAGCAGACGGATCATCCGCATATGCGAATACGTATTGCGGTAGACGTCGAGTTCTTGTTCGATGCGCGAGACGAGATCGTGATTTTTGTTGTTGCCCAGATCGAATTCTTCTTTGTACGTGTCGCACACGGCTTGCAGCGCGGCCAAGTCTTTCTTCAGCGGGCTGATATGGATGCCGCCGCCTTCGCGCAGCAGTTGACGGGCCAGACAGGACAGATGGCGGCGGACTTTTAGCCGGGCCCGCTCCAGATTGCGATCGTGTTTGGGCGGCAGCACGAAATAATTGACGAGCACGGCGACGCCGATCCCGAGCAGCGTATCCAGCACCCGGTGCAGCGCATAAGCGAAAGCCGGTTCTCCCGGACGCAGATTCAGCATGATGGCGAGGAACACGATGCAGGCGATCGACACGGATTTATTCCATTTCAGCAGGTTGCAGACGGCGATGACGCAGACGATGCCGAGTGCGGCCAGATAAGCGTTATGCGGCTGGATGAACGCGAACAAACCGCCGAAAGCGGCGCCGACCAACGTGCCCATCGTGCGGTTTTTGCCCGCGGTATAGGAACTGGTGATCGAACTTTCCATGGCGATCACGGTAGCGATCGCGGCATAGAACGGATATTCCAGTTTGAGGGCGAACGAGATCAGCACGCAGAGAAACACGGCGATCGCCGTCTTGATATTCCGCATCCCGATAGTCAATCTCATGGTCATTCAAGTCCTTCCTTAGAAAACGAATTTCAGAAAAATCGGCGAGTTTGCGTATACGGCCTAAAAGCGGCCTTTAAATTTTAATAACCCATTTTCAAAATGTTATCTATGTGAAATATTATACGTACTCTGGCTGAAGGGGGCAATTGTCGAAACGATGACATTATTCCCGAATCGTTCGGCGGCTAGGAGGCTTGAGCATTTTTGACTTCTTGCGCTTGCACCCGTTATGGTGGAACGTAGACCTAGCGAGCTGACCGGGTTCAATCAGAGGGACCTCGACTTATTTTCGGTCGGCATACTATCCCAAGGGAGGAGCACGACCATGATTCAAGCTTTCATTTTCGACATGGACGGCGTCATCATCGACAGCGAACCGCTGCATTTCGACGTGGACCGTCAAACGATGGCGTATTACGGACATGCGGTGACGCAGGAAGACCTGGAACGTTACGTCGGCATGACCAACCCCGAACAGTGGGCCATCATCCGCGAAGAGTACGGCATCGGGCCGACGGCGGAAGAGATCATCGCGTATCAGATGGGCAGAAAAATCGAGGAACTTCGTCTGGCGGAACTCGAACCGATCGAAGGAATCCGGGAACTGCTGGAAGAGTTGAAACAAGGCGGAATTCCGCGCGCGATCGCTTCGTCTTCTCCGCCGGTATTCATCGAAGCCGTATTGGAAAAATTCGGCCTGCGAAACGAATTCGACGTCGTCGTCAGCGGCGAACAGGTACCGAAAGGCAAGCCCGCGCCGGACGTCTATCTGCGCGCCGCCGAACTGCTGGACGTCGATCCGGCACGCTGCGTCGTGTTGGAAGATTCGAAGCACGGCATCGACGCGGCCCAAGCAGCGGGGATGCGCTGCATCGGATACGTGAATCCGAATTCGGGCAATCAGGATCTGAGCCGCGCCGATCTGATCGTCGGATCGATCGGCGATATCCGTCTGGACGACCTGAAGAAAGTGGAGGGCAAATAAACGCCCGTAGAGCGTGCGCTCGGGCCGCGCTCGAAAGTCGCGTCGGCGGCGGAAGCAAACGGATTGCCGAGAACGGTCCGTTCGCGCAGGCGTATCGAAGGCTTGTCTCAGGCATGTCTCAGGCGTATGCGGCGAAGCGGCGTTGTTAACGGATCGTGGATTCCTTAGAGACGCAAAATAAGCCGTTGCGGAATTCTAAGGGATCGTGGATTCGTTAGCCGCGTAATTCGCCTTTTTTTCGGCTGAAAACCGGCGTATTTGCGTTCTAAGCGTCATCTGAATCCGTTAGCATTTCAAAACCGCTCGAAATGCCCGCTAAGCGTCGCCTCGATCCGTTAGAAATCGAACGCGGATCGCACGCGCTGCGGACGAAACCGCAGCGGCCGTTCGAACGGCAAAAGCGGCGGCGGATCGGGGGAGAAAGGCTGCAAGCCGCTCGCTTCCCGCGTACGCGGCTGCGTGCAAACTGCATTCGCAAGTCGCACCAAAAAGACCACGTTCGGCGCATAGACGCGCCGAACGTGGTCTTTTCGGTATGATCCGGCAGAAGAGACGGATTCCTCTTCGATTCGGTCAGTCGTGCTCCGCTTCGATCGCGAAGGATTGCGCCGACTGGGGGTGTACACCGGCATGTCGAACTTCCGGGCTTCGGGCTTACGGCCGCATATCGAACCTCTCGGCTGCGGCTGTATACCCGAATGTCGCGTGTCGCGCATATCGGCTGAAAACATGCCGCAAAGTCGGGTGTCGACTGCGAGTATTTTCCGACAGTCCGAAAGTCGCGTTGCGCTTACCCCCGACATCATTCGCTTATCGCGCTTTCTGCACGATCTCCAACATTCGCTCCGTTCCGTAAGCTCCTGTCGTCAACGCGTTGGCTTTCGGCCAATAAGCCAAGCGCAGCGACGTTCCGTCTTTCAATTGCAGGCGCAAGGAAGTCTTATATTCCGGCGGATTGTTTTTGAAGATCGCGTCGAAGCCGACGTATTTCAGCTTCAGCAGGTCGGAGACGAACGCTTCCGTATCTTCCGGGCTGTAACTCCACATGAAGCTGCCGTCGTTGCCGCTGACCCGGTCCAGGCTTTTCACTTTGCCTTCGATATCGTACAGATCTCCGATCGTTTCGGCTTGCGGATTCTCGGCGACTTCGAAGATCCGGCCTTCGGCATAGACCCGGAAGCTCGGGTCGTAATCCCGCAGCTTATAGATCGGCGTACCCGCCGGCAGGAACGTGGCGTCGCGGCTCTGCATGACGAAGTCTTCGCAAGCGTCGTCGGACATCGCATAGGCCACCGTGTCGATCTGTTCGCCGATCGCTTCGGGCGGCAGCTTCTCGTGCTGCTCCGATCGGAGACCGGAATAGAAGATATCGCCTAACTTTAGCGCATCGAAGTAGTCGATGGTCGGCATGCACTCTGACCGACCCCGATTCGTCGTATCTTTGTTGATCGTAAGCTCTCTCGGTACCGCGGGTTTCGACGAAGAGGTCTTATCCGAAGCCAAAGCGTTGTTCGCGGAAGCCGGCTTTTCCGGCGGAGCCGCTTGTTCAGTCGCTCCCGAGGCGCAGCCGGACAGCAGCGAGATAAGCAGAAGAAGCGGCAGCGCGGCCAGAAGGCCGGCTGACCGTCGGGTTGGATCGTTCTTCATGATATTCCCCCTTTGCTTTCTCAAACGCAAAAAGGATGGAAAAAGTTGTAACTTTGCAAAAAGTTTAAGTTGTTTTTGTTCGAACGTCTTCGCGGGCAGGGGCTTCTTCCGCGCGCGCGGCCAACCCTTGCAGATCTTCGATCATCGTTTCGAGCTGCACCACGCTGTCCGAGATCAGGCGGATCGAATCGCGCTGCCGGTAGACGCTGCCGGCGACCAATTCCACCGAAGCGGAAGTCTGTTCGCTGATCGCGGAGAAGTCGGAGACCTGTCCGGCGATGCTGCCGTTGAACGCTTTGAGCCGTTCGACGTTCTGCTGGACTTCCGCCGACTTGGACAGGACGTCCGACGCGTCCTGATTGATCCGGTCGAACAATTCGCCGGTCTCGAACGTTCGGCGCTCCAAGCTTTCGAGCGTCGATTCGCTGCCCGACACGTAATCCGACACGGTTCCGGTCTGGCCGCGGATCTGCCGCAGCAGGCCGGCGATATCTTCGGCGGACGTCTGAACGTTGGCCGACAAGCCGCGAATCTCGCCGGCGACGACGGCGAAGCCTCGGCCTTGTTCGCCGGCGCGGGCGGCTTCGATGCTGGCGTTAAGCGACAGCAGGTTGGTCTGGTTGGCGATCTGCGAGATAGCGGTCAAGATCGCTTGGGCTTCTTCCGCGTAGCGGTTCAACAGCTGTACTTGCGATACCGTATCGTGCATGCTGCCGCGAACCTGTTTCATTTCTTCGCGCAGTTCGGCCGCTTTGCGTCCGCCTTCTTCGGTCAGTTGTTTGGTGCTGAGCGACACTTCGTTGAGCCGGACGCTTTCGCCGCTGATTCGCTCGATATTTTGGCCCGACCGGATCATCGCTTCGTTGATCTCCTGAATGTTTTCGGCTTGAATCTCGATGCCTTTGGAGATCTCCGAGAAGCTGCTCGCCGCTTCTTCCGAAAAGCGGAACGTCTCGTTCGCGCCGGAAGCGACCGACTCGCCGAACGTTTTCAATTCCGCGGCGGAACGTTCGACTTCTTGAAGCAGTTCTTCGATCTTTTCTTTTTGCCGGTCGGATTCTTTCAGCATGTTCTGTCCTACCATGCACACGGCGTAATTGGTGACCGCGACCATGACGAAAACGATGAAGATGACGGCATAGTCGAGAGGCGCGTAGACCGGAATGAAAGGATTCGCCAAAAATTGCAGGACCAGCGAAAGCACGGCCGTGATGCCGGCCGCGATTACCACGGGTCTGGACAAATAGACAAGCGACAGCGACAAATAAATAAAGAACGGCACCCAGATGACGGAGCTCGGAATAAACAAAAACAGCACGTTGCCGACAACGAAGCTGCCTACGACAAGCGCGTATTTTCCCCAGACTTTGTCCGCGGCGAATTTGTACAGCGCGTAATAACCGCCGATCAGCAGAAGATCGACGACAAACAAGGTGAGCATGTCGGATAGCGTAAGCAGCCGCGTCAGCCACATGACGGCAAAGATCGGATACAGCGAGAGCAGCAGAGCCTCCAGGGTGTAGAAGATGAGTTTGGACGAATTTTTTTCGAATGCGGTCGGCATGGCCGGTCTTCCCTTCTTTCTGGTTGAGATATCGGATGTTGAGCTGCGCGAAGGCGTAAGCAGGCCAAAGCCCGGTGAATCTTGTTAGGTGGGCGATGGGAGTTACAGGTATCTCGTCTCGATCGGATGAACGGAATCGCCCCTCGGAACCCCGCTTGAACCGTGCGTGTTTCCGAGGGGCTCACACCTTAGATTCAATGCGGTCAACTCACTAACTCGGTATATTATCTTATCGCACGAAAACGGGTTTCGGTTTACCTGTTCGGGTTTTGGTGCAAAAAAATTTTCGGTTCGCGGTTTGGGCAAAAGTGGTAATAGTTAGCGTGATAAGCACCGGAGATCAAAACGAAGGCTTAAACGAGGAGGAATGACCGCATGACCCACGACGAACAAACGCCTCAAGAGCATACGCTGGACAACAGTCTCGCTCTGCTCAAAGACGGTTACGATTTTATTTTCAAACGGCGAAGAGAGATGGACACGGAAATCTTCCGCACGCGTCTGCTCGGGCAGCCCGCGATCTGCATGGGCGGCAAAGAAGCGGCGGAACTGTTCTACGACACCTCGAAATTCAAGCGTTCCGGCGCGATTCCGAAACGCATTCAGAAATCGTTGTTCGGAGAAAACGCGATCCAAACGATGGACGGCGAAGCGCATCGGCATCGCAAAGCGATGTTCATGTCGCTGATGTCGCGCGAGCGGCTGGACGTGTTCATGGAACTGCTGCGCGAAGAGTGGGAAGCGGCGGCGAGACGTTGGGAGAAGCTCGAAGAGATCGAGCTGTTCGGCGAATCGCAGGAGCTGCTGCACCGCGCCGCCTGCCGCTGGGCCGGCGTGCCGATCGACGAACAAACGGTTCGCGAACGCGCCGACGATATGGGCGACATGGTCGAAGCGTTCGGCGCGGTCGGACCGCGCCATGCGGCCGGCCGCAGAGCTCGGCGGCGGACGGAAGAGTGGCTGGACGGCTTTATTCTCGATCTGCGGGCCGGGGAATTCCGAGTACCCGAAGACACGGCGGCTCACGTTATGGCGTTTCACCGCGATCTGCAAGGGCGCGAACTGGATTCGCGCATGGCGGCGATCGAGCTGATCAACATCGTCCGGCCGATCGTGGCGATCGGGCGCTACGTGGTGTTCACGGCGATCGCGCTGCACGAGCATCCCGAATATAAAGAGAAGCTGGCGGCGGACGAAGGGAAGTACCGTCAATGGTTCGTGCAGGAGACGCGGCGCTATTATCCGTTCACGCCGTTCCTCGGCGCTTCGGTCATTCATGATTTTACGTGGAAAGGCCATGAGTTCGAGGAAGGCACGATGGTGCTGCTCGATATTTACGGCACCACGCACGATCCGAAATTATGGGACGATCCGGACCTGTTCAAGCCGGAACGGTTCGAACATTGGGGCGGCAGCCCGTTCGACCTGATCCCGCAGGGCGGCGGCGATCCGAATTTCGGGCATCGCTGCGCGGGCGAATGGCTCACGATCGACGCGATGCGGGTCGGTCTGGAATTCCTCGCGAAGCGGCTGTCTTACGAAGTGCCGGAGCAGGATCTCGGCCTGAGCCTGTCGCGCATGCCGGCGCTGCCGGAGAGCCGGTTCAAGATGAGAAACGTCGGACTGGCGGGCAGCGAAGCGGTGTCTAACAGCGGTAGGCAATAGAGTTCCAAGCTGAGTCGATAGAGGCAGGGCCAAGTCTTAAATATCGAAGCTCCGAATGTCGCTTTAACCGGCGGCAGGCGGAGCTTTTTCGTTGCGCGTGTTTACTTGAACAAATATTTTCAAGTGACGGCGAACCGTTTTTTCTGGATAATGATAGCGCTTTACTGTAAAATCGTAGCCGTAAAGGCGGCTGCGACGTCGAAACGTTTCACCCAACTCGGAACTTATAGGGAGGACTTCGCATGAAAGCATCCGTCGGACTTAGAGGATTGGCGAATCTGGAGCGCTTCGACCTGCTGCCGCAAATGCGGGAAGGCGTGCGCGTGCTGTACGAAGGAAGTATCGACAAAAGAGGATTCAACGCGGATTGGGACTGGTGGTTGTACCGCGAAGGCGGCGAATGGGTGATCTTCGATGCCGAAGGCCCGGGCTGCTTGTACAATTTCGTGCAGCATCGGTATCCGGACAGCGAGGAACCGACGTTCCGGTTCTATTTCGACGGGGAGGAGACGCCGCGCTTCGAGATTCGCCATTCGGAATTCGGCAGCAAAGCGCCGTTCGTCTCGCCGCTCGCGGACGCGTATCTCGGACCCGAAGACGGAGGACGCGGACCGATCCGGGTCGTGCGCAGCTTCGTCCCGATGGCTTTCGAACGGTCGTGCCGCATCACGAGCGATATCCGGCTCAAAGGCGCGGCCAAAGGCGACGGCGGCTGGGGCCATGTCGTCTACCACGCCTACACGGATAACCGCCCGGAAAACGGCGAAAGTATCCGTACGTTTACGGGCGAAGAAGATTACGGCCGGGTGCTGGAGATGTGGCGAGGCGTCGGCTCCGATCCCAAACCGGCCGCAAACGGAGAACAGGTCGCGGCGCTGGAACACTTGAGTCTCGCGCCGGGCGAGACGGTCCGCGTGTTCGAAGCCGATGGCGCAGGCAGCGTATCGGCGATCGAGATGAAGATCGGGGGCACGGCGGAAGAAGCGGAGGCCGGACGGGACGGAAACTGGCGGTCGGATATTTGGATCCGCGCGGTGTGGGACGGTCATGAACGGCCGGACGTGTACGGTCCGCTCGGCGTCTTTTTCGCCAACGAGTTGGGGGAGAATCCGGTCGGCTTGCTGTCGCACGGACAACGCGAAGACGGAAGCGGCTACTGCTATTTCCCGATGCCTTACTGGAACGGCGCTTCGATCGAACTGGTCAATCGGGGCTCGGCTTCGACCGCGATCGAACGGTGGGAAACGAAGTTCGTGCCGGGCGAAGACGCCCGATACAAACAAGAGGAGTCCGGCTATTTCCGGACCTCGGATTATTACGGGGGTAAGGCGTCGCCGGGAAGCGACAGCGTGATCGGGCGCATCGAAGGACGGGGCCATCTGGTAGCCGGCCATGTAACCGCGTTTGCCCGCCGCCCCGGCGTCATCAGCTGCGAAGGCGACGTACGGGTGCATATCGACGGAAACGTGACGCCGCAGGTGGAGAGCGACGGTTCGGAGAGCTGGGTCTGCTACGGCTGGGGATTCCCGACGCCGCCCGAACAGAATCCGTCCAGCGCATACGACGGTCAGCCCGACAACCCCTGGTCGATGGTCCGATTGTGCGCGGGCGACTGGTATCCGTTCCGGCGGGAGCTGGTCTTCGGCATCGAATCCGGCGAATTCAATAACCAATATCTGCGCCATTCCGGCATTCTGTTCTATTACGGACTGGACGAACCGGGCATGGAATTGAGCGACGAATTCGACGTGGGCGACCTCGCTTCGGAAGGGATTCACGAATATCGGCCGCAGGGCGATCTGGGCCCCTACACGCTCGAATCGACGTACGAAGACGGCAGCAACCGGAGATTGACGGATACGGGACGGGAGATCGAAGGCGCGAGCGAATTCTCGGTGTCCGTACGCCCGGACAACCGGGGCGTGCGGCTTCGCCGCCGTTCGGATCAGGTCACGGGGCGGCAGCGGGCGAACGTCTACGTGGACGGACGGCTCGTGGAAGAACGGAGCTGGTACGTCGCGGACCGCAATCCTTACCGGAGATGGCTCGAAGACGAATTCGAGATTCCGGCGGCCTACACGGCGGGCAAAAGCGATCTGCGGATCAAACTGGAATACGTGCAGGACGGAGAAACGAGAGGCTGGAACGAATTCTATTATTGGGTGTATTCGATCTTGTAGAGGGGTCAACGTACCGGAGGTACTTGCGAAAAAGGGGGAGATCGAATGACGGAGCGATACGGAAATTCGGCGGGAGCGGAAAAGGCGGATCGGGCGGCTGAGGGAGCGGTGTTGGCGGGCGGCGAGCGCGTGGGCGGCGCGGAGGCGAACGAAGCAGCGAAGGCAGCCGAAGAAGCGACATCGGCGCGGGAAACGGCGCGCATGGAGGAAAGCCGCGGCGGGGAAACTTCCCGCCGCGAGCGGCCGACGGCGGAATTTGCCGGCGCCGCCGGCGGCTCGCCGGAGCGCCCGGGCGGCGCGGGGCTGCCGCGCCTGAAGGTGTCGGCCAACCGCCGTTACCTCGAAACGGAAGAAGGTCGGCCGTTCTTCTGGCTCGGCGATACCGCGTGGGAATTGTTCCACCGGTTGAGCGGCGAGGACGCGGAGCATTATCTGCGCACGCGATCCGAGCAGGGGTTCACGGTCGTGCAGGCCGTGCTGCTCGCCGAGCTGGACGGCGTCAAGACGCCGAACGCCGGCGGGCGGCTGCCGCTGCTGACCGGCGGGGACGGGCTGCCGGACCCGGCGCGGCCCGACCTCGAAGGGCCGGATTCGTATTGGGACCATGTCGACGCGCTGCTCGACTTGGCCGAGAGCTTCGGCTTGTACGTCGCGCTGCTGCCGACGTGGGGCGACAAGTTCAACGCCATGCACGGCGTCGGGCCGGAGATCTTCACGGCGGAGAACGCCTACGCGTACGGGCGTTGGCTGGGCGAGCGCTACGGCGATCGGCCGGGGCTGGTCTGGGTGCTGGGCGGCGACCGGCCGCTGTCGACCCGGCCGCATTTCGCCGTCGTGGACGCGACGGCGCGCGGGTTGAAGGACGGCGGCGCGAAGCAGCTCATGACGTTCCATCCCAAAGGCGCGGAGTCTTCTTCATACCATCTGCACGAAGAAGACTGGCTGGATTTCAACATGATCCAATCCGGTCACGGAGAGCGGGAGATCACGAACGACAAACGGGTGCAGGCCGATTACGCCCGATCGCCGGTCAAGCCGACGCTGGACGCCGAACCCTGCTACGAAGACATTCCGATCGGATTTCGGGCGGAGAACGGCTGTTTCGACGAAGCCGACGTGCGGCGCGCGGCGTATTACGCGGTATTGTCCGGCGCGTTCGGCCATACGTACGGCCATCATTCGGTCTGGCCGATGGTGCCCGAACCCGGCCTATTCGCGTCGACGGACTTCGACGAGGCGGGCGCTTTCTTCCTGATGTCGTGGCGGGAAGCGCTGCGCCGGCCCGGCGCGGAGCAGATGCGGCATCTGCGCGCGCTGATCGAACCGCTGCTCGGCCCGGACTTCGCGCCGGACCCTGAACGAATCGCCGGCAATCTGCCCGGCGACAACCGCAGGGTCGCGGCGAGCGGCGGACGGACCGCGCTGATCTACTGCCCGAACGGCTTGTACGTCGACGCCGTTTTGGACAAGTTCGCAGGCGGCGAAGCGGAAGCTTGCTGGTACTGCCCGCGCACGGGAATCCGAACGCCGCTCGGCCGGATGCAAGCTTCGGGCACGCGTCGTTTCCGCGCCCCGTCGAGCGGACGGGGCTGCGACTGGATACTGATGATCGAGGAGGTATAGACATGTACAAAGTGATGATCGTCGAGGACGAGATGCTGGTTCGCATCGGCCTCAAGAATTCGGTGGACTGGAGCAAATTCGGCATGGAAGTGGCTTCCGACTTTCCGGACGGGCAGGCGGCCTGGAACCATTATCAACAAGAAAAGCCGGATCTGATCATCACGGATCTGTCCATGCCCAAGATGGACGGCATGACGCTGATCGGCCATGTCCGGAAAGCCGATCGGGACACGCGGATCGTCGTGCTGTCTTGTCTGGAAGAATTCGAGTTGGCGCGCAAAGCGCTGTCGCTCGGCGTCTCCGGTTATATTCTGAAGCTCACGATGACCGAGCAGGAGATCGAAAGCGTATTGAACGCCGTCCGGCGCGAACTGGAAGAACTGCCGGGGCGGCAGCCGGCCGCGCGCGCGGAGACGTCGCCGTCGGATCGCGAGCTGATCAAAGAAAAGATGTTCAAAGATTTTCTGTTCTACAACATCTTCTCCGCCGAAGAGTTCGGACGGTTCGCGGTCAAAAGCAATCTTCGCCTTTCTCCCGTCCGCCTTCGCGTCTGTCTGGCCGAAGTCGACCGTTACGACCGGCTCAAAAACAAATTCCGCGACGAGCACGGCCATCTGATCAAGATGACGCTGCTCAATCTGTTCGAAGAAGTGCTGTCCGCGCACAAGCGGGGCGAAGCGGTGCAGGTCGGCGAGAAGCAGTACGCGTTGGTGCTGCATTTCGAAGATCTGGTCTCGGAGCAGGCGATCGCCCGGGAAACGGAAGCGATTCTGGACCGCGTTCAGGAAGTGATTCGCCTCTATTTCAACGGGTCCGTCTCGTTCGGCGTCAGCGGAACCGCGGCCGGCTACGAATCGCTTCCGGGCTTGTACGCGGAAGCGCATCAGGCGCTGGGCGGCAAATTCCTGTCCGGTCCCGGCCGCCGTCATCGGGAAGGGGAAGCGCCGAACCTGGCCGGAGTGCGCGAGAAGATCGCGCGGATTCGCGGGTACGAGAAGATCCGTACCCTGCTCACGCCGATCGCGCTGCGGGAATACGACGGCATGCTCGATTATTTCGAACGCGAAGCGGCGGGCGATCGGCGGACGCTGGAGCTGATGACGTTCCGCTTCGTGCAGGCCGTCGGCACCTCGCTGTACGACAGCGGGCATAACGAACGGACGCTGCTGCACAGCATTACGGAGAATCTGGAACAGTGCGACAATCTGCCCGACATGCTCGATCAGGCGGCGCGCTATATCGAAGAATTGGCTTCGCAGGAAGCCGGACGCCTCCAGATGAGCGACGAGATTCAGCGCGCGCTGGCTTATATCAAACGCAATTACGCGGAGAATATCGGACTGCAAACGGTAGCCGACCATGTCGGACTCAGCCCCGGCTACCTGAGCAATCTGTTCAAGAAAGAATTGCAGACGCCGTTCGTCGATTACCTGAACCGCTACCGGATCGAACGGGCCAAAGAGCTGTTGATGCAGGGCAAACTCAAACCGTCGGATATTCCGGCCGAAGTCGGTTTTTCTCCGGAGTACACGTATTTCAGCAAAGTGTTCAAGAAAGTCACCGGACTCAATCCCAACGAATACCGCCGCCAAATGCTGACCGGTTCCGGCTCCGCTTCGGTTTCCGGTGAACGGCCATGAGACCGCTCAGCGGTTTTCGCAAACTGGGAACCCAGATGCTCGTCTACGTCATGCTGATCAGCTTGATCGTGTTGGCGGGCTTCTCTTATTTCATCTATTCGTTCATGCAAAACATGGTCCGCGAACAAAACGAACGTCTGCTTCAGCAGCAGTTCCAGCAGCTCGACCACAATATCGGCGGTTTGGTCAGCGAAGTGGATCGGCTGTCGATGCTGTTTCTGCGGGACGAGCGGATTCAGAATCTGCTGTACGGCATCTCGGACAAGACGGAAGTGGAGTTTCTGCAATCCAAGAACGACGTGCAGAACGTCATCGACGATTTTATCGACAATTACGGCTATATCGATTCGATCTATATCACCTCCGACAATCTGGGCGCGGTCGGCGGAAGCCGGGACCGGACCCTTGTTTATTCGAAAGAAGAGTGGAAAAAAAGCTTTTTCAGCTCGGAACCGTTCCGGCGGACGATCGAACGGTATCCCGAGCTGATCTTGGAACCGGGCATCCGCAAATCGTTCTATAACCCTTATCTGACCGGCCGCAACGACGGGTATCTGATCAGCCTGATGCGCGGCACGCGGGCCATCTACGACCCGAACACCAGCGCGACGCTGATCTTCAATATCGACGAGCGTTATCTGGCTTCGCTGTACGCCGCTTCGCTGAAGCCGGACGAAGGCGATATGTATATCGTGGATGCCAGAGGCAAGATCATCTCGTCCAGCCGCCCGCAGCAGATCGATACGCAGGGCGCTTTCGTTCCCGCCGCCGCGGGAGACGCGTCCTACGGCAGCTTCGACGAGCGGGCGGGCGAACGGGACGTGCAGGTCGTGTATTACCGGATGAGCGCCGCCGATTGGTATCTGACCAAAGAAATTCCGCTCGGGCAGTATTCGGCGCAGATCTTCGCGGTGCAGCGCCTGGTCGCGATCGTGTTCCTGCTCAGCGTGCTGGCGATCTTCGTCGCTTCGTATTTCTGGCTGCGCCGCATGACGCGGCCGCTGCGTCTGCTGGCGGAGAAAATGCAGGACATGAGCCGGGGCGAACTGGGCGTCACCATGCGCCATATTCCCGGCAACGAGCTGGGAACGCTGATCCGCCGTTTCAACGAGATGTCGCTCAGCATGGTGGAACTGGTGGACAAAAACAACGAAATTCAGGAGAAAAAGCGGGAGCTGGAGATCGAAGCGCTGCAGTATCAGATCAACCCGCATTTTCTGTACAATACGCTCAACATGATTCGCTGGATGGCGGCGATCGTCAAAGCGGACAATATCGTCGGCACGATCGTGGCTCTTGGCAATCTGCTTCGGCCCGTCTTTTCCAAAAAAGATCCGATGTGTCCGCTGCGCGACGAGTTGGACTATCTGGAAAATTATCTGACGATCGCGAACATGCGGTTCAACGACGGAATCAAGTTCGAGATCGGCGTGCCGGAGGAATCGAAAGACTGCCTCGTGCCGAGGTTCATCCTTCAGCCGCTGATCGAAAATTCGATCGCCGCCGGCCGGCTCACCGACGAACCGAATATCGAAATCGCGGTGCGCGCTTACGAAGACGGCGATGAGCTTCTGTTGACCGTGACCGACTCGGGAGCCGGATTATCGGACTTCGAACTCGAAGAATTGAATCGCGGATTGGAGCTCGGCGAAGCGACGCGTCCCGGCGAAGGCGGAACCGGCGTCGGACTGAACAATGTCAACAAGCGCATCAAACTCTATTTCGGCGAAGCGTACGGCGTTCGTTTCGTGCCGAAGAAGAGAGGGGCGGAGGTGGCGGTCACGATGCCTGCCGTTCGGGACGACGGATTCGGCCGGCCGGCTTTCAAAGCGGAAGCGTAGCGGCCGGGTTCGGATAAGCGGCGGGTCGAACCGCTGACGCTTCCTTCTTCTTTCGAATTCGCATTCGCGGCTTTCCCGGCCCGCGCCGAACGGCGCGAGGCCTTTTTTTGCATCTGCGGCGCACGCTGATCTTCGGCCGCGAACGGCTTCGATGCCTGCTTGCCCGCTATTTGTTCAACTCGATCGTCGAATCGTTCAAGCGCCTGCCGAAGAGCTTCGGATATTTCAAGTAGAACGCCGGATCTTTCAGGCTTTACGCTCTTGGAAAGCGCTATCATTAACTCAACAGCAATCGCTGAAACCTTAACGTTCAACTTCATCTCGTCCCTTATCAACGCTAAAGGTAAGGTTACGCTCCACTGAAACGTAAACCTCTGATTAAGAGTTGAAAGGGTATTAGTATCCAACATCGCTCGTCGCGGGTTCCTTCCGTTTCCTGCCCGAAAAAGATCAGGCACGGGAACCCGGCGCAAAAAGGAGAGTCGCTATGGCATTCACGTACGCCGCCAAAAAGCAGGCCGAAGGCCGCAAAACCAAGCTGTTTCGCAAAGACGGAATCAAGCTGCTCCTGATGGCGCTGCCGTTCGTGATCTTCACGATCGCTTTCAGTTACGTGCCGTTATTCGGCTGGATCTACGCTTTCTTCGATTACCGGCCGGGCATCCCGCTCGACCAGACGCCTTTTATCGGGCTGGAGAATTTCCGCAACATGCTCTCCGACCCTCGCATGGGACCGGTGCTGATCAACACGCTGGCGCTCAGCCTGCTGTCCATCCTGACCTCTCCGATCCCGCTGCTGTTCGCGATCATGCTGTCTGAGGTCAAGACCGAATGGTTCAAGCGCCTCGTGCAGACCGTCTCGACGCTGCCGAACTACATCAGTTGGATCATCGTGTTCTCGCTGGCGTTCAGCATGTTCAGCACGGAAGGCGCGGTCAACTCGATCATGATGAAGATGGGCATCCCCGGCGCGCCGGTAGACGTGCTCGGCAACTACGACCGGGTATGGACGGTGCAGACGCTGCTACTGCTCTGGAAATCGGTCGGCTGGAGCGCGATCATTTACTTGGCCGCCATCGTCGGCATCGACGCCGAACAGTACGACGCGGCCAAGGTCGACGGAGCCGGACGGTTCCGGATGATCTGGCATATCACGCTTCCGAGCATCATGCCGACGTTCATCGTGCTGCTGCTGCTGTCGGTCAGCAACCTGCTCTCGGCGGGCTTCGAACAATATCTCGTATTCAGCAACGTGATGATCGCCGACCGGATCGAAGTGCTCGACCTCTACGTGTACCGGCTGGGCCTCGTGACCGGCGACTACTCGTACTCCACCGCAGTCGGCATTTTCAAGACTTTGATCAGCGTCCTGCTTCTGTTCACCGTCAACGCCCTGTCCAAAAAAGTTCGCGGCCAGAGCATCATCTGAGTTTTCGGAAAGGAGACCGTCATGACCACATCCGCCAACCTAAAGCCGGAACGGACCCGCAGACATATCGATTGGAAAGACGTCGCGTTCACCGTATTCAACTACACGTTTCTCAGCCTGCTCGTCATCGTGACCATCTATCCGTTCTATTACATCTTCATCTATTCGATCAGCGATTCGATCGAAGCGCAGAAAGGCGTCTATCTCTGGCCGGCCGGCTTCTCGCTGGAAGCCTACAAGACGACGGTTCAGCTTCCCGGCATCGCCGACGCGGCGATCGTCACGCTGGGACGGACCATTCTCGGTACGATCATCACGGTACTGAGCTGCTCCTTCTTCGCTTATCTGATCACCAAGAACGAGCTTCCGTTCCGGCGCTTCATCTACCGGTTCGTGCTGATCACGATGTATTTCAACGCCGGCTTCATTCCGTGGTACCTGACGATGAAGACATACGGCTTGCAGAACAATTTCCTGCTCTACATTCTGCCTACCGCGATCTCGGGCTTCAACATTATCCTGATCAAGACGTTCATCGAGCAGCTTCCGCCTTCGCTCGAAGAATCGGCGAAGATCGACGGCGCGGGGTATTTCCGGGTATTCACGAGCATCATCTTCCCGCTGTCCATGCCGATCGTCGCGACCATCGCCATCTTCTCCGCCGTGGGACAATGGAATACATGGTTCGATAACTTCTTCTTGGTCGAGAATCCGAAGCTTCAGACGCTGCAATTGGTGCTCTATAATTTCCTGAACCAGTCCAGCAGCTTGTCGAACATGAGCACCGAGCAGTTGACGCGGGGCGACATGGTCCGAACGCTCACGCCGCAGTCGATCCGCATGACGATCACCATGTTGGTCACGCTGCCGATCGTACTGGTCTATCCGCTGCTTCAACGTTATTTCGTCAAAGGCATCATGATCGGCGCGGTCAAAGGTTAAGGTCATACGCCGACTGCCCGCCGCTTCGTCGCCTATCGCTTTCGGATTAGACGGCATTCCAGCAGCTTGTCTCGTTGAACAGGATGCCGATAGTCATAAGATCCATATCCAGAGGAGGGTCAACGTATGAGAAAAAAAGCGGGATTTCGCCTGGCGCTTCCGGCGCTGCTGATGATGTCGATGCTGGTGTCCGCCTGTTCCGGCGGCACGAGCGGCACATCGGGAACCGCGGCTACGACGGGGGAAAACGGTACGACAGCCGAAGGAGGGTCCGACCAACTGACCACGCTGCGCGTGTTGGTCATGGAACCGGGCACCACTTGGAACTCGCATCAAGACAGCGACGTCATGAAAGAAATCGCGAAAAAAGTCGGCGTCAAGATCGAATACGTGGAAGCGGACGAAAACAAGTTTAACGTGCTGCTCGCCGGCGGCGATCTTCCGGACATCGTGCGTGCCGACCCGATCAAATACCAGAAGCAGCTGATCGAAGGCGGGCTGATCGTTCCGATGGACGACATGTTGGCCGACAAAGGCAAAGACATCTCGGCGAATATCCCGACCGTCGTCGATTACAGCAAAAAGAACTGGAGCAACGGCACGGACAAGCTGTACTTCCTGCCGCCGCAAGTCCAACCGAAACCGGGCAAATCCGTGCAGCCGATCACGATCGGCCCTACGATCCGTTGGGATTGGTACAAAGAGATCGGCGCGCCGGAAATCAACACGATGGACGACCTGCTGAGCGCGGTGGAACAAATCGTCGCCAAGCATCCGAAAACGGACGACGGCAAACCGGTCTACGGCGTATCGATGTGGCAGGACTGGGGCATCTGGCCGTACCTGATCCCGCCGATCACGTTTACCGAAGTAACGGGAGCGACCAGCGACTTGACGGCCGCGAAGGTCGGCACCAGCGACTTCATCAGCGTGCTGACGGACGAATCGTCGAACTTCTGGACGGCGATGGACTTCTATAACAAAGCCTACCGTAAAGGCCTGCTCGACCCCGACTCTTTGACGATGAAAAACAACGATTACATGGCGAAAGCGACTTCCGGACAGATCGTCGTCGGACCGGCGACTTGGGCGATGGGCGACTTCAACGCGCAGCATACCGAAGACGGCAAAGGCTATATCGTCGTGCCGGCCGGCAAGCTGGCTTGGACGGGCCAAGTCAACCCGATCGGTTGGTCGGACAAATCGTACAGCATCTCGAAGAGTTCGAAAAATCCCGAAAAAGCGATGGAGTTCCTGAACTACATCTACTCGTACGAAGGCGCTCGCACCATGTACAACGGCATCGAAGGCCAACATTGGAAAATGGAAAACGGCGTGCCGAAGCTGACTGCCGAAACGCTGGCGCTCAAAGCCAAAGGCGGAGCGGACTACGAAGCGTCGGGCCTGTCGCTCGACCGCAACATCATCGGTCTGGGCGGCGACTTCGTCAACCCGAACGACAAACAGCCGATCGACCTGTTCACGTCGGAAGAAGCGCTGGAGAAAGCGGCGACCGTGCTGGAAAAAGACTTCGCCCAGCATTACGGCGCCAAATATTCCGGCCAAGTGTTCCAGAAGATGATCGACGAAGGCAAGCTCGACACGTACACGACATGGATGAACGGCTTGTCCGACGAAGAGATTCTGAAGAGCACCACCGTACCGGGCGTCGTGCTGCCGGAAGACCGCAAGAAGCAGGAAGCTTCGCTTAAGGAACTGGCGGCCCGCGAAGCGGCGAAGATCATCTTGTCCAAAGACGACGCTTCGTTCGACAAAGCCAAACAAGCCGCGCTCGATTCGTTCAAAAAAGCGGGAGCGGACGACTTCACCGAGTTCTATAACGGCGAAGTGCAGCGTCTGAGAAGCGAGCACGGATTGTAAAAAGACGCGCGGATCGAAGATCCGGCATCGCACATACGGCAACAAAACAAGCGGCGCTGTTCGGGAAACCGGGAGCGCCGCGATCTTTTATCGCGGCCGTGCGGCCGATTGCGAAAGGAGAACCCCGAATGCCTCTTGTCGATATGCCGCTGAACGAGATGCGGCAGTATCAAGGAATCAACCCCAAGCCCGAGGATCACGGCGAATATTGGGAACGCGCCATGGAAGAACTGCGCGCGGTCGATCCGCAGGCCGAATTCGTGCCGAGCGATTTCCGTACCGAACGCGCCGAATGTTTCGACCTGTATTTCCGCGGCGTGCGCGGAGCGCGCATCCACGCCAAATACGTCCGGCCGCTGGACGCGCCGGAACCTCATCCCGTCGTGCTGCTGTTCCACGGCTACTCCGGTAGCGCCGGCGAATGGCACGACAAACTGAGCTACGCCTCGCTCGGTTTCTCGGTGCTGGCGATGGACTGCCGCGGACAAGCCGGCTTCTCCGAAGACATGGGCGGCGTCAAAGGGCCGACGCTGCACGGGCATGTCGTCCGCGGCCTGGACGACCACCCGGACAATCTGCTGTTCCGGCAGGTGTTTCTCGATACCGCGCAGCTTGCGCGGATCGCGTTCGGACTGCCGGAAGCCGATCCCGCGCGCGTTTATGCGGCGGGAGGTTCGCAGGGCGGGGCGTTGGCGCTGGTCTGCGCCGCGTTGGAGCCGAGAATTTCCCGCGTCGCGCCGATTTTCCCCTTCCTCTGCGATTACCGCCGCGTCTGGGAGATGGATCTGGCGAAAGGCGTGTATCAGGAGCTTAGCGACTTTTTCCGCAATTACGATCCGCTGCACGAACGCGAAGACGAGATCTTTCGCAAGCTCGGTTATATCGACGTGCAGCATCTGACCGATCGGATTCGCGGCGAAGTAATGATGCAGACGGGCTTGATGGACGCGTTATGCCCGCCGTCCGCCCAGTTTGCCGCTTACAACAAGATCTCCGCGCCGAAAAGCCTGCGAATCTATCCCGATCACGGACACGAATATTTGCCGGGTTCGACGGACGCGACGCTGCGGTTTCTGCTGGACGGCCCGGCATGATCCGAGCCCGGCAGCCTGCGAGCCGCCGAAGCGGCACGCGAGAAAAGCAAACGAAAGGAGCCGAACGTCATGACAGATTCATCTAGGCCGACCGCGGAGCGGCTTGCCGGCGAAAACGAAAAGGTCCGCTATCTCGACGAGGTGCAAGACGAGGCTTATAGACGCTCCTCGCTGCACGGCGACGCGCGGGTCGAAGCGGAGTTTCGCCTGCCCGCTCGCGCGCTCGACTTCAAGCGAACGCAAACGATGCCGAAGGCAGGCAGAGCGCCGAATCGAGAATCGGAAGCGCGCTCTTCGAATCGGAATACCGATCCGGAGAACGATCGCGTCTTCCTCGATCCCGCTTCGGGCAAAGAATCGCTGTCCTTATCCGGCATCTGGAAAATGAAAAGCTGCGATCCGGCGGATCCCGGCGACCCGGCTCCGTTTACCGGCTGGTTCGGACGCAGAGGCAAAGACAGTCCGGGCATGGCGGCCAAATGGTACGGCGTCGGTTTCGACCGCGGGGATTGGGACGAAGTAACGGTGCCTTCGACGGTGCAGAAAGCGCTGATCGAACTCGGCAAGCTGCCCGATCCGCATTGGAATACGAATACGATCGACGAGTTGGAAGAGCACGGGGAACCGAAAGAGTTCCCGGCTTGGTTTCGCAGAACCCGGGTCGAGCGGCAGGATTGGTGGTTCGCGAAAACGTTCGAGCTGCCGGAAATCTGGCGCGGCCGCCGGCTGACGCTGCGTTTCGGCGGCCTCGATTACTCGGGCAGCATTTTCCTGAACGGACAGCCGCTCGGCCATCATGCCGGCATGTTCGGCGGCCCGGATCTGGATATCTCCGGTCTTGCGAACTTCGGCGAAGACGGCGTCAACGAACTGGTCGTGCGCATCGATCAAGCGCCGCAGTCTTGGAACGGCAAACTCAAAGGCAGTCCCGGCTTCGGCTGGCATTACGGCCATCTGGTCTCGCTCGGCATCTGGCAAGGCGTGGTCGTGACGGCCGAACCCGACGTCTCGGCGGTCGATCCGTACGTCGTCACGGAGTCGATCGGCGAAGAAGGGGCGAAGCTTCGGATCGAATACGGATTGGACAGCCTGCTGGCGGAACGGACGGAGGTCGAGGTAGAGCTGCTCATTCGTTCGCTCGCTTCGCGGTCGTCCGACGAACTTCGCTTCCTCGCCGAAGCCGAGATCGAATACGGCCTCGGCCGCTTCGCCGCTTCCGTCACGCTGCCGGACCCCGAACTCTGGTGGCCCAGCGGATACGGCGATCCGGCTCTCTACGAGCTTGCGATCCGCGTGTCGGCGAAGCCGAAGCGGTCGAACCCGGCGGACGGCGGTACTTCGCCGCGCCTGCTTCACGAGAACGTCTCGACGTTCGGCGTGCGTACCGTCGAGATGCGGCCGGCGCCCGGAGCCAAGCCCGAAGAAGAGTACCGCTGGCAGTTCGTCGTCAACGGCGTTCCGATGTTCGTCAAAGGCGCCAACTGGTGCTGGCCCGACCCGCTGCTGGAACAAGACGAGAAGCTGTACGAACGCCTGCTGGAGTTGGCGCGGCGAGGCGGCGTCCAGATGCTGCGGGCATGGGGAGGCGGCTTGGTCGAATCGGATTTCTTTTACCGGATGTGCGACGAGAAGGGGCTCATGGTCTATCAGGAATTTCCGCTGTGTTGGGGACCGCCGGACTCGCCTTATACGGATCTCGGCGTGCTCGACCGCCAAGTGTCGCGCAGCGTGAAACGGCTGCGGAGCCGGCCGAGCCTCGTCATGTGGGGCGGCGGCAACGAGAACGGCGCGCACGGCGGAGCGGACGAAGGACTGTTCCTCGTCGGACGCCGCTGCCGGGGACTCGATCCGTCGAGGCCTTTTCATCGGACGGACCCGTGGGGAGGCAGCGTGCACAACTGGGACGTGTATCACGGAGGCGAGCCGCTGGAAGAATCGACGTCGGGCATGCCGTCCGTGTTCTACGGGGAGTACGGGATTCCGAGCCAGCCCAACCGGGAGAGCTGCCTGCGGTACATGCCGGCGGAGCAGCTTGACGTATTCCCGCCGACGGAAAACAGCCGGGGATGGAAAGCGCATTTTCACCAGTTCGGCCTCAAAGACGTCATCAAAGTCATGCGTTACGGCGCGTACGGACCGATTTCGAATTGGGACGATTACATTCTCTATTCGCAGAGCGCGCAGGGGAATTCGATCGCGTTTACGGGAGACGTGCAGCGCGCCGGCTCCGGCAGAGGACGCACGGGGTTCTGGTATTACAAGTTCAGCGAGCTGTTCCCGGGCCATTCGTGGGGCGTGGTCGATTTCTACGGCGTGCCGAAACTGTCGTATTACCGGGCCAAACAAACCTGCCTGCCGAGAAGCGCGTTTGCCGTATACGAACGGGCGGAAGGTTGGGCGGCGGGCGAGTCTTTCCGGTTCTCGCTGCACGCTGCCAACGACACCCGCGAAGCGCTGAACGGCGCGAAGGTCACGGCGGTTCTGTACGGATCTTCATGGGAGAAACTGTGGTCGCGGACTTGGGGGGAAAACAAGCTGGAAGCAGGCGAAACGGCCGAGCTTCCTTGCGAACCGATCGCGCTGCCGGACGACTTCGCGCGCATCTCGCCGTTTCTGCTGGCCGTGTCGCTGCATGGCGAAGACGGGAAGCTGCTGTCGGACCGTTGGTACGCGTTTAACGGCCAGCCGAAGACCGAGGAACTGCTGGCTTTCGAACGCGAGCACCGGCATCAAGAGAACGAATATCCGGGCGAAGAAGCGGTCCGGGCGTTCGACTTGTACGGCAGCCTGCCGGATGCGCCGCTGCGGCGGCTGCCCGAGACGCGGCTGGAATGGACGATCGAATACGGGGGAAAAGGCGGCGTGATCGCGGTCGAGAACGTCGGCGATTATCCGGCTTACCGCGTGATCGTCGAAGGGTTCCCGGCGTCGTGGGACAGTTATCTGGAAGACAACGATTTCGGCTTGCTTCCCGGAGAAAAGCGGCGGATCGCGTTCGAAGCCGGGCCGGAGGAGACGCTTGACGATCTGCGGATCGGCGCATGGAACGCCGAAGCGGCGGCAGCCGCGCAGTACATCGAACACGGACAGGAGGAACGGCGATGACAACGGGAGCGGATAACGAAAAGGTAACGGGGCACGAGGAGAATCGGTCGTCGCCCGTCGACGCTTCGGCGGGCCAAGAGGTTCTCGCCGAAGCGTTCGCGGATTGGCGCGCCGATTGGATCGCGCGGCCCGAGCCGGATCATCGAAGCTGGGACATGCATGCGCTCGAGGTGCAGGTCAGCGCGGAAACGGGCGGCTCCGCGGAGATTTTGTTCGCCGTGCGGGATGCGGCGAACTGCCGCGTTTGCAGACTGGACGCGGCAGAAGGAAGCGTGACGCTGCTTACGGAGAAAAGCGGCGAGCGCCTTGAGCATGCGCGAGCGCAGGCTGCGGAATTGGGGAGTTCCGCGGCCGCTTCGGGCGTATCGGAAAGCGGCGAATCCGGCGAAGTCCGTCAAGCCGGACCGAACGAAGCGGAAGCGGTCGCGCGGGCGATGCGTTCGGTCTCCGTCCGCATCGTGCAGGACGGGGCGAACGTTCGCGTGACGCTGAACGGCCGCGAAGCTCTGCAAGCGGATCTGACGGGCGATGCCGCCGGCCATGACGCCGCGCTCGGCACCGTCGGTTTCCGCGGCGCGGCAGATTCGGCGGCCGTGTTCCGCGAACTGCGCGTATTCGACGGCCAAGACCGCGCTTTGTACGTCAACCGTTTCTACGATCCGTCGACGCTGCATTTCGACGACGGCGAGATCGACCCGTCGGGCAACGGGCTGAAACTCGCGCCCGGCAGAACCGCGCTCTGCGAAAATCCGCTGCCGGTCGACGCGCCGTTGTTCCGCCGGGCGTTCGAGCTGCCTTCGAAGCCGACGGGCGCGCGTCTTCGCGTCTATGCGCTCGGTTGGTACGAACTGAGCCTCAACGGGCGTAAAGTAGGCGACCGGGTGCTGGCTCCCGCCAATTCGCCTTACGAACAGAGACTTCTGTTCGATACGTACGAAGGCGAAGAACTGTTGGAGCTGCTTCGCGAAGGGACGAACGTCTGGGGGGCCATGCTAGGCGGCGGATACAATTTCAATTATTCGCGCTGGGGCTGGAAATGGAAACGCGATAAAGCTTGGATCGCGCAGCTCGACCTGACGCTGGCGGACGGCAGCGTACTGACCGTCGGCACGGACGAATTCTGGAGCACGGCTCCGGGACCGCTGCTGATGCACGATATATACGACGGCGAGACGTTCGACGCCCGGCTGCTGCCGGAAGGATGGAACGAGCCGTTCTCGGAAGAGGCCTTCGCTTCCGATTCCGATCTCGATTCGTCCGAGCGATCGCGCGAGAGGTCCGAGACGCTTCCGAAGCAGGCCGGATGGCAGCCTGCAGTCAAGGCTCCCGCTCCCGAAGGAGCGTCGCAGCCTAACGGACAGCCGCCGGTTCGGGCGCACGAACCGCTTCGGCCGGTCTGCGCTTATCAGCCGGAGCCGGGCGTGACGGTCTACGATTTCGGGCAAAATATCGCCGGTTGGGCGAGAATCCGCGTTCGCGGCCGGGCGGGAGACCGGATCGCGCTGACCTACAGCGAGCTGATCGACGAACAGGGGCGTATCGATCCGTGGACGAACCGCAACGCCAGAGCGCGCGACGTGTACGTCTTGAACGGCGCGGGCGAAGAATCTTACGAGCCGCGCTTTACGTACCACGGTTTCCGGTACGCGGAGGTCCGCGCTGCGGAATCGGTCGGCCTGATCCGGATCGAAGCCGTGCCCGTGCATGCCGACGTACGAGAAAGCGGAAGCTTCCGCTCCTCCGATCCGCTGCTCGAACAGATTCAGGATAATATCCGCCGTTCGATCTTGAACAATCTGGTCAGCATTCCGACGGACTGCTGCCAGCGCGACGAACGGACGCCCTGCCTCATGGATTCGGCCGTCGTCGAAGAAGCTTCCATCCATAACTTCGATATGAAAGCCTATTATCGCAAATGGATAGGGGATATCGCGGGCAGCGACAGCAATCCCGATTGGAGCGGCGACCGCGTGACGCTGCCGTGGCATCTGCATCGGCATTACGGCGATCTCGGCCTGCTGCGCGAAGGGTATCCGTCGATGAAAGCTTACATCGAATACTTGGCCGGCCGTTGGCCGGAGCATACCGTGACCGAAGGGTTCGGCGACTGGTGTCCGCCGAACGACGACGGCTGGGAGAATTATTTCGGAGAGCCGGAACTGGTCAATACGGCTCTGTACGCCATGCAGGCCGGCGTCGCGGCCGAAGCGGCGGCCGCGCTGGAAGAAGCGGAAGACGCCGCGCGTTTCGAAGCGTTGGCGGCGGAGATTCGTGCAGCCTTCGGACGCCGCTTCGGGCAAGGAGGAGGCGTCTACGGCAGCGGTTCGCAGACGGCGCAGCTTCTGCCGCTGGCTTTCGGGCTGGTGCCGGAAGCCGAGACCGAAAGAGCGGTCGCGCGCCTTGTCGCGGCGATCGAAGAGAAAGGCGGCCATTTGGATACCGGTATTTACGGCACGCGGCATCTGCTCGACGTATTGGCCGATCACGGCCGGATCGATCTGGCTTACGAGCTGCTGAGGAAGAAAACTTATCCGAGTTTCGGCTGGCAGATCGAGCAGGGCGCGACCACGCTCTGGGAGCAGTGGAGCTTCAAAGGCGGCATGCATTCGCACGATCACGCCATGTTCGGCGGGATCGGCGCCTCGTTCTATACGAGGCTGGCCGGCATCGTGCCGTTGGAACCGGGCTATGCCAAGATCGGCATCCGGCCGTACGTGCCGGCCGGATTGGACTGGATCGAAGCCGAACTGAACACGCCGGTCGGCCGGATCTTCTCGGGCTGGCGCCGCGAAGACAATCGGCTGACGTTCGCGATCGGGATCCCCGAAGGCGCTTCGGCCGAAGCGGTGCTGCCGGTCGGCACGGAACGGATCGGCACGCAAGCAATCGCTACGGAGCGGATGGACCAAGAAATCGGCCGTTCGCCTCAAGAGACGCGCGAAGCTTCCGGAACGGATGAACTCGCCCGCCGGACTTTCGTGCTCGGGCCGGGCAGACACGAATTCGCGCTGCCGCTGAGTCTGCTGCCGAGCCGCGTCTGACGCCGAACCGCGTTCGAGATCGGTCGAGGCTCGCAACGAACGTTTACGTTTGCATTCAAGAACGAGGAGGATCATTCATGACGCACAGCAATTCCCGCTACGCGGGCGGATTTCCCAAGATCGGCATCCGTCCGATCGTCGATCGCCGCAAGTTGGTCAAAGCGGCGATCGGAGAGATGACGATGGAACTGGCGCGCGAAGCGGCCCGGCTCATCGAGAGCCATGTCCGCAACCCGGACGGCACGCCGGCCGAGACGATCGTATTCGACACCTGCATCTCGGGCATGCCGGAAGCGTCCCGCTGTGCGGAGCATTTCCGCCGCGAAGGCGTCGGCGTCATCTTGACCGTCGCCGCGGGCTGGTGCTATCCGCTGGAGACGATGGAGACTGACAAGACCATGCCGCATGCCGTATGGGGCTTCAACGGCACGGAGCGTCCGGGCGCGGTCTATCTGGCCGCGCTGCATGCCGCGCATAACCAGAAAGGGCTGCCCGCGTTCAAGATCTACGGCCGCCATATTCAAGATCCCGACGAACGGGAGATTCCGGCCGACGTCGGAGAGAAGATTCTTCGCTTCGCCCGCGCGGGCTTTGCGGCCGCGCTGCTGCGCGGAAAATCGTATCTGTCGGTCGGCACCGTCTCGATGGGCATCGCCGGATGCATCGTCGACGAAAGTTTTTACCGGCGTTATCTCGGCATGAAGAACGCTTACGTCGATATGACGGAAGTGACGCGCCGGATCGACAGCGGCATCTACGATCCCGAAGAGTTCGAACGCGCGCTGGCATGGACGCGGGAACGCTGCAAAGAAGGTCCCGATCCCAACGACGAGCAGGATCGGATCGCGCCGGAGCGCAAAGAACAGAACTGGGCCGATTCGATCAAGATGGCGCTGATCGTTCGCGACCTGATGATCGGCAACCCGAAGCTGGCGGAGCGGGGCTTCGAAGAAGAAGCGTACGGCTATAACGCGATCGCTTCCGGCTTCCAAGGCCAACGCGAGTGGACGGATCATAATCCGAGCGCCGATTTCCTCGAAGCGATGCTGTGCAGCTCGTTCGATTGGAACGGCATTCGCGAACCGTACATGGTCGCTACGGAGAACGACAACCTGAACGCGATCTCGATGCTGTTCAACCATTATTTGTCGCATACGGCGCAGATCTTCGCGGACGTGCGCGCGTATTGGAGTCCCGAAGCGACGGAGCGCGTCACGGGCCGCAAACCGGAAGGCCGGGCGGCCGACGGGTTCCTGCATCTGATCAATTCCGGCCCGGCGGCGCTGGACGGGACCGGCGAGCAGAAGCGGGACGGACAGCCTGCGATGAAGCCGCATTGGGAGATCGGCGAAGAAGAAGTCGAAGCTTGTCTGGCCGCGACTTCTTGGCGTCCGACTTATATGGACCAGTTTGCGGGCGGAGGGTATTCGACGGACTTTACCACGCGCGGTGACATGCCGGTCACCATGTCGCGCCTCAATCTGGTCGACGGTCTCGGTCCCGTGCTTCAGCTCGCCGAAGGCTGGACGGTCGAGCTGCCGCCGGACGTGCACGACGCGCTCGATCTGCGCACGACGCCGACTTGGCCGACGACTTGGTTCGTGCCGAATCAGATCGAAGGCGATGCCGTGTTCGGCGACGTATACGGCGTGATGGAACATTGGGGATCGAATCACTGCGCGATCAGTTACGGACATATCGGAGCCGATCTGATCACGTTGGCTTCGATTCTGCGCATCCCGGTCAACATGCACAACGTGGCCGCGACTGACCTTTTCCGGCCGAGCGCTTGGAGCGCTTTCGGAACGAAAGACGCGGAAAGCGCGGATTATCGGGCCTGCGCGGCCTACGGTCCGCTATACGATTAAAGACGGCAGGCTTCGGGCGTATTCGCGTTCGAAGCTTTTTTTGTTTGCGCCGAAGCAGGGATTCAGGGAAAATGGGCGAAAGCTTTACAGTCGCAAGTCAGTTAGCAGAGAAAAGAAAACAGGGGATTATGAGGGGAGTTACGCAATGAACACAAGCAACGGCGGCAAGAAACGCAGGCCGAAAGGGATCGGCCGGAGATCGGCGCATAAGTGGGGAGCGGGTCTGCTCGCGGCGGTCCTGACCGTAACGATCGCGGTTCCGGCGTATCCGGGGCAACAGGCATCGGCCGCGGCGGCCGCAACGACGTCGCAAGAAGGTTTCACGCAGGATCAGCTCGACGGATTGGCTTACTTGAACGAAATTCGCGCGAAAGTGGGGGTCGGCCCGTTGGAGCTGGATGCAAACCTGACTCGGGCCGCGCAGGCGCATGCGGCTTATTACAATCTGCATGCCCCGGAAATAGACTCGCCACATGACGAAACGCCGGGACAGTCGGGATTTACGGGAAGTTCGCCCAAAGAGCGGGCCGATGCGGCAGGATGGCCGACCCGAGGGCAATCTTGGGGAATCGGCGAGGTTATGGCATTCCGTCAGGCGACGACGCGAGCAGCGATCGATGCCTGGCTCTCCACCGCTTATCACCGCGCGATTATTTTGGGAATCGCGCACGATAAAGTCGGAATCGGCCTGCAAGGAGGAACAGCCGTTATCGATATCGGATTCATCGGCAATCCTTCCACCGATCCCGAAGCGCGGGTCTACCCTTATGACGGCATGAAAGGCGCCGATATCGGTTTCTACGGATATGAGTCCCCGAACCCGCTCGACCGCTTCGACGTCGAACATTCGGGCGGAATCGTCTCGGTTTCGTCAGATCGGAACATCGATTCGTTCGAAGCCAAGATTACGGACTCGCAAGGGCAAGAAGTTCCGTATTACCGCGAATTTCAAGGCGACACGGTGTTCTTATATCCGAAAGACATTCTGGACGGCTATAGCGTCTACACCGTTAAGCTCGATTATACGCTGCAAGACGAATCGCAGCCGCGCCATAAGACTTGGTCGTTTACGACAGGCAAAGGGCGGACGATCCGGAAGTTGTCGGCCAAATATAAAGAGCTGGTCCTGAATCAGGGGAGCAAGCTTCCGCTGGAGGCTGTCGCGTCTTACAACGACGGCACCTCCGGAACGCCGAAAACGCCGATCGTCTACTCCAGCAGTTCGCCCGCCGGCTTGAAAGTGTCCGCGGACGGCATGCTGGAAGGGATTAAGCCCGGCAGCTACAAAGTCACGCTCGGCGACGGCAAAGTCCGAGGCACGGTGCCGATTCGGGTGTTCGAGCGTTTGAAAACTAAGAGTTATCCGGCGACCGATCCCGCGAAAATTAAAGATATCGCCGGACGCGCCGACCAAGCCGCGATCGAGTGGGCGCTGCGATCGGGAATCGCCGACGCGGGCGCCGACGGCAGATTCCGCCCGGACGATTCCGTGAGCGAAGCGCAGTTCCTGATCATGCTGCTGCGCGCTTACAAGATCGATGACGAAGCGTACGCGTCGAAGAAGAAAACGTATTGGGCGGAAGGAGCTTACAAAGTCGCGGCGGCCCGAAATCTGCTTCTGTTCAGCGCGCAGCCGGGAAAAAGCGGATTCCGCGACAAACCGATCGACCGCTACCGCGCGGCCGGCTTGATCGCGTCGGCGGACGGCGTGAATTTCGATTTCCCGGAGGCGGTGAACTACGTGCTGGCCCGCGAGTATATGCGCGGAACCGAAGGCAACCAGAGTTGGATGTTCGGTTCTGAAGATATCGTGACGCGTGGACAAGCGGCGGTGATTCTCATGCGCTTGCAGTCCGTCATGAAGCAGATCTCGGGCGCGCCGACATCGGTCACTTCCGAAGACAAACTGCCCGAGGATTTGTTCCCGGAAGTCTATGCGAAACCTGAGTTGGGCAGCCGAACGCTGATCGCCGATTTCCGCGCCGACGGCACGCTGTCGGTGGAAGGACGGTTCGCCGATCAGGCCGACAAGCAGTTGGAGGTGCAGGTGGATCAATCTTTCGAAGACATGCCGAGCGGAAAGATGCTGAAGGAAATGCCGGTACAAGCCGATGCATCGGGCCGATTCTCCGTCTCGTCGGTCGGCGTATACAGCGAACCTTTCCTGAACGTGTACGTGCGGACCGAAGAAACGACTTATTATATTCAGGTCAAAAAAGGCACGATGAACGCTTCGGATTATTCGAGCTAGAAGAAGCCGCAGCGTACGTATTCATCCGATAAGCATTAAACGGCGAAGAGCCTCCGAATTCGTTCGGAGGCCTATTCGCGCGCGCTTCCGTCCAACCATCTTTTTCGATACTGATGCGGCGTGGCGTTCATGTTCGCTTTGAACCATTTGCAGAAATACGAGACGTTCGTCAGCCCGACTTCTTCGGCGATCAGCGACACGGGCTTGTCGGTCGTCGTCAGCAGAATAACGGCCTGATGGATGCGGCGCGCCGAGATGTAGTCCGAAATGCTGACGCCGACCGCTTCTTTGAACAAATGCGACAGATGATAAGGAGACAAATGCAGCGCTGCGGCAAGATCGTCCGACCGGTAAGGCCGCGCGTAATTCGCTTCGATCCAACTTAGAATATCTTCCGCCCGGCGCGGTCGGCGCGAGACTCGCGAAGAAGCTGCCGCTTCGTTCTCCGCAAGATTCCACAGCGGCTTCAGCGCGCGGAACAGCTCGATCAGGAACAAAGAAGTCTCTTCGATCCGTTCGGCTTCCGTCATACGCGGCGATCTGGCTTGAAAATCCCGAAACAAAAGCGCCGGCATCGAATCTTCTTCGATCCCGTACAGGCACGGAGCGTTCAAGGCTCCTCCGCGCAGCCGATCGAAGAACGCGCGCAGCAGCGGCCATTGTTCGAAATAAGGCGCGAACAAGGTCGGCTCGAATACGGTCAGCGAACGCTCGAAGCAGGCGTCGTTCGAATAATCGAGCATGACGCGATGCAGTTGATAAGGTTGAAACACGCAGAACATGCCCGGCTTGATCGGGTAACGGCGGCCGTTGACGATCAAAGTCCCCTGCCCTTGATGAATCAACAGCAGTTCTACGCCCAGATGGGAATGGAACGTCTCCGGATGTTCGTTGTCGACGCTTTTCCGTCGGTATACGAAGTCGAGCGGTTTTTCGTCGAATCGATAACCGTTACGAATCATGGGACCGGCCTCCTCTTGTCGATAGACCGACTATAAACGAAGCCCCCGATAACCGCAACATAGCGTTATTTTTTCGACTTCGCAGCCTCACAATCCGTTCGCGAATCCCGTTATGCTGGAAAAGCGGATAGTCAAGAACAAGGAGGCTTCTTTTTTATGCTGAATATCGCGATCATCGGTACGGGCGCGATCTCCGACGCTCATATCGACGGATATTTGCGTTTTCCCGACCGATGCAAGATTACGGCGCTTTGCGATCTGTATCCCGACAAAGCCGAAGCGAAGAACCGGAAATACGGCTTGAACGCGACAGTCGCGACCGACTACAAAGAGCTGCTGCACGACGATATCGATCTGGTCTCGATCTGTCTGCCTCCGTACGAACATGCGCGGGCCGCGATCGATTGGCTGCATGCCGGAAGTCATGTGCTGGTCGAGAAGCCGATGGCTTCGTCGCTGGAAGAATGCGATCGGATGATCGAGGCGGCGCGGCAGAGCGGCAAGACGTTGTCGGTCGTGGCGCAGAACCGGTTTACGAATCCGATCATGAAGCTGAAGCGGATGCTCGATACCGGTCTGGCCGGTCCGATTCTGCATGCGCAGGTCGATTCGTTCTGGTGGCGCGGGCATTGCTATTACGATTTGTGGTGGCGCGGCACATGGGAAAAAGAAGGCGGAGGCTGCACGCTCAATCATGCCGTGCATCATATCGACGCGCTGATCTGGATGACGGGACGCCCCGAACGGATTCAGGCGATGATGAGCAACGGAGCGCACGACAATGCGGAAGTCGAAGATCTGTCCGTCGCGCTGCTGCGTTATCCGAACGGTTCGCTGGCGCAGGTGACCAGCTCGGTCGTGCATCACGGCGAAGAGCAGCAGCTTGTTTTTCAAGGCGAACAGGCCCGTATTTCGGCTCCGTGGAAAGTGCGCGCTTCCCGCTCGACGCCGAACGGATTTCCCGAAACGAACGAAACGCTCGAACAGAAGCTTCTCGAGACTTACGAAGCGCTGCCGGATCTGACGCATCAAGGCCATGCCGGGCAGATCGACGATGTGCTGAACGCGATCGAAACGGGGCAGGCGCCGTTGATCGACGGACATAGCGGACGGGCGACGCTGGAGACGATCGCCGCGATCTACAAAGCCGCCAGTACCGGAGAAAGCGTCTCGCTGCCGCTGGCGTCGGACGATCCTTTTTATACGCGCGAAGGGGTACGGACGAACGCGATCCGTTTCTACGAAAAAAGCGGGCATGTCGAAAACTTCGCCGATCCGTCGATTACCGTCGGGACGCTGTCGGAATAAGCGAAGCGGCGCGGATCGCGGTACGACGTAGAAGACTAAACGCAATGAAAGCATAAAAAAAAGGACTGGCCCTATACCCGGAATCGGGATGCGGACAGTCCTTTTTTCGATAAGATCCGATTGCGAAACGGAAAATCAGTTCGCTTGACCGCTCCGCAGTTCCGCCACCGCCGTCTTCAACTGCTCCATCGCCTGTTCGACGATCGCGCGCGAGCAGGCGACGTTCATGCGCATGAATCCTGCGGCTTCGACGCCGAACATGGTGCCGTCGTTCAAGGCGATGCCGGCTTTGTGCAGCAGGAACTGCATCAATTCTTTGGCGTTCAGGTTCAAGCCGCGGAAGTCGATCCACATGAGATACGTCGCTTCCGGCAGGCGGACGGACAGCTCGGGCAGATGTTCTTCGATTTGCGCCTGCACGTATTCCATATTGCCGCGTACGTAAGTCAGCAGTTCGTCGAGCCATTCGCCGCCGTGATCGTAAGCGGCTTGGGTCGCCGTCGCGCCCAATGTGCTGATCGAACCCAGACCGTGCATCTTGGACACGGTACGTTCGAACGTCACGCGCAGTTTGCGGCTCGGAATCACGATGTTGGACACGGACAGTCCGGCCAGATTGAACGTCTTGCTCGGCGCGGTACAGACGATACAATTATCGCGCGCCGCGTCGGAGACGGAAGCGAACGGGATATGCGATTTCGGTTCGAAGATCAGGTCGGCGTGGATCTCGTCGGCCACGACCAGCACTTCGTGCTTCGCGCACAGTTCCGCCAGCTTCTCCAGATCGGAGCGGCTCCAGATCCGGCCGACCGGATTGTGCGGGCTGCACAGAATCAGCATCTTCACGTCGTCGGCCAGTTTGCGTTCGAGATCGTCGAAATCCATCTCGTAGCGGCCGTCTTCGGACACGCTTAGCGGATTCGTGACCAACTGGCGGCCGTTTTCGCGGACTACATTATAAAACGGCGGATAGACCGGCGTCTGGATCGCGATCTTGTCGCCCGGTTTGGTGAACGCTTCGACGGCGAACGCCAACGCGGGCACGACACCCGGAGTGAAGGTGATCCATTCGCGTTCGATCTCCCAATTATGGCGATCCCGCATCCAATTGACGACGGCGTCGAAATATTCGGGCGTGCGGAACGTATAACCGAATACGCCGTGATCCACCCGTTTATGCAGCGCGTCCAGCACTTCCTGCGGCGCGGCGAAATCCATGTCCGCGACCCACAGCGGCAGCGCGTCGGGCGCGCCGAAGATTTTCTCGCGACCGTCCCATTTCTCGGAAGCGCTCTGCAGGCGGTCGATTTGGGTATGGAAATCGAAGCGGCTTTTTAATGTCATGTGAAAATTCCTCCTTGTTTCGGCCAGCGCTTGAGGCGAGCACGTATCTTGTCCATTATGCGCTACGGAAGAAGAGGAAGCAACGAACGGACCTTGCATAACCAAGACAGCTTCGTTCGGGTTTTGTAAAAATATTCGCTCAAGAATACGTTTTTATGCAAAAAGTATTTACTTTAGCTTGCTTATTTTTATATGATTGGGGGTGGAAGAAGGATTTTTGTTCGTTTTTTGTTAGTAAAGAAGCGTTTGGAAGTCCGCTACTATTATTCCTTTTAGGGAGGCCAACGATTTCATGAAGCGAATCAAAACCAAGAAAAACGTCCGCGTTGCATTGGCAGCCGCGATCCTCGTTACCGGCTTGTCGCCGGCGCTAGGCGGAACGTCCGCTCAAGCCGCCGAGACGACGACGTCCGGCAGCTTCGACCTGAGAATTTTACATACGAACGACACGCATGCCCATCTCGATAATATCGACCGCCGCGTGACGGCGATCAACTCGGCCCGCAACGACCATACGCTCCTGCTCGACGCAGGCGACGTGTTCTCGGGCACGCTCTATTTCAACCAGTACGGCGGACTCGCCGACTTGTACTTCATGAATCAGCTTAAATACGACGCGATGACCTTCGGCAACCACGAGTTCGACAAAGGGCCTGCCGGTCTGGCTCCGTTCATCAAAGACGCGGCGTTCCCGTTCGTGAGCGCGAACATCGACTTCTCCGCGGATAAAGACCTCTCGGGCTTCGCCAACGCGACGATCGGCGAACCGGGAGCGGCGGGCAAGATCTATCCGTCGATCATCAAAGACGTCAAAGGACAGAAAGTCGGCATCGTCGGCCTGACGACCAGCGACACGGTATCTCTGGCTTCGCCGGGCGAGACCGTGAAGTTCAAAGACGACGTGGAAAGCACGAAAAAAGCGGTCGCCGATCTGGAAGCCAAAGGCGTCAACAAAATCGTCGTGCTGTCGCACTTGGGTTACACGGAAGACCAAGCGCTCGCGAAAGCGGTCGAAGGCATCGACATCATCGTCGGCGGCCACTCGCATACGCAGCTTGACGAGCCGACCGTGATCAAGAACGGCAGCGCGCCGGTCGTGATCGTGCAAACGGGCGAATACGACAAGAATCTCGGCGAACTCGACGCGACGTTCGACGCAAGCGGCGTGCTGACCAAATGGGAAGGCAAACTGATCAGCCTCGACGCCAAAAACAAAGACGAATCTTACGTGATCAAAGGCGACGAAGCGACCGCGACGAAGCTGAAAGAATACGCGTCGAAACTGGAAGAACTCAAATCGACCGTGATCGGCAAATCCGAAGTGGAACTGAACGGCGAACGCGGCACGGTGCGCAAGCAAGAAACGAACCTCGGCGATCTCGTCGCGGACGGCATGCGCGCCAAAGTGAAAAGCATCGTGAAATTGGACGACGCCAAAGCGTACGTGACGATCCAAAACAGCGGCGGCATCCGCGCTTCGCTGCCGAAAGGCGATATCGCGCTCGGCGACCTGCTGACCATGATGCCGTTCGGCAACAACCTGAGCGCGCTCAAAATGACGGGCGCGGAAATCAAAGCCGCTCTTGAAAACGGCGTAAGCGGCGTGGAAACGGGCGAAGGCCGCTTCCCACAAGTGTCCGGCATGAAATTCACTTACGACTCGACCAAACCGGGCGAAAAGATCGACTCCGTGACCGGCGAAGTGACGCAGCAGGGTTCGCGCGTCAGCGATATCGAAATTCTGGGCGATAACGGCCAATACGCGCCGATCGATCCGAAAGCTTATTACATCGTAGCGACGAACTCTTATATGGCGGGCGGCGGCGACTTCTACCGCTCGATGGCCGCAGCCAAAGAAGACGGACGTTATTACGAGCTGAATCTGGTCGACTACGAAGTGTTCCGCGAGCACCTCGATAGCGTAGGTACCGTCAAACAAACGACCGAGGGCCGCATCAAAGACGAGCCGCGCAAAGATTCCGCGGGCGAAACTCCGGCTGCCGACGCGTTCTCCGACATCTCCGGCAGCGCGAACGCTTCGGCGATCCAATCGCTGCATGCCGCAGGATTCGTTAACGGTTACGCGGACGGCACGTTCCGTCCGGAAGCCGGCGTAACGCGCGCCGAGTTCGCGACGATCGTGGGCCGCGCATTGGGTCTGGACGGCAAAGCGACCCAACATACGTATACGGACAACGTTCCGTCATGGGCGGCAGGCTATGTAGCCGGACTGGAAGCCAAAGATCTGCTCGGCAGCTTCTCGGGCAAATCGTTCGGCGCGAAACAAGCCGTAACGAACGGCGAAGCCGCCGAATTGATCGGATTGGCCGCTAACCTTGAGCCTGCGAAGATCGAAATTGCAGGAGCAGCGGACGCCAAAGTAACACGCGGTCAATTGGCAGGCCTGATCGCCAAGTACCTGATCAAAGGCTGATACGGGCTTCGATCGAATATCGGTTAAGTTTAAAGCATCGCGACAATCAAGCAGCCCGTCCGCTCCGAGAAGCGGGCGAGCTGCTTTTTTTGCATTGCCGGATCATTTTTTGTAAGGTAATAGAAGGGTTGATGGGTCTGAAAGCAATACGACGGGTAATGGCTATTTTGTCCAAAGGTTGGAAAAGTCCGTGTTCGCAAGCGAAACCGGACTCTACGAAGGAGGAGAAGACATTCATGCACAAGTCGACCAACAAACACTCTCGCAAAACCATGCTAAGCTTGACGGCTGCCGCGCTGTTGGCCGCGTCGCTGCCGTCCGCCGGAATCGCGGCCGAAGCGCCGACGACCGGCACGCCGCAGGCGCAGGCGACCGACACGTCGCAAACGCCGGCAGCGGGGACGCCGCAGACGCCGACGACCGATACGACGCAAACACCAGCGGCGGGAACCACGCAGACGCCGGCAAAGGATACGACGCAAACACCCGCGACCGGAGCACCGCAGACGCCGGCCGCCGGAACGACCCAGACGCCGCCTGTCTCGGGAACGCCGACGACCAAACCGACCGAGTCGGCCGCCACGCCGGCCGCGACGGCCAAAGATCCTTTCTACGACATCGTGCGCGATCCGAACCGCGACGCCATTATGACCCTTTATAATGAAGGAATCGTCAAGCCGGCCAAAGACCGCAAGTTCCGGCCGAAAGCCGAGATCGGACGTTCCGACTTCACGGTGATTCTCGGACGCGCCATGAATGCCAAAGGCAGCGTCTTCGACGTGTATTTCAAAGACCCGATCCCCGACTGGGCCATTCGTTATGTGGGCGGTTTGTCGGCCTTAGGCATCTATGACGGCTATCTCGACGGCGATACGTTCGGTCCGACACAGCCGGTTACGCGCGCCGAAGCCGCCGCGATGGTCGCTCGCGCGGCTCATCTGGAATCGCAGCCGCTTCCGATGGACCTCGGCGGCGCTACGAATGTGCCGATCTGGGCGCTGGACGATGTCGGCGCGGCCTACGCGGCGGGTCTGATCACGGTGACCGACACCGGCACGCTGAATCCGAACAAGAAGGTCACGCGCAGCGAGATGGCCGCGATGATCGCGCCGCTGGTGAAATCGAAAGCTTTCATGCAGCCGGTCAAGATCGAAGATGATATTACGCTGCCTTAAACGGAACCGCCGCTGCCGGGCCGTTTTCGTTTCGATAGGTCGATACGAACAAACACCGCTCTCCGACGAGGGCGGTGTTTGTTTTTTGCGCGTTTATTCATATATTCTTTTTCCGAAGAGCGGCATAGCTTTTTTCGAAAAGGTTTTATATAATCGTAATCGTAAAGTAAAGCGGTTACATTCAGTCGAGTACCTTGTCAACCCTAAAGGTAGGGATACGTTCCCCTAAATCGCACCATAAGCGTGTGCGTTTTAGTGAAACGTAATCCTCTGATTAAGAGTTGAAAGGGTACTCGTTACAGCCATATCCGAAAGGGGACTTATCCGATTATGACCTATAAAGACGCATCCCGATCCGCTCGCGAACGCACGGAAGACCTGCTTGAGCAGATGACGCTCGAAGAGAAAATCGCGCAGCTTACTTCCGCGCGCATGGGCAGCATGATCTCGGACGTGCAGAACTTTATTTTTTCCGAGGATCTCACCAACAAGAACGTGCCGCACGGCTGCGGATATATCAGCCGGATCGGCGGAGCGACGGATCTGCTGCCGACCGAGATGGCGCGAGCGATGAATACGATCCAGAAGCATTTCGTGGAAAAGACGCGGCTCGGCATTCCGGTGCTGTTCATGACGGAAGCAACGTCGGGCGTGCTCAGCCGCAATCATACGCTGTTCCCGCAGAACATCGGCGCGGGCGCGATGTTCGACGAAGAACCGGTGCGCCGGATGGCCGACGCCATGCGCCGCGAGATGATCGCGACCGGCGAACGTTGGGCGCTCGGACCGGTCGTCGACGTGATCCGCGATCACCGCTACGGCCGTTACGAAGAATCGTTCGGCGAAGACGTGTACCTGACCAGCCGGTACGGGGCGGCTTACGTGCAGGGCTTGCAGTCCGACGATCTGACGCAGGGCATTATCGCGACGCTCAAACATTTCGTGGCGCAGGGCATCAGCGACGGCGGCCGCAACTGCGGACCGGTACATATCACGGACCGCGAGCTGCTGGACGGGTATGCGGTTCCGTTCGAAGCGGCGATCCGCGATGCGGGCGCGCTATCGGTCATGGCGGCGTACCACGAGATCGACCAGATCCCGGTACACGCTTCTTCCCATATTCTGCGCGACCTGCTGCGGGATAAGCTCGGCTTCGAAGGACTGACCGTCTCCGACGGCAACGGCATCCAATTGATCCAGTCGTTCCAAGAATACTGCGAGACGCAGGAAGAATCCGTGAAGCTGGCGATCGAAGCAGGCATCGAATGCGAATTGGACTTCATGTTCGAACGCTACTTGCAGGGATTGGTAGAAAAAGGCGAAGTGCAGCTCGAACTCGTCGACGCCGCCGTTCGCAAAGTGCTGGATCTCAAATTCCGTCTGGGCTTGTTCGATCGTCCTTACGTAGACGAAACCGCGGTCGATGCTTCGGTCTGTACGCCGGACATGGTGGAGCTGTCGAAAGAAATGGCGCTGCGCACGATGACCCTGCTCAAGAACGATGGCGGCCTTCTGCCGCTGAAGTCTTCGCTCGGCAAAGTCGCCGTCATCGGCCCGCTCGCCCATGTCAAAGAATTCGCCTACAGCGACTACTCGTACCCGGCGCATATCGAAGACATGTATTACCACTCGGAAGGGCTGACGGAAGAAGAAGTGCTGGCCCGGACGCTCTTTTTCAAAAAGAAAGACACGCGTTACGAAGATCTGTATCACCAAGACATGCCGACCGTCTACGAAGCGCTCCGAAGCGCGCTGCCGCAGTCGGAAGTCGTCTATGCGACCGGCATCAAGGATACGTTCGATTATAACGGCGACGCCGATTTCGATCAGATCGAAGCGGCCCTCGAACTGGCGAAAGACGCCGACGTGATCGTGGCCGTCTGCGGCGATACCAGCGGCATGGGACGCGAGAACGACAGCGGCGAATCGACGGACCGCGTGGAGATCTGCTTGTCGCACGAACAGAAAAAACTGCTGCGCGCGCTGAAAAATACCGGACGTCCGGTCGTACTGGTACTGTGCAACGCGCGTCCGCTGGAACTGTTGGAAGAAAGCCAGTCAATGGACGCGATTCTCGAAGCTTGGAAACCGGGCATGAAAGGTGCGGAAGCGATCGCGGAGACGCTGACAGGCGCATACAATCCGGGCGGCAAACTCTCCGTCACGCTGCCGAAAGCGCTCGGCCAACTGCCGGTGCATTATTCGCAGCTCGCCACCGGACACAAGCAGTTCTGGCGCGGCAAATATCTGGAGATGGATCTGGCTCCGCTGTACCCGTTCGGCTACGGCTTGAGCTATACGACGTTCGAAGCGGAAAACGCGCGGTTCGAGCAGACGGACAGCGGCATCAAGGTGACGGCGGACGTGCGGAACGCCGGCGACCGCGAAGGCGATCAGGTCGTGCAGGTGTACGTCCGCAAGAAGTACGCCAGCGTGCTGCAACCGGAACGCGAACTGAAAGCTTACAAACGCGTCAGCATACCGGCCGGCGGCCGCGCTTCGCTGGAATTCGAGATCGCGTTCGATTCGATCGGTTATCACGACCTCGACATGAATCTGGTGCTGGAGAACGTCCAGCTCGACGTCATGCTCGGCTTCTCGTCGCAGGATATCCGGGCGGAAGAAACGTTCAAGTTGGCGTTCGAAGGCGGCAAACGGGAGATTGAGCGGAGAGTGTTCGCGAACGCGTCGAACGTGACGGTTCCGGCTCGTTAAGAATTATCAAGTGAAAGAAGCGTTTAGACGCCAAAAAACGATGCCCCGGAAATTCGAGGGCATCGTTTTTGCGTGTACGGTAGATGCGGTTGGTCGCCGTCTACATCTCGGATTCTTCAAGATTGATGAGGATATCTGTATCGTCGGGCTTCAGCCCACGAACAGCGATTCCGCTCCGTCGATATGCACGACCGCGCCGCTGATATGGTCGGAATCTTCCGAAGAGAGGAACAGCACCAGCTTGGCGACCTGTTCCGGTTTGCCGTTGCCTTCCGGCAGAGGAACGGTGCCTTCCGGATATTCGACGGGCTTCGTATTCATGCTGTCCGCTTCCGGTTCTTTGTTTTCGCTGCTGAAAATATTCGTGTCGATCGTGCCCGGAGCCACGACGTTGACGCGGATATCCGAGGCCGCCAGTTCGAACGCGGCCATCTGTCCGAACGCGGCGATCGCCGCTTTGGACGTGCTGTACGCCGAGAAGCCTTTTTGCGAGAACACCCGCGTGCCGCTGAGCGAGCTGGTGAGCACGATGCTGCCTTTGCCGCTTTTTTTCAGATGCGGAACGGCGTATTTGACGCTGGTAAAAGTACCTTTGACGTTGTTGCCGATCGTCTCGTCCCACTCGTCGTCTTCGATCGATTCGATCGGACCGATCGCGCCCAGAATGCCGGCGTTGGCGAACAGCGTATCGATCCGGCCGTAGGTCTCGACGACCCGATCCAGCGCTTCGCGATACTGGGCGGGCACGGAGATGTCGACGGTCAGCGCCAGCGCTTCGCCTCCGGCGGCTTCGATCTCGGCGCGCGTGCTCTCGACGAACTGCGAATCGCGGTCGATCAAGGCGACTTTCGCCCCTTCCTGCGCGAGCAGCAGAGCGGCGGCGCGGCCGATGCCGGCTCCCGCTCCGGTGACGACCGATACTTTTCCGTGCATGCGTCCGTTCGGTTGATTGGATAGGCTCATGTGTACGCTCCTTCGGGGTAGATTGGGATCGGGCAAACCGCTGCCGCAGACGAAATCCGCGGCGGATTCAACGATCCTTTCGGCTTATCCTTACCCGTCAGGACGCGTCTCAATCAGATACCCCGCGCCGGACCGATACGCCGCAGCCAGAGCGCGGCGATCACGGCGAGCGCCAGATCGACGACGCTCACGATACCGTACGGAAGTTGAAGCGCAGCAACGCGGCCGAGACCCAGCGATTTCTCGCCGGCCGATACGATCCATCCGCCGAGCAGCGCGCCGATCGCGCCCATGCCGAGCGACAGGAAGCGGAACACGCCGCCTACCCGGCCGAGCAGACGGTCCGGAACGGCGCGCTGAAGAATGGACGAACGCACGACGTTATACGTCACGATGAAGAACGCGGCGCAGAAATACGCGGCCCCGACCACGTACGGGCTGCGGGTCAATCCGGCGATGCCGTAGAAGACGCCGAGCGCGATCAGCGAGATCAGCATGATCGACGAAGCCGACATCTTGCGGCGCCAGCGTCCGACCGCTTGTCCGCCGATCACGCTGCCGACGGTCGCGATCGCGAGCAGCACGCCGAAGCCGAACGAATTCAGGCCCAGCACGTCTTGAACGAAGAACACCTGCGTCGCGACCATGCCCGAGAAAGTCAGCGTGACCAACACGGACATCAGCGCGAGCAGCCGGAGGAACGAATCTTCGCGGATATGGCGGAAGCCGATCGCCATCTCTTGCAGCCAACCGGAACGTTTCGGCAGCACGGAATCGGAAGCGTCGTCCGGCACGGTGTCGCCTGCTTGCGCCGTTTCCGGACGGAACGCGCTGCTTAGCGCCAGCAGAAGCGCGAAAGCGATCAGCGCCGTGACGGAGTCGATCGCGAACGGAAGAATCAGTCCCGCCGCGACGATCAGGCCGCCGAGCGAAGCGCCGAGAATATCGCTGGTAATGAGCTGGCCCGCCGTGAACTGGCCGTTGGCTTTCTCGAGTTGGTCTTTATGTACGATGCGCGGGATCAGCGTCTGCACGGTGCTGTCGAACGCGACCCGGCTTGCGCCGATCAGGAACGTGAACAGCATCAGCAGCGGAATGTTGATCGCTTCCAGCGCCACGCAGGCGGTCAGCGCGATCAAGACGATCGCCCGCAGCAGGCTGGAAGCCACGGCGATATTTTTGCGCGAATAACGGTCGATCACGACGCCGATCGGCAGGCTGAACAGCAGCCACGGCAGCCGCATCGCCGTCGTGACGAGCGAAGCTTCGAACGCGTCGCGGGTCACGCCCGAGATCAGCCACGGGACGGCGGTCAGCGTCAATCCGTCTCCGAGGAACGTCAGCGCGACGGCGGCGAACAATCGCTTGTAATCGGCATTGGCGCCCAGCCGGGTCGCCGTTTTGTCCGGAGGATCGGTTGGAGCGGAATTTTGCATCATGAACGGCATTTCTCCTTTTTAGGTAAACGTTTTCGTCGGTCGGTCGTTTCCATATTACTTGAATTCCTTCAAAATTTCAGCTTTCGGAGTTTCGGTCGTTATTTTGAAAAGGGGAAGGGTAAATAATTTTTAACATATCGCATCTGTAAGGATAAACGCAGCAATTTGTAAAAAGATTAACGATTCCGAAGAAGTTTGTCAGGCTCATGTCAGGAAAAATCCGGTATACTGGAAATAACGTCTGCGAAATGCTTTCGTTTGCCCGCCGGATTCGGAGGCATTCGGAACGATCGAAACGTTTGTCGGAAGTTCGCACGTAGTCTTACTAATCGCTGCAAGGTTCGGAGGAATGATTATGTCGTTAGTCTTTGCCTTTTTAAAGAAGTACCGGATCGCAGCCATTCTGGCGCTCCTGATGATGGTCATCGAATTGACGGTCGAACTTGCGCAGCCTTATCTGATTTCGAAGATCATCGACGACGGCATCGCGAAATCGGATCTCGGGGTCGTCTGGACGTGGGGAATCGTCCTGCTGGTCGGCACGGTGTTCGCGTTCGCGGCCGGGGTGTCCAGCTCGTTCTTCGCCGCCTATGCGAGTCAAGGATTCGCCAGCGATCTGCGGGAAAAGCTGTACGATAAAGTGCAGTCGTTCTCCTATTCGGTGTTCAGCCGGTTCGCGACGTCTTCCTTGATCACGCGGATGACGGGCGACGTCACCATGCTTCAAGACACGATCTTCATGAGCTTGCGCTTCATGACCCGCGTTCCGCTGGTCGTAGCCGGAAGCGTTATCATGGCGATGGTCGTCAACTTCAAGCTCGGCCTGCTGCTCGCGCTGACGGTACCGCTGCTGCTCGCGTTCGTGTTCTGGATCATGAAGCGAGCCGGCTCCATGTTCAAGAACGTGCAGAAACGGCTGGACAAAGTGAACGGAGTCATTCAAGAAAACTTGACGGGCATCCGCTTGATCCGGGTATTCGTGCGCATGAAGCACGAGAACGGCCGCTTCGCCGCTTCCAGCGGCAAGCTGATGAAGAACACGGTTTCCGCGCTGCGCTTGACCGAAACGACCATGCCGTTCATCATGCTGGTCATGAACGCGGCGATCGTCGCCGTATTGTGGTTCGGACGCGCGGACATTGCCGCAGGCAGCGCCAGCGTCGGCGAAGTGGTCGCGGTCGCCAACTATGCGCTTCGCACGATCGGCGCATTGTCCGCGTTCTCTTGGATCGCGGTCACGTTCTCGCGGGCCGGCGCTTCGGCGCAGCGGATTCAGGAAGTGATGGATACGGAGAGCGGAGAAGCCGCCGAACGCGCTTCGGCCGAAGCGGCGGATCGATCGTCGAATCCGGTTGACGGCCAAGCGTCGTTCAGAGGCGCGGTCGAGTTCGAAAACGTTTCGTTCCGTTATCCGACGAGCGATATCAAAGTGCTGGAAGACATCTCGTTCAAGATCGAAGCGGGCAACCGCGTCGCGATCATGGGCGCCACGGGTTCCGGCAAATCGTCGCTGGTCCAACTCATTCCGCGCTTGTACGACCGCGATCAAGGCCGCATCACGATCGACGGACGGCCGATCGACGAATGGAACACGGAGACGCTCCGCCGGAGCATCGGCTACGTGCCGCAGGAAGTGCTGCTGTTCACCGGTTCCATCCGCGAGAATATCGCTTGGGGCCGCGAAGACGCTTCGTTCGAAGAGATCGTCGAAGCGGCGAAGATCGCGCAGATCCACGAGACGGTCGAGAAGCTGCCGAACGGGTACGATACGCAGCTCGGTCAGCGCGGGGTCAATCTGTCGGGCGGCCAGAAACAGCGGCTCTCGATCGCCCGCGCGCTGGTGCGCCGTCCGAAGATTCTGATTCTCGACGACAGCACGAGCGCGCTCGATCTGGCGACCGAAGCGAGACTGCTCGGCGCGCTCGAAGACATCTCGTGCACGACGTTCCTGATTACGCAGAAGATCAGTTCCACGCAGGCGGCGGACTTGATCCTGCTGCTCGACGAAGGCCGTCTGATCGCGGGCGGCACGCATCACGAATTGATGCGGACGTCCGAACTGTATCGCGGCATTTACGAATCGCAATTCGAAAAGGGGGAAGCGCTGCATGCCTAAGTCCAACGCGCTGACGGAACCCTTCCTTCAGCCCCGGCCTCCGGTCATCGCCGACCCGTCCAAAGCGCAAGGCGAATACAAGAAGAAAAAGCGGGCGAAAAACGTCTCCGGCACGCTGGCCCGCATCTGGCATTACCTGGCCCGGCGCAAACTGAAATTGGGACTGGTCTTGTTCATGGTCTTGATCAGCTCGGCGCTGTCGCTGCTCGGTCCTTACATGATCGGGGTCGCGGTCGACGATTATCTCGGCGGCGACGGCGCATTCTGGGGAATGGGCTGGGTACGGTTCCTGATCATGCTCGGCGTCGTTTATCTGCTCGGTCCGATCACGTCTTTTCTCCAGAGCATCTGGATGATCGAGATCGCGCAGGAGACGGTGTACCGGATGCGCGTCGATCTGTTCTCCCATCTGCATAAGCTTCCGATCCCGTTCTTCGGCAAAAGGCAGCAGGGCGAGCTCATGAGCCGGGTCACCAACGATATCGAGAACGTCAGCGCCACGCTGAACAGTTCGGCGATCCAGATCTTCTCCAGCGTGCTGATCCTGTTCGGTACGCTGGGCGTCATGCTCTCGCTGAGTCCGCTGCTTACGCTGCTGACGTTCATCGTCGTGCCGCTGATGGCGGTCGGCATGAGATGGATCACCCGCCGTACCGGCCCGCTGTTCAAAGAACGCCAGAGCAATCTGGGCGATCTGAACGGGTATATCGAAGAGACGTTGTCGGGACAGCGGATCATCAAAGCTTTTTCCCAAGAAGACCGGGTCAAGCAGGAGTTCGCGGTCCGCAACGAAAAGATCCGATTGTCGGGTTTCTGGGCGCAAACGATCTCCGGCATGATCCCGAAACTGATGAACAGTCTCAATAACTTGAGCTTCGCGCTCGTTGCGGGCATCGGCGGGATTCTGGCGATCAACGGGCAGGTGACGATCGGCGTCATTATCGTATTCGTCGAATACGCGCGCCAATTCACCCGTCCGCTGAACGATCTGGCGAACCAATGGAACACGCTGCTGTCGGCGATCGCCGGCGCGGAGCGGGTGTTCGAGATCATGGATGAAGAAGTCGAAAACAAAGACGAAGGCAAAGCCGCCAAGCTGGACAAGATCGAAGGCGCGGTCAAATTCGAAGACGTCTCGTTCAGCTACGACGAAGGCCGCAACACGCTGTCGGACATTTCGTTCGAAGCGAAGCCCGGCGAGACGATCGCGCTCGTCGGTCCGACCGGCGCGGGCAAGACGACGCTGATCCAACTGCTGTCGCGTTTCTACGACGCCAGCGGAGGCCGGATCACGATCGACGGACGCGAGATCGGGACCATCCAGCGGGAGAATCTGCGCTCGCATATGGCGTTCGTGCTGCAGGACACGTTCTTGTTCGAAGGCACCATTCGCGAAAATATCCGTTACGGACGCCTTGACGCCACGGACGAAGAAATCGAAGAAGCGGCCAAGCTCGCCAACGCCCATTCGTTTATCGCGCGGCTGCCGGGCGGTTACGACAAGATGCTGACGGGCGGCGGCAGCGGCATCAGCCAAGGGCAGAAGCAGCTCCTCGCGATCGCGCGGGCCATGCTCGCCGACCCGGCCATTCTCGTCTTGGACGAAGCGACGAGCAGTATCGATACGGTGACGGAGATCAAGATTCAGCAGGGGCTTCAGCGCTTGATGAAGGGCCGGACGAGCTTCGTCATCGCTCACCGGCTGAACACGATCCGTCAGGCGGACCAGATCCTCGTGCTCAAAGACGGAGGCCTGCTCGAACGCGGCTCGCATGAAGAACTGCTGAAGCGGGGCGGGTTCTATAGCGGGTTGTATCATGGGCAGGGGGTCGAAGAAGAGGCGGGGGACTGAGAAGACTCGGCTTCGAGTGCCGAGAAGATCCGCTGACGCAGAACAGATGCGGCGGCGCCAGAAAGATTTCGCTCCAGTCGCGTGTTGTAATCGGAAAATTTGGGATTAGACTAAATGGGTATTTTCCGATTACAAAGGCGACCGTTATCACTCTTCCGCTGAAATCTTCCTTCTGCCTTCTTATCTGTTCTCAACTTAGGCATTCTCGACAAACCAAACCTCATCTTCGGATGAGGTTTTTTGGTAGGGAAAGGTCGAACAAGCGGTAAGGGCGTAGGAGAGGTTGGGGCTTATCGAATCTTTTTTACGACTTAGACAGCTTCTATAACGGCTTGAGGATCAAGGGATCTATAATAGACGAAAAGCTAAAGTGCGAAGGCGAATCGAGAGACAACGCCGGAAAAGAAAGGGGAGACGGGATGAGGGACTGGGATTGGGGAAAAGCGGAAGAAGAGATGTTGGCGCTGATCGAGCAGTTGGTCAATATCGACAGCGGGACTTTGGATAAGGAAGGCGTAGACCGGGTAGGCGCGATCTTGGCGGAAGAGTACGGGAAGCTCGGGTTCAGCGCGGAAAAAGATTGGCAGAGCGAGCGGGGAGACAATCTGCTCGTTATACATAAAGAAGCGGAAGAACCGGATATTCTGATCGTCGCGCATATGGACACGGTGTTTCCGAGAGGCACGGCGGAAGCAAGGCCTTTTTCGCGGGGGAGCACGCAGGCTTACGGGCCGGGCGTCGCGGATATGAAAGGCAGCCAGGTCATGGTCCTCTATGCGCTGAAACATCTGATCGCTTCCGGCAGAGAGGCGTATCGCAAGGTGCGGATCGTGCTCAACAGCGACGAAGAGATCGGTTCGGTTCATTCGCGCGCGCTGATCGAACAGCAGGCACGGTTGAGCCGATACGCCCTGATCGTAGAACCGAGCGACGATCAAGGAAGGTTGGTGACGCGGCGGCGGGGAGGCGGCAAATACGAGCTGCATATTCAAGGCGTCGCCGCCCACGCGGGCGCGGAGCCGGAGAAAGGACGCAGCGCGATCGAAGATCTGGCGCATAAAGTGATCAAGCTGCATGCGTTGACCGATGCGTCGGCGGGCGTGAACGTCAATGTCGGAGTGGTCGGCGGAGGCACTTCGGTGAATACGATCGCGCCGAATGCTTTTGCGCGGATCGACGTGCGGATGCAGACGGCGGAGCAGGCGGAACGGTTGGATCGGCAAATCCGCGAGATCTGCGAAACGCCCGACGTGGAAGGGACTTCCGCCGAGCTGACCGGAGGGATCACTCGGCCTCCGATGATCAAGACGGTCGAAACGGCTTGTTTGTTGGACCAAGTCTTGGAAGAAGCGCGCAATCTGGGGGAAAAGATTAGGGATTCCGCGGTCGGTTCGGGTTCGGACGGCAATCTGACCGCCGCGCTCGGCATCCCGACGATCGACGGACTCGGACCGAGAGGCGGCAAGCTGCACAGCGCCGAGGAGTATTTGCGGATCGATACGTTGGTGCCTCGGGCCAAGCTGCTGGTGGCGGTGTTGGAGAGACTCGCGGCAAGCGAAACGTCGCATCGGCCTGCGGATCGGCTATAATGGGCATAAAGAAAGCGAAAGGGGATTCGCGATTTGCTCATTTACGGAATAACGGTCTTGATGATCGCGGCGCTCGGATTCGTGCTGTACCGAACGATTCGCCGCGGCGCGGAATATCGGCTGGTCGAAAATATCGTGCTGCTCGCGATCGTATTCGTCGCGGCTTCCGCTCTCGGGGACGCGGCGGAATGGTTCCGCTGGGCGCGTTACGTATACACCGCGCTCGGTGCGGCGTACATCGTCTACGGCGCTTACGCGAAATATCGCGGAGGCACGGACGGGTACGGGCAGTGATTTTCGCGTAGCCGCTTGAATGAAGAAGAATGACGCTATGTTTAAGTAGAGGTCGATTCAGGTCAACTGCTCGGGAGGGATAAGTTTGCAAGATCGGCTTTTGTATGTGGCGGCTCCTTGTACGAACGAAGCTCTTTTTCGGCAGGTGAGAAAGCGATTCGAGAAGTTCGGCTTTACGGCGATCAGTCCTTACTCCAATGCCGTAAATGTGATGGATCCGGATCATGAGCTGCGATACGTTTCGGAGGAACGCTTGCTCTTGTTGTTGGAGTCGCGGCATTCGGTGAGCTTTCAATGGTGGGGCGACGCATCGAGCGATCTCTACTGCCGATTTCTTCAAGAAGACGAATATTCGATGATGGAACTGCATATCGAGAACGCTTCTTCAGAAGTGTTGGAGCAGCTGCTCGAAGCGGCTTCCGATTTGCTCGATAACACTTTGTTCGATCGATTCTATGTAGTCGGCGACTATTGGGATCTGCTTCGGGAATACAAGATTGATCTGAAAGGTCTGTTGTCCGCATGGTTCGGCGAAAAAGCGGAGGATCGAAACCTGCTGCATAGCGACGAGCAGTACGTTTTAGGTTTAGATCGATGGCCGATGGGCACGGAAGAGATCCGAGACGATCTGATGATCTGGGCGAAACGCTGCGGCGAACAAACGCGCAAGGCTTCTCGGGAAAAATGGATAAAAAGAATCGGAACTTAAAAAACCGGCTTTGCTCGTTTCGAACGAGTAAAGCCGGTTTTTGTGTTAATCTTCTGATTGATTAAGGCGGTCAAACGCTCTGTTCCTCCGCATAATACCGCGCCTGCGAAGTCCACATCTCCCGGTACACCTCGCAGTCCGCCAGCAGTTCTTCATGCGTGCCGAGTCCTGCGCGGCGGCCTTGATCGAGTACCAGAATCCGGTCCGCCAGACGGACCGAACCTAAACGGTGCGTGACGATCAGCGCCGTGCGGCCGGAAGCGGCTTGGGCGAAACGTCGGTAGACGCGCGTTTCTTCCAGCGGATCGATCGCCGCCGTCGGTTCGTCGAGCACGATAAGACCGTGCTTCCGGTACAGTCCGCGCGCGATCGCGACGCGCTGCCATTGGCCGCCGGACAGCTCGACGCCGCCGAATTCGCGCGACAGCATCGTGCCGAAGCCGTCCGGGAAGACGTCTTCGGTCAGCGGAAGACCGGCTTGACCGGCCGCCGCTTCCAGCCGTTCTAGCGGTGGAACGCCGGAATCTTCGCGCTGCCATTCCCCGATCGCCAGATTATCCGCCAGCGTCATCCGGTAGCGGCGGTACTGCTGGAACACGGCCGACGTTCCGACGAACAGTTCGTCCGGCGTTCGTTCCGAAGTCGGCACGCCGTCATGCAGGATCTGTCCTTCGTCCGGCTGATACAGTCCGGTCAGCAGGCGGACCAGCGTCGTTTTACCGGAGCCGTTGGCACCGACGATTGCGAGCGTCTCGCCCGGCCGAATGTCCAGATTGACGTCGGCCAGTGCTTGGCGCGAAGCGCCCGGGTAAGCGAAGCTGACTCGTTCACATACGATTCCGGGAGGGCGATTCGCGGACGCGCGATCGGGAGCCGACGAATCATACGGTTCGGAACGAGACTCGGATGCCGCAGCGCGTTCCGGCAGTTCCAACACCCGCAGCACGTTCCGGATCTTGCCGAAATGTTCCGCGCTCTGCGCGAGCCGTCCGGCGACCAATTCTTCCATCAATTGAAACAGGCGGTCGATCGACGCGAACACCGCCGCGAATGCGCCGACCCCGATCCGGCCTTGCAGCAGCGAAGCGGTCAGCAGCGCCATAACGCCGAAATACCCCGCGAACGTGAGCAGCTGCGCGCCGAATTCGAGCCGATTTGCCCGCGTGTCGGCCTGCTGCTTGAGACGGTTCATGCCGCCTAGCGCTTCCCGGTACAGCTTGTAGAAATAAGGGAAGCCGCCGAGCAGCCGCGTCTGCTTCAAAGCCGTGCGTCCCGCGATGCTCTCGGCGTAGCTGTTCATTCTGCGCCGCATCGGCGCGGAGCGGTCTTCCAACCTTGCATACAGCTTGGCACGGACGAGCTGACTGAGCAGAACCGGCACGAACACGAGCAGGATCGACAGCGACAGCGCGGGACGCAGCATAAACAAATAGATGCCCATGAACAGAAGCTGCGGAATGTAGACGATGCAGACATCCAACATGGTATTGACGTAAGCGACCGCGTGAGGGATGCCCGCGTAAGCTTTGTCGATCGAATCCAGCGTTCGAGGTTCTTCGAACGAAATGGGATGCAGGCGTCCGATCTTGCGGCCCAGCAGACCGGTCAGCATCGCCGTCGAACGCGAATCGTATGTCTCCGCGATGAAATACGCGATGCCGTTGACGATCTGTCCCGCCGTCTTGATCGCGAACAGGATCAGCAGCGCCGCTACCGTACCGGTCAGCAGCAGTCCTGCATGAGCGGCCCCCGAATATGCGGCGACCCGGTCGAACAAACGCTGCGTCGCCCAGACCGACAAAGGGAAAAAAGCGGCGTCGAGCACAAACAGCAGCACGTAAGCGGCAAAAGATTTCGGCGCGACGGACGCGACTCGAGGCAGCAGAAACCGCAGGATGCGCAGCGGAGAAAAGTGGGCGGCCGAATGGTCGGAATGTACGGCTGCCGACGCAAGTTCTCTTCGATGTAGTCGCGGCCGACGTTTCGATGTTTGATGCGGTTCCGCGCTCATTTGGTCACCTCCTGAATTTCGCCGTCATCGTCTACGAAGCGCGGCGTCGAGTCGAATCTTCCGCCTTTCTCCGGCAGCTCCTGCTTGTACCAGCTGCGCTGCGATTCGTACAGCTCGGCATACAGCCCGCCCAATCGCAGCAGTTCCTCATGGCTGCCGCGTTCCGTCGCTTTTCCGCCGTCCAGCACGATAATTTCGTCCGCCGATACGGCCGCGCCGAGCCGATGCGTGATCTGAATAACGGTCGCGCCGGCCGCTTCTCCGATCGAACCGAACAGTTCGTACAAGCGGTGCTCGCTGATCGGATCGAGCGCTGCCGTCGGCTCGTCCAGAATCAGGACGGGAGCGCCGCCGAAGACGCTTCGCGCCAGCGCGACCCGCTGCCATTGGCCGCCTGACAGCTCGGCCGCGCCCTGCTCCAACCGGCCGAGCGGCGTATGCGTGCCGCGCGGCAGCGACGCCAGCCAATCGCTCAAGCCGACTTGTTCCAGAGCTTTGCGGACGGAATCGGGATCGGATAGCGAAGCGGAAAGCGAATTTTGAATCTTGTCCGAGCTGGAAGAGCGGCGTTTCCCGTGTTCGATTCCTTTTTCGCCGAAGCTTTCGTTTCTGTCCGAGCCGCCGCCGAACAACTTCGAACCCAACATCACTTGATCCCGCAGCGGGACTTCATAGTTGGCGTAATCCTGAAACGTGACCGAGAAAGCCGCTTTGCGCTCCGCCGCCGACCACTCCCGCAGGTCGCGGCCCGCGAGCGTAATTCGGCCCGAATAATCCGTATACAGGCCGGTCAGCAGTTTGACCAGCGTCGATTTGCCCGCGCCGTTGCGGCCGACGATCGCGTAGCGTTTGCCGGCTTCCAGCGTCAGCGTCAGTCCGTCCAATATCGGGCGTTCGGAACCGGGATAAGCGAAGCTTACATCTTCGAAAGCGATCGTCATCGTTTCGGGCGGCAGATTCCGCACCGCGAAATCCGGTAGATCTTCCGCGCCTTCCGCTTCTTCAAGCTGCATGAACGCGGACCAATCGTCGAGAAAAGCCCGATTTTCCGCGACCTGCTGAAGCACCTGCGACAGCCGCCAAGACATCTGCTCGGACAGATTCCATACGGCCGTCGCCAAGCCGACGTACATGCCCGCGCTCAGCGTGCCGCGAGTCAGCGGCAGCAGAAGCAGCAGCGACACGGCCAAACCGAGCAGGGAAGCGAGAATCGCGGCGCTTTTGGTGCGGACGAAGTTGTTGCGCAGCGCCTGCCGGATGATCCGGCTCGCTTCTTCGAACGCTTCGTTCCAGCGGCGCCCGACGGCTTCGCCGTAGCCGAACAGCGTACGTTCTTCCAGATCGGCGCGCGAAGACAGCATTTCCCGCAGATCGTCCGCGCGGCGCATCGGTTTGCGCGCCGCAGCATAAGCCCGATAGTCTTCGCGCCCGAGCGAGAAAGACAGTTTCATCAGCGGAAACGCCACGGCCAACGTCAGCGCCCCGATCCACCAGACCTGAGAAGTCAGCACGACGAGGATGCCGGCGATGCGGATCAACGATTCGGCCGCGTCAAGCAGATTGTAAAAAGCGCCGCTTAAGCGTTCGGAAGGTTCTTTGCCGACGCGGGCGATCAGATCCCAAGTCGCGTCGTGTTCGATATGCGGATAAGCAAGCGAACCGCGTTTGCGGAGAATCTGCGGATCGATCTGTTCGCGCATCCGGCGTCCGAGCCGCAGCTTAAGCGCTTTGGACGACAGGGAGGCGAGGCGGGAAGCCAACAGCGTCAGCGCCAGCAGGGCAAGCGGCTCTGCGAGAACGGCCAGACCGTGTTCGATCGAAGAATTCGGGCGCGCCGCGCCAGTGTGAGCAGAGCCGGCCAGCGTCAGCGCGGCATTGACGAAACCGGCCGTCAGTCCGATCAGCAGGCTCGGGACCAGCGCGGAAGCGGTCAGCAGCGTCATGACGGACAAGGTCAGAAGCGGCGCGATCCGTAGCGGAATTTTGACGTAATCGAGAGGGGTATAAGTACGCGATTCGAGATTCATAAACTAAAAAACTCCTTCGGTCCGCCCTATAACATTCGAGCGACCCGAAGAAGTTTAACATGGATTTACTGGAATATCAGTTAATTAATTCACTATCAACGATTAAGGCTTAACGCGAATACTCCTCCGCCAATATCGAATAAGCGAGCAGGTCCACGTAACGGCCTTTCTCGAACTCGTGCTGGCGCAGGCGGCCTTCGAGCGTGAAGCCCAGTTTGTCCATCAAGCGGATCGAAGCGGCGTTGTCGGGGTCGACCCGCGCTTCGATCTTGTTCGCGCCGAGCGGACCGAAGCCGAAGTCCAGCACGGCGCGGATCGCTTCGGGCATCATTCCTTTGCCCCAGTGGGAGCGGGTCAGGTCGTAGCCGATCTCCATCCGGTTATGTTCGCGTTCGAGGCCGAGGAAGCCGCAGGTGCCGACGAATTCGCCGGTATCGCGTTCTTCGATCATCCAGCGCAGGCCGGTCCGTTCGCGGAAAATGCGCGCGTGCCAGCCCATCTCGTCGTCGGCTTCTTCGATCGATTCAAAAGGATCGAGCGGGATATAGCGCATGACTTCTTCGTCGGCATACAGTCCGAACAGGCCTTCGCGGTCTTCCGGACGCGCTTCGCGCAGGATCAGGCGGGGCGTTTCGAGGCGCGGGAATTCGCTCCAATCGAAAGAAGCCTCGCCGGTTTGATGCTGCAAATTCGTTTCGTTCATCGTCTCAATTCCTCCAAAGTCTCTTCCCAGCGCACCAGCACGCTTTGCGGCTCGTGCAGCCGGATCGTAATGCCGCTTGTCAATTCGGCGTATTTGGCGACGTCGGCGCGGGTCTCCAGCACGTCGGCCGCGAAGCGGGCGCGCGGATGGCGCGCGTCCGCAAGTTCCGGCAGCGCCGATGCTTGCAGACGGACGGTGTAAGAGACGCCGCCGTAGACGACGGCGAGCAGCGCTTTGCCGGTTCGCAGCAGATTGCCGGTCGTATTCGTGCCGAGCCACAGCGCGATCCGCAGCCGCTTCGGCGATTCCGCCCAGACTTCGCCCGCGCTCACCATCGCTTGATGCGGATAGCCTTCTTCGTCGACCGTATGCAGCGTCATGGCGATCTCCAGCTTTTCCGCCAGCCGCTCGCCGCCGAGCAGCGCGTACAATTCATCGTTCAGCCGAGCGTCTTCGTTCGTTTTCACAGTCCGTCACCTCGATTAGGGTTACTTCGGGTCTACCTGCACCGCGGCCTGCTTGCCGCTCAGTTGGATGCCCGTCTTTTTGACGCCGGATTCTTTCAGGTCGCGCAGCAGCTCTTCCAGCAGTTCTTTGGCTTTCGCGCCTTCTTTGCCGGAGACCTTCACCACGAATAAGACGGAGTCGCCGCCTTCAAGGATTCGCTGCGCCTGATTTTTTTTGGTGTCGTAATCATGTTCTTCGATATTCGCGGTCAGCCGGATTTCTTTGATTTTCGCCGGACGCGCCGCTTTTTTCTCCTGCTGCTTGGCTTCTTTGGCTTTGCCGGAGGCGATCAGGGTGCAAGGAGGCGGGCTGGAGTAGAGGGAGGTGCAGACCAGATCCACGCCCAGTTCTTTCGCCAGTTTGAGCGCCTCGCTTGTCGGCATGACGCCGAGCGCTTCGCCGTTTACGCCGGTCACGTCCACTTCGGACGCTTTGATTTTTTCGTTTTTGATCATAACGATTCGTCGCTCCATTCGTATTCAGAAGGTTTCTATGCGTAAAAAAGTTCAAGCTTGCGCCGTCGATTCCCGTTCGATCGGACGGGTGTACACATGCGCCACTTGATGCGGCTGCGTCGGATTTTTGATCCGCGACAGCAGCATCTCGCCCGCTTTGACGCCCATGTCGCTGCTGTAGATATGGACCGTCGTCAGATGCGGCTCCACGATGCGGGATTCGGAAGAATCGTCGAATCCGCAGACTTTGACGTCGCCCGGCACGGACAGGCCGCGGTTTTTGAGCGCTTTCATCAATCGGACCGCGATAAAGTCGTTGGCGCAGACGAACGCCTGCGGCAGATCGCCGATCTCTTCCAGCTTCCGTTCCATCCAATCGGTCTCGAACAGGAAAAAGCGGTCATCGTCGAGGATCGATCGTTCTGCCGGAATGTCGAGTCCGGCATCCGTCAGCGCGCGGCCGTAGCCGATCCAGCGTTCGCGGAAGCTTTTGCAATGATTGAAATCTCCGGCGAATCCGATTTCGGTCAAGCCCGACGCGATCAGGTCGCGGGTCAGCTTGTAGGTGCTGTGTTCGTTCTCCATCAGCAGCACGTCGGCTCCGAAATCGGGATAGACCGCGTCGGCCGCGCAGTCGATAAAGATGACCGGGATGCCGAGTTCCGTCAGCAGGCGGCTGTACGCCGGGTCGAACAGTTCGATGCACACGATGCCGTCCACCGCCGAAGCGTCGAAGTTGACCGGAAGCGCCTGTTCGCCCCGCTCGTCGTCGCGTACGATATGAATGGACAAATTATACCCTTCGGTGCTGATCCGCCGTTCCAGCCCGCTGATGACCTGCGAACCGAAATGCGAAGTGTTCGGCATGTTGGTCGTAAGCAGGGCGATATTGCCGGTCTTTTTGGACAGCAGACCGTCCGTTTCCATATAGGCGAACTGTTTGTATTTTAATTCGATCGCTTTCTTGATCACGCGGGTACGGGTCTCTTCGGGAATGCCGCCGCTGTCGTTCAGCGCTTTCGAAGCGGTGTTCCGGGAGATGCCGAGCGCATCCGCGATGTCTTGAATCGTGACTTTCTCTTTGGCCATGGATGGGTTCCACCTTTATCCGTTTCGGTCAGGCTCTTCGCTTTGCTTGATGAAGCGCCAGAGCCGTCTTACATAGTCAAATGTATCGCAATAACGGACAAATAGCAATCTCGAGTTTACAAATGTAAAGTTATGAATCTATTATTGGTTAAGATTAATCAAACAAATGCACAATTTATTTTTACAAAAGCAGTTGACATATGAATATTTAATTTGTTAAATTGTAAACGCAGCGGATGGCAAACGTAACATGCAACCCCTTACATTTGCTCGGAACCTGAAACTCTTGCGTTAGACAGACCAGAAAGGGGAAAGGGGAATGGAAAACTCGGCGGGAACCGGAAGAGACGGCAGACTGCTTCAACAGAAAAAAACGATAGGGCATAGACTGGCGGGATTCAAAAGGAACGGTTTTCTTTACATTTTGCTCGCTCCGGCGCTTATTCTGACCCTGCTGTTCAAGTATGTGCCCATGTACGGCGCGGTGATCGCGTTCAAAGACTTCAGTCCGATTCGGGGCATTCTCGGGAGCGACTGGGTCGGCTTCAAGCACTTCGACAAGTTCCTGTCTTCGCCGAACTTCGAAGTGATTTTTATGAATACGCTTAAATTAAGCTTCTACGGACTGCTGTTCGGCTTCCCGGTGCCGATTCTGCTGGCGCTGATGCTGAACCAAGTCCGCAAAGCGGGCGCGAAGAAAAACATCCAACTTTTCCTGTACGCGCCCAACTTCGTTTCCGTAGTCGTGATCGTCGGGATGCTGTTCATTTTCCTGTCGCCGACCGGCCCGATCAACCAGCTGGCGACGCATATATTCGGCCAGCCGCTCATGTTCATGACCGATCCGCAGTATTTCCGCTGGGTGTACATCCTGTCGGACATCTGGGCGACGGCCGGCTGGGCTTCGATCATCTACGTGGCGGCGCTGGCGAACGTTGATCCCGAGCTGCATAACGCGGCCAGCCTCGACGGGGCGAGCCTGCTGCGGCGCATCTGGCATATTGATCTGCCGACGATCAAGCCGATCATGGCGATCGTGTTCATTCTGGCGGCGGGAGGCATCATGTCGATCGGCTTCGAGAAAGCGTATCTGCTTCAGACCTCGATGAACCTGCCGGCTTCGGAGATCATCGCCACCTACGTCTATAAGGTCGGCCTGCAATCCGGGGATTACGCGTATTCGGCAGCCGTGGGACTGTTCAACTCGGTGATCAACGTCATTCTGCTGCTGACCGTCAACTTCGTCGTGAAGAAGCTGAACGACAATCAGGGGCTTTATTAATCGCTTAGAAAAGGAGGCAAAGCGCGATGGCTGTCAAAAACTCGCCGTTCGACCGGTTTCTGCTCGTATTGAACGGACTGTTCCTGCTGCTTGCGGTACTCGTCGTCGTGGTTCCGTTCGGTTACATCATCATCGCTTCGTTCATGGACCCGACCGTATTGCTGAACCGGGGATTGTCGTTCAGTCCTTCGGATTGGAGTCTGGAAGGGTACCGCAAAATCTTGAGCAACGACGCCATGATCCGCGGATTCTTCAACTCGCTGCTGTATGCCGGCGCGTTCTCGATCTTTACGGTGCTCGTCTCGATCTGCGCGGGTTACGCCTTATCCGAAGATACGTTGGCCGGCCGCAAACTGGTCATGACGCTGTTCATCGTGACGATGTTTTTCGGCGGCGGCCTGATTCCGACTTACCTGCTGATCCGCGAACTCGGCATGCTGAACACGCCGTGGGCGCTGATCGTCCCGGGTGCGGTCAACGTATGGAATATCATTTTGGCCCGGACTTTTTTCAAAGGCATCCCCAAAGAACTGCGGGAAGCCGCGAACGTCGACGGCGCGTCGGACTTCAAGATCTTCCTGCAAATCGTCATTCCGCTGTCGAAACCGATCATGTTCGTGCTGGCGCTCTACGCGTTCGTCGGGCAGTGGAATTCGTATTTCGACGCGATGATCTATCTGGAAAACACGAAATTGTATCCGCTTCAGCTCGTGCTGCGCTCCATCTTGATCCAGAATCAGGCGGCGCCCGGCATGATCGGCGAACAGCAGGCGATGGCGGAACTCAAACGTCTGTCGGAGATGATCAAATATTCGTCGATCGTCGTATCCAGTTTGCCGCTAATCGTCATGTACCCGTTCTTCCAGAAGTATTTCGAAAAAGGCGTCATGGTCGGCTCGCTGAAATAAAAAAGGTTTGCCCATACAGAGGAGGAATCGTTCGATGAAAAAAGTTCGTCTGCCCCATTGGAAAAAAGCGCTCGCCGCGTCCGTCATGTCCAGCGCGCTCGTGGTCACCGCCTGCGGAGGCGGCTCGTCGGAACCGGCGAAGACCGCCGACGGCAAACCGATCTTGAAGATGATGACGTCCAGTTCGCCGCTCGCGCCCGCCGATCCCAACGAAAAACTGGTGCTCAAACGGCTCGAAGAGAAGACGGGCGTGCATATCGATTGGACCAGCTATACCAGCGACGTGTTTACGGAAAAACGCAATCTGGCGATGGCGAGCGGCGATCTCCCGGACGCGATCTTCGCGGCGGATTACGGCGATTACGATCTGCTGAAGCTGGCCAAAGACGGCGCGATCGTGCCGCTCGAAGACCTGATCGACCAGCAGATGCCGAATCTCAAAAAGGTGCTCGACGAACGTCCGGAATACCGCGCCATGATCACCGCTCCGGACGGCCATATCTACGCGTTTCCGTGGATCGAGGAATTGGGCTCGGACAAAGAACGCATCCAATCCGTGGACGATATGCCGTGGATCAACGTCGAATGGCTGAAGAAGTTGGGCCTGAAAATGCCGACCACGACCGAAGAACTCAAAGACGTGCTGACCGCGTTCAAAACGCAGGACCCGAACGGCAACGGCAAAGCCGACGAGATTCCGCTGTCCTTTATCGACAAGCCGGGCGGCGAGAACCTGACGTTCCTGTTCGCGGCGTTCGGACTGGGGGAGAATCCGGATCACCTCGTGGTGAGCGACGACGGCAAAGTGATCTTTACCGGGAACCAACAAGGCTACAAAGACGCGGTCAATTACGTGTACGACCTGTACAAGAACGGGCTGGTCGATATCGAATCGTTCCAGCAGGATTGGAATACGTATCTCGCCAAAGGCAAAGACGACCGTTACGGCTTGTATTTCACTTGGGACAAAGCGAATATCACGGGCATGAACGACAAATACGATCTGATGCCGCCCGTGGCGGGACCGGACGGCAAAGTCAACGTGACGCGCAATAACGGCATGGGCTTTTTCCGCGGCTCGATGGTCGTGACCAGCAGCAACAAGCAGCTCGAGACGACGGCCAAATGGGTCGATCAATTGTACGATCCGCTTCAATCCGTGCAGGACAACTGGGGCACGTACGGCGACGAGAGCCAGCAGAACATCTTCGAATTCGACGAAGCGAAAGGCATGCTGAAGCATCTGCCGCTGGAAGGCTCGGCTCCGGTCGAAGTGCGCCAGAAGACGAGCATCGGCGGACCGCTGGCGATTCTCGACGATTATTTCGGCAAATACACGACCATGCCGGACGACGCCAAATGGCGGATGGATCTGATGAAAGAAGTACTGGTGCCGCATATGACGGCCAAAAATACGTATCCGAGCGTGTTCTTCAGTCTGGACGAATTGGACCGGCTGTCCACGATCGAAGCCGATCTGTTCCCTTATATGCTGCGCAAACGCACGGAATGGTATCAGAACGGCAAAGCGGATCAGGAATGGGACGCTTATCTGAAAGAACTCGACCGTCTGGGCTTGCAGGAATGGCTGAAGATCCGTCAGGACGGCTACGACCGCAGCACGGCGAAATCCGAATAACGACTTACCCAAATTCCCGATCAGGAGGGCTTATGACCATTCAAACGACAAAACCGGATTACCGGGGAACGTACCACTTTTCGCCGGCCGAACATTGGATGAACGATCCGAACGGCATGGTGTTTTTCGAAGGTGAATACCATCTCTTTTTCCAGCATCATCCCTTCGGCGATACATGGGGACCGATGCATTGGGGTCATGCGGTATCGCGCGATCTGGTGAACTGGGAAGAACTGCCGATCGCGCTGGAACCGGACGAAGTCGGCACGATTTTCTCGGGCAGCGCGGTAGTGGACCGAGAGAATACGACCGGATTTTTCCCGGACGGGCCGGGGCTGGTCGCGATTTTCACCCACCATCTGGAACGTCCCGGCGTGCCGACCGTGCAAAGCCAGAGCTTGGCTTACAGCCGCGACGGCGGACGCACATGGACCAAGTACGAAGGCAATCCGGTACTGACGAGCGAAAGCAAGCCGGATTTTCGCGATCCGAAGGTGTTCTGGCACGAATCGAGCAAACGGTGGATCCTGATTCTGGCCTGCGGGCAGGAAGTCGAGCTGTATCATTCGGAAGATCTGAAAAGCTGGACGCTTGGCAGCACGTTCGGCGAAGGCATCGGCTCCCATGACGGAGTCTGGGAATGTCCGGATCTGTTCGAACTTTCGATCGACGGCGATCCGACGCGCGGCAAATGGGTCATGCTGGTCAGTATCGGCGACGGCGGAGAAGGGACGGAAGGTTCGCGGACGCAGTATTTCACCGGCGGTTTCGACGGCGTGACTTTCGTACCGGACGAAGCGTCGCAGGAGATCCGCTGGCTCGATCACGGCCGCGACAACTACGCCGGCGTCAGTTGGTCGGACATGCCGACCGAAGACGGCCGCCGTCTGGTTCTCGGCTGGATGAGCAACTGGCGGTATGCCAATCATACGCCGACGGAAGGCTGGCGCGGCGCGATGACGATTCCGCGGGAATTGACGCTGGAGACGATCGGCGGCGTCGAGCGGTTGGTCCAGCGTCCGGCGCGCGAGTTGGACGCGGCAAGGGTTCCGGTTCTGGAACTGAAGGACGTATCGCTCTCGGAATTGAATGCCGCGCTGAGATCGCTGCGGTTGGACAGCTTCGAATTGGAAGTCCGCGCCCAAGCGGGCCGCTCGTTTGAATTCCGGCTGCGCGAAGGCGGCGGCTGCGTCACCCGCGTCGGCATCGACGCGCAGGCGGGAGAACTGTATATCGACCGCCGCAAGTCGGGCGAAAGCGGGTTCCACGCCGATTTCGCGGGACGGCATGCGGCGAAGCTGCCGGAAGGGGCGGAAACGGCCGAGTCGGCCGGGGATACACGAATGGCCGTAGAAGCGGCAGAGGCGGAAGAAGAGGCGCGAATGGCCGCAGAAGCGGACGCGCCGAATCGCGCGCGGACGGCGGCGGAGCAGGGAGCGGCCGCCGAAGAACCGGCGGAAACGGCTCTGCAGATCTTCGTCGACCGGTCTTCGGTCGAGGTGTTCGAAGGAGACGGCCGTCTGGTTATGACGGACCTGATCTTCCCGGGGGAAGGCGCCGACGGATTGTCCGCGTCGGCGGGCGATGCGGAAGCGGGCGGAGCGGATAGCGTATTCCGCTCGGTGCGGATCTCCCGCATCGCGGCCGGCGAGGCTGCGGCCGGGGCGGCCGAATCGGCAAGAGCGACGGCGGCGGGAACTGCCGGATCGGCAGGAGGCACGGCCGGCGAAGCTGCCGAAGGAGCAGCGGCGACCGCGCCCGGGCAAGGAGGCGCGGTCCGATGACGACCTTCGGAAGCGGCGCCTCGCCTCGCCGCGAAAGCTCTGCCGTCATCGGCGCGATCGAAGCCGGAGGGACCAAGTTCGTCTGCGGGATCGGCACCGCGGACGGGGAACTGCTGGACCGCGTCAGCTTTCCGACCGGGCAGCCGGACGAGACGCTCGGCCGGGCGATCGATTATTTCGCGGACAAGAACGTCGCGGCGATCGGGATCGGCTCGTTCGGGCCGATCGACCTGCGGCCCGGCAGTCCGACTTACGGTTTCGTGACGACCACGCCGAAGCCCGGCTGGAGCGGCTGCGATTTCCTCGGCGCGCTGCGCCGCCGCTTCGACGTCCCGTACGGCTGGGACACCGACGTCAACGCCGCCGCTTACGGCGAAGCCGTCTGGGGTGCGGCGGCGGGGCTGGACAGCTGCCTCTATTACACGATCGGCACGGGCGTGGGGATCGGGGTCTACGCCGAAGGGCGGCTGCTGCACGGCCTGCTGCATCCCGAAGGCGGCCATACGCTGCCGCGCCGGCATCAAGGCGACGGCTTCGCGGGCGTCTGTCCGTATCACGGCGATTGTCTGGAAGGCATGGCTTCCGGTCCGGCGCTGCAAGCGCGCTGGGGCGTTCCGGGGCATGAGCTTCCGGCCGATCATCCGGCTTGGGAGATCGAGGCGCATTATATCGCCCAATCGGTATCGTCCGCGATCCTGCTGCTGTCGCCGCGCAAAGTCATACTGGGCGGCGGCGTCATGCAGCAGGAACATCTGCTGCCGCTCGTGCGCCGGGACGTCGCGAAGAACCTGAACGGGTACGTCGCGGCGGAAGACCTCGCCGAAGGCGCAGGGCTGGACGGCTATATCACGGCGCCGGGACTCGGCACGGAGTCGGGTCTGCGCGGCGCTTTGGTGCTCGGCATCCGGGCGCTGCGGGAAGCGCGGGAACCGGGCGTTCCCGGCGCGGTCGGCAGCGGAACGGCGCAAGATTGACTGACGATCAAGCCAAGAAACAATCCGGTACGCTGACCGCAAATAAGGTTAGGTCATGTCCACCGAAAACTCGCTTTAACTGTTCCTGTTTCCGATGGACGCAAACCTTGGATGGAATACGGTCAACTCACTCGCAGGAAATGTTGACGTTTCGTCAGCAAATTCTCTCTTTTTTCGGTGAACTGAACCGAGATGTTGACGCTTCGTCAACAAATGATGCGAGTTGGAGAGGAAATGAGGGAAAAAAGCTGAAAATACTGACTTTTCGTCAACATTTGCGTTTCTATCCGCTTTTTAGGCTCGAAATGTTGACGTTTGGTCAGGATTTGGCAGATACGTCGATTTCATTCGAAGTTTGCGTACGCGAAACCCGGCGGCTCCGGGAAGATGAAGGTCTTCCGGCGTCGGCCGGGTTTCTTTACGGGTAGAGCTTCGGAGCCGCCCGAGTATAAACCGAAACACCGGAGCGAAGCGCGAACCGAATCGGCAGCATGCGGAAGCCTGCGCTCTGTCTGCGGTTCGCGCGTATGCTCCGTACTTATTTGATCGAGGAGGATCATCCCGATGAAGAACATAAGCAAGTTCGCTGCGCTGCTGTGCGCGGCGATGATGGCGGGAAGCGCGGCAGCGGCGGGCGGCGCGTCTACGGTGTTCGCCGAAGAAGGAGGGAACGTTTTGGCCGGGAAAACGACAAATCATACCGCGGGAAATGATGCCGATACGCAGAAGGAGACGAAATCATCGACATCGCCGGAGGCCGCCGCTTCCGCCGAAGCTGCCGTTTGGAACAGCAATCTTGAAAGCGTAATCATCGATCAAGGGAGCTGGATAACCGACAGCAAGGGCGTTCGCGGTACGGCGGACGCCGACGGAACGCCCGCGCTCAAAGTGTATGCTTCGCCGAATGCGGAGACGTTCGTATTCGCCGCCGATCTGTCGCCGAAGTCCGCGGCTGCTTCGGCCGGCTTGACGTTCGGGGCCGGAGCCGACGGCCGAGGCGGGTACGCGGTCTGGTTGGACCGCGAGAACGGCCGCGTCCGGGCAGCGGCGACCGGCCCGGACGGAAGCGTGTTGGCTCGGTCGGATGCTTCGTATCCGAGCGAAGACGGCATCCGCCACCGCTTGGAGATCCGAGCTGAACAGAACGCGGTGCGCGTGTTCGTCGACGGCTATGCCGAACCGGCCTTGGAGTTGTCCGGGCTTGCGCCCGGCGGTACGGCTGCGGGACTTGCCGTTCGCAGCGGCGAAGCCGTTTTTCAAGATACGTATCTGACGCCCGAGGAAGAGTACTACGGCGAAACCTATCGGCCGGCTTATCATTATTCGCCGCAGCGCGGTTCGGCCAGCGATCCCAACGGAATGATCTACTACAAAGGCGAATACCATCTGTTCCATCAGGACGGCGGACGCTGGGCGCATGCGGTCAGCACCGACCTGCTGCATTGGAAGAGTCTGCCGATCGCGCTCGATTGGAACAAGCTCGGCCATATCTGGTCCGGCTCCGCGATCGCCGATCCCGATAACGTCTCGGGTTTGTTCGACGGCTCGCCCGACGGAGGCGGCCTGATCGCCTATTACACGTCTTATAATCCCGACGCGCCGAACGGCAACCAGAAGATCGGACTCGCTTACAGTTCCGATCGGGGTCGGACGTGGCATTATTCCGAAGATCGCCCGATCGTGATCGAGAATCCGGGCAAGAACGGCGACGACCCAGGCGGTTGGGATTTCCGCGATCCGAAGGTCGTTCGAGACGAAGACAACGGCCGTTGGATCATGGTCGTATCGGGCGGCGACCATATCCGCTTTTTCTCTTCGACGAACCTGACCGACTGGACGCTGACCGACAACTTCGGTTACGGCGAATACGTGCGCGGCGGCGTCTGGGAATGTCCCGATTTGTTTAAGCTGCCGGTACAAGGAACGGACGAGAGCCGCTGGGTGCTGATGATCAGCACGGGTGCGAACCCGGCTACGCAGGGGTCGGACGCGGAGTATTTCGTCGGACGATTGACCGAAGACGGCAAGTTCGTCAATGACAATCCGGCCGGCAAGGTGCTTCGAACGGACTACGGCAAAGAGTTCTACGCGTCTTCCTCGTTCGCCGACGCGCCGGACGGACGCCGGATCGTCATGGCGTGGATGACCAACTGGGACTATCCGTTCGCGTTCCCGACTGCCGGTTGGAAAGGCGTGCTGTCGCTGCCCCGGGAATTGTCGTTGACGCGCACGGCAGAAGGGATTCGCTTGGCGCAGGCTCCGATCGAGGAGCTCGCCGCGCTCCGAAGCGAACTGCGAAGCATCGGCGAGACGACCGTGAACGGAGATTCGCCGAATCCGCTGCAAGGCTTGAATGCGGGCGCTTACGAGATCGAAGCGGAGCTGGAACTGCCGGAGACGGGAGCCGCCGACAGTTTCGGATTCCGAGTGCGCGAAGGCGGCGGGCAGTTTACGGATATCCGTTATTCGGCCGCCGAAGAAAAGCTGTCGCTGGACCGTTCGGCTTCGGGCATCGTCGATTATTCGCCTCTGCTCAGTTTGCGTCAGGAAGCGAAGCTTCCGCCCGAAAGCAACGGGAACAAGCGGATCAAACTGCGGATCTTCGTGGACGAATCGACGGTCGAAGTGTTCGCGGCAGACGGCCGGACCGTCTTCTCCGACGTGATCTTCCCGGGCACGGCACGCCGCGGCATGAGCTTCTACGCCGAAAGCGGGCAGGTGAAGATCCGGTCGTTGAACGTCTATGCTCTCGGTTCCGTATGGAAATCGGAAGAGCCTTCGCGTCTGGTCGCGGACGAGACGGCGATCGAATTGGGACCGCAGGATAGTCGGACGGTATTCGTTTCGCCGTACCTCTCGTCTTCCGCGGATGCGATCGCGCCGACGTGGACGTCTTCCGATCTTTCCGTCGTTTCGGTGTCCGCTTCTTCGGGCGGCAGCGCCGTGCTGCGCGCGGTCGGTCCGGGCCGAGCGTCGGTCACCGTTTCGGCCGCGAACGGCTTCGCGCGCGCGATCCCGGTCACCGTATACGGCGGAAGTTTCCGCTCCGATCTCGGCGCGCTGACAATCGTTCCGGCCTCGGCGGAATGGATCGTGACGGAAGACGGGCTGCGCGGCGGCGCGCAGGGCGATACGACCGCCGTGTCGGAGGTCAAGGCCGGCGATTTCGTTTACGAAGCCGACGTGAAGCTGGATCGAGCGGGCGGAGCCGCTTCGCTGCTGTTTCGCTCCGATCGGACCGGAGGCAGCGCCTACTACCTGAATCTCGATCCGAATATGCAGGCGCTGCGATTGTTCTATAAGGTCGGCGGCAGCTTCGCCGAACGTCAGGTGTTGGCGCGGTATCCCGCCGAGATCCGAAGCGGCGGCACCTACCGTCTGCGCGTGCAGGCCGAAGGACCGCGGCTTCGGGCATGGCTGGACGGCAGGCCGGCGATCGACGTCCGCGACGGCACGTTCGCCGAAGGACGGTTCGGCCTGCACGCGTTCGGCGGGCGCGCCGCTTTCCAGAACGTCGAAGTTTCGAGAGCCAAGCCCGCCAAGCTGCGCTCGTTCCCGATCTTGAACGAATCGTCGGGCCGCGCGCTTGCCGCTGCCGGCAAGGAACGCGGATCTGTCGTCGGCTTGACGACGATCGGCAGCGATGCCCCACTGTGGACGGCCGTTCCGACCGGCAGCCCGGACTGCTCGTTTTCTTTGCGAACGCCGGAAGGGTCGGCGCTCGATCTGGACGTCGGCCGCAGTACGATTCAGCTCTACGATTATCTGGGTTACGACAATCAGCGCTGGCTGCTCCGCAAGGATACGCGAGGAACGGTTAAGATCGTCAACGTCTCCGGCGGTCTGGCTTTGACTGAAGCAGCGGACGGCAGTTTGAAGCCGGAACCGGTCCGCCAAGGAAACCGGGCACAGCAGTGGAAACTCGGGCATTAAGCGCAAGGTCATCCGAACTCTTTCTTCCGCTTGCCCGGAAGAAAGAGTTTTTTTGCTTGCGGCAAAGCCGTTCCGCGAAGAATCGGACTTTCGGAGCCAGTACGCTGACCGCGAACAAGGTAAGGTTTCGCCCTCCGAGATTTCGTACCTAACCCGTGTACGAAGTCTCCGACGGAAAACCCGCTTGAACCGTGCGCGTTTCCGAAGGGCTCAAACCTTTGATTGGATGCGGTCAACTCACTCGTACGCTGACCGCAGATAATGTAAGGTTTCGCCCTTCGGAACCCCGCTTGAACCGTGCGCGTTTCCGAAAGGCTCAAACCTTTGATTGGATGCGGTCATCTTACAGCAGGAAATTTCGCCCTAAATGGACATGAATTATGCTACATTAATAACAGTCGAACAAGCAGGCAGCTTCTGCTTGTTCCGAAGAAGACAGCATTCGATTGTCTATTGCGGGAGGGGCTAGAATGTATTGCAGCCATTGCGGAACGAGTTTGCCTGAACATGCCGCATTCTGTCCGTCGTGCGGCACGCGCGTGCAGCCGGCAGGCACAGCACAAGGGGAAGAGAGCGCAAGAGCGCCATTTTCCGTCGATTTGACCAAGCCTTCCGGCGAATCCGGAAACGCCGGACTGGCGCAGCGGACACCGGAGACGGCGGAAACTTCGGATCGGATGCCAGAGACGGCGGGAACGCCGGAACTGCCGTCTGCGCCGGCCGTGCCGAGAATGACGCGAACGCCGGATCGGCTCGCCGAAGCCGGTCCGCCCGGAGAGCCGCGTGCCAAGCGCAAAAGCGGCTCCCGCCATTTGATGTGGATCATCCCGACGCTGCTGCTGGGCATCGGCGCGGGCGGCGTCTACATGCTGTACGAGCGTGAAGCCGGCCTGAACGAGCAGGCGTCGGCGCTGCATCAGGAAGCCGGCAAGCTTGCGCTGGACGGCAAATACGCCGAAGCGTTGGCGAAGCTGGACCGCACGTCGGAACTGCGTCCCGAGTTCGCCGCCGCGGATACCGACCGGACGCTGATCGAGACCGCGCAGCGCGTGAACGACAAGCTGGGCAGCGTGTCCGCGCAACTGAAGCAGAATCAGTTGGACGCGGCGGAGAAGTCGCTCGGCGTGCTGGAAGATTCACTGGGCAAACGCGGCGAGCCGTTGTTCGACCGGGTCAAAAAGACGGCGGCCGAGACGCGCGACCGTCTGTCCGTACTGCGCGTCAAACAGGAGATCGACAAGCTGGAAGACATCGAAGCGCTGGCTTACAAGCTGCACGAAGTCGACCGCTTGGCGACGGCCGAAGCCGGCGAAGTGCATAAGCTGATCGTGAGCCGGATCGCGTCGATCAGCGGCAAGAAAGCCGAAGAATTGCTGAAGGACAAAAGTTTCGGCGAGGCCTCGGACATGGTGAAGCAGGGGCTGCAATACGCGTCGAAAGACAAGAATCTGCTGGCGCTTCAAGAGCGGATCGATTCCGAGCAGTCGGCGTTCGAAGCGGCCGAACAAGCGCGCATCGAGCGCGCGGAGCAGCAGGCGCAGGCGGACGACCTGAATAATCGGACGGCGGCGGTTCAAGTCGGCGACCTGACCGCGTCCGTCTCGGAATACGGCGATATCACGACGACCGGCACGGTCACGAACGTGGCGACCCGCCCGATCTACGAAATCGAAATCCATTATTCCGCCTATGACGCTTCGGGCGCTTATCTGTTCTCTTCGTCGACCTTCGCTTCGCCGTATACGCTCGCTCCGGGCGAGAGCGGGACGTTCAGCGCTTACGATTACGGCTGGTACGACAACGTGAACATCCAAGTCGACCATGTCACTTGGTACTTGCAGTAGAGGAGGATCGACATGAAAAAAGGATGGATATTCAGCGGTCTCGCCTCTGTGTTGATCGCGGCCGGAGCCGGAGGCGCTGCTTGGTACGTGATGGATCGCGTTCCGGCGGAACTGGACGCCAAGCCGCTGCTGGCCGTACCGGTCGGGCAGAAAACGGCGGTCGCCGCCCAATCGGCCAAGCCCGCTACGCTCAAAGACGTGATCGCCGAGACGCAGAAAAGAGTAGTCATGATCGAATTGGAAGACTCGCTTGGCTCCGGTTTTCTGTATAACGACAAAGGCGACGTCATCACGAACGCGCATGTCGTGGAAGGCGCGCGCAAAGTCAAAGTCAAAACGGCGGATGCGCGCATCTTGGACGGCGAGGTAATCGGAGCCGGAACGGAGACCGACGTCGCGGTGGTGAGAGTACCCGAACTGGTCGGAACCAAACCGCTCGAACTGGCGGACAAAGCCGCGGAGATCGGCGACGAAGTGTTGGCGCTGGGCAGTCCGCTCGGCTTGCAGAATACGGTCACGACGGGGATCGTCAGCGGCACCGGCCGCGACTTCACGATCGATCCTTACGTCTACAACAACCTCTACCAGATCTCCGCGCCGATCGCGCCGGGCAACAGCGGAGGGCCGCTCGTCGACGCGAAGACGGGAACGGTGCTCGGCATCAATTCGGCGGTCATGTCGGAGCAGAATTCGATCGGGTTCAGCATGCCGATCACCGGCGTTCGGGAGACGGTCGAGAAATGGTCGAAAAATCCGGGAACCGATCTGCCCGAGATCGCTTCGAACGACGGCGGAGACGACGTGGACGCTTGGACGATCGCGGAAGAAGCCGAATACGTGGTCGCGGCGTATTACGACAGCTTGTCCGCCAAAGATTACGTGACGGCGTATTCGTATCTGGGCAGCAGTTGGCAGGCGGGAACGGATTATAACGATTTTCGCGACGGTTACTTGAACACCGGGACGATTCAGGTCGATTCGATCTCGTCCGAGCAGGACGGAGACCGGGTAGCCGTCACGATCGAGATCACGGCGGAAGAATTTACGGATGCCGGTACCGTCTATACGCCTTACAGACTGACGTATCAGGTCGGCTACGAGAACGACGCGGTAAAGATCTTCAGCGGCAAAGGCAAGAAGATTTCCTGACCGACGTCTTCGAGGCTTCCTTGCAAAAAACTGTTCGTCCGTCCGAAACCGGGGTAATGGAAAGCAGAGCATTCCCGGCAGGGCGACCCGTACGGCACCCGTTAAGGGTGCCGTTTTTGTTGTGCGGATCGACGCATTAACCGCTTTCAATCTTCTTCTTTACAATTTTGTGACAAGAGGAGTAAGATAAAAGAGGAAGTTGTATACAGGTATACTAGTTGCATGGGTTTAATTTTATGATCGCCGGACGGCCAAGACGGCATCCGGCGATCCGAATAAAGGAGCGAGCAGCATGAAAATCGGAATGATCGGCCTCGGCAAGATGGGCTATAACTTGGTACTGAACCTGTTGGAGAACGGACATCAAGTCGTCGTGAACGACGTCAACCCGGAACCGGGACGCGAATTGGCGCAAAAAGGAGCAACCGCCGCCGATTCCGTAGCGGAACTGGTAGCGGGGCTCGAGAAGCCGCGCGTCGTATGGGTGATGGTTCCGGCAGGACGAATCGTCGACGGCGTGCTGGACGGTCTGTCGGAACTGCTGGAAGAAGGCGACATCGTGATCGACGGCGGCAACTCGCAGTACAAAGATTCGATCCGCCGTTCCGAGACGCTGGGCCGCAAAGGCATCTTCTTCTTCGACGCGGGCACGAGCGGCGGCATGTCCGGCGCGCAGAACGGCGGCTGCTTCATGATCGGCGGCGACAAAGAAGCGTTCAAGATCATCGAACCGCTGTTCAAAGATCTCGCCGTGGAAAACGGATATCTCTATACCGGACCGAGCGGCAGCGGACATTATCTCAAAATGGTGCATAACGGCATCGAATACGGCATGATGCAGGCGATCGGCGAAGGATTCGAAGTGCTGGAGAAAAGCGCGTTCGATTACGATCACGAAGCGGTAGCCCGCGTCTGGTCGAACGGCTCGGTCATCCGCGGTTGGCTGATGGAACTGACGGAGAACGCCTTTTCCAAAGACCCGAATCTCGACGAGATCAAAGGCGTCATGCAGAGTTCGGGCGAAGGCAAATGGACGGTACAGGAAGCGCTCGATCTCGAAGTGAGCACGCCGGTCATCGCGCTGTCGCTGCTGATGCGCTACCGCTCGCTGGAGAACGACACGTTCCACGGCAAAGTGGTCGCGGCGCTGCGCAACGAGTTCGGCGGACACGCGGTCGTCAAAGACAACTGATCGCCTGCCGTTCCCGCTCGTCCGAAGCTCCCGCGTCAGCGGAACTCGGCCGGCAAGTATGCTAGGGCGTGTACGCAAACTTCGAAGGAAGCAGATTTAGGCGAATTTTCGTTCTCCGCAAGGAAGGGTTCCGAAGGCGTGCCGGGGCACGTCAAGGGGCACTGACGCCCGTTGGCGATTCGGTCGTGCTTCTGGAGCGAATCCATTGCGGGTTCGGTTATGCTTCTGGAGCGAATCCGGCGCTGGAGGGCGAAAAGGCGGCTAAAGATGCACGTCGTTAAGTTTGCGTACACGGCCTATAATCAGGAAAGGGCATCCGCGGCGGGAAGCGTCACTCTTTTCGCCGCGGGCCAATTCGGTAACGGGGGTTTGACCATGCAATATCCTTCCGCTTGGCTCCAGGGCGCTTCGCTCGGCGAGTCGATCGCCAGCCGGCTGCGGCTGCAAATTATCAACGAAGAGATCAAGCCGGGCGAAGTGATCTCGGAGAACCGCGTCGCGGAGACGTTCGGTACCAGCCGTTCGCCCGTGCGCGAAGCGCTGAAGATGCTGGCCGGCGAAGGGCTGATCCGTCTGGAACGGATGGGCGCGGTCGTCGTGGGGCTGAATCTCGAAGACGTGAAGGAGCTGTACGACGTTCGTTACTTGATCGAGAGTTTCGCGCAGCAGCGTCTGGCCGGCCGCGACAACGCGGCGCTCGTCTCGCAGCTCGAACAGGGGATCGACCGGATGAAACTGGCGGCGAAGCACGGAGATTACGTGGAATTCGCGTATCAGGACTTTTCGTTCCATGAGCGGATCGTGACGGAAGCGCGGCATACCCGGATTCTGCATCTGTGGAACAGCATTCGCCCGATCGTCATGACCGTGATTCTGCTGACGACGGAACAAGGATTCAAGCAGGGCGAGGAGCGGATGCATTGGGTCGCGGACAAGCACCGGATGGTGATCGAAGGATTGCGTTCGGGCAGCGCCGACAAGATTCGCGAAGTGGTGAAAGCTTACTTCGACGATTCCGGCGAGACGTTGAACCGCAGCCTGCATTGACGAAGGGCAGAGCTCGAACGTCAAGACAAGATCGTCTTCTCGAACGGGTTGAACAGGAAAAAGCTCGAAAAAACGGCTTTTTCCTGACCAACTTGTCGACAAGTATACCGACTTAAAAAGCAAGCTTATTGTTGACGCGGAACTTTTTGTTCGGAATCTTTTATGTAAGCGTTACGAAAATAAAATCCGGCATCCGAAGGCGGAGCCGTCAGCCATGAAGGAGGATCTTATGGAAAGTTTGTTCGGACTCAGTCATAACGCGACGCTGCTCGTATGGACGGCGATCGCGATCGTATTCTTGATTCTGCTGATCGCCAAATATAAATGGAACCCGTTCGTCACGCTCCTGATGTCCGCGCTGATTCTGGGTCTGCTGTCCGGCATGGAAGCGCAGAAGCTGATCAAGTCGGTCACCGGCGGTCTCGGCGGTACGTTGGGTACGATCGCGATCGTCATCGGTCTCGGCACGATGCTCGGCAAGATGATGGCCGAATCCGGCGGCGCGGAACGCATCGCCAATACGCTGATCGATAAATTCGGCGTCAAAAGGGTGCATTGGGCGATGGTCATCGTCGGCTTTATCGTCGGTATTCCGGTGTTCTTCGAAGTCGGCGTCATCCTGCTGATCCCGATCATCTTCCTCGTCGCGCGCAAAACGGGCATGTCGCTGCTGCATATCGGGATTCCGATTCTCGCCGGCTTGTCGACGGTGCACGGACTCGTGCCGCCGCATCCGGCGCCGATGATCGCGATCGACGCGTTCGGCGCGAATCTGGGCACGACCATTCTGTACGCGCTGATCGTCGGCATTCCGACCGCGATCATCGCGGGTCCGGTGTTCGGCAAGTTTATCGGCAAACGCATTCTCGTGACGCCGCCTGCCGAGCTGGCCGACCAGTTCTCGGCCAAAAATTCGGAGAACCTGCCGGGCTTCGGCATCACGCTGTTCACGATTCTGCTGCCGGTGCTGCTGATGCTGCTCGGCTCGATCGCCGGCATCGTCGATCCGGAAGGAACGAGCGGCTTCACGCACTTCGCCGAATTCGTCGGCCACGAAGTCATCGCGCTGCTGATCTCGGCGGTATTCTCGTTCTTCTCGCTCGGCTTCGCCCGCGGCTTCACCAAAGCGGACATCTCCAAATTCACGAGCGAATGCTTGGCGCCGACCGCTTCGATCATCTTGATCATCGGCGGCGGCGGGGCGTTCAAGCAGGTGCTGATCGACAGCGGCGTAGGCGACGCGATCGCGGCGCTGGCCAGCCAATCGCATATCAACGTCATTCTGTTCGCTTGGCTCGTGGCCGCGCTGATCCGCGTCGCGACGGGATCGGCCACGGTCGCCATGACGACGGCGGCGGGGATCGTCGCGCCGGTGTTGGCCGTATCGACCGGCGTCAATATCGAACTGGTCGTGCTGGCGACGGGCGCGGGTTCGCTCGTGCTGTCGCACGTCAACGACGCCGGCTTCTGGATGATCAAAGAATTCTTCGGCATGACCGTCGTCCAGACGTTGAAATCGTGGACCGCGATGGAGACGATCTTGTCGGTCGTCGGATTAATCTTTATTCTTATCTTGAGCGTATTTGTTTAATAGATAACTGAGACGAGAAAATAAGCAGGCAAAAGCGGGCCGGACCTCCGGCCTGCTTTGCCGCATTCGGAAGGAAGGTTGTCGCCACATGAACGACAAATTGATGATCGGCGTCGATATCGGCACCACCAGCACCAAAGCGGTATTGTTCAAAGAAAACGGCGAGGTCGTCTCGCAGGAGAACGTCGGATACCCGCTGCATACCCCTTCGCCGTCCGTAGCCGAACAAGATCCGGACGAGATCTACCGGGCGGTCGTTCGCGCGATCGAAGGCGCGGTGCGGAGCGGCGGCGCGAAGCCCGACCAGGTGCTGCTGGTCTCGTTCAGCTCGGCCATGCACAGCCTGATCGGACTGGACGCGACAGGACAGCCGGTCACGGCCTGCATCACTTGGGCGGACAATCGCAGCGCCGCGTGGACCAAGAAACTGAAGAACGAACTGGGCGGACGCGAGATTTATCTGCGGACCGGCACGCCGATCCATCCGATGTCGCCGCTGTCGAAGCTGCTCTGGCTGCGTCATGACCAGTCGGAACTGTTCGGACGCTGCGAGAAGTTCGTTTCGATCAAAGAATACGTGTTCTTCCGTTTGTTCGGCGAATACGTGATCGACCACTCGATCGCTTCGGCTACCGGCTTGTTCAATCTGGAGAAGCTGGATTGGGACGAAGAAGCTTTGAAGCTTGCCGGCGTGACGCCGGAACATTTGTCGAAGCCGGTGCCGACGACGCACGCGGTGAGCGGCCTGCCTCCGGCACTGGCGGCGGATCTCGGTTTGGCGGTCGAGACGCCGTTTATCGTGGGCGCGAGCGACGGCGTGCTGTCGAATCTGGGCGTGGGCGCGATCCGTCCGGGCGTCGTGGCGGCCACGATCGGTACCAGCGGCGCGATCCGCACCGTGGTGGAGCGGCCGGTAACCGATCCGAAGGGACGCTTCTTCTGTTACGCGCTGGCTCCGGGCCTCTGGGTCATCGGCGGTCCGGTCAACAACGGCGGCATGCTGTTCCGCTGGGTACGCGACGAATTCGCGGCTTCGGAAGTCGAAACGGCCAAGCGGCTCGGCATCGATCCTTACGATGTCCTGACGCGCATCGCGGAACAAGTGCGTCCCGGCTCGGAAGGGCTGCTGTTCCATCCGTACCTGACCGGCGAGCGCGCGCCGCTCTGGAACCCGGATGCGCGCGGATCGTTTTTCGGCCTGACCATGAACCACCGCAAAGAGCATATGATCCGCTCCGTGCTGGAAGGCGTCATCTTCAACCTGTACACCGTCATGTTGGCGATGGAAGAACAGATCGGCCGTCCGCAGAAGATTCACGCGACCGGCGGTTTTGCCCGTTCGCCGCTGTGGCGGCAGATGATGGCCGATATCTTCGATCAGGAAGTGATCGTGCCGGAGAGCTTCGAGAGTTCTTGCCTCGGCGCGGCCGTGCTGGGATTATACGCGCTGAAACGCGTGCCTTCGCTGGACGTGGTGGAAGACATGATCGGCGGCACCAATCGGCACGAGCCGAACGAAGAGAGCGCCAAGATCTACAAACATCTGCTGCCGATCTTCATCTCCGTGTCCCGCAGCTTGGAGAACGAATACGAAGCGATCGCCCGTTTCCAACGCGACATGGCGGGAGAATCGTAAGAGCGAAGCGAAGAGAGCGGAGAAGCGTCGCGCCGGGGGCGCTTCTTCCCGAGCCGATCGAACGACCCTCTTTCGTCGTCGGATCGGGAACCGGATATGGATTTAAGAATGTTGAACGTAAAAAAAGCCGTTCGCTTTTCGACGTCAGTCGAGAAACGAACGGCTTTTCGAGTTATCGAGCTGCGAAGCAGCGGCGTTCGAACACGCGGAACAAGGCAGCGCGCCGAAGCGGCCTGACCGTCCCGTATCGCCGACGATCGGAATCAACGCGTCGAACTCGGCGTATGATCGAGCGAGGCGGCCATGATATCGCCGTAAGCCCAATGCGAAGGCGCGACGTCGCTCCAAGTCATCGGAAGTCCCGGATCGGCAGGGCGGTCGGTCAAGCGATTGAACAGCACGGCGATCTCGGCGCGCGTCACCGCCTGATCGGGCCGGAAGCTGCCGTTCGGATAGCCGCCGAGCGCGCCGTTTGCCGCGGCGGCAGCGATCGCGTCGGCCGCCCAGTGGCCGGCCGTATCGTTGAACGAAGCGGCTTTCGAGCCGGCTTCGTTCTTCCAGCCGAACACGTTGACCAGAATCTGCGCCAGTTCGGCGCGGCTGACTTCCCGGTTCGGCTCGAAGCGCGAGCCGCCCGTGCCCTGCATCCAACCGTTCGCGGTCACGATCGCGACGCTGGCCGCGGACCATTTGCCCGGATCGATATCGCGGAACGCGGCTTCCGTGCCCTTGTAGTCTTTGCCCATCGACCGCTGGAGCACGGCCGCGAGTTCGACGCGGGTCACGTTCTGTTCGGGCCGGAACAAGCCGTCCGTATAACCGCTCATATAAGCGGGATATTTATGCGCCGCCGGAGTCAGCGAGAACGCATAGTCCGTGCCGGTCGCTCCGATATGCAGGATACCTGCCGCCGCATCGCTTCCGCTTGCTTTGCGGCTGTCGAACGGCAGATAGCCGTTCTTCTCGCCGACGAGGTAATAATCCGCTTCGCCGGGCACGGAACGGATATACAAGCCGGACGAATCGCTTGTCGGCGCGCTCGGCGAGCCGACGCCGTTCGCGTCGGGCAGCGCTTTGCCGGGCAGGCGTCCGGCCGCCCGATTGGCGGCGGTATCCGCCCAATAGAGCGTGATCTTCACGCCCTCCAGCGCTCGGCCGTTCACGGCATCGGTGACGGAGACTCGCAGCGCGGACGAATTAGACGGCAGCGCTTCGGCCTGAACCGTCTCCGCCGCATAGACTTCAGGCGTGCCGGGAAAGACCGGAAGCAGCACGCCGGCGCTCAGCAGCAGGGCGACAAAGGACGGACCGACTCGTTGGGGCACGGACATTCCGGATTTCATGGCAATCGCCTCCGTAATCGGGATAGGATCTTGGACCGAGCGGCGGGAATCGGGTTGTCAGACCGGCTGATGCAAGGAAGCGGGCTACAAGCTGCGACGAACGGGCGGCGGACAGTCGGCAAGCAGTGGCGGGAAAAGGGCGGAGGAACGTCGCAGAATCTTCTATAGGTATAGATAAACCTACGATTGTCGGCATAATCCGTCTATCGGTCGAATTTGAAAGGAATTTCCGTTTTTTGTCGGCGATTTCCGGAAAATCCGGTTCGAATCGAATCGGCCGCGCATGGAAAAGAGCCGATCGACGAACGAGCCGGGAAAGCTCGTATGCCGATCGGCTCCCGTTCCGAAAACGCCGACGCTCCGGATGATTGCATGTGAGGATGGAATCACGCGTCTGATGCAGCCGGGATCGGAATGAAGAGCGACCGATCCGGTGCGTGCCGGCGAAAGACTTTGACGACTTGGAGACAGCCGGACCGCGATCGAGCGTAACGTTCCGGCGGGCGAAGCGCGGCGGCAGGGACCGCCGGACTTCGCTTATAAGAACCGGCAGATGCCGGGCTTACGCATAAGCGTTCATCCGAATACCAAAAAGCCTCTTCCCGATAAGAAGAGGCTCGAATAAGCGAAGGTCTCTTCTTATCTCTCCGTTCGCTCCGTCGAACCGGCGGATTCTTCCGCGCGGCGATAAAACGAACGAGCAAGAATTAGCACCGTGCCCCTTAAGGGGGTCGGTTGCCGGGCTTCATCGGGCTGGTCCCTCCGCCTGCTCTTGATAAGGTTGATATGTCTGCATTATGCCATGCAAGCCGGGGGACTGTCAACGATTCGCCGGCTTCGCGATTTGCAAACGGCGCTTCGTTTCCGGTACGCTGAACAGAATACGCATAACGCAAATCCGAAGAACGGAGGCAGCGCCATGACCAAACGGAAAATCACCTGCATTCAGCACAATATCGTTTTCGGCGATCCGGAACGCAATTATGCGGCGATGGAAGCGAGCATCGCCCGCGCGACGCAAAACAAGCCGGATATCGTAGTCCTGCCGGAGCTGTGGACGACGGGATACGACTTGACGCGGCTGGACGAGATCGCCGACGAAGAAGCGTCCCGCACGCGGGCTTTCCTCGCGGCGGCCGCCCGCAAATACGGGGTCGATCTGGTCGGCGGTTCCGCGGCCGAACGTACGCCGCAGGGCGTATTCAATACGCTGCTGGTCTACGATCGCGAAGGAAGACCTTGCGGAGCGTACAGCAAAGCGCATCTGTTCCGCTTGATGGACGAGCATCTGCATCTGAAGGCCGGAGACCGAAAAGGAAGATTCGAACTGAGCGGACTCCGAAGCGCGGGCGCGATCTGCTACGATATCCGGTTCCCCGAATGGATTCGCGCGAATATGGCCGACGGCGCGGAAGTCTTGTTCGTGACGGCGGAATGGCCGCTGGAACGGCTGCATCATTGGCGTACGCTGCTGATCGCCCGGGCGATCGAAAATCAATGCTGGGTCGTCGCCTGCAACCGCAGCGGCCGCGATCCCGACCATGTTTTCGCGGGTCATTCGCTGATCGTGGGACCGTGGGGAGACGTCTTGGCCGAAGCGGGGGAAGAAGACGAGTTTCTGACCGCGGAGATCGATACGGAGGAAGTCGCGAGAGCGAGAGGACGGATCCCGGTATTCGAAGACCGTAGACCCGACCTTTACCGTTGAAGCCTGCACGCAAACGCCGGAGTGCGGGTTCGCGTACAGGTACCTTGTCAACACTAAAGGTAAGGGTGCTCGTTCGGATCAGACTTTGATTTTGCGGCCTCGCCAATTCACGGAATGGAAAATGTTCACGCGGATGAACGAATACAGATAGATGCCGACGAAAAACGCAAACCAGATCGGATAAACGAGGAATACCGCCTTGTTGAAATTGCCGACCCTTCCGGCAAACCATGCGGTCTGAACCGCATACAGCCCGTATAAGATCCCGCCGGCGACGATAGCCGCGGGACTGCCGTGCATGATCGACGCAATCAGAGCCGAAGCGGCGATAAAGCTGCCGGAGATCCAGAAGATGACCATCAGCATCACGATCGGATGCGTCGACTTGGAGCCGACGGCGAAACTTTTGCACCAGCCTTCGATCAAGCTGCCTAAGCCTTCCGGGTACATGCGCAAAGAAATAATGCCTTTGCCGCCCAGACAGCGAACCGGAAGATCCTGTTCCAGAAAAGATTCGCCGAGCGCCAGATCGTCCATGATGGCGCCTTCGATCTTGTGGTGGCCTCCGGACAGGAAGTAGTCTTCCCGGTTGCAGAGGATGCACGGACCGAACGAACCGGCCGTTTTGAACCGCGTGCCCCGAACCGTGAACAGATTCATGCCGACCACGACGATGATATTGAAGACGACGGATATGTATTCGTACAATCGCTCTACGGTATGAAAAGGCTGAAGCGCCGTAATGCCGCGCGCGCCTTGTTCCTGATGAAAATGCAGCAGACGGCTCAATCCGTCTTCGTCTTCGAACCTTGTATCGGCGTCCAGAAACAATAACCAGCTTCCCGAAGCTTGCTGCGCGCCGTACCAGCAGGCCGACGATTTTCCCGCGCCTTCGCCCCGCAGCACCTTCGCGCCGAGACTTTCCGCGAGGGCCGCGGTTCCGTCCGCGGAATCGTCGTCCACGACCAGAGTCTCGAACTGCCGGAAGCGCTGCTGCCGCAGCGATTCCAGCAGCGGACGGATCCGTTTTTCTTCGTTTCGGGCCGGAATGACGATGGACACGAACGGCAGCCCAGACGCGGAGCGGGAAGAGGACCGGGGAACCGGAAGCGACCAGAACACGAGCACGCCGATGATCGCCGCCGCGAACCCGATCGCCAGTTTAACGATTTCCATAGTCGTCATCAAGCGAGCCTCCTTTCTTATTTCGCCGAATAATCGAACTGCTCGCCCGTGTCGTCTTGGATCAATTCTTGAGAAGCGATCTTGGCCGACAGGAGCACGATCGGAACGCCCGCGCCGGGATGCGTGCTGCTTCCGGCAAAATACAGGTTTTCGCAGTCGCTCGCTTTGCTTTGCGGACGATAGTGGTTGCTTTGTTTGAGAATAGGCTGCAAGCCGAACGTGGCGCCGTTATACGCGTTGAATTTCGAACGAAAATCGAGCGGCGTGGTATGCGTTTCGGTCACGATCTCGTTTTCGATATTTTCGAAGCCGCGAATCTTTTTGAGCTCGTTCAAGATGTACCCGCGGTAATAAGCAACCGTTTCTTCGTTCCATTCGTACTTGGACTCGGCCGCGTTCGATACGGGCATCAGGATATACAAGCCGTCTTTGCCTTCGGGAGCCAGAGACGAATCCGCTTTCGAAGCGATATACACGTAGAACGAAGCGTTCGTCAGTTTTTTGCCGTCGAAGATGTCTTTCAGATTCTGATCCAAGTTCTCGTTGAACATGAAATTATGCACGTGCTCGATTTCTTCGTATTTCCGATCCATGCCGAGATACAGCACGAAACAAGAGCAGGAGTACTTCAAGCTGTCGACTTTCTTATCGGTATATTTGCCTTTGGCCGGCTTGTTCTGCACCAGATGTTTGATCGCGTACGGGAAGTCGGCGTTGCACACCACATAATCCGCAGAGACGTTTTGTCCGTCCGCGACGATCCCTTCCGCTTTTCCGTTGCGAATCGCGATCTCCTGCACGTTTTTGCCGTAATGGATCGAACCGCCCAGTTCCTTGAACAGCCGTTCCATCGACAAAGCCATCGTGTACATCCCGCCTTTGATGAACCAGACTCCGTACAGAAATTGCAGCATGGGAATCATGGTGTAGAAAGAAGGGCTGGTCAGAGGCGAGATGCCGATATACAGCGTTTGAAAGCTGATCATCTGCCGCAGCCTTTTGCTTTTGATATACCGTCCGACGAATTGATCCGCGGTATCGTACGGTTTCAGCTTCACCGCTTTTTTGAGCATCGGAAGATTGTAGAAATCGGCTCTTTTGCGGAAAGGTCTCGGAAGAATATAGTGCTTGGCGATGACGAACTTCTGATAAATCTCGTTCATGTACCGGAAAAAGCCGGACACGTCTTCTTCGCTGATCGACTCGATCGTGCGGGTCAGTTCGGTCATGTCGGAAGAGATATCGAAAGGTTGGTCGGGGATGTCGCTGAAATAAGCCCGATAGATCGGGTCGAGCTTCTGCATCGGAATGTAATCGTCCGGATCGCGGCCGCACGATTCGAAGATTTCCCGGTAGATCTCCGGCATCATCACGATGCTCGGCCCCAGATCGAACCGGTATCCTCCTTCCAGTTCGATCCGGTTCATCTTGCCTCCGGGCGTCGCCTCTTTCTCGTAGATCTCGACTTGATAGCCCGCATGCTGCAACCTGATCGCGGTCGCGAGCCCGGCTACCCCGCCTCCGATGACGATCACCTTTTTACTCATGCGTACCCTCGTTTCCGTATCGTATTTGCTCCATAAGCCGGGTCGTCAACCGGATCATAACAGCCGCTTTCTCAACTTCTTCAACGCGTTCAGGTTCCGGTCGGAATAAGGCGGAAATTTGCCCGGAAAGCGCAGGTAATGATAAGTGCGGACATTCGTTTTCTCGTAGCTGAAAGCCAGAAAGCCGGCTCGGCCGTGATAAGCGCCGTATCCGCTTCGGCCCACGCCGCCGAACGCGATATGGGGGCTCGCGGCATGATGGATCACTTGATTGACGCTGACGGTGGAAGAACGCATATAATCGTCGAACCGTTGTATTCGCTGTTTGTTCGTGCTGAACAGGTATCCGGTGAGCGCATCGCGCTGAAGATCGCCGCCGGACAACAAAGTCTCGAAATCGGCATAGGGAACGACCGGGAGGACCGGACCGAAAATTTCTTCTTCCGAGACCGGGCTTCCCGGCCGAATATCCGTCAACACGGTCGGCGCGACAAACCGGTCGGACCGGTCATGCTGGCCGCCGAAACGGATCGTACCTTGTCCAAGCAGATCGACCATTTTATCGAAATGGGCGTCGGTGCAGATTCGGCCGTAATCCGGGCTTGCCTGCGGCCGCTCGCCGTAGAACGCGGACAGCGCGGCGGCAATCTCGCTCAGCGTCTGCTCGTAAACGGACTCATGCACGAACAGCGTATCCGGCGCGATGCAGGTCTGCCCGGCATTCAGGAACTTGCCCCAGACGATGTCCCGGACGGCGGCGCTCGAAAAGCCCGTTTCGTCCAGAATGCACGGATTTTTCCCGCCGAGTTCGAGAATCGTCGGCGTCAGCCGTTTGGCGGCCTGATCGGCGACAAGTCGGCCCGTTCGGGTACTGCCCGTGAAGAAGATCAAGTCGAAAGGGGCCGAAGTCAATCGGCTCGCAACCTGCGCATCTCCGTTCACGACGAGCAGCTGGTCCCGCGGAAACGCTTGATTGATGATTTCTTCGAGCAGCCCGGCCGATGCCGGCGCGTATTCGGACGGTTTGATCACGCAGGAATTGCCGCCGGCGATGGCGCCGATCACGGGCATCAGCGTAAGCTGGACCGGGTAATTCCACGAACCGATGATCAGCACGCTGCCGTAAGGCTGTCTTTTTTTGCGAAACACTTCGATCACGCCCAATTTGAGGTGCCTTGACCTTCGAGGGCGGTTCCATCCGGCGAGATGCTTGCAGACGTAATCGATTTCGTTCAACAGAACGGCGATCTCGGACGAAAAAGATTCGAACGCGGGTTTTCCGAGATCGGCGTGCAAAGCGTCGGCCAGATCTTTTTCGCGCTCCGTCAAAAGGCGTTTCAGCTTCAAAAGCTGCTTTTTGCGCATCTCGCTCGAAGGGATTCCTTGCTCGAACCGTTCTTCCCGCTGCTTTTGCGACAATATGTCCAGAAAATCAAGGTCAGCGTCGGGCATGGGAACGGTCTCTTTGCACGATCTTTTTGCTGACGAGCTGTCCGCTGAGCGTGACCATCGGCATGCCGCCGCCCGGATTCACGGTTCCGCCCACGAAATACAGATTGTTGTAGAGTTCGCTTTGCTTGGCATGCTTGAACCCTTTGTTTTTCTTGCGGTCCGACAGCGTTCCGTAAATGGCGCCGCGGTCCGATCCGTACGTGTTGCGGATATCTTCGGGGGTCCACATGTCTTTGGTGACAATATTTTCCCGCAGATCGTGCAAGCCCATTTTCTCCAATTTGATCAGGACGCGCTCGGCAAACTGCTCGTATTCCTGCCGGCTGATCGGTTTCTGATCTTGGATATACGGAATATGCGGCAGCACTTTGATATTCTCGTGGCCTTCCGGGGCCTGCGAAGGATCGGTTTTGTTGACGTTGACCAGATAAATCACCGGATCGTTCGGCAGCTTGTGATCATGGAAAATGGACTGCATCTGCTGCTTCATGTTTTTCGCGAAAAAGAAATTATGATGGCGAAGCTGCGGATACGTTTTTTTCACGCCCAGATGCAGAACGAGACCGGAACTGGCCGGTTCGAATTTTTGTTTCAATTTGTCCACGAAGCGGCTGTCTTCTTGCAGCAGTCGTTCGTACACCGGAATGACTTCCATATTCGACACGTAATAATCCGCGGTCAGCCGGGTTCCGTCTGCCAACCAAGCGCCCGTGATCGCGTTCTTCTTTTTTTCGAGCTTGGCGACCGGCGTCCCGAAATGGAAAACGACGCCTTCTTCTTGGGCCAGCTTCACCAAACCGTCCGCCAACTTATTGAGCCCGCCGGGTACGTACCACAGGCCTTGGTCATGCTGCATATAGATCATCATGTTCAAGACGGCCGGCGCGTCGTAAGGCGACGAACCCACGTATTTGATAAAGTAGGACAGCATATCGCGCAGCTGCTTATTGCTGATCCGTTTGTCGATGCCTTCGTGAACGGTCGAAAACAGATCGAAATTTTTCAACGCGCCGAGCAGGCTGGTATGCTTCATGATTTCTTTGGTCGAATCCACGCCGTGCTTGAAATACGTCTGATCCGTCATCTCGTAGATCTTTTTGGAATAATCCAGCAGCTTCCGATACTCGCGCATGTCTTTCGCGCTCAACGACGGATTGTTCTCGCCCATTTGCTTGAGGTCTTCGTACAAGTCGATCACGTTTCCGTCCGGGAAAAAGGAGCGCCATTGATGGTCCAGCTTCTCGATCCGCACGTAGTCTTTCATGGATTTCCCGCTGGCTTTGAACAGATCTTCGAATACCCGGGGCATCGTCAGAATGGAGGGACCCAAGTCGAAACCGAAACCGTCCTGATCCAACCGGTTCAGTTTGCCTCCGATATGATTGTTTTTCTCGTACAAAGAGACGGCGTAACCTGCCTGCGCCAGCGAGATCGCGGCCGACAGCCCTCCCAGTCCGCCTCCGATTACTACTACGCTTTTGTTTGTCGTGTTCACTTGTCGGGGGTCTCCTTCCCATGAAACGAAAATGTCGTTCATTGTTGCGCCGAGCAGGCCGGCAGTTCGACCGTTTCTCGGATGCGGCGCGCGATCAAGGCCCAAGCTTCTTCCGCTTTTTCTTTCGGACCGAGATGGGTGAACGAGTGTTTGCAGCCCTCGAACACTTTCGCTTCGACCTTCGCGCCGGCCGCTCTCAATTTCTCCGCGTAAACTTCCGCTTCCGGCCTGAACGCGTCAAGCCCCGCGATCAAGATCAGAGCGGGCGCCAATCGGTCGCTGACCGTCGCGTAAACGGGAGAAGCGAGAGGGTTCTCCGCTTGGCCTTTTTTCGGGACGTAGCACAGGTTCAAAAAATGGGCGACTTGCGGATAGCGGGCCCGCAGCATGTCCGGTTCCGGTTTGTTCGAATACGGAGTGGCAAAATCGAGCATCGGACCGTTCAGCACTTGAAGCAGGGGTTGAGCCTCGCCTTTTTCTTCCAGATAAAGACAAAGCGCAGCAGCCAGATTCGCGCCGGAGCTTTGCCCGCCGATCACGATCCGTTCCGGATCGAGATTCAAGCCGTCGGCATTGTTCTGGATCCACCGGAAAATCTCGTACAGCTGTTCGATCGGCTTCGGAAAAGGATACTCCGGCGCTTTGGCGTAATCGACGTTCGCGACGACGCAGCCGGTCCGATTGGCCAGATAACGGCAGTACGGATCGTCCATCTCTTTGTCGTGCATGATGAACGCTCCCCCGTGGAGATTGATGTACAACGGGAATTTTTTCTGCGCGGCTTCCGAAGGATAGTACAAGGCGATATCCGCGGTCTTCACGGAGGTCTCGATCCGCAGTTCTTTTTTTTCGGTCACCGGTTCGGAATCGAGCATAGGCGTCTTCAAAGCTTGATTGGGCAGAAGACGAAGGAGCTTTGCGGCCATCAGAGTGAGCAATAGGGTAACCTCGCTTTTTACCGTTTGACTTGAATCGAGCTGTATGTATGCTTACTCAATAATTATCATTACCCGAAAAAGCGGGCCGCGCGTCTTCTTTTATCGCGAACCGAATAAAAAAACAGGATGCCTGCGCAGGCATCCTGTTTTCGCGTCCGTTTTTTGCGGAAGACGGACAACTTTTCGTCGCGCGACTAAAAGTCCAACAGCTTCTCGTCGAACTCCGGTACGAGTCCTTCTTTCGCCGCGCGAACCAGCAGCGAGCGTACGGCAGCGTAGCCGTCTTGGCCGAGATCGGCGGTGAATTCGTTGACGTAGAGCGCGATATGCGAATCGGCGACGGCGGGGTCCATCTCCTGCGCGTGCTCCAATACGTAATCGCGCGAAGCTTCGGGATGCTTCCAAGCGTATTCGACCGAAGCGCGAATCCATTCGGCGACCGGCTTCGGATCGACCGCGCCGCGTTTGGCGATGATCGCGCCGAGCGGGATCGGCAGGCCGGTATCGCTTTCCCACCAATCGCCCATATCGGCGAGCTTATGCAGACCGTAATTCTGATACGTGAACCGGGCTTCGTGGATCACGAGTCCGGCGTCGATCTCGCCGCTTTGCACGGCCGGCATGATCTTGTCGAACGGCATGACGACCACTTCGCCGATGCCGCCGGGAATGGTCTGCGCCGCCCAGAGGCGGAACAGCAGATAAGCGGTCGAGCGTTCGCTCGGCACGGCGATGCGTTTGCCAGACAGGTCCGCGGGCGCAGCCGCGTCCCGGGTCAAGACGAGCGGACCGCAGCCGCGTCCGAGCGCGCCGCCGCAAGGAATCAGCGTATAGTCGTCCAATACCCACGGCAGAGCGGCGTAAGAGATCTTCATGATCTCCGGGCCTTCGCCCGCGGCCGCCCAATTGTTGGTGATATCGATATCGGCGTAAGTCACTTCGAACTCCGGCGCGCCTTCGATCAGGCCGTGAGCCAGAGCATGGAATACGAACGTGTCGTTGGGACACGGGGAATAAGCGATCTTCAAGCGTAGAACACCTCCGGTAAAATTGAGCTTGCTTCGCGAAGCGCGATCAGCGCTTCGCCGATCTTCCAAGCGGCGCGGTCTCGGGGGCCGACCGCGTTGGAGATCCCGCGCAGTTCCAGCGCGGGCACCCCGAACTGCCGGGCGGCTTCCGCCACGCCGAAGCCTTCCATGCCTTCGGCCGCCGCGCCGGGCACGCGCGCGGCCAGCGCCTGCGCGCCCGCAAGCGTGCCGGTCGTCGTGGCGACCGTCAGCACCGGCGCAAGGCGCGTTTCCAAGCCGGCGCTTCGCAGCGCGCCGGCGAGCGAGGCCGAGACATCCGGCTCGGCCTCGATCACGGACGAGCCGAAGCCCAGCTCGTCCACGGAGATAAAGCCGTCCGGGCTGTCCGAGCCCAGATCGGCCGCAACCATGCGGCTCGCCACGACCAGCGAGCCGATCGGAGCGACGCCGGCGAAGCCTCCGGCGATGCCCGCGCTGACGACGCGGGCATAATTCCCGCGCGCGAGCGCGGCGGCCGTTCCCGCCGCCGCCGCGGCGACGCCGACGCCTGCGGCGATCACGTCGAAGCGTTCGTCGCCGTCGATTCCGGCAAGCACCGCTTCGCGTTCGGCCTCGACGGCGGTGACGATCAGAGTGCGAGCGGAGGAAAGCGAACGCCCTCCGCTCGCGCTCGTATCGGCGGAATCATAAAATCGAAGATTAAGCTGGTGCATAGGATCGACTCCTTGCTATGATAGGTGAGTTCGAACGGACAAATATTGGACACAATCCATAGGTAACGTTACTGCTAAACCCGCCTCTTGTAAAGCGCGGCGCCCGCTTGAAGCGACCTTACGCGCATTCGCTGCCGCCGCGCCCGGCGAAAACGAAAAAGGAAAGGAGGCGAAATCGCTTATGCCGGAGATCGCCGACCATTTGGACCGCGGACTGTCCGTGCTGTTCATCGGATTCAACCCGAGCTTGCGTTCGGGCGAGACCGGACACCATTACGCCAATCCGCGCAATAACTTCTGGCGGATCCTCGAAGAATCCGGTCTGACCCCGCGGCGGTATTCGCCCGAAGAAGACGGCGAACTGCTGAAGCTGGGCTACGGGTTTACGAATATCGTCGCTCGCCCGACCCGCGGCGTGGAAGACATCGCGCGCGAAGAATACCGCGAAGGCCGGCGGATTCTGCAGCGCAAGCTGAAGGAATACCTGCCTAAGGTCGCCTGCTACGTAGGCAAAGGCGTCTACGCCGAATTCACCGGCCGCAGAAAGTCCGATTGGGGATTCCAAGCGGAATCGGCCGTCGACGGCGTGATCGATTTCGTCGCTCCGTCGTCCAGCGGCCTTGTACGCATGCCGATGCGGGAGATCGTAAGCATCTATACGCAGCTTCGTTATTACCTCGAAGACGAGGCGCAGCCGGGCGGCGCGGAAAGCCGACTCCCGATCGACCGCCTTTGAGCCTTCGACGGGTTCGTTTTGCTGCTGCAAGAACCGGGCGGAAATGCCGATATATCTGTTATCTCCATGAACATGTACACACAATGCCGCAATTTGCGGTTCCGAAAAGGGAAAGGGGGAGAGCATGGAAACCGTACAGGGAACTTACAATCTAGGACTGGTGGTCGTTTCCTGCATCATCTCGGTGCTCGCTTCGTATGCAGCTTTGAACTTGGCGGGCCGAATTCATACGGCGCGCGGCAAACTGCGCTCTTTTTGGTTAGCCGGGGGCGCGGTATCGATGGGCCTGGGAATCTGGTCGATGCACTTCGTCGGCATGTTGGCGCTCAAGCTGCCTATGCAGATGACATACAGCATTCCGCTCGTCTTATTGTCCATGATCATTCCGATCGTGGTCTCGTTCATCGCGTTATGGACCGTCACGCGCAAGAAATTAACGCTTAGGGCGCTGTTGATCGGCGGCTTGCTGCTCGCTTCCGGCGTCGTCGACATGCATTATACGGGGATGGCCGCGATGGCGATGAAGATCACTTACGATCCGAGACTGGTCGCGCTCTCCGTGCTTATCGCCGTTACCGCTTCGTTGGCCGCGCTCGCTTTAATGAGAGAACTGCGTCAGGAAGGCCGCCATATTCTGATCAAACTGGCCAGCGCCGTCATTATGGGAACGGCCATCGCCGGCATGCATTATACCGGAATGGCGGCGGCGAGCTTCCATATCCATGAGCATAATCTTGCCGCCATGAGCGCGAATCAGGTCAATACCGAGAGCCTGGCATTGATCATCGCGCTGAGCAGCCTGCTGCTGATCGGCTTTACGATCTACGGCGCGTTCATGAACAGCCGTCTGAATTTGAAAGACAAGATGATTCGCAGACAAGAGAAATGGTATCGCGCCTTGTACGAGAACAACGCCGACGGCATTCTTTCCATCGATACCGCAGGCTTGATTACCGACATGAATCCCGCGCTGCTGGAATTGACCGGTTCCAGGCGCGAAGACTTTATCGGCAAGCCGATCATGGCGATTCAACGCTTTTTCGAACCCGCGGTCTACCGGGAAATACGCAATCAACACGCGAGCGCTCGCGAAGGTTCCTCCATCGCTTACGAGACGCGGATCAAGCATCCCGACGGACAGTCGATTCATCTGAGCGTGGTCAGCATTCCCGTCAGTCTCGACGGCGAAGCGACAGGGTCCCATATCATCGTAAGAGACATTACCGAGCAGAAGCAAAATCAAGCCACGGTCGAACATCTCGCGTACCACGACGAATTGACCAGCTTGCCGAACCGCAGGCAATTCAACAGCCTTGTGGAAGAACGGATTCGCGGCGCCCAAGGCACGAAGCGGCTGGCCGTCATGGTCATGGACATCGACCGTTTCAAGATGATCAACGATTCGCTCGGACATGCTTACGGCGACGCGTTTTTGCAGAAAGTCAGCCAGCGCATCGGCGAAGTCATTCGCCCGGAAAAAGTGACCTTGTCTCGCATGGGAGGCGACGAATTCGCGCTGCTCTATCATTCGTTCGACTCGGACGAAGAGGTCGAGCAGTTGGCGCAGCGCATCGTATCGGTCATTCAGGTTCCGTATACGCTGAAAGACAGCGACTTCTACGTCAGTGCCAGCATCGGCATCGCCGTTTATCCGGAACACGGAGAAGACCGGGACGAATTGATCAAGAACGCCGATTCGGCGATGTACGAAGTGAAGCGCGGCGGCAAGAACGGCTATCGCTTCTATTCGGCCGAACTCGACGAGGAACTGCTGTTCAAGATCGAGATCGAAGCCGACCTGCACCGGGCGATCGACCGCGGCGAGTTGGAAGTGCATTATCAACCTCAGTACCGGATGCCGGGCAGCCTATTGATCGGCATGGAGGCGCTGCTGCGCTGGAACCACCCGGTTCGGGGCATGATTCCGCCGGGCCGTTTCATTCCGATCGCCGAAGAAAGCGGCCAGATCATGGAGATCGGACGTTGGGTGCTGCGAGAAGCCTGCCGTCAGGCCAAAGCGTGGCATGACGAAGGACAGCCGAAGGTTCCCGTATCCGTCAATCTCTCGACCCAACAGTTCCATCAACCCGATCTGGAGTTCGAAATCGAACGGATCTTGGTCGAAACGGGATTGGACCCGGAATATTTGGAGCTCGAGATCACGGAGAGCATGATGCTGGACCCGACGATCTCGATCGCGATCATGGATCGTCTAAGCCGGCTGGGCATTCGCCTCAGCTTGGACGACTTCGGGACCGGCTACAGTTCGCTCAGCTATCTGAGCATGCTGCCGATCAGCCGCTTGAAGATCGATCGTTCTTTCGTGATGAGGCTCGAAGAGAGCGGCAACGAAAGAGCGATCGTCACGACCATTATCGCGATGGCTAAAAGCTTGGGGCTGGACGTGATCGCGGAAGGCATCGAGACGGAGAAGCAGCTCGATATTCTGACCAGTCAGCGCTGTTTGGATTTTCAAGGTTACTATTTCGGCCGTCCCGTGCCGCCGGACGATCTTTTCCCGGACGAAAGACAGCCTGTTACCGAACGCGGAGCCTAATAAGGTTTCGCGTTTTTTTGGCGCGCCGATCCGCAGTGCGAGCGTCGTCCCGTTTCCCCTTCGTCGCCGGATCGCGCAGACGCGAAAAACCAAAAAGACCTGCTCCGTCGATTCTCGGAGGTCAGGTCTTTTTGATATTGCGCAAAATTCGGAGCGGGGAGTCGGTCATTAGCCGATAACGCCGTCTTTATAATTTTTCGTCCAGTTCTTGTCGCCGGTATGAATAACGTCTTGAACCGTTTTTTCCAATGTATCCAGCAGGTCCGCTTTGATCTGGGAGATGGTATCGAAATAAACGCGTTCTTCGTTACCGTTGATCTTTTCTCCGTAGATCGCGAGAGCGGCGTTTTCGCAGCGATGTTTTTCGACCAACTGATCGATAGAAAGAAGAGCGTGTTCGACATAGGACGAAATACTCTTGTGTTCTTTCGGGAGTTGGCTTTTCAGTTGTTGTACACGGTTTTGGGAATGCATGATGGTCACCTCTTTGTTGAATGTAAATTTACAATATCACATTTTCACAAAAAATTCATTAATTTTTCCTTAAAGTTTTATAACCTGAACATTTTCAAGGGTTATAAGGCTGAAAAATAAGGAAAACCATTCTTTGTGAGCCTGCGAGAAATCTTGATCTTATCGATTCCGACGTTGTGAGAGAGGCTAGAAGTGTCTAACTTGTGTCGTTGAATAATATTTCGGACGATCGTTTTCATTTGTTTATAGCTTTTCGACCATGTTGCTAAATAAATTTTCGGGACTAATGGCCTAAAAGATCCCTCGAGATTAAAAACGCGAAAAATTGCGGATTTTCTAATATTCTGTAACCTTTTTTAACCCCCGTGTAAAGACATTTCGACTGCCGAATCCCTATACTGGGACACAGGAGTTGGAGCCGGGCATCAAGAAGGACCCGCATGAAAATTCCGTAGAATCCGGACAGGCGTCCTCATGGAAGCGAAGCGAGCAGAGCCGCCGGAAAACAACGGAGGTAGCGAGATGAAACAAAAGGATGGACAGCGTATCTGGAGACGGGGAGGACTGGCTCTGTTGGCCATGGCGTTGGTACTGGCCATGCTGCCGTACAAACAGGCGGCGGCGGCAGCCGTTCAGAAACTTCCGATCGGATACAACGACGAGTTGACGAACATCAAAGCCGAACAAAGCGGAGACGCGTTATATGTGCCTCTGCGCGAGATCGCGCAAAAGCTTCATCTCGAAGTCGGCGGCACGGCGGACAAGATCGTGGTCTCGGGCAGCAAACACAGCGTGGTCATTCTGCCGGCCAAACAATCCGCGGTCAGCGGCAAAAAGACGTCTTCTCTGAAGACTTACGCCAGCGAAGGACGCACGATGGTTCCGGTATCGCTGTTTAAAGGCGTATTCAATTTCGGAATCGCTTATGATGCCAGCGTTCCGGTGATTCGCATCACGAGCGGCAAGCAGAAGCTGAGTTTGCAGAGTTTCGTCGAGCAGAATCGCGCGGCGCTCTCCGCCAACGCGAACGGAGGCAAGACCGGACAGAAGCCGCAAGCTCCGTCGAAACCGCAATCGCCGAAGCCGGCGTCGTCCAAACCGATCTATCTGACTTTCGACGACGGACCGACCGCGCATACCAACGAACTGCTCGATATCCTCGATCAGTACGGCGCGCACGGCACGTTCTTCATGCTCGGGCCCGGAATCTCGGCTTATCCGAAATCCGTCAAGCGTCTGGTCGATTCCGGCAACTCCGCGGGACTGCACGGGATGACGCACGTCAAAAGCAAATTCTACGCATCTCCGGCATCCGCATTGAAGGAAATGACACAGGATAACGACGCGCTGTACAAAGCGACGGGAACCCGTACGAGCTTGATTCGCACCCCTTACGGCAGCAAGCCTTATTTCACGCAAAAGTATCGGGACAAAGTCTTGGCGGCAGGATTCCATCTGTGGGACTGGAACGTCGACTCGGAAGATTGGAAGTATAAGAGCGACCATCAGAAAGTGATCGACAGCATCTTGAAGCAGGTCGATCAACAAGAGAAAGAAGGCATCGTTCCGGTGGTGCTGATGCACGATCAGAAAGCGACGCTGAAGGTGCTTCCGCAGGTGCTGAAGACGCTCAAAGCCGAAGGGTATACGTTCGAAGTGATTCAGCAGAATTCGAAACCGGTCAATTTCTGGCACGACAAACGTTAAAGGTTAGAAAAATTAGGTCTTTTCTTGAAGAAAAGGCCTTTTTTTATTGCTTAAAGGGGTTCAATATACCCGGATAATGTGGGATAATCGTCTCTAGTCGCACAAAGAAAGCGGGCTACTTCGACTATAGGCGCGCAAGGGGCGCGTAAGAAAGGAGAAAGCGGGACTGCAAGGTCGTTCGCTCGAAGAAAATATAAAATTTTTGTTTTTATTCATTGAAGCGTTTACAAGTTCGATAATAGAAAAGCAGAGCGTGCCGCGCATCGCGGACGGGAGGGTCGTTCCGGGGGGAACGTTCGTTTCGGCAGCCAATGCGAATCGCATGTCCTGCGGCCGCGAACGGACAGGCGGTTGCCGTGCTGTCGGACGCCTATCAAGCATCTAGATTGAAGAGTTGGGGGAAGCTGCGGATGAAATTGAATTTGGGGACCAAAATGGTTGCGGGTTTTGTGTTGATTTCCGGCGTTACGTATGCGACAAGCGCATTTTGCTTGTTCTTTCTTAAAGATTATATCGCCCGTTCGATGTCGGAATGGCTGTACACCTCGATCGTGCTGCTGCTCGGCGTCATGTGGAGCGGCATTCTCGGATGGCTGGTATCGAGATTGTTGACCCGTCCGATCGTGCGTCTGGCCAAAGCCGCCCGCGAAGTATCCGCGGGCAATCTGGCAATCGAACTGCCTACGCGCAAAACGCAGGACGAGATTGCCGCATTGAACGATTCTTTCGCGCAGATGGTGGGCAGCCTGCGCGGCATGGTCGAAGACATCGCTTCCGGAGCCGGCGTGACTTCCGAGAACGTGAAGATGATGAGCGCCGCGATTACCGAAGCGGCCGAACAGATCGAAGAGATCTCCGGCGGCGTGGATCGGATCTACGAAGGCGTCGAACGCCAGCAGCAGTCGACGGAGAGCTCCCGCCATAATGCGGACGAGATGCGTCAAGCTTTCCACGGCATGAAGAACAGTTCGGAAGAGATGATCGCTTTATCCGGCGGGATGGAAGATTCGGTACGCATGACCCGAGACATCTTCGTGGCGCTGCGCGAAGGCATGGGCGAGTTGGCCGCCTCCAGCGCTCGTTCGCAGGAGATGGTCGGGCATCTGGAACGAGAAGCCGCGGATATCGAAGCCATCAACGGTTCGATCCGCGATATTGCCGAGCAGACGCATCTGCTCGCTTTGAACGCTTCGATCGAAGCGGCTCGCGCCGGCGAACACGGTATGGGCTTCGCGGTCGTGGCTCACGAGATCCGCAAGCTCTCGGAACAGAGCGCGAATTCGGTCGGTCAGATCGGCGATCTGATCCGGCGGATTCAAGAACAGGTGCAGGCGACCGTGCTGCATATCGAGCAGCAGAGCGAGCGCGTGACGCGCGAAGAGCGTCATACGGGAGCGGTCGAAGAAACGCTTGAACGTCTGGATACGGCAGTCGGCAGTATGGTCGGTTCCGTTCGCGGCATCGAGACGATGATCTTCGAGCAGACCGATCGCGTGGATCAGGCTCATCGTCATGCCGGCGAGATCAGCAGCCGTGCCGTCTCGTTCGCCGAAGAAGCCAAACGCATCGCCGCTTCGATCCACGAAGAAACGGCGATCATGGAAGAGTTGTCCACGTCGTCGGAAGAGTTGAATCGCATGACCTTGCGTTTGCTCGACAAGACGACCGCTTTCCGGGTATAGCAGAGACCGAAGCATACGGATTCGATAACAAACGATCATCGCAAATATCCCGCAGCGCCGGAAGATCGAATTCCGATGGCCCGCTGCGGGATATTTGTTTTCTGTAGAGCAGACCGCTTCATTATAACGAGCGATCCGCTCAAGGTCTGTGAAGGATGTCTCAATCATAATCCCTGCGCTACGGTGATCAGAATCGTCACGGTCACGATATTGAGCAGGGTGGAGACCAATACCGTTTGCGCCGCGAAGTCCGGTTCATTGCGGTATTCTTCGGCCAAGATCGACGAGTTGACGCCGGTCGGCATGCCGGAGGCGATCAGCAGGGCTTGAGCGGGCAGTCCTTTCATGCCGAGGATCAGAATGATGAGATACCCGATAACCGGGGCGATGATCAAACGCAGAATCATGCTGAAGTACACGTCCATTCGGCCTAATCGCAGCGGGTATTTGACGATCTGCGCGCCCAAAGTCAGCAGGGCCACGGCGACCATCGAGTTCTGGATATAGCCCAGCGGCTGCGTCACGAAATTCGGCAGCGGCACGGCGAATACGTGGAACAGAAAGCCCAACACCAGCGCGTACGGGACGGGCATCTTCATAAAACCGATCAAGACGCTGCGGTAATTCCCGCTGAGCCGCGCGCCTTGAATCGAGATGACGCCGTAGGTGAAGGTCAGAAGGCTCTGGAACGACATGATCAGCGCTTGAATGGAGGCGGCGAGCGGCGCGCCCGCGAACACGAGCTGATTGATCGGCAGACCGTAGTTGCCCGAGTTGTCCAGCAGCACGCTGTTGGTGAACGCCGCTTTCATGCCGCTGGGATACCGGAGCGAACGCGTCAGCGCGAAGCAGAAGATATACAAGACCCCGACATACAAGCCGTAAAAAAGAGCCACTCCGCCGAGCAGTTCCATCGAAATGTTCGAGCGGTACAGGCTCATGAACACGACCGCGGGCGTAATATAATAGAAGTTGATCTTGGACAGCGTATACAGGTCGAGTCGGAACAATCGCTGCATCAGCGAACCGGCGATAATCAGCACGAACACGGGCAGCACGACGTCAAGCAGGATCTGAACAATCATGGGGCTTCAGCTTCTTTCGATCGGGTTTTCGCCCGTCTCGCGAGCGAATCGAGTCCCATTATATCATCAATAGGACCGAAGGCGACCAAGAACCTTGCCGGAGCCGAGGAATCGGCCTTCTGTACAAGCGGCAAAGCTTGCGGTAAAGTGAAAAGAACAGCATTCGATCGGCAGGAAGGTTCCGTCTCGTTTTCAATTCCTTCTAAGTCGATGAGTCAAATGAGGTTATGAGAGGAGAATGACAATGAACCCAAAAAATGAAGCGACCCGCACCGCGCAAGGCGTCGAGTCCGGAGAACGCGTCAGACTGTCCCAATGGGACGCGATCGTGCTAGAGAGCGTCCGCGCGCTCGGGCTGAATGGAGAAGAGCTGCTGAATCGTGCGGCGTCGGGCGATCTGCCCAGCGCGGAAGGGTCGGTCGTCACGGATTTCGGCCCGCTGGCGACGCTGCAACAAGAACAACCCGAAGTGTTGAAACAGGCCGTCGACCAAGGATATCGCATCAAATATAATACGCTCGGAGGCATCCATACTTGGATTCGGATCGTATTCGGACGGGAATCGGAAGTCGAACGCGGCGAAGGCATCGAAGGCGTGAGCGTAGAATTGACCGCCGAAGAGCGAGACCGGATCGCGCCGGTATTGTCGATCGGTTGGACGATCCGGAAGCAGGAAGGAGACGCTTCGGAAGCCGGAACGGCTCTTTACCGGATCGTACCGATGCGGAGTTGAGACCTGCGACCCTAGACTTTTGGTTATTAACCGGCGGCGTTTTTTTCTGCTTCCTGCGACGCAGACTCTGATTCCCGGTACCCGTTCGCGTTTTTCTTTTCCCGATTATGCGGCCGTTCATTGAGTCCCTGGCAGGAGTTATGCCGCTCGAGGCTAAATTTTGTCGAATAAGGGGTAATAAAATGAACGCATTTACATAATTTATAACAGAAAAGGAGACGTGAAGATGGAATTGTTCGAACGTCCCGGAGAGGAGCGGGCACGGCGGACGCGGGAAACCCGGCCTTCGCCGAACGGGCAAACGTTATCGGGATTCGTGCTTCTTCGCGAAGCGGAATGCGACTTCCCGCGTTTTATCCGCAATATGAAGAACGACTGGAATATCGAGATCCGGGCGCTGCCGGAAGAAGATCGGTTAGTGTTCGAAGCCGGCGGACTTCGCATAGATTGTTCGCTGGTGCGGACTCCCGTACCGGGAGCGGAAGTGGAAGAACGCTGCGGCGTGAATCCGCTCTGGCCGGAAGCGGCCCGATCGATCGGCGGATACCGGGCGCACGTGGTCGTGCGGGTCTCGAACGTCATCGAGCCGATCGTCGGTCACGTGCTGTTTACGCAAGTGTTGTGCAGCATGTTGAAGCAGGAAGGCGCGCTGGCGCTGTACATGTCCCCGATGGTCATGTCGGCCGAAGCGTACGTCAAGAACGCGATGCTGCTCAAAGAACACGAGCTGCCTGTACAATTGTGGGTATACGTCGGTTTGTACGAAGAAAGCGAAGGCGTATCGTCTTATACGGTAGGTCTGCGGAATTTCGGTCATGAAGAGATCGAAGTTCTGCGTTCTCCGCATGAACTGACCGAAGTGTTCGAGCTGACCTTCAATATCGCGGGGTATATTGTGGATTTCGGCGCGACGCTCAAAGACGGCGAAACGATCGGATTTTCCCCCGATCAGCGCCTGCCGTTGAATCTGTCGAGCGGCGTCGCGGTCGAAGGGCAGTCGATCAAGATCGGCTATTGAGCGCAGAATCGAAGAAGGCATGAGCCTATCGTATCGTTTTAGCCTGTCGAAGGAACTCCTTCGGCGGGCTTTTCGACATTCGGATCAAACAGCTGAAATTTGCGTCTTCGCAAATAAGCTCTCGGCGATCGCGACGAGTTCGCGTGCGGCCGTATCGGGATCTTCGGTTTCTGCCAGCGCCGTCGCGCCTTCGATCAGCAGGCATAACCGCAGCGCTTCTTTCGGAGAACGCCTGAGGTCCGAATTCTGCACGAACTCGCGGAGCTTCCTTTTATGGCCGTTCGCCAATTCGACGATCGGATGGTCGGGCTTCGAAGCATACTCTTCTTTGGCTCGCAGGAACAAGCAGCCTTGGTACGAATTGTCGGTCAGCCAATGGGCATGCGCGATCGCGATCCGCACGAACGGGGAATCGGGATACTCGCCGTTTTCCTCGAGATAGGTATCGAAAAACGTAAGATGCTCCATATAACGCTCTTCGCGACGTTTCAACACTTCCGCCGCCAATTCGTCTTTGGAAGCAAAATGATTGTACAGCGTCATCAGCGCAACACCCGATTCGCTGACGATTTTTTTCAATCCGATCGAATGAAAGCCGTGGTTATCGAACAACGTTTCGGCCATATGAAGCAGGTCTTCTTTTTTTTCGCTCAATGCGCACCTCCGTCAATAGATAGAACGATCAATCTATTTATACCGAGAAAATTCCGCAAGTTCAAAAGCAACATAACAGGTCGTCCAAAGGCTTGGTCAACAGTGCGTACGTCCGAACGGTAGAACGTATCGCCAAACGAAAATACGACTTGCGAAGAGAAGAAAAGATAAGAGAAGAGAAGAAAAGCCGCCGGAGAAGTTCCCGGCGGCCGTACGGGACGAGCTTTCGAGCTTTACGGCTTCGCCCACAGCGAAGGATTGCCGAAGCTCTGATCGAGCTTGCCGCTGAACCAGCGGCCGCTCAGCACTTTCGAGATCAGCTCGGCTTTGTCGGCTTCGGAGATCGTGCGGTCGGCGCGCATCGCGGCCAATACCTGATCGTAAGTGAATTCCGGCGAAGACAGGTAAGAGATCGCTTTGCGGCGGTTGGCGTCGAGGAACAGCATGGATTCGCCGTTCAGAGCCGTCTGCGGCGTCCATGCGTTCCACTGCGTCAATCCCGCGCCGTTCGGATCGCCGTTATGCACGAAGTTCGAGATGTATTTGCGGAAGACTCGGCCCAGATCGACGGCGCCCGGCAGATCGTAGGCGCTGCCGACGACCGTGTCGTAATTGGCGTTGTCCGGCGACAGCAGCGGAACGAACACCCCGTGGAACGCGCCGAGCGGGCTCATGGCGCTTCCGGCCACATATGCGTCTTCGCCGAAGTTGATCTGCATGCCGTAAATGTCTGCTTTGTAGCGATCGTACATTTTCTGAGCGGAATCCTGCACGTTGAACAAGCTGTACAGCTCGCCGCCGTATTTGTTGATAAAATTGTATTTGGCGATCACGTTCGCGTCCGTGTTGATCGAATTATCGGCGATATTTTTCGCGAAATACGAATCGAAGCGGCCGAACAGCGAGAACTCGTCGGCGCCCGTCAGCATAAGCAGCGGCACGTCGTTATAGTTCTTTGTATCGAAGCCTTCTTTCGGCAGAACCGTTCCGTCTCCGTACAGATGCGGGAAGACGCTCATGCGGATACCGGCGTTGCTCATCAGCGGAGCCAGCTTCTCGGCCGGGATCGAATAGAGGTAATCGCGTACGTCGGAACCGGTCGTGAGCAGCCATGCCTCCGCTTCTTTTTCGGTCGCTTTTTTGCCGTCGGCGACCGCGAGCGGAGCGATCGCTTTGGCGAACGTAACCGCGCTGGCGTCCGGATCGGAGACTGTCATGCCCCCGCTGAACGAGATCGCTTTGTCGAATTTGCCTTCGAAGATCGGAGAGACCAGCATCGCCATCACGTCGCGTCCGCCTGCGGAGAAGCCCGCTACGGTCACGTTATCCGCGTCGCCGCCGAACTGTTCGATGTTGGATCTGACCCAATCCAGCGATTTGGCGATATCCAGCAGCGCGTAGTTGCCGGAATTTTCTTCGGCGGAACCGGTCTTCAGCGCCGGAAGCGGATTGAAGCCGAGCGGTCCCAGACGGTAATTGACGGACACGAAGATCGCGTTCGTATCGTTGACCATCGAGCTTCCGGTGATTTCGGTCGACTTGCCGGTCTGGTTGTTGCCGCCGTGTATGTAGACGATGACCGGAAGTTTGGTTTCGGCGTTATCGGGACGGTAAATATCCAGATTCAGCGCGTCTTCCGTGCCGACGGTCGTTTTGCCCGACGCTTGAATCGCGACGCTGCCCGGTTTGGTCGCGTCCAGCGCGCCTGTCCACGGCTTCGGATCGGCCGGCGCTTTCCAGCGCTGCTTGCCGGAAGTCGGCGCGGCATACGGAATGCCCTGCCAGACGAGCGCGCGATTCGCGTCGTCGCGGAAGCCTTGCACCTGCCCGAACGCTGTCGTTTGCAGCGTTTGCGCGTCGAACGCGCCGGATCGGACAGCGCTTTGCGCGGACTGCGCCGCGGCGGCTTCGGCCGCGATCGCGTTTTGCGGAACGTTGTAAGCGCTTAGCAATCCGATCGCGAGCGTAGAAGCGAAGAGCAGCGATCCCCATTTTTTCGGTTTCATCAAGAACCCCTCCTTGAGTTTGAACGATGCGCGGCAGGAGACGACCCTGTGCCAGAGCATAAAAAAAACCTAAACCGATGCGCGAGGCATCAGCTTAGGTTACGCCCGAAAAAAGGTCACGTTCCTGTTCGCAGTCGTAGTCTAACACAAGATTGTAAGCGTTTCAAATCCTTTTTTGCGAAATCGCTTTAGAGCGGAAAAGACTTCCAAACAAAGCCTTTTATTGCCGTTTTCCGTTACGATTTATAGTATTTGCGGTACACGGCCGGCGTGATTTCTTCGTATTTTTTGAACGTTTTGATAAAATAGCCCGGTTCGTTGAAGCCCAATTCGCCGCTGATTTGCGCGATCGGCATGTCCGTTTTTTCCAGCAGGCGTTTGGCCCATTTGATCTTCAGGCGCGCGGTATAACCCGAATAGCTTTCTCCGGTCTCCCGCGCGAACAAACGGCTGAAATAGCTGGGGCTGATATGGCACAGCTCCGCCATTTTTTTGAGCGGCACGGACTCGCTTTTATGCGCGTGCAGGTAATCGAAAGCCGGCTTCAGCACCGGATTGGAGGAACGCTCCCGATCTTCGTCTTCGCCGTTCGGAGAACCGCCCGCAAGGATATGGGTCATCTCTTTGCGCACGCTCTCCAAGTTCTGGAGCGTATAGCCCGGCAGAATATCCGACAGACGCGGCGAAGCGCCGGTGGCGGCCGCTTTTTCGAACATTTCCGCGATCAGGTTCTTGTTCGTCGCTTCTTCCACGATATAGCTGCACAGCAGCGAGAGCATGTCGGAGATCTTGACGATTTCCTGATACGACATCACGGGCAGATCCGCGTAATGGTCTTTGAGTTTTTCCCATTTTTCGCTGTACAGCTTCTTGTTCTTCGAGGTCAGGATCTGCTCCAACTCGGCGGAACCGGAAGGATCGGACAGACGGACTTGGCCCGCCATGACCGCGCCGATATACTTGTCGTCGATGATGACCGGCACCGCGATATCGATGATATTGTAATGGCAGAGATAGATGTACGGTTTATTCGAACGGACCGCTTCGAGCCCGCCGCGGGAATCGCATTTCTGGCAGTAAGGCAGCAGGTCTTCGTCCTGCCGTACCATTTTGCAGAACGATTGGCAGCCGCTGTGTCCGGTGACGGCGTTGCCTTTGTAATCGACGGTCAATATCGCCAGCTTGGTGACGGAGGCGAGGGAATCTTGAAGGCGTTCCCATTTTTGCAGGTCGAAAACTTTCTGAATACTGAGATGTTCGCCGATCACGAAGGATTCCTTCTTTCGAAAATGGGATTTTGATTGCTAGTTATGGCGCAATGATGCTGCAATTTCGAAGTTCGGCTTATGTAAGCGATGACAAAAAGATGCCATTTATACAGCGGAGGACATCAAATTACGATTGCAGATTATAATATATTGCTTTAAAAGTCCACTGTAAACCTAAAATTTGTGGATTATCATGAAGGAAAGCACGGCCAAGACACACAACCGACACTTTTATCGACCACTCGCCATCCGGTAACGGCCGGCTATCATTTTATAAAACGGAGGGAATTATCATGAGAAAAGCTTTTATCAGCCCGTCGAAATACGTGCAAGGAGAAAACGAACTGCTGAATCTGGGTTACTTCGTCGGCTCGTTCGGCAAATCCGCTCTGCTGATCGCGCATCCGGACGATGCGGCTCGCGTGAAGGACAAGTTGGATGCGACTTCGGAAAAGTTCGGAGTGACGTTCGTTGAGAGCGGTTTCATGGGCGAATGTTCGCGTCAGGAAGTCGCGCGTCTGGAACAGATCGCGGCGGACAACAACTGCGACTGCATCGTCGGACTGGGCGGAGGCAAAGCGATCGACGCGGCCAAATGCGTAGCCAAAGGCGAGGCGCTGATCATCTGCCCGACGATCGCCGCGACCGACGCGCCGACCAGCCACTCGGCCGTTCTGTACACGCCGGAAGGCGCGTTCGACGACTACGCTTACTTCAAGCAAAGCCCGAGCGTGGTGCTGGTCGACACGACCGTGATCGCCAACGCGCCGACGAGATTCCTCGTTTCCGGCATGGGCGACGCTTTGTCGACTTACTTCGAAGCCCGCGCGACCGCGCGTTCGTACTCGAGAGTCAACGCGGGTCTGCCGAGCGGCGTACGCGAAGGATTGACTGCTCCGGCATTCGGCACGAACGCGGCGATGGCGCTGGCGACGCTGTGCTACGAAATGCTGCTGCGCGACGGCATCAAAGCGAAAGCGGCTTGCGACGCGAACGTGGTGACTCAAGCGCTGGAAAACATCGTCGAAACGAACATCCTGCTGTCGGGACTCGGCTTCGAAAGCGGCGGTCTGGCGGCGGCTCACGCAATCCACGACGGATTGACCGCGCTGGAAGGCACGCACCATTACTTCCATGGGGAAAAAGTCGCGTTCGGCACGATCGCGCAGTTGGTTCTGGAAAACGCGCCGACCGAAGAACTGAACCAAGTGATGGATTTCTGCCTTGCCGTCGGCCTGCCGGTCTGCCTGGCGGATATCGGCGTCGAGTCGATGACCGCTCAAGAACTGCAAGAAGTCGCGGAAAAAGCCTGCATCCCGGAAGAATCGATTCACGCTATGCCTTTCCCGGTTACGGTAGAACAAGTGGCGGCAGCCGTTCAAGCAGCCGACCGGATCGGCAGCGCGTACAAAGCATCGAAAGGGCTGTAAGTCCAAGCCGCGGTTCGTCCGCGGACAAGACAGGAGGAATATCGTTTTGAAAAAAGTCATCAACAAACCGGAAGATCTGGTCATGGAAATGTGCAGCGGGCTCGTCCTTGCGCACCCCGAACTGGAATTCATGCAGAAATACAAAGTCATCAAGAAAAAAGACCTGAACGCCAGCAAAGTGACCCTGATCAGCGGAGGAGGCAGCGGCCACGAACCGGCGCACGCCGGCTTCGTCGGCAAAGGGATGCTCGACGCGGCCGTCTGCGGCGACGTGTTCGCTTCGCCTTCGCAGATTCAGGTGTACCAAGCGATCAAAGCGACCGCAAGCGAAAAAGGCACGCTGCTGATCATCAAAAACTACAGCGGCGACATGATGAACTTCAAAAACGCCGCCCATCTGGCAAGCGAAGACGGCATCGAAGTCGATTACGTCCGCGTGGACGACGATATCGCGGTCGAAGACAGCCTCTATACCGTCGGACGCCGCGGCGTGGCGGGCACGGTGCTCGTGCATAAGATCGCGGGCGCCGCGGCCGAAGAAGGCCGCAGCTTGGCGGAAGTGAAAGCGGCGGCCGAGAAAGCCGCGGCCAACGTGCGCAGCATCGGCTTCGCGCTGACGTCCTGCACGGTGCCGGCCAAAGGCACGCCGACGTTCAAGCTCGGCGAAGACGAGATCGAATACGGCGTCGGCATCCACGGCGAGCCGGGCATCCGCCGCGAGAAGATGGTGACGGCCGACGAACTGGCGGCGCATACCGTCTCCGACCTGATCCGCGACATGAAGCTCCAAGGCGGCGACGGCGAAGAGATCGCCCTGCTGGTCAACGGCTTCGGCGCGACTCCGCTGCAAGAACTGTATCTGTTCAATCACGCGGTTACGCGCGAGCTGACGGAGAAGAACGTCAAGATCAACCGCACGTTCGTCGGCAACTACATGACGAGCATCGACATGGCGGGCATCTCGGTCACGTTCATGAAATTGGACGACGAGTTGAAAGCTCTGCTGTCGAGCGAGAGCGATACGCCGGCGTTCAAAGTGTCCGGACCGGTCGTGCAGCCAGCTTACGAAGAACTGCGCCGCTCCGGCGCGGAAGACCTCCCGGCTTCTTTCAAAGTCGAGACGCCGGAAGAATACGCGCAAGTATCGGGCGACAAGATTACCCGCGACAATATGGTCTACCTGATCGACAAGATGAGCGAAGTCATCATCGAGAACGAGATTCCGTTCTGCGATCTCGATTCGCACGCGGGCGACGGCGACTTCGGCATGAGCGTCGCCAAAGGCTTCAAGCAGCTCAAGCGCGAATGGAAAGACATTCTCGCCCACGACGATCAATCGATCGGCGGCTTCCTGCACGAGTGCTCGCTCGTGATCATGGAATACTGCGGCGGCGCTTCCGGCCCGATCTGGGGTTCCGCGTTCCGCGCGGCCGGACGTTCGGCCGGAGAGAAGACGGAACTGAACGTCTCCGAGTTCGCGGAGCTGATGCAGGCCGCGGTGGCCGGCATCCAATCGACCGGCGAGCGGTCGTTCGGCCGCGGGGCGGTCGTCGGCGACAAGACGCTGATCGACGCGCTGGTACCGTGCGCGGATTCGTGGACGGCGAGCGCGGCTGCCGGAGACGACGTCAAGACGGCGTTCGCCAAAGGCGCGGAAGCGGCCGCGGCCGGCGCGAAGAAGACGGAGGAGATCGTGGCGCGGATGGGCCGCGCGGGTACGGTCGGCGAACGCAGCATCGGGTATCCGGATGCGGGCGCGCACGCGCTCGGCGTGATCTTCGCGGCGCTGTCGGACAGCTTGAAGTAAGTTGAGTTTCGAAGCATCGAGACGGTCTAGGTTCGGGATGCCGCTGTAGGCGGCACCCGGTCTTCGGCCTTAAGCCATCGGCAGGAAACGGCAGGCGGAACGAAATCGGCTGACCGGCTTTTTGCCCTGCGCGAATGATCGCGGAAGCGGCGTTCCGATAACGGATTCGCCCTCCGCGCGGCAAGCTTCTTCCCCCGGCATAAGCCGGGGAAGGGAGCTTTTATGCGAAGTGACGGTTCAAATTTTCTTATCTTTATTTTGAACATTTCTTATTTCCATGATACTGATGCGACATCGTCGCGGGGAGACACAAGCGTGAAAACCTTATCCAACCTGTTCAAGAAGCCGGCCGGCCTGCTGGCTCTGTCCCTGGTGTTGATCGTAGTCGGCAGTTTGCTGGCCGGCATGTTCAATACCTCTTTCTACAAAGTGAACGTCAAAGAAATTTCGTTCAAAGCCGATCACGGCACGCTGCACGGCCTGCTCTATATGCCGAAAGGCGCCGGCCCCGAAGATCCCCGCCCGGTCATCGTGACCACGCACGGTTATCTCAATACCAAAGAAATGCAGGACGCGCCGGCGATCGAGATGTCGAGACGCGGCTACATCGTTCTGGCGCTGGATATGTACGACCACGGCGATTCCCGTTGGGACGGCGATATCAAGGTCGGCGAACAGTTCTCGACGTTCTGGATCTACTCCCAATTCGACGCGGCCAAATACATGTATCAACAGCCGTACACGAAAAAAGACGACAAAGGCAACGCGTACCTCGCGGTCAGCGGACACTCGATGGGCGGCTTCTCCACGCTGCTCGCCATGTACATGGACGAGATGAACTCGCTTCAAGCCGGTTACCGGATGATCTACACCGGCATCTCGGTCGGCTCCGACTATTCGTACGCCGCGGCCGTCGCGCCGCAGGACCAACTCACGGCCGCTTACGGCAGCCGCATGGTCGGCATGGTCGCGGGCCATTACGACGAATTTTTCTTCAACAAATCGGACGAAGAGAAGACCGCCGCGGAAAAAGCGATCGTCGGCACGGTCATGCACAAAGACTTCGCCAAAACGCTGTCGGGCCGCGCGTTCCTCGGACTCGGCGCGGACAGCTCCGAACAGGCGCAGCAGGGCAAATATTACACCGTCGATTCCGGCGAAGTGAAAGTGAAAGATCAAGTCGTGCGTCCTTCGCAGACGGGCGAACGGATCATCTACACGCCGAACCAGACGCACCCGTGGAACCATTTCTCCCCGGAAACGACGGGTTACCTGATCGATTTCTACACTCATGCGTTCCAAGGCGTCACGGCGCCTAGCCAAGTCGACGCCAATTTGTCTTCCGGCAATCAGATCTGGTGGCTCAAAGAAGCGTTCAACTTCGTCGCCATGATCGGCTTCTTCCTGCTGATCGTACCGATGTCGGCGCTGCTGCTTCGTCTGCCGTTCTTGAAGCAGGCCGTGACGAACGTCACCGCTCCGCTCGCCAAGCCGCTCGGAGGCGGACAGAAAGCCGCTTATTGGATCGCGGTCGTGTTCAGCGCGTTGATCCCGGCGATTCTGTTCCCGACCCTGATGGACAAGCAGCCCGGCGGTCTGCATACGCTGACGATCATCGCCATCGTTCTGCTGGCTTTGTCGGTCGTCGCGGCCGTGATCGGCTTCGCGCGCTCCGGCAGCTCGCCGGCTATGCGCCACGTCGGAATCGGCGGCTTGATTCTGGCGGTCGTATCCGCGGTCATGTGGGTGCTGTTCGCCAAAGCGGAAGGCATCGCGCCGCTCAGTCCGTTCTTCAACGAACCGACGACCAACCAGATCGTCTACTGGGCGCTCGTGTCCGCTTCGATCACGGCGTTCATCACGTTCGCGTTCTACTACTTCAATAAGAAACATTCGGGAGCAAGCTTCGCCGATTACGGCATCAGCTTGAAGCCTTCCGCCATTCTCGCGAGCCTGTGCACGGCGGTCATCGCCGTCGTCGTCGGCTACCTGCTGCTGTTCGCGGTGCAGGCGATCTTCGGCACGGACTTCCGGATCTGGACGTTCGCGGTCCGCACGTTCACGTTGGAGCATTTCGTAACGGCGCTGCGCTACATGCCGCTGTTCCTGATCTACTACTTCGTCAGCGCGGTCGCGCTGAACGCCGATACGCGTTCCCGCAAAGGCGGCTACTGGCTCGCGATCTTCCTGAACGTGGGCGGTCTGATCATCTGGCTGATCGCGCAGTACGGTCTGGACTTCGCTCGCGGCGTCGCGCTGTACCCGGCCCAAGCGCTCAACGGCATCCTGTTGTTCGCGCTCGTACCGGTGCTGATCATCGCCGCGATCTATGCGCGCAAGCTGTTCGAGAAAACGAACAACGTCTGGCTGCCGGCTTTCGTGAACACGATCTTGTTCACGATGGTGACGGTCGCCAACACGGTCATGTTCTGGAATCTCGTATAAACATTGCGCGATTTCCTTCCCGCTCGGGAAGCAAGCTTTACTCAAGCCGTCGGAATTTCGGTTCCGGCGGCTTTTTCGCGCGCATCTCTAAATAAAGCTTCCGAAAAAACAGATATATGAAGAGACAGGGCAAGGAACGAGTACTTACACAGCGAGGGAAAACGAATGAGAAAAATGCTGAGCGATCTGCTCGGAGGCCGAAAGTTCGTCGGCTCCGGCCTGATCAAGATGAATATCTGGTTTATGCTGGTCTTTATATTGAACGTCTCGCTCGGCTTCGGCTATCTGGTCCATACCGTGAAGACGGACTATCAGCAGGTGCGGCAGGCCGCCGATCTGCGGATTCAACTGCTGTCGCTGGAGAACGCTCTGGTCGATCAGGAGACCGGGCAGCGGGGCTACCTGCTGACCGGCAATAACGAATTTCTGGAGCCGTTCGACCGCGGTATGCAGAAGTACGCCGAAATGTCCGCCATTCTTCTGGACGGAGCCGCGACGGTCGACGAGCATCCCGGTTTCGGAACCCAGATCAAAGCGCTGATCGAGATGGGGTCGAACTGGAAAATAGAATACGGCGATGCTCAAGTGCGCAAAGTGATGTCCGGCGGTTCGATCACGGAGACGGAACTTTTGCGAAGCAAGCGGCAGTTCGACGAATTCCGATCCGAAGAAGCCGAAGCGCTGAAGGTCGTCGAGCGGCTTCGCGACGAGCGCCGGACCACGATGCTGCATAATCTGACGTATCTGTTCGCTGCCGTGGGCTGCGTTTTTATCGTGGTGCAGTTCTTCATGCTGTATTTTCTTCAAAAAGGGCTTACCCGCATCACGCTGCCGATCATTCAGCTGGACCGTGCCGTCGCTTCTTACGAATCCGGCAATATCCGCTCCAAGCTTCCGGCTTACCGCGAAGACAACGAGATCGGCCGTTTGGTGGAAAATTTCCGTTTGATGCACGAAGAGATGGAACGCGAGAAAAACGTATTGACAGAAACCTACCGTTTGATCAATATGCTTAATCAAACGCGCGGCTTGGACGAAGCTTATCAAGTCACGTTGGAGTCGATTTCTTCGCTTGTCGAATGCGAACGGGTATCGGTCATCACGCAGAACGAAATCCGCGGATTTTCGATCAAGGCGCTGCTGTACCGAGGAGCGTTCACTCGTCAGGAAACGCCGCTGAGCGGAGAAGAGGAAGACGTTTACGATCTGCTGCGCGGAGGCTTCTCGATGATTCATGCCGATTGGTCGAAGTACCGGGCCAAAGGTTCGATTACCGACCAGCTTTTCGAGAGCGGCATCCGCTCGTCCATGCATATCATCTTGAGAAAAGAAGCCCGGATCTTCGGGGTGCTCAATCTGATGTCCGAAAAAGCGGATTCGTTCTCGCAGCAGGACAAAGAGCGGCTGGAACTGTTGGCTCCGATGATCGTGACCGCGCTGGATAACGCGACCGAGACGACGCGAATCCGGGCGATGGCGCATCATGACGGCTTGACGGGAATCTGGAACCGGAGATATTTCGAAGAATCGTTGGAGAATCTGATGTTATCGCAAGAACGCGATTCCGATCCGGACAAGCAGCCGTTCAGCTTGATCCTGCTGGACGTGGACCGCTTCAAATTATTCAACGATACCTGGGGGCATTCGGAAGGCGATCTGGTGTTGAAGCATCTGGCTGCCCTGCTTGAGGAATGCGTAAGGCCCGAAGATATTCCGGCGCGGTTCGGAGGCGAAGAGTTCGCCGTGCTGCTGCCGCGTACGGGAACGGAAGAAGCGAAAACGATCGCCGAACGAATCCGCGGCGAATTGGAAGCCAACTCGCCTTCGCGCCAATACAAGGTGACGGCGAGTCTGGGAGTCGCGGAATGGGAAGACGGATTCGATCGGCAGCGATTGATCGAGTTCGCCGACCGCGCTTTGTATCAAGCCAAAGAAGACGGCCGCAATCGGGTCGTCGATTCCCGGACGCTGCGCGCGTAAGATTCGACCCGAGCCGCGGCTTCCCGGCGCCGCGCCGACGGCGATCGAGAGATGCTTCGGCGCTCGGGAAATGCGGGAGCCGAACATACGAAGACAGAAAAGGCAGCCTCGACGGGCTGCCTTTTCTGCATGGAACGGAGCAGGTTCCGAAGCGTTTTACGGAAAACGTTTGCGGCAGGGGAAGGGATCGATGCGGCAATCTCGAATCTTTAAGCCATGAACCGAATGGGAGAGGGGTCGACATCATGACACAGCCGCAGCCAAACAAGTCGTACGAGAACGTCCGGATGGGCGTCGATTATTACCCGGAGCATTGGGACGAAGAGATGTGGGAAAAAGATATCGCGCTGATGAAAAGCTCGGGCGTGGCGGTCGTTCGCGTCGGCGAATTCGCTTGGAGCCGCATGGAACCGCGCGACGGCGAATTCGAGTTCGGATGGCTCGACCGGGCGCTGGATCTGTTCGCCCGTTACGGCATCGACGTCGTGATCGGCACGCCGACGCATACGCCGCCGAGATGGCTGACGGCCAAGCATCCCGACGTGCTGCCGATCCTGCCGAGCGGAGCCGTATATCAACCGGGCGTGCGCGGTCATCGCTGCTTCAACAGCCGTTCGCTGCGTCATTACGGCGAACGGCTGATCGGCAGGCTGGCCGAACGTTACGCGAAGCATCCGGCCGTCGTCGGCTGGCAGACGGACAACGAATTCGGCATGCTCGACAGCCAGAGCGCGCAGGCGGCCGAAGATTTCCGCGATTGGGTCTACCGCAAATACGGCACGCTGGACAATCTGAACCGCGAATGGGGCACGGTCGTGTGGAGCGGGGAATATTCGGAGTGGAGCGAGGTCACGCCTCCGCTCGGCGGATCGCCTTATCAGAACCCGTCGTTCCTGCTCGACTTCGCGCGCTTCCAATGGGAAACGGTCGCGGATTTCCAGAACGGGCAGATCGCCGCGATCCGCGCGCATTGTCCGGATCATTTCGTCACGCATAACTTCCACAGCTATCCGCAGCGGCTGGATCTGTACAAAGTCGGCGAAGCGTTGGACTTCGCTTCTTTCGACTACTATCCGAACACGTCGCCGGACAAAGCGGCGACGTCGCCTTACAGCGGCGCGCTGTCGCTCGACGCGACGCGCGGCGTCAAACGCCGGAACTTCTGGATCATGGAGCAGCTCAGCGGCTCTCCGGGGGCTTGGATGCCGATGTGGCGCATGCCGCAGCCCGGTTATATCCGGGCTTACGTCTGGCAGGCGATCGCCCGCGGCGCGGACACGGTCGTGCATTTCCGCTGGCGAAGCGCTCATATCGGCGCGGAGCAGTTCTGGCACGGCTTGATCGACCACAGCAACGTGCCGGGCCGCCGTTTGGCGGAATTCGCCGAGACGAGCGGCGAAGTTCGGCGGCTCGCTCCGCTGCTGGAAGGCACCTCGCCGGAAGCGCAGGTCGCGATTCTGATGTCGCACGAGCAGCTCGAAGCCCTTAGAATCCAGAAGCAGACGGACAATTTCGATTACTACGAGAATCTCAAAGAATATCACCGGGCGCTGACCAAGCTCGGGATCGGCTGCGACGTGATCGACTGGCGTCAGCCGCTGGACGGCTACCGCGTCGTCGTCGCGCCGCATTTGTACCTGCTGGACGACGAAGCGGCCGAACGGCTGTCGCGTTTCGCCGCCGACGGCGGCACGCTGCTGCTGACGGCGCGCACCGGGGTCAAGAACCTGAACAACGTCTGCGTCATGCAGCCGCTGCCGGGACTGCTGGCCGACTGCGCGGGCGTCGCCGTGCGGGAATACGATCCGCTCGGCCGCGACGTGGTCCGGCTCGACGCGGAAGACGGCGAGCAGTACGCTTGCAGCCAATGGGCCGATATTCTCGATCCGGCCCCGGGCGGCCGGACGGAAGTGCTGGCCCGCTACGGCGGCCCGGTCTTCTTCGCCGGCGAAGCGGCGGTCACGCGCCACGCGTTCGGGCACGGGGAGACCTATTACCTCGGGACGCATCCCGAGGAAGAGTATCTGCGCGCGCTGCTGCTGCGCATCGCGCAGGAACGCGGCCTGCCGCACGCCGAAGGGCTGCCGGCCGGCGTGCAGGTGTCGGTCCGCGCCGGAGCGAGCGGCGCGTATCTGTTCGTGCTGAACCTGAGCCGCGAAACGCGCAGGTTCCGGCTCGGCGGCGCTTACGCCGAAGCGGCCGGCGGCGAAGGCCTGCTCGGCGGCAGGCGGCATAGCGGCGGAGAGCTGGAATTGAAGCCTTACGGGGTCGAGATCTTCCGGTTCTGAGGGACTAGGGACCGGAACGGCCGCTTAAGAACGGCCGGGCGTTAGGAGCAGGCTGGCCTTGAGGGCGGCATTCGAGGGTCCGGCGACGAACTCATGCGTTCGGAGCGGCAGTGGACGGGGGAATCCGGCAGAAGTTTGTTCCGTTAAAAGGCGGCTTGCCCTGCTTCCGCTGCCGCCGAACGCTAACGGAACGTCAATCCGTTAGAAGGCCTTTTTCGCCGGCTGCCGAATTCTAACGGAACGCAGCGACGCTTAGAAGCGGAAAAAGCGCCGAAACTGGCTCGAAATCTGCTTTTGATCCCTCTAAGCGTCATCTCGTTCCGTTAGAAATTGCGAACGACGATATTTCCGCTCTAAGCGCCTCGCGGTTCCGTTAGAATTCCGGACGGCAGCATTTCGGCGCTGAGCGTCTTGCTCTTCCGTCAGCATCGAGGGAAATCCGGCGGCGCGGCGCCGACACGCTCCGGCAGCTTCAACAGGCGTTCCTGCTTGGTCGATGCTGCCGATCCGATGTCGCGATCGAGCTATTTTTAATAAAGTTTCTAACTTTATTTTTATTTTGCTATTGAAAATTTTAAATTAAAAGTAATAATAGAAAGAGAAGCGGAGTAGGCGCGATCGTTTGGCGATACCTTATTCGATCCCCGATGTCCGCTATCCGAATTCCGATGTCCACAATCAGAAAGGGGCTTTGCCAACCATGATTCAAGTCTATCCGGCAAGTTCGCGTTTCGAATACGATAAAGGCTGGCTCAAAGGCGGGCACAGCTTCTCTTTCGCCGAGTATTACGATCCCGAGAACGTCAAGTTCGGCCCGATGCGCGTCTGCAACGACGACGTGATCGCGCCGGGCAAAGGCTTCGGCGCGCATCCGCACAGCGATATGGAGATCGTGTCGCTGATCCTCTCGGGCAACCTGCGTCACGAAGACAGTCTCGGCAACGTGGCCGTGACCGGCTTCGGCGGCGTACAGCGCATGAGCGCCGGAACCGGCGTCATTCATACGGAGCATAACCCGTCGGAAGAAGAAGACGTGCATATCTTGCAGCTCTGGTTCGAACCGGATCAGCGGGGCAAGCAGCCGTCGTACACGACGGGCGAATTCGAAACGGCCGCGCTGGACGGCGCATTGATTCCGGTAGCTTCCGGTCAAGGACTGGAAGGCGTGACCGATCTGGGCCAAGATCTGACGATCTATCTGAGCCGGCTCGAAGCGGGGCAGCGGCTCTCGTTCAAGCAGGCCGTAGACCGCCGCGTCTTCCTGTTCGTGATCGAAGGCGAACTTGAAGTATCGGGCGCGGGCGAGACCGCGAAGCTCGGACGACGCGATACGGCGCGGATCGTCGAGGCGCCGGAACTCGAGCTGCAAGCCGCGACGCCGGTATTCTATATGCTGATCGATCTGCCGTAAGGGCATAAGGAGGAGCGAAGATGACTACGCAGGACCATGAACGCATTCTCGTCAAACATGCCGTGACGGGCCGCATGTTCGTCAACAGCGGCGCCGACGACGTGATCTACGAATTGGAACGTCCCGAAGGCGGAGGCGTCGTATTGACCGTTCGGGGAATCTCGCCTTGGCTCGCCGAAGAGATCCTCGGCGTGCAGCGCGAATTGAACGTATTCCATTTCGAGGAACCGCCCGGCCTGCCGCCCGTCAAGCACTGGTTCTACGTCGGCGAAAACGACGTGAGTTACGACGAAGCTTCGTCCGTGCTGACGATTCGCGCCGGATCGGAGATCACGTACAAGCCGGACGAATATTGGGCTTGAAGCCACGGAACCGCGGTGACTGATCGGCTGCCGGCTGCTCGAGAAATAATGCGGAGAAGGGTGGGCGCGGTTTTTACCGGGCAGACCGAATCGAATACGATCGGGTCGACGACATGAGCAAAAGCGAGACGTTACGCGCACAACCTGCGCCGAGCGTCCCGCTTTTTTTTGTTTTATCCGCTAGGCTTGCCGTTCCCGCGTTTCCGATCCTCCGTGTACCGATTACGTTGATCGAGGCTTCAGCAGCTTTTCCATAATCCGCACATCGATCTTGCGGCCGTCGAGCAGGCCGTGCTCCTCGAATATGCCGACCTCCCGGTAACCGGCCTTCCGGTATAAGCGCTGTCCCGCTTCGTTGAAGGCGAAGGTCAGCAGAACGATTTTATGGAACCCGTGCTCGCAGGCCGCACGTTCCAGTTCCGGGAGCAACCGACTCCCTACGCCCGTGCCTCTGGCAGGGCGGGCAACATAGACAGAGAGATCTGCGACGCGATCATAGGCGCAGCGCTGGGAATAGCGGTTCAGCGCAGCCCATCCTACAATCTCGCTGCCTTGTTCGGCAACCAGAATCGGATAGCGCCCTTGATGCTCCAGCCACCAGTTCTGCATGTAAGCCGGATCTTTCGCTTCTGATTCCAACGTGGCTATCCGGTCTTCGATTCCTTGATTATAAACGCGAAGGATCGCTTCCAGATCCTGCGTTTCGGCAGGCCGCACTACAAGCGATGAGGCCTCTCGAGCCGCCTCCGTCAGATTGTCCTTCATCCTTATCCTCCTTAGGGTTTGACGGCTTGAATGACGGCCGAACAAATATAATCGTCGATTTGCGCGCCCGGCAGCCAATCCCGGATGAAGCTGCGTGACTGTTCTTTCGGCTCGATTGAGATCTGTACGAAGCCGCTTTGTTGGAGCATAGCTGTCAATTCGTCTACCGAAGAGGCGCCGGAGATGCAGCCTGCATAGCGTTCCTTTAAGTCTCCCTTAATGTCCGAAGGCAGTTCGGCCGTCGTAACGATGTCGGAGATCGCCAAACGACCACCGGAACGCAGTACACGGAAAGCTTCGCGAAACACCTGCGGCTTGTCCGGAGACAAATTGACGACGCAGTTGGACATCATAACATCCACGCTGGCGTCGGCTGCCGGAAGATGTTCGATTTCGCCCAATCGGAACTCGACATGGGACATTCCCGATCGATGTGCGTTGCCGCGCGCTTTGGCGATCATATCCGGCGTCATTTCCACGCCGATGACCCGACCGTCTTCTCCGACCTGACGTCCGGCGAGAAAACAATCGAATCCTGCGCCGCTGCCCAGATCCAGAACGGTTTCGCCCGGCGAAAGAGCCGCGATGGCCTGCGGATTCCCGCAGCCGAGTCCGAGATTCGAACCTTCAGGCACGCTCCGCAGTTCCTCTTCGGAATAGCCGAGCTGTGCCGAAGCGAAATCGGCCTGCCGAACCGCGTTTGCAGAGCTTGAGCAGCAGGAAGAGGAAGCGACGGCGATCTTCTGATAATGATCGCGTACATTTTGACGAATTTCTTCTTCTCGGGTTAAGTCCATTCGGATTCATCTCCCTAATAAGGATTCATGAAGAAAAATAGATTGCAAAAAACAAGTTATTTTCGACGCGAATCTTTTTTGGCTGACAGGCTCTCGTCTTGAACCGGCGCGCAGCAGCGTTCGGATCTGGACATGGCTTCATTGAACAGCCCGACGGCTCGAAGTATGCTTTCCTGCTCGAACGGAGTCAGATAAGCAAATACTTCGTCAAGGTAGCTGTTCATCTGACGGTCGATGGAAGAAGCGACACGATGACCTTCTGCCGTCAGCGCCAACACAAACACTCGCCGATCCGAAGCATCTTGCGATTTCTCGACAAGCCCCATTTTGACAAGCGTTTGGATCTGCCGGCTGAACGTCGTGATGTCGGTGCCGAGCGACTCGGCGATCTGCTGCATGGACGAAAGAGCCGAACGATCGATCTCGTACAGAATATGGCTTTGCGCAGCCGACAAGTCGCGGCCGCCTATGGTGCAGCAGGTCTTGTTCAGCAAGCCCAATCGGCGCGTCATGACTTGAAAAACTTCTCTTTTATTTCGATTCATGTGTTCACCTCACAACCTTTTTATAATCTATTTATTTGCAAATTGCAAGTTTTTGAAAAAGAAATAAGTGCTTGCTTATATCCGAGGTTTATCGTACGCTTTTTCCAAACGCTCACGAAGGGAGAACCGGATGGAATCGATCGAGACAATGGCCGAACAGCTCAAGCTGCTCGGAGATCGGACGCGTCTGACCATGTTGGCTCTGCTTCAGCGGCGCGAATGGTGCGTATGCGAGTTCGTGGAAGTGTTCGACATTTCCCAACCCGGCGTCAGTCAGCATATTCGCAAGATGAGAGCCGGCGGACTCGTTCGGGAAGAACGGCGCGGACAATGGGTCTACTATTCGCTGAACATTGCCGATAAACCGCATATTCAAGCTTTGCTGCAAGCTCTGCCCGATCCGAACGAATTACTGCGGGCGATGGGAAAAACGAAGCTCGAAGCGGTCTGCGGACCGAATTCCGGAAGCTGCTGTTAACGATCTGCCGATACGTTATCCCGCGAGGGATATTCGTATTTTACATATAAGAATATGCTTATGTAATGATTTTACGACGGGGTCTTATTCTCATCTTGAACGTGAAGGAGCGTTTCGCATGTCCAAAAAAACATTATATTTCCTCTGCACCGGCAATTCCTGCCGCAGTCAAATGGCCGAAGCTTGGGGGAAAAAGTATCTGGGCGACAAGTGGGAGGTCAAGAGTGCCGGCATCGAAGCCCACGGTTTGAACCCGAAAGCGGTCAAAGCGATGGCGGAAGCGGGAATCGATATTTCGCGGCAAACGTCCGACGTGATCGATCCGCATATCCTGAACCATGCCGACTTCGTGGTGACGCTGTGCGGAGACGCGGCGGACAAGTGCCCGGTTACGCCGCCGACCGTGCGCCGCGAACATTGGGGTTTCGACGATCCGGCCAAAGCGGAAGGAACGGATGAAGAAAAATGGGAAACCTTCCAGCGCGTTCGCGACGAGATCGAAGCGCGGATTCGGGTGTTCGAGAAAACGGGCAAATAAATATCGGCGTTCCAACCGTCGAAACCGAGGCCTTCGGGCGTCGGTTTTTTGTCGTTCTGATCATTCGGGCGACCTTTCAGCAAACATTCAGCCCGGCCTCAGGTTTCTCACAAAAAAGACGTCTAAGATGTCCATGTCACCCCGTCGGACAAGATGACGCAAGCAAACGACCGCAAAGATCGTCTCAAGCATCCGAACAGAGGGATTCGCGCATCGGACGATCCACAAGGAGGAATAATCATGAACAGAAAAATCGCAACCGGCGTATTGGCTTTGGCTCTCGCGGCAGGAGGAACTTCCGCCGTCTCTCATATGTACGCGGACTCCGCCGCAGATTCGACCACGACCTCGGGCGGTGCCGCCAAGACGGCGCCGACCGCTTCCGGTTCTGCGGCAGCGACTCCGGCCGCTCCGCCGAAAGCCGATTCGCCCGGTCCGCTGGGCCGCGGTCCGCACGGCGGTCCTGCCGCCGAACGCGCCGACATCGCTTCGCTGCTCAAGTTGACGGAAGATCAGCTCAGAACGCGCCAAGAAGCCGGCGAGACTTTGGCCGCGATCGCGACCGCGCAAGGCGTGGACAAACAGTCGGTGATCGACCTGCTGGTCTCGAAGCACGAGACGCATCTCAAAGAAGAACTGTCGGCAGGCAAAATCACGCAGGCGCAGTATGACGAACGTTTGGCCAAAGACAAAGAACGCGCGCAAAACGAAGTGGAGCGAACGTTCGACGCTTCGGACAAAGGGCCCGGCAAAGGCCTTCCCGGAGGCCCGGGACCGGGAATCGGACCGAAAGAAGAACGCGAAGCGATCGCTTCGCTGCTGAAGCTGACGGAAGACGAATTGAGAACGCGTCAGGAAGCGGGGCAAACGTTGGCCGCGATCGCGACCGCGCAAGGCGTGAGCAAGCAGGCGCTGATCGACGCGCTGGTCTCGAACCACGAGACGCGTCTCAAAGAAGAACTGTCGGCGGGCAAAATCACGCAGACGCAGTATAACGAGCGCGCCGCCGAAGCGCGCGAACGCGCCGAGGAGCGGATCGACCGCGTATCCGATCTTCCGCCGGCTCCGCCGGAAGGCGCGCCTCGTCCGGACGGCAGCGGTCCTCGAGTCGGCCCGAACGCGGACGGGAAGACGCCGGCTCCGGCGGCTTCGGGAACGGACGCTTCCGGCAAATAAGGCCGAAGCCTTCGCTTTGCGGCAGATGCGCCGAAGATCTCCGCAAGGCCGGAACGCCGGCGCAGCCGCGCAGCTCTTATGAGAACGTCAAAGAACGCAATATCAGCCAAAAAGGAGCCTTTATAAAGGCTCCTTTTTGGCGTGCCGTCGTTTAGCCGCCGGGATTGCGGCACATCCGAATCGGCAGCCCGATACCCGCAAAAAGCAGGCATACCCGTCCGCCTTGTTGAAGAAAACAGCTTGACCGTTACGTATACGTCACCGTTTAGACTAGGGCGTGTACGCAAACTTCGAAGGAAGCAGATTTAGACGAATTTTCGTGCTCAACAAGGAAGGGTTCCGAAGGCGTGCCGGGGCACGTCAAGGGGCACTGACGCGGTGGAGGGCGAAAAGGCGGCTAAAGATGCACGTCGTTAAGTTTGCGTACACGGCCTAAACACGGAAGGGGCGGAAACTTGTGATTCGAATCGGCGTTTTGGCGAAAAAAACCAACCTCAGCAAACGAACGCTGCGTTACTACGAACAGATCGGCCTGCTGAAGCCCAGCGCGATCGAGGCGAACGGCTATCGGTATTACGACGAATCCGCCGTGGTTCGCCTGCACCGGATTTTGCTGCTCAAATCGATCGGGTATACGCTTCGGCAGATCCGGGAACTGCTCGGAACGCAAAAAGTCGAAGGCGAACGCGAAGACTGGCTGGATTCGCTGCACCGACAAATCGAGCTGATGGAGAAGCAAAAAGAAGAATTAAGCCGCAAACAGTATTATCTTCGCTCGGCGATCGATATTCTTCGGCTCCGAGGAGTGAACGGCATGAACGATCTGTTGGGCGTCATCGAAGGTCTGAACGGTCGTCCTCTGGTCGACGGCGTCGTAGCGGCCGAATTCGGCGACGAACTGCCGGTCACGCCGACGCAAAAAGCGATTCTGCAAAGGCTCCCGGTGTGGGGAAGCGGCGACGAACGCTTGGAGCCGCTGCTCGCGTTATTCCGTCAGGCGGCGGAAATGAGGTCTTCCTCGCCGCATTCCGCGGAAGCTCAAGCGCTTGCGGGCCGGATCGATGCGGTATCTGCGGAGATGTTCGAAGGCGACCGGCAGCTGCTCGACCTCTATTGGGAATGGATGAAGCCGACAACCGGAGAAGAACCCGCCGTTATCGGATTCGATAGCGGCTTGACGGACTACGTGGATCAGATGATGGCTTTTTATTACGAACAAAAGGAGAGCGAAAAAGATGAAAAAACATAACCGGATCTTTCCCGCGAAACGGACTTTTCTGATCGGGACGATCTCGTTGTTTGTCCTGTTCCTGCTTTCGGCTTGCGGATTTTCGGGAGTTCCGCAAAGCGCGAGTCCGGATTCGGCCGATCCCGCGCAGCCGACGACGGTCGCCGATACGGCCGCCAGCGACGCGATCCGCGTCGAGGTGCTCGTCGAAAGCGACGGCGATTCCGCTGCGAATTTCAAAGCGGAGATCGACGCGCGCAAAAATCCGCAAAGCGCTTCGTACGATACGATCGAACTTCCTTACCGGGAAACGTTCGAAGTCAGCAAAGACGCCTTCATCCCGCTTCCTTCCGTACGGCTTCAAGCCGACGCGGCCGACGACGCCGAATGGATCAGCTGCAAAATCTTTTACGACGGCGAAGAGGTCGCGACCCATATGTCTCGAGGCGACGGGGCGCAGGCGATCTGCGAGAAAAAGTTCCATCTGGGCCCGGGTTAAGCGGACCTTTCGTCACGCAAAAAGAGACCGCCATAAAAGCGGTCTCTTGATCTTTTCGATGCGATTGGAGCAAAACTAGCCCAACACCACGACAACCTCATGGCTGCTGCCCGCTTCGAACACCGGCAGCACATTGCTTTCGATCGGCGAACCGTCGACGGTGACGGACTTGACGCCTTTGGAGACATGGTTCGGGTTCTGAATCGAGATCTTGTATTCCGCGCCGCGGAACGAACGCGCGATGCTGTAGCCGTCCCAAGCTTGCGGGATACAAGGATCGACGCGCAGGCCGTCGTAATCCGGTTGGATGCCGAGGATCGCCTGCGTGATCGCCACGTAGTTCCAAGCCGCCGTACCGGTCAGCCAAGAGTTCTTGGCTTCGCCTTCGCGCACGGCGTCGCGGCCGGCGATCATCTGCGAATAAACGTAAGGCTCCATGCGGTGTACTTCGCTGATGTCTTCCAGATAAGCCGGAGCGATCTTGCTGTACGTCTCGAACGCGCGGTCGCCGCGGCCGATGACCGTCTCCGCGATCGTGACCCACGGATTGTTGTGGCAGAAGATGCCGGCGTTTTCTTTGTAGCCCGGCGGATAAGTCGAGATCTCGCCGAGGTTCAGGTAATACTTCGAATAAGCCGGCTGTTGGAGCATGATGCCGTAGTCGGTCTCCAGACGGTCGCGCACGGAATTCAGCGCTTTCTCCGCCAGGCCTTCTTCGACGCCGATCCCCGCCATGACGCAGAAGCCCTGCGGTTCGATAAAGATCTGGCCTTCTTCGTTCTCGCGGCTGCCGATCTTCTCGCCGTGGTAATCGTAAGCGCGCAGGAACCAATCGCCGTCGAAGCCGTGTTCCAGCGTGATCTTGCGCATGTTCTCGATCTCGTTTTCGGCGCGGGCGGCTTCGTCTTCCAGACCGCGTCTGCGCGCAAGCTCCGCATAATCCGGTCCGGCGAAGACGAACAGTCCGGCGATAAACACGGATTCCGCCGTTTTGCCGTCGAGGTTGGTCGTCGTCTGGAACGATTCGCCCGGTTCGTTGGAGAAGCAGTTCAAGTTCAGGCAGTCGTTCCAGTCGGCGCGGCCGATCAGCGGGAGGCCGTGCGGACCGAGATTGTTCGTCACATGATCGAAAGAACGTTTCAAGTGCTCGAACAAAGTCGCGCTGCCTTGACGTCCGCTGTCGAACGGCACGTCTTCGTCGAGGATGCCGTAATCGCCGGTTTCTTTGATATAAGCCGCCGTGCCGATGATCAGCCAGAGCGGGTCGTCGTTGAAGCCGCTGCCGACTTCGTTGTTGCCCTGCTTGGTGAGCGGCTGATATTGGTGATACGCGCCGCCGTCGTCGAACTGCGTGGACGCGATATCGATGATCCGTTCGCGGGCGCGGTCCGGAATCTGGTGCACGAAGCCGAGCAAATCTTGGTTGGAGTCGCGGAAGCCCATGCCGCGGCCGATGCCGGATTCGAAATACGAAGCCGAACGCGACATATTGAACGTGACCATGCACTGATACGGATTCCAGATGTTGACCATGCGGCTCAGTTTGTCGTCGCTGCTCTCGATCGAATATTTGCCCAGCAGCCCGTCCCAATAAGCGGCGAGATCGGCGAGCGCCCGATCGACTTGTTCGTCGGTCGCGAACGCTTCGATCATCGCTTTGGCCGGCTTTTTGTTGATGACGTTCAGGCTTTCCCATTTCTCTTCCTGCGGATTCTCCACGTAACCGAGCATGAAGATCAGGGATTGTTCTTCGCCCGGAGCCAGTTCCAGCTTGAGTCCGTGGGAAGCGATCGGCGACCAGCCGCTGGCTACGGAGTTGCCGGACTTGCCAACGGATGCGACCTGCGGCGTATCCAGACCGTTGAAAGTGCCGAGGAACGTATCGCGGTCGGTATCGAAGCCGTCGATCTTGCGGTTGACGGAATAGTAGGCGTAATGATTGCGGCGTTCGCGGTACTCGGTCTTGTGATAGATGACGGAATCTTCGATCTCCACTTCGCCGACGCTCAGATTGCGCTGGAAGTTGGTCATGTCGTCGTGCGCGTTCCAGAGGCAGAATTCCAGATACGAGAAAATAGAAACCGTTTTCGGAACATCGCCGACGTTAGACACGGTAACGCGATACACTTCGGCATTGAATCCGAGCGGCACGAAAGCCAATTGATTGACTTTGACGCCGCCCCGCTGACCGGTGATCGACGTATAGCCGAGGCCGTGACGGCATTCGTAGAAGTCCAGATCGCGTTTCACCGGCATCCAGCCCGGCGTCCAATAATCGCCTTCGTCGTGCACGTAGAAGTAACGGCCGCCGTTGTCGAGCGGAACGTTGTTGTACCGGTAACGGGTCAGGCGTCTTAAACGGGCGTCGCGATAGAACGAATAACCGCCCGCCGTATTCGAGATCAAGCCGAAGAACTGCTCGTTCCCCAGATAGTTGATCCACGGATAAGGCGTTTTTGGCGTCTGAATGACGTATTCCTTGTTGGCGTCGTCGAAATAACCGAATTTCATCGTTTGAACTCCTTTCAAAATGCCCCTCGATTGGTCGTGAACAATTCGAGTATAATAGGGTTGTAAGCGGTTTACAATAGGCTGCCGACAAACGTCTCATAATGTTCAGAAATCGTTTTCGGAAAAGGACGGGAAAAACCCGAAATTCGGACGAAAAATGCCGGATTTCGGGCTATTCCTTCGAAAAATATTTTTTCGATACGGCTTTCCGAACGGCCTAGTCGCCCCAGACCCGTTCCCGCGATCCGTCGCTTACGGTCAACTTGAAGGTGTCGGACTCAAGCGCGTTATTGCCCCAACTCAGCGTGCCCGAGAGATCGCCCAACTCGTCGAATTTTTGCGAAAAAGAACCGCCGATTACTTCGATGCCGCGCGGAGAAATTCGGGTATCCCGCAGCGGGACGGTAAGCGTATGCGTTTCTTTGCCGCTCAGATCGATATCGAAAGCAACGCTCGATTGCAGCTCGACCGGCTTGCTGCCGTAGTTGGTCACGACGAACGAGCAGTCGCCCGTCGCCAAGCCTTTTTCCAACGTGACGCTGCAAGCCTGCTGCTCTTGATCCGCGCTTACGGCATACACGCCCGGCGGGATCAGCGCTTGATAACCGGCCAAAGCCGCTTTGCCCAGTATAGGCAGCAGCCAGAGAAGCAGGATACAGAAGATGATCCGGTGCCGGTTCAGCGAATCCCAGATCAGATACAGCGTCCACAAGGCAAAGCCCGTAAAAATCAATCCGGGGTACACGATATGCGCTTTGCCGAACAGAGGAATCGCCAGCGGCAGGTGAAGAGCCCGCAGCGCTTCTTCGTACAGCGGACGTACGCCCGGGTAGCGGATCGACAGCAGCGTCAATACGGTGGTCAGAATCATCGCGAGGCGGAAACGCTTTTTGTCGCGAATCCACGGAGCGGAACCTGCGGGGGCACGGGTAGCGGTATGAAGTTTCATAAAGAGCCTCCTTTTCAGTACAATACAGGGTTCTTGTATACAACGTAACGGAAGCGCTTTTCGTTGCGTCTTTATGGAAATCCGGTCGAATTTCGGGTAATAAGCCGTATACTCGGCAGCAAGCCAAACGGCGCGCCGACCGGTTTCGGCCGAACGCGCACAGAAGAATGGGGGACTTACCAATGATCATACGCGAAACCGAAAAAGCATTCGTACTCGTGCAGCAGCATGACCATGCCCGGTTTTCCGGAGAAGCCGCGGCGAAATTCCGGGACGAGTGGTTCAAAATGGACAAAGTCGAAGAGTCGCCGAACATGCCGGCCGTTACCAAAGAAGCGATCGTGCTTGGCGTGACGGAGCACGACCGCGGATGGATTCGGCCCGACGATACGCCGGTCTGGGACGATCATCTGCATGCGCCGTATTCGTTCAACGAATACCCGCTGCTGCCCAAGATCACGTTCTACCGAATGGGCGTCGACGAATTGGAAGAAAAACATCCGTACTCGGCGCTGCTGAGCAGCATGTATTACAGCGTGTTCGAAGATCTGCAAAAGTCGGAGCGCGAAGAAGTTCTGGAATTCGTGCACCACGAAGAACAGCGCCAACAGCGCCTCGCGATCCTGTATTCGGGCGTGGAGCAGGAGACGCTGCTGCTGCATCGCCAGATTCTTCAGACCTGCGACGGCATCTCGCTGTACGTCTGTCTCAACGCGTCGGGAATCGGCAAAGAAGACGAACATCCGTGGTTCAAAGACGGCGTGCCCGGTTCCGAGCCGTTCGGCGGTGGAGGACTGCTGCAATTGAACTGGATCGACGACCGTACGGTGAAAGCCGATCCTTCGCCTTTTGCCGGCGAGTTCGTCGGAACGCTGCGCGAGAAAGCCGTGCCGAAGGATCGGATTCGCGAAGTCGGCATCGCGCAGGCGTACGAGGAGACGGAGTGGGCCGAGCGGGAGATTCGGTTCGTATAACGTTCGCGATGAAGACGATGCGAAGAGATCGGTAGCTTGCTCTGTTCGGATTTCTATTTATCCGTTACAATTAGGAATTGATGGATAGAAAGAAATCGTTTGGACGGGGGAGAAGAAGATTGAAAAGAAAATCGTTCGGGAAAAAGGCGCTGTTGACGCTTCTGGCACTGTTCATACTGGCTCCGATGATTCGCGCGGAAGCGAAAGGCAACTACAAAGCGCAGGTGTATCCGGCGTTCTTGCTGTGGCAGAGTCCCGAGAAACTGCCGGCGAAGCTGAGTAACGGGCTGGTCGTGGATAAGGCTCCTTGGGACTCCGATCGGAAAGATGCATATCTGCCGATAGTAAAGAAAAACGGGAAAACGATCTGGACCGCGAAAAGCCAAGATCCGATCAACCCGAACAGGCGGGTACAGTTCTCGGTCGCCGCGAACGGCGATACGGTGATCGTGTACCAATCGGGAGCTTCGGGCGGAAGCGGAGCGAATATCGCCGCGATCCATGCGAACGGTCAGGTCTTTTTGCGCAAAGATTTTGTCAGCGACGATACGGAAGTGAAACTTCTCGGTCCGACGCGGATCGAAGTTGCCTTGGAGCGCGAGAATCCGAACTGGAACCCGGATACGCAGCCGAATGCGGCCCGGCATTCCAACGTCTACGATGTGCAGGTGTACGATATCGGGACGGACGGCAAGCTGAAGCTGATCAAATCTTCGGTGAAAAAGTAACGACGCACAAGTAACCTTACCGGACCCTGATCCGGACACCAAAAGACGCTCCCGCTATTTATAGCGGGAGCGTCTTTCGTTTTTTCGTATGGAACAGAACCGTCGTGCCGCGCCTCAATCGTCCGCGAACGTCACGTAGATCGAACTCCCCGAACTGCGAACGTCCGGGATCGTCTCGATCGACGAGATGCCGAGGAAGCCGAGCTTTCGGTTCCACGCTTCGCGCTCCGCGTCGTCGAACGCGTCGCCGTAGCGGTCCAACACGTAAGCCAGCGTATAGATGTCGATCATCGCGCGGCCGCGGTCCATTTTCGTCCAAGTGGCGGGCAGAACGACTTGACCATCGCCGGGCGGAATCGCGCGGCCCGAGAAATTAAGCACGGCGCTCCGGCCGCCCTGCACGACGGAGACCGTCTTCGCGGCCGGGTTCCAACGAATCGCGTCGACCTGTCCGCCGAACAGCTCTTTGACAGGAACGTATCGGCTCGGGTAAACGACTCCTGTTCGAGCTTCTTCTGGCGTAACATCGCTGCCGAGCCGGTACAGATGAACGTCGGTCCGACCCGCGAAATACGCGTTTTCCGCGCGGGTTCGCAGCGAAGCGGCCGCGCTCGCTTCGGCAGAAGCGAAGCCGGTCGAAGCGAGCGCGGCGATCAGCAGCGCCAGCATCGGTTTGCGCGCCGTTTGTTCGACTTTTTTGACGCGTTCGAGAAGGTTCATAGGCATGTTCCTTTCGCGTGGAATCAAGCAGGATTGCGATCGACAGGAACCGAAGCGGTCGGAGTAGGCGATTCCGCTTCGCCGCGAGGCTCGGCTTGGACTTTTTCCGCGTCCGCTCCGTACAACGCCAGCGCTTTTCTCGCCGTTTCGCGCATCCGCCATTTCAGATAATCGCCTTCGGCTACACGCACTCTTTTACCCAGAAAACGCAGCTTGGTCAGCACGAACTGTCCTTCGCTGTCGGTGAACGTCAGATGGATGCGATACGTGCGCTCTTCTTCGTCGAACTCGACCCGTTTATCGAAGCAGGAGAACGCGTGCAGAATCCGCGTCAGCTCGGCGTTATAGATCCGGATGACCTCGATCGTCGCTTCGTGCCGCCGCCATTCGGACAACCGTTTCGCCGCGCGCGCCGCCTGTTCTTCGTACCGCTCGCGAGCCATCCGGTCTTCTTCCACCGATACGATATGGCACAGCCGCGTATGCATCGGCGCTCTTGTCGCCGTATTGTACCAATGCAGATACCATTCGCGTTTGACCATCGAATACTCCAGCTTATGCGGAATGCCGAGCTGAGGATCGTTGAGTTTGCCTTTTTTGGTCCGACACTGAATCGTGATGCCTTGGCGATGGCGCAGGATGCGGCGGATCGGAGCCAGCAGGGGATGGAAGACCTGCGTTTCGCGGCTGCCCGCTTTTTGCAGCAGATCGCCGGCGAAATCCTGCGTCTCGTCATCCAGCGTGCATTCCCGCAGCTTCGCGATCGTGCGCGGTTCCAGCGCTTCCGCGGCGGCCGGGTGATCCAGCATCGTTTTGAGCCAAGCGCGTTCCTGCGACGTCAGCGTGTAGACGCCGGTATCTTCGAGCCGCGACGACAGTTGGTAGCTGAATATTTTTTCAAACGGATGGTTCATAGTAGTCTCCGATCTCCTTCCATTCCTCGATAAAAGACTGCCGCAGGTCCGCGGGTTCCAGCACCTCGCAGCTTGATCCGAACCCTCGCAGCCACGGCCGGATTTCCGTCACGCCGTTCACTTGGATCTCGTAGACGAACGATTCCGGCGTTTCTTCTTTGATCTCGCCCCATTGTCCCTGCAAACGCACCCGTTCCTCGATAAAGTCGGCTTGTCCGTCCAGCGGACGGTAGAAGCGGGCGCGAACCGTCACCGTCTCCCCGGTGTCGATCAACCAACTGTAGCGCATTTTCTCCTCGAGCTGTTCTTGACGGGCGGCGAAATAAGGCTCCGGTACCGCGTCTTCTTCCGCGATCTCGATCATGCCTTCCATACGGAACTTGACGATGCGGCCTTTGGAGGCGGCGCCGATCAGATACCATCTGCCGTATTGGTGGTCGTAGACGATTTTGAGCGGCAGCGTCGCTTCGCGGCGCGGCTCGTTTTCGCGGCCGAACAGCGGGTTGGTGTCTTTGGCGCTGTAGCTTTTGCGGTTCTTCGGCGAAAAATACTGGAACGAGATGCGGCGGCGGCGGCGAATCGTACTCAGCAGCGTATACAGATGCGCCTCGTCCAGAATGCGCGCGTCGTAATGGTATTTGTAGGCGAAAGGTTCCAGCAGCCCGTCGTTCCACTCGTCTTCGGGAATCGCGGACCGCAGCGCTTTCTTGAGATTGTCGCGCAGCAGATAACCTTGAACGGACGGAATCTGCGTATTCGCCATGATGTCGACGAACTCGTAGAGATCGATCAATTCTTTCCGCGAAAGGCAGTCGGTCAGCTCGTTGTTGAGCACGTAGCGGTACGGACGGCCGCCCGGTTCGCGGCGCACCACGCCGATCTCTTCCAGATAACGCAGATCGGAGCGGATCGTTTTCTCGTCCGGCATGGCCGCGTCGAGCGGCAGGCTCTCGCAGCACGCGTCGAGCAGTTCGGCGGCCGTCTGCGGGTTATCTCTAAGCGCGGTGAGCAGGATCGGCAGACGGCGGCTCTCCGATTCCTTCATCGACTTCGCCCGGTACAGGAACAGCAGCACCGGCTCGGCCGAATCGGCATAGCCGTAGCGGAACAGATCGGCGAAATCCGCGTCTCCGCTGACTTCGCGCAGGCGTCGGACCGTCTTGTCGAAGGTATGTACGGAGATGCCGAGACGTCCCGCGAACTGCTGCCGGTCGTACCCTCCGCCGGTCAGCGCCAGCAGGCGCAGGAATTGGATCTCTTTATCGAAGCTTTCTTTGGCCATGATGCCGTCCTCCGTTTCTCTTTCCTTGATATGTATTGTAGAGAATATGAGTTCGTTTGTAAAAATCCGGGTGATGCTCGTGTCGTCATTTTAGCGGAAAGGGGGCGGAGCGGACAGGGCGGAAGTATGACGATTAATAAAATCGTCTAATATACTTCGCGCCTTGGCGGAAGTATGACTCTGCAGAGGACGCATTGCGAAGCTCGCTTGGAGCAGTATACTGCCTGATATCCTTCGCCTTTTGACCGAGGCGTAGCCCGCTTTTTTACACAAAAAAAGCGATCCTGTTTTCAAAGATCGCTTTATATACCTGCTATTCGGCTCTAATCTTAAATACCTTATTAAATCACTTGGCCGTTGCCGTTTGAGATTGTAATATTTTCTTTTGGGATTTTGGCGCCGAGAGGGTCTTCTTCGACTGCCTTGATGACTTGTTCCCGAATTTGATCGGCGAGCTTGTTTTCGATTTTGTCCTCTGTATTTAAGACCATCGTGCATGTGATTTCCGAATTCGAATCGAGCGCCGCCAATACAATCATTACATCGCTTTCGTTTAATCCCGCCGTTTTGGCAATGGTTTTTGTCAGATCAGCCTGCTTTTGACGCAGCCATTGTCCGGTTTCTTCGTCAACGGGAATCGTTTCGACAGGGATTGTTGTACCGTCCGGCAAAACTTGTTCCATGCTAGTCGTCACTATAGGTTCGGCAGGCGCTTCCGCGGTTTGAGCTTGGCTTACGGAACCGCAGCCTGAAATCAAGAAAACGAGTGATAAAGCGGCGAAAAGTGATTGAACTAGCTTTTGGTTTCTCATGTTGTTCATTCCTTTCCTAATTTATATGATCAAGAGGATTTTTAAATAAAAGGGTATTCCCATTATTCGATGTATCCCTCAACAATTAAACCATTTATTTCTAAATAAATCAGAGTCTCTAATATCTCATGAATATGCAATTAATGACTTAGCATTGACAAAATAGTCTTCGCTCGATACGCTAACGTCTGAATATGATAATCATTATCAAGACAAAGAAAAGGGGAACTTTTGCATGTTCAACATTCATCGCCGGGCAGCGGTGCTAATCGGAGCGCTTCTGCTGATAGTTGCTTTAACGGCTTGCAGCGGCAGCGGAGAACCGAAAGCAACCGCCGAATCTACCGCGCAAGACCAAGCTTCATCCAAGACGATTACTATTTCGTGGCCTCGCGATATCGGGACCATGAATCCTCATACGTACAATCCTTCCCAGCTGTTTGCGCAGTCGATGCTGTACGAGCCGCTGGTCAGCTACGGCAAGAACGGCAAGCTGGAGCCGGCGCTGGCGGAATCTTGGGACATTTCCGAAGACGGCAAGAGCTATACCTTCCATCTGCGACCGAACGTGAAGTTCTCCGACGGCAGCGACTTCAACGCCGAGATCGTCAAAAAGAACTTCGACGCGGTGCTCAAACATCGCGACACGCACGGTTGGTTGGGCGTCGTCGGCGTGATCGACAAGACCGAAGCGATAGACGAGCATACATTCAAACTGACGCTGACCGAACCGTATTATCCGGTGCTGCAGGATTTGTCGGTCGTTCGGCCGTTCCGTTTCCTCGGCGAAGCGGGATTCCCGGATAACGGCGATACGGCGGAAGGCGTGAAGCAGGCGGTCGGAACCGGTCCGTGGCTGCTCGCCGACTACAAGCAGGACGAATACGCGGTGTTCAAGCGCAATCCGAATTATTGGGGCCAAGCGCCGGCGATCGAGCAAGTGACGGTCAAGATTATTCCCGACGCGGAAACGAGAGTAGCGGCTTTCGAAAAAGGCGATCTGGATCTCATTTACGGCGAAGGCGTGATCAGCCTCGACGCGTTTCAAGAACTGCAATCTAACGAGAAATACGCGTCCCAATTGTCTGATCCGGTCGGCACGCGCAGTCTGCTGCTGAATTCGTCCAATCCCAAATTGGCGGATATCCGCGTTCGCACGGCGCTGCATCAAGGCTTCGACAAGAAAGCGATGGTCGAAGGCATCACGTCGGGACTGGAAGAACCGGCCGATACGATTCTGTCCAAGAACTACCCGTACACCGACGTGGATCTGACACCGATCGCGTACGATCTGGCGCATTCGCAGGCTCTGCTGGACGAAGCGGGTTGGCTGCTGCCGGCGGGCCAGACGGTTCGTGAAAAAGACGGGCAGAAGCTTGCGTTCGAATTGATCTACGAGAAGACCGACCCGATCCAGAAAGCGATGGCGGAAACGATTCAAGCGGAATGGAGCCAGCTCGGCGTGCAGGTCAATCTGACGGGACTCGAGCTGACCGTGCAGATCAAGCGCCTCAAAGCGAACGATTTCGATCTGTATTTCTGGTACAACTACGGCGCGCCGTACGACCCGCATTCTTTCGTGAACGTGGTATCCAGTCCGGGCTTCGGCGTCTCCGAGACGCTGAGCGCGATTCCGATGAAGCAGGAGCTGGACAAGAGCATCCATGAAGTGCTGTCCTCGACCGACGAGAACAAGCGCCGCGAACTGTACCGCTCGATTTTGGAGACGCTGCAGGAGCAGTCCGCGATCGTGCCGATTTCGTACATCAAGAAAACGGCCGTGTATCAGAAGAAGATTACGAAGTTCGAATTCCCCGCGAATCGTGACGAAAATCCGTTCGCAGGTCTGGAAACGCAGACGCCGTAACAAGCGCTGCGCGGTTGATCAAGGAGGACGCAGCATTGATTCGTTATATCGGCAAAAGAATGTTGGCCGTCGTGCCGATCGTGTTTATCGCCACGCTGGTCACGTTCGCGCTTATCCATATTTCCCCGGTCGATCCGGCGGAAGCTTATCTGACGGCGGCCCATATCTATCCGACGCCCGAACTGCTGGAACAGAAGAGGCACGAGTTCGGGTTGGACCGTCCGCTGATTCAGCAGTACGTCGATACGCTAGGCCGGATCGCCCGTTTGGACTTCGGCAGTTCGTATTTGACCAATCGGCCCGTATGGGACGAGGTCAAGACGAGGCTGCCCGCGACCGCCGAACTGGCCGTAAGCAGCATCTTGTTCTCCGTGCTGGTCAGCGTGCCGCTCGGCGTTCTGGCCGCCGTGTACCGACGGGGCTGGATCGATCGCGCAACCCGCATGATCGCTTATTTCGGCGCTTCGATTCCGCAGTTCTGGCTGGGTTATCTGCTGATTTTCTTTTTCGCGGTCAAGCTTGATCTGCTGCCGGTCGAAGGACGCGGGGATTGGCGCAATCTGGTGCTGCCGACGCTGACGCTGTCTTTCGTGTTGATCGCTTTGTATACGCGCCTGCTGCGGACCGCCATGTCGGAACAGCTCGACGAGACGTACGTGCGATATGCCCGGACAAGAGGGCTGCGCGAACGTTCGGTCGTGCTGAAGCACGCGCTGAAAGTCGCGGTCATGCCGCTGATCACCAATATGGGCATGAATATAGGCAGGCTGCTGACCGGAAGCATTATCGTGGAGCAGGTCTTCTCGTGGCCGGGGTTCGGGCGGTATTTCGTGGAAGCGATCTTCAATCGGGATATTCCGGTCATTCAGTGTTATGTTTTCTTGGCGGCCTGCTTGTTTATCGTGTGCAATCTGATCGTCGATTTGATCCAGATGTATATGGACCCGAGGATCTTGACGGAAGGAAGGGCGAAGCCGTGAGCGCAAAATGGCAAAAGGCTGTGAAAGGCCGATATATGATCGCGGTTTGCGCGGGCGTGATCCTTTTGTTCTTCCTCGTCGCGATCTTCGCGCCTTGGATCGCGCCGCATGATCCGGTGAAAGTCGATCTGGTGCATAAGCTGGACGGGCCGTCCGCGCAGCATTGGCTGGGCACCGATCATTTGGGCCGCGATAACCTTTCCCGCCTGATCTACGGAGCGAGGGTGTCGCTGGGCTTCGCGTTTCTGATCTTCCTGTCTTCGTTGGTGCTGGGAACTCTGGTCGGCGCGCTGTCGGGTTACGTCGGCGGCCGGCTGGACAATCTGATCATGCGCGTGTGCGAAGGAATCATGGCTTTTCCGAATCTCGTACTGGTGCTCGGCATCGTGGGGATCTTCGGGCCCGGACTCATGCAGGTACTGCTGGCGCTGATGATGGTGCAGTGGGTGTATTATGCGCGGATCTGCCGCAACATGGTCGTCTCGCTCAAAGAACGTCCGTTTATCGCGGCGGCGCGGGTCAGCGGCTCGTCTTCGTGGCAGATTATCCGCAGGCATATCATTCCCAACGTGCAGCGTCCGATCGTGGTCATGGCGACGCTGGAGATGGGCTGGGCGATCATGGATATCTCGGCGCTGTCTTTCTTGGGACTCGGGATTCAGCCGCCCAACGCGGAATGGGGCGCGATGATCCATGAAGGGACGAGCCATATCCGCAGCCATCCGGAGCTGATGATCTATCCGGGCATCCTGATTCTGATCGTGGTGATGACGTTCAATATCGTCGGCGAAGCGCTGTCCGAACGTTACGGCGTCGCCAAGCGTTAGACCCGGAAACGAATGCTGACAAGGAGGGGAAAAGATGCAGGAAACCAACGTGCTGGAAGTCCGCGGTCTGCGGGTCGGGTTGAAAAGCGGCGAGCCTGCGCAGCTGCTGAAGTCGATCGACTTGAGCCTCGGCCGCGGCCGCGTGCTCGGAATCGTCGGAGAAAGCGGAAGCGGCAAATCCCTGACCTGCAGCGCGATTCTGGGGCTTCTCGATAAGCGGGCGATGAGCGTCGAAGGCAGCGTCCGTTTGAACGGGCGTGAGCTGACCGACCTCCCCGGCAGGACGCTGCGAACGATCCGCGGCAAAGAGATCGGCTGCATCATGCAGAATCCGATGAACGCTTTTACGCCGGTGTATACGGTCGGTTCGCAGTTCGTCGAGACGCTGCGCGCCCATTCGCGGATGTCCAAAGCGCAGGCTCGCGAGCAGGCCGCCCGTTCGTTGGAATCGGTCAATCTGCCCGAACCGGACAAGATCATGAAGCGTTACCCGCATCAGTTGAGCGGAGGGATGCTGCAGCGCGTGATGATCGCGATCTGTTTGTGCCTGCGTCCCGAGCTGGTGATCGCGGACGAGCCGACGACCGCGTTGGATGCCGTCAACCAACTTCAGGTGCTGCGGGAATTGGAACGGTTGAAAACGGAATGCGGGACGTCCGTGCTGCTGGTCTCGCATGATCTCGGCGTGATCGCCCAGATGGCCGACGAGGTCGCGGTGATGAGAAAAGGCGAGATCGTCGAATATGCCGATGTGCATCGACTGTTCGACGATCCTCGGCACGAATATACGCGCATGCTGCTGCAGGCCAGACCCCGTATTAGAAAGGAAGCCTGATATGCTTCAAGTTCAGGAAGTGTGCTACAGCTACGGTAACCATAGAAGCTGGCTGAGACCGCGAAGCGAAAAGACCCCTGTGCTGAAGCAGGTTTCTTTCGAGCTGGAACGCGGCTGCTGCCTGGGACTGCTCGGCACGAGCGGCGCGGGAAAAAGCACGCTGGGCCGGACCGTGCTCGGCCTGCAAAAGCCCGATCAAGGGCAGGTCTTGTTCGAAGGCCGCGATCTGTACGCGGCAGGCGGCCGAATCCGCAAAACGCTGCGCCGGGATATACAAGTCGTGTTCCAAGACTGCCATTCCTCCGTCAATCCGCTGATGACCGCGGACCGGATCATCGGCGAGCCGCTTCGCAATTACGAGCGGCTGTCGGCTCGGGAATCGAAGCGGCGGACAGGCGAACTGTTGGAACAGGTCGGCCTGTCCGCGGATGACGGAAACAAAAGGCCGGATCAATTCAGCGGCGGACAGCTGCAGCGGATCAATATCGCCCGGGCGATCGCGCTTCGCCCCAAACTGATCGTGCTCGACGAGCCGGTCAGCAGCCTGGATCGGGTGCATCAATCGCTGATTCTGGATCTGCTGGCCGAGCTGAAAGCTTCGCTCGGCGTCTCGTATCTGTTCATCACGCACGATATTCAAGCCGCGATGATGCTGTGCGACCGCGTCGCCGTCATGGACCGGGGAGAGCTCGTGCATCTGACGGACTGGCCGGCTTCGCTCTGGGACTGCGAGCAGACGGCGGTCAAGAATCTGGTCGAGGCCGTGCTGCCGGAGCATCCGGGCGGGCGGCTTGCGCTGCTTTGATTTCGGAGTTCGGAGTTCGGAAGACCTTCCTTTTGGTGAGGGGCGGCTCAGGATGCCGGGAAAGTCACGTCGACGAAGGAAGCGAGCCGACTCCGAGAGAAATCAGTTTTCGGAAGCCTACGAAGGGGCGGGCTCGCTAACGGATCGTAGATTCCTTAGGAGCGCAAAACGGCCCTTTTCGAAATTCTAACGGATCGTCGATTCCTTAGCCGTCCGATTGGTGTCTTTTTAGGCTGAAAACCGGCCTTTTTTCGTTCTAAGCGTCATCTGAATCCGTTAGAATCTGAAAACCGCTCCAAATGCCCGCTAAGCGTCGCCTCGTTCCGTTAGAATTCGAAAGTTGATCTCGCTCGATGCGGACGCAGCTGCAGCGGCTGCTTGAGCGGTAAAGCTTGCGGCGAATAAACAAATGAAGAACCAGTCTCTACGACCGCACGGATCGAATCGGCGACTTAAGGGTTTAAACAGACATCCCGGCCTAAACTCAAGCTTTCCCTTCATTATGAGGAAGGCTTTTTGTTTTGTTGAAATTAGGCGGCTTCCGCCAAGGCGCGAAGTATATCAGGCAATTATACTTATTGCCATACTTCCGCCCTGTTCCCTCCCCCCGCATCGTGCGAATATGGACACAGGCAAAGGGAACACGCCGAGGCCGGCAGGCCGGAAGCGGAACTCCCGATCGTCCGAGGCGCCAGAGAGGGTTACTTCGACTCTTAATCGGCAGGTCGCCGGTTCGAATCCGGCTTCCGTCATTACGCGGCGGAATAGCTCAGTGGATAGAGCAGCAACGTACCTTCTCACAACTTTCCTCGGGCAAGCCTTTACTTTCTTGGTAAATAACCTTTCAAGACACACCGGCGAGGCGCCGAAGAGGGCTACTTCGACCCTACGAAACCCAAACGGCAGCAGGCGGGTTCGAGTCCCGCCGATGCCTTCTTCACCGATTTCCTCGCCGGATCTTTTATCGCGATTCAGACATTCTTTTACATATTAAAAAAGGAGGCCGCCGACATGAGCCGAGCCGTTCAACGTTTTACCCCGCCGAATTCGCCCAACCGAGAAGGATATCGCGCCCACCGGCGCAGCGTCGAAGAAGAATATCTTCAAATGCTGCTGACCAACACTTTGGGCCGGACGTTCTACGCCGACGAGAACGAGCTGCTGGCTCAGGCGGCCGAAACGCACGAGATCATGGCCGAGCTGAACCCGGAATTCATGGCGCGGGCGCTGGTCTTCGCTCGCAAGCAGGGCTTCATGCGGCTCCAGCCGATCTACGGTCTGGCGATGCTGTCCAAAGCCCGCCCCGACCTGTTCGCCAAAGTCTTCGTGAAGGTCATTCTGATCCCGTCCGATCTGGCGGACTTCCTGACGATTCTTAAAGGTCAAGGCCGCGGACAAGGCGGTCGCGCCGTTAAACGCCAAGTCGCGAACTTCCTGCGCGGAGCGACCGAATATTGGGCGATCAAATACGGCGGCCGCGGACGGGGTTACAATCTGGGCGACGCGATCGCTACGGCGCATCCGATTCCGGTCGACGAGCGGCAGCGGGCGCTGTTCCGTTATCTGCGCGGCCATGAGACCAGCCTTACGGAACTTCCGCAGATCGCGGCCGTCGAGCAGCTTAAGAGAGCGAATAAAGACAAAGAGAAAGTTCGCTTGATCCGCGAAGGCAAGCTGCCTTACGAGACGGTTACGGGCGCGATCACGGCGAACAAAAAGATCTGGGAAGCGCTGCTTTACCAGATGCCGACGTTCGCGCTGCTGCGCCATCTGAACACGTTCGAGCGCGAAGGGTTGTTCGAGAAACCGCAGCATCTGCGCTACGCGATCGAACGCCTGACGGACGCCGAAGCGCTGCGCAAAAGCAAAATCCTGCCGATGCGTTTCGCGACCGCTTACGATCAGGTGAAGCCCGCCGCGCTCAAAGAAGCGTTGGCGCAAGCCGTCGAGCTGACGTTCGCCAGCCTGCCGGAAATTCCAGGCCGTACCGCCATTTTGCTCGATATCTCCGGTTCGATGGAAGGCGAATACCTGCGAACCGGCTCCGTATTCGCGCTGGCGCTCTACAAGAAAACAGGCGGCAATTCCGTTTTCCTGCTGTTCGACGACCGCGTTCACGATCCGAAGCCGTCGAGAAACGCAAGTATTATGGGTCAAGCGGCGCGGATCAAAGCCAGAGGCGGTACGGACACCGGTCTTCCGGTGCGTCGTCTGACCGAACTGCGCGAGAACGTCGACCAGATCATCATGATTACGGACGAGCAGCAGAATCAGGGAAGTCCTTTTTACCGGGAGCTTCGAAATTATCGCAGCAAGATCAACCGCAGCGCTAAGGCGTTTATCGTAGATCTGGCTCCGTATCGGGGTTCGATGATGCCGGCGGAAGACGAGAACACGTATTACGTCTACGGTTGGAGCGATCAGGTGCTGCCTTACATTTCGGCGGCGGCGCGCGGATTCGGTCCGATGAGCGAACGAGTGGCGAAGATGGATCTGGACCGCGAGGGTAATGAGAATTAAGCGATGACTGCGGCGGGCGCGGAAGAAGCGAACGCCGCTTTTGAATAAAGAAGGGAATGAACAGCCATGAGTTATCAGACGATCGGCAAAGTACGGGTATGGGGAAAAGCGGACGAAGGGGCGCTCAAACAAGCTCAGACGTGCGCGTATCACGGAAACGTGGTGCAGACGCTGCTGATGGCCGACCATCACAAAGGCTACAGCCAACCGATCGGCGGCGTGCTTGCGTACGACGGGCAGATCTCGCCGAGCGGAGTCGGTTACGATATCGCCTGCGGCAACAAAGCGGTGCGCACCGACTTGACGGCCGCCGACGTGAAACCGCAAATCAAACGCATCATGGACGAGATCGCGCGCAAAGTCGAATTCGGCGTCGGACGCGTCAATCAGAAAAAGGTGGACCACGACCTGTTCGACGATCCCGACTGGTCGGTGTATCGGCAGATCGGCGGAAACGTGCACGACAAACTTAAAAAGTTGGCGCGAGAGCAGCTCGGAACGGTCGGCAGCGGAAATCATTACGTGGATATTTTCGAAGAGCCTTCGACGGGCCGAATCTGGGTCGGCAACCATTTCGGAAGCCGCGGATTCGGGCATAAGACGGCGAGCGGATTCTTGAATCTGGCGGCGGATCGCGATTTTCTGGGCAAAGCTCCGGGCGAGAGCATGGATCAACCGCCGGTGCTGCTCGATCTGGACAGCGAACTCGGCGACCTGTATTACCGCGCGATGAAGCTCGCCGGACGTTACGCGTATGCGGGCCGCGATTACGTGATCGATCAGGTGCTGAACATTCTCGGCGCGCAGAGCGATTTCGAAGTGCATAACCATCACAACTTCGCTTGGAAAGAAGAGCATGAAGGCAAAGAGTGCATCGTCGTGCGCAAAGGAGCGACGCCTTCGGCGCCGGGACAGCTCGGTTTCATCGGCGGCAGCATGGGCGATATCTCGGTCATCGTACGCGGCAAAGACACGGCGGAGAACCGCGAAGCGTTCTACAGCACGGTGCACGGAGCGGGCCGACTGATGAGCCGAACGCAGGCCGCGGGCAAAATGAACTGGAAAACGCGCGTGCGCGTCGGCGGCGAGATCAGCGAAGAACGCATGATGGGCGCGGTCCGGGACTTCGGCGTGGAACTGCGCGGCGGCGGAACGGACGAGAGTCCGTTCGTGTACCGGCAGCTTCAAGAAGTGCTGGACGCGCATTCGGAGACGCTCGACGTGCTGCACACGCTGAAACCGATCGGCGTGGCGATGGCGGGCGCGAACGAATACGATCCTTACAAAGACTGAGCTTCGGAAAGCGGCAAAACCGCGACCGGGCAATCAAAATGCGGCTCCGGGGAAACAAATGGGGTCGTTTTTGCGTTGAATAGGGAAAGGGGACATTCGCGGATGGAAGAGGAGCAAAAAATCAAGGCGCTGTACGAGCGTTTGGACCGGTTGACGATGCGTTTGGACGAGGATTCGGAAGAAGCTTTGATCGCGCTGATCGACCTGCATGCGGAAGCTTCCGAGATCGTCGGCCTGCACGATATCGTCGATTTCGTCGCGCTCGCCATCGATCGGGAAGCGACGCCCCGCGTGGCTGCGGAGATTCGTTCGCGCGCGTCCGTCGAGCAAGATCCTTGGCTGAGGAACGAATATCGGGATTGGCTGGAGATGCCGGGCGTCAAACGGGCGGAAGCCGAGCTGCAAGAAAGCGGAGAACGAACAGAATCGAGGGAAACGAAAAATGGGAAAATCGAAAAAGAATTCAAATAGCGAATCGAAAAAAACGTCTGCCGGGTCCGGCAATCCTTATCGCGGGCAAGGGCAGCAACCGAAGCTGTCCACAGCCGAACGCGACAAAAAAATCAGCAAGCTGATGTCGATGATGCTGCGTCATTCGCCGGAAGAGTTCGGACTGAAGCTCGATCCGGAAGACGGTTCATGCGGTCTGGACGAGCTGCTCGAAGCGATGCGCCGCCGCACGGGCTACGAACAGACGACCGAAGAAGAGATCCGCGGCGTGGTACGCCGCTCGGATAAGCAGCGGTTCGAGATTATCGAAAGCGGAGCGTCCGCAAGCGAAAGCGGCCCAGCGGCAGAAAATGCCGGCGGCGAAGCGGTCTCGGAACGGAGCGACGGCGCTTCGTCAGTCGGCGGAACACGAGAAACTAAAGTTAAGCCGGAAACAACAGGCGTGAAGTCGGAGATAAGCGATCCGCAGGAAGCAGCAGGAAAGCCGATAACCAGCGGTAACGATACCGAAGAAGCCGCTTCGAAAGCGGGAAGCAGGGCAGCCGAGGCTGTTCATTCAGGCGGATCGTCAGTCAGCAATGAGGGTTCTGCCGCCCCGCGCATCCGCGCGCGGTACGGCCACAGTTTCGGCCGCGTGACGTACCCGGAAGGCACGCCGCCGAGCGTGCTCTATCACGGCACGAGCCGGCATGCCATGCCGTCGATCGAGGAACACGGGCTGCTGCCGATGGGACGCGAGTACGTGCATCTGTCGGCCGAGACGCAGTTCGCCGCGCTGGCCGGGCGGCGAAAAGGCAAGCTGGTCATGCTGCGCTTGGACACGGCGGCCGCGGCCGAAGCGGGCGTCGTGTTCTACGACGCGGGCAGCGGCGTCTGGCTGGCGGAACGCATTCCGTCCGACTTGATGGCGGAAGACGAGACGTACGAGGATAAGCCGGGGCGATAAAGCTCAATTATAAAAAATGCTGCAAATATCCAATATTTCGTATGCGGATCGGCGGAAACAGGCAAAAATATTGCGAGAATCCATCATTTTTCCGGTTTCGCAAGCTTTTGGCGCAAAAAAGACGGTAAATGATGGATTCTCGCAACAAATCGAACCTAAATCTTCGGATCGCACGAAAATGATGGATTTTTGCAGCATTTCGGAAAATAAGGAGGACTTCTGATGACAAACGACACTCATTCCGCGAATAAGCATGAACCTGCGCCTCAAAACGAAGCCGAACGCGGAGCCGGCGAATCCGGCGGCAAACCGCAGACGATCGATATCGGCATCAATCTGATGCATCGCTCGTTCGGCTCCGACCGCGAAGCGGTAGTCGAAGCCGCGCTGGAAGCCGGCGTATCGCCGCTGATCATCACGGGGACCAGCGTGCGCAGCAGCGAAGCGGCGGCGGAGTACGCGCGGCGGCATTCGGGCCGTCTGTACGCGACGGCCGGCGTGCATCCGCACGATGCCAAGAGCTGCGACGCCCGCACGATTCGGAAGCTGAGCGATCTGGCGGCAGGCGGAGAAGTCGTCGCGATCGGCGAATGCGGGTTGGACTACAACCGCGACTTTTCGCCGCGCGAGGTGCAGCGGGAATGGTTCGTGAAGCAGATCGAACTGGCCGAAGAGCTGGAGCTTCCGCTGTTTCTGCATGAGCGCGACGCGCACGAAGACTTCGCGACGATCCTGCGGCGGGCCAAACCGCCCGAACTTCCGGCCGTCGTGCACTGTTTTACCGGGACCGCGCAGGAACTGCGAACTTATCTCGATATGGGACTCCATATCGGCATCACCGGCTGGATCTGCGACGAGCGGCGGGGCAAACATCTGCGCGATCTGGTGAAGATCATCCCGCCGGAACGGCTGATGATCGAGACGGATGCGCCGTTCCTGACGCCGCGAGATCTCGTTCCTAAGCCCAAAGACGGCCGCAACGAACCGAAATTCCTGCCGCATATCGCGGAAGCGGTCGCCGCTTGCACCGGTCGCAGCGCGGAGGCGATCATGCGGGAGACGACGGAGACGGCGAAAGCCTTTTTCCGGATCTAAGCCGTGAGATTTCGAATTGCGCTCATTCAAACGTTAACGGATGCCGAAAAAGGTTAGAAGTAACATAAGGGGATCTCGCGGCGTAGAGGCGCCCGTCGAATCTAAATTCCCTATCGAAAATCGAAAAATGCATGAACGCTCTCGAATTGATTATGTTAAAATGAAAATTATGAAATCGACTGTCAAACAGGCAAGTGAAGGGGATGAAACACGATATGCGCAAACTGGTATTTTTCGTAGGGGGAGCCGGAAGCGGCAAAACGACGATCGCCAAAGGCATTACGATCAAAGAACATCCTGTATTCCTGGATATGGACACGGCGTCCCGTCCGGCGAGCGAGAAGATCATGACGCTGATGGGCCATGATCCGCACGACCGCGATTCGGCGGCGTACAAGCTGCTCTGCCGGGATCTGGGCTACCGCTTGACGATGGACGTGGCGCTGGAGAATCTGGAGCTGGGTCTGGACGTCTTCGCGGTCGGACCGTTCACGAGCGAGATTCGCAATCCCGACTGGATTCACGAAGAATTGTCGAAGATCGGAGCGACGGTGAACGACGTGGAAGTCAAAGTCGTGTACGTCTATCTGGAAGATATGACCCAATACAAGAAACGGATCCAAGAACGCGGGCACAAAGCGGACGAGTGGAAACTGGCGAACTGGGACGAATTCGTCCAGCGGATGCAGCGCACGGAAGTGCTGTGGGATCTGCCGGGAAATTCGGTCCTGTATTTCGATAATTCGCAAGGCACTTTGGAAGAAAACATCATCAGTGTGGAACATTTTATCTATGACAGACAAGACGCGGCGGCCGGCGGGATTCCGGTTACGCTCGGAGAAGCTTGACCGTTTGGTCCCGTTGATCGTAAGCGGGAACGCGGACAGAAAGGTCAAAAAAGCCGTTCGGCTCTCTTTTCGGAGAACCGGACGGCTTTTTGCTGCGCGGATTTTTCGTTTGCGATTCTGGCATGCGCGTGTCTTCGATCCGCATCCGAAGCGTCTTCGGTTTACGGTTCGTCTTCTTCCTGCCGATCGTACAAACGGCTTTTGGGCTGTTCGTCTTTCAGCTCCGCCGACAAGCGGCGGAAACGCCGCAGATTGAGCGTGAAGGTGTAACCGCGCAGAGCGGCGAGCAGCAGCGGAAGCAGAATGCCGGGCAGCGTATACAGCTCGAAGTAGAAGACGGCCGCAATCGCCAGCGCGACGAAGATCAAGTCGAACGCCATCTTCCGCTGCAAACGAAGCTGAAGCGTATGCTTATCCATCGCGCTTCGCCTCCGCTCCCGAAGCGGCCGCTTCCCGCAGCCGGACGGCGAACTCGTCTTCGGACAGCACGCGCACGCGGCCGCCGCCAGCCGCCAGACGCGCGGCCGCCTGCGTCTTGCCGCTGACGGCTTCGCCCGCGGCATGGCGCTCGTAGTCGCGGCGCCCCAGAACCAGATAATCGGTCTTCCATTCGACCGATTCGCCGCAGAGCGCGCCCAGCTCGGCCGCCAGGCGCTGCGCTTCCGCTTTCTTCAGGCCGCTGAGCCGGCCGCCGAACACGATCCGCTTGCCGTAGAGCGGATTGCCGCGGTCGGCGTCCGCGTTGGGCGCCGGAGGCGCCGAGGCCCGGGCGGCGGCGATGCTGCCGCCTGCTCCTGACGGGCTTGCGGCTGCTGCGCCGCCGCCCGCTTCTAAGGTCCCGGCGGCTTCGGCCGAGCCGCCTGCTCCTGCCCCCGCGCCGCGAGCCGCGCGGGAGCGAGGCCCCCGGCCGCCTTTGGGCTTGGCGGACGAGAACGTGACGTGCTCGCCGCTTTGCAGGATCTGTCCGATCCGGTAGCCGTATCGGTCGGCGAGTCCGCCGCAGTCCGAAGCCTCCGCCGTCTGCGAGCAGCGGAGGAAGATATAAGCGGCCGTCCGCGCGTCTTCGATCGCGTCGTGATGCTTGAACGCGCCGAGGCCCAGCTCGCGCGCCACGGTGTTCAGTTTGTGATTCGGCATCTCGGGCCAGATCTTGCGGGCCAGCAGGCAGGAGCACATGTATTGAATATGCGGCATCTCCAGATTATGATCTTCGGCGCTGCGCCGAAGTACGCTCATATCGAACGAAGCGTTATGGGCGACCAGCACGCGTCCTTCGATCCGCCGCCGCAGCTCCGGCCAGATGTCGGAGAACGACGGCGAATCTTCGACCTGATCCGGCGTGATGCCGTGTACCGCGATGCAGAAATAATCGAAGTCGTCATGCGGGTTGACGAGCGTGTAATATTCGTCGACGATGCGCCCGCCGCGCACGTCGACGAGGCCGACCGCGCAAACGCTGGCGCGTTTGCTGTTGGCCGTCTCGAAGTCGATCGCCACGAAGTCCATGACGCCTAACCTCCTCTTCAGGTCTATCGAATGGTTCCGAATGCGCAAGTCTGCGCGTCATTAACCGTAAACGTTCCCGCGCGATCGCGCAAGCGTCCGATCTTGATCCGGCTTTCTGAACGTCTCGTCGCCGGCGTCGCCGCGCAGCGAGCGCGGACGGCATTCGCCGAATCCGGAATCCGTGCAGATCGGAGACCGGGCGGAATCAACTGCCGATGAACGGACAGCGCCGCACGTATTCGCGTTGGTCGATCTGGCCGACGAGAAAACGCGCGACGTCGCCGTTATAGATCCGGTTGCCGGTCATGCGTTCGGGATCGGCTTTCACTTCGCAGCCGCCTTGGCCTTCTTTGACGACCGGCAGGCGGACCAGCGTCCAATCGGCCGAACTGCTCTCCAGCACGTTCAGTTCCAGCAGGCGATCCTGCGCGAACTGCGGATGCAAAGAGCGGAGCATTCGGGAAACGACGCGTCCGCCGAACGATTTATGGTCGCCTTGAAGCTTCAGGGACAAGCCGGTCACGCCGACGTAACGCCGGACGCCCGCGCGTTCCATTTCTTCCAGCACGCGCCGCGTCACGACGCTGTATAACGGTTGTTCTTGAGGCGGACGGCCGAATGTATTGATGACGGCGGAGCAGCCGCTTAGCAGCTCGCGCAGCGAATCGAATTGCATGGCGTCGCCTTGAATCACGGTGAGCCGGGCCGCCATCTCGGGCGGAAGTTGAATACTGCGAACGTTCCGGACCAGCATGCGTACCCGATAGCCCTGATGCAGCGCGCAGCTGACGACGTAGCGGCCTACGCTTCCGGTACCGCCGATCACGGCGATAAGCTTGGATTGATTCATATGACCCTCCATGTGTATATCTGTTTCGGGATGTTTCGGGATCTGCGTCGTCGGGCTCGGTCATGCGGGGAGTGTGCTTCGAATCGGGCGGCGAGCCGCGAATGCGATCGAAGCGGAGCCTTGGCTCGACTTCCTGCCGGAGTCGGCGCGCGAGTCCTCTTTCTATTATGCGATTCCGGCGGGACGGTTTCAACTTTGCGGACCGTCCTCCGAAGACGCGCGCAACCGTCGAAGATGCGGCGAAACGAACCGACGGGCGAAGCCGTCCCGCCTTGCGAACCGTCCGTCCCCGTCGATCGGCGGCGAGGTTCGGCAAGCGGACAAAGAAGCCGATCGGCAGCGGCGGGGAAGCAGGCGGCACGTAATTTCGCGCCGCATGATAGCAAGCGGTCTTAAGCGGGTATTGATAGAAGAACGGAAGGCGAAGCCGGACATCCGCTTGCTGCGCCGCCGGATTCCATACTAATCGATGCGGGAGAAAACTATGATCTCATTTGAAGGAGTCACCAAAAGGTACGACGACGGCCGCGCGGCCGTGGACGAGCTGTCTTTCGAGGTGAACAAAGGCGAATTTTTCGTGCTGATCGGCCCCAGCGGCTGCGGCAAAACGACGGTGCTGAAGATGATCAACCGTCTGATCGAAGCCAGCGGCGGCCGGATTCTGATCGAAGGACGGCCGATCGGCGACTACAAGCTGAACGAGCTTCGCTGGAACATCGGTTACGTGCTTCAGCAGATCGCGCTTTTTCCGCATATGAATATCGCCGAGAACGTGGCCGTCGTGCCGGAATTGATGCAGCGTCCGCGCGAAGAAACGGCCAAGACGGTCGATCGACTGCTGCACCAAGTCGGCTTGGACCCGAAGGTCTACCGCGGCAAACGTCCGTCCGAACTGTCCGGCGGTCAACAGCAGCGGGTCGGCGTCGTGCGGGCGCTCGCCGCGGACCCGGACATTCTGCTCATGGACGAACCGTTCAGCGCGCTCGACCCGGTCACGAGGGAAAAGCTTCAGAACGATCTCTTGGAACTTCAGCGCAGTATCCGTAAAACGATCGTGTTCGTGACCCACGACATGCGCGAAGCTTTGAAGTTGGGCGATCGGATCTGCGTGATGAACGGCGGCCGAATCGTCCAGATCGGCACGCCGGACGATATCTTGCATCGGCCGGCGACTCATTTCGTGCGCGAATTTCTGGGCGACGCGGCCGAAAGCGGCCGCGCTCGGGAAGGACTGCCGCCGCTTACGGCCGAAGATCTGGCCGATCCGCTGGAACCGGACGGCCGCCTGACGGCCGAAGGGGCGGTCAGCATCGGAGCCGATACCGAGATCGGCGAGCTGCTGTGGCATCTGGCCGCCGAAGAACGGCTGCTCGTTCGCCGGGGCGACGACGTGGTCGGACTGCTTGAACGCGAACGGACGCTCAAGCGGATCGCCCGCGAATTCGAAGAAGGAGGCCGAGGCTGATGCAGACTTTCTTCGACGTGTTCGCCGAGCGGCAGAGCCAGTTGTGGTCGACGCTCGGCGAGCATATCGCTTTGTCGTTCATCTCGCTGCTCATCGCGGCGTTGATCGCCGTGCCGCTCGGTTTGCTGCTCGCGCGCAATCCGCGCCGCGCGGAAGGCGTAATCGGCGTGACCGCCGTGCTCCAGACCATTCCTTCGCTGGCGCTGCTCGGCCTGCTGATCCCGCTGCTGGGCATCGGCCGCGTGCCGGCCGTGGTGGCGCTCGTCATCTATGCCCTGCTGCCGATTCTCCGCAATACGTATACCGGCGTGCGCGAAGTCGATCCTTCGCTGCTCGAAGCGGCGGACGCGATGGGGATGAACCGGCGTATTCGCTTGGTCAAGGTCGAACTGCCGCTGGCCATGCCCGTGATCATGGCCGGCATTCGCACCGCGACCGTGCTGATCATCGGCACCGCGACCCTCGCCGCCTTGATCGGCGGCGGCGGTCTGGGCGAGCTGATCCTGCTCGGGATCGACCGCAACGACACCAATCTGATCCTGCTCGGCGCGATTCCCGCCGCGCTGCTGGCGATCATCTTCGACTTCGCGCTGCGCTTCCTCGAGAGGCTCTCGCTGAAGCGTTCGCTCGCCGCGCTCGGCGGCTTCGCGTTCATCATCGCGTTGTTCCTGATCATTCCGATCGTCGCTCAAGCGAACAAAGCCGATCTGGTCATCGCCGGCAAGCTCGGCGCGGAACCGGAGATTCTGATCAATATGTACAAAGAACTGATCGAACAAGATACCGATCTGACCGTCGAATTGAAAACGGGACTCGGCAAGACCTCGTTCGTGTTCGCCGCCCTGCAAAGCGGCGATATCGATATCTATCCCGAATTCACCGGAACGGCGATCAGCGAATTCTTGAAAACGACGGCCGTCAGTACCGACGCCGCCGAAGTCTACGCGCAGGCGAGAGACGGGATGAAAAAGCAGTTCGACATGGCGATGTTGGAGCCGATGGCCTACAACAACACGTATGCGTTGGCGATGTCCAAGCAGTTGGCCGAACAATACAAAGTCAAAACGATTTCCGATCTCAAGCCGCTGGAGAACAATCTGGAAGCGGGCTTCACGTTGGAATTCTCCGATCGGGAAGACGGTTATCTGGGCATCCAGAAGCTGTACGGCATCAAGTTCCACAGCGTGTTCACGATGGAACCGAAGCTGCGCTATCAAGCGATCAAGAGCGGCGACATCGATCTGCTCGACGCGTATTCCACCGACAGCGAGCTGGCGCAGTACGATCTGACCGTGCTCGAAGACGACAAAGGCTTGTTCCCGCCTTATCAAGGAGCGCCGCTGATGCGTCAGGAGACGCTCGACAAATATCCGCAGTTAGCGAAAGTGCTGAACGTGCTGGCCGGTCAGATTACCGACGACGAGATGCGGCAGATGAATTACGCCGTCAACGCCGAAGGCCGTCCGGCCGCTCAGGTCGCCCGCGAATTTTTGACGAGCAAAGGGCTGCTGCGCGACAAATAAAACGAGATGAACAAGAATCCGCCAACGAATCGGCGGATTCTTTTTTTTGCGGAATAAATAGGGGAATTCGGATAAAATACAAATATAGGACGACGGTCGTCTTGCGCGAGCTTGCCCGAAACCAAAAAGGATTCGAACGGCAGGGCGAACGGACGCTCAAAGGAGAGGGGAATTTTTCGGATGGAAAGTGATCAAAGGTTCGAAAGTTCGAACGCGGTGCATTATCATGCCAAGCGCGGCAAAATGCTGCAAATCGCTTTGTTCGGTCTGCTTTTCGTGGCGGCGGGGATATTTCTGATCGCGATCGGATTCGGGCCGGGGGAAGATCATTCGGTCTTTACCGGCATCATCGGGATCTTGTCGCTGCTGCTGGGGATTGCCGGATTGGGAATCGGGCTGCGGCGTTCGCTGAGCCTGGCTCCTGCGCTGATTCTGGACTCGAAAGGATTGACCGACCGAACGGCCGCTTTCGGCGCCGGATTTGTCGCTTGGACCGATATTCGCCGAATCGAGCCTTATACGATGAGGGGCCAGACGTTTATCGGGATCGAACTGTACGAGCCGGAAGCCTACGTCCGCCGTCAGAGCGCGCTGCAGCGGATGTTGACGAGAGCGAATCAAGGAATCGTCTCGTTTACGGTCAATATCGGGCTTCAAGGTTTCGGTTCGGAAGCGGAAACGGTTTTTCGCAAAACGGAAGAGTATTGGCTGCGATTCGGCGAGTTCGACCGGTAGGGCAAGTTGCAAAAAAGCAGGATTGGGCAGCGGAAATAGTCCGATTCGGAGGGCGAAACCTAACCTCTCAAGCGGTCGGCGTACTAGCCAAACGCTCGATGACCGTCCAACGCCGAAGTCCCTAGAGACTTCGGCGTTTTTGAGTGCGTGCCGCGTATGTTCGTTCGCCTACTCGAGCGGCTCCTGCTCGGAAGCGAAATCTCCCGTATCACTTCGGGATATTTCCGCCCAGGCGCGAAATCTCCCGTATTATTTCGGGATATTTCCGCCCGCGATCCGGTCGCCGGAATCGCCGGAAGGATCGGTCTTCTGATCGTCCGGTCCCGCATGGATGATCACGGAGCGGCCCGCGACGGACATGGCGCTGTCCGGTTTCAGGTCGGCGCCTTCCAGCCAGAATTCCGCCTTCGCGCTGCCGTCGGCTTTGACGGTCAGATTTTTCGTGAAGTCGCCGAGATGGGCGCCTTTCGGATTGTGATGCCCGTGCTGATGGGTGGTCGGATTGAAGTGCCCCAGCGCCGTCGCGAAATCGCCTTTTTTGATCGGCATCTGGTGAACGTGGATACCGTGCGGGCCCGGAGGCAGACCGGCCAGATTGACCTCGACGCGCACCCCGTCTTTTTCTTCGGTCAGATCGATGCCGCCGAGCACTTTGCCTTCCGCGTTTTTGACGATCGTTTTGGCGGTGCCGGCCGAGACCGCGTTGTTCGCTTGGTCCCAATAGACCGGAACGTCCAGCAGATCGCCGACCATCCGCAGCGGAACATAGGTCGTGCCGCCGTAATTCAACGCCGAAGGCACGCCGGTCTGTCCGTTGTCGTAACTTGCGGACACGCTTTTTCGCTCGCCGAACGAATAGAAATTGAGCTTGGAAGCCACGGCCGAGATCGGATTGTCCGCGGCCATCGCGGACAGTCCCGAGAACAAGACGGCGCCGCATAAGAACGAAGCGGCCAGATGCTTTTTGCCGAGCGGTTTTTTCCCCATAATCGAATCCTCCTCGCGTAAGTGGGAATCGTGAAGACGCTGCGTCAGTACGCCCACCCTTACCCTTTCCCCGATCCGGCGAAACCGCATATGAAAACCGTTTCATAGGCAACCCTGTAAAAAACATCTACCCAGAAGACGGGCGATTTGCTAAAGTAGTAAAACTGAAATGAGACGAGTTTATCCCTTAAACGATTGGAATAAAATGTTATAATGAAATTATCCTTACAGGGAAGAGGGATCGCGCTTGCATAAGACGATCAGTTTGGCGCTCGGCACGATCTGCGCCGTTTTTCTTTTTTTCACCATGATCTCCGCTATCCGCTTCGTTCAATCCGCTTGGCAGCCTCCCGAACCTCAGCAGCGAGCGGAAGAGCGTTATCGCTTGGTTCTGATCACGCAGGATCTGGGCACGCCGTTCTGGAACAAAGTGGGCGAAGGCGCGGAAGCCGAAGCGGAGAAGCTCGGAGCCAATCTCGAGATCTGGGGGACGTACGGCGAAGACCGCGAAGATTTCTTGAAGCAGCTCGAGATCGCGATCGATTCCAAAGTCGACGGCATCATCGTGCAGGGCATGGATCAAGACGATTTCGATAATCTGACGAAAGTCAAAGCCGCTTTCTACGGCATTCCCGTTATTACCGTGGCAAGCGACGTGCCGATGTCCGACAGCATGCGCAAGACCTATGTAGGCTCGAACGCGCTGGCGGCGGGCCGAATGATCGCGGAACGCCTCGTTGCCGATATGGGCGAAAAAGGCACGGTGGTGCTGCTGGGCGACAGCCGCGAGGAATACGATCAGCGCCAGCGCGTGCTCGGCGTTCGCGGCGTGCTGAGCGCTTATCCGAATATCCGTATCGAATACGTGACGACGTCCGACGAAGAACAGCGGATCGCGGCGGCGACGCAGGACGTCATGAACCGTTTTCCCGAAGTGAAAGCGTTTATCTCGGTGGACGCCAATCTGACCGCCGCGATGGTGCAGGAGATCGGCAAGCGTTCGCGGATCGACCCGTATTACATTTACTCGTTCGACGACAATCCGGATATCAAGGCGCTGCTTGGTCAAGGCAAACTGGACGGGGTCGTCGAACAAGCACCGAGCGAAATGGGCGAGACGGGGGTCCGCATGATGGTGCAGTGGTTGGACGGCAAGACCGTTCCGCTCGATCCCGAAGGGTACCCGACCCCGATTCGCATCTCGACGACGGAGGACGCGTCATGATCGGAATTCAACGGAAAATCTGGACGCTGACCGCTCTCGTCATGTTTATCATGGCTTCGATCTGGATCATGCTGACTTACTACAACCAGAAAACGCAGGACCAGTACAACGATATTCTTCAGCGATATCTGCGGATGAACGAAGTGACTTCGGCCAGCAAGCAAACGGTCAATTCGCTGAACATTTACCTGCTGACGCCGACCGAAGGCAATCTGAGCAGCCTGCGCCGCAGCGAAGAACAGCTTCGGCAGGCGCAGAGTTCGATCGGCCTGCTGCGCAACGGCGGCAACGATTTCGCGCTGACCAGCTACATGAATCTGATCGACAGCCTGATCGAGACGTCGGATCGTTCCGTGCTGTTCAAGTCCGAACAGGAGAACGAAGATTCGTCCCGGGCGTTCGCCGAAGCGACGCGCATCTCGGGTTATATCTCGGAGATGACCCTTCAGCTGCTCGATATCGAGCTCAATACGTATCAGCAGTTCTACCGAAGCATCATCGAGCAGGCCGAAGAGCTCAAGAAGCTCGGCATCTGGATTCTGCTGGCGATCACGTTCGGACTGCTGCTGTTCACTTACTGGTTCTCGCTCAGCATCACGAGGCCGGTTCAGCAGTTGACGAAGGCGGCGCAGGATCTGGCGAAAGGCCAATTCGAGCGTCAGATCGTCGTCAATTCGTCGGACGAGATCTCGTTCCTCGCGACCACCTTCGAGCGGATGCGGGTGAACATCAACAATCTGATTCTGGAGATCCGGGAGAAAGCGCGGCTCGAAAGCGAACTTCAGCAGAACCGGCTGCTGCTTCAAGAAAGCCAACTGCGAAGTTTGCAGAGCCAGATCAACCCGCATTTCCTGTTCAATATTCTCGATACGTTGTCCAAAAAAGCTTTTCTGGAAGGCGCGGAAGAAACGAGCGATCTGCTCGTCAGCGTGGCCGGGCTGCTGCGGTACAATCTCAAGCGGCTCGATCGCGCGGTGACGCTGTACGACGAAGTGCGCGTCATGCGGCAGTACATGGAGATTCAGACGGCGCGTTTCACGGACCGGTTGACGCTGATCACCGAGATCGACGAGAGCTGCTTGTCCACGCCCGTGCCGGGACTGACTTTGCAGCCGATCGTGGAAAACGCCGTGACGCACGCGATCGAACCTTCGGAAAGCGGAGGCACGATCCGGATGACGATCGCCGACGCCGGCGACTGCGTGACGGTCGAGATCGCGGACGACGGGCCGGGCATGAGCGAAGAGAAAATCCGGGGAATTCTCGAAGAACGCGATACGCAGCCGGAAGGCCATTCGACGGGCATCGGATTCGGCAACGTCGTGCGGCGGCTTCGTTTGTTCTACGGAACGCCCGACGTGATCGAGATCGACGGCGGCGAAGGACGCGGCGTGCGCGTGCTGCTCAAATTACCGAAGATAAGGAGACACGACACCTATGACAAGACTGCTGATCGTGGATGACGAACAAGTCGGACGCGAAGGCTTGCAGGCTATATTGCGCAAAAGTTTTCCCGAGTTGACGATCGAACAAGCGAAGAACGGCAGGATGGCGATCGAACTCGTCGAGTCGTTCCGGCCCAATCTGATCTTGATGGACATCAAAATGCCCGGCATGGACGGCTTGCAGGCGACCGAGATCATCGGCGCGCAGTATCCGGAGATCAAGATCGTGATGGTTACGGCCTACGATACGTTCGATTACGCCCGGCGCGCGCTGAAACTGGGCGTCAAAGATTATCTGCTCAAACCGAGCAAAGCCGGCGAGATCAAAAAAACGGTCGGGCGCGTGATCGAGGAGATCGAAGCGGAAGAACGCGAACGCGAGCGCAGCCGTCTGCGCGAAGACGCGCTTCAGCGCGTGATGCCGGTGATCGAGACGGATATCGTGACTCAACTGCTGTTCGACCATGTGCACGAGGTGCATTCGGACGAATTGGTCGCTTGGCTCGGCGCGGACGCTTCCAGCGAGACGTTCGCCGTGACCGTTCTGGTGCCGGAAGAAGCCGAACAAGGAGCGTACGCCGCGATCCGGGATCGGATTCGCCGCGACGGCGCGGGTTGGGTAGGCGCGCTCTACGGCCGGCAGATTCCGGTTATCGCTTTCCGGGATCCGGAAAGGTCGTTCCGCGTGCAGGCGATCGAACTGGCCCGGACGCTGCTGGAGACGGCCGGAAAAAGTTCGCGGGAAAGTTGGTCCGTCGGCGTAGGCAGCGTCTGTTCGTCGCTCTCGCAGGTACGGCAGTCTTACCGGGAAGCGCTGCTGGCGATTCCCGATCCGGGGCAGCCGGTGCGTTATCGGCTCTATACGGACAAGCCGGAATCCGGAAACGAACCTTCTCTGCTGGATTATCCGGACAAACGTTGGGAACAGCATTTCTTCGAGCAGATCCGCGTAGGCGATTGGGACGGGATTCAGGCCGAAGCGCTGGACTTTCTGAGACGCTGCGAGAGCGAAGGCGCGGACCGGATGCATGCCCAGCAGCGGGTGCTGGAACGGCTCTGGGTCTCTTCGCGCGTGCTGGCGGAGATGGGCGTCGAGATCGACACGCCGACGTTCTCGTTCCAAGCGCAGGACTATCGGCAGCTTCGCGCCGAAACGGGCGCGATCCTCGACCGCATCAAGCAGGCGTACGCCGAACATTTGGAGCGGATCAAGCCGGACACGATCCGGCGGATCAAGCAGTATATCGCCGAACATTCGCACGAAGACATCTCGCTGGAAGCGATCGGGGAACGCTTCGAGCTGAGCCCGTTCTATATCAGCAAGCTGTTCAAAGAGCAGGTCGGCGTCAACTATATCGATTTCTTGACCGAATGCCGGATCGACAAAGCCAAGAAACTGATGAGCGACCCGGCGCGCAGCTTGAAAGAAATCACGTTCGAAGTGGGCTACCACGACCCGAACTATTTCAGCAAAGTGTTCAAAAAGATGTGCGATCTCTCGCCGACGGAATACCGGAGAGCGCTGCTCGGAGGGCGCGAATGAACGCGCGGGAGGCGCGCGGAAGCATAGGTCGAGAGCGTACAAGCGGCGCCCCGCAGCGCCGGACGCTGTCGGCGCTGCGCTTGTCGGCGGCGGCGGCTCTGCTGGCGCTGCTTCTGTCCGCCTGCTCGGGAGGCGGACAGCCGCCGCAGGCGGCGCCGGGCGCGGCCGCCGGCGCGCAGGGCGGCCAAGCCGAGGCCGGAGGCGCGCCGGCCGGAACGGGGGATACGGGTTCGGCGAGCGGCGAAGCGCTCGGGGGTTCCGGCGAAGCCGGCACCTCGGCCGCTCCGGCCGAGGGCGCGGAAGCCGGAACTTCCGGGGCGGAGAATCCGCCGCCCGCAGAAGCCGCGCTGCCGGGGCTGGACGCTTCCGGCCGGCCGCTGGTGATCGGCTTCTCGATGGATACGCTGCTCGAAGAGCGTTGGAAAAAAGACCGCGATCTGTTCCGAGCGGCGGCCGAGAAGCTGGGCGCGCAGGTAGTCGTCAAGTCGGCCGACGGCGACGACGCCCGGCAGGTGGCGCAGGCCGAAGCGATGATCAGTCAGGGGGTCGACGTGCTGGTCGTCGTGCCGCATAACGCGGAAGCGACGGCCGCCATCGTCAGCAAAGCGCACAAAGAAGGCATCAAGGTCTTGTCTTACGACCGCTTGATCACCAATGCGGACGTGGACCTGTACGTCTCGTTCGACAATGTCGAAGTCGGACGGCTTCAAGCCAAAGCGATGCTCTCGCTAGTGCCCGAAGGCAATTACGCGTACATCGGCGGCGCGGCTACCGACAACAACGCGCATCAGTTCAAACAAGGCGTATTCGATATTCTTCAGCCGCTGATCGACCGCGGAGATATCCGCATCGTCTACGACCAATGGTCCAAAGACTGGAAGCCGCTCTATGCGCTCGACAACATGCGCGAAGCGCTGGCCGCGAACGGACCGACGGGCATCGACGCGGTGATCGCGGCCAATGACGCGACCGGAGGCAGCGTCGTCGAAGCGCTCGGCGAACGCGGCCTCGCCGGGAAGATCCCGGTCGCCGGACAAGACGCCGACTTGGCGGCGATCCGCCGCATCGCAGCCGGCACCCAGACGATGACCGTCTATAAGCCGATCGGCCGGCTGGCCGAAGAGACGGCGAAGCTGGCCGTCGCTCTCGCTCAAGGCGAGAAGCCCCTGACCAGCCGCTGGGTCAACAACGGCAAGATCGAAGTGCCGTCGATCCTGCTGCCGCCGATCGCCGTCGATGCGAACAATATCGACTCGACGGTAATCAAAGACGGATTCCATACGCGGGCCGAAGTGTACGGAAGCGGCAAGTAAGCAGAAGGAATCGAAATAAGGGTCGCCGCTTTTAGGCGTCAGATCCCGAGCCAAGACCGCGAATCTTTGTCGTTCCGACAGGGATTCGCGGTTTTTTTGGAAATTTTCGAGGATGCGGACGAATGATTCGTACCGAAGAAATCCTGCAACCGCGCGGTTTGATCGCTTGGTTCCTTCACATTTTGCAAACGCTTTAATTTCCAGATTAAAAAAGTACAGGCGGTCGCAAAAGAGTGCTACTCTTCGCTGCTCCTCCGAAATGAAAGCGGTGTTATATTTGTTCTTGCCAGAACGATTCACCTTACGAAATACAATATCGGTCAAACCGAAAGGGGTTAGTTCAGTTGAAAAAACACGTTAAAGGGATTCTGCTCCTGGCTGCGGTCATGATGTTCTCTATCGTTGCAAGCGCTTGCGGAAACACAAACGGCAGCGGCGGCGGTGGAGGAAGCGTCAACGTCGGCATCGTACTTCCGACGAAAGACGAACCGAGATGGGTGCAGGACGAACAGCGTTTCAAAGACGCGCTCTCGGGCACGAAATACAACACGGAAATCTTGTTCAGCCAAGGCTCTTCCGCCAAAGAAAAAGAAAACGTGGAAACGCTGCTCAACAAAGGCATCAAAGTTCTCATCATCTGCCCGCAGGACGGCGACGCCGCTGCGGCAGCGGTCGAAGAAGCGAAGAAAGACGGCGTAACCGTCATCTCCTATGACCGTCTGATCACCAACACCGACGCGGTCGACTACTACGTCACGTTCGACAGCCTCGCGGTAGGCGCGGCTCAAGCGCAATACTTGGTCGACCACGCCAAAGGCAACGGCCAACCGCTGTACCTGTACGCAGGCGCCGCTACCGACAACAACGCGTTCCTGTTCTTCCAAGGGGCATGGGAAGTTCTTCAGCCGAAGATCGCGGACGGCACGTTCAAGATCGCGAACTCCACGGAAGCCGAAAAGCTCAAAGACACCAAAGACCTGTCCCGCGACCAAATGAGCAGCATCATCGGCCAAGTCACGACGAACTGGGATCCGAACGAAGCCAAAAACAAAGCTCAGACTCACCTGACAGCAGCCGCTGCCGACATGAAAGGCGACGTTGCGATTCTGGCTCCGAACGACGGCACGGCACGTTCCATCGCGGACGTATTCGCTTCCGACAGCGCGGTCACGAGCTACGTGATCACGGGTCAAGACGCCGAGAAAGCTTCGATTCAGTACATCATCGACAACAAACAATCCATGACGGTCTTCAAAGACGTGCGTACGCTCGTTAAAGACGCGATGGGCATGGCGGTCGAAGTACTGGACGGCAAAACTCCGGAAACGACAGGCTCTTACAACAACGGCAGCGTAGACGTCAAAGCGAAACAAACGGACGTTATCGTAGTCGACAAAGACAACGTGAAAAAAGAACTGATCGACTCCGACTACTACAAAGCGGACGAGTTCACAGGACTGTAAGAAAACCGGATGTGACAGCAAATAGCCGGCTGAGAAGCAGGGACGGGGACGCCCCGTTCCTCTTTCTCAGTGAACCGGGCGGTAAGGGGTGCGATAGAAATGGGCGGAAACATATTAGAAAAAACGAACGGACCGAAAGCCGGAGGCCCGGGCGGCAACATTCTCGAAATGCGCAATATCTCCAAAAGTTTTACCGGCGTCAAAGCGCTTCAGGACGTGAATTTTCAAGTCAAAAAAGGCGAGATTCATTTTCTGGTCGGCGAGAACGGCGCGGGCAAATCGACGTTGATGAAGGTGTTGAGCGGGGTCTACCCGTACGGAACGTATGAAGGCGACATCGTCTACGAAGGCGCCGTGCAGCAGTTCACCAAGATTACCGACAGCGTGAAGACGGGCATCGCCATCATCTATCAAGAGTTGGCGCTGTTCCCGGACTTGAGCGTATACGAGAACATTTTCGCAGGCAACGAGGTTAAAAAAGGCGGCATAATCGACTGGAACGAGACGATTATCGAAGCGCGCAAGATGCTGCAAAAGGTCAAGCTGAACGTCAACCCCGAGACGCTGATCCGCGATCTGGGCGTAGGCAAACAGCAGTTGGTCGAGATCGCCAAAGCGCTGAGCAAAGACGTCAAGCTGTTGATTCTGGACGAACCGACGGCGGCGCTGAACGAAAACGATAGCGAGAACCTGCTCAATCTGCTGCGCGAGCTGAAAAACCAAGGCATTACCTGCATCATGATCTCCCACAAGCTCAAGGAAGTCATCGCGATCGCCGATAAGGCGACGGTCATTCGCGACGGAAGAACCATCTGCACGCTGGATGCCTCCAAAGGCGAGATTACGGAAGCGGCGATCATCAAGAACATGGTCGGCCGGGATATCGAGGACATCTATCCGAAGCGTCCGGACAAGAAGTTCGGCGATCACATTCTCGAAGTCAAAAACTGGACCGCTCACGATCAAGAGCTCGGCCGCGATCTGGTCAAAAATGTCGATTTGTATGTGAAGAAAGGCGAAATCGTGGGTATCGCGGGCCTGATGGGTTCGGGACGTACGGAGTTCGCGCTCAGCATTTTCGGCAATCCGAGAAATTACAAATTGAACGGCGAATTGTACATCGACGGCAAACGCAAGAAATTCAACCATACGAGCGACGCGATCAAAGCGGGCATCGCTTACGTGACCGAAGACCGCAAAGGCGACGGCTTGTTCCTGATCCAAGACATCAAGAGCAACGTCAGCGTAGCGAATCTCAAAGGCATCGCTCCGGGCGGCGTCATCAACGATAACGAAGAAGTCAAAGTCGGCAACGATTACAAAAGCTCGATGGGCATCAAAGCGCCTTCCGTCGAACAGTTAGTCGGCAATCTGAGCGGCGGCAACCAGCAGAAAGTCTCGCTCGGCAAGTGGCTGTTCGTGGGACCGAAGCTGCTGATCTTGGACGAACCGACGCGCGGCATCGACGTCGGCGCCAAGTTCGAGATCTACACCATCATGAACAAGCTGATCGATCAGGGCATGAGCATCATCATGATCTCGTCCGAACTCGGCGAAGTGCTCGGCATGAGCGACCGCATCTACGTTATGGCCGAAGGCCGGATCAAAGGCGAGATCGCGGCGGAAGACGCCGATCAAGAGAAAATCATGGAGTTCGCCACGCAGTAATCTTGTCAACGCATTAGTTTTAGTAGGAGGGGAAAACCTTGAACTTCTTCCAAGAAGCCAAATCTTTGCTCAAAGTAAATATTCGCGAATACGGCATGTACATCGCTTTGTTCGTAATCATGTTAACCTTCACCATCATGACGAACGGATTGTTCATCTCGTCGCGCAACATCAGTAACCTGCTCGACGCTACCGGCTACATCGCCGTACTGGCCGTCGGCATGACGCTCGTCATCGTCATCCGGCATATCGACTTGTCGGTCGGTTTCGCCGCCGGTTTCATGGGCGCGATCGCGGCGATCATGCTGTCGCAGCTCGGCGTACCGGTCTACTTCACGATTCCGATCATCCTCGTTCTGGGTATCGTGATCGGCATGTTCAACGGCGTGCTGGTCGCGTCCGTCGGCATCCCGGCCTTCGTATCCTCGCTCGCCGGTATGTTGATCTTCCGCGGCGCGCTGCTTCAAGTGACCGAGAAGACGGGCACGATCATCGTCAAAGACGACACGTTCAACGCGCTGGGTAACGGATTCCTTCCTTCGATGGGTCATATCGCCGGCCTGAACGTGCTGTCGCTGATCCTCGGCGCGCTGGTCATCTTGTACTTCGTGTACGCCGAAATCTCCAAACGCAACCAGAAGATCAAATACAAATTCGAAGTGCCTTCGAACAAAATCTTCGCGATCAAGCTGGTGTTCGTGTCCGCGATCATCGCTTACGTCACTTGGATTCTGGCCGGCTACAACGGCTTCTCGTGGACGGTTGTCATCACGCTGCTGGTCGTCGCGATCTATCACTTCCTGACGACGAAGACCGTGCTCGGCCGCCATATCTACGCGGTCGGCAGCAACCCGGAAGCGGCTCACCTGAGCGGCATCAACGTCAAGAAGATCACTTACATCGTCTTCGGTTCGATGGGCATGCTGTCCGCCCTGTCCGGTATCCTGTACACGGCGCGTCTGCAATCCGCAACGACGACGGCCGGCACGCTGTTCGAGCTTGACGCGATCGCGGCCGCTTACGTCGGCGGCGTATCGGCAGCGGGCGGCGTCGGCAAAGTCACCGGCTCCATCATCGGCGCGGTCGTTATGGCTTCCTTGTCCAGCGGCATGAACCTGCTGGGCGTGGGCATCTCGTACCAGTACATGATCCGCGGCGGCGTTCTGGCCGCAGCCGTTATCTTCGACGTCATGACTCGCCGCAAGAGAGGCTAATCGGGTTCTTGCCTGTTCGGCCGACTTCCGGATAGCTCGGATTTTCGTCTTGCGGGAACTTCTCGAATCGCTTCGCGGCTTTGCCCGAACGTTTCGATCTCAGCTTCTCTTGCAAGTCTTGCAAGTACTCGCAGCCGTTTTCGCCTTTTTTTCTCTTTTCGGGAAGAAAGCGCGAAAGCGGCTTTTTCGTATTCAGGGGTCTGTCGAATAAAGCGTTCTTTTCGGCAGGCGGCAGGCTGCTCGAAGGCGGAACTGCCGAAAACGAAGCGGAGTCAGCCAAAAAAGGGTAATATCGAAGAGCGCTACGCCGGATCGACCGGATCTTCGCCGCGCCAACGGAACGAGATGACGCTTAGAGCGCTTTTTGCGGCAGTTTGAAATTCTAACGGAACCAGATGACGCTTAGAAAGAAAAACAGGCGGTTTTGGAGCAAAAAAGGGCCGTTTCGAGCGTCTAACGAATCGTCGTTCCGTTAGCGTCGGGAAAAGGCTTGATTTGCGGCTCTAAGGAATCTAAGATCCGTTAGCCGAGCCGCCGAGCCGCCGA
>NZ_NJDE01000008.1 GCF_002205895.1 Saccharibacillus sp. O23
GCGCGCGGGCCGGCTTGGAGGCCGACAAGCGGGGCTGCGCGGCCGGCCGCGGCGCCGGAGGTCGCGAGCGGCAGCCCGTAAGCGCGCGCCGAGCCGAGGGCGGCCGCGCCCGGGGCGTCGGGCGCGAGCGCCCGCTTCAGCCGCTCGATCAGCGGCTGCGGGTCGTCGCCGGCGCGTGCCTCGCCGCCGGAGCCGCCGGCCGGATGCAATCGGCCGATCAGCACGAACTCGTCGTGCGGGAACAGCTCCGCCAGCACTTCGGGCGGAGCGGTATCGTCGGCGTCGTAGCCCGACGCCAGCTTCTCCAGCAGCGCTTCGGCGTCGGGCGCTTCGCCGCTGCCTTCGCCCGTATAGCGGATGCCCGGGATCCGCTTGGCCGTATTCTGGAGCACGCGCAGCAGCTCCTGCGTCTCCAATTTGGGTTTGAGAATATAATCGGCGACGCCGCTCTGGAACGTCGAGCGCACGTAATCGAATTCGCCGTAGCTGCTGAGCACGACGACTTCGATCGCCGGATACCGCTTTTTGATCAAGCGGGTAAATTCTTCGCCTTCCATGATCGGCATGACGATGTCGGTCAGCACGATATGGGGCCGAAGACGTTCGATCGCTTCAAGCCCTTCGCGTCCGTTCGAGGCTTCGCCCACGATCCGAAAACCGTAGCTTTCCCAGTCGAGATAATGTTTGATTCCCTGACGGACAAGGACCTCGTCGTCCACGATCAGTATCTTGCATAGAGTCTCCATGCTCGGTCCCCCTTTATGTCTGCTTGGTAACGTTTCCATCATCGTATCACAAAAATTCTGTCAACCTCCAGCCTCACAAAATCTCGAAACGATTCGAGAAACGAGCGAAAACGGTTCGAATCGCGCTAAAAACAGCCGTTTTCCGTTCTGATTCCGAAGCTCCTTATTCTCTGCCGCCGCGCCCCGAGCGGGTTCTCGCTTGCCTGCGCAAAAAACGAATGCCGAAACGAAAAAAAAGCTCTTCGGGAACGTCCCGAAGAGCCTGGCGAACGAACAAACGAACGGTTCGGCACTTTTTCCAGTTTCTACCAGCCGCGCGAACGCTCCGTCATCCCCATCTTTTGCGTCATTTTCATCTGGATATACGGTTTGACGAAACTCGAAGCGAGCACGAAATACGACAGCATCAGCAGCAGCGCGTACACCCAGAACTCTCCGTCCTTGCCGTACAACGCGCGCAGCCGATCGATCGGGCCGCTGTAGACCGGACGCCCCGCCGCTTCGTTATAAGAGAACCAATAGTCGTAATAAATGCTGGCCAATGCGTTGACGTAAGCCGACACGACGGTCATCACGAATCCGAGCAGCGGAATGAACGACAAGATCGAGCTGGCCGTTCCGATGACGAGACTCACCAGCAGCATCGCGAAGAAGGTCGGGAAGAAATAACGCAGACCGGTCCGGATCACTTGGCCGAGACGCAGCCTGCCGCTGCGCCCAAGCGTGGGCAAGAAACGCAGGCCCGCCGACAACAAGGCGATGATCAAACCGAAGATCGCGAAAAATCCGATCAGACGCAGCACGTTCGTCCCGATCTCGAGGATCCGGTCTTCCGAAATCGATTCCCAACCTCCCGCCATGACGGCAAATCCGTAACTCATCAATTCGATCAAATAACGCAGCTGCCCGAACATCAGAATCGTCGCGACTGCCCAAGGCAGCACGTACAGCAGGAGATGATATTTCAAGTAATCCCAATATCCCGGCACGGCCGGATAGACGTCTCTGCTTCTGTCGGTATCGTAAGAGTTGTAGCGGTTGTCCATTTCTTAGTCTTCCCCTCTGTGCTTAATACAAACTCGCTTAATATAAACTCGACAGCGTCTTATGCAACCCCGAATCCGGATCTTCCTTTATTCGCTGCTCGAACGTTTCTTTCCATTTTTCCGAAAAATCTTTGGTGTCGTAAGCGCCCGCGCCCGAAAGCCCCTGAGCCAGATTCGCCAGCCGCGAAAGATCCTGCTTCAAGCTGCGAAGATCGACTAGGGCCTGCTCCCTCGAAGCTTGCAGCGCGGCATCGCCTTCCTGCCAGCCCGCCGTCAGCGTATTGCCGAGATAATTGTTGATATTCATTAACGTGCGCGCCATGCCCGTATAATCCGCGTCCGAATCGCTGACCGCCCCGCCTAATCCAAGCAGACGCCCGCTCGCTTCGGCCAATCGGGATTGCACCGTACCGACCGCGTACAGACTCTCGGCCGCGCCCGCTCCGCCCTCGATCACGTTGATCGCGCCCTGCGTCTGCGAATCGGCGCTCTGCACCGTTTTCATCGCTTCGTCGAGCGTGCGGCTCTCCGCGAAGCGATCCAGCCGATGCGCGTTGTACAGGTTGAGACTCAAACCCAAGCTTGCGACCAAAGCCGCCGACAGCAGCCCGATGCGTAATCGGCTCCAGATCGTTTTGTTTTTCATGCGTTTGCTTGCTCCCCCCTTCTCGCTTCCTTCTAATGTCTTTTCATGACCGCTTCCCATAACCGTTTCGTTTTCCCGTATCGACCGCTTTGTTCTTCCCGGAGCGTCAACGTCTCCCACTCCGTCGCCGGGAAAAACCGTTCGATCTCTTCCGCGTCGAAAAAGCGCCGCAAAATCCCTTCGTCTTCGTACAAACGGCGATCTCCTTCGACCGGCACGGCATCCGGTTTATCCGCCAGCTCGCCGATCGCGTTCAACCGGCAGAGCAGCAGCCCGTTCGAGCGCAGCGCGCGGCGGATATCGCGGATCACCGCGAACGTAATATTTTCCGGGAAATAATGCAGGCTCAGATCGGCGACGACCGCTTGCAGTTCTCCGTCCGTCCACGGCAGCCCTTGCGTCATATCGAGCCGAAGCGCTTCGATTCCCTGTTCTTCCTTACGCAGACGTTCCACCGCCCGCTCCGACAAGTCGCAAGCGGACACCTCGAACCCGGCGGCATGCAGCGTCCGCGCATTATGTCCCAGCCCGCAGCCCAGATCGACGATTCGGCCCCGTTCCGGCCGGAGCAGCCGCAGATAAGGCATCAGCCAACCGTCGTGATCGGAGCGGTAAGCCGAATCGGCGTAAGCGGCGTTCCAATATTGCTCGACCGATTTATTCATCGCCGCGAGGCCTCGTCCCGTAAGTGATAAACGAACAGGACGCATCGACGATAAAAGCGGTCTCTCGATGCTCGCGCAGATAGTCGGCCATCTTGCGTTCGCATTCGAACACGATCTCCGCTTCGCGTTCGTCCAGCCCGCGCTCGATCAGATGGCGAACGACTTCTTCTCGGCGATCTTCGGTCATGCTGGCTACGGTCCCGTAAGCGGCCAGATACGATTCCAGATTCCGTCGATGAACCTGCGGATCGCCGTGCGGATTCACGATCGTCATATGATCGTTGACCCGCGCGTCGATCTGTTCCAATCCGGCCCGCTGCATGTAGAGCGGCATCTTGATGCCGATACAGAAGTCTTTGCCGCCGCGCGCATGATCGAGCCGCCGCAGCTTCTGCGCCGCGCCCAGCACGTTCAGCTCCGCCAAGTCCAGACCGTCGAAATGGATCGCCGCGTTCGCGACGTCCCGGCTGAGTTCGATGCAGACCACACGGCCGCCCGGCACGACGGAACGTTTCATTTTGTCCAGAATGCGCTTGGCCTGCGGAATATGCTGAAGCACGCATTGGCAGACGGCCAGATCGTATTGTTCTTCCGGTATGTATTCGTCGAGATCGGCGACGATAAAGTTCGTGTCCCACGGCGAATCGGCGAACAGCGAACGCGCTTCTTCGATCAGTTTGTCGCCTTTGTCGATCCCCGTGTACGTGCTGCCCGGCGGCAGCGCCGGCAGCAGCAGCCCGCCCATATAGCCGAGTCCGCAGCCGAAATCGACCACGCGGACCGGCTTGTCGATCTTCCATACCCGCTGCACCAGAAACTCTAGATAATCGTCGTTCCAGATCGACCCTCTCGAAGCTTTCAAATATTCGATCTGATTGTTCCACGCATACGTTTGTTCCGCCATACGTTCCGCCTTTTTCGATTTTATTTGATCGGATGCCGCCGCGTTCAATCGCCGATTCGCTCTGCGTTTTCCGCCAGATCGATCACGTCCAGCACTTCGACTTCCCCCAAGCGGCGCGGCCCTTCCATAAAAAAGCCTCTGACCCCCGGACGAATCCGCTTCGCATGGACGCTTCGGCGCATCTCGGGGAACAATACCCACATTCGCGCCGTGCCTTCGGTCGGAACCGGCGCCGTACCGTCCATCAGAATCTCGCCTTTCCCGTCTTCGAACTCGGGATGGATACCGTAAAGCTGCATCCCTTCCTCGCCGTCTTCCGCATACGCGAAATCGCAGCGGTACCCTTGCCGCGGCGGCAGCCGGCGTCCGCCTTCGGCTTGATCATAGAGCAGGTAACGGACGCGAAAATCGGCCCGATGGCCGCGAATCTGCTCGTAAGGTGTCCACATCGCCTGTTCTCCTCTCAATAGAACGGTTCGCGGCGCAGATGCGCTTTCTCCAACCGATGCTTTTCTGCGCGATTCGATCCATGATTTCCCGATTCATGACTGCCGCTTCGCTCCTTCTCGATCCGACTCCGCGCGCATCGCTTTCAACACCGTCTCCACCCGTTCTTCCACGCTGTGCAGGCCTTCGATCCGCAGGATCGGACAAGTCAGTTCGCTCATCCACTGCTCGTGCAGCTTCAAGCTGCGCACCTCTTCGCCCGCATGATCGTAGAGCGCGGCCCATTCCAGAAAAGCCTGCGATTGCTCGTACATCGATCCCCCGGGCAGCACGTCTTCGCCGTAGCGCTTCTCTTCTCGGGCGCGCAGACGGGCCAGCCTTTCTTCGGCCGGCACATGAAGAAAGACGACGAAATCGAACCGCGGCCTGAAGCTGTCGCCCCAACCGCAGATCGCGCCGCTGAGCAGCCAGCGCTCGTGCCCATCCAGATCGTTCGCAAGCTCTCGTACCCGATCTTCCGGCGGACGGGCTTCGTCGAATTTGCGCGCCCAGAAATAATCGTCGCTGTCCAATACTTCATGCGGTAGCCGTTGTCCCAGCGCTCGGCCGAGCGTCGTCGTTCCCGAACCGGACGCTCCGAAAATATGCAGCCGACGATAAGGGATCTCGATATTTCCGTCGTTTGCCGGCGATTCGTTATCGTTCATCTCGATGCCTCCGTTTCTGTCTTATTCGGCGAATTCTTCGCGGCTGTTTTTTCTCCGCCGGATCGCGATTCTAAGCAGCAGAAGCAGGATTGCCGCGATCGCGGCCCAGCCGATGAACAGCAGGTACGTATTCGGATGAAACAGATGCCCGTTCATCTTCATCGAACCGACGCTCGGCCATACGGCGTCCGTATCGGTTCGTCCGGACTCGCCTCGGGCAGCGAAAAAAGCCGCTACCTGTTCGCCGCGCGCTTCGTAACGCAGCTTCTGCAATTCGAATCCGGCCGCTTGATGAGCCAAAAGGCCGAGCAGCAGCGTCCAGAGCAGCACCGGACGGGCGCGCCGAAGCAGCGGCGTCGCGTACAGCTGGCCGAGCAGCACGATTCCCAGCCCGACCAGCGGAATGACGAGCAGGATCGCCGGATTGCCGTTGCCGGACGAGCGGCCCGGTTCGACGTTCATAAGCGATCCAAACGCGAACACGGCTCCGATCGCGAGCAGATTCGCCGCGATCGCGATCGGATGCTTGAGCCGGCTGCCGAGAGCGGCCGCGATGATCCCGATCACGAAGAAAACGGCGGTCGAGGCCAGAATGAATATCCACATGGATTCGATCTCCTCCTTATCAAAAGATTCCCTATCGATGCCGAATTTCCTTTTTCGACGGAACGATGAGATGATAGGAAACAACATATAGTACCGAAAGGAGAATCCTCTATGCTGGACTCTATTCGCAAGAATAACGTCGATCGCTTCGCCGGATTCGGCGAACTGTACGATCGAAACCGCCCGGCCGCACCGGAAGAAGCGATTCGCATCTTGGAGACTTATCTGCAAGGAACGCCCGATACCGTCGCCGACGTAGGCTGCGGCACGGGACTATCGACCTTTCTATGGCTGAACCGCGCCCGACGCGTCTACGGCATCGAGCCGAGTCCGGATATGCGCGGCATAGCCGAAGCCAAATGGGAAGCGGCAGGACGTCCCGGCTCGCTGACGTTCCGCGAAGGCTACTCGGACCGTCTGGATTTCGAGGACGATTCGGTCGACCTGATCACCTGCTCCCAATCTTTTCACTGGATGAACCCGCAGCCGACGTTGGACGAATTCGCCCGCGTGCTGCGCGCCGGCGGCGTCTTCGCCGCTTACGATTGCGATTGGCCGCCCGTGCTGAATGCGGAGTTGGAAGCCGCTTATATGGAACTGTACGAACTTGCCGAGCGCCGCGCGAACGAATTGTCGACCGAAGACGAACGGGCGCACAAATGGCCGAAAGAGCAGCATTTGCGCCGGATCGAAGAATCGGGACATTTCCGATACGCGCGGGAGATCGTATTCCATAACCGCGAGATCTGCGACGCTGCGCGGTATACGGGCATCGCGCTCAGTCAAGGCGGCACGCAAGCCGCGATCCGGCTCGGCGCGGAAGACGTTCAAGCGGCAGCCGAACAATTCGGCCGCACGGTCGAAACCTTTTTTGCGGGGAAAGAACAGCCGATCCTGTTCGGGTACCGGATGCGGCTGGGGTTAAAGTGAGAAGAAACGCCTTTATTCGGCCGGCTCTTCGGCAGACGGAACGATCGTTTCGACTTCATTTTATGCCTCCTCGATTTATCTATAAAATAAAGCTTCTAATATGGAATAAACGTCGTAAACGACGCAAAGTTGGGATCAAAAAAAGCAGAAACGCATTTCGGGAACCGACGCCGCTCAAGCGCCTGTTTTCCGAATGCCGTTCTGCTTCTTTTTTGTGTATTCCTATTTTTCGCTTAAACGTTTATCCTGCAGCCGATCGGCGAAATCACACGATCCCGTATTTCGTCAATAATTCTCCGACTACCGTACCCGATGCTTTCTTGAACGCGCCCTGCTCGATCAGCTTCAGCAGCAGCGGCTGCTTGAGTTCGGTCAGCTTCTTGCCGTCCATCATCTTCGAGGTCGAATCGAGCAGCGTGCGGATATCGTATTCGGACGCGAACACTTCCGGCACGCCGCGGTCCACGTTCAAGAGCGTATAAACGGCTTCCATCGCGGTGCGGACCGAATATTCCGTCGTGAACACGGTATCGCGCGCCGTATCGGCGAACTGTCCGATAAAAGCGAAGTTCACGCATTGTTCCGGCACGACTTTCGGACGGTCGCCCGCCGTACGCGGCATAAAGAACGCCGTGATATAAGGCATCATGCATGGAATACAGTTGGCCGAGTTCGCCGCGAGTTCCGGAATGTCTTCGACCGGCACGCCCATATGGTACAGCCATTCCGCCGTGATCTCCTCGCCGGTGCAGTCCTGCATCGGTTTCTTGATATAATCGCCCGGCACGTCGGTGAACAACGCGTAGAACCAGACCACCAACTGGTCTTTCGGCTGATTCTTGAAATGCGGCTGACGGTTCAGCGTCCAGCTCAGCATCCAGCTCGAATCTTTGACGCTGACGATCCCGCCCGTGACCACTTTGCCGCTGAACGGATCGCGTTGACAGATTTTCTCGATATACGGAGGAATCCGGTCGTCCAGCGTGGTGATCGTCGCCGATTCCCATTTGGTCGCGTCGATGTTCATGCAGAATTTCTCCGGCCGTCCGAACGACGGGTCCTGCGCCGCAATATTCCGCCACAGTTCCCAACATCCGCCGCCGCCCGGCCGCGTATCGAGTACGGGCGCATGATGGTGGTCGCCCAGCGTCGCGTTCTCCGTGCAGCTGCCGTTGGTCACGAAGACCAGATCGTCTTCCGTCAGGTCGATACTTTCCGGCTGTCCGCCGCGTACGCATTCGATCTTCGCCGCGACTTTCCGGTCGCCGCGCTGCTCGAACACGACGTTCGTGACCCGCGTGTCGTACACGAAATGCACGTCATGCGCTTCAAGATACTTCATCATTGGCTGCACGAGCGATTCGAACTGATTGTATTTGGTGAACTTGAGCGCGGAGAAGTCCGGCAGCCCGCCGATATGGTGGATAAACCGCTGAATATACAGCTTCATCTCCAGCGCGCTGTGCCAATCTTCGAAAGCGAACATCGTCCGCCAGTACAACCAGAAGTTCGAATCGAAGAATTCCTGCGTGAACACGTCGGTAATCTTCCGGTCGTACAGATCTTCGTCGCGCGTCAGGAACAGCTTCACGATCTCCATCGACGCTTTTTCGCTAAGGCCGAATTTGCCGTCCGTATGCGCGTCTTCGCCTCGGTTCATCGTGGCGCGCATCAGCGAGTAGTTGGGGTCTTTTTTGTTCAGCCAATAGAATTCGTCCAGCACCGACGCGTTTTCGACTTCGAGCGACGGAATCGAATGGAACAGGTCCCAGAGGCATTCGAAATGGTCTTCCATCTCGCGGCCGCCGCGAATGACGAATCCTTTGTTTTCTTCTTCGCTGCCGTCCAGCGCTCCGCCCGCGATATTCAGTTCTTCGAGAATATGGATGCGCTGCCCTTTCATCTGTCCGTCCCGAATCAGGAAACAAGCCGCCGCCAGAGAAGCTAAGCCTGCTCCGACCAGATAAGCGGATTTGCCGTCTACGCCTTCGGGCTTCATCGGTCTTGCGAACGCTTCGTAATTGCCGCTGCTGTAATACATGGACATTCCCTCCGTGTTCGTGATTTGGATGACATCGAGGTTCTGAACCCAGCATAGGCTCTTACGAAAAAGGAGAACATAGACAATCGGCAGAGCTTGGCGAAAATTTGGACAGAAGACGGAGATTGTCTAAACGGCGTCGGCACACTCCCACGAATCCGCCGCCGACTTTCAGCGCATCGGATGACGCACGGCTTCGAACCGCTGCAAAGCTCCGGCAAAATCCCCTTGAATCAAGATGCTCAGCCGCTCCACGATCTGCTCCGGCCGTTCGCGCATCCCGTTCTTGATCCAGTCCAGAACCAGGCCCACGAAAGCAAACTTGTAAAAATGGGCGATAAACGCTTTGTCGTCTTCGCGCACGTTGAGACCGGCCGCTTTCTCTTCGATCACGCCGAGCAGCAGCTCCTGCGTCTCCTGATGCAGATAACGCTCCAGATGTTCGCGGTTTACGGAATGATACGTATTCAGCACGAAACTCCGATTCTCCGACACGTATTCGAAAATGCGCAGAAACCCTTGCTGCCATGTTCCCGAAGTCTTGTTGCCGTCCAGCGCCCGCGCCGCTTCATGCGTATAGATCCAATCGATCAAATCGTAGATGTCTTTGAAATGGTAATAAAACGTTTGCCGGTTCACTTCGCATTCTTCGGCGATATCGATCACGGTGATCTTGTCGAGCGTTTTTTGCGACAGCAGCTTTTTGAGCGACGCGGCCAGCGCGCGTTTGGTGATTTGCGTCATGATTCTCGGCTCCTTTGCCTCAAACAACCGACGGTTGTCGAAAAACAACGGACGGTTGCGCCTATTTTATTCCATTCGCACGGGAATCCGGTTAATCTGAGGGCGTCGACAAATCAAACGGAAAGAAGGTCTTCCCCCATGTTAACCTCCACGGAGATCGGGATCAAAATCGCCGAAGAACGGCTGGAAGAATTCGGACTGACCGAAGCGGCGGCGCGCCGGGTCTCGAACGGCATCTCCCTGCTGTTCATTATGCCGGCGGCGGTCAGGGTCTTCGCCGAGCATCAGCCCGTCACCTCGATCGTCGAGACGCTGCGCGCGCTGCTGGCGGGACAGCCTGCCGGATCGGAGATCTGGACGACGCTCGCTTGGTGCTTGGGCTTGCTCGCGCCGGCTTACGGCTTGGCGATGCGGACGCATAAACGGCAGGGCAGCTAAAAAGACTCGACGCGGTCCCTGAGTTTTCCCGACCGTTCGATTGACCGTTCGGCCGCTTAGCCCCTATGCTTACCGAGGCAAACCGCCCGAAAACACAATCGGAACCGCCGACAATCCGTCTGCGTACGGAAAATCGGGTAATGGTTGCTGAAGAAATCGCATAGGAGGCATGACATGGTCCATCATTTCAACGAGATTTTCATTCAGATTCTGATCCTGCTCGCGATCGCGCTGGCCGTCATCGGTGTCGCCCAGAAACTGAACCGCCCGTATTCGATCGCGTTGGTGCTGGTCGGCCTGCTGCTGGGAATGATCCATATTCCCGTACTCGAAGCCGCCGAGACCTATATCACGCAGAGCAACGTCTTTCAGGCGATCGTGATCTCGCTGTTCCTGCCGATCCTGCTCGGCGACGCGACGCTCAAGCTGCCTTTCTCTCATCTGCGCGAGCAGACGAAGCCGGTGATCGCATTAGCGTTCGGCGGTACGCTGCTGTCTTTCGCGTTAATCGCGCTCGGTTCGTATTATCTGCTCGGCCTGCCGCTCGTCGTGGCCTGCACGTTCGCGGCGCTCATGAGCGCGACCGACCCGATCAGCGTCATCTCGATCTTCAAATCGCTCGGCGTGCCGAAGAAGCTCACTACCGTTATCGAAGGCGAATCGCTGCTCAACGACGGCATCGCCGTCGTGCTGTTCCAGATCTCGTCCATCTACCTGCTGTCTTATCTGGAAATGGGCTGGGCGGGAGCCGGCAGCGGCCTGCTGCTGTTCCTGCAATTTGCCGTCGGCGGCACGCTCGTCGGGCTGATTCTCGGATTCGTCTTCTCGCGGATCATCGTCTACTACGACAATTATCCGTTCGAGACCGCGCTGTCGGCAGTGCTGTTCTTCGGCTGCTACTTCATCGCGGAACATCTGGCCGTATCCGGCGTGATCGCGGTCGTCGTAGGCGGACTCGTCTTCGGCAGCTACGGCCGCAGAGTCGGCATGTCCGAGACGACCCATACGAATATCGACACGTTCTGGGACACGATCGCCCTCATCGCCAACTCGCTCATTTTCCTGATGATCGGTCTGGAGATCCGCAATATCGATCTCAGCGGACGTTGGCCGATGATGCTGCTCGCGATTCTGATCGTGCTGATCGCCCGCTCGGTCGCCGTCTATCTGAGCTTGTCTCCGATCAAAGATTTCGACAGCCGCTTCAAACATATCCTGAATTGGGGAGGCTTGAAAGGCAGCTTGTCGATCGCGCTGGCGCTCAGCCTGCCGATCGAATTCGAAGGACGCGACGACATTCTGGCGCTGGCGTTCAGCGTCGTGCTGTTCTCCTTGCTGTTCCAAGGATTATCGATCGAGAAGCTGATTCTGAAGCTCGGCGTGGCGAAAAAAGAAAAGAAAACGGCGGCCGCGAAATCCGAATAACCGCCTCTTTCTTTGCGAAGCGCTTCAAGTCGGCATCACACCCAGCCGAGGCTGCTGAGCGCGGTCCAGATCCCGGAGACCAGGATCAGCCAGAGCGATACGCGCTTGAACAGCCGCTCGTCGAAGCGGCTGACCGCCCGCGCGCCGAGCCATGCGCCCAGCAGCATGGCGGGCGCGCTCCACAGCAGCCGGCCGCCCAGCTCGCCGGTCAACAATCCGCCTGCGGCGAACGACGCGACGCTGACCGCGTTCAACACCACCCCGTTCAGCGCCAGATTCGCGCGGAACGCCTGCATGCTCATCCCCTGATTGGAGAGGATGAGCGCCAGCGGCGGGCCGCTGACCGAGATGCTGCCGTTCAGCAGTCCGCTCAGCGATCCCGCCGTGACAAACGCGAGGCGTTTGCCGCGGATCGGGAGCGAGCGGCCGAGCAGCATCAGCGCGGCGAACAGCGCGATCAAGATCCCCGTGGCCGTCTTGAGCGTCGAGCCGTCGACGACGAGCAGCAGATACGTCCCGAACGGCGCGGTGACGATGCCGGCCAAGATCAGCAGCCAGATCTGGCGGATCTCGATATGCCGCCGATTCGGAACGGCTACCGTCAGGCAGACGAACAAGCTGAAGATCACGATCATGGGAACCGCTTGATGCAGCGGCAGGAACAAGCTCAGAAGCGGCAGCGCGATCAACGCGAAGCCGAAGCTGGTCAGACTTTGCACGAAACTCGCGGCCAGAATGATCGCTATGGAAGCTGCCAACAGACCGAACTCGTTCATCGCTTCATCCCTCTTTTCTCTGCTATCATCATAGCGTAAGGAAACGAGACGAAAAAGGAGGAACCGCCGTGCGCAGGAATTTCAAACGCGAACGCCTGCAAGCGCTGGCGATCGCGCAGCGTTACGAACGCGAAGCCAACGAGCGGGAACGCCGCGAACGGCCCGCGAATCCGTTTCGTCTGGAGCTGTGCTCCCTGACCGGATCGCCGGGCGAATGGTTCGCCGGATACAACGTCTATACGCACGAAGGCGCTCTGCTCGAAGGGCCGCTGCCGATGGTCATCGACGAAGCCGACGGCACGATCGCGTCGTTGGAGGAACATATCGGGAAACGCTTCGCCGGCGCGGCTCGAGGCGAGGATGCTTGATCGGCGGCTTGATCGGCGGAAAAGCGACCTGCTCCCTCGCCGCTTTCGACCGCAAAGCGTTGCCCGATGCGAAAATGCTGCATATCTCCATCATTTTTACGCGATAAGGCGTGCAAACGGCGGAATTGTTGCATATCTCCATCATTTTCGATAAAGCAAGCTTCAATCCGCCACGAATCCGCAAAAATGATGGATATTCGCAACATTTTGTAGACTCGGTGCCGATATCGGCTAGAAAAGATGGATTTTTGCAGCATTTTTCTCGGACGTGCTTCTATTTAGTGTGGAACATTTGTGCAACCCTATCCGGGCAGCACGGGTAACACGGATAGTGCAGGTAGCGCAGGTATCACAGGCAACGTGGGCAGCGCAGATAGCGCAGTCAACAGCAAAAAAGCCTCCGGTTCGCGCGGCATACGCACGAACCGGAGGCTCTGTTTTTTTAGCTCGACGGCTCAAACGACGCGTGCAGCCGAGCAGCCCGAACGGACGCCTATTCCCCGCCCGTTCCCTTCTCCGCGTCTGCCGATGTTCCGGCATCCGCCGAAGTGCCGGCGGCAGAACCGCTTTCCGAATTTGCGGCTCCGTTTTTGTCGATCTCCGAATCCGCGGCTCCGCTTTTGCTGCTTTCCGCACTGTCAGCTCCGCCACTATCGGAAGCCGTCCCGCTCTCAGTGCCGGCCGCTGCTCCGCCGACCGCCGCGCCCGTTTCTTCGGACTCGTCCGCCGATGCCGACGAGATCTTCGGCGTTTCGGCCGCTTTGAGATCTTCGGGCTTCACGGCAAACGCCCATTCGCCGCCCTGCGGAACGACCCAGACCAGCGTATCGACGTCGGGATCTTTTTTGCCGATATACGTCCGCGTTTTTTCTTGGCCGTTTTCGGTCGAGACCAGCTTCAACGAGAAGTCTTCTTTGGCCGAAGCCAACGTCGAAGCTTTGACCGGCAGGCGGTCGCTGACGACGTATTTGAGCGAGCCGGACACGGTGGTCGCGTCCGCGCCTTCGATCGATTTGCCGTCCAGCGTCCAAGCCGGCGAAGCGGCGTCGGACGACGTGTTTTTCAGCGTCCAACCGGCGGCGCCGCGTTTGTACGTCAGTTCTTGGAGATTCGCGTCATCCCATTCGAACGGCGACGTATCGACCAGCTCGGTGATGCTCGGCAGCAGCGAGGTCGCCGTATCGGAATCGAGCTGGACGACCGCGCCGCCGTCCAGCCGCGCGTAATCCGAGGTGCCGGTCGGCAGCGCGTCGCCGATCGCCAGCGTGACGACCGTGCCGTTTTCTTCGGTCACGGTGACGCCTTTTTGCGAGACGTCTAGACCGTAACGGGACGCGTCTTCCGGCGCTTCTTCCACCACGCCGCCCTGCTCGGCCGAAGTGAGCGTGGACAGCCACGAATCGACCGAATACGGATTGACCGGATATTTGTCCGGTTCGACGAAGCTCCATTCGTCGCCTTTTTTCACCAATTGATACGTCAGTTGTCCGTTGGCGATCCGGATGCCGGCGATCTTGGACTTATCCAACTCGACGAGTTTGGCCGCCGGCTTTTCTTCCGAAGCTCGGAAAAAATTTTGCGAATATGCATAACCGAGACCGCCGAGGAACACGAGGACCAGAATCAAAGTCGGGATGTATTTTCTCATACGCGTCTCCGTCTCCACCAGAGCAGCACGCCGGCCAGTACGAAGACCAGCGGGAATACGATCATCGTGCCGATCAGGATGTAGCGAGCCTGCGGAGCGGTCAGATAGGCCGTCTCGTACTGCTGCTGCTCGCGCGCCCGGATCGTCAGGTCGCTCTGATTCCCGCTCAGATAATTGATGCTGTTCAGCGCGAAATCTTTATTGCCCTGCTCCGCGATCTGATCGTCGCTCAAGAAGTAGGACGTGCCGAGCAGCACGACTTTCGGTTTGCCTTCCGCGTCGTCCACCGCGTAGCCCAGATGGAGCGGTCCGGCAAGGTCGGCCGTTTTGTCGTATTCGCTTTTGGATTGCAGCAGCCCGGCGAGATCCGTCTCTCCGTAACTTTCCGACGAAGTGGTCAGCAGCGGCGAGACCGTAAGCCCGGTCGGCGCTTTCTCCGCCGCGTTCAGCGCCACGGACAGATAAGTCATCGGATAGATCTTGCTCGCTTGAAGTTTCTCGGTGATCGCATGCGATTCGTAGCTCGGGACGACCGTCAGCGGATCGTAGAGCTGCGTATTCGTGCGGTCGACCGCGATCGCGTGTTCGTCGACGACGCCGTATTTCTGCATCAGCGCATCGATGTTTTTCCAGCTTTTTTTCATGTCCGGATTAAAACCGAGCGAGAGGAACAGCTTGCCTTTGCCGTCGAGATACGTCTCGATCAGCTTCAATTCTTTGTCGCTGAGGTCGTTCTCCGGCGCGACGATCATCAGCAGGTCCGCATCGTCCGGAATCTTGCCCGCTTGATACAATTGAAGTTCTTCGACTTCCGTATTGTCGGCTTTGAGTCCGGCGGTCAACTGCGACAGGCGCGACAGCGGGAACTCGTTATGTCCGGCGAGCACGTAAGCTTTGTGCTTCTCCGTCGAGACCAAAGCGTTCAGCGCGCTCGTCAGTTTCGATTCGCCGAGGAACGTGTACGAACTGCTGTCGCCCGAGCCGAACATTTCATGGAACGTGATCGTCTGCGACTTGTCGCCGTACGTCAGCACGATCGAACTCGAAGACAGATTGTATTGACGCGCGAGTTCCGGCTGTTGGACCAGACTGTAGGTATGCACGTCGAGTTTGCTGCTTTTTTTCGCATATTCTTGCACGAGGTCCGTTACTTCGCGGGTGATCAGTTCGCCGTCGCTGTCTTGGTTCTTGAACACGTCGACTTTGATCTTGGCCGGCAGCTTGCCGAGCACGGTATTCGTCTGATCCGACAGCGTATACTGCTTGTTCGCCGTGAGGTCGACTTGGAATTCCGAAGCTTTGTTCAGAAAAAGGGTCAGCAGCACGAACAGGCCGATCGAAGCCAGCGCGATCACCAGCGTGTTCGTGTGATGCAGCAGTCGTTTGGTTTGTTTGTTCATCGGTCTACCTCCACCGTTTCCGTTCGATCACTTGAATGCTGAGCACCACGAACAGCACCGCCAGCGATACGTAGAAGATCACGTCGGGACCGTTGATCACGCCTTTGGTCAAGTTCGTGATGCGGTCGGGCAGCGAGAAAGGCTCGACCCAAGCGGCCAATTTCTCGTTTTGCGACGTCATGGAACCGGCCAGCCAGAACAGCAGAAGGAGCACGAAGCCCGCTACCGCGGACACCATCTGATGCTGGGACAGCGCGGACGCGAACAGCCCGATCGCCATCATCGCCGCGCCCATCAGGAACACGCCGAGTATCGACAGCCAGAGCGTCAGCATGTTCAGATTGCCGAACAGCGACATGACGGCCGGATAGACCAGATTGCACAGCAGCAGCATGACCATCACGCCGAGCGCGGCCAGATATTTGCCCAGCACGACTTCCGTCACGCTCGCCGGAGAGGTCAACAGCAGTTCGTCCGTCCCCTGCCGGAATTCTTCCGAGATCAGCCGCATGGTCAAGATCGGAACCACGATCAGCAGCATGAACAGCATATCGCTCAAGATCAACCGATAATCGATAATGCTCGGCTGGTAAGTCACGAAGTCCATATAGAACATGAAGCTCGACATCAGCACGTAGATCGCGAACGCGAAATACGAAGTCGGGGTCAAAAAGTACAGGCGCAGCTCTTTGCCGCAGATCGCCATAATGCGGTTCATGCGCGCTCACCTCCGGATTCGGTCGGGGAAACGGCTAGGTCGCCGACGTTTGCGGCCGACGCTTTTTCGCCTTCCGTCAGCTTGATGAAGACGTCTTCCAGCGTCAGATTTTCTTTGTGCAGTTCCAAGATCGGCAGGTCCGCTTCGGCAAGCAGCCGGAACAGTTCCACGCGGAAATCTTCTTGGCCGGATGCCGTCAATACCGCGCGAACGCCGGCGATCGGCTGCGGAATCGAAGACGCAGAGAAGTCCGGCTCGATCGCCTGCGCGGGTTCTTCCGAGAGATCCACGACCTGAACCGCTTCGACCGACGTCTCCGTTTCTTTTTCGGATAAGGCGTCCGCCGAGCCGGACTGCGCGGCAAGCTCGGAAATTTCGGCAGCGGCGGGCGAGTCGATCACGACCGGCTGCACAGCCGATTCGGACGGCGGCTCGGATGTCTCGACGGTCGGAGCGGCTGCGAGCGCTTCGTCGGCGCTGCCTGCTTCAAGCTTGGCGGACGTTTCGTCCGAAGTCTCTTCGCTCGACGTCGGCACGTCCCGTTCCGCGCTTTCTTTTGCCGTATCCGACTCCTGCTTGATCTCCGCGACGATGCCGCGTTCTGCCGCCCATTCGCCCAATACGCGCTCGACGCGTTCGCGTTCGCCGCGCACTTCGACCGATACGACGAAACGGTTCTCCATCCGCGCGCCGATCTCGTTCGGCGCTCCGTCCATGACCAGCTCTCCGCGATTGATGATCAGCACGCGATCGCATAAAGCGCCGACTTCCTGCAAAATATGCGTACTGAGCAGCACCGTATGGTTTTCGCCCAATTCGCGGATCAAGCTGCGGATCTCGATGATCTGGCTCGGGTCGAGACCGGAGGTCGGTTCGTCGAGCACGAGCAGATCGGGCTTGTGAATGATCGCCTGCGCCAGACCGAGCCGCTGCTTATAACCTTTGGACAGATGGCGGATCGACTGCCGTTCGCGCCCGCCGAGTCCGAGCCGCGAGACCATCTCGGCCACGCGCAGCTTCTGCTCCCTCGCCGGAACGTCCCGCAGCTTCGCGACGAACTTCAAATACGCCTCCACCGTCAGATCCGGGTAAAGAGGCGGCGTTTCCGGCAGATACCCGATCTTCGACCTGGCTCGGCGCGCTTCGTCGTGCACGGATAAGCCGTCGACCGTAATCGTTCCTTCCGTGGGATACAGATAACCGGTGATCATGCGCATCGTCGTCGTTTTGCCCGCGCCGTTCGGCCCGAGAAATCCGACGATCTCGCCGCGCTGCATCGAGAAATCGATATGCCGCACGCCGCGTCCGCCGTCGTACCTTTTGCTCACTTGTTTCACTTCGAGCACGATGCTTCATCCCTTCTTCGTTTTCGTTTATGTAGACATAAGGGTGCAGAACCCGCGTCCGGACAGGAAAACGCTTCGCATACCGGCAGGCCTCCGCTTCTTCGCGTTCCGCCGCCGCTCGGCATTGCGCGACCGACCCGCTCGAACACTCCAAGCGCAGCGGCAGTCTGGAGAAGCGCTAATATGCAGAAGTCTTTCTCCCCCGCGAACGGGCGTCCAAACTGCTATAACTATAGGCTCGCAAACCTAAAGAGGGCTTAAACGTAGTTTAATCGCGGCTTAAAAAAATGTGTCTAAAATGTGAACGAACGTAAACGAAAGAATAGCAAAAAGGTCCCTGAGAAGCGTTTCTCCCGGCGGCGGGAAAAAGCGCTTCGCGGAACCTGTTAGGGATCAAACTGATTTTCGGTACTTTCGACGGCGTTGCCGGACTTTGCGCAGCTTACCGACCGGACAACGCAGCGGCGGCCGCGCAGGCCGCGCTTTTTCGTCTCTATCGCGGAACGTCGAGAACGTTCGGCGCTTCTTCCGGCTCGCGTTCGATCAATTCCATCGCTTCTTCGGGCTTCTTGGATTTGAACGCGTCGATGATCGTCTCCAGATCTTCTCGATCGAGCAGCACGACGCCGTTGTAAGCCGCCAGCTTCCGGCAGGCTCCGGTATAACGTCCCGAGGTCAGCACGATCGCGCGCTGCGCGCCGTAGACGCGCATGGAACCGTACACTTCCTGCACGGCGGACAACCCGACCGGATTGCCGACGGCGTAACGTTTGGCTTGAAGCACCGTTCTCGCGCCGTACCGGTCTTCGAATACCAGATCCGCTCCGAAGTCGCCGCTCGTATTCGTCTTATGCACGTCTTCGTAACCGAGCTCCTCGAACAAGCGCTGCAAATACCGTTCGAAATCGGCCCCGTCCAGCATGCCGTCGATATCTTTGATCGTGATTCGGCGCGGGTCGAGCTGACGGCGAATCCGTCTGCGGCGCAGGACCGCCAGCCGCCATAGAATCAACGCCAGCAGCGCCGCGCCGAGGATAATCCACAGGAGCGGGCCGTCCGCGACGAAACCGAGCTGCGAAATCCAATCGTTCATGTCGTGATCGCCGTTCCTTCCCGGGCCGGTCGCCCTTTCGCTTTGCAATCGCGCGTTCGGCCGCAGGCGCTACTCGCGCTTCGGCATGCCGCAGACGGGCATAAGGCCCGGCAGGATCGGTTCGCCCGCGAAACGCGGTTCGCCGGCGTATCCGATCCCGCCCATGATGAACGCCAGCACGTCGCCGAGCTGCGTATCGTCGTCGGGAAACGATTCGGTCATCGCCGAAGCCAGTCCGCTGCGTTCGTCGCCGAACAATATGCTGCCGATCATCTGCACCAACGTCATGTCGAGCGAACGGAAACGGAAATGCCCTTCTGCGCGTCCCGCTTCGAGAAACTGCCGCATCAGCATCCAGCCGGGCATGATTCGCTCGCGGACCTGCTGCGTGCGCGGCGTCTCGCGGGTCAGCTCCTGATGGATCACCCGCGAGATCTCCGGATCGGATCTGCGAAAATAGACGATCTCCCTTACCAGCGCGCATACGCCTTCGACCGGTTCCGGCCGGCGCTCCGCCAGAATCGCGCTCGCTTGCGCGATCGGGATGAAGGCATCCAGCATCGCTTCGAACACATGCTCTTTGCCGCCGTAATAATAAGAAACGAGCGACAAATTCGCCTCCGCTTCGGCGCAAATCTCCCGAACCGTCGTCGCGTCGAATCCTTTGCGCGCGGTCAGCTTTTTGGCCGCGTTCAAGATTCTTTTTTTCACGTGTTCTTCTTCCCTGCCCATGCCGATACCCTCTTCCGCTTGTCATCGTTCGCGCGGACGCCCGACAAAAAAGCCGCCGCTTACGCGGCGGCTCCATGCAGAGCGTCTCCAAGTACGCTTATACGTGTATCATACCATCAAGCTTCCGCAGCCGCCACAACCGGAGACACCGGAGCTTTGTCCCGGCGCAGCGCGGTGGAGATTACGATCAAGGCGAGCGCGGCGAGGAAGATCAGCGTCAGCGCAAGCGCCGACTGCCCGACGCCCGTTCCGCCGAACAACGTATCCATCAGACCTTCGACCGCATAAGTCGCCGGGAAAATCCGGCCGATCGCTTGATAGAAGTCCGGCAGCAGCTCGCGCGGCATCATCGCGCCGGACGAGACGAGCTGAACCGACAGAACCAGAATGTTGAACAGCATGCCCGCCATGTCGAACAGGAACAGGAACATCTGCGCCACGAACATGAAGGTGAGCAGGAACAGCGCTTGGAATGCCCACAGCGCGATGAAACCGTGAGCCATCTGACCGCCGAACGCCGCGACCAGCGACGTGCCGACGAGCGAGACGACGACCGACGAAGCGGCGGTCACGATCAGACGAACCGCCATGCGAGGCCAACGGCCGAAGCGCGCGCCCATCGCTTTGGACGAGATCTGGAAGTTCTGTCCCATGATCATCGCGCCGACATAAGAAGCCAGCACCATCATCATCGGTACCATCTGATTGTTCATGCCCTGCACCGTATTCACCGACTGCACGTCGGATACGACGCGCTGGGACAACGCGGACGCCGCATTCTGCGCCGCAGCTTCCGGAAGCTTCGCCTGCGAAGCCAGAACGCCGGCCATGCCGTTCGTCACGGCCTGCTTATTGACCGAAGAAGTGATGCCGTCCGCGATCGAGGTCATCATGTTCTTGATCATGACCGGATTCGATTCGTTGACGAAATAATGAATCGAAGCCGTATCCTGCGATTTCGCTTTCGAAGAGAAATCCGACGGGATCTGCACGATCATCTGCACTTTGCGCTGTTGAAGCATATCCTGCGCGTCGGCCAGACTCATGTCCGTCTTCACGCCCACCGGCAGATTCTGCTTCAATTGATCGACGATCGTTCCGCCGAGCGCCTGATCCTCGTTCACGATCGCGATATTCAGCCGGTCCACCCGATCGGTCATGCCCGAATATCCCGTCATCCAGACGACGGTGAAGATCAGTTGGAAGACGATAGCCGTCAGAATGCCGACTTTCGTGGTAGGCAGTTTGAGAAATGCTTTGAATGCTTGAGCCATGGTTCTCTCCTTTTTCCGGCTAAGATACCGGTTAAATTTCGTTCAAACCTTCATTTAAAACAATTGTTTTAAACTCTGCTTCGAAATTATATATGAAAATCCAGACAATGGTCAAGCGTTATTTTCAATTTTAAACAAACCGCTTAGAAACGCTCTATTACAAGGTTTATGCATATAAAAAAGCCCGACAGATTGGATCTGCGGGCTTCTTCTTTGAAATGAAATGTATCTTACATTAACTGTGAAGAATAATCTTCCAGTTCGAAAAACCACTTCAAAAAATCGTTGAAACTTGCCCAGCGAGGGCGTTCTTCTCCGGTCAGCAGTCGTCGCAGCGGCTCGCCGAGCGAAACGTCGGCGACTTCGCCGGTCTCCCGATTATAGAAAAATCCGCCTTCCCCTTCGAAAGCATCGAGCGGAAGATAAGCTTCCGGCAGGCCCAACCCTTCGTGCGCCGCGCGGATCGAACGGGCATAATCCGTATTCAGCGCGAACCAGCCGATCTGATAGATCTCCCGATTGCGGCTCAGAAACGTAGGCATATCTTCGACATGGCGATGGAAACGGCCGAACGCGGAGTCCGGATCGATATCGAGTTCCGCGAGCGCGCGCTCGTAAGTTTCCGGCACGTCGTCGTGCCACCAACCTTTTGCCCGGCAAAATTGTTCGATTTCGGGTGCAAGCACCTTCTATTCCTCCTTCGTCGAAACTTCGGCCGCCTCGGATTCGGCATTCGGGGTCTGCGGCAAACGCAGGTTCAAACGCTCGCTTTCCGCCACGATCACGGTCATGCCGACTTTGCTGCCGGAAGCGTGCGATTCGCCGCTTTCCCAGAACGCGGCTTGGCCCGCTCGGATCGGCACGCGGCGTCCGTCCGCTCCGCTGACCCAGCCTTCGCCCGATACGACCATAAACAATTGTTCGATCGTCGCGTCATGCCGCCCTACCGTTCCTCCGGCTTCGATATGCATGCAGACCAGATGCGTATCGCCGGAGCTGCCGAGCAGTCCGGTAACGGTTAAGCCTTTGCTGTCGAAACGGTCGATCTTTTTGCCTTGATGAGGTCCGAACTCGTAAATATGCAAATGTAAGGCTCCTTCGCGATTTATTGGGCTTTGACCGTAATATCGTAGACGATCGGCACGTAAGCGACCGCGGTCGCCGGGTAAGCCGTTCCGCTTTTCGGCGGATCGGTCGCTTCGTAGAGAATCACCGCCTGCGTGTCCGTCACGAATTCGACTTTGCGGATCTTCAGGCCGTAACCCGCGCCGGGCAGATTCGTGCGGGTCAACGTGACTTTGTTAAACTGCGGATCGACGTTCTCGACTTTGTACGTCACGGTCGCACTGCCGGAAGAAGCATAACTTTTGTTGACCATCCGCTCGGCGTAATAGATCATTTGCGCCGCTTCCATGCGGGTGATCGGATCGGTCGGCCGGAACTTTCTGCCCGCGTCGAGCGAAGCGATCTTGGTGATCAGCAGATATTCGACGGCGACGCGGTTTTTCGTCTCGATCTGTTTGGCGTCCGCGATCGACGTATATTTGCTGACTTTGGCGTAATTGCCTTTCTGGAGCAGCCCCAGATAGAGCAGCTTGGCGAACTGTTGGCGCGTCGGATTGCCCCCCGCATTCCACGTGCCGTCGATCACCACGCCGCGTTCCAACGCCGTCTTGAGCGCCGGGACGTACCAAGCGCTCTGCGGCACGGAAGCGAACCACGCCGGCGCGTCGACCTTTTTCTTCGCGGCATCCAGTCCTACCGCATCCACGATCAGTTGAATCGCCTGCGCGTTCGTGAGCTTCTGATCGGGCGCGAACTTGTCCGCGCTGACGCCTTGAATCAGTCCTTTGTCCTGAAGCGACCGCACGATGGCCGCCTGAGCTTCGTCTTTGATGTCCGAGAACGCGTAGACCGGTCCTGCCCCCAACAGCATCCCGGCCGCCACCGCCGCCAACACGCAGGCGCGCGCATGATTTCGCATGATGATTCCCCCTCCGGAATTCTTGTTCGTTCTCTTCCGTTATCATACCATCGGCCTGCGTCGATTCGTACTTTTCGGGGCAAAAAGGTATAATGGGATCGGCAAAAACGACATCGAATCCCGCCCGAGAGGAGCTTTATCATGAAACCGAACTACAACGAAATCACTTCGCTCGAACAATGGGAGAATCTGCTGGAACGGTCGAACGAATCGGCGGTTCTGCTGCTCAAACACAGCACGGCCTGCCCGATCAGCGGAGCGGCTTTCAAAGAATTCAATGTATACACCCGCAAACCCAAACGTCCGTTGGCCTGCGCGCTGGTAAAGGTCATCGAATCCCGCCCGGTCTCGAACGAGATCGAAGCGAAGCTGGGCGTCAAACACGAATCGCCGCAGATCCTGCTGGTGCGAAACGGAGAAGTATTATGGCATGCTTCGCATTGGGACATCACGTACGAACGGATGGAGCAGGAAGTCAACGCGCGCATCGCGCGGGCTTGACCGCGCGGATTAGAGGGAGTTCGGTCTGCCGAAGGCGGCGGATACGGAGGGATAACGAAGAGAAAGGAACATGGGCATGAACGAGAAAGAACGGCTGCGCGCCGAATTCGACGCCGAGTTTCTGAAAGAGTTGGAGGCGGCCGAAGCCGAAGAACGGCAAGCGGCGGGCAGGATCGCGGACGAAGAATATTCGACCGCCGAGCAGGAATGGCAGGCGCTCGCGCCGTTCACCCGCGCCGTCGTCGAGACGATCCGCGCCATTCCGCGCGGCAAAGTCATGAGTTACGGACAAGTGGCCGCAGCGGCCGGAAGCCCTCGCGGCGCGCGGCAGGTCGTGCGCATCCTGCATACCCTAAGCCGCAAATACGCGCTGCCGTGGCACCGGGTCGTCAATATCCGCGGCGAGATCGCGCTGGACGAACACGGAGGCGGCGGCGAACAGCAGGAACGGCTCGAAGCCGAAGGCGTCGAGTTCGGTCTGGGCGGCAAGATCGATCTGTCGCGTTATCGGCATGACGGCGATTCGTAGAGGATGAGGGCGGGCGGAAGAGGGCGGCTAAACACGCCGAGGCCGGCGGAGGGCGTATCTTCAAACTTGCTGAAAGACATTTTCAGCCCTAAACGTTTGCACCGACTGGCAAGCTTGCAGGAAATGTTGACAGTTCGTCAACAAATTAGATCTATATCGACCATTTGAAAAGAAATGTTGACGTTTGGTCAGCAAATTCTGAAATATAGAGCGAAATGTGGAGAAAAACGTTAAAAATGCTGACTTTTCGTCAACATTTGCTCGCAAATCCGGTTTTCAAGCTATAAATGTTGACGTTTCGTCAGCATTTGGAAAATGGAGGTTCAGTCTCTTTGACGGGCTTGGCAAGCCTTCGAGGTTTGAAGACACGCTCTAGTGAGTTGCCCGCATTGGATCTAAGGTTTGAGTCCTTCGGAAAAACGCACGGTTCAAGCGAGTTTCCCGTCGGAGACTTCGTACACGGGTTAGGTACGAAATCTCGGGAGCGAAACCTAACCTCTCAAGCGGTCAGCGTGCGAGGTGATGCAGAGGCAAGTCGATATAGATTCTGAGCGATCGGGAGCGGCTGAATCAGGCCGTGCAGGCTGCTCCTGACACTATGTCATCCTCTCGCCAGCCCGGCCTTCAGCCCGGCGGCAGAACGATCGGCCGGTAAGCCAGCGCCCGGTCGACGATCTCTTCCGGCTCCAGATCGTCCCAGAAGATCAGGTCCGAGACGTCGGGCATGTCGACCTGCGCTTCCAGCAGCTCCAGATAGAATGATTGGACCGCGGCCAGCCGATCGCCCGACTCGGCGGCATCGGACAGCCTGTTCGTTTGCCCGCCTTCGACGATCCACTCCTGATCGTCAAGCGCCCGGTCCGGCTCCTGAATCCGCCGAACGATCTCGATCAGTTCTTCGCGGGCGATATCCGCGATCCGGCGCGCTCTCGGCTGCGCCGCTCCGAGCGCAAACTCGATCCGCGACATCGAACCCGCGCGGCTCCGGAAATCATCCTCGCCGTATGCGCGCGCGTGCCGCGCGTTAAAAACTTCGATCGCCGCGGCAGCTTCCGCTTCCTTGCCGCTCTCCAATAGCTCCTCGATCTCGCCGACGCTTCGCTCGATCTCTTCCAGCTCCTCGGCCCCTACCGGGCGAGGGAGCAATTCTCCCCGCAAATTCATCATGATGCTCCTCCTATCGGACTGTCCGCTTCCAGCCGCAGACCTGCTCACCTTCCTATCGCGAACACTCTCTCGAACTGTCCGTCCCCGTTCAGCTCCCGCATCACCGTCTCCAACGTCTCCGCGCTTTCTCCGTGATCGAAGAAATACGCCAAGAAACCTTCGGTCCGGTTCAATGCTTCGAACGCGCCTTCGGCCCGCAAACGCCGCAGCGCCCGAAAAGCGATCGGTTGCAGCACCTCGTCGAAGACTCTGACGTCGAACAGACACGACCTTGCGTGCCGCAATCCGCCGTACCGTTCTTCGTACCATTCGGCATTGGCCCGACTCAGGTACAGCCTCATCTCCAGCAGATCGCCAAACGCTTCGCCGAACAAAGCCGGATAGACGCCGAACGCGTTGCTGCCCTGCCAGCGCGGCGACAGCAGCTTTTCCTCTTTCGCGGCCTGCCGATCCGAATCTCGTTCTTCTTCGTCCGACCGCTCTTCCAGATTGAGGATCGGATAGATCTTGCCGCTGCCCGAGTCGATATGGTAACCGAAAGCGTACACGCCCCGATTGTAACCGGAAGCTTCGAATCCCCGCAGATAGATCTTCGTTTCTTCGACCAACAGGTCTTCCAACACGTCCGGATCGACGCGCATCGCCGAATCGCCGACCTTGTCGGGTTCGTTCGTCCGCAGCGTGCCTTTTTCCGGCGACCAGCCGATGTAACAGACTCCGCCGTATTCGGCAGCCATGTCTTCCCGAGTCCTCAGATACTGCCCGTACAACAGATCCCGCATCGAAAACATCATTATCCACACTCCTTTCCCAACTAGAAAAACCCATCCCGCTTAAACGTAATATTCCGCGCATGGCGCAGCTTTTTGAGTACAGCAGGCTTTCCTTCGATCCGATGATTCGTCAAGCTGAGATATTTCAACCGGCGCAGATTTCCTAGTTCGTCCGGCAGCTCCATCAATCCGCTGTATTCGATATGTAATGACTCCAGATTCTCCAACATTCCGATCTCCGGAGGCAGCGTCTTGAGCAGCAGTTCTTCTTTGGACGGCGCTTGCCATTCCGGTTCGCTATGCGGTTCGGGATGACAGGCGTTGACGAGTTGAAAAGAGCGCAGTTTGCCGGCTCTGCCGATCGCAGACGGAATTTCGCTCAGATTGCCGGCATACACCGTCAATTCTTCGAGATTAGGCAGACCGAACAACGTGTCCGGCAGCTCGCGAAGATGGGCATCGAACAATTCCACGTTTCGCAGCGACGGAATTTCGACCAGCCGCTCCGCCAACTCCGCCGTCCCCGTCCCTTGAAGCTCCAGCCGATCCGACTCGTGATATTTCGCCAGTTCGAACAACTCTTCCGGTGCAGGCGGTTCTTTGATATCGACCAGCATAACGCCGCGCAGCGATTCTTTCAGCATCTCTGCTTCCTCCGGCGTTACCCGCAGTTCCCGATAACTCTCGTGCGTGACCGTCCGCAGCCAATCTTCGCCGTCCGCCTGTTGAAAACAAAGATCTTCCGGCATCCCTTGCCCGATCCAGCTTTGCAGGTTATCCGAGTATCGTTTGAGAATCTCCGCCGTCTCCGGGCAGCAGCGCCAGACGTAGATCGGCAGATCGAACTCGTAGCTGCGAGCGGCTGCGTGAATCCGTCGTACCGCCCACTTTTCCCGAACCAAATAAGGCTTCAATTCCTCGACGATCCGCAGCGGAAAATACGGCATGATCTCATATTCGTCCCCTTCCGGAAAACGATTGTCCATTAGCGAGAAGGTCTCGCAGACTTTGGTCGCATAATCGATCAGACGGTAATAAGCTTCCCCCGAAGGGTTGTTGTAGATATGCATACAGACTCCTTTTCGTATAAAAACGGGATAGACGGAATTGCGATTCCCAACTTCATCGTGACTTGCGGCGTCTAAATCGAGTAAAGGAGGAAGAAAGATGACCCCGCTGCTCCATATACTCGATTTTCTCGCCTTAGTGATCACGATGATTCTGCTGATCGCGTTTATCGTAAAATGGATTGCTCATTTGACCAAACAAAAAGCATTCCCGCGCAAAACGCTTTTCTCGACGTTGATCGGATTGGCGCTGTTTTCGGGAATATTCGTTTATTTGGACTATTTCTTCACTTTCGACAGGATCGACCGCAGCGCGATGCAGATCGGGCCCGAGGTACCGTCTCCCGAAGGCCGTTATACCGCGCATGCCTACTATGAACCTTACGGCGGAGCCGCCGGAGGCGTCAACGTATGGATCGAGATCGAAAATCATGCCTCAAGCACGGTTAAAACCGTTTATTACGCGGACGCCAACCCTCGGATTTCCCTGACATGGGTAGACGAACAGACCCTTGCGATCGAAAATGCGGGCGGGCCCGCGGCTTCCGATCGGAACGCGACGTTGAACGTCGATACCGAAATCTATCACGATACCGGCTTGGCATGTCAAAGCTTGCTGATGAAAAACGATTACGAACAATGCTACCGGCACGAAAAATAACGCACGTTCAGCCGCTCACTCGAAATAATGCCGGGAGAACGGTCCGCTGTATCTTCCGCTGTCGCGCGCCGTATCGACGGATTCCAGCTTTTTCAACCGCTTCAGCACTTCCGGTTCTTCGTTTTCCAGCAGATTGTCCGACAGGTCCAGCACGCGCAGATTGCGGAGTCCGACCAGTTCTTCGGGCAGCGTGCGGAGCCCCGTATAAGTGATTCTTAGCGAACGCAGCCGTTTCATCCGCCCGAGCTCGGGAGGCAGCGACGTCAGCGACAGCCGTTCTTTGGGCAGCAGCTTCCAATCTTTCGGATTGGCCGTCGATTTATGGCTGTTCACCCCTCCTTCCGGCAGCAGCGGCACATTGGACAGCTCCAGCGACCGCAGATTGCCGAGCTTTGCGATCTCTGCCGGAATCGGCCCGAGATCGCGCGTGCTCAGCGTCAGATGCCTCAAGCTTTCCACTTCAAACAGCTGCGGCGGCAGTGTTCCGATCTCTTCGTCATGCACCTCCAGCATCCGCAGCCACGGCAGCTTGTCGATGCGTCGCAATGCTTTCGCCGCTCCCGGACCCATCAATTCCAGCCGATCGTAGCGATGGTGAAGAGTCAGCTCCAGCATCCGGATCGGGTCGCGAATCGGGTAAGAGTCAATGAGGAAAAGGCCCGGAATTTCCCGATAGAGCCACTCCGCTTCCTCCGGCGAAACGCGCATATAGGCGATGTCTTCGTGCGAAGTGCCGCCCATCATCCATTCCCCTTGAGCGTCGTAGAAGTTCAGGTCCTCCGGCAGCCCGCTGCCCGGCGTCCAGCGGTGAATCCAGCCGAAAAGGTGATCGGTCGTTTTTTTCAGAAACTCTCCGGTCTCCGGGCAGCAGCGGTAATGCCAATACAGATCGTCGTACGATTCATCCACGTAAACGCCGTACTCGTCATGGTGTCCGATTTCACAATGATAGACTTCCTCACGCACGAAATAAGGCTTGATCTCTTCCATCACCGCCCACTCCGGAATCGGCGGATCGTCCGGCTGCTGCACGCGCGGAATTCGCGGCCCTGTAAGCGAGAAGGTCTCGGCCCTAGCCATCATATAATCGATCAGTCTGTAATAGGCTTCGCCTCGCGGATCGTTGTAGATCAGCATATGCATGCCGTTTCCTCCTTGCGCCGCGCTTCTCTGTTCATTATCGCAGAAAACGAAGCCGGCCGACAAAATCCTTCCTTTCGGATAAACGCGTATAGTTGCTCAACAGTTTGCTAACGTTGGACCGAGTATTTTTGCCGATAGACCGACTTTTTGCGCAATTCCCTTTTGTATTTCTATTTTTACGTATAAAATAAGGAAGATCAAAGTTTATCAACATCTTACAAATTCCCGGCTTAGGAGAACCTATACATGATCAAATCGCAGCGGATCAATCAAATCAAAGAATACGTTTTCGAACACGAGTCCGTTTCTCTGGAAGAACTGGTGGCGCAGTTCGGCGTGTCGATGAATACCATCCGGCGGGACGTCAAAGACCTCGTGGATTCCGGCATGCTGCGCAAAGTCTACGGCGGCGTATCGGTCAACCACTCGACGCTGGTCGTGTTCGACGAACGCAAAGACCGCAATCTTACCAAAAAGCAGGAAATCGGACGTTTGGCCGCGCAGTTCGTGGAAGACGGAGACGTGATCTTCGTCGATTCCGGCACCACGACGCTGGAACTGCTTCCTTTTATCAGCCAGAAGCAGCTTACGGTAGTCACCAACAACTTCGATTTTATTCATCAAGCCAAACCGTACGCGGGATTGACCATCTTCTCTACCGGAGGCATGTTCGAACGCAAAACGGATTCTTTCGTCGGTTTCCAGAGTATCGAACTGCTGAAAAAATACAATATCAATAAGGCGTTCGTCGCTTCGACCGGCATCTCGCTGACCAACGGCGTAACCAACTCTTCCCCGCTGGAGACCGATCTCAAAAGCACCGTCGTGGAGAAAAGCCTGAACGTGTTCCTCATGATCGACGACAGCAAATTCGACAAATACGCGCTGACCACCTACTGCTCGTTAAGCGATATCGATTACCTGATCACGAACGAAGTGCCGAACGAGTCTTATCTGCACTATGCGCGCGAGAATAATATTCGGATCGTGACGGCTTAAAAGAAATCGTTCCGAAAGCCGCTCGGCGTTTCGCGCTTCCTGCTTTGTCGGAAATCGCGGATCCATACGAAACCGAGCCTATTCAAAAAGACCTCGCCCTCCACGAAAAAGTGGATGACGAGGTCTTTTGGTTCTGGCGGATATCCGTCAAGAAGTACGTCGGCTTGCCGGAAATTCGTGCTTGGCGAAGTCAAACGGCCGTTACCGCGCTTGCGCGTCCAGACTTTCCGCTACGACGGCCGCGCGGCCGCTCGATCCGAATTCCCGCATCTTCGCGACTACCGCCGCCTTGATCGCGTCGCGGCTCGGCGTCAGAATCTTGCGCGGTTCGGTCGTCTCCGCATCTTCGGCCAACGTGCGGCGAAGCTGCTCGGTCCAGACGGTCACGCATTCCGTATTGATATTGATCTTCGCGTGTCCCAATTCGATCGCCCGGCGCAGTTGGTCGGTCGGAATGCCCGAAGCGCCGTGCAGAACGAGCGGGATGCCGACCGACCGCGAGATCGCTTCCATCTCCGCGAAGCCGAGTTTCGGCTCGCCGAGATATTTGCCGTGCACGGAACCGAGCGCCGCGGCCAGCGCGTCGATGCCCGTCTCTTCGACGATCCGGACGCATTCGCCGAGATCCGCGTAGTTGATGCCGCCGATCAAGCCGTCTTCCATTCCTCCGACCGTGCCGACCTCCGCTTCGACGGACACGCCGTGCGGAGCCGCGTAGTCGACCACGGTCTTCGTGTCGCGAATATTGACGTCGATCGGATCATGCGAACCGTCGTACATGACGGACGTGAACCCGGCGTCGATCGCCCTCAGGCAGCTCTCCACTTTCTTGCCGTGATCCAGATGGAGCGCGACCGGCACGGTCATTCCTTTTTCTTCGACCAGCGTACGCACCAGAGCCGAGACGAGGCGGTAACCTCCGAGATAATCGATCAGGCGATCCGACGCGGCCACGATGACCGGAGACTCTTCTTCCTGCGCGGCATCGAGAATCGCATGAACCCAGCACAGACCGTTGATATTGAATTGCCCGACCGCGTATCGTTCCCGCTTCGCCCGTTCCAGCATGTCTTTCATGGACGCCAACGTCATGCTCCGCACCTCCGTTTTCGCTTCGGGTATTCGGTTCTCGATCCCCGACTTTCTAATACTGCTTGGCCGTCCGCAGCTTCTCGGTACGGCGCCGATGCGCTTCGCGCACGCCTTCGTTCTCCGAGACTTCGGCCACCCCGACGTTCCACCAGCTGTCGTAGCCGTGGGACATGGTCTTCGGCAGCACTTTCATCTCGATCAAGGTCGATACGCGCTGCTGCTTGGCATCTTCGATCGCCGCCCGGATCTCTTCGACCGTGTTGGCGCGATAGACTTTCGCTCCGTATCCTTCGGCGATCTTGGCATAATCGATATTCATGATCGTTCCTTCGTGATCGCGGAATTCGCAGTGGAAACTGCCGCCGCCGTTCTCCATCTGCAAGTTGTTGATGCAGCCGAAGCCGGAATTGTCGAACAGCATGATATTGATCTTGTTGCCGGTCTGAAGCGCCGTCACCAGTTCCGAATGCATCATGAGGAAGCTGCCGTCGCCGACCAGACTGTAGACTTCCCGCTCCGGATTCGCCAGACGAATGCCGAGCGCGCCGGCCACCTCGTAACCCATGCAGGAATAACCGTATTCCAGATGGTAAGTATTCGGGACTTCCGCGTTCCAGAGCCGCTGCAGATCGCCCGGCAGCGAACCGGCGGAAGAGACCATGACCGAGTCTTTGTCGATCGCTTCGTTGACCGCGATCACGGCCGCCGTCTGGGTCAATTCGGTGCCCAGCGCATCGGCATAGCCGTTCAGCGTTTCCTGCGTGAACTGGCCTTCGACCTCCGGCTCGAAGCCGGAACGCGCGAACTTCGCTTCGCCCAGACGCGCGCGTTCCGCGTCCCAATCGGTTTTCAGTTCGGCGATGCGGGAACCGAATTCGCTTCGGTAGCCGCCGAGCCGCCCGTGCAGCGCGGCCAGGGCCGATTTGGCGTCGGCCACTACGGACAGGCCTTCCAGTTTGTACGTCTGCATCCGGCTGACGTTGATATTCAAGAACTGCGCGCGTTCGAAGTCGAACGCGGTCTTCGACGCGGTCGTAAAATCGGTATACCGCGTGCCGATCCCGATGATCAGATCGGCTTCGCGCACGGCGGCGTTGGCGGCCGAAGTGCCGAGCACGCCCGTGCCGCCTAGATGATTGGCGAACGTGTACTCGACCGTGGACTTGCCGGCGTGGGTCTCGACCAGCGGAATATCGCAGGCTTCCGAGAGCGCGATCAGTTCTTCGCGGGCGCCGGAATATTTGGCGCCGCCTCCGACCAGCAGCACCGGCTTGCGGCTGGCGCGAATCCGTTCTTCGGCGGCGTCCAGCTCGCGCGCGCTCGGCTGCAAGCGGTCCATGTAATGAACGCGCTTACGGAAAAATCCGGCATCGTAATCGAACGCTTCGCCTTCGGTATCTTGGCAGAGGCAGATCGTGACCGGGCCGCTGCGGGCCGGATCGGTCAGCACTTCGAACGCCCGCAGCAGGCTGCTCATGAGCTGCTCGGGGCGGGTAATGCGGTCCCAATAGCGGGACACCGGCTTCAGCGCGTCGTTGGTCGTCACGGCGAAGCTGTACTCCTGCTCGAACTGTTGGAGCACCGGATCGGGCTGACGCGACGCGAACGTATCTGCCGGAAGCAGCAGCACCGGCAGATTGTTCGCCAGCGCCGTCGCGGCCGCCGTTACCAGATTGGCCGATCCCGGACCGGAAGACGCGGTGACCGCGAAGATCTTGCGGCGCAGATTTTCTTTGGCGTAAGCGATCGCGGCATGCGCCATCCCCTGCTCGTTCTTGCCCGGGAACACTTTGAGATGTCCGGGTTCCTGCTCGAGCGCCTGCCCGATGCCGAGCACGTTGCCGTGGCCGAATACCGCGAAGACGCCTTCGACGAACGGCGTCTCGACGCCGTCGACCGAAATGTACTGCTGGTTCAGGAACTTGATCAGCGCCTGAGCCGTCGTCAATCGAATCGTGTTCCCCATATGACCTTCCACCTTTGTTTGAAATCAAGCGAACCCCGGTCTGCCGGATTTCGCCCGTCGTCTTGTCTCGGGTCAGGCATTCACGGATTGGCTGTCGATCAGCGCTTCGATCTCTTCCGCGCGCGGCATGGCGTCGGAAGAGCTGTGCCGGCTGACCACGATCGAAGCCGAAGCGCTTCCGTATTTGAGCGCGGTCTCCAATCCTTTGCCGTTGATATAAGCGTACAGGAACGCGGAAGCGTAAGAATCTCCCGCGCCGAACGTTTTGAGTACCTGCGTCTTGTAGGCATAAGCGCGGAACGTCTCGCCTTCGCGGGTATACGCGTAAGAGCCTTCGACGCCGTGCTTGATCACGATGATGCTCGGCGAATGACGGAACAATTCTTCGGTCGTCCGGTCGTTGGAACTGCCTTCGGCATTCTCCAGAATGTCGTATTCGTCGCGCGTGCCGATCACGATGTCGGACTGCTTCGCGACGAGCGAATAATAGACGGCCGTTTCTTCCGGCGACGTCCACGTATACGGGCGATAATCCAGTTCGAACGCGATCTTGACGCCGTTCCGCTTCGCGGACTGCACCGCTTTGAGCACCGCTTCGCGCGAAGGGCTCTGCGCCAGCGCCGTGCCGGATACGAGCAGGATTCCGGCTTGCTTGATATAATCTTCGTCCACTTCTTCCGGTCGGAGATACAAGTCGGCGACTTGATCGCGATACATCAGAATGCTGCACTCTTCCGGGCTTTTGATCTCGGTAAAAGCCAGCCCCGTCTTATGTCCTTCCCGATCGATCACGGTGCGGGACATATCGACGCCGGATTTCTCCATATAATCGCGGATAAAACGGCCGTGCTGGTCGTCGGCCAGTTTGCCGATAAATCCGGTCTTCAGTCCCAGCCTGGCGGACCCGATCGCGATATTGGCCGGAGAACCTCCGACATATTTCGAGAACGTCATCGTTTCTTCCATCGGTCGGTTGTATTCCGTCGCGTTCAGGTCGATACAGGCTCTGCCGATCGCGATCACGTCGAACTCCCGACGGTTTGCTGCGCTGCTCATCTTCTCACGGCCCCTTTGGCTTGAAGGTTAAGCGCGCGTTCGCCGCGCGCCGCAAAGCGATTACGGACGGTTCAGAATCCATTCGTGATCCGGGTCGTTATGGAATTTCCAGATCCGTTTCGGTCCGGCCATGACGTTCAGATAATACGAAGCGTAACCGTCCGGCACGCCGACCGGATGATAACCGACCGGCACGATCACGACGTCGCCGTGTTCGACCGCCATCGTCTCGTCCAAGCTTCGGTCGTCCGTGTAGACGCGCTGGAACACGAAGCCCTGCCGCGGGTCTATTTCATGGTAATACGTTTCTTCGAGCATCGATTCGTCCGGCAGGTTGTCTTGATCGTGCTTATGCGGCGGATAACTGGAGAAGTTGCCGCTTTCCGTATACACTTCGACGACCAGCAGGCTGCTCGCGGAAGGATCGGAATCCGGCAGGATATTATGAACGGTCCGGCGATTCTGATATTTCCCGCGCTGTTCCGGCTCGATTTCTGCGGCCGCCAACACCTTGGTCGGCAGCGGTTCCAGAGACGGCGCGTAGCAGAGAGCGGCGCGCGCGCCGGTCACGCCCGCGACCGAGAACGCTTTGCCTCCGGAGACGAATACGCTGTCCGTCGGCTTGCGCTCGAACACGCTGTCGCGGGTTCCGATATTTTCGAAAACATGCTCGTCTTGGGTGACGGTAATGCGTCCGGTCAACGCTACGATGCAGCATTCGTCGCCGTCCAGTTTTTCTTCGTACACGCTCCCCGGCTCCAGCTCGATCAGCCGGAACGCCACGTATTTCAGCCGGGAATCCCGCTTCAATACTTCTTGAACGACGGTCACGCCGCCGAGCTGTTTGTTCAGCGGTTTGCGCTGCAAATGGCTTGCCACATCTATTCCTCCTCTATCGTTCTCTCTGGTCCTTAGTACCTTGTCAACAATAAAGGTAGGAATACGCTCCCCTGAATCGCACTTGAAGCGTGTGCGTTTCAGTGAAACGTAAACCTCTGATTAAGAGTTGAAAGGGTACTCATCAATCGAATTTCGGTTCCGTATAACGCGCCGTCACGACTTTTTTGCGGGTATAGAAATCGACGCTGTCTTTGCCGTTCGCGTGCAGCGTGCCGTAGAACGAAGATTTCCAACCCGAGAACGGGAAGAACGCCATCGGCGCGGGAACGCCCAGATTGATGCCGAGCATCCCGGCATCGATATTTTCGCGGAAATAACGAACGGCGTGCGCGTTGCCGGTGAACAGGCAGGCTCCGTTGGCGAATTCCGATTTGTTGGCGATCGCGATCGCTTCTTTCAAGTTCTTGACGCGGATCACGGACAGCACCGGCGCGAAGATCTCGTCTTTCCAGATCGTCATCTCCGGCGTCACGCCTTCGAAGATCGTCGGGCCGATAAAGTAGCCGTCTTCCGACATGCGTTCGCGGCCGTCGGTCAGCAGCGTCGCGCCTTCTTCAAGTCCTTTTTCGATATAAGACAGCGTGCGCTGCTTGTTCTCTTCGCGGATGACCGGACCGAGGAATACGCCGTCGTCCAGACCGTTGCCCATCTTCACGCCCAGCGTCTTCTCTTTGAGTCGGGCGATAAATTCGTCCGCGATGCCTTCTTCGACCGTTACGACCGCGCAGGCCATGCAGCGTTCGCCCGCCGAACCGAAAGCCGCGGAGACGACGTTGGTGATCGTGTCGTCGAGGTTGGCGTCGTTCAGCACGATCGTGTGGTTTTTCGCTCCGGTCAGCGCCTGCACTCTTTTGAGGTTCTCGCTGCCTTTCTTATAGACGTATTCGCCGACCGGCTTGGAGCCGACGAACGAGACCGCTTTGATCTCCGGATGTTCCAGAATGCCGTTGACCACGTCATGCGCGCCGTACACGATATTGAATACGCCGTCCGGCAGTCCCGCTTCGGTGAACAGCTCGGCCAGCTTCTCCGTCAGCAGCGGCGTGCGTTCCGACGGCTTCAAGATGAACGCGTTGCCCAGCGAGATCGCCATCGGGAACATCCAGCACGGCACCATCATCGGGAAGTTGAACGGCGCGATGCCGCCCACGACGCCGATCGGATACCGGTAATTGGCCGCTTCCACGTCGGTCGCGATCGAAGCGAGCGAATCGCCCATCATCAAGGAAGGCGTGCCGGCCGCGAACTCGACGTTTTCGATTCCGCGCTGCACTTCGCCGGAAGCTTCGCCGAGGCTTTTGCCGTTCTCGATCGTGATCAAGCGGGCCAATTCGTCTCTATCCCGCGTCAGCAATTGCTGATAGTTGAACAGAATCCGGGCACGCCGGGGCACCGCGACCTTTTTCCATTTCTCGAACGCCGCCTGCGCGACTTCCGCCGCATATTCGAGATCTTCGCGCGTGGACAGCGGAACCTGACAGATCAATTCTTTGGTAGCCGGGTTGTAGACGTCCTCGTATCGAGTCGTCTTGCTCTCCACCCATTTGCCGCCGATATAATTCTTCAACTTTCTCGTCGTCGCCGTTGCAGACATCTTCGCTCTCCTCTCGCAGCCGTTACGGGGCCGCTCTCGTGAACTCGGGGATTATCGGACTTTCGCTTCTTTTTTTGATCATGTTTTGATTATATGTTCATGATAGGCAACTTCAAGAAGCGCGTCAAGTCTATAAAAAGAATTAAAAGACGAATGTAAGCGTAATTATGGAGTATTTTTGATCGTTTTTGGCTAATAAACTTGATTTAATTAATTATATGTTGATTATATGTTGTCATCCTTTTATAATCTTCGTATCAACTTTACAGGAGAATGCTTATGAAAACCCGACGGCTGCAGGAGATCGAAGCGTACATCCATCTTCAGAAAAACGTAACGCTGGACGAGCTGTGCACGGCTTTCGACGTATCCAAAAATACGATCCGCCGCGATATCAACGAGATCCTGCGCAAAGGCACCATCGAGAAAGTCTACGGAGGCGTCGTCTCGGTCTCCGAATTGATTCCGTTCGAGAACCGCAACGTCAAACGTCCGGACGAGAAAGCGCAGATCGGACGGATGGCCGCTTCCCATGTCGAAGATCATGATCTCGTGTTCATCGATTCCGGAACGACCACCCGCATGATGATCGATTGGATCGACCCCGACAAGAAGCTCACGATCTTGACCAACAGTTTGGATATCATCAACAGCGCGGCCGAGATGCCCAACGTGGATCTGCTCGTCATCGGCAGCACTTACAAACGCCAGACGCGCTCGTTCGTCGGCGTCGACGATGCCCGGACGCTCGAACGGTATAACGTCAACAAAGCGTTCATGTCCGCGACCGGCGTCAGTCTCGCGCACGGTCTGACCAACTCCGATCTGCTCGAATACGAGATCAAGAAGTCAATCGCCGCCCGTTCGGAGAAGCTGTTCCTGCTCGCCGATTCCAGCAAGTTCGGACGCTCGACCCTCCTGACCTACGCGTCGCTCCAAGACGTGGACGTACTGCTCACTTCCCGCTCGCTGCCCGAAGAATACGCGCGCTTCTGCCATACGCACGCGATCTCGCTGCATCAAGCGTAATCTCGGCGACTCTCTTATGCCGCCGCATCAAAAAACGGCTCGTCCACGGATGCTCGGATCCGTCGGCGGGCCGTTCGTTGTATTCGGAAAACGAGGCGAAGCGGATTCGGCCTCCGATCGACACCTCGTCGAATCCCGCTCCGCCTTATAGCGCGCGCCTTAAACTTAAGCCCGGCTCATCGCCTGTTCTTCGTACAGCGCAGGCTGCTCGCCCAGCTCGATGTCTTCGCGCGTTCCGCTCCGCTGCGCGCGCACGCAGGCATCCGCCGTGACGGCCGCGACATACCCGTCCCAAGCGGTCGGTCCCTGCGGCTCTCGGCCTGCGGACACCGTATCGATAAAGTCCTGAATCTCCCGATCGTACGCTTCGATAAACCGGTCTTTCCAATCCATCATGACGGCGCTGCCGCGAACCGCTTCTTTGCGGAACGTCAGGCTTGCCGGTTCCGGCAGCTTGACGATGCCTTCTTCTCCGACCACTTCGCATTGAATATCGTAACCGTAGCGGCAGTTGACGAAGATCTCCGCCGTGATCAGCACGCCGCCGATCGTCTCGATCAGAACCACCTGCGGATCGGACAGATGATCGGGAGCATGAACCGTTTTGCGCGGGAAAGACACCTGAACGGACTTGTAATCGTCCCGAATCAGCCAACGCAGCACGTCGATCTCGTGAATCAGTGTGTCCGTGATCGCCATATCGGTCGTATACGCAGGCGCCGAATTCGGATTGCGGTGGGCGCAGCGGATCATGAGCGGCTCGCCGATAAAGCCCTCGTCGATCGCTTTCTTCAATTGAACGTAGCCGCTGTCGTAACGCCGCATGAATCCGACTTGCACGAGGCGTTTGCCGTGTTCGATCTCCGCTTCCATGATCCGCCGGCAGCCTTCCGCCGTCGTGGCGAGCGGTTTTTCGCAGAACACGTATTTGCCCGCTTCGATCGCGGCCAGCACGCTCTGTTCATGCGCCGGCCCCCAGCTCGCGATCAGCACCGCGTCGATATCGCCTTGTGCCAGCAGTTCGCGGTCGTCCGCGAATACCCGGGCTTCCGGCGCGTAATCGCGCGCCGCCGACTCGGCCGCTTCCCGGTTCACGTCCGTGACCGCCGTAATGAGTCCGCCCGACAGATTGCGGCTGATGCGCCGAATATGATCCCGCCCGATGGCTCCCGTACCGATAACGCCGATCTTCAATGTCATGTTCTTTGTTCCTCCCCCGTAATGGTTCCTTGTCCGAATCAATGTCCGACCGAAGTCGAAGCGAGCAGCTTGCTGTCGATATAACGGCGCGCCATCAGCGCGTATTCGAGCGGGTGAGCCACTTCCGGGTCCTGCTCCGCTTCGACGACGATCCAACCTTTGTATCCGTGTTCCCGCAGGAAAGCAAACACTTCTTCGAACGGTACGCAGCCGTCGCCCGGAACGGTAAACATGCCGATCAGGAAAGACTGCATAAACGATTTGCCGTCTTGTTTGCAGCCTTCGAGCACTTCCGCGCGCACGTCTTTGAAATGCACGTGGGCGATCCGTCCGACGTGTTTGCGCAGCAGGGTCATGCAGTCGCCGTCCGAAACGAACAGATGTCCCGTGTCGTAGAGCAGATGCACTTTGCGCGGATCGGTGCCTTCCATAAGGCGATCCACTTCCGCGGCCGTCTGAACGCCGGTTCCCATATGATGATGATAGACCAGCTTCAGCCCGTACTCCTGCGCGATCTCGCCCAATTTGTCCAATCCCGCGCACAGTTTATCCCAGTCCTCGTCCGCGAATACCGGTTTATCGGCAAACACGTTATGCGCCGACCCTTGAATGCTGCCCGTCTGTTCGGAGACCACGATCACGTCGGCCCCGACTTCCCGCAAATACTCGCATTGCTTGCGGAATGCCGGTTCGACGGCGTCGATTCCGTCGCGAATAACGAAACTGCTGAACCATTGGCCGGCGATCCGCAGATTGCGAAGCCGCAGCTCTTTGTTCAATACCTGCGCTTCCGGGAAAAATCCGCCGACCTCCGTCCCTTCGAATCCGGCTACGACGATATCGCTCAGCAGATGCGACAGCGTGTTGCCCGCCCCGATCTCCGGGATGTCGTCGTTTCGCCAGCCGATCGGCGCGATTCCCCAAGTGATCCCTTGTGTGTTCATGATATTCCCCTTCGCGATAATGTATTGATAAACTTTTGATTATTATGTGATTATATATTAAGTCTAAAAACGCTTACAGTCAACTTGTTTAGCGGCGATTTCGAGGCGGATTCGCGAAAACGCGAAAAGCCCCGCGTCTTCTTGACGGGGGCTTTGCGAATGCTTTTCCTATTCAGGTCAAACGGGCTTGCGCGCAGTCGATCGCTCGTCGATCTCGTAGGTCTTGAGATCGCGCAGCATCGGGAACAGGAACATCCAGATCACCGCGACCGCGAGAGTTCCCATCCCGCCGATCACGGTAGCCGGAACCGCGCCGAACAGTCCGGCCAGCGTTCCCGATTCGAACTCGCCGAGCTGGTTGGACGTGCCGATGAACAGCGAGTTGACCGCATTCACTCGTCCTTGCATATCCTGCGGGGTGTTGATCTGCACCAGCGTGGAACGGATCACGACGCTGACCACGTCGGACGCGCCGATCAGCAGCAGCGCGAACAACGACAACCAGAGGTTCGTCGAGACGCCGAACAGGACGGTCGCCAGCGCGAACACGACGAGCGAACCGAACAGCATTTTGCCGAGCGAATTCTGCATGGAGACGCGGGTCAAGATCACCGAGACGGCTAAGGCTCCCACGGCCGGAGCGGCGCGCAGCAGGCCGAGCCCCCAAGGGCCGGTCCGCAGCACGTCGTCGGCGAAGATCGGCAGCAGCGCCGTCGCTCCTCCGAGCAGAACCGCGAACAGATCGAGCGAGATCGTGCCGAGAATAATCTTCCTTTTAAAAACGAAACGAAGTCCGCTCAAGAAAGAATCCATGCCGACGGCGTCGCTTTTCTTGACGAACCGGACGACTTGGACGAGAAAGACGAGCACGGCCGACAGCAGCAGCGCGGCCAACGAAGCGCCGTAAGCGTACGCGGTGCCGAGCGCGACCAGCACGCCGCCGAGCGCCGGACCGACGATCATCGCGGTCTGGCCGGCGGAAGCGGACCAAGCGGCCGCGTACGGAAGCTGCTCTTTCTCTACCAGATCGGGCACGAGCGCAGCGCTTGCCGGCGCTTCGAACGTCCGGCAGGCTCCGAGAACGGCTGCGCCCAGAAGAATGTGCAGCGGGTCGAGCCAATGCTGAAGACTCCCGAGCAGGAGCAGCGCGACGACGACGGCTTCGATCAGTTGGCACAGGTACACGATGGTCCGGCGGTCGAAGCGGTCCGCGACGTGACCGGCCGGCAGCGTCAGCAGCAGCATGGGCAGGAATTGGGCCAGTCCGACGAGTCCGAGCTGGAAGGCGCTGCCGGTCAGCGCGTACATCTGCCAACCGATCACGATCGACAACATCTGAAAAGCGGTCGTCGAGAAGATTCGGGCCGTCCATAACCGCATGAACGAAGAGTTCCGGCGAACGGACGACCGGGCATGAAGATCGGTCACGAGGTATTCAGTCCTTTCCGGGCGATTGCGAACCTTTCTCCCCGAGCTCCCTAAGGTCGGTTCAAAAAGGATATCGCCGCTTGTTTTTAGTAGTCTGTAAGAATACTACTCTCGACCATAGATAAAGTCAATCGTTTTGTTATGTAAAAGACGACTTATCCGACTGCAAGCGGTTCGCTTCCTTTAAAAAAAGCATAAAATCTTCTAGTCGTTTGGCTTCGTAGGAGCTAATGTTCGTTCCTTCGTCTGCCGATATAGGAGAAAGTCAGCAAAACGGACGTTTTGCCTATTATGCTGCTTATATCAGGGGAGGTCCTTCATCATGAATAAAAAACATCTGTCTATCGCGCTGTCTTCCCTGCTCGCCCTGCCGTTATTGTCCCAAGCGGGAATGTCTCCTGTTCTTGCGGACTCGGCAGCGGCCGAAGGTTCGGAACAAGAAGTCTTGATCGTATATAAGAACGACGACGGACGCGAAGCCGCGCTCGAACAGAGCGAAGAAGTGCATCACGAATTCGAGACCGTGCCGGCCGTATCGGCTTCCGTCAATCCGGAAGAACTGCACGATCTGGTCCGCAACCCGGATATCGCGTACGTCGAACGCAACGTTGAATTTCAGGTGACCGACGACGAATCGACGCCGACGGGCGATTCGCAGGTTACCGGTACCAGCTCGACGCCGGCCGCCAACGACGTCGAGAAAGTCCGTTGGAACTACGAACAGGTCTCGCCGCAGACGATGTGGAAGCAAGGGTTCACCGGCGCGGGCGTCAAAGTAGCCGTAATCGATTCGGGCATCGCGGCGCATCCCGAACTGAAGATCGCGGGAGGCATCTCCACCGTCGGACCCGATCTGAGCTCGAATTATGCCGACGACAACGGTCACGGCACGCACGTAGCCGGCATCATTGCCGCCGACAGCGGCAGCGGCCGGGTCGCGGGCATGGCTCCGGGCGTCTCGCTCTATGCGGTCAAAGCGCTGGGCGCAGACGGCAAAGGCACGCTTCAAGACGTCGTGGAAGGGCTGGACTGGGCCATTCAGAACAAGATGGACATCATTAACTTGTCGCTCGGCGGCGATACCGATTCGCAGCTGCTGCACGACATGGTCGACAAAGCTTCTAATCAAGGCATCCTGGTCGTCGCTTCGGCAGGCAACAGCGGAAGCGCAAGCAACGTCGATCAGGATACGGTCAATTATCCGGCCCGATACGACAGCGTCATCGCCGTCGCGGCCATCGATCAGAACCTGAAACACGCGGATTTCTCTTCGGCGGGTCCCGAAGTCGATATTGCCGCTCCGGGCGTGGATATCACGTCCACTTACCTGAACGATCAGTTCGCGACGGCCAGCGGAACTTCGCAAGCGGCTCCGCACGTCACGGGCGAGCTGGCGCTGCTCAAAGAAAAGAATCCTTGGGCTTCGGCCTCCAAGCTGCGCGCGATCTTGTCGAGCTACGCCGAAGAGTTCGGCACGCCGGGCCGCGACAATCTGTACGGCGACGGCGTCGTGACCTTCAAAGAGAACGGAACCGATACGACCGCTCCGGCGGAAGTGACCGGCGCTTCGACGACCGCTTCGACTTCGGACAGCCTGACGCTGGGGTGGACGCTTCCGGCCGATCCGGACTTCAAAGAAGTGCGCATCTATAACGGTCCGGCCGTTCAACCGGTCGTTCCGACCGCAGCAAGCTATAAGTTCTCCGGTTTGACGCCGGAAACCGACTATTCTTTCCGCCTCACGACGGTCGATACGACCGGCAACGAATCGGCGGGCGTGATCGTGAACGGCCGTACGCAGGCCGTCCCGCCGACCACGGATACGACGACCCCGCCGTCCGGCGGCGGTTCGTCGACGCCGACGCCTAGCGATTCGGCGCAGACTCCGCCGGCGCAAGATCCGGCTCCGACCTCTTCGGCTCCGGCCCCTTCGGTGTCCGAGCCGGTGAACATCCCGGCGGCTCCGACGCCGGCTCCTTCGGGAGATAACGCGCAGATCCCGTCCGGCGGCGGCGGAGGGGGCGGCGGTTCCGCGGCTCCTGCTCCGTTCGGCGGCGGCGGTGGCGGTGGCGGCGGTGCAGCCGCTCCAGCGCCTAGCGCTCCGGCCGGCGGCGCTCCCGCAGCCGGAACTCCGGCGCCTAGCGTTCCGGCGGTCGTCGCGCCGAAACCGACGGCCCAAGCTCCGCAGACGCCTGCGCCTAGCGCTCCGGCCGTCTCGGCGCCGAGCGAAACGGCGGCGGCTCCGGCAGCCGAGAAGCTGCCTTTCTCCGACGTCTCCCCGTCGTATTGGGGACGCGACACGATCGCTTGGGCCTATGAACGCGGCCTGATCAAAGGCTACGCCGACGGCAAAGTCAAACCGACCGCCGCCGTATCGGAAGCCGAATTCTTGGCGATGCTGATCCGCGCGTTCGAACCGAACGTGCAGAACGCGACTTCCGGCAACTGGTCCGCCACGTATTACGCGCGCGCCAAGCAGTTGAACCTGCCGGTGCAAGGCGGCACTTCGGCCAAAGCCCGCACGCAGAACTTGACCCGCGTCCGCGTGGCCGAGATGCTCGCCGCCGCCAACGGCAAGAACTACGCGGGCAACGACGCGATCCGCTACGTACTGGGACAAGGCCTTGCCGGCGGAAGCAGCAAGACCGAGAAGACGATCGCTTCGTTCGTCGGCAGCCGGACATTGACCCGCGCCGAAGCGCTGCAATTCGTCAAGAACTTGACGGAGAAAGGCGTCGGCGAGCTGCAAGCCCGCCCGAAGACGGCCTCCGGTACCGCTTCTCTGCCTTCGATCCGTCAAGGATCTTGAGGCCTTCGAAAACAAGGTAAGAACAAAAAAAGGATACAAAAAGCACGCTCCGGTCGAGTTTTAGACCGGAGCGTGCTTCTTTTATGACTGAATGATTTTGTGTAAGGAACGGTTCTCTCTTCGCAAAATGATGCAGAAATCCATTATTTTTGCCAAAGTCAGCGTTTAAGCTCCGAATTGTTGCAATGATCCATCATTTTCATCCCTATACCGACAAAAAGAAGTATCCGTCCGAAAAATGATGGATTCTCGCAACATTTCCGCAGTCCAAGCACATTTACATTTTAAAAAGATGGATTTTTGCAACATTCCTTTTGATCGAGACGCCAGTCCGCCTACGCTCCATCTTGAGTCCATCCTTTTGCGAATCACAGAAAAAGGAGAGCACCCGACAATCACGATCGCCGATAGAATCGGTAGCTCTTCGTTGTTCGCGTCTTCATGAGCGAATCCTTTTCCGAATAGAGTTTCTCTTTCATAAACGCGCCCGGTTCCTCAACATTCGGCCGACTCTTCAGAGTTCGCTTGCACCAAAAAAGACGAAAGAACGGCTTCCGCCGCTCTCTCGTCTTTTCTTTTCTCGATTTGAATCTGCTTAAGACCTGCCTTCGATCAATGCTTGTCCTCTTCGTCGAGGAACGGCTTGTTGACCACGTAATACATGAAGCCCATCAGTCCGACGCCGCCGACCAGATTGCCGAGCGTGACCGGGATCAGGTTGTGCACGACGCCCGACATCGAGATCTCCGCCGGGTGATCGACGACGAGCGCGATCGCGAACGTACACATATTGGCGATACTGTGCTCGTAGCCCGAGATGAAGAAGCAGAATACGAACAGCATCATCGCGAACATCTTCGCGCCGTTCTCTTTCATGAACATCGGCACGAAGAACGCCATGCACACCAGCCAGTTACACAAGATCGCCCGGAAAAAGAGCTGGCTCGTCGGCGCTTCCATCTTGTGCTGAACGACGTTGAGCAGGAACCCGTTGATATCCGGCGAAGCGAACAATCCCGTCAGGAAGATGAATCCCGCGAAGAAAGCCGCTCCGAGCAGGTTGCCCGCGTAACTGAGCACCCACAGCTTGACCACTTCCGTCCATTGCAGCTTCTTGCGCAGCGCGGCATACGTGTAGTAGAACGTATTGCCGGTGAACAGATCGCCGCCGCCGTACGAGATCAGGATGATCGCCGCCCCGAACGTGAGCGCCGCCATCGGATAGGTCAGCGGGGAGTGTTCGAGATAGAAGAAACTGCCGGCGCGGAACGCGACGATGACGCCGAAGCCGATGAACATGCTCGCCAGAACCGAGCGCAGGATGTAGCGGACGACGCTTTGCTTGTAAATTTTGTGTTTTTTGAGCGCCAATAGCTCTACGTTTTTGAGTGCTTCTGTTTCCATGTCGACCTCCGCTATCGCCTAGAATTTGGATGGGAATAGACCGGGCAAAGTTCCGTAGATGCGATTGATTTATGCTTAACACGCCCGTTTCGGTTTGAATCATTTCCCTATTTTAACGGACATGCACAGCGGGGAACAGAGGTCGGGAGGATTATTTTGAATTTTATCTGTTAAAATCTTCAACTTTCATGATATGAAGTTTTAATTTATGTTTTTTGCAAATCTCGTAAAAAGCCTCGGAGACGATCGGTGTGCGGACGTTCACGTAAGCCAACTCGAAAAATTCGTGTCCGTCGATCGCTTCTTCCCGCAGCCAGATACGGGACACGACGTTGACCGGTTTGCGCGGCGGCTGGTCCACGGACGCGGCGATGACGGCTTTGCGCCCGTACTCCGACCGTTCGTAGTCGAAGACGTCCAGCCGATCCGGCCGATGCGCGATCCAATAACTCCCGTCCACAGTACGGCCGTCATGGTAGCTTACGGATGCGGGAATAAATTGTACGCCTGTGCTCCGCTGTTCGAGCAGCGACTTGAAGTCGTCCGATACCACTCTCGTCCCGGTAGTCGTCTCGAAATAATCGACTTTCAAACGACGCACCGACGACAGCAGTTCGACTTCGGCTCTCGTCTCTTCCGGCAGCAGGTCGTCGACCGCCAGATAGTTCGTTTCCAATTCAGGGACGAAGATCGTGCCGCCGCTGATGAAGCCGCTGCGCGGGTATTGGGATTCGAGGAAATAATAGTTCATTCGACGAATGCTCCTTTCTGATCCTTTTGCTGTCTTTCGTCTATTTTAACGAGGATCCGCATAGGAAAAAAGCCGCACTGCCTCGGAAGGCAACGCGGCTTGAAGAACTCCATACAAGACTGCCTCGCCCGGCAGGAATCAAATCGCTTTACGCAGCGAATCTATGCCTGCGCCCGAGCCCATTCGGCCGACGGTGCCGCCTCGCGCTCTTTAGCATACACCACGTACGTCAGCAGACTCAGCAGCGCGATGCCCGCCATCATCCACTGAACATAAGACGGCGGCAGCGTGTCGAGCATGCGCCCGGCCGTAACGGAGAACAACCCGCCTCCGATCGCGCAGCCGGCCATCAAGATACTGGTATTGCGCGCGATGTTGCGCGGCATCAGCTTCTTGGCATAGACCAGCGTCACGACGTACAGACCGGACAACGTCAGGCCGAGCAGCACGATCAACACATAACCGACAGCCGGATTGCGGTTGATCGCGAACAGGGCCAGCAGAAGAATCATCCCTGTCCAATGAATGAACAGATAACGGCGATAACCCAGTTTCTCGGCTTCGTATCCGGCCACCATGCGGCCTGCGATCATCGCGGCCCAGAACACGGTTACGCTGATCGGAGCGTTGACGGCATCGGCCATGCCGGTCTCCAGCATCAGCGAAGGCAGGTAGTTGACCAAGCCGATATCGGTCGCTCCGTACAGGAAGAAGAGCAGGACGAAAGCCGGAAGCATGAATGCGCCGGGCGCGCGGCGCACGCGTTTGTCGCGTGCCGACGGATGGCTCGTCGCGGCGGCCGCGACCACGGCTCCGACCGGACCGGACGAAGCCGCGCCCGCCGGTACGGCGTTCGGCAGTTCCGAATCGGCTTTGCGCGCCGGACGGAACAACGGCTCCGCATCGCCGAAACGCGCGAAGCGGACGAACAGCGACAAGAACGCGCAGTACGCCGCGATGCCGAATAAGGCGCAGCTCCAATGCCCGCCCGCGATCAGCACGCCGATCGCCAGCGGCAGCAGCAGGGAACCGACGCCGAACGCCACTTCGAGGCGGCTCATCGCGATCGCCGCGTTGGACTGCAAGCCTTCCAGAATAACGGCCGCGATTACCGATTCGATGATCCCGCCGAGGAAACCCGCGACCGCGAAGCCTGCAAGCAGCAGCGGCCACGGCGGCAGGAACGCGATCAGCAGATACGAAGCGGCGACGCCCCAAGCGCCGATATGCAGCATCGTTTTTTTGGACATGCGGTTCGCCAGCCACGGCTGGATCAGCATGCCGAAGATCGAAGCGCCGAATTCGATAAAGATCAGCGCGCCCGCATCCGTGTAGACGCGGTCATACAGCGGCAGCAGCACGGTCAAGATCGAAGCGACCGTGACTTTGATAAACCCCATGAGGAGGTAGAACAGGCTCCCCATCCAGACCAACTTTTTCAAACGTTGTTCAATCCTCCTTCGGATACGGCGTTCAAGCGGCTTGTTCGACGGATCGGCAGACAGATCGCGCGAGTCGCCTATCGATTTCCGCATTCGTTTGCCGAAAACGGTTTCTGTCAGCCTTGCAAAAAGACGCTTCTTCCCGGATCAAATCGTCCGCGTCAAACGGATCGCTTCATTAACTCTGAAACCCTGATTGCGAACCCCGTCTCGCTCCGACGCCGAAACGGCCGATTCGGGCTCTCCCGATCGGCCGCTTCTCATATGAAAGATTATACCGAAAATTACTGCTGCGTATAGAGCTTTTTCAAGAAAATACAGCAAGAAATTTTATATTTTCTTAGGCCAACCTGCTACGCCGACCGCTTAAGATGTCAGGTTTCGCCTCTCAGAAACCCGCTTGAACCGTGTGTGTTTCCGAAAGGCTCAAACCTTAGATTCAATGCGGTCAACTCACTGCGGGCGCCTTCGGAAGCCGCAAAGTTGTTCAGGATTCCGCGCAGCAGGGCAAAAGATTCCGAAGCGCGGGCCTGCTCGGACAAGATCTCTTCCGCGCTCTGCACGGTAGGATCGTCCCGGCGCAGATCCTGCTCCCAGACGTCGAGCATCGTCTCGATGCAGGGCGGCGACGTCTCCAGATGAAACTGCACGGCCAGCACGCGGTCGCCCCAAGCATACGCTTGATTCGCACAATACGCGGAGCTCGCCAGCCTCACCGCGCCGGGCGGCAGATCGAACGTATCGCCGTGCCATTGGAACGAGCGGAAATCATCCGGCAGATCGACCAATGCGGGATGAAAAGCGTCGGTACGGCGGATATCGTGCCAGCCGATCTCTTTGAGCGAATGGCCGTAAGCGCGGCCGCCGAGCAGCTCCGCCAACATCTGCGCGCCGAAGCAGATCCCGAAGACCTTGATTCCGCGATCGATAGCGGCGCGGACGAAAACTTTCTCCGGGCCGAGCCACGGGTATTCGTCGTCTTGGTAGGCGCTAGCCGGCGAACCGCCGACGATCAGCAGATCCGCGTCGTCAAGAAGCGCCGGATCCGGCGTTTCCCGCGTCGGATTCAGAATGGCGAGACGATGGCCTTCCTCCTCTGCCCAGCCCGTAAAAACGGCGGGATCGTCGAAATCGAAATGTTTGAGCAGAATGACGTTCATGCGCGATCGCCCTTTCTTTTTTGGTGATTATTATAGAGATTGCAAGCTGACATGGACAAGAGAATTGCGCATTTATGCAAAAAATAGACGCGGAAATCAAAAAGAAGCCTGCGCGCACGGCGCAGACTTCTTGATGTTGATCCGGACCGTCTCGATCTCCGGCACGTCTTCCTCTTATTGCCCCAACTGCTGCACCTGATCCAACAGCCCGCGAATATCCTGAACGGTCTGCAAAATCTGGGAGTTCTTCAGCAGCTCCGGCGTAAACTCCCCGGCTTCGATCCGCTGCTGGATCTCGTCGACCTGCGTGTTCAGCGTCTGGTTGTAATCGGTCAACTGCTTATGGATGCCCTGCGCGAAATCGGGCGCCTCCGTTTTGGCAAAATCCGCTGCTCTCTGCTGCACCCGGTCCAGCTCCTGCGACAGCTTCTCCTGAGCCTGCGGATCGTTCGCCGCGTCCTGCGCCATCTGCGGCAGATCCTGCGCCCACTGCGAAGCGTCGTTGATATAAGCGACCGCGTCGCTCGTGTAATTGACGGAACGGTTCACTTCCTCTACCGCCGAACATCCCGTCAGCGAAACGGCGAACAACATGAAGGCCAATACGTATCTTCTCATCTTCGATGCACGCTCCTCGTCGCTCGGACCCGTTCGATCTCTCGCTTTCTCAAGCGAACGAATCGACGTGTCCGGTTATAGGGTACATACCCCGGACGGCTTCGAACGGTTTCAAGAATCCGCATTAGAAATTGATGAGAAAGCAGCCATGATCGGTCGTGCCGCTCACGCTTCCCGAATCGGCAGATACAAATCGGCTTCGCAGTAATCGTCCCGCGTCGTCGCGATATCGATATATTCGAAATGATGAGGATGCGACTGCACGTAAGGCGATCGGATCAGCCAGTCGTCGATATAATCCCAGATCTCGTTCAGATCGTGAATATTCAAGTTCTCCGCATGAAAATCCCCGATGTATTTGAATACGGCGTATTTGCAGCCTTCGATGACCGCCGTATCCCATTTCCCTTCCATTCCGTCGAAAGAAGACACCTCGGCCGACGTCAGGTAATCCGTGGCATTCGGCAGATGTTCGGGCGTATAGAGCGTTAAGCCGATATACACGCCGGGATGCAGTTTGTTCGGAATCTTCGGATATTCGTTGTAAAAAAAGGACGCTCCGTGCACGTTCGCCGTCAAATTTTCCAGATTGTCCCGCTCGTCGATCGTGGCTTTGCATCCGGCATACAGGCTCTTCGGCTTCATGACGAACGTCGGCTCGAACACGACGCCGCGACGGATCTCTTTAAGCGCCGACGTATCGTACCGTTCGACCAGCGTGATCTCCCGGCGTCCGCGTCGGAACTGCGCCGGCGTCACGCCGAACTGTCGTTTGAACGCGCGGATATAAGATTGTTCGTGGTCGAATCCGTAAGCGAGCGCGAGATCCAGCACCGTCCTTTCGCCGACCGCGGCGAGCAGATCCCGCGCGCTGGCCGACAGCCTGCGGGCGCGGATATATTCCATGAGCGGCAGCCCCGTCGCGGCGCGGATCAGGCGATGCAGATGGAACTTCGACAGATGCACATGCTCCGCCAGCTCGTCGAGCACGATTTTCTCCGCGATTCGCCGCTCTACCTCTTGAAGCACCCGCTCGATCGTTTCGACCGCTCCGCGTTCCCCGGAGAAATCCGCTCCCCGCCGCCTGTCCGTTTCTTTGTTCGTTTGCACATGCTGCTGCGATTTTTCGTTCATTATCGTTTCCCCCGCCCGAACTGCCGACGGTCCTTTCCCGTGTCCGTTCTTTCCCCTTATCCTAACAAAAAAAGCCGGAAGCGTCAGCTTCGGCGTTTTCAATCCGCATATTTGGCCAGTGCTTCTTGTTTCAGCTTGTTGAACTGCTCCGCATTCTCGCCGACATAATCGACTTCTTCGAACCGTTTCCTGTCCATTTCACCGGGAACCGTCTTGATCTCGGCTTCGGCGCGATCCAGATCGAATTTCCCTTGGAACAATCCGGCCACGATGTACTGACCTTTGGAACCGGATCGCAGCGCCAGAAGATACCGGTGTCCGTCTTCCATCTGTTTGTATCCTTCATAAGTGACATAGTCGCCGTTTCCGTCGAAATAACCCGGCTCCGCGACTTTCAGGATACTGCCGGGTTTTATTTCGCCTTTATGCACCTGCTCTACCTTGACTTCCGTAACCTGCCAGGCATCGATCACCGTCCCGTCATTCCCTTTGCTGGTGCTTTGCGTACGATTGCCGATCCGTTTGACTTCGACCAGAACCGGCGCATCATATTCGACTTCGGAAAAACTGGAGAAAAGTTTGAGATCCGCTTCTCCGGCACTTACGATCTTGACCGTATCTCTTGTCGGCTGCGAAACCGACGTTTCTTCGTTCACGTTCGCTGCCTGCTGCGCAGATCCGCAAGCCGCAGTCGCCGCCAAACAGACTGCCGCTATGCCAACCTTGCCCGCTTTCGCCCATCTCATTCAATCACGCTCCCGACACGCTTCCTGCGCAAATTTCGTTTTCGCTTCTTCTACTCAAACGGAAACTGCCAAGAAATAGTTGCAGAAGGATAACGATCCAGAAGCGAACCCGTTCATAGCGCCGCGCGCTCAAACTGACCGATCAAGCATCCCGCGCCTGCGCTAACGGATCGAGATGACGCTTAGCGGGCCATTTGCCGCCCGCGAAATTTCTAACGGATTCAGACGACACTTAGCGCTCAAATTGGGTTCTTTTTACGCGAAAATTAGCAAATATTGCCCTCTAACGGATTCACGATCCGTTAGGATTTTTATAAACCTTGATTTGCCCTTCTAACGAATCTACGATCCGTTAGCCCATTAGCCGGCCGGGGTTTGGAGTTTGGGGTTTGTAACGTGTAACTCCGTGAAGTTACACGACCGCCTTTCCCCTACCCACAAACTTGGTGGGAAGCCTTTCCTTTGCATTTTTCAAAGGTGCAGCCGGCGGAGGGGAATTTCAGTGTAGGAGCTTAAGCCTTTCGGAGAAAGGCACTTCGGAAGCATAGGTCAGTGTCCGCCTTTGTAATCGGGAAGCCTCCTTACAGTCTAATCAAGCTTCCCGATTACAACACGCGACCTCAAGCCTTTCGAAGAAAGGCACATCGGAAGCATACGCTAACGAACTCCCCCGGAGCCCTCAGCGCCCCAAAATAATTCACCCCTTCACCGCGCTCCCCGCCACCCCCTGAATAATATACCGCTGCCCCACTAAGAACACCGCCAACATCGGCACGATCCCCGCCGTCGCCGCCGCCATCATCCCGTTGTAATCGACCGTGTTTTCCATGATAAAGTTCTGAAGTCCCAGCGGTACCGTGAACAGATTCTTGTCCAGCAGGAACACCAGCGCGTTCTCGTAATCGTTCCAATGCCACGAGAAGTCGATGATCGCCAGCGTAGCGATCGCCGGCTTGGCGAGCGGCAGCATGAGGCGGAAGAAGATGCGGAAATGCCCCGCGCCGTCGATAAACGCGGCTTCCGTGATCTCGCTCGGCACGGACATAAAGAACTGGCGCATCATGAACACGCCGAAGATCGTGAACATGCCCGGCAGGATCAATGCCCAATGCGTGTTGTAAATGCCGATCGCGTCGAACATGATGAACTTCGGCACGAACAAGACTTGAGGCGGGACCATCATCATCGACAAATAGAGCAGGAACAGCGGCTCGCGGCCTTTGAACTTGATCCGCGCGAAGCCGTAAGCGGCCAGCGACGATAGGAACACCGCGCCGACCGTGCTGATCAGCGAGATCTTGATCGAGTTGAGATAATACGTCGCGAAGCCGTCCGGTCCCGTCCAGACGCGGATATGGTGCTCCCAATGCAGCGTCGTCGGAATCCATTTGACCGGATATTGGAACACTTCGGCCGGCGTCTTGAACGACGTGCCGATCATCCAGACGAACGGCACGATCATCAAGAGAGCGAAACCGGACATGATCAGCGTGAGCAGCACTTTGCCGGGTTTCAAGACTTCGCCGAACCTCGCTCGCCGGGCCGCGTTCTCGGATGCGCCGCGCGAAGCTTCGGGCCGTTCGGTTTTTACGTTTTCCATAATCGCAGCCTCCTCTTAATAGTGGACCCAACGCTTCTGCCCGATCCATTGCAGCGCGGTGAAGATCAGGATGATCGCGAACAGCGACCACGAGATCGCCGAAGCGTAACCCATCTCGTAATAACGGAACGCGTTCTGATAGATGAACAGCGACAGTACGGTAGTGCTGTTGCCCGGTCCGCCCTGCGTGATCGCCTGAATGATGCCGAACGTCTTGATCGACATGATCAGCCCCGTCACGAGCAGCAGGAACGTGGTCGGGCTGACGAGCGGCCAGACGATCCGTCCCATGATCTGCCACGGCTTCGCGCCGTCGATCTTCGCGGCTTCGAGCAGTTCTTCGGGAATCTCCTGAAGCGCCGCCAGATAGATGATCATGTTATAGCCGAGCATGAACCAGACCCAGATGATGTCGATCGCCAGCATGGACGTATCCGTCGTCGACAGCCAGCCCGGCGGATGCGAGACGCCGATCGCCCGCAGCAGCCCGTTGATCGGTCCGTCCGACGGTTGGAACAGCAGCATCCAGACGAACGCGACGGCGACGCCGCTGGTGATGTACGGCATGAAGTAGAGCGCGCGCAGCGTTTTTTTCCAATAGACCGCTTTGTTCAGCGCCGCCGCGACCAGAAAAGCGAGCAGGATCGACACCGGCACGGACAGCAGGAACACGACCGTGTTGCGCAGCGAGACATAGAACAGTTCGTCGCCGAGCATCCGTTTGATATTGTCGAAGCCGACGAAATGCAGCTCCGGGTTCATGAACCGGTAATCCGTGAACATCAAATAAAACGAATAGATCGCCGGCAGGATAAAAAACACCAGCACCCCCAGCATGTTCGGCCCGATAAACGCGTATCCCAGCAGGCTTTGACGTTTCAGCCACGATTTGCCCATCGACTCTCAACCCCTCCGCTTGTTTTCTTTAAGCATACGGTTCGCCCGCGATGCCCGGAAGGAACAGAACCGTGCGATTGATGCCACAGAAATACTCATTTGCACGAGGAAAAAAGACAGAAAAAAGCGGCGCATGGATTTGTTCCATCGCCGCTTTCGGCTGCCGCTCTCTATCTCGCGTTCGTTATTTGTTTTTCTCCAAAAACGCGTTATGCTGCTTGACCATGTTCGCCATCGCTTCTTCCGCCGTCTGCGCGCCGAGGAAATATTTCTCGTATTCCTGCGCCCGCATATCGACCATCTCCTGCGACAGATCGCGGTTGAACGTCGGAATGCCGCTGCCGAACATGACGTATTCCAGCGAAGGCTGGTCGTACGTCGCTTCCTGACCGCCGAGCATCTGCTTGAGCGCTTCGTCGCGGTCGGCGGCGCTCGACGCCGGAATCCGTCCGCCCGGCGCCATCGGCATCATGCCTCCGTCGGCGTACCATTTGAGGAATTTCCATGCGGCTTCTTTGTTCGGCGTCTTGGCATTGACCGAGATGATATCGCCTACGCCGCCGCTCGTCGTATAGTCCGCCGCGTTCTCCATCAGGCGCGGGACCGGCGCGAACGCGATCTTGAAATCGCGCGGGAAGTCTTTCTGGTTGTTGGAACTGCGCAGCAGCCAACCGCCGATATTGAGCATCGCGGCGTCGCCGCCGAGGAACAGGTTCTCGACCGGCATCTTCGACGTCAACTGCTCGCCGAGCGGCGGCGTGGAGCCGTCTTCTTTCATCATGGCGTTCAGCGTTTCCAGCCATTTGCCGACGAGCGGATCGTCCATGTTCGAAGTGCCGTCTTCCTTCGTATAGCCGTCCGCGACCATCGCGGAATCGAGCGGATCGGAGTAGGATGCCGTATGCTGCACCAGCCCGTAACGGAAACCGGACTCTTTCAATTTGCGGGCGTATTCGCGCGCTTCGTCCCATGTCCATTCCTGAGGAATCGGCAGGCCCGCCTTCTCCAGCGCGTCGGCGTTCAGGGCGACGAACGTGGAATTTCGCGTGGTCGGAAGTCCGTAATATTTGTCGTCGATTTTCCAAGAAGCGGCTTCCGGGCCGATCATCTTGTCGATATCGTAATCTTTGAATTCCGCCAGATCCAGCGCTACCCCGGACTTGATCCGTTTGTCCAGATTGGACTTGGCGTAATTGACGAACAGATCGACGTTCTGGCCGGTCGAGAGCGCCGTATCCAGCTTCAGGTTGCCGTCGTCGTCGTTGACGTAGCGGACATATTCGACCTGAATATCGGGATTCTTGGCGTTCCAATCGTCGACCACCTGCTGCGGTCCGTTCTCCGGCGGCACGCCGCCCCACATCGTCAGCTTGACCGGACCTTCGGCCGCTGCTTCGCTGCCTCCGCTTGCGCCCGTCGCTTGTTGATTCCCGCCCATGCCGACGCAGCCTCCGAGCAGCGACGCGAGCAGCAGCCCCGATACGGCGGCTCCCCATCTTTTCTTTCTGCCGGTTCCGGCTTGTGTTTGACTTTGACCCCTCATGATTTCGACCTCCCTGAGCTTGAAGTGGTTGCGGCTTTTCCTTTTCAATGTATCAGGGAAGCGTTTTCTTGATTAGCCACATATCCACGTTTCGGACCTAAGAAATCTGTGCAGTTTACGGCCGTGCGTCCCGCTGCGCCGCATCGTTTTCTTCTATAAAAGAAGATTCGAGCGCAGCCTCCTTCTACGAAGAACTCCGTTCCCGCTGCCGGTATTGGCTCGGAGTGAGACCGGTCCACCGTTTGAAGATCTTGATAAAATAATTGTCGTTCGCGAATCCTACCCGCAGTCCGATCTCCTGCACAGGCAGTCCGGTCTCGCGCAGACGGTCCGCCGCTTTGACGATCCGCACGCCGTGCAGATAATGGATCAGCGTATGTCCGGTTTTCTTTTTAAAAAGCGCGCTGACGTAATTCTCGCCCATCATCACGTAACGCGACATGGACTTCACGGTAATGTCGCTCTCGTAATGGGCATGGATATGTTCGACGATGCGCCGTACTTCGGGATGGGCGATATCGCTCTCCGTATAGAGCCGGAACGAGCGAAGATCGGCCGGACGCTCGCTTTCGTCGGCAGGATCAGCGGCGTCCGTCGAATCGGTCCCGCTCGGCAGGCCGGAGATCTCGGAAAGACTCGCCGAAGCGAATGCCGCTTCGGATTCCGACGACGGCTCGCGCTCGGAAGTTCCGGCACGTTCCCGATGATCCGCAGGCTCCGAACGTCCGCGTTTTTCGTTTGCCGACGCTTGCTGCGCTTCCGGGGAAAAGTCCTTTTCTTCGATCCGCGAACCTTGTTCGACCGCCGAATGCCGACCCGACCCGTCCGCCGCCGAACCCGCCAGCTCCGCGCCCACTTTGCGCAGCGTATCCCGCAGCGAATTGACGCTCATCGACAGCTTCAGAATATAATTGGACGCTCCGTATTCCATCGCCTGACGCACGTATTCGAATTCGCCCATGCAGGTCAGCATCACGAACTTGCTGCGTACGCCTTCGGCGCGGGCGCGGCGCAGCAGTTCGATCCCGTCGATCCCCGGCATGACGATGTCCGACAGCACCAGATCCGGCCGCTCCCGGCGGATGATGCCCAGCGCTTCTTCCCCGTTGCCCGATTCTCCGATCACGCGAAAGCCCAATTCTTCCCACGAGATGATCTCCCGCACCGATTCCCGCACGAACACTTCATCTTCCACCAGCAGCACGGTCCACATGATCGATGCCTCCTTCTTCGTCGTATTCGGTGCCGATCGGCACGTCGTTTCCGGCCCGGTACGGCGTCGACAGCAGGAAAGGAATCCGGAATCTGACCCGCGTGCCGGGCTTCGTATCCGCGATCTCCAGCCCGCTTTCTCCCCGATACAGCAATTGCAGCCGCTCGCGCAGATTCGACAGCCCGATGCCCTGCCGTTCTCCGCTCCGTTTGGATCGGCGCGATTCTTCCATTCCGACGCCGTTGTCTTCGACTTCGAGTTCCAACGATCCGTTTTCGCGGCGAATCCGGATCGCGATCTCGCCGCGCCGGGATAGCGGAGAGACGCCGTGCCGGATCGCGTTCTCCACCAGCGGCTGAAGACTGAGCTTCGGCACGAGCGCGTATTCCAACTCTTCGTCGAACTCGCAGGTCACGCCGAACGCGTCGCGGTAGCGGATACGCTGGATATGCAGATAAGCCTGCACCAGTTCGATCTCGTCTCGGAGATGGATCAGCTCCACTTCCGAATTCAAGCTGGCTTCCAGCAGTTTGCCGAGCGAGACGCACATCTCCGTGATATCGTCGCTGCCGCTGCGGATCGAACTCCATTTCATCGTGTTGAGCGTATTGAGCAGAAAATGCGGATTCATCTGCGCCAGCAGCATATGGACGCGAACCGCTTCTTTCTGCCGTTCTTCGGCCTTGAGCTTGCGGATCAGCTCATGCGTATCGTCCAGCATCGTATTGAACGTGCGCGTCAATTCCAGCACTTCGCCCCGGCTGCGTTCTTCGGAGATGCGCACGCGCAGATTCTTGCTGGCCGCTTCGCGCATCCGGGTCTGAAGCAGCGACAGCGGCTTGAGGAACGCCGACGAGATCATGAAGGCGAACAGGATGAATATCGCGGTCAAGCCGTAAAAAGTGAGGAAATACCGGCTCTTAAGCTCCGAGATTTCCGCGAACAGCACGTTCAGCGGAATTCGGCTCACCATATACCAGTCCAACGATTCGATATAGACGTAATTGACCAGCATGCCGGATTCGCGGTCGGTCAGATACGCATGATCGCCGCCCGCGCGAATCCCTTCGATCACCCGCTGCGTCAGACGGGCGTCCTGCGGCGAAGCGGCGAGCGTCTCCCCGCTGCCCGTCATCAGAAAATAATCTTGTTCGCCCGGCATGTCTTTGAGCGCCGAACGGAACCACGACGAATAATCGATGCCGATGCGCGCAAGGCCGTACGGTTCGCCTCCGGCGTCGCGCATATACGCGTACAGCGACAGCAGATAGGGAACGGACGAGATCTCGCGCAGGATATTGTTCTCGTCGCGCGGGTCCCAGCGGTAATAGAGGCCGTCCGGCGCGGAAGGATCGGCGGACAGCGCCGAATCGCCCGCTTCTTCGTCCAACTGCGCCGCGAACAGTTCGCGATACGGTTCGTATTCGAGCTGCTTTCTCGGCGCGTACGAAGTGTAAACGCTATCATGAAAATCCAGCAGCGTGAAATAAACATACGGATTATAGAGGAAAAAGCTGTTGCCCAGCGATTTGAACTTCTCTTCGATCAAAGCCTGATTCTCCAGCGACGTGCGGTTCTCCGGATGTTGAAGCGCGCCGCGTACGGACGAATCCTGCTCCAGAAAAATCAGCGTTTTGTACGCGATGCTCATCTGGTCTTCGAGCGTGCGGTTAAGCTGAACCAATTGGTCGCGGCTCTGGCGGCTGATCTTCTCTTCCACCACCCGCTCGATCTGACGGTAGTTGTACACGTTAAGCAGCGCGAACGGCACCAGAATCAGCAGCACGAACGCGGCGAACAAGCGATGTTTGAGTTTCTGCGGAACCAGCGCCTGCCAAGGCGGCCGGAGGAACCCGCGCATGTCGAATCTTGGACGCATCGGCTTCTCGCTCCTTCGTGACGGGATGTGTGGCTTCATTATACCTCGGGGCGGCGGCGGAGAAAGGCGCGGAGACGGAAATGATTCAAATTGCGTGGATATGTGCCATTCGGTACGGGCAGGCGGCGGAGTGTAGGCAGCGGAGTGCGTAGATTTGTTCTATCGGGAAAAGAAGCCGCCTTGACGAACAAGAGACTCGTCAGTTCCGGCGGCGATACTCGGATAGCGGGAAGGCGGGCCGTACGGCCAATCAACGAAAAGACCGCATGAAGCGATGCGCGGTGACCGGCGGCCTTCCGAAAAAGCGGCGCGACGATTGGTGTTCGCGGCGAACACGCGGGGCGAGCGACCGGCTCGCCGCCTCATACCCGGCGGCGGCGGCGGTACTCCGAAGGCGGAAGCCCCGTCTCCGCCGTGAAGACGCGGCTGAGATAAAAGCCGTTCTCGTAGCCGCAGCGCTCGGCGATCTCGGCCAGCGTCAGCTCCGTATCGCCGAGCAGGCGGCGCGCGCGGGCAAGCCGCAGCGACTTCAGGAAGCGCGAAGGCGTCTCGCCGAACGCCGCCCGGAAGCGGCGGGTGAACTGCACGGGGCTGAGGCCGAGTTCCGCGGCCAGCGCTTCCAGCGGCAGCGGGGCGCCGAAGCGCGCCTCGATCTCGGCGGCGGCGAGGGCCATCAGCGCGTCTTCCGTGAAGCGCGCTTCCGGCCGAAGCTCGCGCCGGCGCTCGGTCTCGTGCAGGCGCAGCAGATCCAGCGCCAGATGCAGCGTCCAAGCCCTGCCCTCCGGGGAGGCGTCGCCTTCCGCCCGGCGGAGATGGGCGTAGTTCGAGCGCAGGCGTCTGACGTCTTCGAACGTCAGCAGGCCCGGCATCCACGGGCAGACGCCGCTTTGCTCTTCGGAACCTTCGAATTGGACGTAATGGAACGTAAGCGGCGTGACGGTCTCCCGGCGCAGCACCCCGCCGGGCGGGCAGAGCACGGCGCCGCCGAAGCCGGCTTCGCCGGCGAGCGGGAGCATAGGCGGCGGCTCAAGCAGCGGCGGCGCAGAATCGGGCAGCACGATCTCGAAGCGAAAACTTCCTTCCTCGACGGCGAACAGCGTCCATGTCTCGTAACGGTCTTCTTTCAGATCGAACCGCGCTTTATTTTGCCAGTAGATATGTTCGTTCAGCTTCATTGTTCGACCCCCTTCGCTTTTCGTTTCTTTGTCTATTTTCCTCGTTTCATCGTTGCGCGCTGCTTTCGACCGTTTTTCTTTTCAAACGGAACCTGCGCACACCCGATGTCGGAAAATGTGTACCGAAAGTCATCATTTCCCCCTCAAACTCCCGATATGCAGGCAAGTGTGTACGAAAGGTCAACATTTTATCCGATTTAGCTCGAAAAAGGCGGAAAACTGCTCGAAATTCGCACGTTTCGTCAACATTCAGCCTGTTCGGCTGCTTATAGCAGGCAAAATGTGAACAAAACGTCAACATTTGTTGCGTGCGAAATAGTCTTGTAGGCGAAAACGCACCGAATTTGGCAGAGTAACGCGTACGCTTGTACACTTCGGCCCATAGAAATCCGCGGACGTCCGCTTTTTGATCCCACGCAGTCACGTTTGCGACGGCCTAACTCCCATGAAATAAAGTATATCCTATTTGCCGTAATTGTGTATTCGAAAGCTTCACTTCTCGTTCTATGCTGAAATCAAAGACAAGCCGGGAACAAGAAGAGGAATCGCGGATCAGCAATCGTTTTCCGAGAGCAGCAGGCGCAAGACGAAGAAGAACAAACGGAACACCGCCCGGCAGAGCGAAAAAGGAGCGTGCGAATATGCGAAACGAAACGGTAAACAGCGATATCACGGTAATCGGGGGCGGACTTGCGGGAGTATGCGCGGCGATCGCGGCGGCAAGGATCGGGCGGACGGTCTCGCTCGTGCAGAACCGTCCCGTGCTCGGCGGCAACTCGAGCAGCGAAGTGCGCGTATGGGTCTGCGGAGCGACGGCTCACGGCCTGAACCGCTATGCACGGGAAACGGGCATCATGGGCGAATTGTTCGTCGAGAACCAATACCGCAATCCGGAAGGCAATCCGTATCTGTGGGATCTGACGGTGCTCGAAGCGGTCAAAGCCGAGCCGAATATCACGCTGTTCCTGAACACGGACGTGCACGAAGTCGAAGCCGACGGTCCCGAAGAAGAACGCCGGATTCGCTCGGTCACGGGCTGGATGATGGGTTCGGAGCGGCGAATCGCGTTCGACAGCGACGTGTATCTGGACTGCACCGGCGACGGGCTGGTCGGTTTTCTGGCGGGGGCGAAATACATGCTGGGGCGCGAAGCGCGGGAGACGTACAACGAAGAATGGGCGCCGGAGGTCGCGGATAACATCACCCTCGGCAGCACGATGCTGTTCTACACGCAGGACGCGGGACGGCCGGTGAAGTTCGTTCCGCCGTCTTTTGCCAAAGACATCTCGCAGACGTCCATTCCGCTCAAGCGCGTGATCAAAAGCGGCGATTCCGGCTGCCATTACTGGTGGATCGAATGGGGCGGCGAGCATGACACCGTGCACGACAACGAGATGATCCGCGACGAGCTGGCTTCGGTCATCTACGGCATCTGGGACTATATCAAAAACTCCGGCAAATTCGACGCGGAAAATTTGACGTTGGAATGGGTAGGATCGCTGCCGGGCAAACGGGAATACCGGCGGTTCGTGGGCGATTACGTGCTCAATCAGAACGACATCGTCGCGCAGCGCGAATTCGACGACGCGGTCGCGTTCGGCGGCTGGTCGATCGACCTGCATCCGCCGCAAGGCATGTACGCCGAAGAAAGCGGCTCCAAGCATTACCACACGGACGGCGTCTACCACGTCCCGTTCCGTTCGCTGTATTCCGCGAACGTGACCAACATGCTGATGGCGGGCCGCAACATCAGCGCTTCGCACGTCGCTTTCGGCACGACGCGCGTCATGGCGACCTGCGCGGCCATCGGCGAAGCCGCGGGCACGGGCGCCGCGCTGTGCTCGGCGCTCGGGGTGACGCCGCGCGAGCTGCGCGCGCGGCATACCGATCTGCTGCGCCGGACGCTGATCCGGCGCGGGGCTTCCGTCGTCGGGCGGCATGCCGACGACCCGGCGGACCTGGCCCGCTCCGTGGCCTTGAGCGCGTCGGGCGCGCTGCGCCGCCTCGCGCTGGAGCAGCCGGGCGAAGCGTACCCGCTGCGTCGGGACGCGGCCCTGCTCTTCCCGGCGGACCCGGAAGTGTCCGGCGTGTCCCTGCTTCTGTCGGCGGACGAAGACGCCGAAGTGACGGCCGAGCTGTGGGACACCGGCCGCGGCGAGAACTACGTTCCGCATACGCTGCGGGCGACGGCGACCGCCCGCGTCGAAGGCGGAGGCGAAGCCCACTGGACGCGCTTCGATCTGCATTGGCGGCCGGAGACGCCGCGCAACGCTTTTCTGATCGTGCGGGGCAGCGAAACCGTGCGGCTCTATCGCTCGGAGCAAGCGCTGAGCGGAGTGCTGGCTTTCGAACGCGGCGGCGAAGCCCGCGTCTCGCAGGATCTGGAAGACCGGCTCGATAACCAGCCGGTCGTCGAATGGCAGATGCGCGGCCTCGCGCGCCGGCCGTTCTGCTTCCGTCTGGAATCGGCGACGGAAGCCTACGCGCCGGAGCGCGCCGTCAACGGCTATCACCGGCCGTTCGCCGGGCCGCAGATGTGGCTGTCGGAACGGATCGACGGCGGCGAAAGCGCGTCGTTCGACGGCTCCGCGCCGGAGAACGCTGCGGCAGCGGACACCGTTCAAGACATTTTCGTGAATCGCGCCGATTCAGGTTCCGCGTCGGCTGTACCAGCGGTTTCCGCCTCTGCGCAGCCAGTCCAACCGTGGCTCCGCCTCGATTGGGACGAGCCGCAAACCGTCGCCGAGATTCATCTGACGTTCAACGACGACGTGAACGAAGATCTCGTGAACCTGCATCATCACCGGACGGACTTCGACGTCATTCCCGAACTGATCCGCGACTATCGGCTGGAAGCCGCCGGAGCGGACGGGGTCCCGGACGCGGACTGGACCGTGATCGCGTCCGGCCGGAACAACCGCCGCCGCCGAATCGTGCACAAGCTGGCGCAGCCGGTCTCGCTAAGCAGCCTGCGTTTGGTCGTCGAAGCGACCAACGGCAGTCCCTATGCGGAACTGATCGAGATTCGCGTGTACGACCGCGATCCGGAAGCGACGGACGAGCTGCGCCTCGCAGCCGATTGACGATCAGCCGAACATTCGCTTAGATTCGTTTCCGTACCGTCGAAACTTGCGCATTCGGTCTCCGGTCGGAATCCGCTCGTTACAAAGCGCGCCTGTTTGCTCTTAAGCAAACAGGCGCGCTTCTACGTATGTTCTCCGAAACCGTACGCCAGCCAATCTTAATCGCGCGTTCCGTTTCCGCCCCTATTCACCGTTCGGCCCTTCCGCGCCTTGCCGTGCGCGCGACCGCTTCCGCCACGGTCGCTTCCAGTCGAGCCGGAAGATCATGCCCCATGCCTTCAAGCAGCAGCCACTCCGCTCCCGGTATCGCGCGGGCCGTGTCTTCGCCGCAGATCGGCGGGAACATCGGATCGTCGCTTCCGTGTACGACCAGCGCCGGAACGCGGATCGTCGCCAGCTTCGGCCGACGGTCTCCCGACAACGCGATCGCGGCGATCTGCCGGCCGGTGCTGCCCGGATCGTAAGCCCTCCGCGCTTCTTCGCGAATCATGGCCCGATAAGTTTCTTCGTCGAACGGATATCCCGTGCCCGCGATTCGTTTGGCGAACGCCGCGCCGTTCGCCAGAAAACCGGCTTCGTCCTCGAACGGATTCGGCGCGGGCCGAGTCATCATCGCCATGACGTCGGGAGCCGCCGGCGGAAGTTCCGGATTGCCGGAGCTGGACATGATCGACACCAGCGAGAGCACCCGATCCGGATAGGATGCCGCCGCGAGCTGCGCGATCATCCCGCCCATCGAACGGCCGACCAGATGCGCCCGCTTAATACCCAATCCGTCCAGCAAACCGATCGCGTCTTCCGCCATATCGCCCAGCGTATACGGAAGGTTCGGCAGTTTGCCCGCGGACAGGGCCGCCGCCAATTCGGCGAAATCCAGCGGCGGGTACTGTTTGAACGAAGTCGAACCGCCGGTATCCCGGTTGTCGAACCGAATGACCCGAAAGCCTTGATCCGCCAGCAGTTCGCAGAACGAATCGGTCCAACGGATTCTCTGCGTTCCCAATCCCGCGATCAGCAAAACGGCCTCGCCGGCCGGACTGCCGAACTCGTCGTAAGCCAGCTCGATCCCGTTAGCGGCGATCCGCTTCATGGGTCTTCTCTCCTCTCTGATCGGATTCGGCGAAAGCTTCCGCGGCCAAGAGGCTCGCGTAACGCGCGACGTCCGTCCCCCAATTTGCGATGCAGCGTTCGAAACGCTCCCGATTCCCGGCGTACAGCTCGCGCAGCGCTTCTTCGTATCCGTCGAAATCTCCGGCGATCGCCGTCATGAACCGATAGGCGGCTTCCTTCGCTTCGCGTTTCTTCGCTTGTTCTTCGCCGGCGCGACGCGCTTCTTCCACCAACTTGCGCAGCGTGACCGAAGCGCCGCCCGGCTGGCTTTTGAGCCATTCCCAATGCCGCGGCAGCAGCGTGACTTCGCCCGATACCACGCCGAGCTTGGGACGTCCGACTTTGGCCGTCGGCTTTGCGTCCTGCTCTTCGCTCGCAGCGTTTTCCGACGGTTCCGCCGATTCGTAAACGGGTTCTTCCGGTTCGTCGCGCGGATCGAGATCGACTTGGCTTCCCGTGCGGTCGTCGAAGATCAGCAGACGGGCAAGACGCCGTTCGTCCAAAGTTTGCCGAATCCGAGCGGATACCTCGCCCAGCGAACCTGCCGCCACGATATGCCGATCCACAAAAGCCGTATATTTCGACTGCGTACTTTTTGTCAGTTCCATTTTTATACTTCTCCTTTCTTACGTTCCTATTTTATCCGGGTAAAAATAAAAAGTCAATATTACCCGGGTAATATTACGGAATAGGCTCGGATATGCGCAAGAACGGTTCATTTCTTCTTTCTTTAATGAAGCATACTGGGAAGCAGACGGGCTGCCCGTCGGAAAGGAGGATTCACCCTTTATGCAATCCCATTCCACGAATTCCGATATTCCCGAGGAGGACTTGATTTCCATGCAACCTACGACTGCTGCTTATTCAATCCGACATTTCCGCGAAAGCGACTTCCCGGCACTCGGTGCCTTTTACAATCAAACGGCCGAAGGACGGCGCGTGACCTTCTGGTGGGTAGGCGAACAAGAGAATTGGCCGAACGTCTACTGCGCGTTCGAAGGCGACAAGATGATCGCCAAAGGCCAAGTCGACGTGTTCAGCGTCATGCCGGCGGCGGCCGATCCGTCGAATAAACACCGGATCTTTTTCAACTTAAAAACGCTGCCCGAACGCGAAAACGACCCCGAACTGATGAACGCGATGTACGAAACGCTGAAAGCTCGCGCTCTGGAGATCCGCTCGAATCTGCCGGATACGCACGGCACGCTGCTCTGTTTCGGCAATTACGTCGAAGAAGCGACCAACACCGAATTCTTCGCTTCGCGTCCCGAATTCTCGCCGCTGAAACGGCAGTACCGGATGTGCCGCGAGTTCGCGGACGCAAGCTCGCCGAACGCTTCCGCGGAAACGTTCCCTCTGCCCGAAGGCTATGCATGGCGCGAGTTCGACTCGTTGAACAACGAGCAGGCGGACGAATATCTGGCGCTCGATATGGAGATCTGGCCGGTAACGCCGATCGGCGCGGAGCGTCTGGCCGAGATCGTCTCGCGTCCCGCTTGGCGGATGCTTCAGGTCTGCGACGCGGACGGCAACCCGGCGGCGAGCCTGATGTACTGGGTCTCCGACGGAGAGACGGGCGAGATCGAAGAAGTGCTGACCCGCGCGAATCATCGCAGACGCGGCTTGGCTTCGGCGCTGCTGAACCGGGCGCTGCACGAGATTCGGAATCTGGGCTGCGACGACGCGGAACTGGACGTCGAAGTCCGCAACGAAGACGCGTTGAAGGTCTATCGCGCCGTCGGTTTCGAAGTCGTGACCGAAGAGCATCGTTACGCGGAGGAATTGTAGTCTTGATTCAAGGTTCTTGGCCGCATGAATCTTCGCCCTTCCTGCTGGAAGGTCCCGAGATCCGGCTGCGCGAATTCGCGCCGGGAGATCTGGACGACTTCTGCGCGATCACCGCCGAGCCGCATATCCGCGAATTTCTGCCCGATTGGCATGTCGACCCGGAAACGCGGCGGATCTGGCTGCGCGATTACGAAATTCCCGGCAGTCGGGAATTTCTCGAAGCGGCGGCGCGGGACGGTCGAGTCGAAGACCGGATGCTGCGGCTTGCGGTGATCGAACGTTCGAGCGGGCGTTTCGTCGGCTGGTGCTGTACCGGCATCAAGGACGAGCTGCCTTCTCCGAACCGCGAGATCGTTTACGGCGTATCATCCGTCTGCCGCGGCCGAGGGTATATGACGCAGGCCGCCTCGCTGCTTGCCGATTGGCTGTTCGCGCATACCGATATTGAAGCGATCAACGGGCTCGCCCGTCCGGCCAATGTCGCTTCGAACCGCGTGCTGCAAAAATGCGGGTTCGAAACGATCGGCGAAATCCGATTGGAAGACGGACTTTTCCTGCACTACGTACTGAAACGTGCGGCATACGAAAACCCTGATCGCTAACGAATGTCGGACACGATCCGGCAGACTCGAATCGAAAACAAAAATAAGTCCGAGCTCCTCCTTCTGGAGGAGCTTTACTTGCAAACGGCGATCGAAGAAGACTCGAAAAATCTTCGCTCGCCGATATCGAGGTCCTATCCATGACAAATTTCGAATCCGGCGCGGCCCGTACTTCTTGGCTGTTAACGGCTTCTATAGACGAACTGCAAAACAAACTCTCCAACAAAGAGTTGACTTCCAGGCAACTCGTTCTGCTCTATCTGGAGCGGATCGCCGAGCTTGACCGAGGGGAACACGGCATCCGTTCGATCATCGAGATCAATCCCGATGCGATCGGGATAGCGGACGCGATGGACGCTTTGCGGCGTCGCGGCGACATTCTCGGACCGCTGCACGGCATCCCCGTTCTGGTCAAAGACATTATCGATACCGGCGACGCCATGCATACCAGCGCGGGATCGCTGGCTCTCGCCGATCATTACGCGAGCGAAGACGCTTTTGCGATTCGCAGGCTGCGCAAAGCGGGCGCTATTCTGCTCGGCAAAACCAATATGACCGAGTGGGCCAATCTGATCTCGTCCGATATGCCGGCCGGATACAGCGGGCGCGGCGGGCAAACCTTGAATCCTTACGGCCGCGAACATTTCGTGGGCGGTTCGAGCTCCGGTTCCGCCGCGGCGATCGCGAGCGGATTCGCGGCCGGATCTCTGGGAACGGAGACCAGCGCCTCGGTGCTCAGTCCCGCCTGCCAGAATTCGCTCGTCGGAATCAAACCGACCGTAGGCTTGATCTCGAGAAGCGGCGTCATTCCGGTATCTTTTACTCAAGACACGATCGGGACCTTAGGCAAAACGGTAACAGACGCCGCTCTGCTGCTCGGCGTTCTGCGCGGCGTAGACCCCCAAGACCCGATTACGATTACCGGCGGCAGTATCGCGCATTGCGAAGAAGATTACTCCGCTTCTCTTCGGAAAACCGGATTGAACGGCCTGCGAATCGGTATCCCTCGCGACGTTTATTTCGACGGATTGGACGAAGAAGAAGCCCGGTTGACCGAAGACGCGATCGCCGTGCTCGCCCGCTGCGGCGCGACGATCGTGGACGACGTCGTTATTCCTTCGGCTCGCGAATCTTGGGATTACGGCGTGGCTTGGCTCGAGCTTAAAGCATCGCTCAACCGTTATCTCGGCAAGCTGCCCGCTCATTCGCCGATTCGTTCGCTCGACGACGTCATCGCTTTCAATACCGAACATGCCGAGCAGTCGCTGCGCTACGGGCAGGATCTGTTCGTGCATGCCAACGCGTTCAGCGGAACGTTGACCGAGCCGCAGTATCTGAACAGCCTGCTGGAGAATTTCGATCGATCGCGTACTCGCGGCATCGACGCCGCCCTGCAAAATCATGAATTGGACGCCCTGTTCTTCCCGGGATACCGGGGAGCCGATATCGCGGCCCGTGCCGGCTACCCTTCGATCGTCGTGCCTGCCGGTTATCGGCGGAACGGACAACCGGTCGGCGTTCAATTCACCGGTTCCGCTTACTCGGAAGCCCTGCTGATCCAAATCGCGCACGTGTTCGAACAAGCGACGAAGCATCGCGTATCGCCCGTTTTCCCCTTTTAATCCCTTAGCCCGAAAGAATCTGAAATGGATATCGAAGTCCGGCCTTGCGAAGCTTCGCATTCTTGGAGCATAGGCTGAACAAATTCAACGCTTACGTGCTGGAAGGCAATACCGCGTCGGCGACGATGATGGAGAAATTGGGCTGCGTCCGCGAAGGCGTGCGTCGGCAGGTCGCTTATATCGACGGGGAATTTATGGACTTTATCTTGTACGGCATGACCAAAGACGAATTCGTCGCCGCGCAAAAAGAACAATGAAAGGGATAGAAGAGCCTATGAATATCGAAATCCGCATTATGCGGCCGGAAGACGCGGATCGGCTCGCCGAGATCGACCGCTCCGAAGTGATCGACGCGATCTGCACGATCGAAAACGGGCAAGAACTCTGGACGGAAGCCGGCCACGAATGCCCGACATGGAACGAACAAGAGCTGACGCGGCTTCAAGACCGTTTCCGCCATGAATTACAGGCAGGCGGAGCCGCGTTCGGCGCTTACGACGGCGAGCGGCTCGCGGGCTTCGGCGTGCTGGGTCATCGGCGTCTCGGAGAGAAACAGGACATGCTGGCGGTAGATCTAATGTACGTCAGCCGTTCTTATCGCAGGCAGGGCATCGGCACGCGGCTGATGAACGCGCTAAGCGAACAAGCCGCCTCGCTCGGCGCGAATTCGATGTATATCTCGTCGACCGAAACGGCTTCCGCCGTCCGTTTCTATCGCAGCCTCGGCAGCATGAACGCGGACGAACCGGACCCCGAATCTCTGGCGGCGGAACCGCTGGACATTCATATGATCCGGCCGCTGAACGACCTGTAACAGGCAATGGATAGTGAAGGAGCACGACATTATGAACGAACACGCTTTGGATTTGGATGCGATTCGTTCGCTTTTTCGACGACATGGAATCGAAGACAAGATTACGAATCTTCGCAGGCTCTCCGGCACGACCGCAGGACAGGTATTGAAGCTGGACACGGAGCGCGGCGAATCATACATCCTCAAATTCGAAACGCAAGGCGAGATCCGAACCGTCGAACGGCTGCTGCGGACATACGATCGCTCTCCCCTGCTGCCCGAAGTATTGTTTACGGCGGAAGACCATTCTTATCTCGCTTATGAATTTATCGAAGGCACGACCCATTTCAATCGCGGAACCAAAAAAGACTGGATGGCGCTGCTGACGAGAGAGCTGCTGAACCGGTACAAGGAATCCGAACAGGACGTTCCGTGGGGACGGATCGGTTACGGTCCGCGGCTTACATGGAAAGACTTCAACGACGCTGGCATTCAAGAAGCCCGGATCAATCTGGGCGAGACGCTGACGGAAGCAGATTACGTCTATGTCCGGTCCGTCGCGGATCGATTGTTCGCGGACGATGACAAACAAGGACGCAAATATCTGCTGCACGGAGACACCGGCGTCCATAACTTCGTGTACCGCGATTCGACGCTGATCGGCGTGATCGACCCGTCGCCGATGATCGGCCCGATTCTGTACGATTTCCTGTACGCGTTCTGCTCTTCGCCGGACGATCTGACGATCGAGACGCTGCTAGACGCTTACGACACGCTGGAAAACGAAACGTTAGATAAGACGCGGCTGATCCAAGAAACGCTCGTTCAGCTGTACTGCCGGACCGGCCTGAGCGTCAAGCATCATCCGCACGACCTGCCGGGTTATCTGGAAGCTTGGGGATATTGGAAAAAGCTTTGCGAAACGCATGCGGAAATAACGCACCAAAGGAGCCGATAGTATGGAACTGAAAGGAGGCAATTCCGATGCATATTGCCGATAACGTGCTGCGCCATGCGCTGCGCGACGTCTATTGGGTGCTCGGCGGCGCATGCGGCGGCAAAACGACGGCCGCCGCGCGATTGAGCGCCAAATACGGCATCCCCCACTACAACGCCGATGAACGAACCTGGCCGCACAAACAGATCGCAAACGAACAGGAGCAGCCTGCTTTGTGCCGCAAGTTCGACGATTGGGAACAATACTTCGCCCGTCCGGTCCCCGAATACGCACGTTGGCTGCACGATACGCAGCGCGAAGCGATCGACATGTGCATCATGGAACTGATCGCGGCGGCGGAAAAAGGACCCGTGATCTTCGAAGGCCATGCGCCGATCGAGGTCGCGAGGCGGCTGGCTCCGCGAGAACGCATCGTCTATCTGCATGCGGACGAAGCCATCGTGCGGCGCGATTATTTCGGCCGTGCGGACAAAGACGACATGCTGAACTTGATCCGAAGTTTGTCCGATCCGGAAGCGATTCTGGAAAATATCTATGCCACCGTCGCTTTCGGCAATCTCGCGGTACTGCGGCAGGCGGAAGAAGCAGGATTGAAGATCTGGCGGCGCGAAACGGACGGATCGGCCGAACAAACGATCGAAGAGATCGAACGGCATTTCGGATGGGATAAAGTGCGAGGAATAAACGATGCATGGTCCGAATAAACGAACGTCGCTTTCGGAGGCCTATCCAGCGCCGAGCCTCGTTTCGCAGTCGCCGCCGGATCAAGCACGCGCTCCTTTTCATACGCAGACCGATCTGCTGAACGATCTGCGGCGGCTCGGCGTAAAGCCGGGCATGACCGTGATCGTGCACGCTTCGCTGCGGGCGATCGGTCGCGTCGTCGGCGGTCCGGTAGCCGTCATTCTCGCGCTGGAAGAAGCGGTCGGTCTTGAAGGAAACGTGGTCATGCCGACGCAGACGGAACAGCTCTGCGCGCCCGAAGAATACGGCGGCGATCTGTCAGCCGACGAGATGCGGATCATCAAAAAGCATATGCCGCTGTACCTCCCCGATCTGACGCCGACTTCTCATATGGGCTTTATCGCCGAGACGTTCCGCAAACAAGACGGCGTGCTTCGCAGCGCCCATCCGCATATGTCGTTCGCCGCGTGGGGAGCCGACGCCGAAACGCTGACTTCCGGCCATGCGCTGGATGATGCGTTAAGCGACACTTCGCCGCTCGGACGCATCTATGACAAAGACGGCCGGATTCTGCTGCTCGGCGCGCCGACCGATTCCAATACTTCGCTGCATCTGGCCGAATACCGGCAGCAAAATGCGTTCGTGCAGCCTAAAATCTGGGACGTGAAGCTGGAGATCGACGGCGAAGCACGCTGGACGACGTACCGGGACATCAACAACGATTCCGACGATTTCGGACAGTTGTTCGACGATTTTCGCCGCGATACGGGATCGATTCGGGAAAGCAAAGTCGGCTCGGCCGTCAGTTTCCTGATCCCGCAGCGCGAGATGGTCGACTATGCCGAACAGTGGATGAACCGAAAGAGGAGGAATTCAGATGACTTCAACGAATCATTCAGATAACCAAGCCGGACCCGAACCTATCGGAAAAACACCGGCATTCCCAAAGATCGTCACCGATTATTGGCTAGCCCAAGCCGGCGGAGATCCGAACGGTCCGTCGGTGCCTGCGGAACCGGGACGTCTGCGGATCGTGCTCGATCCCGATCTGCCGCGTTCGCGCCGCATCATGCGGCTGGACCTGCCGGGGCGCGGCGGCCTGCTCACGCTGACGCCGGAGACAGCGAAACGTGCCGGGTTGGACGCGGGCGGCGAGATCGGACAAGCCGAACTGGACGACGCGCTGCGGCGCGCGGGCGAAGCCTTGAACGGCGCGGACCATCTGTTCTATTACGCGTCGGATGCGCGCGAGACGCTGCGCGAAGAAACGCCGCCGGTACAGGTGCGACGACTGACGGCCGACGATGCCGAAGCGTTTGCCGCGTTCGCGGAAGCAGCTCCGGAAGACGACATGGACGACGCGTTCGTCGAGCTGGACCATTGGCTAGTATTCGGCTGCTTCGCGGACGGCCGCCTCGTCGCGGCGGCCAGCATGTACCCGTGGAGCGGAACGACGTTCGCGGATCTCGGCGTGATCACGCTGCCCGAGTACCGGGGCCGGGGTTACGCCCGGCAGACCGTGCGCGCGATCTGCGCGCATGCGCTCTCGCTCGGTTACGAGCCGCAGTACCGCTGCCAGCTCGATCATGACGCTTCGGCCGCTCTGGCCCGCGCGGCGGGCTTGTCCCGCTTCGCGGCTTGGGACGTCGTCCGAGACGACGACTGACCGACAAACTGAACCATTCACGTATTCGCCGACGAACAGAGCGGCTTCGGGCCGCTCTGTTCGTCCGCCTCATATCTGCTTATACGATCCGAGCGGCCAGATCGTCCGGGTCGCATCACCGACAACAAGGAGAATTCGACTTATGAACCCTACTGATCCTACTCTGCAACCCGAGATTCCGGCTGCTGCAATCGGCGAAGAATCGATCGCCGTCCGGTCCGTTTTGAATCCGGCTTATCTGAAACGCCGGCTGGAAAGCTTGTACGCTCTCGGTCAATGGACCGAATGCCGCTATTGGCTGCGCGGCCTGAACGATACGTACCGCGTCCGTACCTCGGACGGCGGCTCATACATGCTGCGCGTCTACCGCGTCGAAGCGCGCGAAGACGAGATCGCGTTCGAGCTGAATCTGCTCGAACGGCTGCAAAGCGAGCTGGCCGGAACGGCTGCCTGCGCTTCGCCTGCCGTCCGGCTGCCTTCCGGCCGCCTGTACGCGGCGCTGCAAGCGCCGGAAGGCACCCGCTTCGCGGCGCTGTTCCTCGAAGCCGAAGGCGAGGAAGACCCGCTGCAGGACGCCGCGGCGTGCCGCGCTTTCGGCCGATCGGCCGCCGAGCTGCACGCGGCGTTCGACCGGCTGACGCCGGGAATCGCGGCGGCGGATGATGCCGCGATTCCCGGCGCGGACGGGACCTCGGCGGCTGCGCCTGCGCCGCAGGAACGCGCTGCGCGCGAAAATCGCAGCGCGGCCGATGCCGCCGCGCCTCTGCCTTACCGCGCGCCCGTCGGCGCGGAAACGCTGCTGCGCCGGCCGCTGCAAGGCATCCTCGCCTTGATCGGCGAGGATCACGCGGAAGCGGCGTTCCTGCGCCGCTACGCGCGGGAACTGGAAACGGCGATGGAAGCCGCCGCTTCGACCGGGCTTGATTTCGGCATCTGCCACGGCGATATGCACGGCAACAATAACGCGCTGCGGACAGGCGAACGCTTCACGCATTTCGATTTCGAATTCGCGGCTCCCGGCTGGCGGGCTTGGGATCTGGCCCAAGTCAAGAATCGCAAACGGCAGCAGCGCGAACAGATCGAGCCGTTATGGCAGGCTTTTCTGGAAGGCTATCGCTCGGCAAGGCCGTTCGGCCCGGCCGACGAAGCGGCGGTCGAACTGTTCATGCGCGTTCGCCGCTTCTGGACGATGGGCTTGGATGCGCAGTTTGCGCCGCTGCTTGAAGGCGTGCTCGATTTCAGCGACGACTGGGCCGCCGGTTTCGCGGAAGAATTCCGCGGCAACCCGATCGGCGCGGCCGCGCAGCGGGCGCTTGGACGTTAGAAGCGTTTCGCGGTCAGCCGCGGCGCGGCCCGGAGGGGCGCGTCAGGGCGGCGGCTGCGCTCGGAAAAAAGGGACGGAAAACGCGGTTTGCGCCGCGTTCCGTCCCTTTTTTTATCCGATAAGCCCAAAAGTCCGAACTTCTTCATAACCCTCTCGTCTCGTACAGTTCGAGCGCCGTCTGCACCACCGCTTCGTCGATCCCCGAACGCCGCGAAATGCGCTGCGCCCAGGTCTCGTCCGCCAACGGCTCGCTCTCGCTGAACAGCCCGCGATCGCTGCTGATCTGCGAATGGCCGCTTTCGTATTCCCAGTGTACGATCTGTCCGGTGCACATGCGAACCCGGCATTCGACCAGCGGCTTCTTCAAGAGGTTCTGCGCATAAGCGGCCGCGTCTTGAAACTCGGTCTCGTCAGCCGGTTCCAAATCGAATTCCGCCCGGCTTTCCTTCCCGTTGTGACGGATATACCGAATCTGCGCCCGCTTGCCGTCGGACGAGACCGCGATTCGCGCCCCGGGGAAAAAGCCGGCCAGCGGCTCTTCCGTATAATCGTCCGAGCCCGGCTCGATCAGGATCGGCTGAAGCCATTGATCGCCGAGATCGCAGAAATACCGCCTGCCGTCCGAGCCGATCGCCACCACCGCCGCATGCGCGCCGCTCGTGCCCAGTTTCTTGCCTACCGGATAACAATCGATCCCCGCGTTTCGAAATTCGTCCATCAACCAGAACGCCAGATCGAAGCAGTTCCCCGATGTTCCGTACTGTCGACGATGCTCCCGCATCCGTTCCACGCTGCGCGGCGCGCCGGCTTCGCCCGTTGCATGCAGCCACGCTTTGGTGAGCGTCTCCATCGGAAATCCGTCAAATGTTCTCCATACCCGCAGTATTTCTTCGGTCGTCCTCATTCGCGTATCGACTCACCTTTCGTATTCGGGGGCGCTCGGAAGGGACGCTTGCTCCGAAAGTATGACGTAGAATGCCTGTAATCTTCGATTACCCTAAATTCTACGGGATATCCCGTTTCGCGCCAATGAATCGCTGGTCGCAAAAGTGCCGGGCGAACGAACACCCGAAACTCGTCCGACGCGGAAGACCGTCCTTCACTCGCGATGTCCGGTTTGCCGTTCGCGGACGCTTCCCGTATCATAAAAGGAAAGCCGGTGAGTTGACCATCGGTCAGCATGCCGGATTGCAGCCGTACATAAAGAGGAGGCATTAAATCATGAATCAAAAACGCGGATTGACCGCGGAAGACCTGTACCGCTTCGTCTGGGTAGGCGCGCCCGACGTATCCCCGGCCGACGGACGCATCGTCTATACGCAGCGCACCGTTAACGAAGCGCGCGACGGATACGTTACGCGGATTCGCGCGATTTCGGCGGACGGTCGAACCGATAAGTTCTTCACTTCCGGTGAGGAAGACGGTTCGCCGGCTTGGTCGCCGGACGGAAAGACGCTGGCGTTCACCCGCAAACACGAAGGCAAAAGACAGATCTGGCTCCTCCCCGCTTCCGGCGGCGAAGCCGAAGTGCTGACCGATCTGCCCGACGGCGCGGGTTCTTACCGCTGGTCGCCGGACGGTTCCAAGTTGTTGGTCTCTTCGCAGACCGATGCGGAATCCGAGGAATCGGACGCAAAAGACCGCAACGACGACGATCGCAGCGAAAACGATTCCGACAAAGACAAGCCGCTTACAGAAACGGTAATCGACCGCATTCGCTACAAAGGCGACGGTTCCGGCCTGTGGAACGGCAAACGCAGCCATCTGTACGTCGTGGATGCCGCAAGCGGCGAAGCGCAGCCGATCACGTCGGGTGGTTTCGACGTCGGCAGCTTCGCTTGGTCGCCGGACGGTTCGCGAATCGCGTTTACGGCTTATATTCCGGAAGACGGCGACGAGACCGATCCGGATCTGCTGCTGATCAGCGACCTCTACGTCGCGGACGCGGACGGCGGCAATCGCCGCAAGCTGACGGGCTCCGATTGGAGCGTCGGGCAGATGAGCTGGTCGCCGGACGGCAATCGAATCGCGTTCTTCGCCAGCGATCGCTCGTACCATAACGCGACGCTCACCCGCCTGTACCTGATTTCGGCCGAAGGCGGAGAGATCGCCTGCTTGACGGGCGACCGCGATCTCTTGGTCGGTAATCTGGTCGTAGGCGACATGCGCGCGGGGCTCGGTTCGCCCGATCCGATCTTCGCCGAAGACGGCAGCTCGGTGTACGCGCTGTTCACCGGACAGGGAAGCGCCGGAGTCGCCCGCTTCGCGGCGGACGGTTCGGGGCACGAAGTGCTGCTCGGCGGCGACCGCGACGTGTATCAACTGACGCCGGATCATAAAGGCGGCTTCGTGGTCGCGATCTCCGATCCGCTGAATCCCGGCGATCTGTACCGTTTCTCTCCAGGCAGCCGCGAAGAATTCCGTCTGACGGACGCCAACGGCGATTGGCTCGGCGAACATGAATTGAGCGCGCCCGAATCGTTCCGGGTCGAGACCCGGGACGGCTGGAAGGTGCAGGCGTGGATCATGAAACCGGTAGGCTTCGACGCGGAAAAGGCGGGTAAAGTGCCGACGATTCTCGAAATCCACGGCGGACCGCATATGATGTACGGTCATACCTTCATGCACGAATTCCAACTGCTCGCTTCCAAAGGTTATGCGGTCGTCTTCGCCAATCCGCGCGGCGGTCACGGCTACGGCCAAGAATTCGTCAACGCCTGCCGGGGCGACTACGGCGGCGGCGATTACCGCGATCTGATGGATACGGTCGACCATGCGCTGGCGCATTACGACTTTATCGACGAGTCGCGCCTCGGCGTGACCGGCGGCAGCTACGGCGGCTTCATGACCAACTGGATCGTCGGCCATACCGATCGGTTCAAAGCCGCGGTCACGCAGCGGTCGATCTCGAACTGGCTGTCGTTCTACGGCGTCAGCGATATCGGGTTCTTCTTCACCGAAGACCAGATCGGCGGCGATGCTTGGCAGGACACCGAACTGCTGTGGAAACATTCGCCGATCGCTTACGTGCAGCAGGTGCGCACGCCGCTGCTGATTCTGCACGGCGAACAGGATCTGCGCTGTCCGATCGAACAGGCCGAGCAGTTGTTCACGGCGCTCAAGCGTCTCGGCCGCAAAACGCGGTTGGTCCGTTTCCCGGGCGCGAGCCACGACCTGTCGCGCGGCGGCCATCCGTCGCTGCGCGTCGCGCGGCTGTCGCATATCGCGGGCTGGATGGACGATTATCTGTAAGGCCGAACACGCGCGGCGAGTTTGAATCCGACATGCCGACGCCATGACGATGATCGAAGACCTGCCGAATCGGCAGGTCTTTTGCTGTTCGCGCCCTCGCCTGCCTTTGCGCGCTATAGCTTGTCTGTTCGCGCTGTCGCCTTTTGCGTCCTCACCCCCACTCCTCGACCAAATGTTGCAAATATCCATCATATTTACGTGCAGAAGCCTTTTTTCGAGAGAAATGTTGCATATATCCATCATTTTCGATCTCTTGGCATGCAATAAGGACTTTCTGAACCGAAATGATGGATTTCCGCAACACTTCGCTTCATCTGTCACTTTTACCGCGATAAATGATGGATTTTTGCAACATTACTTTTCAATAGCGTTGCATCGTACTCTAATCTAGGACACCCGATTGCTTACCGCTCCAAACGACTTCCCCCGATCGGGTCTGCTGCGAGTGGCCGCGCGCCGTGTCGGCAGCCGCAGCCGATTGCTAGACTCGTTACCCTATCTTTATCCTTCTCTCGCCGACAAGTGTGATAAATGTAACAGTGCGCAAATACTTAAAATTGATAAGATTAAGGATTTCAAATAACACACTTTTACCCAATCGACAATGGCTCGAACGGGTCATTGTGCTCTTTTTCACGAAATTGCCGCAAAGGTTTGATCTTTTCTTGAAAAGGCCTGCTTGCGCCCCGAAATTCGGTTTCCCGCCGCTATACTGAATTCATTCTAATGTGATTGAAGTCATATACAAACACCGGAAAGGGGATTTAAAGCATGGTCATCGATACCGTGTTATGGAGTCGTCTCGTAACGGCCCTGACGTTATCGTTTCACGTGATTTTCGCCACGATCGGCGTCGCGATTCCGCTGATGATCTCGATCGCGGAGTTTGTCGGGATTCGCCGCAAAGATCCGCATTATACGCTGATGGCCCGCAGATGGAGCCGCGGCTTCGTGATCTCCGTCGCCGTCGGCGTCGTGACCGGCACGGCGATCGCGCTGCAATTGTCGCTCGTCTGGCCGAACTTTATGCAGCTCGCGGGCAACGTGATCGCGCTGCCGCTGTTTATGGAAGTCTTCGCCTTTTTCTTCGAAGCGATCTTCCTCGGCATCTACCTCTATACGTGGGAACGATTCCGCAATCCGTATCTGCATTGGCTGCTGACGATTCCCGTCGTGCTCGGCGCTTCGATGTCGGCGTTCTTCATTACGACGGTGAACGGTTTTATGAACCAGCCGGACGGATTCGTCATGGAAGCGGGACATTTCTCGGCCGTCCATCCGCTTCAGGCGATGTTCAACGACGCCACGCCGTCCAAGGTATTCCACGTGCTGACGTCCGCCTACATGACGGGAGCCGCTCTGCTCGCCGCCGTCGCCGCGTTCTCCATGCTGCGTAAAGGCATCACCGATTACAAGAAAAAAGCGCTCAAACTGATGATGGCCGTCCTGCTGCTGTTCAGCTTCCTGACCGCGCTCGCGGGCGATACCTCGGCCAAGTTCCTCGCGGAACATCAGCCGGAGAAACTGGCCGCCGCCGAATGGCATTTCGAGACGGAAAAAGGCGCGGATCTGATCTTCCTCGGTTGGCTGAACGCGGAACGCGATATTATCGGCGCGATCCATATTCCGAAAGCGCTCAGTTTCCTCGCGTTCAGCGATTTCAATGCCGAAGTGACGGGCTTGAACGAATTCCCCGCCGACGAACAGCCGCCGCTGATCGTGCATTACATGTTCGATTTCATGGTCGGGATCGGGTTCGCGCTGCTGGCGGTATCGGCGCTCTACTTCCTGTTCTTGTTCTGGAAAAAACGCAACGAACTCAACAAATGGATGCTGCGCGTGATCGCGCTGGGCGCTCCGCTCGCTTTTCTCGGGGTCGAGATGGGTTGGTTCTATGCGGAGATCGGACGCCAGCCGTGGATGATTCGCGGATATCTGCGGGTCGAAGACGCGGCGACCACGTCGCCGAGCATCATGCCGCTGTTCTTCGTGTTCCTGCTGCTGTACATCCTGCTCGGCACCATGTGCGTGATCGTGCTGCGGCGTCTGTTCCGGGACAATCCGGCGGAAGTCGAGTTCGAGAAGATCGCCAAGACCAAACAAGCCGCGTTGGCCGCTCAAACGTCCTCATCGCCCGACGGGTCTAAGGAAGAAGGTGAACCGAACGCATGAGTTACGAAATCTTAGGCATCTCCGTCTTATGGATCTTCTTGTACGGCTATCTAATCGTGGCTTCCATCGATTTCGGCGCGGGATTCTTCGCTTTCTACGCCCGTTTGACCGGCAAAGACCATCTGATCAACCGCCTGATCTCGCGTTATCTGTCGCCGGTCTGGGAGATCACCAACGTGTTCTTCGTGTTCTTCTTCGTCGGATTGATCGGATTTTTCCCGGATGCCGCGCACTATTACGGATCTTCCCTGCTGGTACCGGGCAGCATCGCGATCGTTCTGCTGGCGATCCGAGGTTCGTTCTATGCATTCGAGAACTACGGTTCCAAAAAAAATATCGTGTTCCTGTTCCTCTACGGCGCGACCGGGCTGCTGATTCCCGCTTCGCTGTCCGTGGCGCTGGTGCTGTCGGAAGGCGGGTTTATCCGCGAAACGAACGGCGTGGTTACGTTGGATTATCTCGAATTGTTCACCAGTCCGCTGGCATGGAGCATCGTGGGCCTCGCGCTGACGTCGGTATTGTTTATCAGCGCGTCGTTCCTCGCTTTCTACGCGTCTCGCGCGGAAGACCGGCCGGCGCTCGAGCTGATGCGCGGCTACGCGCTGTTCTGGAGCACGCCGACGATCATCGCCGCGTTCACCGCGTTTTTGTATCTCAGCCAGCATAACGAACGCCATTTCCAGAACATGATGAACCTCTGGTGGCTGCTGGGGCTGTCGGTCGTCTTTTTCCTGATCGTGCTCTGGCTGCTGTACAAAGGACGCCGTTACGGCTGGATGTTCATCGCCGTCATGCTGCAGTTCCTGTGCGCGTTCTTCGCTTACGGCATCGGGCATTATCCGTATATTCTCGATCCTTACATCACCGTGCAGGGCGGGGCGACGCAGGAAGCGATGGGGATCGCGCTGGTCGTCGTCTTTATTGCCGGACTGCTGCTGCTGATCCCGTCGCTGGCGCTGGTCTTCCGGCTGTTCTTGTTCGATGCGGATTACGTCAAAGGGAAAAAATAAGGAGGAACCCGGCTATGGCCAAGCGGAAAAAGAAAACCACGGAGCGGCGCTCGGGTCGCAAGATCGCTTTGTTGACCGAGCTGATGGCCGTTCATAAACGCCGCACGGGTCTGATGCGCCTAATCGCGCTCGGACTCGGCGCGGCCACCATCGGTCAGGCGGTGCTGATGGCCGAAGCCGTACAGCGCATCTTCGTCGAACGGGCCGCGCTCGCTTCGATGATTGCCGTTTTCGCCGTGCTGCTGTCGGTGATGGCCGTCCGCACGCTGCTCTCTTACGCCAACGGGCGGATCGGGCTGCGGATCGCCGCCGACGCCAAACGCGATCTGCGTTCGAGACTGCTGCGTTCGCTGGCCGCCAATCCGTTGCTGACCGCGCGTCAAGGCCAAACGGGCGGCAAAGTGAGCGTCGCGTTGGACGCGGTCGACGAAGCGGACGGTTATTTCAGCCAATACACGCCGAAAATGATCGAAGCTTCGGTCGTGCCGCTGCTGATCCTCGCCGTCGTCTTTTACCTGCATGCGCCTTCGGGATTGATCCTGCTGTTCACCGCGCCGTTCATTCCGCTGTTCATGGCGCTGGTCGGCATTCAGACTCGCGACAAATCGGAAGAAAAATTCGACGAACTGGCCCGCTTCTCCGGCACGTTCCTCGATTCGCTGCAAGGCTTGGTCACGCTGAAACTGTTCGGCCGCGCCAAGCAGCAGGAGCAGAAGATCGAACGCGGCAGCTTGTCTTACCGCGACGCGACGATGGCAATCTTGAAAGTGGCGTTCGTCAATACGTTCGCGCTGGAGACGATCGTTATGCTGGGGATCGGCATCGTGGCGCTGGAGCTGGCGCTTCAATTGGTCGTGTTCAAAACGATGGCGTTCCATACCGCTTTCTTGATCCTGCTGCTGGTACCCGAATTCTATAATCTGCTCAAAAATGCCGGAACCGCCTTCCACGGCGGTCGCACCAGCATGGGCGCGATCCGCAATATCGAGACGGCGTTGGCGGAGAATGCGGGAAGCGGCGTCGCAGCGTCGGCAGAAGCAGCCGAACCTCGCACGGACGCCGCATCTCCAGCCGCAGCGAAGCCCAAGCTCGGCAGCGTGATTCCTTTCTCCGTCAAAGCGGCTCAGCTCGGTTCGCAGCATCAACCGACGCTCGCTTCCCGCTCGGAAGCTCCGCCCAAGATCGAACTGCTCGACCCGGTCTTCCGCTACGGCCCGGATCGGTTCGAACTGCGCGTCGGTTCGCTGTCGATCGCGCCGGGCGAGCAGATCGCGCTCGTCGGCCGCAGCGGTTCGGGCAAGACCACGCTGCTGCACCTGATCGCCGGACTGCTGCCGCCTTCGTCGGGCGAAGTGCGCGTAGACGGCGAAAGTCTGACGCCGGAACGCGAAGCGGACTGGTTCCGTCAGGTCAGCTATATCACGCAGCATCCGCATATCTTCTCCGGCACGATCGCGGAGAATATCGCGATCGGCATGGTCGGCGTGGTCGACGCAGAGCGCGAAGTGTCGCGCGAAGAGATCGCGCAGGCCGCGCAATCGGCGGGACTCGCCGGATTGATCGGCGAGCTGCCCCGCGGCTACGACACGATCGTCGGCGAAGGCGGACGCGGATTGTCCGGCGGAGAGAAACAGCGGTTGGCCTTGGCCCGCGCTTTTCTCAAACGGCCCAAAGTCCTGCTGTTCGACGAACCGACGACCGGACTCGACCTGCATACCGAGCGGGTGCTGATGCGTTCGATCGACGAACTGTCGCGTACCGCGACCGTGATCACGATCGCGCACCGTCTGCATACGATCCGCCACGCGGACCGCATTTGGTTTATGGAACAAGGCCGGCTGATCGGCAGCGGCAGCCACGAAGAACTGCTTAACAATCTTCCGCAATATGCGGAAATGATCGATATCGGACGTCAGGGGGTCGTATCATGAGCGAATTGTCCATCTTCACCAAAGCCATGCTCCGAGAACGCAAAGACATTCTGCTCTCGATTCTGGGCGGCTTCTTCGCCGGAATCGCCGGCGTCGTCTTGTTCTCGACCAGCGGATATCTGATCGCCAAAACGGTGTTCGCCCCGCCGCTCTACACCTTGATCATCTTGACCTCGCTGGTCAAGATTCTGGGACTTGCGCGCGCGGGCAGCCGCTACGGAGAACGGCTGTTTTCGCACCGGGCGACCTTCTCGCTGCTCAGTCGGCTGCGGACCTCCTTTTTCGCGAAGTTGGTTCCGATGCCGCCTGGCGCGCTGAACCGTCAGCGCAGCGGCGATCTGCTGGCGCGGATCGTCGGCGATATCGAAGGGCTGCAGTTTTATTTTCTGCGCGTCGCGTATCCGCCGATCATCGTCGTGTCCGTTTTTCTGGCTACGGTGCTGTTCGCTTCGTTCTTCTCGGTCTGGATCGCGCTGCTGCTGGTCGTAGGCATGCTGATCACGGCTTTCGTCGTGCCGGCGATCGCCATGATCGGGCAGCGCAAAACGGACGGACTCGTTCGGCGGCAGCGCGCGGCGTTCTCCGCCGACGCGACCGAGATGCTGCAAGGATTTATCGATCTCAAAGTCTACGGCAAGCTCGACGGCCACCGGGAAAATCTCCTGACGCTGTCGGACGAGCTGACCGCCGCGCAGCAGCAGGACGCGAAACGGCTGCTGCGCGGACAATCGCTGCATGCTTTCGTGACGTTCTTCGTCTCGTGGGGCGTGCTGGTGCTCGGCGCTTATCTGATCGTCAGCGGTTCGCTGGCCGGCGTATTCCTCGCGATGCTGATCATGGCTTCGATGACCGTATTCGACGAATCCGCCGCGATGGCGACGCTGCCGACGTACAAAAAAGACAGTCGGTTCGCCGCCCGGCGGCTCGCGGAGACGTTCGAAGACGAACAACCGACGGACGAACCGGACGGAATGCTGGACGTGTCCGCTCCGGTCTCCGTCGAACTGAAGAACGTGTCGCTGCGCTACGAAGAAGCTTGGCGTCCGGTGCTGAGCGACGTCTCGCTGCGGATTCCAGCAGGCGCCAAGACCGCGATCGTGGGCGCGAGCGGTTCGGGCAAGACGAGCATCCTGGAACTGCTGCTCAAGCTGCAAACGCCGACGCTCGGACAGCTTCGCCTGAACGGCATTCCGGTCGACGAATTGAATGCGGAAGACCTTTGGCGGAAAAGCCGGGTCGTGCTTCAGCAAGGACATTTTTTCAAAGGAACCCTTCGCGACAATCTGCTGCTCGAAGACGATTCGCGCAGCGACGAGGAACTGCTGAACGTGCTGCATCAAGTCGATCTGCCGGGGCGTAAGCTCGAAGATCCCGTGCTGGAAAAAGGCGAAAACTTGTCGGACGGCGAAAAACAGCGGCTCGCGATCGCGCGAACGCTGCTGAAAAGCGGCCGGCTGTGGCTGCTTGACGAACCGACTTCCTCGCTCGATTACGTGACCGAACGCCGGGTGATGCAGCTGCTGCTGGAACGCGCCGAAGGCGATACGCTGATCTGGGTCAGCCACCGTCTGGCGGGCTTGGAACAAATGGATCTGATCGTCGTCATGGACCACGGCGAGATCGTCGAAGCCGGCAGCTACGACCACCTGATGGCGCGCAAAGGCTACTTCTACGAGATGAAAGAGCTGGAGCGGCAGACGGTCGGGGAAGAAGATCGGGGAGAAGCGAAGCGGCGGTTGGGGTGAAAGATTGTGTTGAAGGTTCGTTACCTGTGAGAGGTGGCGAGCCTTTTTTGTGCGTAGAGTGATGGGTTGAACCTTAAAAGTTTTCCTTTTAAATATAGGAAATTGACCAAATAAATAGTATAATGATGCTTGCTAGGTAGGCGGAAATTCGAGGGTATTAGTATTAAAATAATATCCTAATAACTATGAATTATTTGGAGGTTTTTTTGTGGAGAGTTTAACCGAGAATTTCCTTTTTAACACAATTATGAATCATTCCAAAGATAGCTTCTTGACTACATTTGATGAAAACTGGAAAAGAACATTAAGTCAATTCGATCAGAAGTTTGCTTCATCACACCAAATGAGAGCAGGTCATCGTTTGCGACCTATACTAGTTGCTTGGGGTCATAGCATTAATTTTAAAAGTGGACAATTAGATTTTTCGAAAGTTTTACCGGTAGCAATTAGTGTTGAACTTTTGCATAAAGCTTCAATTCTTATTGATGATTTAATTGACGGCGATATAGCAAGACACTCTCTGCCAACTTTTCATATTGAACATACAGATAACGAAGCTATACTCTTGGCTCTGCAAATGATTAGTGCGTCATTTAAGAATCTTGGGAACAATTTAGAGCAAAATGAAAATGTTAACCTTATAAAATGTTTATCAGACACTTTATTTAATATGGCGGAAGGCGTATTAAAAGAATTAGATTCCTCTAGTAAAAATCTCTTTAACTTAGGTGATGTAAATGAAATTATTAATTTACAAACTGTTGGATTAATTAGAAATAGCTTTTTTTTAGGCTACTCTAAAGGAGATGTTTTTGATATCAAAACAAGCGAAAATGTTGAAAGCATAGGAAATTATTTAGGCTATGTTTTTCAATTATTAAACGATCTAGAACCTTTTTCTCATACTTCAAAAAGTTTGGAATATAAAGGCAATCTCAACTTTGATTTTAATAAATCCAGAAAAAACTTAGCAATTAGCTACTTGCTTAGTTTATCCAGCGGTAGAGAACAAAAAAAAATTATTAATGAACGAAACTATCAATTCATTTTGGAACTTTACCAGAAATATCAGGTGCAAGAAATTTGCCTACAAGAAGTTTCAAGAATTAAAAAAGAGATATGCATAAAAATTGAGAATATAAATGCAGGCAACACTAAATGGAGTAGTCAATTTCATAAATTTATTGACTATATATTTGACTTTTGTATTCAGAGACTTTGATTTTAAATCCCAATATTCTTCCAATCGAAATTAGAAATAATTTTTGAAAGATGAACTGAAATCGTAAGCAGCGGAATTAAACTTGAGATACGAAAATTTGAAGCCGACCATGGATATGAAGGAGAAGAATTTACTCTATTAATCAAATTAACATAGGATAACACGTCAGTTCCTGAATTGTTCTTCTCAGCAATGATCAATAATTTATCCAACTCTAAAATTGTTTTTTGTTTAAAGCTTGCGATAATTTCTTTAATATACTTTTTCGAAAGAAAAGAGATTATCGGGAAGGCTAGAACAATAAATAAAAGAATGCCTGTCCAAGTCATGATGAATGCTGCATTATTTTTTGTGTTTATTTGGAAATTCGGAGAAAATTCTATTGCATTTTGAGGAATCAGAATAGCATATTCTAAGGTAAACAAAAATCCTAGAATAAAAAAGTTTCGTTTAAGGTAATTGAAAAATTCGCTTGTCTTAATAAGCCAATCTGTATTAGCAGGAGAAAAACGCTCATATTCAACTAGTTCGAGCGCATCTTTGCGAATAGTACGTAGGTAGCGAATAAGTATAACAAGAAGGCAATAACCTATTATAGAAACATATAAAGCACACGCACCGAGCATAAGAGCATATATTCCAACTAGATTGATTTTAATGTATTCGAGACAAAATATACTTATGAAATATATCAATGTTACTGAAGTTGAAATGATTAAAATTATACAAGAATACATTTTTGAATTAAAATTTTTATTAAAACCATCAAGTCTTGCATCTTTCAAAGGCGAAGGGAATGACTGGTCAAAAAAAACGAATATTTTTTTTACTACAGTCATAGATAAAAATAAAATAAGAAGGAGGATTATTTGATGAACATAAAACAAAGGGTAGGGATTTAAAAAATTAACGACTGCCCCAATCAAGAAAATTCCTAAACAAACAAAAAGCAAATTTTTCTTCTCTAAGTTGATAATATTTTTCATTATTTTCATAAAAACCTCCAAATAATTCATAGTTATTAGGAGGTTTTTTGCTACATTTTCAGCTTATTTCTCGGGTTGAATTTCGACAATACGTTCTTCTTTCGTTGGATAGAAACTTCGGTATAGATCTCTGTCGTACTCACGCTTGAGTGGCCTAAGATCTCCTGAACCGAACGCAAATCCGCTCCGTTATCCAGCAGGTTCGTAGCAAATGTATGCCTTAAAGCATGAGGTGTAGCGCCCGGAGTAATCCTCGCGGCATCGCGGTATTTATAGAAAATATCTTCGATCGAATAGATCGTCAGTCGGTGCCCGTACTTGTTGATGAACAAAGCCTGATCTTGGGGAGCGAGGCGCTCTCTAAGCTTGATCCAATTCTTCAAAGAAGCTACGACTTCTTTGCTGGATAAATATAAGATTCGTTCTTTGCGACCTTTGCCGAAGATCAGCAGCGTACGTTCTCCGATATTCAAATCCTGCAAATCAATACGAACCAACTCTCCGATCCGAATGCCTGTAGAGAATAGCAGTTCAATAATCGCCAGATTCCGGGCCGCAATCAATCTCCGATAGTCCGACTTAAGATGTTCCAGATCGTGCTCGATGCTAGCTAACAATTTTTGTACTTCGTCAATGGGTAATGTTTTCGGAATCCTCTTCGCTTTCTTGAACTTTGCTCCTAAAGTGAACCCTGAACGGTCGTCGATCAGCTGCTTCTCGATCAGAAATTTGTAAAAGTTTTTGACCGAGATATATTTTCTTTTTACCGTGGTATCTTTTGCATGTCCTTGAGCGATCAATTCCATAAAGTACATTTGCAGCACAGCCTGATTAATATGCGATTGCGAATTGCGTACGCACCATTCGATGATCAGATTCAGATCGTAACGGTAAGCACGTACAGTAGGTTGAGACAGATTTCGCCCGACAATCAAACTCTCCAGATAGCTCCCCATGTACCTTTTGAAGACCTCTAATTCCAACGCTTCTGACGTATGTATCATGCTCTCCCCCATGCTTCTTCCATCGATTTTTGCTTATATCCAAGTTACTCTCTTACTTTAAAGGAAAGCGGCCTGCTCACTCAATAACGAATGAACAGGCCGCTGGTTATACTTTTCTCCTTAAAATCAATGCCCGAAATTCTCTTCCTCCGGCACGTCGTTCTCCAAGTAGCGGATAAACTGCCGCAGGCGGCTGGCGAGTTCGCGGGAGATCTCGCCTTTCTCGAACAGGCGCTGTACATGGTCGCGCTGCTCTTGAATAGCGGCGAGGCGCTCTTGCATGCGGTGCTCGCGCTCTTCGCGTTCTTCCGGCGTTTCTTCGCCGAGCAGACCGTAGCTCACTTGGGCGAGGCGGCTGATCATCTGGTTGTAGCCGTCGATCAGACGCTTCGCTTCGACGCGGTTCTCGTCGGTAGTCCGCTTCTCGATCGCTTCGATCGCGGCCTGCGCCATGCGGGTCTTCGCCGTCTGCATGGTGCAGAGCGCTTTCTTATCGGCCAGATCGCCGCGCCGACCGCGGGCGAACAAAGCGGCGGCGAAGCGGCCGATATCGGCGGCCGGCGTCACGACCCGCGCTTCCAGACGGCCCGGGATGCTTTCTTCGATCCGCGTCAGATGCTCGAAGATCGGGGTCGCTTTCTCTTGATCCAGCTCTCCGTCCTGCACCAAGCGGCCCAATTCGCGGCGCTGCGCCCGAATGCCCGCGTACATCAGATCCGCTTCGCGGCTGGCCGCTTCCGGATCGGCCGCGTAAGAGTTCGTGGCTTCTTCCACGCGCTGCAAATACTTGGTGAAATCTTGAATATCGGCGGCAGCCACGCCGGAGCGCCCCTCGGCCAGATCGTCTTGGCCGATCCGCTGCGCGATCGCGCTCAATATGCGGCGCTTAAGCGGCTGTTCGGCCTGCGGCGCTTCGGCCGGTTCTTTCTCGGTAAGCAGAGGCAGCACGATGCTTGCCATAAGCAGCGTGAACAAGATGACCCCGGCTGCCAAGAACAGGATCAGGTTCCGCTCGGGGAACGCCGTTCCGCCTTCCAAGACGAGCGGAATCGAGAAAGCGCCGGCAAGCGTAACGGCTCCGCGTACGCCGGACAACGCTGTCTGCACGGAAGCTTTGAACAGCGGACGGCCGGTCCGTCCGCTGCCGCTTTTGCGGCTGGCGAAGAACCAATAGACATAGATCCAAGCGAAACGCAGCAGGATCAGGCCCAGCGAGATCCAAGTTACGTGCCAGAGCGCCATCCAACTGCTGACGGCCGGATCTTCGAAGATCGCCCCCAATACTTCCGGCAGCTGCAGGCCGAGCAGCACGAATACCAGACCGTTCAAAACGTACAAGAAGACGGCCCAAGTGCTGCTGGAGACGACCTGCAGTTTGACGCGGGTCGATTCGGCCCGGTCGCGTTCGATCGCATGCACGACGCCGCCGGATACGGCGGCCAAGATGCCCGACAATCCCAGATGCTCGGCGACCAGATAGACGATGAACGGCGTGACCAATTGAATCAAGACGTGCAGCGTCTCGTCTTCCATTCCGAAGCGGCGCAGGAACACGCGAATCCGGATAATGACGAACGCGAGCACGGCTCCGATCATCAGACCGCCGATCGCGATCAGCAGGAAACTGAACGAGGCTTGGTAGATCGAGAACGCGCCGGTGACGGCCGCGGCGATCGCGAATTTGAACGCGACCAGACCGGAAGCGTCGTTCATCAGCGCTTCGCCTTCAAGCAGGCGCATGATGTCTTTCGGCAGCTTGATCCGTCCGGCCAGCGAGCCGACCGCGACGGCATCCGTCGGCGACAGAATCGCGGCCAACGCGAACGCGGCGGCCAGCGGAATCGTCGGAATGACCCAGTGGATCAGGTAGCCGAAGATGACGACGGTCACGAAGACCAATCCCAGCGCCAGCAGCAGAATCGGCGCTCTCAGATTCCACAGCTCGTTGCGCGGCGTGATCCGTCCGTCGTTGAACAGAAGCGGAGCGATGAACAGCACGAGGAACAGTTCAGGTTCCAGCGGCACATGGATATGCGGCGGAAGCAGTTCGGCGGCGACGCCGAGGCCGATCTGAATAAGCGGCACGGGGACAAACGGGAGAAAGCGATTGATCACGTTCGAGATGCCGATGATCCCGAGCATGACCAAGATGCTGATAAAAAGCTCCATAGGCTGTTCGCTCCTTTGATCGGATTGATGGAATTGAAACGTCGCTTGATCCGGCAGCCGGTGCGAGCGACGTCGGAAAATATTTCGTCGAGGCGTGCAAAAAAAGCATACGCGGGTCGTCTCCGTTAGCGGCAAACGATCTATAGTCCGAAGCTCGGCCGTCATCGTCCATCGCGTCGAGCTCCTTCCTGCTCTAACGGAACGAGATGACGCTTAGACGAGAAAAAGCCGATTTCTCCGGCTTTCGGCTCTCTTTTGTACGGCTAACGGATCTGTATTCCGTTAGCCGCAAAAAAGGAGGCGAAACCGGTCGCTAACGGAATGACATTCCGTTAGCGACCCGACAAGACGCAAAACGAAGCCGAAACGCCTTTTTGCTGTGTTAGATTGCGTCAGGCGAGCGACTCTACGGCTGCGCTCGGCTTCCTTTGCGTTTCATTCAGTCGGGCTCGGACAGGATCACGCTTCCCGTTCAGGTTAGATCCGCACAGGCTGGTTCCGTCGGAAGCGACTGCTTTCTGATCAGATCCGTTCAGATCGGTTGCCCTTCAAGTTCCCTATTTCGGCAGCCTCCCCGCCGCTCTCGCCAATTCTTCGGCCACGGCCGCGACGCCGACCGGAATCTCGTCTTCGCGCGCGCCCGACACGTTCAGCTTGAGCATCGGTTCGACGCGGAAACCGTTCAGATAATGGCTTTTGGCATTCTCCACGTGGACGCCTCGGCGGCGCAGCCGTTCGATTACCGAAGGCAGCGCGGAAGCGGCAGCCGGCAGCAGATGGGTATGGATGCCCCCGGCCGCCGGCGGCGGACCGTCGAAAGCGCCCGGATACGCATCGCGAGCCGCGCGAAGCGATTCGACCAGCAGTTCCGAACGTCTCAGATAGCACCCGCGGATCTTCTCGCGATGCCGATCGAACATGCCGCTTTTCAGATACAGTTCGAGAGCGGCCTGCGACAGCATCGAACTGTCTATGTCCAGCAGTTTCTTGTAGCGACCGAACGATTCGGACAGCTCCCGAGGCAGCACCGCTACGCCGACCCGAAGACCGGGGAACAGAATTTTCGAGTAGCTCTTCAAATAGATCGTGCGGCCTTCGCGATCGTACGCATGCAGAGGATCGGACTTGGAGTCGCGTTCCAGATCGGCCATATAGTCGTCTTCGACCAAGTAGACGCCGTAACGGGAAGCCAGCTTCACGATGTCTTCTTTCTGCCGTCTCGTATACGATCCGCCCAGCGGATTATGGAAACGCGGCGTCGTATAGAACAACTTGATCCCGCCGCCGCGAAAAATCCGTTCCAGCTCGTCCAGATCGATGCCGTCCGCGCCCCGCCGGATGCCGACCGTCGGAATCTGGTGCGCTTCCAGATAGGCCAGAAACAGAGGATAAGTCGGCTGCTCGACGAGCACCGTGCGGCTGCCGCTCGGAAAAGGCATCCCCGCCAGCAGCGTCAACGCCTGCTGAACGCCGGAAGTGATAAAAATATTCTCCGGCTCGGCAAACACCTGATAACCCGCCAGATGGCGCTGCATCTCCCGGATCAGCGAAGGCAGGCCCTGCGGCGTGCCGTAGATGAACAGATCGTTGCGGTACGTGTCGATCGCTTTATTGAGGCACTGCTGAAAATCGCGGTACGGAAAAATATCCGGGTCCGGCGCGGAATGCACGAAATCGATCATCCGGCGCGGTTTCGGTTCTTCTTCGGCGCGGCCGAGCACGTAATAGCCGCTTTTGGCCGAAGCGTAAATCAGATGCGACCGTTCCAGTTCGGCCAGCGCGCGGATGACGGTGCTTTTGCTGCACGTATACTGCTCGGACAACGTGCGGATGGAAGGAATCTTGTCCCCTTCCTTGAACGAGTCCGAGATCTGCTGTTCCAGCTCGTTCAGCAGCTCCATATATTTGTACATCCGCGTTCTCTCCTCTCCAATCTGTACCGGTACAGATCATCATTATGTCTATTGTAACATGAGGTTCCCGACTTTAGAATAAAAAATGCAGATGCGGCCGCATCCCTTATCAAGACTCGGTTGTCGAGTTCTTAATCATTCCGTTCGACCGGAGGTCATACCCTATGATGAACACCCGCCATTCGGGCCGGGCTTATACGGCCGCGCTTACCAATGCGCTAATTATCGGTTTCTCGTTCTTATTCGTCAAAATCGCGCTGAATACGGCCGATCCGCTCGATATTCTCGCTTACCGTTTCCTGTTCGCTTTCGTCGCCGCGACGCTGTTTGCTTTTCCGGGTCGCGAAGGTCTGCGAAATATTCGCGCCGGCGCAGCTCGAATGCTGCCGGTGACCGCTTTGTATCCGATCTCGTTCTTCGTGTTCCAGACGTTCGGCCTGCTCTACGCGTCTTCGGCCGAAGCCGGCATGATTCAAGGCGCGGTGCCGGTATTCACGCTGATTCTGGCGATTCTGCTGCTCGGCGAACGGGCTGGCCGGGCGCAGAAAGCTTTTACGCTGCTGTCGGTCGCCGGAGTCGTCTGCCTGTTCGCGGGACGCCAAGGAGCGGTGTTCTCCGCCAGCTTCGTCGGCATTCTGCTCGTGCTGTGCTCGGCGTTCTCGCAAGCGGGTTATAACGTGCTGGCCCGCAAGTTAAGCCGCAGCTACTCGCCGAAAGAATTGACTTATTATATGAATCTGCTCGGTTTTCTCTGCTTCGGGCTGATCGCCGTGATTCGCCATGCCGCAGCAGGAACGTTGGCGCAGCTTGCCGCTCCGCTGTCTTCGCCGTCGTTCTTGATCGCCGTTCTCTATCTGGGCGTGCTGTCTTCGCTGGTCACGTCGTATCTGTCCAACTACGCGCTGTCGCGGCTCGAAGCTTCGCGCGTCAGCATCTTCGGCAGTCTGTCCGCCGTCGTCGCCCTGTTCGCGGGCGCGCTGCTGCTCGGCGAACAGATTCCCGCCGCCGCGCTGCTGGGAGCCGCCGCGATTCTGGCCGGCGTGATCGGCGTCGCGTTGTCCGGACGCCGACGGCCGAATCCGGAAAAAACGGATCGAAGCGCTTCGGAGGAAGACGCCCTCCCTGTGCCCGCCGAACGCTCCGCTCCTGCTCTTTCTTCTTCGCCGCGCGGCGATTGAAGAACTCCGGCAGACCGTCCGAGCGATGCGCGGATTCGAAATCGACAAAAAACCGTACGCGCGCCGCAAAACGGCGTCGTACGGTTTTCTTTTTTTGTCCGTAAATCAGGCCGGATCCCCGACAAGCCTTCCGTTCTTCCGGATCGGCTTGCCTGCTGAGGACTCGGCGCGTGAAGCTCCTTACTCCGGCAGATCGGTTCCGCCCGAGCCGCCGATGCTGACGGCAGCTTCGTTCTTGTCCGCTTCCGGCGCGCCCGGATACCACGGGTTCAAATGGATCATGACTTCGCTGACGTTCGGATGCAGCGCCAGAATCGCTTTCTTGATCTTGCGGATGACGTCATGCCCCTGCTGGATCGTCATCTGCGCGTCCACGCCGACCCGCAGGTCGATGATGATGTATTGACCGTGCTCGCGCGCCCGAATCCGGTCGATCCGTTTGACTTCGCCGACGCCGCGCACGATATTTTCGAGCGCCGCCAGTTCTTCCGTGCCGATCGCTTTTTCCATCAGGATATCGATCGATTCGCGCGCCATATCGGCCGCCAGCTTCAAGACCAATACCGCGACGATAATGCCGGCGACCGGATCGGCGTAACCGAGAATCGGCAGACCGGCCCAATCGCCGAACAAGCCCAATCCGATCCCGATGACCGCCGCGCCCGACGCGTACACGTCCGCCAGATGATCCTGCGCCGTGGCGATCAGCCCCTTGCTGTTCGCCAGTCTTCCGATCCGGATCGTGTAGAGATAGAGCAGCAGTTTCCAGATCAGCGAGACGGCCGCCGCCACCCAAGCGATGATATGCGCGGCCGGGATCGGCTCGAACAACGCCACGACGGAATGATAACCGACATACAGCGCGGCCAACAGCAGAATCGTCGCCACCACGCTCGCGCCGATAACCTCCGCTTTGCCGTGCCCGTACGGATGGTCTTCGTCCGGCGGCCGGCTGGAGATGCGCATCGAACCGAGCGCCGCCGCGGACGCGATAACGTCCCCCGCGTTATGGACGCCGTCGGCGATCAGGACCGGACTTTTAAACAGCAGCCCTACGACGACCTTCAGAATAGTGAGCAGCACGTTGCTGATCAGACTGATCCAAGCCGCGACGATCGATTGGCTTTTCGCTTGTTCCATCATTTCTTCCCTCCGTCATTTTTCTTGCCCCCAGGAAACAAAAAAAGCCCGATCGGCCCTCACCGCTCGAACTTCCGCAAAAAAACGCGATATTCGGTTGTTCCGTTTACGCTGGTCATAAGCCCGCTCCGAACCGAATGGATTTTTACGGCCCGCTTTCCCGCGAACCGCCAAGATTGTTCATTATACCCGACCTCGAGCGATTTGGGAACTCTTTTCTTGCTCTTTTCGATCCTTTACAAGATCGGGCGAAGCTTTTATACTGGGACAAGCGAAAGAACCAATCATCCTACCTTTAGAAAGGAGCGCCCATGTTCGAAAAGTTGGAAAAACAAACGCTGTCCGGCCGCGTCTACACGCAGCTTCAACGTCTGATCACCGGCGGCGAATGGAAGATCGGCAGCCGGATTCCGCGCGAAGCCGATCTGATGGAACAGCTCGGCGTCAGCCGCAATACGCTGCGCGAAGCGATCCGCGGGCTGGTTCAAGTCGGTCTGCTGGAGACGCGGCAGGGCGACGGCACGTTCGTGACCGCCAGCAGCGAACTCAGCGCCATCTTGAATAAACGCATGAGCCGCTCTTCCGTCATCGAAGCGCTCGAACTTCAGCACGCGCTCGATCGGGAAGCCGCCGCTCTGGCCTGCCTTAGGCGCACGGACGAAGAGTTGGAGCGGATGGAACATTATTCGAAGCTCTGCCGGGAAACGCTGGACGGTCCCGATCACGACGCCTACAAAGACGCGGACTGGAATCTGCACGTGACCATCATGAAAGCTTCGCGCAATCGACTGCTGCTCGATCTGTACGAGAGCCTGTTCGAGAAATTGCAGATCTCGATCTTGTTCAACCGCTTTATCCCGGGCACCCGTTACGATGTCGGGCATCCCGCGCTGATCTCGGCGATCCGCGACCGGGACCCCGAACGCGCCATGCAGGCGGTCGACGATTACATCATGCATTTCAAAGCGCCGCATTTAGAAGCGGACGATCCCGCGAATTCACCCAGAAACGGAGAGTAACCCGATCATGAAAAGAACCGAAATCCCGCGTACGGAAGAAGCTTCGAACGCGGTCTACTATACGCTGCTCGCCGGCATCCTGCTGGTTGCGGCCAATCTGCGTACCCATATCACCTCGCTCAGTCCGATCATCGACGCCATTCGGGATGCGCTGTCGCTGTCGAATACGACGGCTGGCTTCCTGACCACGCTGCCGCTGCTCGCCTTCGCCCTGCTGTCGCCGTTCATCTCGAAATGGGCCCGGCAGTACGGCGCGGAACGCCTGATCTTCGTCTCGCTTCTCTTGATCGTTATCGGCAGCTTGTTCCGCCCGTTCGGCGGCATCGCCTCGCTGATGGCCGGAACGTTCTTGATCGGCTTGGCCGTCGCCGTATTCAACGTGCTGCTGCCGAGCATCATCAAGAAGGAATTCCCGCATCGCATCGGCGTCATGACCGGCCTGTATTCGATCATGATGGGGATCTTCGCTTCGATCGCCGCCGCGATCAGCGTCCCGGTCTCGAATACGGGGCTCGGCTGGCGCGGCGCGCTGCTGATCTGGACGATCCTGTCGGCGATCGGCCTGCTCGTCTGGCTGCCGCAGCTTCGCCGCAACACGCGCGCCGCCGCTTCGAACGCGCCGGACGTGCCGAAGCGCAGCATCTGGCGCTCGCCGCTGGCTTGGCTGATCACGGTCAATATGGGCATGCAATCTTCGCTGTATTACATCATGGTCGCTTGGCTGCCGAACATGATGCAGGCGCAGCATCTCGATCCCGCGGTCGCCGGTTACATGCTGTCGCTGTTCCAGATGTTGATGATCCCGATCAACTTCATCGCGCCGATCGTCGCGGCCAAGATGAAAGACCAACGTTCGCTCATTATCATGACCACGGTCAGCTACGTGCTCGGCATCTTCGGCTTCCTGCTGGCGAACGGCTCGCTGCCGATCATCATTCTGGCGATCGTGTTCTTCAGCCTCTCCGGCGGATTCTCGTTCAGCTTGATCATGATGTTCTTCTCGCTGCGCACGCAGAGCGCGGCCGAAGCCGCGGACATCTCGGGCATGGCCCAATCGGTCGGTTATCTGCTCGCCGGCTGCGGCCCGCTCGCGTACGGCGCGCTGCATGACGCGACCGGCGGTTGGAACGTGCCGTATTACGTCATGTTGGGCATCGTCGCCGTCTATCTCCTGACCGGTCTCGGCGCGGGACGCGGCGGACGGTTCGTGCACGACTAAACGGCGATAGCCGGGAATCTCCCGATACGCACGGAAAAGGCTCTCCGCGAAGGAGAGCCTTTTTGCCGTGTTATAAGTTCGGATCAGCCACGGCGCCGACGCTCCGATCCCGGCCGTTATTCGAACGGGCGGGCGTACAGCTTCGCATAAACGCCGACGCGGGCCGGCGGCTCGGCTGCAACGATCATAGCATGCCGGACTGATTCCGATAATTCCTAAGAATCATTCCGCCGGCCGGACGCATGCCGATCTTGTTGTAGAATCCTTCCAGCTCCGCGTCGCACAGCAGATCGACCATATAATGACCGTCCAAAATTTCCAACATGCGGCGGATCAATTCCTGTCCGACGCCGTTGCCTTGATACATCGAGACGACTTCCAGCAGCGGAATATAAGCGCTCAAGACGCCGTCGGACAGCGCGTTGATGAAGCCGACGACTTCGCCGCTGTCTTCGTCGACGGCCAGAACCACATGCGCGGAACCGCGCAGCATGCGCAGGAAAGTCGCGTAGCTCGGAGGATTCGGCCAGCCTTCGAAAAATCCTTCGGCAAAATCGGACTCTTGAATTCCGTTCAGGTCGGTGCGATAGCTGATATTCATCATAAAAAGCCTCCGTATTCAATCTTGCCGGACATGGAATTCGCCATACCGACCGAATCGCGTTCTTGCGGCAGATTCTGCCGAAACTGCGCGAGATGAACATTGACGCCGCCCTCAAGCCTTGCGACAATGAAAGGAATCTACAACACCGGCCGAAGCGAATCGTCGTTCGCGGCTCGGCGGGCGATATTTTTCGATAAGGATGGTTAGCGATGAATTATTCCAAAGGCACGAATTACGCGCTGCACACGATGCTCGATCTGGCGATGCGCCCTGCGGGACTTAAAGTAGGCGTGCAGGATCTGGCGGCCCGGCAGCATGTCTCTCCGACTTACCTGTCCAAGATCCTGACCAAACTCGCCAAAGCCGGTTTGATCGATTCTTACTCCGGCGCGCAGGGCGGCTATTGTCTGCGTCTCGATAAGTACGACATCTCGTTTCTCGACATCATTCAGGCGATCGAAGGCACCACCCCGCTGTTCAAAGGCTGCGAGTCCAACGGTCCCGGCTGCCTGATCGACGCGGTCATGCGCGAATCGGAGCGCAAGATGGACGAGCATCTGCGTTCGACCACGATCGGACAGGTCGCCGACGATATGGCTGCCGCCGGACATTCGGTCGGGCACGCGTAACATGCGGCCTATCGCTCTCGTTTAAAAGGATACCCGAAAAACAAGCGCCGGAATCGATCCGCCATGCCCGGCGGCTCTACAAACTCCCCGGGCAATCGGAGACGCCGCATCTTCTGATGCGGCGTCTTTTTGCGTGCTCCGTATATCCGGCAAAACCGCCCGCGAACCTATCTGGCGGACCGCCAAGCTTCGAGCATGGCGTCGACCGACTCCCAACGCTGCGCGCGTTCGGGCGAGACGGCGCGCAGCGCGATCTCGTACCGTTCGTTGCCGGCTTCCCATAAGTCGCGCGAACGATCCCGTTCGCCGCCGAGCAGATGGAACGCCATCGCGCCCATCGCGTACACGTTCGTGCGCGAATCGATCGTCGCGCCGAATTCGTGTTCTTCCGGCGACATGAACCGCGAAGACCCCCACATCCGTCCCATATCGTTCGCGTACGGCTTCGGACGATAGAAGTCGATATCGCAGATCGTCATCCGTTTGGCTTCGAAGTCGTAGATCAGGCTGCCGTCGTAAAAGTCGATCGCCACGTAATTCAACGCTTCGACGTAGGCGTGGAAATCGAGGATCGTGTCCATCGCTTCCAGGCGCTCCTCGACCGGCAGCCGCCGGAAACGCGAGATGACCGCGTCGGCCGCGCCCGACTCCGCGCCGGGACGCAGCAGCTTGCCTTCGGCCCATTCGTACAAGACCGCGTAGCCGTCCGTCGTCTCGAAATGATCGAGCACCCGCACAAGCGCGGGATGGCGCAGCACTTCGTAGACGCCAGCGGCTTCGCGCAGCCTGCGAACGGCGTCGACCGGATGGCCGTCGTAGTCGGCCGTGAACGCTCCCGCATATTTGATGAAGACCTTCTGGTCTTCGATCGTCAGACCGAAAGCCAGATTGCCGGAATCCTGCCGGTCCCATACGCGGAAGACCTGTCCGAACGGCGCCAGCCAGTTGAAATCGTGCGGACGGCGCAGCACGAACGGCACGCCGTCGATGCGCTGCTCGATCAGATCGCCCGGCAGCTCCGGTTCGGCCGAAGCCGAAATCTCTTCGCTTCGCGGCGCGGACGGCGAGAGCGACAGCGGCAGGATCGGCGCGAACGGCCGTCCTCCGCCCGCTTCGCCCAGCGCGAGCGTGACCTGCGGAATATCCGGGTCCGCCGGCAGCACGACCGGAGCGGCGATGTCCGCTTCCGGAAGATCCGCCGGTTCGACGGCTTCGACGAACGGCGGCAGGTCGGCACCGGCCGTTTCGCCGATCTCGGCATTCGCGAACGCTTCGGCGGCTTCTTCGGTTTCGGCGAACGCGGCGGCGGCTTCGGCCGCTCGAATCTCTTCGGTCTCTTCGCTTGTTTCGGCTTCTCGGACTTCTTCAAGCTCTTCGATCTCTTCGGACTTTTCGGCCGACGTGTCGATCTGATCCTCGTCTTGCCTTTCCGAAGCGGCTTGCTCCGCAAGATCGTTCGGCATTCCGAAGTCCGGCGTCGTTACGCCTGCCGAAGCTGTCGTCTCGGCGGTGTCCGCAAGCGCCGCTCCCGCGATCGCCAGAGCCGCGATATCGTCGAGCGCGTCCCGATCCGTCCCCTCGGCCGCTTCTTCGGCCTGCGTCACTTCTTCGGACTGCGCGGTTTCCGCGCGTCCGCCGTCCGCGTATCCCGGCGCTTGCGATTCGTCCGCGGGTTCCGGTTCCGCAGTATCCGGGAATTCGCTTGCGACGAAGCCTTCTTCTTCCGGCTCGGCATGCGCAGACCCGGCAAGCCGATCGGGAAGGTCTTCGCCCGAATCGGCGGTCGATCCTTGAAGCGCGGCCTCTTCGGCGATAACGTCTTCGTCCGGCGCGGCTTGATCCGCCTCGCCGGAACCGATCGCCGCTTCGATCCCCGAAACGTTTGCAGCGCTCGATTCGCGCAGTTCCAACAGGCTCTCCTGCACGCGCCATTCGTCCGCCAACAGCGCATAGACGCATTCGTCGCGCCATTCGCCGTCGATCGTGAGCACGCTGCGGCGGAAGAACGCTTCCATCCTCATGCCCAACTTTTCCAGCAGCGCGCGCAGCGCCAAGTTCTCCGGCGGGCAGGAGACCGTCACCCGATGGAGCATAAGTCCGGCGAAAGCATGGCGCAGCAGCGCGCGAGCCGCTTCTTCGCCGTAACCGAGCCGTCGGCCGGAAGAAACGACGCCCAACGAGAACGCCGCGCCGGCCGGATGCGCGCCTGGATTCAGAGCGGCATGTCCGATCAGCCGGCCGTCTTCCGCGGCAATCAAAGCGTAGAGATCGCGGTCGGCCGCCATCTCGCGCAGACGCTGCTCCGTATAGATCCCTTCGGGAAACGCATCCGCTACGCCGTCGTCCTGCAAATAAGCCAACAACAAGGGCCATTCGTCCTGTTCGAAATGCCGGATCGTCAGACGCTCCGTCGAGATCTCCGGCGTTGTTTCCCGCATCGCGGTCTTTTGCTCTCTCTCCATCGTTGTCCCTCCCCTTGTCAACCCTTGTCTTCGCGCGGCGCGTTCGGCCGCTTATCCGGTAAGGCTCGTACCTTGAAAGTAAGCTTCGCCGCTTCGAGCGGCATTTCCTGCCGCCGCGCGGCGTTCCGCCGTCCGGACGTTAGGAGTCCGGCGACGTTCGCCGGGTTCAGGAACGTTCGCCGGCGTCGGTCGGCGAGAGCCGTCCGAACGTTTCCGGAGACTTCCGCGCGCGATGCGCCCGCTCGAAACGGTAAGCGATCTCGATCAGCAGCGCGTCGGACATGGCCGCGCCGGACAGCAGCAGACCGACCGGACGGCCGGATTCCGTATAGCCGGCCGGCACCGAGAGCAGCGGATAACCGACGCGCGCGGCCAGATCCGCGCCGGAAGATCCCGGGAAGACCAGCGCATGCACGTCGTACTCGGTCAATGCCCGATCGGTGCCTTCCGCGCCCATTCGCCGGACGCCGCGCTCGCGGCTCGTCAAATATTCTTCGTCTTCCAGACTTCCGCCGCTCTGCTCCGCTTCTTCGAGCAGCTGTTGGCCGTAACGCAGATTGGACGCTTCATTCTCGCGATTGACCGCGATCAGTTCGCCGAGGTCGGCGGGTGCCGTTCCTTCGGGCTGCGCGGCGAAAAAAGCGTCGATCGCCGTCTTGAACTCGCGCCGCAGCACCGTGCCGTCCCATTCGTCCGCATAAGGCGGCAGTTCAAGGCCTCGCCGCACTCGGATGCCTGCGGCTTCCAGCCCGCCCAGCGCTTGCTCGAACACGGCGGACGTCTCGGCGTCCAATTCTTCCGCCGCGGCCTTGACGACGCCGACCTTCAGCGGAACCGGCAGATCGTCGCGGCCCGGCAGGAACGAGACGGGCCGCTGCGGCTGCGAACAGTCGGCCGCCTCGTCGCCGAACGCCATCGCTTCCAAGATCAGCGCGGCGTCGAGCACCGTGCGCGCGATCGGACCCAGCGTGTCCTGCGTCAGCGACAGCGGGATGACGCCGCTGCGGCTGATCAGGCCGACCGTCGGCTTGATGCCGACGACGGAACAGGCCGCGGCCGGATCGACGATCGAACCCGACGTCTCCGAGCCGATCGCGCCGAGCGCGAAGTTCGCCGCCACGGCGGCGGCGCTCCCGCTGCTGGACCCGCCGACCGGATAATCGCCGTACGGATTCAAGGTCTGCCCGCCGCGCGAACTGTAGCCCGACGGCATGTCCCAAGACATGTAATTGGCCCATTCCGTCATATTGACCTTGCCGAGCAGAATGGCGCCGGCCTCGCGCAGCTTCGCGACCGCGAAAGCGTCTTCCGAGGCCCGGCGTTCCCGAAGCGCCAGCGAACCGGCCGCCGTAACCATCCGGTCGCCCGTATCGATATTGTCTTTGAGCAGAATCGGCACGCCGTAGAGCGGCAGTCCGCCCAATTCATCGAAGTTGTCGTCGAGCTGCTTCGCCAGCGCTTCCGCGTCCGGATTAAGCTCCAACACGGCGTTTACCCGGCCGTCCAACTGCTTGATGCGGCGGATATAAGCTTGCGTCAACTGCAAGCACGTCCAGCGCCCGCTTTGCAGCTTCTCTTTGAACCGCGCGATCGTCAATTCCGACAGATCTTCTTCGCGGATCTCTTCCCGGTCATGCGCCGCGTTGCGGCTGATGATCTTCCGGTCGGGATGCTCCGACGCTTCGGGCACTTCGGCTGCCGCCTCCGGTACGGGAGCCCCGCGCTCTTCCGCCGGCTGCGACTTCTTCGTTGGCTTCGTCCGATCTTTCTCCGAAGCCGCATCGGCAGTCTCCGTTTCCTGCCCGCGAACGCCCGAGCGGCTTGCGCCTGTTCGCGCGCCGTCCGCCTCTTCGCTCCGCTCGGTTCGCCGGGATTCGGGAACCGGATCGTTCCACCCCGAAGCCGAAGCCAGAATTTCCGCCAACGCTTGTCCTTTCGAAAGCTCGGGATTCGGCGGCGGGCTGACGATCTCGTTTTCTACCGGAACGCCTCTCGGATCGGGCCGCGCGGCCGATATCGGGAGCTGCTGCCGTTCCGGCGCGGATTGCTCGGTCTTATGCGGTTTTTTTCGCGTAGCCATCGGCCTCACCTCATCCTTTTCCGCTTGTCCTGTCATTTCCAGACTTCGTCCAGCCGATCCGCGTAGAAACGAATCGCCCTTTGATAACTCTGTACCCCTTCATGGGCGGAATGATCCGCGATTTCTTCGAGCAGCAGTTTCATCGCTTCCGCATGCCGCCCCCGGTTGTGAAGCGCCATCGCCAGAAAGACCCGCAGTTCCGCGTGTTCCGGGTATTCGGCGACCGCTTCGCGAAGCACGCGCTCCGCCTGTTCGTATTCGCCGAGCACGCGGTACGTGCTGCCGAGTCCGAGCAGCGCTTCCGGACGATCCGGCTCGCTCAGTCCGAGTTCCAGGCTCCGCTCGTAATAAGGCACCGCTTCGCGCTCCAAGCCGAGCCGATCATGGGCCGAAGCCAATTCGTACATCAGTTTCGCCGACTCGCCCGATTCCGCCAGCAGTTCTACCAGAGCGGCTCGGGCTTCTTCGCCGCGTCCTTCTTGCCCTAAGCGGATCGCCGCTTCCAGCCGTTCTTCCCGAAGCTCGTTCATCGTATCCTCTCCGTCCTCCGTATTCTTCGAGCCGCCCCGATTGAACTTGCGTTCGCTTCTTGGCGGCTTCTCTTTACCATGTTAACACGGGCGGACGACCGATAGTTTGAATTTGAACGACAAAAACCCCCGTCAGCGCGAGAGCCCTTTTTCGAATCGGGCATCCCGCGCTGACGAGGGTTCATTTTCGGCAGCTTTTTCGCGCAAACCTGAACGTTTTGCCGCAGCGGCTCAGTTTGCTTCGTTGATCTTGCGAATGATCTCCAGCGGAATCTTCGGCACGCGGTCGTACGTGAGCAGGCCGTTGATCTCTTGTTCGACGTCGGTCAACTGCGTATAGCAGTAACCTTGTACCAGATCGGCTCGCAGCAGCGGATCGATCACGTCCCGCAATCGGCGCTCGAAATCGTCGTCGTCGGACGCGCCGGAGTAACCCCAGCCTTCCCAGTCGCTTTTTTTGTAGGCGATGCCGCCGAACTCGGTCACCAGAATCGGCTCGCCGTGATACGAATAGCCGTAAGCGAGGATCGGATGGCCGCCGGGGATCAGGCTGAGCGCTTTGTCCGGATCGTCGTACCGTTCTTCGAGCACTTCTCGCTGCCATTCGTAGTCGTGGATCGTGATCAGGTCGCTTACCGTGTGCTCCCAACCGTCGTTCGAGATCACCGGGCGCATGGGATCCAGCGATTTGGTGAGATGGACCAGCGCTTCGGCGTGATGCTGCTGAGTCCGGTCCCGAGCCAGATCCGGCACGCCCCAACTTTCGTTCAGCGGCACCCACACGACGATCGACGGGTGGTTATAATCGCGGTCGATCGATTCGATCCATTCCCGGTTGAAACGTTCGACGTATTCGTCCGAGTACATATAAGCGTTGGCGGCTTCGCTCCATACGAGCAGTCCCAATCGGTCGCACCAATAGAGATAGCGCGGATCTTCGAGCTTCTGGTGTTTGCGCGCGCCGTTGAAGCCCATTTCCTTCGTCAGCTCGACGTCTCGGCGGATATCTTCGTCGCTCGGCGGAGTCAGGTTGCCGTCCGGAAAATAGCCTTGGTCCAGCACCAGTTTCATCTTGTACGGGGCGTTGTTGAGACACAGTTTGCCGCCGTCGATCGAGATCTTGCGCATGCCGAAATAGCTGTCCGCGCGATCGGTCTCTTCGCCGTCTTGGATCAGGGCGAACGAAATCTCGTACAAACTCGGATTCTCCGGCGACCACCAAGTCTCGCGTTCGTGGAAATTGAAATTATGCAGCCCGATCGTATGGCGCGTCGCGCGGCTCGCCACCGTATAGGTCTGCTCCGTCACCGGCTCTCCCCGGAACGAGACGGACACGCGCAGCTTAAGATCGGTACCGCTTCGCAGATTCGCGACGTACGGCACGATCTCCACGCATTTGTTGTCCATGTCCGGCGTGATCTTGACCTTCTCCAGATAAGTCGGCGCTACGGCTTCCATCCAGACCGTCTGCCAGATGCCCGTGGTGCGCGTATAGAAAATGCTGGCCGAATCCTTTTTCCAATACTGTTTGCCGCGCGGAAGTTCCAGATTGCGGCTCTCGTCGATCGCCTGCACGACCAGCGCGTTCGGCGTGCCGTCCGTGTTCAGCGCATGCGTAACGTCCGCTTTGAACGGGGTATGTCCGCCTTCGTGGCGCGCGACGAACACGCCGTTTACCCAGACTTTGGCTTCGTAATCGACCGCGCCGAAATGCAGCAGCACTCTTTTGCCCGCGAACGATTCCGGCACTTCGAACATCCGGCGGTACCAGACGTTATCGTGGAAATCCGGGTCTCCGATGCCGCTGAGTTTGCTCTGGTAAGCGAACGGAACCTGAATCTTCTGCGCGAAAGACCGTTTCCCCTGCGACCAGCTTTCTGCCTCCCCGGCGTGCTCGTCGTCGAACGCAAACTCCCATTCTCCGTTCAGATTGACCCAAGCCTCGCGGTAAAATTGCGGTCTCGGATGTTCGACTCTGTACATGTCCGCGCTGCCCATCGTTTCCTGCGCGCTGCTCTTTCGGTTTTCCGTTTGCTGCGTTTCCTGCGTTGTGCCCATGCTCATCGCTCCCTTTTCGTTAACTTTTCAGTTACAAAAATAACGCTTACAACCTTCGAGCCCAGTATGCCGGATGATCTTATTCAAGTCAACTATAAGTTGATTAATTAACTTATGGGTTATATAATTGAATTAACTTGATCACGGGGAGAAAACGATGAATATACCGGTTACGCTGAAAAACATGCCGCTGCTCGAATGTTTCGCTTCCGAAACGAGGGTGCGGATCGTCGAGCTGCTCGGCGAAAAACCAATGAGCGTGGGCGAGCTGGCCGAAGAGCTGGCGCTGTCGTCCGCGATCGTCACCAAACACGTGCAGAAAATGGAAAGCGCGGGACTGCTGGAATCCGAAAGCGTCACGGGCACGCGCGGACGCCGCAAAGTCTGCCGCCTCGCCGTGGACAATCTCGTGCTGAATTTCCGTCCGAGTCCGTCCGAAGAAGAACGCAGCGCCTACTCCGTCTCGCTTCCGGTCGGGCAGTACGCCGCCCATGACGTCAAGCCGACCTGCGGTCTGACGTCGGAAAAACGGCTGATCGGCATGATGGACGATCCGCGGTATTTCGCCGATCCCGACCATGTGGGAGCGCGTCATCTGTGGTTCGGCTCCGGTTACGTCGAGTACCGGATTCCGAATTATCTGGTCGGCGCGCAGACCGCGCGCGAGATCTCGGTCACGCTGGAGCTGGGCTCGGAAGCGCCCGGCTACAACCCGAATTGGCCGTCGGACATCTCGTTCCGGATCGGCGGGATTAGCGTGGGCACTTGGACGTGCCCGGGCAATTTCGGCGGCACGCGCGGGCTGCATACGCCCGAATGGTGGAGCGAACAGAGCAGCCAATACGGGCTGCTGAAGACGCTGTCGGTGCGCGAGGACGGCACGTTCATGGACGGCCTCAAGCTGTCGGACGTGACGGCGTCGGATCTTGCGATCTCGGCGGGACGCGAGATCCCGCTGCGGATCGAAAGCCTGCCGGACGCGGACCATCCGGGCGGCGTCAGCCTGTTCGGCCGGGGCTTCGGCAATTACGACCGGGATATCGAAGTGTCGGTGAAGTTCGGGGAGAAGCGGGAGTAGGCGGCGAGGCAGCGAAAGAGCCGCGGAAGCGGATCAGTATCGGCGCGGCTGTTGCGGAAGAAGCGCGAAGCGATCGCGTCGACTGCTGGCGATTCACTTAAGAGAGCGGCGCGAGACCTCCGCGCCAATTATTGGAAACTGCGAGAACGGTTCGAGATCGCCGGGCTGATTTTCGGCTGCCGAAAGAGCGGATCGAGAACGCTAATTCGACTGGCCGTGGCCGAAAAAACAGATTGTGATCCCAGCGCTGACCGGCGATGGCGTCGCCGGATCGAGAACGCTGCATCCATCGGCAGCAGAACCGGCGGTCCGAGAACGCCGCACCCGATCGGACTGCCCAGGGCCGATCGAAATAAAGCCGAAAATCCGCTTAATCTTCTGCTTCTGACGTGATTTTTCCGGATAAGAGCAAAAATCCGCTTAATTCTCCTGCGTCTGCGCAAAAGTCGCGTTTTCGGAGAAATTAAGCGGATTTTTGTATTTAACTCGATTAATCGCGTTTGTTACGGCGAAATAAAGGGATAATTGCTCTTATTCAGCATGCGGCATGCCGCATCGGAACAAGACGGCGTCTTTTCGGCCTTTACCGAAGCGCGTTCATCACGTCGCGCACTTTGCGTCCGTGCGCCAGTACCCCATAATTCATCCAAGCGAAAAAATCGGTCTCGTACACCCGTCCGGCCCGAACGGCGGGCAGAGCCAGCCACCCGGGATGCTCCAGCAGGCGGCGTTCTTCGCCGGGAAGCCGATTCTCGCATTTGTCGAACACGACAAACAGATGGTCCGCTTCCAGCATCGGCAGGTCTTCGGGCCGCAGCAGCCGCTGCCGCTGCCCTTCGGGGATGCGCCGCAGCAGCGGCGGCGCCTGCAAGCCGAGCTCGCCGTACAGCACCGGACCTGTGTAGCCGGACCGCTCCGCGTAGAGCATGATCCGGCGGGCCGTGATCCGCAGGCACGCCACGCGGCCGCGCGCAGCAGAGCCGCCGGGAACCGCGGCCAGAGACGCGCGGGCTTCGCGCGTCTCTTCGCCGTAGCGGCGAAGCGCTTCTTCGGCTGCCGCTTCGCGGCCGAACAGCGCGGCCGTGCCGCGCAGCTTGTCCGCCCAGGCTTCGCCCGGCTGCTCCAGCAGCAGGCGGGGCGCGATGCCGGACAGGCGGTCAAGGCTCCAGCGTTCGAAGCCGTCGTCGAACAGCATCAGTTCGGGCTTAAGGCGCGAGAGATCTTCGCGCGAACCGTCCGCGATATCGAACGCGGGCACCTCGCCGAGCGGCAGGTACCCCTGCACGCCCCAGGCGCGGTGGCTGTATTGGGCGATCGGCACGATGCCGATCGCGAGCAGGGCGTCTTCGAGGTACGGCGCGAAGACGCGCACTTCCGGGCGGCGCAGCCGCCGGTATTGACCGGGCGACAGCCCGGTCTCGCGCTTGAAGCGGCGGCCGAAGTAATATTCGCTGCTGAAGCCGGCGCGCTGGGCGATCTCGCCCAGCCGGTCTTCGGTATTCAGCAGCAGGGCTTTGGCCTGCCCGATCCGCACTTCGTTCAGGAAGTCCAGAGGCAGACGGCCCGTCAATTCTTTGAACAAGCGGGTATAGGCCCAGCGGCCGATCCCCGCCGAAGCGGCCAACGCCTCCACGGTCAGCGGCTCGCGGTACTCGCGCCGGATGCGCTCGATCGAGCGCCGTACGGCGTCGCGTCCGTTCTCCCGCAGGTTCGCGGCGCTTCGCGCCTGCTCTTCCCGCCGGCGCAGAGCCGCCAGCAGCAGTTCCTGGAACGCGATCTGCCGTTCCAGCGAAGCCGCCGCGCCCGTCTCCGCGCGGCTCTCGTACAGCTTCTGCGCCCGCTCCGCGCAGAAAGAGAAGGGCGCGCAGTCCGCCACGCCGACGAACGGCAGCGCCGCTTCCCCGCCGAGCGGCGCGCCCAGAGCGTCCGCCGCGCGGAAGCCGAGCCGATAGAGCGCCAGCGGCTCGGCGGCTTCCGGCGGCCCCGCCTCGCCGCCGACACAGGGCCGCTTCCCGCCGAGCGGCCCTACGAGCAGGCGGCCGCGTTCCAGCCGCCAAGAATCTCCGGCGAACTCGATCGTGCCGCTTCCGCCGGTCACGATCCAAAGTTCCGGCGCGCCTTGCTCCGGCCTATCCGCTCGGCTCTGTTCTTGAATCGACGGCGCCGTACCGGCTTCGTCTTCGACATCCGCTAAAGCAGGAATCCGCTGTTCGGCCTTCCGTGCTTCAATCGATGACGTCGCGCCAGCTTCGTCTTCGGCATCCGCTATAGCAGAAACCTGCCGTCCCTCCTTCTGCCCTTCAACCTCGATCGGCGTTTCTTTTTCCTGCCTTGTCTCGCCGCTGTCAGCATTCGCTTCGGACCGAATCTCTTCATAACGGATATCGGTCAATATATAAGTATGAGGCTTGAATTCCACTGATCGGACCGCCTTTCTATTGATAACCATTCTCAATATAATCTGGCGTTAGTATACGCTCTTGCTTCGGTTTAGGCAATCGAGACTTGCTGCGGTTTGATTCGAATCCCTGAACTAAGGATAGGACCTCGACCGCTTTTCATCGACCTCTCCGCTCTAACGGAACGAGGCGACGCTTAGAATGGATAATCCGCCTTATCAAGATTCTAACGGAACGAGCGGACGCTTAGACGGATAAAAAGCTGTTTTTTGCAAGCTTTCAGCCTTGTTTGGTGCGGCTAAAGAGTCTGTGTTCCGTTAGCGGCACGACAGCGAACAAAAGGAGCTTTTAACAGAATGACGTTCCGTTAGCGATCGAACCAAAGAAAAAGCAGGCAAAAACACGCCTCCTCGAAAACCCGCTTAACCCGTTGATGTTTACGATGAACGTAAAAAAGACCTCGCCTTCCGCTTCCCGCGGAGGTCGAGGTCGTTCGCGAATCGTTCTTTTCAAGACGCGTCCGCTTGCGGAGCAAGCCGGATCATTTCCCGGTTCCGTCTTTTCCTGCTCGAGCCGAATCGAGCCTGACCGGAGTCGTACCCGAACCGGCTCCGAACCCAGCCGGCCCGAATCGCGTGCGGTCGCGTTCGGCGCTGCGGCGGATTCGCGTCCGGTCATAGTCTGATCCTATTCTTCGTCATCGCGGCGGATTCGCCTTACGGAGCCAAGTGCTTCATGATGTCCGCGAATTTCAGCAGATTGGCTTGAATCCCGCCCGACTGCCAATACGAACGCTCGACTACGTAGACATGACCGCTTTTGACCGCTTTGAGCGATTTCCAGATCGGACGATCCAGCAGTTTCTCGGCTTCTTTGTTTTCGGCCGAATCCCAATCGCCTCGGGCAGGGAAGATGAAGATATGGTCCGCATCCAGATCGGCCAATCCTTCTTCGGAGATGATCTCTTGATAATCGTTCATCCCGCTCACCAACGGATGAGGCGTCAACCCGAGTTGGCTGTAGATCATGCCGGTATAATTGTTTTTTTCGCCGAACAGCGCCATCGTTTTGTCTCCGCCGTTCAACCGCAGCACGGCAACCGTCTCGCCTCCGACGGCTTTTTCGAGTTTGGCTTTATCTTCGGCAATGGTCCGATCGTAATTCGCCAGCACTTCTTGGCCTTTGTCCGGAATGCCCAGCGCGTCGGCGACCGCAAGCAGAACTTTTCTCGGATCTTCCAGCACGGACTGCGGCAAACGGTAAGTCGGCGCGATCTTCGAATACGTCTCGTACGCCGCTTGATCCATGCCGCCGTCCAGCATGATCAGATCCGGCTGCTGCGCCAGCATCGCTTCCGGACTGCCGGAAATATCGAACTGCGGCACGTCCAACTTGAGATAATCCTGAATGCCCCAATTCGGATGGTACCACTGCACGATCGGCGTGACGCCGAGCGCGACCATATAATCTTCCAGATAAATACCGGCCGGACGCTCGGGATGAGCCGGAATCGTCACGTCGCCGAATTCGCCTTTGACCACCCGAGTCTCGCCGCCGTTGTCCGGTCCCTGCTTGCCGGTATCTGCCGCAGATTGCGCACTCGAAGCGGAGGCTTCTTGCTGTCCTGTCGAAGCCGTCGCGGAATCCGCGGTCGCGCTCGGGTTATCGCCGTTTGCTCCGCAGCCTGCCAAAGCCGTTCCGGCAGCCAAGACGAGCGCCATCGCGCCGAATTTGAACTTGATCGCATTTCCGTGATTCATTTCGTGTTCCCCCAATTGATTATCATTCTCATTGTATGTTTCTCATTCTAGCTTTCCTCGGGAAGAGAAACAATGCACATTTGGGGGACCTTTCTTGCACAAACGCGTGAAGCCGGTAGGTCGTACGCGGATTCGCGCACGAACGTACCGGCTTCAAAGCAGCGATCGAACGAGACGGACAAACGCCGACATGTTGTGCTGCCCGATCGATAGATTTATGGCTTTCGATCGTTCGATCGCGTCGTTTCATTCAGTCATTTCATCGTTTCATTCGCCGCTTTATTCCGCTTCCGCCAACTCGCTCAGCGTCGTCCGATACAGCTTGCCGCCTTCGAACAGCAGCAGCGTATCGCCTCGGGCATCGCGCAGTCCTGCGCCGAACTCGCCTTCTTCGCGGATCGGCATGATCATCCGGTCTTGCGCCAGACCTCCCCGATCGTCGGTCCGCAGCAGCACGTATCGACCGCGATCCTGATAACCGTTGTCCATCAAGAAGCGGCGGCCGTCGGTGGCGAAGATCGACGAACCGGCGATCTTCGGATCGAGAAACGAGACGGAAGGCAGAGCGGCGGGACCGGACAAACGGCACAGCTTAAAGTCCGTGTAATAATAGAACCAGACTTCCTCGTCCGAAACGACGTTCAAAGCGTAACAGTCGGCAATGTTCGCTTCGCTGTTGGTGAATACGCGGATGCCTTCGGCGTCCCAAGCGATCAGACCGCTCTCGCCGACCGGCCTGCCCCAACCGTTGTTGCCGAATACGCCTTCGTCGAAAAAGCTGGTCCAGATCAGGCCGCCGGCCGTCGTCTGCACGTTCTGAATCCCGTCGCCGACCAGAAAACGCCGCCGAACCGAACCGTCGCGGCCGAATACGGCGGCGTTGAGGTCATAATGATCGCGACCGTAATAACGGCTGCGGCTTCCGACCAGCAGCAGCTCGTCGCCGAGCGGCTGAAGGAAATGGTAATGGAAACTCTCGCCTTCGATCGCGATCTCTTCGATCCGAACCTTTTCGCCCAAAACTTGATCGGACGGATTTTCCGGCTGGTCGTACGGCGTCGGAACGACCGGATCGACGATCAGCGCTTTATAGGCGATGCGGTTCTTAAGTTCGGTCTGCGGGAACATCCCTTGTTCGCGTTCGGGCACCGATTCGATCAGCAGGACATAGGCTTTGCCGTCGTAACCGAGCGCGGCCGATACGGTCTGCCAGCCTGCGAGCGTTTCGGTCAGATCGGCGATCGGCGGCAGCACGATCCTGCTTTCGCCTGCTCCGTTTCGGCTTGTTCCGGTTGTCGCTTTCTTTTTCATGCTTGTTCCTCCGTTCGCGCCTTGCGGTTGATGTTTCTTTATTTTGTACCCGCAAACGCGGAACGAACAGGGCTGAAGTATGGCGAAGCGTCTAAGGTTTCAAACGCGTCGGCGCGGACACCTCGTCGGCGAAGATCAGCCCGTCGTACTGCTCGCGAGGCACGAAACGAATATTCATCGGCGAGACGAACGTCGAAGTCAGTCCGTCTTCGCCCGCGGAGATCGGCTTGTCGATCCACGCTCCGTAAGGCGAAGACGCAGGCGCCGCGTCGAGATCGATAAACGCCCGGCCGTATCCGCCCAAGCTCAGCAAGTTCTCCAAGCTGTCTTCGGGCATCGGTCCGAACGAGAACGGCCGGTCCGAGCCGATCTCCAAGCCGGACCCCCGATTCGCGTACAACCCGACGACGTAGAGATCGTCGCCCAGACGTTCGTGCAGAAGCTCGCCCATGTCTTTAAAGCCGGCGATCCATTTTCCGTTCTCCAGCAGGGACATGGCCGAGCCTTTTTTCGCCAGATGATCGTTGTGCGCCCACAAGATCATCTTTTTGCCGGGATAGACGTCGTTCATCAGCCATTCGGCGTTCTCCGCCATCAGGCGGTCCCGGTACTCGTAACTTTCTTGGACGCCCATCCGCATCATGCGCATAAAAGCGATCCGGTCGCTCAGCGTCCGCTGCGCGATATCGTACAGCTCGGGTTGTCCCGGCACCGACGCCCGAACGGCCGCCTCTTTGCGTTTCAACAACGCCGAAGCCGCTTCGTACAGCGGCGCGTACTTTTTCTCGACGTCAGCCAGAGCCGCTTGGGTCTTGTCGTTCGGCTCGCCTTCTCCGCTGCCCGCCGCCGCATACAGTTCAGTCATGGCTTCCAAGTCGCTTTGCATGAACGTTTGGGCTTTCTCCCGGTCCGCGGCTTGCAGCAGACCCGCGACGAGCTGCGAAGACAAAGCCGAACCGAACTGCATATCGTAACCCGTCAGAATCAGCGGATGATCGGTCTTCGCCTGTTCCCGGATATATTCGAACAGCTCTAACGTCTCTTCCGAATGCCAGACGCCGAAGATCGATCCCTGCATCATCGTTTTCGCGTCCAGATCGTCCCGGAACGCCCAAGCCGCCGCGGCTTCGCCCATCCCGCTCTCGAACGCGATCACGTCGTAGCCGAGCTTTTCGTGCATGAACTTGATCAGCTCGATCTTGATACGGCTGTAATCGCCGATCTGATGAAAGTTTTCGCCCAACGCGACAACGCGCTTATCGCCGAGAATCGGTTTCAAAAATCCGAAGTCCGCCTTTTTCTCTCCGTCTTGATCCAGCGCATGCATGTTGGCCCGCATCCACTCCGCCTGCTGCGGCTTCGCCGCCTTGCGGATCTCCTGCGCCTGCGCGGCGTCTTTCAACATCTTCGCCGCCGCGGCCGCATCGATTCCGGACGTTCCTGCCGATTCCGCGTACGTCGGCGAAACGGCGGCACCCGACAGCAGCGCCGCGGCCAGCGGCAGAACCGCGATGCGGGCGAAGCCGAAAGATTTACGTTCTCCGCCCCGCTTCTCCGTGCTTATTCTTCCGCTGCGCTTTTGGATCGTTACCGTTCTTTTTCCCATTGTCCATACTCTCCCGTCGGCTTGAAATTCTTGCTCGCCTTTCAAGCTTAGAAGAAGAATCTAAAGAAAGCATAAAGCCGCCGCGATCGGGTCGGGACGGCTTCGGCGCTTCACACCGTCATCACACCATCACTCTTTTAAGCCGGCTCACGTACCGTCCGCGCACGAGGAAGAAATAACAGAGCTGCGCGATCAGGAACGCCGCCGTCGTCAGCAGTACCGGCTCGGTGATATCCACGATATGCAGCACCGCCAAGATCGGGCCGAGCACGACGAATGTCTGTATGGCGGATACGGCGATCGGCAGGAAGAACAGCAGCGCGATCTGAAGCGTGGCCGATTTCTTCATCTCGCCGATGCTCAAGCCCGTTTTGGACAAAGACCGGTACATCTGCGAATCGCGGGACAGCTCGGCATGCAGTTTGAAGTACAGGAAACTGGCCGAAGACAGGGAGAACATCAAGCCGACGAACGAACCGATAAAGATCAGCATCGACATGAATTGTTTGTAAGACGCGTAATCGTTCGCTCGGATGCTCAGGTAACCGTACAAGCGTTCTTCGCCTTCGGCTTTTGGATTCAGCTTTGCCAGTTCCGCCCCGACTCTGGCTTCTTCGCTGTCGTATCTCGGCGCGATGCCGTTCCAAGCAGGGACCTGATAGAAAAGGTTCTCTCTCTGCATCCCTCCCGCAGCGCCGCGGCGTACCTGTTCGGCCGCCTCCTCGTAAACGCGATCCGGCACCACCAGCATCGAACCCAACTGCAAAGACGCGAACACGCGGCTTTGCGCAACTTCGCGCACGGTCAGCTTCGCTCCGGTTCCCGCGACGGTCAGCGTTTCTCCGGTCTTCGCAAGCGGACGATCCATTCTTTTGTCATCGTACACAAGCAAAGTCTGTTCCTGTCCGCCCGGTTCCGGACCGGGCGCCGGAAGTTCCCATGCGGCAAAGATGCGGGCGTAGTCGGAAGCCGGCAGCAGATAGGCGCTGGAGCCCTCCTGCTGCGTGCCGACTCCGATCGAGACCATTCGAAGCCGTTCGGATTCGTAACTCACGTCTTCGCGTTTCAATATGGCTTCGACCCGGGCTTGATCGGCCGACAGTCCGGCTTCTTTGTTCGCGGACAGCGTCAGCGCATACGGATTGTCGGTGTACAGCGACCTCGTCTCCCGATCGATCGACAGCACGAAGCCCGCGCTCATCGAAGCGACCGAAGTGACCACGGTAATCAAGAACAGCACGCGCGCGTTGTCTTTGATCTTGTACGCCAACTCCGAGATCCACAGCAGATTGGTTTTTTTCCAGACGAACGAACGGTTCCGCTTGAGCAGCCGCATGAACAATACCGAGAGCTGCGAGTAGAAAAAATACGTGCCCGCGATGCCCGTACCGGCCGCCAAAAACAGCATCGGAGCGTCCAGCGCGCCGACCCGCAAAGCGATATATCCGGTCGCGAGCAGAGCGATGCCGAGCAGGACGAACCCGATCGAAGCTTTGGGTTCCGTCTTCGGCTTGGCGCTGCCTTGCAGCAGTTCCAGCACGTTGCGTTTGCGCACGAACAGCAGCGTCATCGCCGAGATGACCAAGAACAACGCGACGAAAGCGCAGGCGGTCAGCAGCATCGCTTTCCACGGCCAATAGAACGGCAGCTCGGGCGTTTCCGTGATCCGCGCAGCGAGCAGCAGGAACAGCTTGGAGAGCAGCATGCCCAGCCCGATTCCGCTCGCGATCGCTCCGGTGCCGATCAGGATATTTTCCAGAAAGACCAGACGGTTGAGCTGCGAAGGCTTGGCGCCCAGCATCAGCAGCAGGCCGAACTCTTTGTTCCGCGACTTCAGAAAGACGCTGATCGAATAGAGCACGAAGAAGAAGGCGAACACGAAAATCACGTATTCCGCCGCGATCATGCCCGCTTTGGTCATCTGGTGCATCTCCGAAGCGACGATCATCGGATGATAGATGAAGACCGCGAACGAGAAGAAGATCATGACCATGAACGCGCTGCTCAGAAAATAAGCGAAATAAGCCCGCGCGTTGCGTTTGACGTTGTTATACGCGAATCGAGGAAAGTTCATGCGCGTTGCCTCCCCAGAAAGATAGCGTATCGATGATCTTCTGGAAAAAGGCCTGACGGCTTTCTCCCCGATGGATCTCGGCGGCCAAACGGCCGTCTTTGATAAACACGATGCGGTGGCAGTAGCTGGCCGCCTGCGGATCGTGCGTGACCAGCATGATCGTGGTCTTCTCCTGCTCGTTCAGGCTCTCCATCGACTCCATCACGATCCGCGACGCGTTGGAATCGAGCGCGCCCGTCGGTTCGTCGGCCAGCAGGATCGACGGCTCCGCGATGACCGCCCGGGCGATCGCCGTGCGCTGCCGCTGTCCGCCGGAGATCTCGTAGGTACGGCTGCCGAGAATCTCCGAGATGCCGAGCCGGTTCGCGATCCGGTGCAGCCGCTCGTCCATCTCTTTGAGTTTCACGCCGTCCAGCGTCAGCGGCAGCACGATATTTTCCGCCACCGTCAGCGTATCGAGCAGGTTGAAATCTTGAAAGACGAAGCCCAGCTCTTTGCGCCGGAATTTCGCCAATTCGTTGCGGCTCATGGCGTACGGGTCCTGCCCGCCGATCTTCACCGTGCCGGAACTCGGCGTATCGATCGTGGAGACCATGTTGAGCAGCGTCGTTTTGCCGCTGCCGGACGGTCCCATCACGCCGACGAATTCGCCTTCCGCGATCGTCAGATGAATGTCGGTCAGCGCCTGGGTCGACACTTTGCCCGGATAGACCTTGTTGAGGTTGCGAGCTTCCAGAATGTTCATCGTTTTCTCTCCTTCCTTTACGATTCCCAGTCTAACGAACGTCCGGCAGAGCGACCATCGATTCTTCTTAACGCCATCTTACATCTTCGTTAAGGCGGCGTTCGGTTCGCGGCGATCGGTCTCCGTCCCCGATGGTCCCGCTTCGCGGAATACGATGCGGATCGTCGTGCCGACGCCCGGTTCGGATTCCAATTCGACGCCGTGGCCGAGATGCCGGCAGACCTCGCTTACCAGATACAGTCCCATGCCGGTCGATTCTTTGTACTGCCGGCCTCTTTGCCCCGTGAAATACGGATTGAACACGCGGTTCAAATCTTCGCGGGCGATCCCGATGCCTTCGTCGCGGATCTCGAGCGCCAGATGCGGTCCCCGGCGAAACGCGCGAATCAAGACCTGTTTGCCTTCGCCTTCCGTATAATTGACGGAATTGGTCAGAATCTGTCCCAGAATAAAACGCAGCCATTTGGCGTCGGTATACACTTCGTCGTTCTCGCCGATCTCGATACGGGGCGAGACGCGGCGCTTGATGAACAATCGGCGATGTTCGGCCAGCGCTTCGCGCACCGGCAGAACCAATCTCGCGCGTTCGACGGCGAAATCCTGCTCGAACCGTTCCAGCCTCGACGTGTAGATCACCATCTCCAACCCCTGCCGGAGCCGATCCAATTCTTCGTGCAGGCTGTCCGCCAGATCTTCGTCTTCGATCTCGCGCGCGGACAATTGCAGCACCGACAGCGGCGTCTTCATCTGATGCACCCAGCGTCCGATAAAAGTCGACTGCCGCTCCGCCCTGCTGCGGCGCTCCGCCAGTTCTTCTTCGTATTCGCGGTCGTAGACGGCGATCAGCCCCGCGACGGCTTCGGCCAGCGGCGCTTCGCCGAGCGTCTCCAGACGTTCGCTGCGCGGCACGCTCGGACGGGTCAGACGCCGATACATCCGGCGCAGCGAGACGTACCGATAGAGCAGGTAAGCGCCGAGCACCGCCGAGCTCAGCAGAACGCCGTACAGCATGATCGCCGGCGGACGGCCTTCGCCGCTCATCCAATACAGCAGCGGGATCAAGAGCGCCTGCAGGGCGAAGAACAGCAGCAGCGGCAGTTGGTCCCGCCAGAACAGCTTCACGGCCGATCTCCGGCGTCCGCTTCTTCCGCTCCGATCAGCACGTATCCCGCTCCCCGCACGACTTCGATTCCCGCGTCCGCTTCGAGTTCCTTGAGCTTTTTGCGCATCCGGGTCACGTACACGTTCAGCGTATTGTCGTCGATAAAATGATGGTCTTCCCACATGATCCCGAGCAGCCGGTCGCGGCTGACGACCCGGCCTTGCCGGCGCATCAGCGCTTCGATCAGCAGCGCTTCTTTGCGGCTCAATTCGGCGTAACGCTCGCCGCAGACCAGCGCGTAACGCTCCGGATACAGCGTCAAGCCCGCCGCTTCGATCCGTTTCTCTTCCGGTCCCGCGGCATATTCGCCGTAGGCCCGCCGCAGATGGCTGCGGACTTTGGCCAAGACGACTTCGTAATGAAAAGGCTTGGTGATATAATCGTCGGCTCCGTTCTCCAGCGCCATGATCTGATCCATCTGCCCGTCGCGCGCCGAGATGAACAAGATCGGGCATACCGATTCGGCGCGAATCTGCCTGCACCAATAGAATCCGTCGTATTTCGGCAGATTGACGTCCAGCAGAACCATCTGCGCGCCGGATTCCCGGAACTCTTCCGTCACGCGCTCGAAATCCCGGGCCACCCGGGCCCGGTACCCGTATTTCTCGATATCGCCGCGGAGCAGCTCCGCGATCTTGGGATCGTCTTCCACGATCAGAATGGTGTACATGTTCGATTCCCCTCTTGCTTGAATTTGGCCGACATTCGAAAGACACGCGTCCCGCCCGTTCTTCGTCATAGACGACGCTCGGACGTTTTTCCACGCGAAAAGCGGCGAATCCTCCGTTCCTGCCGGAAATTCGCCGCTTGCGCCGCCGATCGCTCGGAGTTCCCGTTCGCGGCCGCGAGCGGAAACGGCGGTTCAGCCTCGCAGCCCGGCCGCGCGGCAAATTTCCGCGAACGCGCCGTAATCGCCGTACCGCTTTTCTCCGGCCCATGCCAGCTCGGCCATCGCGCGCAGCGGCTCGCGAATGCCGGCGGCGACTTCTTCGACGGTCTGCGCTTCCGGCTTGTCGCTCCATACGGAGAACGAACAGCCGATCAGAGCGGGCGGGTAAGGCTGCGTCCATTCCTGCGGCTCGCCTTCCGCGATGCGCGGCAGCAGACCCGGATGCCAACTCTCGTAAATTTTCTCCCCGGTCGGATAGACGTATCCCGCATGTTCGCCGAGCACGTAATAGAAATACGCGTCGTTGAAGTTCACGAGCTTATGCCCTTTGTCCGCGAAAGTCTGCGCCGCCGCCATTTTCCGGTCCCACTTCGTCCAGTAAGCAATCTGCATGGACGTCTTCAGCTCGACTTTCTGTTCCGCTCCGTCGCGGTACAATCCGTCGTTCCAGACTCTCGCGACGAATCCTCGGGCTTCGAGACGCCGCGCGACCTCGTTCAGATAAGCGACGTAAGCGTCGACTTCCGTACCGCCTTCGATGCCCAGTTCTTCGCGCGCGTAACGTCCGAGCTGCGGATAATCGGCAAAACGCGAGAAATCGATAAACTCGTCGCCGCCGATATGGAAGTATTCGCTGTCTTCGAACAGCTCCGCGTATTCGTCGATCAGATCCATCACGAACGCTGCCGCTTCCGGGTTCGTGATATCCAGCGCGCCTCGGGCCGGTTCGCCGTTCGCGTCGGTCAGCAGCCATTCCGGACGATGTCTCAGCGCATAAGCCAGATGTCCCGGCGAATCGAGCGAAGGAATCAGCGCGATATGCAGCCTGTTCGCTTCCGCGACGATCTCGCGAATCTCCGCCTTGGTCAGATAATGCTCGGACATCACTTCGGGATGGCGTTCGCTCTCGAACGTGAAGCCTTCGTTTTCGGAAAAATGCAGCTGCAGCGTATTGAGCTTCAGCTCCGACATCTCGCGCAGCCGATCCAGTATCCACGTTTTCGGATAAAATTTGCGGCCGATATCGAGATGCAGCGCGCGTTCGAAAGTCGCCGGTTCGTCTTCGATCAGGCCGTAAGGCAGTCCTTCGCCCGCAGCGAGCAGTTGGCGCACCGTACGCAGCCCGTGCCGGACCCCCTGCTCGGTATTCGCCGTCAAACGCACGACGGACCCGATCTCCAGCCGATAAGCTTCGGGATGCGTACTTCCGGGAACGGAAGCCAGCCCGACCGCCAGATCGCCTTCGTCCGCTTCGTCGATGCCGCCGACGCGCAGCGGGTTGGGCAGCAGGCCGGCATCTTCGAATTCTTCGCGCATGGCGTCGACGGTCTCGCGCAGCGAAGCAGCCGGCTCGCCGTTTTCGCCAGGCAGCAAGATCAGCGCGGACGCCGGATTCGGGTACCAGACGCCGGCAGAACGTTCGGCATGCCGCACGCTCGGAACGGATCGGCCCCGGTAAGAGGTCTGTTCGATATTCGGATTCATGGAATCACCTCGGAATCGCCTCGAAGGCTGTATAGGTCTTGCATTCCCCGTAAGTATAGCCCCTGCCTGCGCAAATGCCAAAAAAAGCGCGATCCCGAAATGCGGGACGCGCTTTTGCGATGCGGAGCGTAAGATGCGGAGCGTTCGAACGCCGCTCCCGTCATTGGCCGGATAAACGGAACGCGTAATACGCATAGGCATCGAGCTTTGCCGCACCTTCCGTCAATTTCGCCGCGCCGTCTTCGTCCGAGCAGATCGCGCACTCCGCGCCCGGCAGCAGCTTGCGCAGATCGTCCGGCAGTTCGGCTTCGGTCGGCGTCTTGGAGAAGTTCAGCACGATCAGCCAGCGTTCGCTTTCGTATTCGCGCAGATAAGCATAGATATGCTCGTGTTCTTCCAATACGGGCTCGTACGTGCCGAGCGACAAGGCGGGATGTTCGCGGCGCAGCCGGATCATCCGGCGGTACAGATTCAGCACGGAGTCCGGATCGTTCTCCTGCTCCCGCGCGTTGATCTCCGACTTGTTCGGATTGATCCGCTGCCACGGGCTGCCTGTCGTGAATCCGGCTCCCGGTTCGTCCGTCCACTGCATCGGGGTTCGGCTGTGGTCGCGGTTTTTCTCGAGCACGCGGCGCAGAATGACTTCGGGATCTTCGCCTCTCTCCTCGACCTGCTGCTTGTAATAAGCCAGCGCCTGCTGTTCTTTGATATCTTCGATGCTGTTGAAAAAATGCGCGTTCGTCATGCCCAGTTCTTCGCCCTGCAGCAGATTCGGCGTGCCGCGCAGCGTCATCAGAAACACCGCCAGCATCTTGGCCGATTCTTCGCGATGTTCCAGATCGTCGCCGAGGTAAGACACCATCCGCACATGGTCGTGATTGCTCAGATACATGCCGATCCAAGCGTCCGGATGCAGGTCTTTGAGCCATTTGCGCATGATGTCTTTGAGATGGCGCAGTTCCCACGGCTTGGACTGCCACATGTCTTCCGATCGGTCGCAGATCTTGGACGCTTCGATCATCAGGACCAGATCCAGTTCGTGGCGCTCGGGCAGCGTGTATTTCTCCACGTCCTCCGGCTCGACCTGCGACGATTCGCCCAGCGTGAACACGGGATAGCGGCCGAACGTCCGTTCATGCAGCTCGCGCAGATATTCGTGGATATGCGGGCCGTTCTTGTAATATTGTTCGCCGCTGCCTTGAATGCGCCGCGTGTCTTCGGTATCGGGAAACGACGTATCTTTCGAGAGCACGTTCGCGGTATCGACCCGGAAGCCGTCCACCCGGCGCTTGAGCCAGAAATCGATCGCGTCGGCCATCTCCCGGCGCACCTGCGGATTGTCCCAGTTCAGGTCGGGTTGATGAGACGCGTACGTATGAAAATAATATTCGCCGCTGCCCTCGTCCGGCGTCCACACGGAATCGCCGAGGAACGACGACCAATTGTTCGGCGGGCTGCCGTCTTCGCTGCCGGAACGCCAGATATAATAATCGCGGTACGGATTGTCTCGGCCTTCGAGCGCTTCTTTGAACCAAGGATGGTCGCTCGACGTATGGTTCGGCACGATCTCCATGATCAGGCGGATGCCGCGTTCGTGCAGAGCCGCGAGCAGCTCGTCGAAATCGTCCATCGTTCCGTATTCGGGATGGATCGCCCGATAATCGCGGACGTCGTAGCCGTAATCGCGGTTGGGCGAATCGAAGATCGGAGACAGCCAGACGGCGGTGATGCCGAGGGATTCGATATAATCGAGCTTCTCGAGGATGCCTCGCAGATCGCCGATCCCGTCCCCGTTGCTGTCGTTGAAGCTTCGCACGTAGATTTCGTAAACGATATTTTCTTTCCAGTTCATGTTCGATTGCAGCTGTTTCGGCATACGGGCCGCGTCCAATTGTTTCGACATGTTGCGCCTCCTTCTCGAAAACCGCTTCGTGCCGGGAATCGATTGCTGCCCGGACGGTTGTGTACGATCTATTACCCAAAAATCGTAAGCGGCTATAAATAAAGCGGAAACTTGACGAAAAATAACGGCCTCGGACATGACGAAAAAGCCTTTTTCCCGAAAGAAAAAGGCTTGGGATATAGGTTGGCGGATTGGAAGCCGGACGTGCGATTTCGGGCGGCACGGCGGGCGCGCGGCGAAGGTTAACCGAGGTAAGCCGCAGCGCGGCGGGCGCGAAGCGAACGTTAAGGCGGCAAGTCGACGCGCAGCAGGCGCGAAGCGAACGTTAACCGAGGTAAGCCGCAGCGCGGCGCGCGACTTGTTCGGCGTAATCGGCCGCGAACGCCAGTTGTCCGCTTGCCGGCTCTGCGGCGATTTTCCTTTCGCGCAGCCGTTCGTCCAGCCAGTCCGCGACGAATCCCGGCGCATAACCGCCGGTCTTCAACGTACCGGCAGGCCCGAAGACCAGCATGCTTTCGTAAGCTTTCAGATAAGCTTCCCGGTCGACCGGCCCTTCGGCATGGACGTACAGCAGGAATTGCAGATCGTACGCAAGATGCGATTTAGGGTCGGCATGCAGCGCGAAAAAGCCTTTTTCTTCGACGATCTCTCCGATCAGTCGGCGAAAAATCCGTTCGGCGTCCGGCAGAGCCGTTCCCGCTTCGTCGCACAGCTCGCGAAGCCGCGGCGTAAGCGGAGCGCTTCGAGCCTGCTCCAGCGCGTACTGCTTGTCTTCTTCCGACGTGTCGTAGACGTCCCGATGCACCAGCGCGCGTACGAATTCGCCGAAGCTGTCCGCGAGCGGCGTGATCATCGGTTCTTCGTCCGTCTCGACCTCGACATGGACGACCGCCGGTTCGCCTTGCGGGCCGCATTCGCGGTAATCGAGCATCATCGCGTCATGCCCGCCGGAAGGGGATTCCCCGAAAACGATCCCGATCTCGGGATAGCCCCATTCTTCGATCATGAAGCGGCTGCCCAGCTCGTCAGAGTCCAATCCCCATTTTCCGCCGAGACCGCAGATGCCGTCGATCACGTAATATCCTTCTTCCGGATCATCCGGCGTTCCTACAGGGAAGCAGGTATTGATCGGGCTGCCGCCGTTGCGGACTCGCAGCAGCTCGACATACAGCGCGGGCAGCTTATAGCCGAGCAAGGTCTCGACTTCCGCGACCCGTTCGTCGGTCGCTTCTCCGGGGCTGGTGAAATAATCTTCGTCGGACCAGAAGCGGTGCGGGTCGAAAGATTGCGTTCGGCGTTCATTCGGCAAAAGGATTTCCTCCATTCGGTCGGCTCTTCGAAGCCGGAAGTTTCGATCCGAATCCCGAAGATCCGCATCGCAAAAAAGCCCGGTCGGGCACTGTTTCCAGTGTACACCCGACCGGACTCGCTTCGCAAAATCGTCTTGCCGGCGAATATCGCTTCGCCGCCGCAATCTGCCAAGGCGCATCTTCAAACCTCGGATTCGTTTCAGACCCCGTCTCGAATCCAGCCTAAACCCGTCCGAATTCGTATCGGTTCGTAGACTCGTAGGAAATGTTGACGTTTGGTCAGAAAATTCTCTCCTTTTTGGGCGATCTGAACCGAAATGCTGACGTTACGTCAACAATTTAGGTGATTTGAGGTCAAAATAAGAGTAAAGCGCTGAAAATGCTGACTTTTCGTCAACATTTGCGATTTGATCCGTTTTTCAGGCTCGAAATGTTGACGTTTGGTCAGAATTTGACACATCTATCGGTTTTATTCGAAGTTTGCGTATGCGCCCCAGTACGCTGACCGCAAATAAGGTAAGGTTGCATCCAATGCGGTCAACTCATTACGAAGCGTTCTCCGCGCCGCTGCCCGCGCCTCCGCACAGGCCCGCGCATTCGCGGAACGCCGCCATCTTGCAGCCGGCGCAGCCCGCCGCGTCGACATGCCGCGACAGCGCGGCGTCGATCGCTTCGCCGGTATGGGCGAAGCAGGTTCCCTCGCCCATTTCGGCGAGCAGCCCCGTCTTCTCCAGCATCCGCCGGGGCTGCGGCTGAAGGCCGCTCAGCAGCAGCGTGCCGCCCGAAGCGCGCAGCCGCTTCAGCAGTCCGCGCAGGAACGCCTCCCCCGAGGCGTCGACGAGCGGCACGCCGCCCATGCGCAGCAGCAGCGTGCGCGACGGATCATGAGACGCCATGAATTCCGGCGTCTCGAACGGATCGCGCGCGCCGAAGAACAGCGCGCCGCGCACGCTGAAGATGCCCAGTTGAGGACAATCGCGGTCCTCCGTGACGCGGCTCGCCGCGACTTTGCCGTGACGGGCTTCGCGGTCCGGCAGCACTTTGTCGAGCCGCTGATCGCTGGCCATGCGCTTGACGAACAGCAGCACGGCTAGCGCCAGGCCGGCTTCCACCGCGGTGGTCAGCGTCGTGAACACGGTCAGCCCGAAGGTCACGACGAGGACCAGCGAATCGCCGCTGCGCAGCTTGAGCAGCTTGGCGAACGCGCGGCGTTCGCTCATGTTCCAAGCCACGAGCATGAGGATCGGGGACATCGCCGCGAGCGGAATCGCCGAAGCGTACGGCGCGAGCAGCACCAGAATCAGCAGCACGACCACGCCGTGCACGATGCCGGACAGCGGCGAAGCCGCGCCGTTCTTGATATTGGTCGCGGTGCGGGCGATCGCGCCCGTCGCCGGGATGCCGCCGAATAGCGGCGCGGCCATATTGGCGATGCCCTGCCCGATCAATTCGCGGTTGCTGTGATGCCGCGAACCGCTCATGCCGTCGGCCACGACGGCGGACAGCAGCGATTCGATGCCGCCGAGCAGCGCGATAATGATCGCGGGGCGGATCATCAAAGTCATATTCGCCCAAGACAAGTCGGGCATGCGGAACGAAGGCAGCGAAGCCGGAATCTCGCCGTACGCGGAGCCGATCGTGGCGACTTTGCCGTCGAAGAACAGCACGGCGATCAACGTGGACAAGAGCAGGCCGATCAGGGAAGGCGGAACTTTGGGCAGCAGGCGCGGCACCAGCAGCAGCGATGCCAGACAAACGCCCGCGACCGCAATCGCGTAGAGATTGATCGTGCCCATATGCACGATCAATTCCCGCATGTTCAGCACGAAGCTCTCGTGCCGCTTCAGTCCGCTCAGGCCGAGGAAACTGCCGATCTGACCGGCGAAGATCGTCACCGCGATCCCCGCGGTGAATCCGACCGTTACCGGTTTCGGAATGTACTTGATCAGCGCCCCCAACTTCAATACGCCCATCAAGACGAGCAGAATCCCCGCAAGGAATCCCGCGACCAGCAGCTTGTCGTAGCCGTACTGGAGCACGATCGCCAGCAGGATCGGGATAAACGCGCCCGTCGGCCCTCCGATCTGGAACTTCGATCCGCCCAGCAGCGAGATCAAGATGCCCGCGATGATCGTCGTATAGATCCCCGTTTCCGGCTTGACCCCCGACGCGATCGCGAACGCCATGCCGAGCGGAATCGCGATGATCCCGACGATGCAGCCCGCGATCAAATCGCGTTTCAGATCGCCTTTCCCGTATCCTTCGAACCTTCCCCAACCTTTGATCATTCCGCAAACCTTCTTTTCTTTTTTCTGAAAACTGACGTACTATAACGTAACATAGCGCCAGCGGACAGAATGTGAAAAAGATCAATTTTTATGAGGTTTGTGTGAACGATCCGGTTATTCCGGCTCTCGGGCTTCGCGATCGGGTTCGTTGAAGTGCGCGAAAGCGATCTCGGGCGTTGGAACCTGCGAAAAAACTGCGCGGTCGCCCGGCGTATCGGCATCCCGAATCGCCGCTTTCGTATCCGCGAAAACGTCCGCTTCGATCGCGAACAGGTCGATCGCGACCGTTCGCGACTCTCCCGGGAACAGCGAAAAATAAGCGTCGCTCGACAGCAGGCGGTAACCGCCCGTTCGCTCGTACGGATGCACGTGCAGAGCCGCGCTCGTCCCGCGGTTCGTTACGCGGAAGATCCGGCGCAGCGCAGGCAGCGTAAGGCATTCTTCGGCCTCCGCAAACGACGTTTCCCGATCGCTCCATTCTCCTTCCGCTTCCCAGACCAACTCGGCTCCCGCAAAGTCCCGCGCCGGGCGATAAAAGCGATCCGGCCGAGTCGAGAAGACATAGAGATTATCGCTTGCCGCAGCCCGTTCGGGACTGTCTTCTTCCGCGCGCAGCCGCACGAAAAACAATCCGTCGTCGGTACGCGGCGCGGCGAACCGCAGCGGTCCCAATTCGGCGACGTTCCCTTCGCCCGCTCGCGCTTCGTATGTCCAAGAAGCCAATACGACGCCCGCGGCGTTCAGCAGTTCGGCCCGAACGGACGCCGCCGAACGCTTCGGTCCGCGGAAGAAAAACAGTTCGCCCGCGAAAGTTTCGCCTTCCTCGTAATTCAGCTTCCGGTAATCCAAAGCGGCATGCGCTGATGCAAACGCTTTTTGCGTCCAATAATAAGCCATCTTCGGTTCGAGCTCATAATCGATCAGATTGGTGCAGCTCGCGTTCGGCCACGGCTCGTTGAGCTGCCAGACCAGACTGCCGCTGTTCTGGAACTGTCTTCTTCGGTTCGCTTCGAGAATGAACCGCAGTCCTTCCGCCTGCATCCATTGGCTGGCGCGCGAAAATTCGGTCAGATCGCGGAATTCCCCGAACAGCTCGACGTCGCGATCGTACGTGTCCCACCATTCCCCGTGGTGGCGCCAGACCGGATCGTCGCGCATGGAGACCGGCTTCAGATGCGCTTCGCTCAGAAACTTGCGCAGCGTGCGCGGCGAACTGACGCCGTCGACGCCGAACTCGCTGTGGAACAGATGATCCGCTTCCCCGTACAGCGAATAATGCGCCGGATTGCCTTCGTATTTCCAATGCCCGTGCACGTCGTGGCTGACGCCTTTTTCGCGGGTGATGTACTGCACGGGACCGGAAGCGGACGTCGGCAGGAACAGGCGGCCGGGATCGTGTTTCTTCACCAATTCGCGCAGCATCGCCAGATTGGGGTCCGCACAAGTAGACGGACGGTCCGGCTCGCTCATCAGCTCGTTGCCTCCGCTCCATACGGTCAACGAGACGTGGTTCCGCTTCGTGCGCAGTGCATGCTCCGCCGTCTCGGTCAACCGCTTCAGGAACTCCGGCTTCCGGGAAGGTTCGTTGTCGAGGCCCGAACTGGATTGGATAAACTCCTGCCAGATCAGCAGACCCAGACGGTCGCACAGCTCGTACAAGATTTCTTTTTCGATCAAGCCTCCGCCCCAGATCCGCAGCATATTCATGTTGGCGCGCGCGGCGGCTTCCGCCATCCAAGCATACTTATCGTTCTCCACGTTTCCGTACAGATGATCGAGCGGCGTCAGGTTCGCGCCGCGGATGTAGATCGGGACACCGTTCACGACGAACGTGTACAGCAGCGAATCGTCCGGCGCGCCTTCGTTGCGGCGGTATTCCAGACGCCGGATGCCGGTGCGGTGCGTCCGCTCGTCCAGCACCCGTTCTCCTTGCAGCAGACGAAGGCGAACTTTATAAAGCGGCTGTTCGCCGTATCCGTTCGGAAACCACAGCCTCGGCTGCGGGATATCTGCGACAAGCGAGCAGCGCTCTTGTTCGAAAGGCTGCCGCAGCGTTCGGACGACTTCTCCCGACGGCGACAAGATTCGCGCTTCCAGCTCGCATGCTCCGTATTCGTCGTCCGGCACGCTTGCGCCGCCGCATGCCGGATTCCCGGCTTCGCGCGCATCGTCGAGGCGTTTGCGGCGGACGGACGCTCGGATCTCGATACGTCCGCCTTTTTCGTCCGCGTCGGTAAACAGCCCGATCTCGTCGAACGAACAACACTCGTGAACGCGCAGACATACGTCGTCCCAGATCCCGATATTCACGAGCCGCGTCGAGAAATCCCATTTGTAATTGAACCGGCTTTTCTGCGTGAACGTCTCGGACGTCTTGCCGATCTGTCCCATCTCGTCCGGACTATGCTTCAGCACGATCCGCAGTTCCGCCGTCCGCTGCCCGCGCAGCGCTTCCGTGACGTCGAATACGGCGGGCACGAACATATTGGCATGTTCGCCGAGCGTCTGTCCGTTCAGCATGACGATCGCTTCGTAATCCAGTCCTTTGCAGACCAACTCGATTCGGTCGCCCGGCTCTTCCGGCACTTCGAACGTGGTCTTGTACACCCACCAGCGGTTCTCGACCCATTCGCAGTTCAGGCTGTTCAGATCCCGGTACGGATGCTCGATCCAGCCTGCCGCATGCAGGTCCCGATGCACGCCGCCGGGCACGGAAGCGGGCAGCCATTCGGTAACGCCCATCAGCTCGCTGCCGATTTCCATGCTTGTTCCTTTGAGCGGGACCCAAGGCCAGAAGCCTTTGACCTCCCACTCGCCGTTCAGTCTGATTTCATGCATGCAAGATTTCCCTCCGCTTTTTTCTTGTTCGCTTTTACCCTTTGACCGCTCCGCTCGTGACGCCGGCGAAGATGTATTTCTGCAGGAACAGGTACAGCACGACGGTCGGAATCATGATGATCAGAATGGTCGCGCAAATATAGCCCCACTGCGCCTGATTGTTGCCCGCGAAACGCATGATCGCCGTCGAGACCACGACCAGCTTCTGCTTGGGCATGTACAGATACGGGATATACAACTCGTTGTAGATATTGATCGTTTTCAAGATCACGAGCGTCACCGTGGCCGGAGCCAGCAGCGGGAACACGATCGAACGGTAGATGCGGAACAGGCTCGCCCCGTCGATCATCGCGCTTTCGTCCAGCTCGTACGGAATGTTGCGGATGAATTGCAGGTAGATATAGATCTGAAGCACGTCCGCCCCCACGAACAGCACGATCGGCGCATACAGCGAGTTGAACAAGCCGAGCGACTGGATCATGGAGAACAGCACGACCTGCGTCGTGATCGTCGGAATGATCGAAGCGAACAAGAACAGCGCCAACACGATTCCTTTTCCTTTAAAATCCAACCGGCCGAGCGCGTACGACACCATCGTGCCGAACACGATGTTGCCGAGCAGCGAAGCGGCGACGATAATCAGCGTGTTGAGAAACGCATGCCCGATATCCGCCCGTTCGTACACGATCCGGAAATTATCGAAGTTGAAGAAACTTTCCGGCAGCGCGAACGGGCTGGAATTTTCGTTTTCCCGTTTGAACGCGTTGACGACGACCACGTACGGCGGAAACAGCACCACGAGCGACGCGGCGATCAGCAGCAGATATTTGACCGCTTGAATCGGATCTTTTTTCTTGGACGTAACGGCAGTCATCGCTCAATCCCTCCCTTTCCGGCCGAGCGCGGCATTCTGCGCCAGCAGGATCAATACGGTCAACAGCAGCAGTACGACGCTCATCGCGGAAGCCAATCCGTAATTGTTGAATTGGAACGCGGTCTCGGTCGTCTTGAGCAGGAAGGTCTCGCTCGCGCCCGCCGGGCCGCCTTTGGTCAGCACGAACGGCAGGTCGAAGACCGCCAGCGCGCCGCTGAGCGTCAGGAACATATTGAGCTGAATGATGCGCGACAGGCTCGGCAGCGTGAGATGCCAGAGCGATTGGAAACGGTTCGCGCCGTCGATCCGCGCCGCTTCGTACATATCCGACGGCAGCGACTGAAGCGCGCCCAGATAGATGATCATCGTATAGCCGAGATACCGCCATACGCTGACTCCGGCGAGCGCCCAGTTGACGATCGCCGCATTGCCGAGCCAGCTCTGCTGAAGACTGCCCAGACCGATCGCCCCGAGCAGCGCGTTCAGCGATCCGCCCGTCGTGTCGAACACGTACTGGAACATGAAAGCCACGGCGACGCCGTTCATGATATACGGGATAAAAAGCAGCACGCGGAACGCGTTGCGGCCTCTGAGTGTCGAGTTCAAAACGACGGCGAACAGGATCGCGACGATGTTTTGCAAAATGCCGCCGATCGCGTAAGGAATCTGATGCAGAAACACGCCGAACAAATCCGGGTTGGTGAATACTTCTTTGTAATTGCCGAACCCGAGAAAAGACATTCCGGAACCGAGACCGTCCCAATCGGTGAAACTCAAGTACACCAGCCTGGCGGCGGGATAATACGTGAACATGCCCAGCAGCGCCAGCGGAACGAACAGGAAAAACGCCAGCACGATTTTTTTCTGAGCCGGATAAGACAGGCCGCCCATCTTTTTCACTCCTTATCTTTCGCATGCGTCATGCGGCTCGACCGTGTTCGGCCAAGCCGCGTTCCGCTTCTTATTTCGCGACTTCCGCTTTGGCTTTGGCCCACAGCTTGTTGTACTTGTCGAACGTATCCTGCGGATTGTCCGCCAGCACGAAGTCCTGCACGATCGCTTCTTTGACGATCTGCGCTTTGTTTACGATCGCGAGCGCTTCGGCCGTATCGACTTTGCCTTCCAGATACGTCGGTTTGTAGCTGTCGAACTCTTCCATCTGGGCGATCTGCGCTTTGCCGTCTTTGAGGATCGGCAGCATGTCGGAATCCGCGCCGGATTCTTCGATCATCCATTTGACGAACGCTTTGGCGGTCGCGAGATGCTCGCTGTTTTTGTTGACCCCGTAAGCGGCCGAAGCCGGACTGAGCACGACGTTGCGGCTGCCCGCTTCGTTGTCGTACGGGAACGGGAAAAAGCCGATATCGTCCGAAGCCATCCCGCCGCTGATCAGCTGAGGAATGATCCATTCGCCCAGATAGAACATGGCGAATTTGCCCGAAGCGACGTCTTTTTTGGATTGTTCCCAGTTGGTCGAGTTAATGTCCGCTTCCAGATAACCTTTCTGATGCATCGTCCGCAAAATGTTCATCGACTGCCCGTAAGGGCCGTCCAGCGTATACGGCGTGTCGGTCTTCACGCGATCGTTGGCCAGATCGACGTTCCCCGACAACGCGACGGGCGTCTCGGCCGCGAACGGGTAGACCGGCCATTGATCTTTGAAATTGGAAGCGAGCGGCACGATGCCGGCCGCTTTGAGCTTCTCGCTCGCCGCATAGAACTCGTCCAACGTGGTCGGCACTTTGTCGATGCCCGCTTTCTTGAAGGCCTGCTTGTTATAAACGACGCCCACCACGTCGACGCCGGCAGGCATGCCGTACAAGACGCCGCCGTCCGATTTGTAATCGGGGAAGCGGATTTTGTCGGTCAAGCCGAGGTCGTCCAGCGGCGCGTAGTAATTCGGCAGTTCGGTGTTGGCGATCGTCGGAATGTTCATCACGTCGGGAAAATCGCCCGAAGAGAGCCGCATTTTCGCCGTTTTGTCGTAGTCGATCGTCGCTTCGAATTCCACGTGGGCATCCGGGTATTTTTCGTTGAACCGTTTGGCGTAATCGTCGTATACGTTGCCGATCAGGTCCGTGCGGTTGGTCAAATAGGTGATCGTGCCGCTGATCTTCTCTTCGCCGCCGCCCGAAGCCGCCGGCTGATCTTTTTTAGGCTCGCCGCCGCCGCATCCGGCCAAAGAAACGGCCAGCACCCCCGCTATCGCTCCGAGCATCCACTTTCTGTTCATTTCTGTTCCTCCCAAATGTATGAGATCGCTTTCAACAAAACATTAACACACCCTTAAACTTATTTCAACTATTTTAAATAAGTTTAAGAAACGAGATAAGGAAGAAGCGTTCTGCGCAGGAGAGCTTACGGCGGGCGGAATCGAAAAAACATCGCAGCTCCAGCGATCGAGAATATTTCGCCCGGATCGGGTCGGATCGAAGTCCGGTACGGCGGTTCGGTTTCTAACGGAACGAGATGACGCTTAGCGGGTATTTGCGGCGGTTTGGGAATTCTAACGGAACGAGGCGGCGCTTAGAATGAAAAAAGGCGGATTTTCGGCTTAAAAAGAAGCGAATCGGACGGCTAAGGAACCTACGATCCGTTAAAATTTCGAAGGGGGTTATTTTGCGGTTCTAACGGATTCACGATCCGTTAGCGGAGCAAGTTAGCGGAGCGGGGTCGGGCGTGAACTTGCTTGCGAGGCGGGTTTATTCGAACGTCTCGACGTGTCGAGAAAGTTCGGACGCCGCTCGCAGACGGTTTGTCCCTCCCGCGTATACGAATTTCCCGACGCGCCGAAGAAGCTCTCTTAGTCAGAGAGCTTCTTCGGGTCAAGCTATAGAGAAAAGCGAATATCGGCCGAAATCAAATCGGTTTGACCGAAGCCCGTTCGATCAGCGTCGTGGCGAGAAGGACCTGTTCGGCCGCTCCGGAAGGTTGGCGTAGGCGGCGGATCAGCAGTTCGGCCGCCCGGGTGCCGATCCGTTCTTTCGGCACGCGCACGGTCGTCAGAGCGGGCTGCACGTAACCGGACAACGACAGATCGTCGAAGCCGATCACGGACAGATCGTCCGGGCATTCCAGTCCGTATTCCCGAAGCTGGCGAATCGATTCCAGCGCCAGCATATCGTTGGCGCAGAACAGCGCGCCGATTTCGTCGCGTTCGATCGCCTGCTTCAACCGGTCGGTAAATTCCGGCGAAATATAGTTGCCTTTGCCGCTGACGCCGATGCCTCGAATCTTGGCTACCGAAGCATTCTCGCCGGTCCGCGCATTGAAATCGCGCACGCCTTCTTCGAACCCGCGCGCCCGTTCGCGGAAGCTCCATGCCGTTTCCGGATCGCCCACGAACGCCAATTTCCGATGCCCGGCGGCCACCAGCGCTTCCGCCGCGGAATACGCGCCGGCGTAATTGTTCGCCAGCACATGATCGAACGGCGGATTCGGCAGGCTCGAATCGACGAGCACCGTCGGAAACGACCTCGCGGACAGCGCGTCGACGTAGGCTTGAGGCATATGACCCATCAGCAGCGCGCCGTCGGCCTTGGCGTCGAGGATGCTGGAAGGAAGCGAATCTTCGGGCGCAAGTTCGATATCGATGCCCGACAAGATCATGCTGTACCCGTGATCCGCCAACGCTTTGTCGATGCCCCGAATGACTTTGCCCCAATACTCGATATCGCTCAAATAAGCTTGAGGCATCAGAACGGCAATGTTGCCCGTTTTGGAGAACGCCGTCGCCTTTTTCAATTTTTCGATACGGTATCCCATCTCGCCCGCCGTACGCCAGATCGTCTCGCGAGTCTGATCGTTGACGGCCGGATCGTTAGACAATGCTTTAGAGACCAGAGCTTTGGATACGCCGACTTGATCCGCGATCATTTGAAGCGTGATTTTTTTCAAGGTTTCTAACTCCTCGTCACTAGTTATACTTTTATCATACCGAGGATTTCAACTTATTTCAACAAAACAAAAAAACGCTTTCGATCACCGACTTACATGCGAATGCCCAAATGCGCCAGATCTTCCGGTTTCTCGTGCTCCGTGCCGCTGCTGAAATCGTAATGCACGCCGGTCAATTCTTCCGATACGCGCCACAGTTTGTCCATCGTCTCCGTGTTCATCTTGTAATCGACGGAACGATCGAAGCTCGGATAGCCTTTGCGTCCGCCTTTGCCGTCCGGTCCGATATATTCGCCGCCGCGAAGCTTCGGTTCGGTCGCCGCGTACAACGTAGGCAGCGCGCCCATCGCCGCCGGCTGGCTCACCAAGCCCCAGAGCGCCGCCACGACGCGCCCCGCCTGCTTGCCGGAACCGCGCGAGATCAGATTGGTGTTCGAGACGCCCGGATGGCAGGCGATGCTCAACGTATCGGCGCCGACGGCGGACAAGCGTTCTTGAAGTTCGCGCGCGAACAGCAGATTGGCGAGTTTGCTCTGGCCGTAGAACTTCATCGCGCTGTATCCGATCCGGCCGTCCAGATTGTTGAAATAGATATAGCCGCTTCTGGCCGCGATGCTGCTCAACGTCACGACCCGCGAACCCGGCGTTTTCAGCAGCAGCGGCAGCAGGCGGCCCGTCAGAGCGAAGTGTCCCAGATGATTGCTGCCGAACTGAAGCTCGAAACCGTCTTTGGTCCGACTGAACGGCGGGATCATGACGCCCGCGTTATTGACCAAAACATGCAGCGACGCGTATTTGCCCAGCACGCCCGCCGCGAACGCTTCGACGCTTGACAGATCCGCCAGATCCAGACGCATGACTTCCACGTTCGCCTGCGGGAATTTTTTCAGCAGGCCGTCGGCGGCTTTCTGGCCTCTTTCCATATTGCGGACGGCCAGAATCACTTCCGCGCCTTTCGCGGCGAAGCCGTAAGCCGTCTCCAGCCCCAATCCGCCGCTGCCGCCCGTGATGATGACCCGTTTTCCTTTCATGTTCGGCATCGATTCGATCGTCCATTGTCCGCTCATCTTTGTATCCTCCTCGATAGGTTCGCCGGTTCTGTTGATTCGGCTTCCGATAGTTCCAGTTTGCCTCAAACTCGCCTCGTTTTCAAACCGATGTCAACTCTGCGCCGGCCCCATGCCAAAAAGGCTTTTCCCTGCGAGAAAAGCCCCGGAATTCGCTCGCGACAGCACGCGGTCGATAACGTTCAGCCGCCGTACAAAATCAGCATGATTCCGATCGACAGCGACGTAAGCAGCATAAAAAATCCGATTGCCCGATAACCTTCGGACAAGAAGTTCCTCGGTTCGGCCGCGCCCCGTTCGTGCGGGTCGACCGGCGGATGAACCAGACGGTCCGGACGCATCAAAGCCAGCGGGCTCAGCAGCAGAAACACTCCGATCAGCAGCAGCATGCGCATACCTCCCGAATACCGGATACGGACCCGAGGCCGCCTTAAGCCCGGTTAGGCTTAACCAAGCTCGGCTTAAATCGACTCGGCGGGGTCCGTGTGTTTCTTATGTACCCGTTTTTGCGGCGTACGCACCCGCGTTTTTTCGGCTTTTGCGCCGTCGTCTCGCTTGATTCAAAAACGTTCGAGGTCGGCTTTGACCGCCCGTCGGATCGACGAGTCTTCCGAAAAGAGGATGCGGCTTCCGCTTCGCGCATCGAATAATCCGCCGCAAGTTCCGCATGACGTGACCAACGTTTCCGTGCCGCGATCGGACAGCACGTAATAATATAAAGTCCCTTGACAGACTTCGCAGCCCTCCGACCAAGAAAGACTGTATACGAGCAAGTCGTCGAACGCTCGGGCAAGGCCGGAGTAGAAAGCTCCGACTCCTTTTTTATCGTGAAGCCGACTTTTGGCGTACTCCCAAGACCGTCGCGCGCCGTGGTAGGCATCTTCGGAAATCAGGATCTCTTCGTCGCTCTCGATATACGGTTGCAGACGGTCCCAATCCTCGGGATTCATGTTTTTTCCGTATCGCCGAATCTCCGGCATCACGCGGCGCATCGACTGTACCGTGCGGAACGGATCGGGCGGTTCGGCGGACGCGAAGAGCGACGTATCGAGTTCTTCGATCAACAGGCGAATCGAGGTATATACGCTCACCCGGCAAGGCTCCCTTCTTCGTCTTGTTCTGACCTACAACTTCCGCTCGTACCGAAACCCCGCGTTGCCGTTCGTGTCGACCACTTCGCATACCGGGACGAACCCGGCTCCGGTGTACAATCGGCGCGAGCGCTCGTTGTAGGCGTAGATCATGCCGATTTTCAACACTTTCCGATCCTGCTCGCGCGCACGTTCGATCAACCGGTCCAGCACGCAGCGGCCGATGCCGCGCGAGCGGTATTCCGCGTCGCCGACCGTGATCGGCAGATTGTCTTCCAGCAGCGCCGCGTCGCCGATCGGCCGCCAACCGTCTTTTTCGAGCGTTTCGATCATGTACAGCTCGCCCGCGCCGCTCAGGTAACCGTACATCCGCAGAATCGCCGCCGTATCGTAAATGCCCGTTTCCATGCCTTCCGACATCCGCAGCACCTCGCGATCGCTGTACCACGGCCGGGCCGCCAGAATATCGTTCATGCCGCCATACGGGCGCAGCCGCAGTTCTTCGTCGATCTCCAATATGTCGATGTCCGTTTGCTCCGTATCGTTCATTCGCTCCGCTCCGATCTTTTGGCGTTCGTTCCGTAGTCGTCGGAAAAAGCTTCTTCGAGCAGCATCCGGCTGTAAACGTAATAAGCGGCGAAGCTGGCCGGATCATAGCCGCGCATCTCTTCTGCCAACCATTCGCTCTCGTCTTCTTCGTCCGAATCTTCTGCCCAGAGCAGCTCTTCGCGCAGCAGCTCCAGCGGATCGGCCGGATATTCCGGGATCTCCTGTCCGCTTTCTTCCACGTCCCGGATCGCTTCCCATACCGCTTTATAGACCCAACGCTCGTTTTCCGGAAGTTCGTCCAGCCTTTTGCCCGCGGACTCTCTCAACATAAAGAGCAGCGTCCACGGCGTCACCTGCCATAACGTGCCTTGATGTTCGACCAACTGTCCGATCTCGCCGAAGCGGCGTTCGCGGATCAGATCCGGTATTTCCGTCCCTTTGCCGTAAGGGGTGGTCAGGCGGCTCCACGGAATGTCCTCCGTCTTCAGATGGTTCAACGACTGTATCAAGCTCGGCATAAGTCTCCTCCTGCGCATGGAATCAGGACGGTTCGACGCGACCGCTCGGCAGCCGTTTCCGTCCTGCTTAGTGAGCCGGCCGAATTAAATCTGACATTAAGGTCGGCCAACGTATTTCTAAAAAAAGATTCGTGACCCGAGTCTTATTCCCTGCTTGTCTCGTCATTCTCTTCCGCGGAGCAGCGATATCCGGAAAGGCTCGGCCTAATCCTGATTGCTCGCGCGTTCCAGACGGATCAGCAGTTCGTTCTGTTCGCGCGTCAGCTTGTTTTGTTCTTGAAAATAAGCCTCGAGCGCGTTGAAACGTTCGGACTGGCGGCGTTCCAGCTCGTTCAAGTCGCGGCGCAGCCAATAGATCTCGGTCGTCATGTTCGAGTCGTTGACCGCTTTGCGGATAAGGAAGTAGTAGATAACGTACGTGACGATCGCCACGATGATCGGCATTAATAGGCCGAAGGCCCCCCACATATAGAAAAAACTGTTCATCATCGGTTCGGCTCCTCTCGCTTTGGATTTAGCTTTCGGAATCCTTCCTTGTCGATACAAACATCCGTCTGAACCTGCTTCCTTCGAAGGTCGCGTACTCAATCAACGTTCGAAACGACCGATTCGTTGGTCTTTTCGCCGAAAAACGCGGAGCGCATAAGAAAAAGGAACGGTCGGAAGATCCGTTCCTTCGTGCAATAAAGCGTTCGCGCGCAGCCGCGCGGCGAAAAAGCAGGCGGTCCGCAAAGCCGGTCCGCCGCGACGTTCGGGCGGCATGAATGCCGCCGCCCGCAGCTTCGCGATCGGGCTTCGCCGCGCATGAAGCCTGCGGCGAAGCTCAATCGCTTCCGGCGGTCTCCGCCGTCGCAGCCGCCATCGCGGCGGCTGCCGCCGCGTGCCGCGAAGCGGCACGCTCCGCGCCGGACGGAGCTTCCGGCGCGAGAACGCTCGCGGCCGGCCCCGCAGGGCCGCTCGGGCCGCCCGAACCGGAGGAAGCCTCAAGCTCGGCTTCCTCGCGCTTGCGCAGCGTCCGCAGCGCGGTGGACAGCATCAGCTTGATGCGGTTAAGCTGATTGACTTCGGTCGCGCTGGGATCGTAATCCACCGCCGCCAGATTGGCGGAAGGATGCAATTTCTTCACGGCTTTGAACACGCCGCGGCCCGTAATATGGTTCGGCAGGCAGGCGAACGGCTGCAAGCAGATCACGTTGTCCACGCCGCTCTCCAGCAGTTCGATCATCTCGGCGGCCAGCAGCCAGCCTTCGCCGCATTGGCTGCCGAGCGAGACGATCCCGCTCGCTTTCTGCGCCAGTTCGTCGATATGCAGAGGCTGCGCGAAGCGGCGGCTCGCCGCCAGCGCTTCGCGCATCGGACGGCGGTACCATTCGATCACGGCCGTAAAGGCCATGCCCGAAAACCGTTTGCCGAGCGGCGCGCCGAGATGGCGCAGATTGAATCCGCCGTCGTTGAAGCAGTACAAGAAGAAGTCCATCAGGTCCGGCATGACCGCTTCGGCGCCTTCGCTCTCCAGCAGCTTGACCAGATCCCCGTTCGCTCCCGGATGGAACTTCAAAAGAATCTCGCCGACCACGCCGACTCTCGGCTTGTTCAGATTTAGCAGCGGTAGTTCGTCGAAGTCCCGCACGATCGCGGCCGCGTTGGCACGGAACGTCTTCGGCGAACCGCTGCGGATCGACGCTTTGCACGGCGCGATCCAAGCTTCGTACAGACGGTCCGCCGAACCGGTCTCGGCTTCGTAAGGCCGCGTCCGGTAGAGCACGCGCATCAGCAGATCGCCGTAGAGGATCGCCATCAGCGCTTTGTTCAGCAGTCCCGGCGTCAGCTTGAAGCCCGGCTGCTCCGCCGTCGGCGACGTGCCGAGCGCCACGACGGGCACGTTTGGGAAACCCGCGTCGCGCAGCGCTTTGCGGATAAAGCCGATATAATTGGTCGCCCGGCAGCCCCCGCCGGTCTGCGTGATCAGCACCGAAGTATGTTCCGGATCGTATCGGCCCGATTTCATGGCGGCCACCAATTGGCCGGTCACGATGATCGACGGGAAGCAGGCGTCGTTGTTGACGTGGCGCAGTCCCGTGCCGATCTCTTCGCTGCCCGCTTCGCGCAGCACTTCGAGCCGGTAGCCCGAAGCGTTGAATGCTTCTTCCAGCAGATCGAAATGCATCGGCGACATCTGCGGCGCCAGAATCGTATGCGTCTCCCGCATCGCTTTAGTGAAAGCGGGCGGCAGCGAAGCTCGGCGGCTGTCGGAAGCCGACCGGCTTTTTTCTTTCTTCGCGCCCTGCCGAATATTCGCTTCGAATTCCGTTTCCGCTTCTCTCTCTCTGTCTCCGCCCTCGAATTCCCCGCACGCTCCCGAGCAGCCTGCGCCGCTTCCGAACGGCCGTGCCGCGGCCGCGCCGAACGCGCCGCCGACCGTCTCCGTCGCCCACGAGTCCTGCCGTTTGCCGTCCCGTTCGCGCTGCTCCGAAGCGGCGGCTTGAAGCGAACGCAGACGGATTCGCGCCGCGCCGAGGTTCGAGCCTTCGTCGATCTTCAGCTGCGTATACAGTTTGCCGGCCGATTGCAGCAGTTCGGCGACCTGATCGCCGGTGACGGAATCCAGCCCGCAGCCGAACGAATTAAGCTGCACCAATTCCAGACAAGGTTCCTTGGCGACCGCGTCCGCAGCCCGGTACAGACGGGAATGGTACATCCACTGATCGACGAAAGTCAGCGGACGCTCCGGTTCGCCCAGATGCGCGACCGAATCTTCGGTCAGCACGGCCATGCCGAGGCCGGCGATCAGCTCGGGAATGCCGTGATGGATCTCGGGATCGAGATGGTAAGGCCGGCCGGCCAGAACGATGCCGATCCCGCCTTCCGCGCGAAGCCGGGCGATCGCGCGCTCGCCGGCAGCCCGGATATCCGCTTGGGCGCGGCGTTCTTCGAGTCTGGCTTCCGCGACCGCTTCTCGGACCTCTTCGGGCGTTACGCCGAATTCGCGCAGTTCTTCGTAGAGCCGGCGAGCCAACTTTCTCGTATCGCCGAAAGGCAGATACGGAGCCAGATAACGGACGCCGGACAGCGAATCGACGTTGCTTCCGAGCACTTGCGGATAACCCGAAACGACCGGGCAGTTGAAGCAGTCGTCGGCTTTTTCGGTCTCGCCGCGCTCGCGCGGGATCGACGGATAGAAGATCAGGTCCACGCCGCGCCGGATCAGGCTCTCGATATGTCCGTGCGCCAACTTCGCCGGGTAGCAGGCCGTATCGGAAGGAATGGTCTCCAAGCCGCGTTCGTAAATCTTTTTGGACGAACGCGGAGACAGCTCGACCCGGAACTTGAGCCGGGTGAAGAACGTGAACCAGAACGGATAATTCTCGTACATGTTCAGCACGCGCGGAAGACCGACCCGGCCGCGCTCGGCCCGGTCGAGCGGCAGCGGCTTATAGCCGAACAACCGCTCCAGCTTGTATTCGAACAGATTGACCGCGCCGTCCGGATTCTTCTCTCCGCCCACGCCGCGTTCGCAGCGGTTCCCGGTAATGTATTCCCGTCCGTCGCCGAACCGGTTGACGGTCAGCATGCAGTTGTTGCCGCACAATCCGCAGCGGCGCATCGACGAATCCGCCCGGAATCCGTCCAGCTCTTCCGCGCCCGCCAGACCGCCGCGCACGAAAGCCGCTCCGCGTTCGCGGGCGATCAACGCCGCGCCGAACGCGCCCATCAGCCCGGCGATATCCGGCCGGGTCACGTCCTGACCGACTTCGCGTTCGAACGCGCGCAGCACCGCGTCGTTGTGGAACGTGCCGCCCTGCACGACGATCCGGCGTCCCAGATCCTGCGGGCCGCGAACTTTGATCACTTTGTACAACGCGTTCTTGACCACGGAACCGGACAATCCGGCCGAGATCTCGCCGAGCGTCGCGCCTTCTTTCTGCGCCTGCTTCACCCGCGAATTCATGAACACCGTGCAGCGCGAGCCCAGATCGAGCGGCCGGGGCGCGAGCAGCGCCGCTTCGGCGAAATCGCGCACGTTCATCTTGAGCGATTCGGCGAAAGTCTCGATAAACGACCCGCAGCCCGACGAGCAGGCTTCGTTCAGCAGGATGCTGTCGATCGCCCCGTCTTTGACCCGCAGGCATTTCATGTCCTGCCCGCCGATATCGAGGATAAAGTCCGCCCCCGGCAGAAAATGATCCGCCGCTTTATAATGCGCGACCGTCTCGATCTCGCCGAAGTCCGCGCCGAGCGTCGACTTGATCAGCCCTTCGCCGTAACCGGTCGCCGTCGAAGCCGCGACGAACGCGCCGGACGGCATCTTGCCGTACAGCGTGCGCAGCGCTTCGACGACCGAATGCAGCGGACGCCCGCCGTTCGCGCCGTAATGCTGATGCAGCAGCCGGCCTTGCTCGTCGATCAGCGCCAGCTTGGTCGTCGTCGAACCGGCGTCGATGCCGAGATAGCAGCGGCCTCTCGCTTCGGACAATTCGGCGCGCCGAACGCGGTCGAGCGCATGCCGGGCGCGAAACGCCTCCAGCTCCGCCGCATTCGCGAACAGCGGTTCCAGACGATCCGCGTTCGCTTCCGCCGCCGTCGACAGCAAGGGCAGCCGCTCCGCCAGCGCCGTGAACGTCAAAGAAGCCTCGCGCCGTGCGGCTACCGCCGCGCCTTTGGCCACGAACAGTTCGGGCCGTTCGGGCAGCACGATATGCTCCGGCGTCACGCCGAGCGTTTTCACGAAGCGGCTGCGCAGTTCGTCCAGATAATGCAGCGGCCCGCCGAGAAACGCGATATTGCCCGTGATTTTCTTGCCGCAGGCCAGTCCGCCGATCGTCTGGTTGACGACCGCTTGCAGCACCGAAGCCGAGATGTCTTCGAGCGCCGCGCCTTCGTTCAGCAGCGGCTGCACGTCCGTTTTGGCGAATACGCCGCAGCGCGACGCGATCTCGTACATCGTCCGGCTTCCTTTGGCCAATCGGTTGAGTCCCGCCGCGTCGGTCTGCATCAGCGCGGCCATCTGATCGATGAACGCTCCCGTACCGCCCGCGCAGGAACCGTTCATCCGCTGATCGACAGCGCTTTCGAAGAACGTGATCTTGGAATCTTCGCCGCCCAGTTCGATCGCGACGTCCGTATGCGGAATAAACCGTTCGACCGCTTCCGCTCCGGCCGCCACTTCCTGCACGAACGGCAGACCCAGCCATTTCGAGACGGAGATCCCGCCCGATCCGGTCACGCTGATCCGCATTTCTCCGTTGTCTGTTTCCGTTCGTCCGCCGTACTTTTCGCACACCTCTTCGAGAACCCGGCGCACCGTTCCCCGAATATCCGCGTAATGCCGTTCGTAGCAGCCGTGCACCAGTTCGTAACGTTCGTCCAGCACCGCCAATTTTACCGTGGTCGAACCGACATCGAGTCCGATTAACATTGACATGGCTTATCCGCCTTTCCCCTCTGTCCGTATGTGTTGTCCTTATCGCCGTTTCTTTTTCGGTTATACAGCCAATCCGTGAAACAAAATGTCGAGCATGAGTTCCACTTCCTGCGCGTCGTCCCACCGGCCTTCCGGAGCCAGCAGCGAACGGATCATCGCGTAAGCGCTGAGTACGGGCACGACCACCCGCATGACGGTCGCGATCGGCAGGTCCCGGATCTCGCCGGATTGCATGCCCGCTTTGATCGACGTCGAGATGATCGGCGCGAGCTGATCCATCCAGAGTCCGGTCACGGCTTCCCGGTAATCGTCGCGGAGCAGCAGTTCTTGAAGCGTGATCTTGAGCATGTAAGGATTTTCACAAGCGAAGTTAAGCCGTTCCAACGCCACGACGCGCATCCGTTCTTTGAGCGTTCCGGGCAGCTCGGCATCGCTGTCTGCCGCGGCAGGCTCGGCTCTTTCTTCCGCCGTTCTCGCATGCTCGGTCTCGGCAGACGCCGGTTTCTCGATGCTCTGCACGCCTTCGACGCAGCGTTTGACGAGCGGTTCCACGATATCCAGCAGCGTAGGATGCACGGCGAGGGCAAAAAGCTGCTCCTTGCTTTTGAAATGCTGGAACAGCGTTTTCTCGGAGACTCCGGCCGTTCTCGCGATCTCGAGCGTCTTCGCCCCTTGATAACCGTGACGGGCGAACACCTCGAGCGCGGCTTCCAGAATCCGCCGGTCCGTTCCGGTCTGCGGCTTCCGGGTCTCCTGCTGTTCTTCGAGCGGCGCGTTCAACAGTTCTTTCAGCGGATACGTCATGCCGATTCCCCTTTCCTTTCGGTTTGCCTGTAAGCGGTCTGCATGCCCCTATTGTAGTCTTCTTTTTCCAGCCCGGGTAAGTAAGTGATCACTTTACTTTTCGACAATTCGGTGTCCGCGAAGCCGTTTCGACCTATCCTCAGGTCTAGGCGGGCGGGCGGCTCGGGGCGGAGAAACATTTCGGGCGGCTGCCCGATTTGGCCGGCGCGGCGATTGATTACAATAGGAACAGAGCCACGCCACGTGAACAGAGAGGGAGTTATAGAGATGAAATGGAGCCAAAAAACCAAAATCGCGTTGACCGGACTGCTGCTCGGCGCGTCGATCGCCGCCCCCGGCTCGTCGGTCGCTTCGGCCGCGCCGGCCGCTTCCCTGTCCGTGGAGCCGCAAGGAATCGTCAACCCGTCTGCCGGCGCGGCGGCCCCTTACGACGAATCCGCCGAAGAAACGGTGATCGAATCGACGCCGGTCGTCTCCGCCGCTTGGAAGCCGGAACAAATCGACGCTTACGCCGAAGCCGCGATGAAGCGGCTGCATATTCCGGGCCTGGCCGTCGGCATCGTGCAAAACGGAGAGATCGCCTACATGCAGGGCTACGGAACAGCCGGCCCGGGCGCGGGTCCGATGACGCCGCAGACGCCGCTCGCGATCGGTTCCACCAGCAAATCGTTGACCGCGCTCGCCGTCATGCAGTTGGTCGAAGAAGGCAAGATCAAGCTCGACGCCCCGGTAACCGATTATCTGCCGGATTTCCGGTTGGCCGACGCCGCGCAGTCCGCGCGCATCACCGTGAAGCAGCTGCTCAATCAGACCAGCGGGCTGTCCACCTACGACGGCGTCGCGTTTCTGTCCCGAGGAGACGGCACGCTGATGCAGCATATTCGGGATCTTCGCAGCGTCGCGCAGACTGAGCCTGCGGGCGCGGGCTACCAATATTCGAACCTGAATTACAATATTCTCGGCGCGATCGTGCAGCAGGCATCGGGGCAGACGTACGGCGAATATATGGAAGAACAGATCTTCCGGTCGCTCGGCATGAACGGCAGCTTCTCTTCGCCGGAACGGGCGCAAGCGGCGATGGCCGAAACTTCGGATCTGCGTCCCCCTTCCGGTTACCAGTCGCTGTTCGGACTGCCCGTTCCGACGAGACAAGGCGAACATTCCGGCACGGTTCCGTCCGGTTATCTGGTCTCGACGGCGGAAGATATGTCCAAGTATCTGCTGATGCAGATGGACAACGGTTCGTTGAACGGCACGCGTTTGCTGGGCGGCGACGGCATCGCCAAGATGCGCGAGCCGGCTGCCGCGATCGGCGACGGTTCGTTCTACGGCATGGGCTGGCAGACGACCGGCGATTATATCTGGCATAACGGCATGACGGAAAACACGTATTCGGAAATGCGGATTCGCGGCGATCACGGCATCTTTATCTTGGCCAACTCGGCCGATCCGCTGATCATCAGCTACGGAGGCATCCTGCCGGGCATCGACGATATCCTGACGGGTCGCAGTCCTTCGCTGGAAAGCCTGCCGAATTACAACAAGCTGTACGGCATCGCGGACGGCGCGGCGATTATAGCGATCCTCTTATTCCTCGCTTCCGTTCGCAGCTTGTTCCGTTGGAAAAAAGCGTTCCGGCCCGCTCCGTGGAAAACGGTCATGAATCTCGTGCTGCTGGCGGCCTGCAACGTCGCGCTCCCGCTCGCGATCCTGCATTTCGTCTCGGGCATCGCGCCGTGGGAAGTCGTCGCCACTTGGGCGCCCGGCATCGGGTGGGGATTGATCGCCCTGCCGTGGCTGTTATTCTTCACCGGAGCGCTGAAGGCGCTGCTGATGATCGCGGCCGCGATCTCGCATCGATCGGACAAACGGCGCGCGGCCCGAGCGGAGAAACTATCGCCTGCCGCCGACGAGGCTTCGGGTTCTGGCGAGCGGCCGTCGCTTGACGGAATGGAATTCGGCGCCTGATCCTGCATTCTCGGACCGTGTATTTCCGTCGCCTTTCCTCGCCGGCTGCCGATTTTTCGGTAAAAAAGCCGCGGGGAAAGGTTTTTTTGCTGCTTTTTTCGGAATTTAAATTTTTTTGTAAGCGTACGCTTTTGCCTCTTGCCAACCTGTGAAAACGGTGTTATCGTTGTAATTGGGATTGTTACTGCAAAGGCAAAACCCAAAACATGTGCTCAACGTGTTTTGGGTTTTGCCTTTTGTTTTCCATTCTGCAGAATGGCTCGATCCCGTACGAAGCAGCTTCGACGAACAAGAGGTGAACGCAATGCAAATCCTGAGGGTGCTCAACAACAACGTCATCACGTCGCTGGACGACAACGAGACCGAGATCGTCGTGATGGGCCGCGGTTTAGCCTTTCAAAAAAAGCCCGGAGACGAAATCGATACGGACAAGATCGAGAAGGTCTTTCGTCCGGAAAGCAACGATTCGTCCCGCAAATTCAAGGAACTGCTCGAACAGATTCCGATGGAATACGTTCAGCTCACGGAGGAGATCCGCAAGCTGGCCGCCCTCATGCTGGACAAAGAATTCGGCGATTCGATCTATCTGTCGCTGACCGACCATATTCATTTTGCCGTCGAACGCCATAACCGCGGACTCGATATCAAGAACGGTCTGCTGCTCGAGGTCAAGAGTTTGTACAAAGCCGAATATCAGGTCGGACGCTCCGCGCTCGAACTGATCAAAGACCGCCTCGGCGTGCAGCTGCCGGACGACGAAGCCGGATTTATCGCGCTTCACCTCGTCAATGCGCAGCTCGGCGAAGAAATGCCCGTCCTGATGGACATTACGAAGATTATCCAAGATATTCTCGATATCGTGCGCAAGCACTTCGGTCTGGAATACAACGAAGATTCGATCAGCTATTACCGTTTCGTGACGCATCTGAAGTTCTTCGCGCAGCGGTTGATCAGCGGCGACCATTCCGGCAACAACTACGACAGTCTCTACGAGATCGTCAAAGCGAACTGCCCGGAAGCGTACCCGTGCACCGAATCGATCGAGGCGTATATCGCCGAGCATTACGATTACCGCCTCAACAAAGAAGAGATGCTGTACCTGACGATCCATATCGACCGGATCGCCAAATCTTGATCGACAACTGTATAGCGCGTCGGCGGCTTGAACGTTCATTCCGTCGACGCCGACACTCGGGATTGTTACTGCAAAGGCAAAACCCGGGCCGCTACCGAACGACACCCGGCTTCGCCGTACGTGTCTTCGAGCGCCCGGGTTTTTCGTTTTTTTCGAAAACTTGAATATCTCGCGGGAAGCGCTGTCAGCGTCTATCCCGCCCAACTCGCATAGCAGAAAGGAAGGCTGAACATGAGCAAGCAAGCACAAACAGCCCAATCCGTCCTCGACAAAATCGGCGGAGAATCCAATGTCAAAACGATGACCCACTGCATGACGCGGCTGCGTTTCGAACTGCGCGACAACGACAAAGCGGATCGCGCCGCGCTCGAAAATACGCCGGGCGTTATGGGCACCAATATCGCCGGAACCCAGTTCCAAGTCATCATCGGCAACGACGTTCCGAAAGTCTACGAAGAAATCAATAAGATCGCGGCGTTCGGCGGCGGTTCCGCTCAAGCGGACGAAGGTCCGAAAAAGAAAAAGAATCCGTTCTCCGCGCTGCTCGACATCATCTCCGGCATCTTCACGCCGCTGCTTCCGGCGCTTGCCGGCGCGGGTATGATCAAAGCGCTGCTGTCGGTCTCCGACGCGTTCGGATGGATGGCCGCCGACAGCAGTACTTATCAAATTCTGAAAGTCATCGGCGACGGCACCTTCTTCTTCCTGCCGATCCTGATCGCGTTCAGCGCGGCGAAGAAATTCGGCAGCAGCATGTTTCTCGCCGCGGCGATCGCCGGGGCCGTTCTTCACCCCGAGCTGACCGCATTGTTCGGCAAAGGCGGCGCGATCACGTTCCTCGGTCTGCCCGTTACCGTCGTGACGTATTCGTCGTCCGTCATTCCGATCCTGCTCGCGATCTGGGCTTCTTCTTACGTCGAGAAGTTCTTGAACAAATTCATTCCGAGCGCGCTTAAACTGTTGTTCGTTCCGATGCTCACCCTGCTGATCATCGTGCCTGCGACTCTGGTCGCTTTCGGTCCTGTAGGCAGCCTCGTCGGTCAAGGCTTGGCCGGCGGCATCACTTGGCTGATCGATAACACCGGCATCTTCGGCGGTCTGGTACTCGGCGGCACCATGTCGCTGATCATCATGACCGGCATGCACTGGGCGCTCGTTCCGATCGCGATCTTGTCGCTCGCGGAACAGAACTACGACTATATTCTGCCGATCATGTTCGCGGCTAACTTGGGTCAAGCAGGCGCGACCTTCGGCGTGTTCCTGCGCTCGCGCAATCCGCAGTTCAAAGCATTGTCCCTGTCCACCAGCTTCTCGGCCATGATGGGCATCACCGAACCGGCGATGTACGGCGTCAACATGCGTCTCAAAAAGCCGTTCGTCGCCGGCCTGATCGGCGGCGCCGTAGGCGGCGCGATCTACGGACTGTTCCATGTCAAGATCTACGTGATGGCCGGCGGCGCGGGCCTGCCGGGCATTCCGGCCATGATCGGTCCGACCTTCGCGTACGGCATGATCGGGATGGCCGTAGCCTTCGCTGTCAGCGCCGTAGTCACGTTCGTCATGGGCTTCAAAGACATTCCGGTACCGGCTGCGGAAACGAACGCTCCGGCCGATGCGGTCGCTCCGGCAGCGGCCGAGACAGAAACGGTCGCGGCCGCTGCACCGGTTATCGTCGAAATCCGCAATACCGCGCTGAACAGCCCGGCTACCGGCACGGTCAAAGCGCTCGCCGACGTCGACGACGTTACTTTTGCCGGCGAATACATGGGCAAAGGCATCGCGGTCGTGCCGACGGCCGGCATCATCGCCGCTCCGGCGGACGGCATCGTCAACTCGCTGGCCGTCACCAAACACGCGGTCGGCATGCAGACGGCCGACGGCGCGGAACTGCTGATCCATGTCGGACTCAACACGGTACGCCTCAAAGGCAAACACTTCAACGTGCTGGTCGAAGAAGGCCAAGCCGTTACGGCCGGTCAGCCTCTGCTGGCGTTCGATATTCAAGCGATCCGCGCGGCCGGTTATGATCTGACCACGCCGATGATCGTGACCAACACGCCGGAATTCGAGCGTTTCGACGCCCTCGGCAGCGGCTCGATCGAAGCCGGTCAGCCTCTGCTGAAGCTCGAAGTCGCCAAGGCTCCTTTGGCCGCTCTGGGCGACTGATTAAGCGATCCGCCCTTTGTCCGGCTCCCGCCGCCGCGCAAAGGATATGCACTCCCGTTCCGCCTTTTTCCGAGGCGGGGCGGGAGTTTTTTATTAGGATGGGTACGCGAAGAGAATCCGCAAAAAAACAGGCAGCCCCTATCGAAGGAGCTGCCTGTTCGCTATACATGGAATCCTATAGCGGCAAAACCGATTTAATTGATCGAATCGCCGACCCACAGCGTTTTGGTCGTGTTATCCCATTTTACCGTTTCGCCCAAGCCTTTGAGGATCACGGTGACCGGAACGCGCATCACGCCGCGTTTGAACGTCGGCGAACCTTCCAGTTTCATGGCTTTGCCGTTTACCCAAGCCATGTTGCTGTCCGCGGTTACTTTGACCATCTTGTCTCCGAGCATGTACGTATAGCTCTTGGTCTTGGAATCCCAAGTGATCTTCAGCCCGTCGATACCCAGCTGCTTCATCACGTCGGATGTCGCGTACAGCGTGTTCTTGATAAAGAACGGATAAGCGCTCGGCTTAACCAGACCGTCATTGCCGTAGATGGTCGCGGCCGGTGCGGATGCAGGCGTCGTCGCGGCAGGCATAGCGGCCGGAGCAGCCGGAGTCGTAACGGCTGGAGCTGCCTGAGCGGCAGAAGCACCAAGAACAGCGGAACCGAGCAGCGAAGCGATCAAGATTTTTTTCATGGGGAAATGTCCTCCTTCAAGGATACAAGTTGAGATGAGTTTAAAAAACACCCTACTACTCTATATATATAAACCTTCCGATGACCAATTTAGTTGCAGTTCTGATACACTTCGGGAAAAGTTTCGTGATGATTTTTACAAAGCCGCGCCGGGCCTGGCTCGACCGGAGCAAAGTTGGGAAAAAGGCGATCAGCCAAAAAGCGCGACCCACGTTGCCTTTTCTGCAATGTAGACCGCACTATCGGCTGACATTTCGAGGTTACGTTGACGAAAAAGCAACGTAGACGCCGAAATCGAGGATATTTCGAGGAGTTAAGTTTTCTACGCTGCTTTTTAAGCAACGTAAGGCAGATGATCGGCAGAAAAGCGCGCTCTACGTTGCTTAAAAGGCAATGCAGGGTGCAATATCGATTGTAGCGAAGACGTTAGCCTGCCGATCCTTCCTCGGCAGCCAGAGGATCGCTCATCCGAGCGATCCTTTCGGCGTCTGCTCAAACGATCCCGCCGCCGCCCAGCGCACCGCTTCGCGCCGGCTCCCGTATCCGCCGAGCAGCAGCTCGACCGCCGCTTCGCCCATTCCGCGTTTGTCGACGCGGACGGTGGCGGATACGCCGGAACCGGCTTCTGACGCCTGCTCCAAGCCGTCGAAACCGACGACCTCCGCTTGTTCCGCCGCGGAGCCGCCCAGCGCGCGAAGGCGGCGGATCAGCAGCAACGCCAAACGGTCGTTGCCGCAGAAGAACGCGGTCGGCAGCAGTTCCGCCGCCTCGGCCTTCCGCTCTATCGCTTCTGCTTCGCCTTCTGCCGCTCCAGCCTTCCGCTCCGCCGTCTTGGCTTCGTTTGCCGCCGCGTCCTCATCCCGCTCTATCTCTTCCGCTTCGCTTCCCGCCATGCGGCCGCGGCCTTTCCGCTTCACCGCCTCTGCGCCGCTGTCCGCCTTCGCTCCGCTGCTCGCCCCGAAGCCCATCCGCGCCAGAAACTCGCCGATCTCCCGCTCGTTTTCGTCCATATCGAAATCGCTCGCTTCCAGCAGCGTATGCCGCTGGTCGATCGGCAGCCCAGCTTCGCGCATCGCGCGCCAATAGCCGAACCAGCGCTCTTCGTGGCTCGTCGTCAGATTGGCCGGCCCGATAAAGCCGATCTGCCGATGCCCCCGCCCGATCAGCCAACGCACCGCCGCTTCCGCGCCTTCGGTATTCGCCGACACCGCCGCCGCGCAGGGCAGATCGCGATAATACGAATCGAGCATGACGAGCGGCACGCCGCTCTCCCAGACTTTGCGCGCATACGGCTTGGCGACGATGCCGAACAGGATCACGCCGATATGCTCCACGTCTTCGAATACGCCCGGCAGGATCAATCCTTCTTCCATCTCCCGGTCGATCCGCGCGATGACGGCGTTGCAGCCTTTGGCCCGGATGCTTTCTTCCAAGCTCCACAGCATATCGTGGAAAAAGCGGAAGTGTTCGTCGTCCGCGTAGCTGACGACCCGTTCGGGCACCAGCACCAATACGTTCCGGCTTGCGCGGCCCGCCCGGCCGTCGGCGCCGGAAGGGTCGTAGCCCACCTCTTTCGCCGCCGCCAGCACCGATCGCCGCACCTCCTCGCTCACGCCTTTTTTGCCCGACAAAGCCAGAGATACCGCATTCTTCGAGATGCCCAGCCGGTCCGCGACCGTCTGCATCGAGATTTTCTTGGGTCTTGCCATCGCCAACGCCTCCTTGATCTGAAACAAAAACGCTATTCGTCCGCATCGGGATATGATATGCTGATCCCATGTTACTTTACAGAAAAACATTTAGTCAAGTTTTGTAAAGTCAAGGAGGAGCAATCATGATCGCTATCGGAATCGATATCGGAGGCACCAAAATCGCGGTAGGGCTTGTCGACGAGCACGGAAACGTAATCTCGCAGCAGTCGCTCAAGACCGATCCGTCCAAAACGCCCACGGCTTTGATCGCGGAGACGGCGGCTGCCGTTAACGCGCTGCTGGATACGAGCGGCATCGCGCCGGAAGACGTCAAAGGCATCGGAGTCGGGGCGCCGGGACCGCTGGACGCCAAACACGGCCGACTCGATAGCCCGCCCAATCTGCCGGCTTGGCACGGATTCGGCGTCGTCGAAGAGTTGAAGAAACATTTCGGGGCTTGGCCGGTGCATTTCCAGAACGACGCGACGGCGGCGGCATTGGCGGAAAAATGGCTGGGCGCGGCGAAGGAAGCGGACAACTTCGTGTTTATCACGGTGAGCACGGGCATCGGAGCGGGCATCTATATGCACGGACGGCTGATCACGGGCGCTTCCGGCAACGCGGGCGACGTGGGCTTTATCATGGTCGAACCGGGCGCGGCGGGAACCGAAGGGTATTGGGAACAGGTCGCTTCGGGTACGGCCATCGCGCGTCAGGCTTCGGAACTGCTGGGCCGTGCGGTCGGCACGAAGGAAGCGTTCGATCTGGCGGCAGGCGGCGACGCGAAGATGCGCGAGCTGATCGAAGTCACTTATCGGCGTCTCGGCATGGGCTGCGTCTCGCTGATCAACACGCTCGATCCCGAGATGCTGGTGATCGGCGGCGGCGTATCGCAGATCGGCGAACCGCTGTTCGACGCGATCCGCGCTTACGTCTCGCGGCATGCGCTGAGTCCGGCAGGACGCCGCACGGCGATCGTTCCGGCGGCGCTCAGCCAGAATGCCGGGCTGATCGGCGCGGCTTCGCTGGTGCATCAAGCGTACTGATCCAGCGAACGGCGGCGGGCGACGAGCGCATGAAGGAACGTATAAAATCCGGCGTCTGACCGCCCGCTCGCCGGGTAATAAGGAAGCAGGGCTCGGACCTTCCGGCCGGCTTGCAGACAAGAGAATCGAATACCCAAAGGAGCGCGAGAACATGAACCAACCTCTTTTCCTCACCCCCGTTTTCCAAGAACGGATCTGGGGCGGCACCAAACTGAATACGCTGTTCGGCTACGAAATTCCCAACGACAAGACCGGCGAATGCTGGGCGGTGTCGGGACATAAGAACGGGCAAAGCGTCGTACATAACGGCCCTTACGCGGGCACCAAACTGGGCGATCTGTGGAACGAGCATCCCGAGTTGTTCGGCGATTCGGAGTCGGACGTTTTCCCGCTGCTGACCAAGATTCTCGACGCTTCGGACGATCTGTCGGTGCAGGTGCATCCGGACGACGCTTACGCGCGCGAATTCGAGAACGGCGAACTGGGCAAAACGGAATGCTGGTACATCGTCGCCGCCGAGCCTGGCGCTTCCATCGTCTACGGCCATAACGCGCAGTCCCACGAAGAACTGCGTTCGATGATCGAAGCCGGCCAATGGGACGAGCTGCTGACGAAGATCGAAGTGAAAGCGGGCGATTTCTTCTACGTGCCGAGCGGGACCATTCATGCTTTGGGCGCGGGCATCGTCGTGCTGGAGACGCAGCAGAGTTCCGACACCACGTACCGCGTCTACGATTACGATCGCAAAGACGCGAACGGCCAAGGCCGCGAGCTGCATCTGGAAAAAGCGATCGAAGTAACCACCGTTCCTCAGTCTTACAGCGGCGGCGCTTACGAGACGGATCGGCTGGACGGCATTACGATCACCAAATTCGTCTCGAACGAGTTCTTCACCGTGCAGAAATGGGAAGTCGACGGCGAAGCCCGTTTCGACGCGCGCGAACGGTATACGATCGTCAGCATCTTGGACGGCGAAGGCACGCTTCAAGGCGGCGACGGCGAATACCCGCTGCGCAAAGGCGACCATTTCATCCTCCCTGCCGGCTTCGGTCCTTATACGATCGACGGAAAATTGACCACGATCACGTCGTGGGAATAACGAATCGGACGGCTCGCTTCTAAAATGAACGTTTTTTTCTGATAACCGCTTTTCGGCGCCGATGCCGGGAAGCGGTTTTTGCGTTCGAATTTCGGTTATGTGCCTTTTTCGGCGAAACCTTTTATTTCCTGTTTGCGTATTAGCAAGGCAGCGGGCTTATTGCGCTCTGACGATCTCGGTTTCGGTCGATGCCCGATTTATTTTATTTTTCGAGGAGGATCTCCAAGTGAAAAAAGCGACAAAACTGCTTCTTGCTTCATCCCTGCTCCTGTCGGCGCTTCCGGCAGGCTTGACGCAGGCCGAAGAAGCCACGCTCACCCGCGCTCAGGTCGTCGATTATCTGCTGAGCATTACCGACGATTACGCGCCGAACGTGGCCAAGACCGATATTCTCAAAGGCGACGCCAAAGGCAACACCGCCGAAAGCCGTCCGGTCTCTCTCATCGAAGCGCTGATCATGCTCGGCCGCGCGTTCCCGAACCTGCCGACGCCGGTCGGCAACGATCTGCGCCAGGTCGGCACGCCGGCGACGTTCAGCGACGTTCCGAACTGGGCGCAGACGGAACTGGCCAGACTCGCCAAAGCAGGCATCGTCAACGGCACGACCGAAGGCAAACTGGGTTCTTCCGATCCGGTCACGCTGGAGCAGCTTCAGACGTTCGCTCACCGTGCGATGGCGCTGGAAGGCACCAACCCGCGCGACGACTACTACGAATACATAAACAAAGATTGGTTGAACAAGTCCACGATCGACGCGGGCGAAATGAGCAACGGCGTGTTCAACGAGCTGACCGTCGGCAACGACAAACGGATCAGCGCCATGATCGACCAGATCGCTGCCGCTCCGCAAACGAGCGGTTCCGTCGAGCAGAAGATCGCGGACTTCTACGGCAACGCGCTCGATATCGAACACCGCAACAAGCAGGGCATCGAACCGATCAAACCTTACCTCAAAGCGATCGACGAAGCGACCACCGTTCAGCAGTTGTTCGACGCGACGATGAAGACCGAAGACAAGTTGGCCGTCGGTTCGCTGATGTCGTTCGGCATTATGAGCGACGCCAAGAACAGCAGCGTTAATGCGCTGTATTTCGGCGCGCTCGCGACGACGCTGGACAAAAACAGCTACATGTCGGGAGACGCCAAGACCGAAGAAGCCTACAAAGCCTATCTGGCGGGACTGCTCAAACTGGCCGGCAGCGACGAGAAAAGCGCGCAGCAGCAAGCCGACGCGATGTTCGCGTTCGAGAAACAGCTTGCGGAGGCATCGATGGACCCGCAGGATCAAGGCGACGTCGCCAAATATTATAATCCGTATACGCGCGCGCAGTTCAAAGCTTTGTTCCCTACCGTCGACGTGGACAAGATGCTGCAAGAAGTCGGACTCGGCAAAGCGGACAAAGTCATCGTGACGGATGTCGGCTTGGCCAAAAAATCCGCAGAACTGCTGACCGACAAAAATCTCGATACGCTGAAAACGTATGCCAAAGTGATGCTGCTGAACAGCACCGGCGGCGTATTGTCCGAAGACTTCGAGAAATTGTCGCAGGACTTCCAAGCAAAGATGTACGGCATTCAAGGCGAGAAGACCCGTCAGCAAAAAGCGGTCGCTCTGACGCAGAGCGTGATGAGCGATGACCTCGGCCGGATGTTCACGGAACGTTACTTCAGCCCGGAAGCGAAGCAGGACGTCGAGAAAATGGTGCAGCAGTTTATAGGCGTATACAAACAGCGGATTCAGAACTTGGATTGGATGTCCGAGACGACCAAAGCCAAAGCGATCAAAAAGCTGGATACCATGAAGGTCAAAGTCGGTTATCCGGACAAATGGGACGACAGCCTGAAAGACGTGCAGATCGTTTCGGTCAAAAACGGCGGCTCGCTTCTCGACAACTTCGTCGCGATCAACAAAGCGGCCAGAGACAAAATGATCGCTTCGCTCGGACAACCGGTCGACAAAGAAGCTTGGGGGCTCAGCGTCTATACCGTAAACGCTTATTACAGCCCTTTGAATAACGAGATCGTATTCCCGGCCGGGATTCTGCAAGCGCCGTTCTACGATATCGAAGCGAAACACGAAACGAACATGGGCGCGATCGGCATGGTTATCGCCCACGAGATCAGTCACGCTTTCGACAATATGGGCGCGTCTTACGACGAGAACGGCAACGCCGCGGATTGGTGGACGGCAGAAGACTACAAGAAGTTCCAAGAGAAACTTCAGCGCGTGGTCGAATATTACGACGGCGTGGAGATCATGCCGGGCGTGCAGAATAACGGCAAGCTGACCGTCAGCGAGAACGTCGCCGACCTCGGAGGCATGGCCGCGTCGCTTCAAGTGCTGTCGCAGACGCCGAACGCGGACTACAAAGCTTATTTCGAAGGCTATGCCACGATCTGGCGCATGACCATGAACCGCGAAGTCGCCGCTTACTACTCGACGATCGACACCCACTCGGCGAACAAAGTCCGCGTCAACCGTACGATCGGCAACTTCCCGCAGTTCTACGAAGCGTACGGCGTCACCGACAAAGACGCGATGTTCGTCGCGCCGGAAGATCGGGTAAGCATCTGGTAAGACCGAACTTTTTAGCTGTCGTTATTCGGTTATCGATCAAATAAATACCGCCGGACCTTTCCTGTAACCTAATCAGGGGGGCCGGCGGTATTTTTCGGTTTTATTCGGGTTTGGCGAATAGATGCGCGATGACGAGCAGCAGGCCGATCGTCCCCATGAACAAAGTGACGCCTTCCATGCCTAAGGAACAAAAGTGAAAAATGATCGCGAACAGCATCACGCCGATTCCGAGTCGGTAGTATTTCATGAAATGCTCTCCTTTTCCGATCGAGAAATAGATGACGATGCGATGACGGACAAAAAGATCTGGATTCATCTTCGATCGTATTTTTCGTTAGCCAACTTGTACGATAACATAAGATATACATATCCAAAATAGAGATAAGGTTCCAATTTTTCCGATTCAAAAAAGCCCCAAAGTCTCAGTAACGAAATTCGTTTCGAAGCGTTTATGTCTATCTAAATAAACAACATGAATCCATACGAAAGCAACCGGGCTCCATAGAAGAACGGCGGCTATTCATGGTTTAATCTCGGTGGAAAGATATTCGAAACAACCGGAGAGGATGACCGATATGAGCTTTAACGCGCCGCTCGGCCTGAAGCCCGCGATGGGCTGGAATTCGTGGAATACGTTTACGTGGGACATCAACGAACAATTGATTCGGGACGCGGCCGACCGCTTCGTTTCCGACGGTTATCGGGACGCGGGGTACGAATACATCGTCATCGACGACTGTTGGAGCCTTCGGGATCGCGACGAACAAGGAAATCTGGTCGTCGATCCGGAGAAATTCCCGAGCGGAATGAGAGCGCTTGCGGATTATATCCACGGGAAAGGTCTGAAGTTCGGCATGTATTCCTGCGTCGGCACCCACACCTGCGCCGGACATCCGGGCAGCTTCGAACACGAGTTTCAGGATGCGGCGCTGTTTGCGGAATGGGGCGTCGATTTCCTCAAATACGATTACTGCTTCAAGCCGCGCCATATGTCGGGAGAGCTGCTGTACAAACGCATGAGTTTGGCGCTCAAGAACTGCGGCCGCGAGATTCTGTTCTCGGCATGCAACTGGGGCGAAGACGGAGTGTACGAATGGATTCGCGAATCGGGCGCGCATATGTACCGCTCGACCGAAGACATTCGCGACAACTGGGAATCGATCAAGAAGTTGGCCCTTTCCCAGCTCGGCAAACAAAGCTATACCGGCTCTTTTTGCCACAACGATATGGATATGCTCGTCGTCGGCATGTACGGCGGCAGCAACAGCGACTTTATCGGTAGCATCGGAGGATGCAGCGATATCGAATACAAAACGCATTTCTCGCTGTGGAGCCTGATGGGTTCGCCGCTGATGATCGGCTGCGATATTCGCAAAGACCAGCCGGCCGCGCGGGAAATCCTACTGAACCCGGATCTGATCGCGATCAATCAGGATCTCGAAAGCCGGGGCGCTTACCGGATCAAACCGGAACCGCAGTGGTTCCATGACGACGACGTGTTCATGCTGGTCAAAGTGCTGACGGACGGCGATCTCGCGATCGGATTCTTCAACCTGAGCGATAGCGCTCGCGAGATCTCGCTGCAGTTCTGGGATACGGGTCTGCCTTACGCTTCGGGCTTCTCTTTGTCGATGTACGACTGCTGGGAGCATCGGGAGCTGGGCGTGTTCCGCGAGCGTTACGCGCCGACCGTCGGCGCGCACGACTGCCATATAGTTCGGGCCAAGCTGGTGCGCTGACGTGGCTAGCGACCGTTTCTGCTTGACCTGCGGCGTCCCGCTGGAATCCGACGATATCGCGCTCTATATGAAGCTGATCTCCCGGATGGACCGCCGCTTCGTCTGCCTCGACTGTCTCGGCCGCAGACTGAACTGCGAAAGGGATACGCTGGAGAAACTGATCGCGTACTACCGGCAGTCGGGCCGCTGCGTGCTGTTCCGTTAATGCGGACTCGCGTGCAGCGCCCGGTAAGCGGTCGGCGATACGGAAACGGCTTTTTTGAACGTTTTGGAAAAATGCAGCGGATCGCCGTAACCGACCGAATACGCGACCGACTGGACCGACAAATCGCCGCCGCGCAGCAGTTCGCAGGCGCGTTCGATCCGAACGCCGGCGATATAAGCGGACACCGAGCGGCCGGTCGCTTCTTTAAACAGCCGAAACAAATAGCTGCGTTCGATCTTGGCGGCTCCCGCGATCTCCTGAACCGTCAGCGAAGAGTTCCAATAATTCCGCTCCACGTACGTCTTGGCGACCCGAACATAATCGGTCGCCTCTTCTTCGTGCCGAGCGTACCGCTCCGCGTAATGCGACAGCAGCAGCCGGAGTCCCGCATCCGTACGCAGACGCTCGAACGGCTTGACGCCGGGACTCCACGAAGTATGGAACAAACTGCCCAGATCCGGAGCCGCCAGTGTCGCGACGGCCACGGGATGCTCCGGTTCGAACGCCGCCAGCGCAAGCAGCCGCCTCGCCTCCTCGCCCGCGAACTCGTTCCAGACGTATTCCCACGGATCGAGCAGATCCGGATAGTAATACACTTCGCATCCGGGAAAAATCACAAAGCTGTCGCCCGGACCGAGCCGGTACGCCGCTCCGCCCGTCTCGAACGTGCCGAAGCCTTCGACGATGTAATGCAGGGCGTACACGTCGCGCACGCCGGGTCCCCATTGATGCAGATTCGCCGGTTTGTGACCGCCGGCTAAGCAGCTCAGGCCGCCGGATACGTATTCGCCTCGGCCGGGTAACCGATCCATGTGATGGCTCCTTTCTCGTATTCGGGAATTTATGAAAGTACGCGGAGCGCGTCAGATCATGTTTCGAACTCGAACTCATCTTCGCCCGCTAAAAATTCGCACCGGCTGGCAGACTCGCAGGAAATGTTGACGTTACGTCAACATTTTCTCTCTTTTTAAAGGATATGAGAAGGAATGTTGACGTTTCGCCAGCAATTTATGCGTTATAGGCCGGAATTATAGGAAAAACGTTGAAAATGCTGACGTTTCGTCAACAATTGCGCGAATATGCGTTTTTCAGGCTCGAAATGTTGACGTTTCGTCAGTATTTGATAACTGCCGTTATCTCCAGCGCCTGCTCCCCTCCGCCACACGTCATTCTCCTCTCAAGCTCTATGCTTCCATACTATCAGATTCCGGGTTAAAAGCGCGCAGCGCAAAGAAAGCGGGCTTAACGCCGGAAAAGCGCGTTCATGTCTGAACGTCTTTTCCGGCGCAAGCACGCTTTCGGTTCGTCGGTCGTCGGAAAGTCGGTCTATCGAGAGAGGATACGTGCGCTACCAAGGCCATTCCCGGCCTTGGTAGTCGCGCATAACCAGCCGGTCTTCGTCGATCGCATGAGGTTTGTCGTCCCACGGCAGCGCGCTGCCGAGAAAATACTCCAGCGCGGACGCCGCCGATTCCGCCGGTTCCAGTTCGGCTTCCTCGTTGCGGGTGCCGGACATGTACGTCCGCAGCCAACCCGGATGATACAGCCGGAACGTATAGCCTTCCGGCCGCAGGCGGTCGAACAGCATGCGGACGCCGCGGTTCAAAGCCGCTTTGGACATGCAGTAGCCGAACCACGCGGTGCGTTCCGCTTTGCCGATGCTGCCCGCTTCGGAAGAGACGTAGCACAGCCGTTTGAGTTCGCCGCGTTCCAGCAGCGGCAGAAACGCTTCGCTCATGCGAATCGGACCGAGCGCGTTGACCTGATACAGGCGCATCATCTCGTCGTAATCCTGCGGGATGCGGATCGAATCTTCGCTGCGCTCCGTGATCACGCCCGCGTTATTGATCAGCAGATCGAGGCTGCGAGTGCGTTCTTCCACGGCAGCCGCGGCCGCCAGCACGGAAGAGTCGCTCGACACGTCGAGCGGCAGGATCACCAGCAGATCCGGATAGCGGGCTTGCAGTTCTTGAAGCTGCGGCCAGTCCGGCAGATAGCTGCCGGCGAACACGCGCCAGCCGCGCGCCACCAGCCCTTCGGCAAGCGCTAGGCCCAGCCCGCGATCCGCGCCGGTCACGACGGCATTGCCGCCGGTATGAGTAGAAGATTCGTTCATCGGGAATCGACCTCCTTATATCCTTTCGACTCTTAATCAGAGGCTTGCGTTCAGAACGGCCATTCTTCGCCTCGGCTTCCGGTCAGCACCAGCCGTCCTTCGTCGGCATGCGGATTCGCGAAGAATCCGGCGGCAAAACGCGCCGATTCCGCCGTCAAGCTCGGCAGCGAAGCCATCGCGTCGCCGGCGGCCGCCGCGCTTCCGCCCGCTTCGCGGCCGATCGGAGCCGCCGAACGCAGCGGCGAAAGGCCCGGGTCGTACAGCCGGAACGTGTAGCCTTCCCGGCGCAGGTCGTTGAATAGCAGCTTCGCCTGCATATGCAGCGCCGTCCGCGCCATCGCGCGCCCGATCGGCGCGGACGCGTCGCCCGCGGAGACGCTGCCTTCGTGCGACGACACGAAGCAGATGCGTTTGAGCCCGCCTGCCGCTTCCATGAGCGGCAGCAGACGTTCCGCCGCTTGCAGCGGCGTCAGCGCGTACGTCGCGTAATCGCGCAGACGTCCTTCGGTCGTATCCGCCCCGTCGAAAGGCGAAGACCACGGCTCCGCCGGGTTCGCGCCGGCGGAACCGCTCGCCGGAGCGCCTTCAAGCGCGGCGGACTGGGTCCCGCCGAGCCGCCCCGGCGCATGATCGCGCGGCGCGGATTCGGCCGCAGCCGCCGGCAAAGCTTCTCCCCGAGCGGGCCCGGGCTCGCCCGCATTCAACACCAGCAGATCGATGCGGCCCGCCAGCTCGGCCGTCAGACGCGCCGCTTGCTCCAGCGCGCCCGGCCGCGAAGCGTCCAGCGGCACCGCGCGCAGCCGGCCGTGACCCGGCAGCGGAGCGGCGGCAGATGCCGGGCCGCCGCTTGCTCCATCGCTACGCGGTCCGTCAGATCCCGGACCGCCAGCTTCCTCCGCGAAAGCTCCCGCGCCGAGAGGCGCGCCCGCTTCTGCGGCGGCCGTATCCGCCGCGCGTTCGTTCCCCGCGCGGCCTTGTCCGGCTTCGCCCGCGAAGATATCGGCGGCTGCCGAATCCTCGTCCGTCCGCCGTTCGTTCGTCTCCGGTCCGAAAGCGACCGAACCTTCGAAATCGTTCAAACCCGAAGTTCCCGTGCCTGTCGGAACTTGAGAATTTTCTCCGATCTTCGGTCCGTCCGTTTCTCCGCCGCTTCCTTCGATTTCGCCGTAAGCGGCCGGACGATTGTCGCAGGCCGCCCCGGCTTCGTTCGAGGCTTGATCTTGGCGCAGCCAATCCGACAGCGAACGTTTGCCGCCGTCTTCCGCCCGACCGCGATCCGGGGCGTCCGTCGTATCTTCGGTTCGAGCGCTCGCGCCGGGGTCCGATGCCTCCGGATCGCCTCCGATCACGTTCCAGCCCCGGGAGACCAATTCGCGTCCCAACGCCGCGCCGAACGGTTCGCGCAGATTCAGAATCCATGCCACTCTATCCACGGTATGTTCCTCCTTCGCTTCGGGTTCGTTCCGCGAATGTCGACCGTTTCGCTTATGCATTTATACCTTCCGCCGAACCGTTCGACTCGGTTCGGACGGATTCTTCTCTTTTTTGTTTGTCGCCGCTTGCCTGCCTCCGGTAATCGGTCGGCGTGGATCCCGCGTGTTTTTTGAACTGTTTGGAGAAATAGAACGTATCGTTAAAGCCCAACTGCTGCGCCACTTCCGCAACGGAAGACGTCGTCGTGGCCAGCAATCTTTTGGCTTTTTCGATTTTTTTGTGCGTCGCGTATTGGATCGGCGGCATCCCCGCATACTGCTTGAACATGCGGATAAACGAGTTCGGATGCATATACGCGATATCGGCCAATTCTTCGACCGTGACGTTGCGCGCGAGATGCTCGTCGATATAACCCAGCACCTCGGTCAGCTTGTCGATCGGGGAAGCGTTTTTGAACAAAACTTTCTCGGCTTCCACGTTCAGGCTATCGATATAGCAGGCGATCAATTCCATGAGTTTGCTTTTGGCGAGCAGCTTGGCGCAGACCGCGTCGGAATTGGCGTACTCCGCGAGTTCCGCGAAGATCTTCGCCAGCCGATCGGGCTGAGCCGGCATGCAGCGGGGATTCAGATCCAGCAGTTTGAACAGATTGATGCCGCCGACATGCGCCGTGAAATGGCACCAATATTTCTCGAACGGCCGATCGCTGATTACGGAATACGATTGATTGACGCCTTCCGGCATCAGGAACAGTTCCCCCGGCAGCGGATAATATTCGCGGTCCCCGATCTTCAGCCAGCCTTCGCCTTCGCAGATGAAATAAAATTTGCTGTAATCGGGCGTATAATCGATATCGCTCCAATCCGGCGCGCATACGTTATGATGGGCCGTGATCAGCTCGACTTCGAGGTTGGACAGATAATTCGATAACAATGCGCGACGGTCCATCTCACGCCCTCCTTGCTCCTTGCTATTTTTGTACAGGATGCCGCTATTAATCTACATTCTAACGCGCGTCGGCTCCCCGTATACTGATAATCAATCATCCAACATTCCTCGACGGAAAAACAAGGAGGCTGCATTCGAACGATGGACCGACACGCCTATTTGCAACAGATCAAAGACACGATCGCCGCAGGCCGTTTCAAAGAAAGCTGGGATTCGCTCAGTCAATTCGAAGTCCCGCAATGGTATAAACAAGCCAAGTTCGGCATCTTCATTCACTGGGGCCTCTATTCCGTGCCCGCTTACGATAGCGAATGGTATTCGCGCAACATGTACATCCAAGGCGAGAAAGCGTACGAACACCATCTGCAAACGTACGGCAAACATACGGAATTCGGCTACAAAGACTTTATTCCGATGTTCACCGCCGAACGGTTCGACGCCACGGAATGGGCCGAGTTGTTCCGGCAGTCCGGCGCGAAATACGTCATGCCGGTCGCGGAACATCACGACGGCTTCCAGATGTACCGCAGCGAACTGTCCGCTTACAATGCTTACGAGATGGGACCGCGTCGCGATCTGCTCGGCGAGATGAAGCAGGCGTTCGAAGAACGGGATCTGGTGCTGTGCGCTTCGTCTCACCGGGCGGAACATTGGTTCTTCATGTCGCACGGCAAAGAGTTCGAGTCCGATATCCATGAACCGCTCAAGCTCGGCGATTTCTACTGGCCGGCCCAACCGGAACCGGACCATCACGATCTGTTCGGTTCTCCTCCGAGCGAAGAGTATCTGGAAGACTGGCTGCTCCGCACCTGCGAGATCGTCGATCGGTATCAACCGCGAATCGTCTATTTCGATTGGTGGATTCAGAACGCGGTGTTCAAGCCTTATCTGCGCGCCTTCGCGGCGTATTACTACAACAAAGGCGAAGAATGGGGCACGCCGGTCGCGATCAATTACAAGCATGACGCCTATATGTTCGGCACGGCGGTGCCCGACGTGGAACGCGGACAATTCGCCGAACTCAAACCGTACTATTGGCAGACCGATACGGCCGTCGCCAAAAACTCTTGGTGTTATACCGAAAACAACGATTATAAATCGTCCGTCGAGATTATCCGCGACCTCGTGGACATCGTCAGCAAAAACGGCAATCTCCTGCTCAATATCGGACCCAAAGCCGACGGCAGCATTCCGGAGGAAGACCGGCGGATTCTGACGGAAATCGGCGATTGGCTGCGGGTGAACGGCGAAGCGATCTACGAGACGAGTTACTGGCGGACTTCGGGCGAAGGGCCGACCAAAGTCATCGAAGGACAGTTCCAAGACGGAGAAACCAAACCGTATACGTCCGAAGACATTCGTTTTACCGTCAAAGGCGCTTACCTGTACGCCACGGTGCTCGTCTATCCCGAAAACGGCGAAGTGTCCGTCACGTCGCTCAAAAAAGAATCCGTGCATTTCTCGGGCTTGATCCGCAGCATCAGCGTGCTCGGTTTCGACGAAACTCCCGAGTGGGAACGCACGGAAGAAGCGCTGGTTATTCGAACGTCGTCCGTATCCGGCGCCGTTCCGGTCGTGTTCAAGATCGAATTGGATTAAAGTGGTTCCGGCCGAGAGCCGGTTGGTTTAACAACCTTCGATACTTGCTCGGCATCGTTTCTTACAGAGTCGTCACCCTCAACCGCCAAAGGGCCGTACAGCGCGAAAGCGCGTACGGTCCTTTTTGGCGTATCGTCAAGATGCGATCGATATTTCCTGCGTCCGGATTGGGATTAGGGCTTGTCTTCAAACCTGCCGACGTGCATCTTTTACCGCCTTTTCGCGCTTCGCTTTCCTTTGACATGCCCCTGCATGCAGACTCGCAGCAAATGTTGACGTTGGGTCAGGATTTCACAGAGGCATCGGTATCCGTCGAAAAATTTAGATTCAATGCAGTCAACTCGCTAAACCTGAATCTCCGTGCCCGACGGGTCGCGTCTGGCGCACCAGTCCAAAGCGTTCCGCAGCAGAGTCTGGAACATCGGATGCTGCCACACTTCGAGTTCGTGTCCCGGCGTCAGCACGCAGACGCGGCCGCGGCCGTACGTACGCGTCCAGCCGCCCGGCTGCGTTCCGTGCTCCGACACGGTCGTCATGATCAGATCGGCGATCGGATCTTCCCATTCCATAAAATAATGTTCGTCGTGCACGGCGAATTCTTCGACGCCCGCGGCGATCGGATGCTGTTTGTCCGGGTGAATCTCGACTCGGCACGCTTCGGGATGATGCGTGAACGCGCCTCCGGCCAGCCGCCGGAACAACTCGTCTTCTTTGTATCCGGCCGTTCCCGCATGAACCGCCAGCAGCGAACCGCCCCGCTCGACGTAATGCTCGAACGCCTGCTGGACCTGTTCGCTCATCCAGAACCGTTTTTCCTCTTCGGATTGACTGTTCGCGCGCGCGACCAGCACGATCGGATATCTTCCAAGTTCCTCCGGATCGAACTTCTCGACGTGTTCGGTGACGACAAATTCGAATTCGCCGCCCGCCAGCGGTTCCAATCCCTGCCGGACCGTATCCGCCGGATGCCAGCGGTCGCCGCAGATCACTTGTACCTTCATCGTGTATGCCTCCTTCGATTCTCTACTCTCTTTTCTACCCTTTTCCTTGTGATAACGTTACCATTTCGAGCGCGGATATACAAAAAAAGCATCTCCGCCCGGCGTTCGTCGATCCGGCAATCCGGATAAACGCGCGTCGGCGAAGATGCGAAGATCAGCTATGAACGGGCTGTCTGCCCTTTTGATCGGCGGCTGCGTTCGTCCGCGATTCCGAAGCAGCCGGCATCGAAGCCGCAAAGGCCCGATCCCACGGACGATCCAGCCGATACAGATTCCGGTAGCGTTCCGAAGACGCCATCAGCTCGGCATGGGTACCTCGCAGCACGATTCGGCCTTCGTCCATAAACAGGATCTCGTCCATCTGTTCGGCCGCGACCAGATGATGGGTCGCCCAGATCAAAGTCTTGCCTTCCGTCTCGGCGAGCAGCGTACGCAGCAGCGCCGATTCGGTCCGCGGATCGAGTCCGACCGTCGGTTCGTCGAGCAGCAGCACCGGCGTAGCTTGAAGCAGCACGCGTGCGAGCGCGACGCGCTGGCGTTCGCCGCCGGAGAATCGCGCGCCGGCTTCGCGCATCGGCGTGGCACTGCCTTGAGGCAGGCTGTCGATCAGTTCGCCGAGCCGGGCGCGCCGAGCCGCTTCCCGAACTTCTTCGTCCGAAGCGTCTTCTCGTCCCAACCGGATATTGTTCTGAATCGTGGTATCGAACAAATGCGGGCTCTGGTTGAGCACCGAGACGATCTTCGGCATCTGTCCGCCCAGCAGGTGAGCGGACAAACCGTTAAACGTCAGGCTGCCGCTCGACGCCGCATAGACGCCTTGAATCAACTTGAGCAGCGTAGACTTGCCGGAACCGCTGCGCCCGATGATCGCGATGCGTTTGCCCTGCGGAATATCGAGATCGAGATCGCGAACGGCGCGTTCGCCGCTGCCTAGGTAACGAAAATCCATCCCCCGAATCCGGATATGGGCATCCCGCGCCATACGCGCCGCCGCTTCGGCGGGAACGGCGGGAATCGAAGATTCCTCCGTTTCTTCTGCTTGATCCAGCGCGTTCAGACGGTTCAACGATTCCGTATACGACGGAATCCGGTTCACGGCGTCGGCCATCGGAGTGAACGCGTCGGACAGCGGAACGACCACCAAGACGAACGCGGCCAGCAGCGTCGCCGGAATACTGCGGTCCGCCAATTGTCCGGCCGCCCAGACGGCGACGATCAAGACCAGAAGACCGACCGACATCTGCGTGATGAGCGCGCGGCGCCGCGTCCAAGCGCTCAACCGGCGTTCGTAGACGCCCGCTTCGCGTTCCCCTTGTTCGTAAGCGGCGGCGAACTCTCTGCCTCGCCCGCTGATCGTCCAGTCGCCGAGTCCCAGAACGGCATCGGTCAATCTCGCGTACAACGCCGATTGAGCGCGTTTCAATCCGATCTGATTGCGCCGGGTGATCCGCAGCGAAACGAACGGCACGACGGCGACCAGCACCAGCAGATACAGCGCCGTCAGCAGCGCGAAGGCCCAATCGAACCAGCCCAGCGCCAGCACGACCACGGCGTAAGCGAGCAGCGCCGTCACGCCGGGAAAGATGCTGCGAACGTACACGTCCTGCAGTTTCTCCACGTCGTCGGACATCAAACCGAGCAGATCGCCCGTGCGGTAGCGCGAACGCAATTGCAGCGCCTGCGGTTCCAAGCGGCCGTAGAGCCGCACGCGCATCTTCGACAGCACGCGCAGCACCGCGTCGTGCGCGCTTAAGCGTTCGACGTAACGCAGCACCGAACGGGCGATGCCGAAAGTACGCACGCCGACGATCGGCACGTAGACCATAAGGATGTTCTCGGGCCGCAGCGCCGACTTGGAGATCAGGAAGCCCGAAGTGAACGTCAGCATTCCGGCCGCCAGCACGGTCAGCGCGCCGAGCGCGATAATCGCCGCGAAACGCAGAGCATGAGCGCGCAGATAAGGCGCGATCCAGCCTTCCGGTTTCGGGGGGCGGGAGCTGCCGGACAATCCGGCGTTCGCGCTATTCGCCGACTGTTTCGAAGAGGCGATCCGGACCGGAACGGCTGCGCTTCCGGAAGCCCGAACAGAGGTTATCGCAGACTCTTCGCCTGCCGTACGTCTGCTCGGTTCGTTTGCCTGATTGACCGTGCTCATGCCGTTCCCTCCCATTCGGCCGCCAGCAGCGCGGCATACGCGCCGCCTCTCGCCAGCAGTTCTTCGTGCGTGCCTTGCTCAACCACGCGGCCGCCGTCCATGACGACGATCCGATCCATGTCGGCCATCCAATGCAGGCGATGCGTGGCCAGAATCACCAATCGGTCTTCGAACAGCTTCAGCATCGTAGCCTTCAGTTCGTATTCCGTTTCGATGTCCAGATGGGCGGTCGGCTCGTCCAGCAGCATGATCTGCCGCTGTCCGAGCAGCGCGCGGGCCAGCGCCACGCGCTGCTCCTGCCCGCCGCTGAGCGGACGTCCGCCCGCGCCGACCGGCTCGTCGAGGCCGAGCGGCAGCTTGGCCAGCAGTCCGCGAAGCCCGGCGTCTTCGGCCGCCCGCAGAACCTCCTCCCGGCTAGCATCGGGCCGGTAGAAGGCGACGTTGTCCGCCAGCGTGCCGCTGAACAGATAAGGTTGCTGCGGAATATAAGTGATCCGCTCCCGCCAAGCACGGCCCGCAAGCGGACGGCGCTCCCCGGCGAGACGGAAGGAAGCGGAACCTTCGCTCGGCGGCAGGAATCCGCCGAGCACGTCGACCAGCGTCGACTTGCCCGCGCCGCTGAGACCGACGATTCCTACTTTTAGCGGACCGCTCAGCTTAAGGTTGATAGGTTCAAGCGAAGCTTGGCCTTCCGCTTCGTGACGCACGGCTGCGCCGGACAGTTCGATCTCCGGGAAGACTTCCGCCGAGCCGGAAGCTTGCCCGGTCGCGGACGATGCCGAAATCCGGGAAGACGCCGAGGCTTCTCGGCCGGCGCGATCGCTTCCGCCGCGAGCCGCAGCGTTTCCGGCTTCTTCCGCCTCGGCCGGCCGCTCGTCTTCCGCGAACGGAGACGGGGTATCGATGATCGCCTGGATCTGTTCGCCGGCTTCTTTGCCGTCCATCGTCGCATGGTAATCCGCGCCGAGCGAACGGATCGGGACGAAAAATTCCGGAGCCAGAATCAGGATGGTCAGCGCGCCTTCGAGCATGAACGTTCCGTTAACGAGCCGCAGCCCGAGGCTCACCGCCACGCAGGCGACCGACAGCATCGTGAAGAAGTCCAGCGCGAACGAAGACAGAAAAGCTACCCGCATACTGCGGATGGTCGCGATCCGATACCGTTCGCTGGTGCGCTCGATCGACCGCGCATGATCGCGGCTTCGCCCGAGAAACTTCAGCGTTTCCAGCCCGCGCAGCGAATCGACGAAGTGGTTGGACAGCACGCGGTACGTCGCCCACTGCTTGTCCATTTGTTTCTGCGCGGCCATGCCGAGCAGAATCATGAAGACGATCAGGATCGGGAACACGAAGCCGAGCAGCAGCGCCGAGATCCAATCCAACGTCAATACATAGATGCCGACGAACAGCGGCGTGAACACGTTCGTCGTCAACCGCGGGAGGAACAGTTCAAGAAACGTCCGATACTTGCTTACGCCTTCTCGCGTCAGCGTCACCAGATTGCCGGTGCCGAGCCGACCGGCGGCACGCGGACCCAGCTCGAACAGCTTGTCCATCATCTGCCGCCGCAGATTCTCTCCCGTTCGTTCCGCGAACCGGTAAGCGATCTTGGATTGAACGAACGTCATGCCTTGACGCAGAAGCAGGGCCGCCAGAAAGCCGATCAGCCGTCCGATCTGGCTCTGAAGCGATTCGCCCGCGAACAATCCGGAGATCGCCTGCGCCAGCCATACCGCCTGTAGGATGATCGCCGCGCTCTGCACGATCGCGCAGAGCGCAAGCACAGCCATGACCGGCTTGATGCCGTTCAGCTTTCCGAGGCCCCGTCCCATATCAGTACTCCAAGTGCGTCTTCTCGTGAATCCGCTTGTGGAAGACGAAGTAGCTCCAGATCTGGTAACCGAGAACGAACGGCAGCAGCGACAGCGCCACGATCGTCATGACTTTGAGCGAATAATTGCCGGAAGCGGCGTTGTAGACCGTCAGGTCGAACGCGGAACCGAGCGAGCTGACCATCACGCGAGGGAACAAAGCGACGAATACCGCCGCGACCGCCAGCGCGATCACCGTTCCGGTCATGCCGAACGCCCAACCTTCGCGGCCCTGCTTCATGAAGTAGCCGGCCGATACGAACGCGGCGGCCCCGACGACGGCCATGATCGCGAGAATCGCGCCCCGAGTCTGGAAAGCATCCGTGGAAACGAACGTCAGCACCGCAAGGATCACCAGCAGCGCGGCCAGCGGAATCAACCATTTGCGCGCCATTTCGCGGGCCCGCAGACGCAGGTCGCCTTCGGTACGCAGCGAAGCGAACATCAAGCCGTGCACGACGCACAAGCAGACGACCGACAGGCCGGCCACGACGGAATAAGGATTCACGACATCGAAGAATCCGGCATGCATCTGCATGTCGCCGTCGATCGGCATCCCTTTCATCAGTGTCGCGAAGACCACGCCGAGCAGGAACGGCGGCAGGAAGCTGCCGAGGAAGATCGAGATATCCCAAGCTTTGCGCCAGTTGGCATTGCCGACTTTGCCGCGGAATTCGAACGCCACGCCGCGGGCGATCAGCGCCAGCAGCAGCACGACGAGCGGAATATAGAACCCGCTGAACAGCGTCGCGTACCAGTTCGGGAACGCCGCGAACATCGCGCCGCCCGCCGTCAGCAGCCAGACTTCGTTGCCGTCCCAGAACGGGCCGATCGAGTTGATCAGCATCCGTTTTTCCGTATCGTTTTTCGCCAGCAGGCGGGTCGCCATGCCTACGCCGAAATCGAAGCCTTCCAAGAAAAAGAATCCGATGAACAGCACAGCCACCAAGATAAACCAGAGTTCGCTAAGAGACATGAGCTACCTCCTTCTCGAACGGATCATGCGGCTGTTCCAGCCCTTCTTTTTCTCCGCTCGGACCTTTTTTGATTTCTTTGACGAACAGGTAGACCATCACGCCGCCGAGCAGCGTATAGACGGCCGAGAACGTAATGATCGAGAACAGCACCGAACCGGACGAGACGTTGGGCGACACGCTGTCGGCGGTCGTCATCAGTCCGAAGACGGTCCACGGTTGGCGTCCGACTTCGGTCATGATCCACCCTGACGTATTCGCGATAAACGGCAGCGCGATCGCCCATTTCATGCAGTGCCAATACCATCTCGGCGCTTTGTCCAGTCTGCGGCGAAGCGCCAGATATGTGCCGTACAACGAGAACAGGATCAGCAGACCGCCGCTCGCCACCATGAAACGGAAGCTCCAGAAGGTCGTTTTGACCGGAGGAATGTAATCGCCTTGGCCGTACTGCTGATTGTATTGCGCGTTCAATTCTTTCATGCCGGTCACGGCTCCGTTGAACTCGCCGTAAGACAGGTAGCTGAGCAGGCCCGGAATCGGCAGGTTCAGCTCGAACGAATTGCTTTGGCCGTTCACGTCGATGCCGGAGATCAGCGCCCACGGCGCTTTGTCCGCCGTGGTCTCCCAGATCCCTTCGGCCGCCGCCATCTTCATCGGCTGCGTCTGAACGAGGTGCTGCGCCTGCGAGTGGCCGCTGAACGCCACGCCGAGCGAGGAGATCAGGCCGATCACGATCGCGATGCCGAACGAAGTTTTGAACAAATGCGCTTCTTTTTTGCCCAGCATCTTGATCGCGCAGATTCCGGCGACCACGAACGCGCCGGTCAAGTAAGCGCCGAACACCGTATGCGGGAACTCGTAGATCAACTGCGGATTGGTGATGAGCGCAAAGAAATCGTTCATCTCCGCGCGGCCGTTCTGCACGCTGAAGCCGACCGGCTGCTGCATGAACGAGTTGGCCGTCAGAATCCAGAACGCCGACAGCGTGGTGCCGATCACGACCAGCCAGATGCAGGCCAGATGGACTTTCTTGGACAGCTTGTCCCAACCGAAGATCCAGAGGCCGATAAACGTCGATTCCAAGAAGAACGCGAACAGCGCTTCGATCGCCAGCGGCGCGCCGAACACGTCTCCGACGAAGCGCGAATAGTCGGACCAGTTCATGCCGAACTGGAATTCTTGCAGAATCCCCGTTACGACCCCGACCGCGAAGTTAATCAGGAACAGCTTCCCCCAGAACTTGGCCATTTTCTTGTAGTTTTCATCTTTCTTGACGACATACATGGTCTCCATGATCGCGACGAACAGCACCAGACCGATCGATACCGGAACGAAAAAGAAGTGGTAAATCGTCGTCAGCGCATATTGAAGCCGCGCAAGATCGAGCACATCCATGTGATCCCTTCCTCTCTTTGCTTTAGGTAGTGAGTAGTGATATAGCTCACGAGCGTGAACGAAATCTGCAATTAGTTTGTCAGAAATCTCACAGCGATTTAGTGACGTTTATCACAAAAAGAGGTCGGAATTGTGAAAAAAAGTGATCTTGGTCACAAAATGATTAAAATTTGCGGCGAGAGACGGGGCGTGTGCGGGGGCTGCGCGTGCGGAGTCGGGTTACGATCGCGTGTTGTTTTCGGATTCCTTCATCGAAGAGCTTGCAAGGGTGGAATCCGAAAACAAAGGCGACCGCTTCGCTTCTTCACTCCGTCTCCGCCCGCTCCGCGGGCACACGCCTGCTCCCGCCGGGGGCGAGGAGGAAAGCGCAGGTCCAGTACGCGAAGAGCATGCTTCCGCCGAGGGCGAGGAGGAAGTGCAGGTCCAGTACGCGTAGAGCATGCTTCCGCCGGGGGCGAGGAAGAGGTGCAGGTCCAGTACGTGAAGAGCATGCTCCCGCCGGCGAGGAGGAAAGTGCAGGATCGGAACAGAAACGAATAGCGTTTTTGCTGTTTTCCGCTTCTTTCTCGCCTCTGCTCTCTCTATCCGTCAGGCTAACGGAACGAGGTGGCGCTTAAAGCGGGATTCGGGGAGTGCTGCGATCCTAACGGATTCAGATGACGCTTAGACGGGGAAAAGGCGGAAATAAGCGCGTTTTCGGCCTGTTTGGCAGCGCTAACGGATCTCTTATCCGTTAACGGCGGAAAAGCGGTCAAAAAGGGGCTCTAACGAACCTACGATCCGTTAGAGCCCGCGAAGAAGTGTCGGTCGGAGAGGTGCCCGCAAACAGCGAATTTTCGGTCCGCGTTCAAACACGAGTCTCGAAAAGCGCACCGCCGAACAAGCGAGCTGCGGTTCCGCGGCCGGGCCGGCGTTTGAGCGGATCGACTTTTTTGTGCATAATGAGAAAAAAGGCCGCGGGAGGATACGCGATGAAGCAGAACGAGCAGACGATCTACATCGATACGACGTCCGTCAATCTGTGGTTCGGATTTTACGGGCTGGACGAGCCGTCTTCGAACGAACATGTATGGATTTACGCTACTCCCGATGTCGAAGATCCCGGCAATCTGCTGGCTTGGATCGGCGTCGGTTCGAAAAACCGGCTGCGCGAAATTCTGGAGGCCGAAGGCGTACCGACGATACTTGGAGATGAAACGGCGGCTGCCGAAGAAGAACCGTTTCTGCAAGAGATCCGCCGCCTGCTGGCATCGGACAAGACGGAATTCCGCTACTTCTACGACGATCCGCTCAGCGGCAAACTGCGGGAGCTTCCTTATCCGGATCTTCCGAGAGACGAGCGCGGCGCTCTGCCCTGCTTTATAGAAGTCTATCCGCCCGCCGAGTATCTGGAACGGGAGACGTTCGAGTCCGGCATCTCGGCTTTTTGCGAAAAATTTCTGAACATTCGGGCGCAAAAGATCGTCCATCTGCGGCCGATGCGTATTGAAACCGCGACCGAGGAATACGTCGGATTCGCGGCCGAGCTGCTGAGTCTGCCTCCGATCGACGATGAGCAGATCGCCGACATCGCCCGGCGCACTTCCCGAAGCGAAAACGAAATCCGCCGTCTGCTCGCCGAAGCGGAACGATCGAAATCGAACAAATCTAACGAACGCGATTAACCGACTTCGAGCAGCCGAACCGCAAAGCAAAAGCCCGCTTCGCCGCCGAAATCTCAGGCGGAAAAGCGGGCTTTTTCGATTGGAACGAACGGCTGGGTCAAGCTGCAAGCGGAGAGGGAACGGCACGATCGCGAGCAGGCCGACGCTGCCTGTGTCCGGGCTTCGTCGCCAAGCGAATGTTTCGAACGTTCCGCCCTCCCGCTTCGCCTTCGTCCCTGCTCTTTTTTCCTTTTATGCCGAAGGAGCGGCAGGAGGCACCAAGTTCTCGCTTTGTTCCGCTTCATGATGCTGCACGAGCGAATGCTTTTTCCAGACGCGGCTTTTCCAGCGCATGTACATGACCGATACGCGGATCCATTCGTCGGCGGCGATCGCCAGCCAGATTCCCGGCAGCCCCATATTGAGTTGGAACACGAGGACGTAACCGAGCGGCAGGCTGATGCCGACCATCGAGACGAGGCCTACGTAGACCGGGAATTTCGCGTCGCCGGCCGCGCGGAGGGAGCCGATCACGATCATATTGAACGTGCGCGCCGTCTCCAGCACGATGCTCAGCACGAGCACCTGCGTTGCCATGCGGATAATGTCCGCGTCGTCGGTGAAGATGCCGACCAACGGATGACGCAGCATAATCACGACCAGATCGACGATGACCGTAATGACGATCGCCCGTTTGACGCTGTTCCACACTTGGTGGTAGGCGTCTTCTTTGCGGTTCGCTCCGACCAGACGTCCGACGATAATGCCCGTGCCCATCGCGACCGCGACGGCGAACAAATAGATGAACATCGAGATGTTCGTGGCGTACTGACGGGCGGCCAACGCCTGCGCGCCGAGGAACGTCACGTAGAAGAAGAAAATCATCTGGCACGACTGATACGTGATCTGTTCAAGGGCCGAAGGCACGCCGATGCGCAGAATTTTCATCACGTATTCGCGGGTCAGGTTGAAGTAGAACTTGAACTGGATGCGGACTTCCATGACTTGATACAGCATCCACAACAGAACCACGGCAGCGACCGCCCGGCTGGCTACGGTCGAGATCGCGGCACCTTCGACGCCCATAGCCGGCAGGCCCATATGGCCGAAGATGAGCAGATAACCGCCCGTGACGCTCAGCACGTTCATCCCGAGCGCGACGAACATCGTAAGCTTCGTTTGCCCGTAAGTACGAATCGTGGCCGACAGCATATTGATCAAGGCTTGAAGGAAGATCCCGCCGCCGACGATATGCAGATAAGACTTGGCATAGACCAGAATTTCCCCGTGCAGATTCAACGCCACCATAAGATGATGGCCGAAGACGAGGAAGATCGCGCTCATCGTCAGGCCGAGCATCAGGTTGAGGGTCAGCGAGAGGCCGGAGATCTTCGCGGCTTCGTAATGATTGCGCGCCCCCAAATATTGCGCGATAACGATGGCGGCACCGTTACCGACGACTTCAAGGATCAGGATGGCGATCGAGATGACCTGGTTAGCCGCGCCTACCGCCGCTACCGCGTCATCCGACACGCCGCTGAGCATCATCGTATCCGTGATCCCCATCAACATAAACAAAAAGACTTCCAAGAATATCGGCCAGGTTAAACGGAACAGATTGAATTCGCGCTCCAGCGGCACGCCGCTCGAGGCCGACCCGTTCTTCGTTTTCATCTCTTCACCCTCCTTCGATCGTTCGTATAAGATCAGGATTCCGCTTCGGACAAAGCGAAACCGATTCAAAACAAACGTATCTTAGCACGGCGAAGTTGAAAAATCATCCCTTTTTCCGAAATTTCCTGAAAATCATATAAAACACTCTTGAAGCTTCCTTATTTGCATATAAACTTTTCAAAGCCGAACACGAAGACGGCGCTTAGACGCGGGCGCGTTCCAATTCGCGGGCCGGCATCGCAACCGACGATTCCGCGTAATGCGGTTCGGCCCGCTGAATCCGGTTGCGTCCTGCCCGCTTGGCCTCGTACAGAGCCATGTCGCAGCATTTGTAGATGCGCTCCAGATCCGATCCGTGCCGCGGCACGAACGTCAGCGCCCCGATGCTCAGGGTGTAAGCGCCCTGCGCCGACGCACGAATCCGTTCGGCGAGCAGCGTCGATTCGGCTTTGGACGTGTCGGGCAGCAGAATCGCGAATTCGTCTCCTCCGTAACGGCCGAACAGATCGTCCGGGCGGAGCTGACGGGCGACGATCGCGCTCATCTCGCGCAGCACCCGATCGCCGATATCATGACCGTGCGTGTCGTTGATGCCTTTGAACCCGTCGATATCGAACAGCAAGAACGAGACCGGAAGATTGCGTTTGGCATGACGATCGAGAATCGCCGAAGCTTTGTTCAGGAACGTGCGGCGATTCCAGATCTGCGTCAGATCGTCCAGACTGGCCAGACGGACCAATTCTTCGTCGGACTTCTGTTTGGCGAGCAGCACGAAGCCGGTATTCGCCAACACCATCGTCAGATACGAAGAGATCGAGAACAAGTTCTGGCTGACGCCCGCCGTAAGAAGAGCGGTCGTTCCGCCGGAAAAAGAAGCCGCTCCCGCCCGGACGAACAAAGCGGCGGCCACGAAACCGTACAATCCGCCCATCAAGCGGCGCAGCGCCGTGGCGCGCGGCTCGATCAGCAGCTTCAACGCGGGCGGCGCGATCAGTACCGCTGAGAAGACCGAAGCGACCACGATGCGAACGTACTCGTAATTGTAGAAAAAGACGACGCCGTTAAACGTCAATATCGCGAGCAGCGTCACCCCGATACCGATACGGCGGGACCGTACCGACAGGGTTCCGTGCATTCTCAGCAGCGCGGCCGCTTCCAGCGCCGTCCCGATCAGCAGCAGCGTATTGACGAGCGAAATCACGAGCCGATCGTCCAAAAAACTTCCTTTGAGGATCATCAGCGTCCAAGCGGCGGCTTGCAGCAGCTTGGCGACATAGAAAGCGGAAATCAATCCATCCCGGCTCTCGCTGCGACGATAAGCGCTAAGCAGCACGACGGTAAAGATATGACCGCAAATCAGAAAAACGTATACCGTCTGCGGATCAAAGCGAAAAGACATGGCCGTTTCTCACGCTTCCCTTCAGATATTCAACCGAGCTATGTCGTGCCAACGCAGCGCGATCTCCGTAAAGTCTTCTTCGCCGATGCGAATAGATTTGCGTTCCAATTCCTCGCCTCCGAGTTTACCGTAAAAATGAACGGCCGGATTCTGTTCCAGCACCCACACCATCAACGAGCGATATCCTTTTTCGCGCAGCACGTCCAGCATCCGTCGGAACATTTCCCGGCCGATTCCTTTGCGCTGTTCGCTTTGCAGCAGATATACGGCATACAGCTCCGCTTCGTGCGCATGCCCCGAGTCGCGATCGATGCCGTAATCGAGAAATCCGCAGATCTGCCCCCGATCGTTCTCGGCGACGATGACCCCTTCTCCCGGTTCCGGTTCGCTCAAACGTTTCTCCCACCGATTCCAACGTTCCTCCACGGAAAGCTTGTCGAGGTACGCGTCCGCGATGATGCCTTTGTACGTGGTCTTCCAGCTGTCGACATGAACCTGCGCGATGCCTGCGGCATCTTCGAGCCTGGCAAATCTGATCTTCATCGGGTTCGCTCCTCTACTATGAATGAGGCGGAGGATGATATCCGTACCGCCGATACCGCCAAGATTAAGGTACGAGAATATAGGATTCGGCGCGCCTTGCTTAATTCCTGCTGTTTATCCCCCGTCAATATCAAGTTTTTTCCATAAGCAAAAAGAGCCGCTCCTGAAGGAGCGGCTCTCTGGGTCCGGCAGAAAGAAAAAATTCAGAAGCTTAACGCGTTCCGTGCACGCCTTCGCGGCTGAAGATCGGCTTGATGCCCCAGATCTCCGTCGCGTATTCGTTGATCGTGCGGTCGCCGGCAAAACGTCCCGACTTCGCGATGTTGATGATCGACTTTCTCGCCCATTCTTTGGAATTGCGATAGTCCATGCCGATCCGTTCCTGCGTATCCGCGTAGCCGGCAAAATCGCGCAGCACGAAATATTCGTCATTGTGGCTCAGCAGCGAGTGATAGATCGGATCGAACGATTGACCGTACTGGCAGAAAGGTCCCGGATAGATCAGTTGATCCAGAACGCGCTTCACGCGTTCGTCTTCGTGATAGATCGCTTGGGCGGAATAGCCGCCTTCGCGGTAATATTTCTCGACTTCTTCCACGCGCAGCCCGAACAGGTACATCGCTTCGTCGCCGAGCGATTCGTACATCTCGACGTTGGCTCCGTCGAGCGTTCCGACGGTGACGGCTCCGTTCATCATCAACTTCATGTTGCCCGTGCCGGAAGCTTCTTTGCCCGCGGTCGAGATCTGCTCGCTGACGTCGGCTGCCGGAATGATCTTCTCGGCAAGCGACACCGAGTAGTTCTCCAAGAAGAAGACGTTCAACAGATCTTTGGTCTGCGGATCGTTATTGACCGTATTGGCGATATTGTTGATCAGCTTGATGATCTGCTTCGCCATGTAATAGCCCGGAGCGGCTTTGGCGCCGAAGATGAACGTTCGCGGCGTCAAGTCGAGCGTCGGGTTATCTTTGATGCGGTTGTAGAGGTCCATGATATGCAGCGCGTTCAGCAGTTGGCGTTTGTAAGCGTGCAGACGTTTGACTTGAACATCGAAGATCGAATTCGTATCGACCGTCACGCCGTGTTTCTTATAAATGTAAGAAGCCAAACGTTCTTTGTTCGTGTGCTTCACGCTGCGGATCTTGTCTTGGAACACGGCGTCGTCGGCATGAGCCAACAGATCGTTCAAGCGATCCGGCCGCGTTTTCCAATCGGAACCGATCGCGCCTTCGATCACTTCCGCCAGCGACGGATTGGCGTGCATCAGCCAGCGGCGGTGCGTGATCCCGTTCGTTTTGTTGTTAAAACGTTCCGGGTACAGCTCGTAGAAGTCTTTCATCTCGCGTTTCTTCAAAATGTCCGTATGCAGCGCGGCTACGCCGTTGATGCTGTGGCTGCCGTGAATCGCCAAGTGGGCCATCTTGACCTGACCGTCGGCGATGATCGCCATGCGGGACACGCGGTCCTGTTCGCCGGGATATTCTTCGAGCAGCGAGGCGCAGAAACGCCGGTTCATCTCTTCGATGATCATGTACACGCGCGGCAGAAGCTCGCGAACCATTTGCTCCGGCCAAGTCTCCAGCGCTTCGCTCAGGATCGTGTGGTTGGTGTAAGAGACGACGCTCGTTACGATCTCCCACGCTTCGTCCCAACCGAATTCCTTTTCGTCCATCAGGATACGCATCAATTCCGGAATCGCGAGAGTCGGGTGCGTGTCGTTGATATGAATCGCGACTTTTTCGGCCAGACGATCGTAAGGCAAACGAAGCTTATCGAACGTCCGAAGGATACTTTGCACGCCGGCCGAACACAGGAAATATTCCTGCTTCAAGCGCAGCAGCTTGCCCGCATATTCCGAATCGTCCGGGTAGAGGAATTCGGAGACCGTCTCGACCGAACGTTTATAGTCGAGGAAGTTGTAATAGTTGCCGCTCGGGCTTCCGAAACCTCGCGTCGGATCGGCTGCCGATTCCGCGCTCCACAGACGCAGCGTATTGACGGCCGAATTCTCGTATCCTACGACCGGAACGTCATAAGGCACCGCCCAGACATCTTCGCCGTTCTTGGTCTCGAACACTTCTTTGCCGTCCACTTCTCTCATCTCGACGTTGCCCCAGAAGCGGACGTTCACTCTTTTGTCGCTGCGGCGCACTTCCCAGACGTTGCCTTTTTGCAGCCAGTAATCCGGAAGCTCGACTTGGTGGCCGTCGATGATCTTCTGTTCGAACAACCCGTATTTGTAGCGGATGCCGTTGCCGTGACCCGCGTAACCGAGCGAAGCGAGAGAATCGAGGAAACAAGCCGCCAGACGGCCGAGACCTCCGTTGCCGAGTCCCGCGTCGGCTTCTTGCTCTTCGATGTCTTCCAGATCCCAGCCCAGTTCGCCGAGACCTTCGCGTACCGTTTGCAGCACGCCCAGATTCAGCAGGTTGTTGCCGAGCAGGCGGCCGATCAAGAACTCCATCGAGAAATAATAAACCTGACGTTGACCGTGCTCCAGATAAGTCCGGTTCGTCGCGGCCCAGTTCTGGCCGATCTGTTCCCGAACCATGCTGCCGAGCGCGGCATAGATATCGTCTTCCGTCACCTCATGTATTTGGCGTCCGGTCTTGCCGATCAGGCGCTGTTTGAATTCGTTTTTGAAATTCTCTTTATTGGAAAACATGGGTAAGCCCCTTTCCCGTTTCGCCGAATCCGAGCTCCGGCGGCGGACGAATAAAGTAAAGTATGGTTTTGTTGAAACGACTCAACCGTCGGGGTATCGCTAAAGATTATATCAGCTTATAAAAAAGCCTTCCACAACCGGATTCGAAAAGAATCCGGCTCAGAAGACCTGCGGTTTAATTATATATCGACCAATTCGGTACTTTTTTATAGACGAGTCTTACGAATTTTGTCGATTTTTTACAGTTGGCGCACGTTAAGACCGGGCTACAACGTGCTGCGTTTCGCGATCACGAACGGACGGCGAGGATCTCCCACCAACGTGCGGTTCTCGGTCAACTGCACGTCTTTGTCCAGAATGACGTTCTCGACGATCGCTCCCGCTTCGATCACGCATTTCTGCATGATGATCGAATTGATGACTTTTGCTCCTTTTTCGACTTTGACGCCGCGGAACAGAACGCTTCCTTCCACTTCTCCGGCAATGCGGCAGCCGTTCGCCACAAGCGAATTGCTGACTTTCGCGCCTTCGAGGTATTTGGTCGGAGCTTCGTATTTGATCTTGGTGTGCACCGGCATATCGGGCGAGAAGAGCTGTTTGTATTTTTCCGGCTCGAGCAGTTCGAGGCTGTTCTTGTAGTAGCTCTCGATCGAGTTGATGACCGCATGATAGCCTTTGTATTCGTAGGCCGCGATCTTCAAGCCGTTCGGATTCTTCAAGATGGCGTCGCGGAAGAAATAACTGTCGCCGTGCGCGATGCAGTATTCCATCTGCTGCAAGAACAGATTCTTTTCCATGATGAACAGTTCGATGTAGAGGTTATGGTTGCCTTTTTCATGATGAATGCCGCTGACGAAGCCTTCTTCGTCGATATCGACGCGGAAGCAAGGCTCGTGTTCCGGCGAAAATTCGTCCACGCGTTTGTATACGACGGTGACGTCCGCGCCTTTGGCTTTGTGATACTCGCCCAATTCGCAGAAATCGACCTTCGACAAATGCTGGCTGCCGGAATGCACCACGTATTCGCCGCTGCTGCGCGCGAAGAAGTCGCGGTTGTTGTGCATATGCTGAAGATCGCCCGCGGAAATGTCGGTCGGATCGTTCCAGTCCGGCGGAAGGATGAACAGCCCGCCGCGTTTGCGGTTCAGATCCCACGGGCCGCCTTCGCCCAGATGGTCGAGCAGCGAACGGTATTTGCGCCGTACGAACAGCGCGATGTCCTGCACGCCCGCGCTCATCATGTTGGACAGCGCGAAGTCGATCAGCCGGTAACGTCCGGCAAAAGGAACGGCCGCTCCCGCGCGGAAGTAAGTCAGTTCGTTTAACTGGTCCAGCTCGTGATCCAAGTTGATTACACCCATGAGTTTCATGGTTCCACCGTCCCTTTTAGGCTTTCTTTGGGTTTCGGCTTTTTGAGAATCCTATTCGTTAAGGAAGCGTGAGGGCTTCGTCAAGAACGGGAAATTCTCAAAAATCCGCAACATGTATCGTGATTAATTATTTTTGAATTTAGGGCGAATCGCCGTCTTTATCGGCGATTGAGTCATGCCGCTGACTCGGGTCTCGTCAGAACGGCGAATCGCCGTTAATAAGCAGGATCTCGCTGTCGTCTTCGCGGTCGGCGCCGATCACGGTGCCGTCGGGAATCACTTTGCCTTGATCGACGATCGCGCGGTGAATCCGCACGTTCTTGCCGATCTTGACTTCCGGCATGATGACCGATTCGGAGATGACGCTGCCTTCGCCGACTTCGACGCCGTAGAACAATACGGAACGGTCGACTTCGCCGTACACGGTGCAGCCTTCGTTGACCATGCACTGATGCACTTTGGCCTGCGGAGCGACGTATTGAGCCGGCTCGTTCGGGTTGCGCGTATATATTCTCCAGTTCGGATCGTTCAAATCGAGCTCGGGCTCGTCTTTGAGCAGGTCCATGTTCGCTTCCCACAGGCTCGGGATCGTGCCTACGTCGCGCCAGTATCCTTCGAACGGATACGCGTAGAGCGACAGGCCGTCGGCCAGCATCTTCGGCACGATGTCTTTGCCGAAGTCGTGGTCGGACTCGCCGTCCGGTTTGTCGATGTCTTCCACCAAATACTTGCGCAGCAGATCCCATTTGAAGATATAGACGCCCATCGAAGCGAGCGTGCTCTTCGGATGTTTCGGTTTCTCGTCGAACTCGTAGATCTTCAGGTCTTCGTGCGTGTTGATCATGCCGAAGCTGGAAGCTTCTTCGAGCGTGACGTTGATGACCGAGATCGTGCAATCCGCGCCTTTTTCTTTATGGTAATCCAGCAATTTATTGTAATCCATCTTGTATACGTGGTCGCCCGACAGCACCAACAGATGCTCGGGATCGTATTGATCGATAAATTTCAGGTTCCGCGAGATGGCGTCCGCCGTTCCCCGGTACCAGCTGCTTCCGTCTTCCCGTTCGTGCGGCGGCAGTACGAATACGCCTCCGCTCTTGCGGTCCATATCCCAGTCGCTGCCTACGCCTATGTAAGAATGCAATACGAGAGGCTCGTACTGAGTCAGCACGCCGACCGTGTCGATGCCCGAGTTCGTGCAGTTGCTAAGCGGGAAATCGATGATCCGGTAAGTTCCTCCGAAATATACGGCGGGCTTTGCCAACGATTTCGTCAACCCTTTTAATCTCTTCCCCTGTCCGCCGGCCAACAACATGGCGATCATTTCTTTTTTCTTCATTTCAGACGAACCTCCTCGACGATATATACGGGTTGCCCGCAGCGGAACACGTTTTTCCGGAACGCAAGTGACCGAAAACGGGACTGTTGCGACTTGCCAGAAACGTAAAACCGGGAATACGCACAAGCGAGACAGGACAAAACCACATAACATGATTAACCCCGGCAGAAGGTTTGGAATCTTGATTTGCCGGGAAATTCGAAAGAAAAGCGAGAATTTGAAGCGTTGGAAACCGTGCAAACGATTGAACTTGCAAAAGACTGCAAAAACGCCGATCGCTTATTATCCATAATACCATGTGCTGGAAAAAACAAAAGAATTAAGTGCATGCATTTTCAAAAATCTCACAATTTTTCATCGAAAACGATTAAGAGTACGATACTTTAAACAAGCCGCTTTGCAGCTGATCAAAACCAAACGAAAAACGAGCCTCAAAGGCCCGTTCTCATGTCTCCCAGTCCGAAAACGGGCAGCGTGCCCGCCAGCCAAAAAGCGGCAGCAGCCGCAGCGGCGAGCAGGAGCCACGCGGCGGCATCGGCAGCGGTGACCGGCGAAGAATAATAATACGTGCGCCGGCTCCGCGCGTCGAAACGCTTGACCTCCATCGCGGCCGCCGTTCGTTGAGCGCGGCGGATGCTCTGGGCGAGCAGAGGCAGCGCGTAACGCTCCGGCAGGCGCAGCAGCGCGCCGAAAGGCGTAAAGCCGCCGCCTCCGCGCACCGCCAGAGCATCCCGCCGAACGCGCAGTTCTTCCACGGTCATCGGCAGCAGCCGAATCGAGGCCATGAAGCTGTACGCGTATTTGGGACCGAGTTTAAAACGCTGCATCAGGGCATAAAACAAACCGGTCGACGTCGTCGTCAGCACGAACAGCAGTCCTTGACAGCCGAAAGCGATCGAACGGAAACCCAGATGCAGCCCGCGGTAGAAGCTTTCTTTGGAAATCGCGATCGGTCCGAACGTCCACCAGATCTCGCTGCCTTTGCCGAACAGGATCATGGTCAGCGAAGCGGAAGCGAAAGCCAGCGCGAACCCCGAGACGAGCAGCGCCGTTTTCCAGAGCGGGTATCCCGAAGCGGCGAACAGCAGCAGCAAAAATACGCAGGCCAGATAAAACGAAGCGTCGATCGTGTGCGTCAGCATGGTCAGGATAAACAGTCCGACGAACAGCGTAAGCTTCAAAGCCGGATTGGCCCGATGCAGCGCGGTACGCCTTGCGGGCGCGAAAAATCCGTTCATCTTGCCGTCGCCTCCTCTCTGAGCCGTATGCCGTCCGAACGCGAACGCCCGGTCGGACTCGCCGACTTCAATCGGCCGTCTTCGATCTGCCAGACCTGCGTCGCGAGCAGCTCGGCGATCTCCGGCTCGTGCGTGATCATCAAGATCGCATGTCCCGCCGCCCGCAGTTCGTCGCACAGCCGCAGCATCGCGAACGCGTTCCGCGCGTCTTGTCCGAAAGTCGGCTCGTCGAGCAGCAGCAGCGGCTTATTCGTGACTACGGACGAAGCGACGCTCAGACGGCGCTTCTGGCCGAGCGACAGCAGATAAGGATGGCGGTCTTCGTAACCGCCGAGACCGAACCGCGCCAGACAGTCCGCCGCGCGCCGAGCGATCTCCGGCTCGGCCTGCGCGGCAAGGCGGGCACGGCGACGTTTCTCCCGCGGAGACCAGCGGGCCAGCAGGCGGGCGGCTGCTCCCCGCCGCCCGGAGTCTTCGCCGGCCTGCGCAGCGGCGGCCGCTTCGCCGCGAAGCGTAAAAGCGACTTCGTCCAGCACCCGGTCCGTCACGAACTGGAACTCGGGGTTCTGAAACACGAAGGCGGCGTGCTTCGCCGCCGCCTGGCGTTCTTCCCGGCGGCCGGCCGGATCGTCCGTGCCGAACCGGCATTCGCCCTGCCGGGGCAGCAGCCCCATCAGCCCGAGCAGGAGCGAGCTCTTCCCGGCCCCGTTCGGGCCGGTCAGCGCGATCAGGTCGCCGGGCATGACGGCGGCCCGATCCACCGCGCAGACCGCCCTGCCGCCGCGCAGCACGCGGAAGTTCTCGAGCCGCAGCAGCGGCTCGGAGAAGGCGCCGCGAGCGACGGGCGGCTGCTTCGAAGCGCGGTTCGCCGGATGCGGCTTCTCCGAGACCGCCGCGTTTTCTGACGTGCCGTGCGGAGCCGCGCTTGCCGGGCACGAGGCCGCCGAAGCGGCGGCGCCGGCCGGAAGCTCCGGCGCGCCCGCAGCCTCCGGCCGCGCGGCATCGCCGCGGCCGACGGCGAGGGCGTCTTCCCACGCCCCCGGATACCAGATGCCGTATTCGCGCAGCTCCGCGCGATAAAGGCGAAACACCTCGGCCGCCGGGCCGTCGGCAAGCACGCTTCCGTCGCCGCGGAACACGATGACCCGGTCCATCCAATCCAGCACTTCGTCGATCCGATGCTCGACCACGATGACCGTGCGCTGCTCCGAGACGCGGCGCACCGCCGCCCAGATCGCGCGGCGTCCTTCCGGGTCGAGCAGCGCGGACGGCTCGTCGAGCAGCAGCGTGTCCGGTTCGAGCAGCAGCACCGAAGCCAGCGCGAGCCGCTGTTTCATGCCCTGCGACAGCGAACCGATCGGCATATGGATATCCGGCAGATGCAGGCCGACTTCGAGCAGCGCCGCTTCGATGCGCGCACGCATGTCTTCGCGCGGCACGGCCAGATTCTCCAAAACGAAAGCCAGTTCTTCGTCCACGTAAGGCATGCAGAACTGCGTATCCGGATCTTGGAAGACCATGCCCGCCGAATCCGGCACTTTCAAACGATCGGCTTTGAGCGGGACTTCCGTCACGCGCGGAATGACGCCGCCCAATACCTGAAGCAGCGTCGATTTGCCGCAGCCGCTCGGTCCGAGCAGCAGCACTTTCTCGCCCTGCCGGATCGACAGCGACAGATCGCGGAACAGCAGATCGGGGACGCCGGGAAATTTCAGACGCAGCCCGGCGACTTCGGCCGCGGCGTCATGCGTCGTCCGTTCCGCCGGTTCGGCCGTTCGGACGTGCAGCTTCGGCTGCCGACGCTCTCCGGTTTCGGCCGGAACCTCGAGCCGCTTCGCTTCTTCCCCGGCATGCAGCGCGGACTCGGCCGCCGCCGTCGCTTCGATCCGCCGGATCTCCGACGCTTCGCCGACCGCCTCCGCTACGCTCGGGCCCGAAAGCGCGCTCCCTGCCGCTTCCTCCGGCTTCGGCCGCTTCGTCTCAGCGATCCAGCGCATCGTATTCTTTGCGCTCCACCGGACGCAGCGACTGGGCGACGCCCGCCCGCTCCAGCAGCTTCGCGAGTCCGTACATCAAGTAACCGGCGATGACGAACGAACTGATCGCCCGCAGCGAATATTTGAGCACGATCACCCAAGTCGCGTATTCCGCGACATAGCCGTAATAGATATCCGCCAGCAGCGAAGCGGCCGCAGCCGCGACTCCGGCCAATCCGGCGACCCAAGCGCTGCCGTTCTTGTAACGGAATCCCGCGAAGACCAGCTCCGCCGCGAGGCCCTGCACCACGCTGTACAGCAGAAGCTGCACGCCGTAGGCGCTGCCGAACGCGATCTCCAGATGCGCCGCGGCGATCTCGGCGATCAAGGCGACGCCCGGTTTGCGGATCAGCAGGAACGCCAGCGTCGAAGCGGCGAACCACATGCCGTAGACCAATTCGTTGGATTGGACGAACAGCAGTCCGGCCACGTCCGATACCGCCGCCCAGACATGATAGACGACGCCGAGCACCAGCGACAGCACCACCGTCACCAACACGTCCGTCAACGTCAATCCTTTGCGGCGACCCGCCGCTTGCGCAATCTTTGTACCCATTTTCATTTCCCCGCTTTACGAAAGTGTAGCTATGCGGATGCCCGGTTTCGCCGACGGCGATCAGGCAGGCATCCGGTAAGCCCATTTTCTGCGCTAACGACGAAGGTTCGTTCGACATTCGGCGCCGTACATGCAAAAAGGCGGCTTTCCGGCATAAAAATGCGCAGAAAGCCGCCTGATCGAACATTCACGGACGGTTACGAATTCTCTACGCTGGCATGACCCAGATCAGATTAACGGTCAGAAGCGGCAATCGGCTTCAATCTCAGCCCGGCTCTCCCGGACCCCCGTATCGTTATGCAGTTGCTTTTTACCATACCCAATTTTGCGCGGACAAGCAATAACGAATTTGCGATTTCGGTTTACCTCTTCATTCCCCGGTGCAAGATCCGCAGCATGATGTTCTGCACCAAGCGGAACGGCAGCCGTTTCTTCATCGCCACCAGCAGCGCCGCTCCGCGCGGGATCACGTAACGGAATCGGCCCCGGCCTTTGCGGCCGAGCGCCAGCTCGACCGCCAGCTTCGCCACGTCGCGCGGGTCTCCTCCGCCTTCCGCGCTGGCGCGCGACATGTCGAGCATGCGCTCCAACGCCGCTTCGTTCGGCGAATTTTCCGCGCGGCGGATACCGGCGAAGCCTTTTTCCCAGATGTCCGTCTTGTACGAAGCCGGTTCGAGCACGTACGTGCGGATGCCGTACGGAGCCGTCTCCAGCGCCAGCGATTCGCTGAATCCTTCGACCGCGAACTTCGACGAAACGTAAGGACCGTAGCCCGGAAGCCCGATCGCTCCGCTGACGCTGCTCATCTGCAAGATGCAGCCGCTTCGCGCTTCGCGCATATAAGGCAGCACCGCGCCGGTCACGGCGATCAGGCCGAACACGTTCACCGCGAACTGGTCGCGCCAAGCTTCCATCGGAAGGTCGCCGATGAACCCTCCCGTCGCCATCCCCGCGTTATTGACGAGAATATCGATCCGCCCGAACGTCTCGGCAACCTGCCGTACCGCTTCGGCGGCGCGTGCATCGTCCCGGACGTCGAGGGCGATCGGACGGATCAACCCCGAGACCGCGCCCGTGCCGAGAGGAGCAAGCTCCCGCGAGTACGCCGGCCGGCCGCCGTCTTCTTCGCGACCCGCAGCCGACCGGCCTGCCGCTTCGGACGAGATCCGCGCGGCCCGATCCGCTTCTTCCGCCGCCGCAAACAGTTTCTCCGCTTTTTCCGGATTTCTCATGGCCGCCGCGACGATCACGCCCGCTCGCGCCAGCTCCAGGCAAATATGCAGACCGAAACCGCTCGACGTGCCGGTGACGATCGCGACCTGCCTGTTTTCCCGAATCGGCGCCGCCGCCTTTTCCCGCATTCGATCTTCGTTGACTTGCATCCCGTTTCCCTCCCGTATCCGCCGGCAATGCCGGATCGCTGCCTTCATTGTAGCAGGCGGAAGCTCGCCATGCCCGGAGATTCGGCCCGGAACGCCGAAAAGGCCTTCCCGGCGAGAGATTCGCCGGCGGAAGGCCTTCGGGTAAAAACTTCGGGATCGAAACGTTGATGTTGATACCGATTATGTACAATCCCGAGAAGTGCTAAAGACTTTCGCAGAAAGTCACTTCGTAAGCATACGCTAAAGACTTTCGCAGAAAGTCGCTTCGTAAGGAAAAACTATATGGTCGTTCATGGATTGGCGTTAGGTTAGAACCACATTTCGCTCTGCTCGGCGGCTTTGAACCGGCGCAGACGGTTGCGGAAAATGGCACTGCCCCCGGCGCGCCCCGCGCTGCTGCGAACTCGACGTCTGATCAGCATAATCGCTCCTCCTTCCTCATCCCGGCGCTCTGGCGTCTCGCGGATGAAAGCTAAGCGGTTATTACCCCCGAGCATCCGTTCTCAAACAGACGGGCAGGCAGAAAGTTCAAATTTGAACAACCGAGTCAAGCCGCGCGATCGCTCAGGCGCACGACGTCTTCGAACCGCTCAGCGAATCTCCGACGGGCTTTTGCCGGTGTACTGCTTGAATTGGCGGCTGAAAAAGAAGATGTCCCGATATCCGAGCGCTTCGGCGACTTCCGTCACGTTCATCCCCGCATGCCCGAGCAGATGCTGCGCCCGTTCGATCCGCATGCGGATGATGTACGACTGCACGGAAGCCCCGACCAGTTCTTTGAATTTGGCGGAAAAATATCTCGGAGACAGTCCCGCTCGCGCCGCCAGATCTTCGACCCGGTGAGCGAGGCTCGGATGCTGACGGACGTAATTCGCCGCTTCGTGCACGACTTCGTACAGATGATTGCTGCCCCGGCGTTCCGACGGTTCTTCGCGGTCGCCGCGCATGAGATGGATCATCATCTGCTTGAGCAGCAGCTTGGCTTCTTCTTCCGCGCCGTAAGCGTCGCTCAGGAACAGACGCACGTAACGCGAGAGCATGTATTCGAAATCGACCGTCTCCCGCAGCGCGCGGTAAGCTTCCGGAATCTCGTACGTCTGGGCTTCGATATTGAAATGGATATAAGTCAGCACCAGCGGCTTCTGCGGATTATGCGTCGCGCTGGTATGGTCGCCCGGCCGGAACAGGAAACAGCTTCCTTTGCCGATCTCGTGCGGTCGGTCGTTCAGCATCAATTGCCCTTCTCCGCTCCATACGTAAAACAGGTCGTAGTTCTGGAGCGGCTGCTCGCGTTTTTGCCATTTCCAGCCCGGCTCGCAGGCGATCTTGGCGACGTAAGGCGTCAGAATAAATGAGGATGGCGGCACGTTAAGCAACGGCACCCGCTCCTTTCGTTATATGAAATCGTTCGTTCAATCGTTTTCGGGATCGGGGCGAGTCGAGCGCCGCGCGTCTTGTTCCGCCGTCTCTTCGTAGGTCCACAGCGACACTTCTTCGCCTTCCCGAACGTTTCCGTAAAGCGAAGCTTCGCCGGTTGGCGCCGGTCCCGCCGACGGATCTTCCGCCGAAGACGGCTCGGTTTCTGCCAACGTCTCGCGGTCCGCAGCGGCTTCTTCGGCCGAATCCGCCGCGATCAGCCGGTCGTAATACTCGTGGATGTAAGGACGGCGGCCGCCTTTTTGCACGAACCGCCAGTCTTTCTCCACGTTGATCCGTACCCGGTACAACATATCGAGCAGCTGCGCCGTTTCTTCGGGCGACAGTCCGCGCAGGGAAGACTTGTCGGCGTACTCGCCTTCGTTTCGGATAAACAGATAAGCGGATTTGCCTTGCTCGGTCGGGTAGACCCGTTTGTCTTTGCGGAGATCGGGCGCTTCGCGCTGAGCGACCAAGCCGTCGTCTTCCAACTTCTTCAGCGCCCGCGCGGCGGCGGCCCGTTTGACCTTGAGCCGGTCCGGGACGCTGCCCGCCGGTTCGCCGGGGTTCTCGCAAACGAAGGTCAGATACAGATGCAGACCGCGCGACAGTCTCAGATGCTTGAATTCGACGCTGCTGATCTCTTCGGAACAGCGGGCGATCGCTTCGATCTCCCGAAGCACTTCTTTCATGCTCCCGACCTCCTTCCCGCCGCAAAGACGGATGATGTGTTATCGGCCAAACATTCATTCCCATTATATCAGAAAGACGGGGCGGGCATGCAACGGGGGGCGGCAGACGGATCGCTTACCTTTCGAAAAGGGGCCGCTCTTGCGCGGCTGTCGGTTCTTCGAACAAAAAACCGTAATTCCGTTCGAGCAGCTCGATCGTTTCTTCCGCGAAACGAACGGCCGCTTCCGTTCCGTTTGCTTGAATCCCGCTGCGTCCTCTCGCGACCCGATCGAAACGAAAAGGCGCGACGATCCTTAACAGCGTCTCGAGCACCTGCCGTTCTTCCGGATTCAACGGGCGAACGGCCGAATAAGCGCGATAGAACGCGATCATCGCGCCGTCCGCCACTATCCCGTCGGGGCGGTAAGCCGCGTAATAAGCCATCAACGCGGCCAACTCGCCGACCAAAACTTCGTCCCCGGCGATATTCAAATCGAATACGCCCGCAATCTCTCCGTTTGCGCCGCGCGTCAGGTTATACGGACATAAGTCGCCTTGCACGGCGGCCTGCGGCAGCGTCGGCCAGGCCTCTTCGGCCTCGGCGCGCAGCGTCTCGTACGATGTTCGAACGAGAACCCGAAGCGCCTCGGGGCAGCCACCTTGCGCCAATGCGCGTTCCGCCGCATCGAAACTGTCCGCGTTCTCGTCATAATCGCCCAACTCTTGCGTTGCGCGGCTGCCGAACAAACTCCAACTCGTCCCGTGTCCGAACCGAATGCCGCTGCGTAGGCTTGCCGTATGCAGGCGGCCCGCCAACTCGCCGATTCGTGCGATGTCCCGCGCGTCGCGGCAGACGAATTCCGTTCCGGGCGCGAACCGTTCCGCCGTCGTCAACCAGCGCCGCCGTCCGTCGCGGAGAAAAGCGAAATAACGGCCGTCCCGGCCGCGAATCCGCTCCATGACCGGCAGGCCTTCCCGCGCCATCGCGGCCGCCCAGTTTCCTTGACGCTCCAGCTCCTCTTCGTTCAAATGCAGAAATCCTTCTCGGCCGGAAGCTTCCACGCCTTTGAGCACGAAATCGCCTTGCACGGCGGCGACCCGAACGACGGGATCTCCCGTTCCCCTGAGCTGGCGGGCCGGTTCGGTCGGCTCCAATCCGTAACATTCGGCGGCATGCGCCGTCCAAACTGATAGATTCATGTCGATCTCCTTTGTCGGTCCGCAGAATTCGCTTCGATCCGCGACCCCGATCGTTTTTAACCGGATGTTACTCATTATAAAATAAAAAAGGCAGGCCGACGCAAAATCTCGTTTCTCCCGAACCCGGACGTTTGCTCCCGAAAGATCAAGCGGTTACAATTCGAATCATTAGAGCGTATATTCATCCATTTTACGAGGAGGCTATCCATGCTGGAAAAAATCAATGCGGATTCCGTCGTCGCGGGCGTCGATATGGGCGGCACCAACGTGCGGATCATGATCGCCGACCTCGCGGGCGAAGTCAAAGCTTATATCAAGACCGAAACGGATCTGCTTCCCAAACAGCGTACCGACACGACGCCGCTTATCGTCCTGATGCGCGAAGCGCTGCATCAAGCCGGCTGCATGCCGGACCAAGTCGCTTTTCTCGCCGCGGGAATCGCGGGATTGGACAGCAGCGACGATCAAGATTGGGCCGACCGGCTGGCTTCCGGTTTCGGGCTGAACTGCCCGAGCCGGGCCGTCAACGACGCGATCATCGCGCATCGCGGCGCGCTGGCGGGCGCGCCCGGCATTCTGGTCGCTTCCGGCACCGGCTCGATCCTGCTGGCGCATACGGAACGCGGCCAATGGCTGCGGAATTACGATTTCGGCCATTACGCGGCCAGCGGCGCGCGTTTTCTCGGCTATCAGGCGGTCTACGACGTGCTGGCGGGGCGCGAAAGCCCCGGCGACGGCGTGCTGGTGCGCGATATGCTGCGCTTCTTCCGCCAGCCGAACCTGCGCGATCTGGCCGAAGCCGCCAGCCGCAGCTTCGGACTGGACCGCGCGCGGCGGGATCGGCTGTTCGGCCTCTTCGCGTCGATCGTGACGCGCGAAGCGTCGGCGGGTTCTCCGATCGCCGTTCGCGTCTGCGACGATGCGCTGCGCCAGATCGGCGTCGGCGCGGACATGCTCGCCGCGTTCCTCGACGGACCGGATATTCCGCTGTCGAAGACGGGCAGCGTCGCGGGCAGCGAGTATTTCTCGGACGGCCTGGAATCGATGGTCTGCGCGCAGCCGGGACGCCGGTTCGTCTGGACGGAGCCGCGTCTGATTCCGGCCGCCGGAGCGGTATTGATCGCGTTCGAGACGCTGGGGCTGTCTTTCGGCGAGAGCATGGCCGACGCGCTGGCCAACAGTCCGCACGCGCTGATCTGAACGAATTCGCGTCCGAGATGCAACTCTTTCGTTTCGCGCGAGGTCTATTGGGCAGTCGGAAACCGTTATGCGGAAAGCAAGCACGCCGCGAACGGCCGAACTTGATCGACGCGGAGGGAACCAGATGAACCCGAACTTGGCCGGCCCTATTCGCCGGACGATTCTCTATGTTTGCGCCGCCGGGCTGCTGCTTGCGCCCGGCGGATACTACGGCGCGGCGCCGAGCGCGCAGGCCGCGTCCGCCGGCAGCGCGGCGGACGCTTCGGCCGGGAAATATCCGGCGGTCGTCGGCACGGCGAAACTGCGCGCGGAAGCGCCGCTGCTGCGCGCCGAGCCGGGCGCGGACGCGAGTTGGCGGGAGCTGTCCGCCGGCTCTTACCTGCCCGCAGGAGGCGAACTCAAGTTGTTCGCCCGCGAAGGCGACTGGCTGCGCGCCAAAGACCGGACGGGCGCGAGCGGTTGGATTCCGGCTTGGTACGCGAGCGCGGCCGCGTCGGAAGCCCAAGCGACCGAGGCGGTGAAGCTGACGCCCGCAGCGGGAGCGAAGCTCCGTCTCGCGCCAGGCAGCAGGGCGGCATGGGCTTACGACGGCGGACCGCTGGTGTCGAACCTGCGCGTCGGCGAATGGTACGCCGTCTCGCCCGCGACCGGGCGGACGATGACGGGAGAGTACGCGCCGCGTCCTCTGCTTCTGTGGCTCAAGGCCGGCGATGCCGAGAGCAAGCAGCTCGTAAACGGCGGCCTGTTGAAGCCGGAGTCCGGTTATTCGGCGGAACAGATTCGCGAGATGCTGGACGGCCTGCTTCGTTCCGGCGCAAGCGAGCAAGCGGTGCTGGATCTGCTCGGCGAACCTTTGTCCGAAACCGACGCGCGAATGGCTTTCCCGGATCAGCCCGATTCCGAAGGGTTCTATCATTGGACAAGCGGCGGCGTCGATTGGCGTTACGAACGGCCGGACGGGCATCTGATCGTTCGGCTGTCCGACGAAGGCCGGCTGACCGGCGCAAACTGGATTCTGCCGCTCAAGCGGTACGAACAGCAGACCTATTACTCTTGGCTGCAAACGCCGGACTTCGCTTCCGTGTATCGCCCTCTGCCGCTGCTGCCTTCGCTGACGCCGGAAACGGATTGGCGGACGCGGATCGGCACGGATTATGCTTATCTGGAATACGCGAGCGAAGATACCTTGATCGTGCGCGGCGACGACGGAGGATTCAGCGGCATGCACTACAGCTCGATGCTGTACGGATTGGACCGGAAGACGGGCAAGATCCGCTGGATGTTCGACGCCGGTTGGTCGGCGATGTCTTTGATCCCCGATCCGACGGGCGAAAGCTTGACCGTCAGCGGCTATCTGCCGAAAGGAGCTTCGCCAAACGACGCCGGACTCATCGCCCATGTCCGCATGAAAGACGGTTCGCTTTTGTGGACTTATCCGCTGCCGCAGAACGCGCAGACGATTACCCGCGCCGTCGGAAATTCGATCGTCGTGCTGACCGCCGCTGCGGAATCGGACGGCATGGGTACGCTGGTCGCGCTGGAGGAACGTACGGGGAAACCGCGTTGGAAACAGCAAATTCGAGGTCTGCGAAGTTACGATCTGCTGAACGGAGAAGGAACGGGCGATCCTTACGTGCTGCTCGGCCAAGGCAAAAATCTTCGGGCGCTCGATCCCTCCGACGGCCGAACCGCATGGACCGCTTCGTCGGAGAACGGGACGATCGACGGCGGTCAGTCGTTCGCGTTTCCGCCTTCCTCGCCTTCCGCGCTCGCGAAGCCCGACGGCACGCGTTGGATCAAGTTCGACGGCGAAGGCTGGCGCAAGATCGATCTGGCGAACGGCAAGACGCTTGCCCGTTACCCGCTCGACACGGACGGAAGTTTCGAAGATCTCGGCGGCGGCTATCTGCTCGTGCAGGAAAAAGAGCAGATCGCAAGCGGCGGACTCTCCGATTCGCAGACCGATCGCTTGCGGACGAAATTGATCGATGTTTCATCCGGCCGCGAGATCTGGACGCGCGGCGGCGCGGTCGCAAACGGCCTGATCGACGGCGATACGCTGTACGCCGTCGTCGACCGGATTCCTTCGGCGCTGAACCTGAAAACGGGCGGCCTGATCTGGGAAGCGCGCACCAACGGTCTGCATCCGAACCGCGCTTTTACGCACGGCGCCGGTTCGTTCCTGATCGTCGGCGATTATCTGCTGCTTCCTTACGGCGAAGACCTGCTGGCGTTCGAACGCGGCACGGGCCGCCAGCTCGGCCGTCTCGACGGATTCCGCTTCGGCTATCCCGAACTGCGCGATACGTATTCCCGCTCTTCGCTGTTGAACGAAGCCGACGGCAAGATCTATATCGGTTCGGCCAGCCGGTCGTTCGCGGTGCTCGATAAGCCGAAACTGATCGCGCTGCTGGACGAAGCCGCGGCTTCCGGCCGGGGCGTCGACGGCGTGACTCCCGCAAGCCGCGCGGCGGAAGAAGCGGCGTGGTATCCGGCGGAGACCCACTAAGGCGACCGCGCGGACATCGAAAAGCCGACCGGCATCGCTTCGCTCCTCAGGGAACGAATACGGTGCCGGTCGGCTTTTTCCGGTTGCGATCAGATTCTTTTGGCTTGCGCGGTCATACGAAGTACGTGCTCGAACGAAATCCGGTACTTCGCATAAGGCGTTTGCTTCTCGCGAAGCCGCATTTACGTGTTTATTCGAACCGCAGCTCTGCTCTATTTCGCCAGACCGTTCATGAAATAGCCGATCGCTTCTTCCAGATCCTGCGGCAGCGGCTCGGAGTCGCCGATTTCCAACTCCGCGCGCAGGTCGCGTTCGATCGCCGAACGGTCGCGACCATGACGCAGCACTTGACGGGCCAACTGCTCGTAACGGCGCACGTCGTGATAGAAAGCTTCGCGGGTAGCCGGACGGCTGTGGGATTCGACCAGCACGTCCGCGCCGTACGCGAATACGGTGTCGAGCAGCGCGAGGAATTTGCCGGTCGTATAGGCCATCGGTCCGCCGTAAACGGACGGAGCCAGCGCGTCGCCGAGGAACAAGGTTCCTTCTTCTTTGACGAACACGACGCAGGAATCGGAAGCGTGATCGCCGCCCACGTAACGAATCTCGCAGGTCAAGCCGCCCAGATCCACGTCGATGAAGCGTTCGAACACGATGTTCGGCTCCTCCACGCGAATCCGGCTCAGATCGCCTTCGTATTCGGCGAGCATGTCGCTTCGCGTCCGCTCGCTCATTTGCCCTTCCGCGATCAGGCGGTCCAGCGTCGCTTCGTTCCATTCCAAGCCGGCGAAACCGCGCAGAATATCGGCCGTCTTCCGCTGCGCGATCGTCGGCAGGCTCCATTCGGCCAGACCGAAAGAGTGGTCCCAGTGATGATGCGTCAATACCATCATGTCCGGTTTGCGTACGCCTTCGCGTTCCAGATACTCGCGAAAAGCTCGAGCGTGCGCGGACGAATTGCCGCCGTCGATCAGCAGCGTGCGGCTGCGCCCCGCCACGGCAGCCAACAGAGGACGATCGGTCCCGTCCTCGGCGTGCATGACGTAAATATGTTCACGGATACGTTCGAATTCAGACATTGCGTTCAACCTCCAACATGCGATTTGAAAACGGATCGAAAAACAAGCGCGGTTCGTTTCCTCTGCCGGAACCGAATCCGCCGCCCTGTTTTATTTTACCATCGCGAAGGCCTTCCACCAAATGCGTACGGCGCGAAGATTGCGGACGGGCTTATCGGGTAAAACACAGGTATACCGGCACGATTCGCCATCCCCCGGACGGATCGAGGCGGGAAGGAGGCTTTTCATGAACACGTATTCGAACATGTACGACGGATGGCTCCGAGAACGCAAAAAATGGGCCGTTCTGCTGCTGGCGATTCCTCTGGCCGCCTGCGGCGGTCATACCGGCGCTCCGTCCGGTTCCGTGCCGCAAGGACAGTCGCCCGTGCAAACGCCGGAGAACGGGATCTCCCCCGGCGGAGAAACCGACGAACCGACGGAAGCCGGAACTCCGACGGACGAAGAAGCGCCGAAGACCGACGCGGAGACTTCGGACGATACGTCTTCCGCGCCGCCTGCCGAAAGCGAAGACGTGACCGCGAACCTGACCGGCGAAACGGAGACGATCGCGGACCGTCTCGATACGCCTTGGGCGATGCAGTTCGACGGAAGCACGATCTACATGACGCTGCGGGGCGGTTCGATCGTCAAAGTCAAAGACGGCGAACAGATCGAGCAGTCGATCACCATGAACTCGAGCGTGCTTGAAGAAGGCGAATCGGGACTGCTCGGCCTGGCATTGGCTCCCGACTTCGCCGATTCGCGCGAAGCTTACGTCTACCATACGTACGGACAGGGCGACGGCATGCGCAACCGCGTGATTCGGATCAAAGAAAATTCCGACGGCACGCTTTGGAGCGAAACGGCGCTGCTGCTGGACGATATTCCCGGCGCGCGGGTTCACGACGGAGGACGGATCGCGTTCGGTCCGGACGGGATGCTCTATGTGACAACCGGCGACGCGCAGCAGGAGAGCTCGGCGCAGGACACCGCAAGTCCGGCCGGCAAGATTCTGCGGATGACGCCGGACGGCGACGTTCCGGAAGACAATCCGATCGAAGGTTCGTACGCGTATACGTACGGACATCGCAATTCGCAGGGCATCGACTGGCTCGAAGACGGCACGATGTACGCGTCCGAACACGGGCCGAGCGGCAATCCGGGCGGGCACGACGAGATGAACGAGATCGAGGCCGGCGGCAATTACGGTTGGCCGGACGTCATCGGCGACGAGACCGGCGAAGGATTGATCGCGCCGCTCTATCATACGGGCGATGAAGCGATCGCGCCTTCGGGCATCGCGGCGACGCCGGACGGCAAGCTGCTGGTCGCGAATCTCGCCGGGCAGAGCCTGATGCGGTTCGATCCGAAGACCGGCGAGATGACCGAAGTGATCGCCGGTCTCGGCCGGATTCGCGACGTCGCGGTGCAGGGCGGGCAGATCTACATCCTGACCAACAATACGGACGGACGCGGCATGCCTTCCGACGGAGACGATCGTCTGCTGCGTCTGAAATAACAAAAAAAACTCCCTTTGCCGACAAATCCGTTCCGAAAACGATTAACGTTCGAAACACCGGGTAAAAATGGAAAAAGAGTAAAAGAGGAGGCTGATTCACTTGTCCGTGTCCGGAACGAAAACCAAAGCATTGACGGCAGCGCTGCTGCTCGCGGTACCTTTGTCGGTGTACGCGTCCGATCGGGAAGAAACGGCGGAAGCGCAAAAGCAGCAGGTCGCGCAAACGCAGGAAAGCCTTAAACCGGTTCCGCTCGGCACGTCTTCGATCGCGGCGTCCGGCGCGGCTCTGGTCGCGACTTCCGGCGCTTCGGTCGCGGCGGCCAACAAGATCGGCTTGGTCGATTCCCTTCAAGACGGCTTGGAGATCACGATTGCGGCTACCGGGTTGAAAGCGCCGTGGTCGATGCAGTTTGCCGGAAATAAGGTCTATATCACGCAGCGCGGCGGCGGGATCATCGAAGTGAACGACGGCAACGAGAAGCTTCAGGAAGTCCGTACCAAGAAGAAGCTTCGCGTCGAAGGCGAAGCGGGATTGACCGGTTTCGTCCTCGATTCGAATTTTGCCAAAAACAAATACGCCTACATCTACCACGCTTACGAAGACAAAGGCCAACCGCTGAACCGGATCGTCAAGGTCAAACTCGTCAACGGCGTCTGGCGCGAGCAAAAAGAACTGCTGGCCGGCATTCCCGGCGGGCGCATCCATGAAGGCGGACGTCTGGCGATCGGTCCCGACGGCATGCTGTACGCCACCTCGGGCGAGACCAACAAGCGCGAGCTGTCGCAGGATCGTTCCAGTCTGGGCGGCAAAGTGCTGCGCATGACGACGAGCGGCTTGGTGCCCAAAGACAATCCGATCCCGAAATCTTACGTCTACGCTTACGGATTGCGCAATCCGCAAGGTCTGGCTTGGACATCCGACGGCACGCTGTATGCTTCCGATCACGGTCCGAGCGGCGCTCCGATTCCGGGCGGCGGGACCGACAAAACGGGCCGCGACGAGATCAACGTGATCAAAGCGGGCGCGAATTACGGTTGGCCGCTCGTCACGGGTACCGAGACGGCACCGGGAATCACGCCTCCGGCTTACGTGGCCGGCGATCGCTCGATCGCTCCTTCGGGCATCGCGTCCACGCCGGACAACAAGATTCTCGTCGCCACGCTGGCGGGTCAAAGCCTGAAAGTGTTCGATCCGGTCACGAAGCAGATGAGCGACCTGCTGACCGGCGAAGGCCGCATACGCGACGTCGCGGTGCATAACGGCCAAGTTTACGTGCTGACCAACAATACCGCCGGAGGCACGCCGGGGCCGGAAGACGACCGGCTGCTGATCTTGAAATAACGCGGCAGCCGCCTGATCCGAACCGATACCAAGTCGTTCAACGGCGCGGATCTGTTCGCGATCGGCACGAACGAGCCGACAGCCGAGAGGCCGATCCTTCAGAGGATCGGCCTCTTGGCTTTTGCGGCGGTCGGACGTACAATAGAGCTTGCGCGTTATGGCAGGTCTTTCGTTTGCCGCATCGCAAAAAGGCTGCACGAGCTTCAAGCACGCCCGATTCGCGGCCTGCCTGTATCCTATCCATGTCCATCATCTAAGGAGAGTTTCCCTTCATGACATCGAATCCCCCATCGAACTCCCATAAACGCATCGTTCTCACCGGAGGCGGATCGGCCGGACACGTCTCGGTCAATCTGGCTCTTATTCCCGCTCTGCGCGAGCAGGGTTGGTCGATCGACTACATCGGTTCGGAGACCGGCATCGAGAAAGAGCTGATCGAAGGATTGCCCGGCGTCTCTTATCACGCGATCGCGACCGGCAAGCTTCGCCGCTACTTCTCGCTGCGCAATTTCTCGGATCCTTTCCGCGTACTGAAAGGAGTCGACCAGTCGCGCCGCCTGATCCGTCGGCTCAAACCGTCGGTCGTGTTCTCCAAAGGCGGCTTCGTCTCCGTGCCGGTTGTACTCGGCGCTTGGATGAACCGCGTGCCTTCGCTGATCCACGAATCGGACTATTCGCCGGGCCTCGCCAACCGTCTGGCGCTGCCGTTCGCCGAAGCGCTGTGCACGACTTTCCCCGAGACGGCCGCCTCGGTCAAAACGGGCAAAGCCGTGCAGGTCGGCTCGGTCGTTCGTCCCGAACTGAAAAGCGGCGACGCCGCGCTCGGGCTTGAGCTGCTCGGCTTCGACGGCGTCAAGCCGGTGCTGCTCGCCGCCGGGGGCAGCCTCGGCTCGCGGGCGCTGAACGCCAATCTGCGCCGCAACCTCGACGCGCTGCTGAAACGCTTCGACGTCGTGCATCTGTGCGGCCGCGGCGGTCTTGATCCGCAGCTCGAAGGGCTGGCCGGATACCGCCAGTTCGAATACGTCAACGAACGGATGGCCGATGTGCTGGCGGCCGCCAATCTGGTATTCAGCCGCGCCGGTTCCAACGCCATCTTCGAATATCTCGCGCTGGGCAAGCCGATGCTGCTCTGTCCGCTCGGTCGCAATCAGAGCCGGGGCGACCAGATTCTGAACGCGGATTCGTTCGTCCGCGCCGGCTACGCTCTCAGCATCGACGAAGACAATTGGAGCGACGAACGCTTTATCGCCAAGCTCGACGAGCTGCACAGCAAACGGAGCCGCTATATCTCCCGAATGCGTCAAGCGGAGAGCGGCGATCCGCTCGAACGGCTGCTGGAGAAGATCGAAGCTTCGGCGGGATAAACCAGACGGCAGCTCGGCCGTAACGCTTCTTCCCCATCTTTCGTTTAGGTTTAGAGAACCGATTCTCTGAACCTGGCATTTAGGGAGGGAGGAAATGCTTTGCTTGATCCGCAAAAATGGGACGCGTTCACGATGAAGCTTACCGAGAAGTGGATTGCCGTTCCCCGCATCTATCGCGTCTGCCTTATACCCGGCATCCTGCTGGTTATCGCTCTTTTAGGTTGGATCGGCTATTTCCGACGGTTATAGAAAGAAAACATGTTCCGGCCGTCGTCAACGGCGAAAAAGCCTGCTTCTACGCGTGTAGAAGCAGGCTTTTTTTATTCGGCGGCTATGACGACAACCGGCATGAAAGCGTTCCACCGATCGGGAATCGGCCTTGCGGCCCGGCTATGCCCTTTTTTCCAATACCGCTTCCCACTGTTCGCACAGTGTCCGCAGTTCGTCCAGCTTCGCGATCCGCGACAACCATTCCTCCGGAATGCCGGCTTCGCCGTACAGAATCCCCGCCAAGCCGCCGACGACGGCTCCCGTGGTATCGGTATCTTCGCCCAGATTGACGGCTTTGAGCGCGGCTTCGCGATAGCTGCCCGTCGTCAGCAGGCACCAGAGCGCCGCTTCCAGCGTATCGACGACGTAACCGCTCGAACGGATATCTTCGCGGCGAAGATCCGCCAGACCGCCGTTCAGCACCCGTTCGAACGCCCAGCGTTCTTCGTGCTCCGCGTAACGTTCCTCGATAGCGGCGATCCCTAGTCGATACGCTTCCGCCGCCGGCAGCCCGTCCAGCAGCCGAAGCGCGATCTCGACATAGATCAGGCAGGCCAGAATCGATCGCGGATGCCGGTGCGTGATCGACGAGACTTCCGCCGCCAGCCGATCGCGTTCGCCGACTTCCATGCCGCGCGTATAGAAAGCCATCGGCAGAATGCGCATCAACGAACCGTTGCCGTTGGACTGTTCGCGCGTCAGTCCCGCGAATTTCGCCCAGACCGCTTCCGTCCGGTAACGTTCCAGCGCTTCGCGCGTCGCGTTGCCGATATCGAACAGCTCGCCGTGCGGCGTCATATAGCCGCGCGTCATCCAACGCACGAACCGTTCCGCCATGTCTTCGGTATCGCAGGCGGGCCGCAGCGTCAAACTTTCGACCGTACACCAAGTCATCGTGCTGTCGTCCGACCAAGTGCCCGGCGGTTGGTTGTACGTTCCGTACCCTCTCATCTCCGTCACCGGATCCGCATCCAGTGCCGCGCGCGACCGGAACTCGACCGGCACGCCGAGCGCGTCCGCGACCGTCAGTCCCAACAGAGCGCCGCTTAACTTCGAGTCGCGTTTAGGCAACATAGATCAACATCGCTTCGCCGGCTTCGGCGGCCGCCCGGTAATGGTCGCGCATCGGTTGGTAATAGCCCATCAGATAATCGAGTTCGCCTTCGTCGTTCCAATCCGAAGCCGGATAGACCGGCGCGTCGTTCATGTCGTCCGGATCGAAGTTGCCGGTCAAGGTCTGCGGGTCGGTCGCTTCGAGCGCGTCCGAGACTTCCCGCACCTGCTCCGGCGTCAGATAACGCACGATAATATCCTCTTGTTCTTCTTCGTTGATCGGTCTTCCGCCCATCAGCGCTTCGGCCAGCGGAGCTTCTCCGCCCCACGGGTCGCCGCACAGCAGGTAATGCAGGCCGTGCCAAGCTTTGTCGAGATCCAATTCCGCGCCGTCTTCCCCGTGGATATAGTCGTACAAGTCTTCTTTCCCTTCGATCAACGCCGCCAACCGCTGCCGGTCGATGCGTTTCAAATAACCGATCATGCCCATTTCGTCATCCTCCTTTTCGAATCGGAGCTTCTTCCGTTCCCGAAATCTTATCACAGGCAAAAGGGAACTCGTGTTCTTGAAGCCAGTGTAGCGAATTCGCGAGCAAAAATCAAAACCGGTTTCCCGGTATTCGAAAATCGGCAGTCGCCCTCTGCGGAAAACGGTCCACCCGGCTTCCGGCTCGTCTGATCCTTCTGCGGAATCGTTGTCCTTCTTTCGCAGACACCGAACCGGATCGCGGATAAGGCGCCGATTCGAGCGTTACCGGATCGGACCCTTGACTGCCTGTTAAGTCGCTTTCCGCACGAAAAGTTAACACGGAACTCCGAACATTCGGAATACGACTCGTTCTTTCCCCATGGACAAATTCTTAACGAATCGGCAAAAAAGGCGGCGCGGCGGGCGAAAAAAGCCAAAAAATCCGGGCATTTTCCGTGACGCGGTCATGGGAGAATGCTATAATTGACGCAATTCAGTTTGGAAGGATGACGACACGCAATGAACCCAATGGCTGAACAATGGAACCAGAAGATCAAAGCGGGAAACGCGCATGTTTACGACATGCTGTCGGGACTCGGACGGGAAATTTATTTCCCTAAAGAAGGCATTCTGAGCCAGTCCGCGGAAGCGACCGCTCACGCCAAGAAATATAATGCCACGATCGGCATCGCGACCGAAAACGGCGGCCCGATGCACTTGAACGTGATTCAGGATAAACTGTCCGCGTACAATCCGAAAGATCTGTACGGCTACGCGCCTCCTGCGGGCAAACCGGAACTGCGTGCCGCTTGGCGCGAAAAGATGATCCGCGAGAACCCTTCGGTCGAAGGCAAAAGTTTCGGCAACCCGATCGCGACCAACGCGCTGACGCACGGTCTGAGCATCGTGGCCGACCTGTTCGCCGACGCCGGCGACGCGGTCGTCTATCCGGACAAGAACTGGGAGAACTACGAGCTGACTTTCGGCGTCCGCCGCGGCGCGAAGATCGTCAATTACGAACTGTTCACCGCGGATATGAAATTCAACGCCGAAGCGTTCCGCAAAGCGCTGCTGGAGCAGAAGGAAGCGGGCAAAGCCATCGTGCCGCTGAACTTCCCGAATAACCCGACCGGCTACACGCCGAGCGTGCAAGAAGGCGAAGAGATCGTGTCGGCATTGCTGGAAGCGGCCGAAGCCGGCATCAATCTCGTGGTCGTGACCGACGACGCTTACTTCGGTTTGTTCTTCGAAGATTCGCTGCACGAATCGCTGTTCGGCAAGATCGCCGACCTGCACCCGCGCATTCTCGCGGTCAAGATCGACGGCGCGACCAAAGAAGAATTCGTCTGGGGCTTCCGCGTCGGCTTCATCACGTACGCGTCCGATAACGCCGACGTGCTGGCCGGTCTCGAGCAGAAAACGATGGGCATCATCCGCGCGACCATCTCCAGCGGCCCGCATCCGTCGCAGACGTTCGTGCTGGACGCGCTGAAATCGCCGGAATTCGACGCGCAGAAGCAGGAGAAGTTCCTGATCATGAAAGGCCGTGCGAACAAGGTCAAAGCGCTGCTCGACAGCGGCAAATACGAAGGCGTCTGGACGTATTACCCGTTCAACTCCGGCTACTTCATGTGCCTCAAGCTGAACGAGGGCATCGAAGCCGAAGCGCTGCGCCAACGCCTGCTGCACGAATACGGCGTCGGCACGATCGCTCTGGGCGAGACGGACCTGCGCATCGCGTTCTCCTGCATCGCGGAAGAGAATCTGGAAGATCTGTTCGATCTGGTGTATAAAGGCGCGCAAGAACTTCAGGGCGCCAAAAACGTATAGGATCCATCAACGTTTGCCGAATCGGCAAAACGCCGTCGAAGCGGAAAGCTTCGACGGCGTTTTTTGTTGTTTGCTTTTCGTTTGCGGCCGGCTTTGTGCCATGCGCCTAACCTATCGCCTTTTTACTTCGCAAACTCTAATTGATCGGAATTTTTCTTTTTGACAGCCAACGGGATTTCCGTGTCTTTATCATTCTCGTCGAACGATAACATGTCGATCTTGAGTTCGGCATCCCGCAGAAGCGGTCGCCAATCCGGCTGTTGCGCTCTTACCGCGATATCGTTCAGCAGACCTTGTACGACGTTTTCCCGTTCGGCGCGCGTCGGCATGTTTTTCGGGTCGAAACGCACGGCGATATGAAGCACTTTATCTTTGGTTTGGTAAAGTTCATCGGAGAATATGACGGTATCCGGATATTGTTCCATCAGATGCAGCGTGGCTTCGTTCACGGCTTTGCTTCCCTGCCCCGTTTCAAGGAACGGCGTATTCTTGGTGCATGCCGTCAGCAGCGATATCCCTAGAATCAGGGTCGTGAGCAGCGCCGTTTTATTTTTCATGAACCGGCCTCTTCTCCTCCCTATTGCCGCCGGAACGACGGCTTGATCAATCGATCGTTTGAACAACCTCGCCTTCCGCGTCGATCAACCGAATCTGAGTCGGCGCTTGATTCAGATCCGCTCCGCCGATCTGCAATTTCCGTCCCCCTTCGACTTCGTATTCCCACAGATACAAACCGGACCCGATATCCGTATGCTTATACTTTTCGAAGGTATCCCATTTTACCGTTCCTCGCTCGATCACGGCGTTTGCCTCGTTGACCGTTAGCATCACGGCTGGCTGGGCTTGAGCCTCTTTAGAGACCGGATTGCAGGCCGCCAGCGAAAGCAGCATAACGCCTAATCCTATACCGAGAAAAACAACTTTTTTTGCAGGGTTCATCTCCTGATCACGCTCCTTGTTCAGGGGTTTTACGCCAAGCGGTCAAATGTTCAGATCGGCGATTTCTTCGGCAAAACGCTGTTTTGCGCTTTGCTTGAGCCGTTCATGGATTTCTTGCTCTTCTTCGTTTTCCTCGAGCCTTTTTGTTTGGGCACTATCGTTTTCCAAGTCGAATTTCCCGTTATTCATATTGATGACCGCATAATCGCCGTTCGTGTTCGCTTTCAAATAAAGGATATACTTCGAGCCCGGTTCGATTTCGCGATAATTTTCCATCGTAACTTTCTGAATCCCCTGCTCTTGCTTAATTAAGGCAGCAGGCTCCAGAATCTCTAATTCTTCTTGTTCCCGAATCGTATCGGCGGTCGGTTGTTTAAGGATTTTCCGTAGGGTGATCGGCGTCTTGGTGCAGAAACCCGACAGCGCCGGCGGAAGATCGCTCCGGGCCTCGTCTCGCTCCGTGTAGTTTAGTACATGTTCGCGATCCTCGAATCGGGTACGTGTCTCCGCGACGACGATCAAATCCGCCTCTTCGAATAAAGAAGGCTCGTCTTGAAAAATCTCGCTATTCGCACGGATCGAGACGGTCGGAACGCTATCCGCTTCTTGATCGGAATCCGTTATATGTACAGCCGAATTCCCGCATCCCGCGACGAAGACTAAAAGAAATGAAACGAATACCAAAAACGGACTTCTTCTCATATCCGGGTACTCCTTGGTTTGCTTGGATTCTCGATAAGCTCATGCCGACCGTTCTAATGTATTTTACATCCATATTAACTATTATATATCCGATAAGGAATTAAGGCTAATAGAGATCCAAAAAAAGCGGTCGGGCTGTCGGGAAAGTCGCTTAAACAGACAAAACGAGGCGACTCCGAGCGCCATCCGCTTCTGTAGGCTGAGCAAGAGCTGCGCTAACGGAACGTCGATTCCTTAGAAGCGCCGAACAAGCCTTTGCAAAATTCTAACGGAACGTCGATTCCTTAGCCGGTCGATTTGCCTCTTTTTCGGCTGAAAAACCGACTTTTTTCATTCTAAGCGTCGCCTCGTTCCGTTAGATTCTCAAAACGGCTCCGAATGCCCGCTAAGCGTCATCTCGTTCCGTTAGATTCCGAAAAAGGATTCACGCTCGATGAAGACGAGATCGCGGCCGCCGCTCATTGTTCCCGATTCCCCATCTTCGACTCTTCTCCGCTCTAACGGTCTGATTGACCGAATCAAGGAAGGCTTTTCCGGTCCGCTTCAGCATATGCAAAAAACCCGGACAACTTGTTGTCCGGGTTAAAAACCGTTTAAAGAAGAAACGAAGCACGGGCCGACGGCGGGCAAAAGGCTTCCCGGCGGGCGATAAGCCGCGGCCGTTCAAGTCCGCTCGACTCGCGCAGCGCCTGCGCCGCTCGTCAATCGTCTTCGCCTTCGAGCTTGCGCCATTTGCGCGCGGCGGAACCGCGCATCAGCCAAGCCAATACCAGCGCGGCGGCGAGCGAACCGAGCGCAAGCGTCGGATCGGTCGGCAGCGTCAGCAGGAACGGCAGCCACATAAAGGCGGCCGTGAGCAGCAGGACGCGCAGCATCACATGCAGCCCAGCGCGAAGGCGCGAATCTTCGGGGAGCGGATACAGCGACAGCCAGAGCGAATCGGTATGCTGGCGGCGCAGCCCGTTCAGCTGCACGCCGATCATGAACGTGAACAGCAGCAGCAGCGCTCCGCCCAGCCACGAGACGCGGGCGAGCAGCATGAGCACGAAGCCTACGACCGATAGTCTGACCGCCATCCCCAGCAGATCGCCGCGGATAAACGCGCGGGTCAGCAGGAAGCGGTAAGCTTCCTCCGGTTTCCACGGAATCGACTTGCCGACGCCGGACAGCCAGCGGCGGCGATAAACGCGCGGGTCCTGCGTGGGCACGTCGACGAACCAGCCGAGCATGCGCATCGCCCGTCCGGCCTGCGCGCGTTCGACGGCGATCAGTCGCTCCCACGGCACGCGATGTTTGGCCGGGAAGCGCAGCGCCAGCGCGTACAGCGCAGCGCCGATCAGCACGGCCGCCGCCGCAGGCAGCAGCGGCAGGCGGAACCAAGCCACGGCGATGCCGGCGGCCAGCAGCCAGCGCAGCAGCGCGAAAACGGAAGCTTGGCGGGCGGAGACCATTCGGTGCTCCTGCCATGCGCCGTACGCGAACAGCAGCTTCAATCCGAGCGCCAGCAGCAGGCTCGCCCACAGATCGGCATGATCGTCCGGCTGCACGCGGATATAGATCGGCCAAGCGACCAGCATGACGAGCCAAGTCACGAGCAGCTTGCCGATGATGCCGGCGCGCCAAGCCGGCGCGAAATAGGCGTTCATCTTCGTTTCGACCGGCAGCAGGAAGACCGTATCGGCGGGCTTCATGTACGTGCGGAAGCTGCTCCAAGCCGCCAGCGGGAACAGCAGCAGCGCCATGATCCAGCCCATCGGCAGATCTTTCGGCACGTCTTGCAGCACGGACGTGTACCACGCCGCGAACAGAATCAGCAGCAGCATCGTCGTGACGGCGAGGCCGCTCTGGATAATGTACGGCGTATACGGCAGAATCCGGCCGAGGAACAGCGAGCGGCGCTTTCCGCGCAGCGCCGCCATCCCTTCGGCCGTCATCGGCGCGACGGTGCCGGACGGCCAAGGCAGACCGCTAGAAGCCGGCGGACGCTGCTCGGCCGCGAAGCTTGCGCCCGTCGGCGCTTTAATCTCGCCGCTTCCGGAAGCCGCGCCGCGAGCCTCAAGCTCGCGGCGGTCTTCGCCGCCGGAGCCCGGACCGCGCGCGCTCATTGGATGCCTCCGGCGCCTTCGGCCCGAACGAGTCGGTCGAAGATGTCTTCGAGCGGCGCGCCCGGCATGTTCGACGCCGAGCGAATGTCTTCCAGCGTGCCCTGCACGAGAATGCGTCCTTTGTGCAGGATCACGAAACGATTGCAGTAGTTTTCGATCGTCGACAAGATATGCGAACTCAGCAGGATCGAAGCGCCTTCCCGATTGACTTCGACCATGTAATCGAGCAGATCCCGAATCCCGAGCGGATCGAGGCCGAGGAACGGTTCGTCGATGACGTACAAAGGCGGTCGCGCGATAAACGCGCACATGATCATGACCTTCTGCTTCATCCCTTTCGACAGATGCGAAGAAAGGCTGTGCTCTTTGTCTTTCATGTAGAACAGCTTGAGCAGGCGCTCGGCCCGTTCTTCGAACACGGCCGGGTCTACGCCGTAAGCGCGGGCCGTGAACTCCATATGTTCCCGCACGGTCAGTTCTTCGTACAGCACCGGCGATTCCGGCACGAACGCGAGCGACGCGCGGTAGCGGTCGGGATCGTCTTTGAGCAGCGCGCCGCCGATCCGGACTTCGCCTTCTTTGGGAGACATCAGCCCGAGGATATGTTTCATGGTCGTGCTCTTGCCGGCTCCGTTCAGCCCGATCAGCCCGACCATCTCGCCGGTTCCGACTTCGAAATCGACGCCGTGCAGCACGGGCTTGTTGACGCTGTAACCGCCGGTCAAGTTGCCTACTTTCAATGCGGCCTGTTCACTCATTATCCTTCACCTCTTCTATATCTGATGCGATCTGATGCGATCCGGGTGTTCCCGGGCGGCTCGAAGCCCCGCCGGCGTCAAGACGCGGCGGGGCTTCGACGATACCGCCGCCGTTCCGGCAGCAAAGAAGCGGCCGCCCCGTCAAGCCGAAGCCGACGAAGCGGACGGAACCGAATCGGGGTTACGAAGGGTCCTGCGAGGACCGCTTGTCTTTGAGCCATTTCGGCGCGCCTTTGTCTTTGTTCGGCTGTTTCTTGCCGCCTTTCGAGCCGCGGCCGGCCGAAGCTGCCGGCTTGCCCGGGTTCGTCCGGCCCGGAGCGGCCGAACGCTGCGGCGATTCGCCGCGCGCGGAGCTCGCCGCGTCCGAATCCGATGCGCCGCCCTGCGGAGCGGGGCTTGCGCCCGCTTCGCTCCGGCCGGCCGGCGAAGTTCCGGCCGATTTTTTCGGCGTCCGCCGCGCGGCGCCCGAACGGCGCTCTTCCGCCTCCGCCGGCGTCAGCACCGCGCCATCGTACAAGGTGCGCGGCTCGATCTTGGTCTCCAGTTCGCGCGAGAACTTGCGCATGATGAACTCCTGCCGGTCGGTCACGATCGAGACCGACAGACCTTTGCGTCCCATGCGGCCCGTCCGGCCGGCCCGGTGGACGTAATGCTCCGAATCGGTTGCCGGGTCGAGATGCACGACCAGTTCCAATCCCGGAATGTCCAAGCCGCGCGCCGCCACGTCGGTCGCGACCAGCAGACGGAATTTGCCGCTTCTGAACTGCGACAGCACCGTGGCGCGGGTTACTTTGTCGGCATCGCCGTAGAGCGTGCGCGCCGCCAATCCGAGGTGGTTCAGCTTCGCTTCCACCTCGGCGATCGTGTTGGCTTGATTCACGAACACGATCGCGCGCTGCGGATTGTAATGCCGAACCACGCGGCGCAGAATATCGATGCGATCGCGTTCTTCGCAGACGAAATACAGATGCTGCGTGGTCTTCGCCAATTTCTGTTCCGGTTCGATGCCCACGTCGGCCGGGTCGCGCATCTCGCGATCCGCCAGCGCCCGAACGTCGGGGCCGAGCGTCGCGGACAGGAAGATCAGCTGCCGGTCGCGCAGCGAGCCTTTGAGCAGCGCGCGAATATCGTCCGCGCCGCCGAGCTGGAAGATCTGATCCGCTTCGTCGAGCACGACGGTCCGCGCTTCGTGCAGCTTCAATTTGCGCGTGGACAGCAGCTCGCGCAGCCGTCCAGGCGTGCCGACGACCAGATGCGGCCGATGGCGCAGCTTCTCGACCTGCCGCGCCGCCGAAGCGCCGCCGATCAAGCCGATCGTGGAAACGCCGAGCGGCTCGCCGTATTTCTCGCCTTCGCGCACGATCTGCATCGCGAGCTCTTGAGTCGGCGCGATCACCAGCACTTGGCTTTCTTTCTTATCGGGATCGATCCGCTGCAAGAGCGGCAGCAGATAAGCGAGCGTCTTGCCCGTGCCGGTCTGCGATTGAGCCAGCACGTCGCGGCCTTCCAGAATATACGGAATCGCTTCCGCTTGAATCGGACTGGGTTTGCCGATTCCGTATTCAAGCAGCGCGTTCGTCAGCGCCTCGCCGATGCCGAGCTGCGCGAATTGTTCGATATCTCTTGTCATTTCTTTTGTTCCACCTTTGTGTTCAGTCGTGTCCTTCCTCTTATTATAGGTGGAATCGCGGCAAATCCCAAATGCAAAATGAAAGAAGGGATCCAACAAAAAAGCTTTCTTTCGTCGGATTCGACAAAAGAAAGCTTAAAAGTTGAAGCGGCAGGTCCCGATCGCTCGGCTATTCTCCGAATGATCCCGACCGCTTCTTGGTCTTTTCCGCGAAAAGCTGCCGATCGTTCGACGATTGCGCACGATCGGCAGTCCGCTTTTCTTAACGGATCGTCATCACCGGGCAAGGCGCGTGTTGGATCACTTTATGGCTGACGCTGCCGAGCAGCAATTCCGCCGCCAGACTTTGTCCGCGCGTGCCCATCACGATCAGATCGCAGCTCTCGCGGCTCGCGAACTCGCAAATCTCGCGCGCGGGATCGCCTTTGCGAAGCATTGCCGCGTATTCCAATCCCGAAGCCTCGAGCGTCGCTTCGATCGGCTTCAACAGTTCGCGCCCTTCTTCTTCGATCCGTTCGTCCGGATCGACGCCGAACGGCGGCTCGACCATCGCCACGGACGGGTCGACGTGCAGCACCGTAATCTTCGGCGGCTCGGCAAAAGATTTTCCGAGTTTGACCGCTTCTTCCAGCGCATGGCCCGAACCGGCCGAACCGTCTACCGCTACCACGATATGTTTCATCTTCTCCGCTTCCTTTCGCTGATCGTTTTTGTCTTTCTGTTTCTTACCCATTTCGCTTAATGGCTGATCGCTTCGTCGATATGCGACAGATGGCGGCGGCGCGCCAGCAGAGCGACCACGCCGATCACGACCATCGCCGCGCCGAAGTAGAACGGCATTTCCGCGCTGAACCATTCGGCCAGCTTACCGGCCAAGAACGGCGATACCGCGCCGCCCATGAAGCGGACGAAACTGTAAGCCGCCGAAGCCGTGGAACGTTCGACCGGAGCGGACTCCATGACGGCCGTCGTGATCAGCGTATTGTTGATGCCGAGGAACGCGCCGGCCACGATGACGCAGACGATAACGGTCGTCGGGCTGCCCATGACCGTGCCTACGGCCATCACGAGCAGGTCGATCGCGAACAGCGTCAGCATGACGGCCATCGAACGCACGGTGCCGAAACGGCTTTGGATACGCGGCGCGACGAACACGGACGTGATCGCCAACAGCAGGCCCCAACCGAAGAAGACGTAGCCGAGCCCGTGCTCGTCGAGCTCCATCACATACGGCGAATACGCCATCAGGGTGAAGAAGCCGAAGTTGTACAAGAATGCCACGATGCCCAGCGTCATCAGCGACGGGTAACCCAATGCTTTGAACGGATCGGACAACTTGCTGGTCGTTTTCGGTTTCGGAATCTTCGGCAGCAGCACGGTAACCGCTACGAAAGCCAGCGCCATCAATACGCTGACGCCGAAGAACGGGCCTCTCCACGAGATGGAGCCCAGTTCGCCGCCGAGCAGCGGACCGACCGCGATGCCGAGACCCAGCGCCGCTTCGTACAAGATGATCGCTTTGGCCGTGCCCGACGTGGACAGACCGACGATCGCCGACAGCGCCGTCGCGATGAACAGCGCGTTGCCGAGTCCCCAACCGCCGCGGAATCCGACGATCCCCGCGATGGTGCTCGACGAACCGGCCAGCGCCGAGAAGACGACGGTCAGCAGAATGCCGCTGAGCAGCGTCTTTTTGACGCCGATGCGGCTGGATACGAACCCGGTGATCAGCATCGCGACCCCGGTCACGAAGTTATAACTGGTGAACAGCAGCGAGACTTGGCTCGGCGACGCCTGAAGCTGCTTGGCGATCGCCGGCAGAATCGGATCGACCAACCCGATACCCATAAACGAGATGATGCAGGCGAACATGACGGCCCAGACCGCCTTCGGCTGCGATAAAAAACCGCCTTCCTTCAGGGTTTTCCCCTCCGGAGGCAGCGATTTCGTACGAACTTGCGTTTCGCTTTTCATTTTCTTGTTCCCTCCATGTCGTTCTTGGTTGATTGCGGATCATGCTCGGCTTCCAATCTTGCGATGCCGGCCGAGACCCGATCGCGAAATTGTTCGAGTTCCTGCTTCATCGATAGGATCTTATCGATCTTCTCCTGCAGGGCGCGAAGCTGCGCGTCCAGCGCTCCGTCCATTTCCCGCAGCTTGGCGAGTTTGAGTTCGGGCTCTTGAATCTGCGGATACAACTGCCGGTGTCCGGTCAGTTCCTGCGCATAGACGATGTACTCCTGAATTTCCTGAAGCGAAAATCCCAAAACGTCGCGCGCTTCGATCACTCGCCGCAGATGCTCGATATGCTCTTGGGTGTACCGCCGCGTTCCGCCTTCGCTGCGTTCGGGCGCGGGCATCAGTCCGATCTCTTCGTAATAACGGATCGTGCGTTTGGTTAAGCCGGTCTCCCGAGCGACATCATCGATCTTATAAGAAGTCACGTCCTTATAAGAAGTCACGTCTACTCCTCCTTTTCAGAAATGATTCCGTCTGTTTCGTAATATTTCAACATTTACATATGAATATTACTACATATTAACGTTAACGTCAACGTTAGATTTCAATTTTTATGAGGCAAAAGAAAAACCGCCTTTCTCCGAAATCGGAGAACGCGGTCATGAAAAGTCGTCGGCGCGAGCGGCGCGATCTGTTTATTCGGGCGGCATCGATTTGAAACGGGCGATAAAATCGCCGGGGTCCGTGTTGACGGTATACGAAAACACGCCGATGCTCGTATGCAGATACAGCATGCCGATCCCGCCGCCGATCCGGCGGTACGACATGTCGAAGACGTCGCGCAGCGGAAATTCCCGGCGATGCGTCGTGATGCGGTCATGGTACAGATCGAGCCGCCGGTTCGAGACGATCCGTTCCTGCCGGCCTTCCGCCACTTCGCGCTGCACCTGATAATAGGGTTGCGACGCCAGCCATCTCATTCGTCGACACTCCTCCCTTTTATGAAGAACATACCCCGAACAAGCGCAGGCCGCCAAGCATCGCCGCAATTCGGAACCTCTCTCCGATCAAAATCCGCCTCGGGAATGAATGATCTGTCCGGTGATCCAGCAGGCGTCGTCGCTCGCGAGAAAAGCGATCAAACGCGCCGCGTCTTCGGGCAGCCCGATCCGTCCCGTCGGAAAAGCGGGCAGGATCTGCTTTTTGAACGCTTCGTCCATCCAACCCGAATCGGTAGGACCGGGATCGACGGCGTTCACCGTGATATGCAGAGGAGCCAATTCGGCGGCGAGCGATTCGGTGAACACGGAGATCGCGCCTTTGGTAGCGGCGTAGATCAGGTTGCCGGGCATCGGCCCTTTGCCTTGTCCCGACGTCATATTGATGATACGCGCTCCCCGCTCGGCGGAAACGGTCGTATCCCCGTTCTGCTGCCCAGTTTCGATCATGCGCGCGAACTCGGCAGCCAGCATGAACGTCCCGCGCATATTGACCGCGCAATGCGCGTCGATCAAAGCGTCCGTCAATTGGCGAAAATCGGCATCGATGCCGTACGCCGCGTTATTGACGAGCACGTTCGGAACGCCGACCTGCTCGCGCGCTTCGTTGAGCAGCCCGATTTCCGCGCCCGGCTTCGACAAATCCGCGGACGCATGTCCGACGCGCACGCCGAAGGCTTGAAGTTCTTGAGCGAATGTCTCGGGCCAGCTCGCATCGGCGGTCTCCGGGTACAGCTCTTGGTCATAAGGTTTAAAATACGTAAAAAATACGTCCGCGCCTTCCGAAGCCAGCGCGCGGCAGATCGCGGCTCCGATCCCTTCGGACCGTCCCGCTCCGGTGACGATCGCCGTTTTGCCTTGCAGTTTGCCCATTTTCCGATTCCTCCATCCTGCGTACGAACCAAGCCTTTTCGTACGTGTTCGCACGCGCGGTTTGCTCGATTGTAAAAGGCGGACGCTGCCCTGTCAAGAAACGCCGTCCGGAAAAGCAGCCAAAAGAGCGCAGCGAAAAACCCGCCGGAAGCCTCCCCGATCGATCAGGAAACTTCCGGCGGGCTTCTCGTCCGCGTGCGAGCTATTTCAGGTTCAAAAAACGTCCCGCCAAACGGTCCGCGGTTCGCGGCATCAAGCCGTACAAGCGGATCGCGAGACCCAGATAACGCGGCAGGTCGATCTCGTCGCGCCGGGTCTCCATCGAACGCACCATCTCGTTAGCGACTTTCTCCGGCGGCAGCAGGAAACGTCCGACGCTTTTGACGTACGTGCCGTCGGGATCGGCCGTTTCGAAGAACGGCGTGTCGATCGGGCCCGGATTGACCGAAGAAACGGCAATGCCGCTCCCTCTAAGCTCCTGCCGCAGCGAGTTCATGAAGCCCAGAACCGCATGCTTGGACGCCGCGTAACCGGCCGACTTGGCCGTGGCGAACTTGCCCGCCATCGACGCGACGGTCAAGATCTGACCGCTTCCCGCCCGGCGCATATAAGGCAGTACCGCCTTGGTGCAGCGCACGACGCCCATATAATTGACGTTCATGATGCCTTCGTAATCCGAAAGCGCCATCTCTTCGGCCGTCTCGAACAATCCGTAGCCGGCGTTATTGACGAGAATGTCGATGCGGCCGTATTCGTCGACGATGCCGTTTACGATCTGCTCGACGGATTCGGCGCTGCCGACATCGAGCAGGCGAAGGCCGTGCTTCCCGGGCACGGCTTTCGCCGCGGCGCGCAGTTTATCTTCCGAACGGGCCGCCAGAATCGGCACGCCTCCGCGCTCGGATACTTTGCGCGCGGCGAGCGCTCCGATTCCGCTCGAAGCGCCCGTAATCAATACGACTTTTTCCGTTAACATCAAGGCGAAGGCTCCTTCGTCGTTGCGATATCGTTCCGCCTCTTATTTTAAGAGATCAAGACTTGAATATCCAGTTCGCCGATGCCGTCCATGAGCAGCGGAATGGTCAAAGCTTTCTCCGGCATGTCTCCCGTGAACCCGTCTCCGTGCATCACGTTCGGAGGCGTGATATCAACGGTAACCCCTTGATTCGACAACAAGATGCCCGCATTGCCGCTGATCATGTTGCCCAACTCGGAGATCGCGCTGCGTCCCATCTCGTCCAGTTCCGTAATCGTGAAGCCGCCCATCATCGCCGAGACGATCTTCATCGCCACTTGTTCGTGCAGGCCGAAGATGATATTGCCGCTCAACTGCCCCGTCATGCCGATCTGAATCCAGATATGATCGTTGATCGGCTTCACGCTCTTGACCGCCAGCGTTCCCGTCGAAGGAGAAACTTGAATGACCTGCTGAAGCACCAGCTTGGCCGATTCCAAAAACGGGTTGATAACCTCCGCTTTCATAATAAACATTCGCCTCCTGCTAATCTAGGTTTTTGGAATCACGTCTTATGGGTAATTAGGTGGCTTGGTTAACGAACCTTGAGTCCTATTTTTTTGCTATCCCAATTATACGTGAGAATAAAAAATAATACAGCTTCTTTTCAAATGATAATTTCATCACAATCTTCAGAAAAGATTGATCCTTTTCGACATCGGCTTCCGACGAAAAACGGGCGAGAGTCTCGCAAACGCACGGTGGGCTTTCGTCTGACTGCCGCTAAAATCTCCAAAAATTCGACTCTTTCTTTTATCGCCTTTAAAGGGGCGCTTTTTTACAGCAAAAGACCTATTTTAAGGAAAGTCGCGACTTTCGTCGCATTTTTTTATCAACGGTCAATTTTCGGGTTTTCCCGATCGCGCTTTCTTCTTCCGCCTTTTCTCTCCTTTATGGCGGTTTGCATTGCTTTTGCTTTTGTTCTTCACCTATAATTTATGAAAAGAAAAGTAACGTAAAAGTACGCGGTGGGAGGAGAACTTTCATGAATATGAGTCAGTTGGAGACGCTCGTCACGATCTCGAAGACGATGAGCTTCCGCAAAGCCGGTGAACTGCTCAATCTTACACAGCCCGCCGTTTCCGCGCAGATCAAAAGCCTCGAAGACGAATTCAAAGCCGTTCTGGTCGATCGCAGCCAACCGGTAACGTTGACCGACCGGGGGCTGGTATTTCTCGAACATGCCGAGCGCATCTTGGCCGTCGTCGAGGAACTGAAGCAGAAGATTACCGATCTCGAAGAAACGCCGCAGGGCCATATCATGCTCGGCACGACGACCTCGATCGCCATTCAGATTTTGCCGCGCGTCTTGTCTTATTTTCAGAACCAATTCCCGCTGATCCAGACGAGCATCCAATCGATGCCTTCTTCGCAGATCTATAGTTTGGTCGAAAACGGTTCGGTCGATATCGGCATCGGTTACCTGATCGAGCGCAATCCCGATCTGGAGACGTCCGTGCTCTATTACGATACGTTCGAGCTTGTGGTCTCTCCGCAGAACGAATTGGCCCGCAAGAAAAAGATCGGTCTGGAAGACCTCAAAGACGTGCCGATGATCATGCTGTCGCCCGATACGGTCGGAAGACGGTTCGTCGAGCAGGTGTTCAAAGAGCACGGCATCGTTCCTCATGTCGCGATGGAACTCTCCAGCAGCGAAGAAGTCAAACGGATGGTCGAACTGAATCTCGGCGCCGCCGTCATCTCGAAACTGTCGATCTCCAGAGAAGTCCGTCAAGGCTCGCTGATCATGCTGCCGATCACGGAGTTCGAGACCAGCCATCCCGTCGGCGTGATCTATCGCTCGGGCAAATATTTGAATTCGGCCATGCGCCAATTCCTCGCCGATCTCAAAGGCATGCCGGAAACGCAGTTCATCGGCTCGGAATAGAACGGGCGGCAAGCAGAGCGCTGCCTTTTTATTTAAATGAAGAAAAAAGGAGAATCCGTCCATGAAGTTCGACTTACATACCCACCATTACCGCTGCGGACATGCGGACGGCGACATCCGGGACTATATCGAAGCCGGAATCCGCGAAGGATTGTCCGTGATCGGCATCTCCGATCATATGCCGCATTTGTTCAGTCCGCTCGATCATCCGTCGCCGACGCTCGCCATGTCGAGACTGGAACTCGACGCTTACGTCGAAGAAGTGCTTAAGCTGAAGCGCGAATACGAAGGCCGGATCGACGTGCTGCTCGGCATCGAATCGGATTATTTCATCGACCACGAGCAGGTATACCGCGACGCGATCGAGCGTTATCCGTTCGATTACGTGATCGGCTCCGTCCATATCAGCGGCGGACGCAGCATCTTCGACCGCAACCGTTGGGAAGGACTGTCCGCGGCCGCGATGATCGAAGCCAAAAAAGAATATTACCGCCTCATCGAAGCTTCCGCGCGCAGCGGCATGTTCCAGATTCTCGGCCATATCGACGCGATGAAGGGCTATTACCCCGCTTTCGCGGAGATCGAGGCCGAAGACGCGGTAAACGCGGCGCTTAAAACGATCGGAGAGCTGGGGCTGGCGATCGAAGTCAACACGTCGGGAGGCACCAAACTGTGCGGCGGCTGGTATCCGTCGGATGCTGTTCTGGAACGGGCGCTGCATTACGGCGTCTCGATCTCTTTCGGCTCCGACGCTCACAGACCGTCCCGGGTCGGAGAAGATTTCGAAGCGGTCGCCGCCAAGCTGCGGGAGATCGGTTTCACAGAATGGGTGTACGTCAAAGAACGCAAACCGGTAACGGTTCCTTTATAAGGGGCCGTTTCTTTTTTGAACGCAAAAAAAAGGACCCGGACGAGAGTCCGGGTCAAGTCACTTCTATTTCAAAAGGGGGTCATGTCTTATTTATACCCCACCCATGTTAGAGAACAATGTCGCTTATATTTCAATTGTGTAACAAAACCAGTTTTCTGGAAAAATCAAGCTTGATTCTGCATCGCCGCGTGCGAAAGCGTAAACACGACTACGCCCAATTCGTCGTCCCGGCGCTTCACGCCGAAGCCGAACTCCGGCCGATGCTGACGCTCCATGCCGATCTTCTGAAGCACGCGAAGCGAAGCTTCGTTCTTCACGAAACAGCGGGCCTGAATGCGCTCCAGCTCCAGATGTTCGAAGCCGAACCGCGCCAACGCGGACGCGGCTTCCGTCGCATAACCTTTTCCCCAATGCTCGTGCGAGAGCGCGAACCCCAACTCCGCTTTGCCTCCGCGCGGGTCCCAGCGTTGGAAAGAACACAACCCGATGATATCGTCTCCCCCGTGCAAAAAGATCCCCAGATGCAGCGCGCTCAAGCTTCGATAAGATTCCTCGATCTGCCGATACACGCGATCCGGATTGCCTACGCCGAAAGTGCGTCCCGCCGAAGCGAGATAGCGGTTCACTTCGGTATCGGAAGCGCTGCTGCTCCAGTTCCGGATGTCTTCGATCGTCAACATGCGCAGTTCCAAACGCTCCGTGCGAATCGGCAGCCAGTCCGGCAGATTGCCGGCGATCCGTTCTTTGTCCGCCATTTGGCGTTCCCCCTCTTCGGTTCATGATCTGATCTGTCTGAGCCTTATCGGTACAGCTCCAACCAGCGGACGGCGTAATCGACCAGCGTCCGCTGCGGAATCAATCGGCAGTCCGCTTGCCCGATCCTGCCTCGACGAACGTAACGTCCCTGCTCGGATTCGAAATCCGCGCCCATGCGTTCGAAATCCTCCGAATCGAAGTTGATATCCTCGAACTTCACCCATTCCGGTCCTTGTTCGCCCATCACTTTGGCTTTGGGATGCAGCGTGCGCTTGCCCCGATAGTCGGCCCGGTATTCGCTCAGATGGAACGAAGTATTGGTCCCGTAACCGGTCCCGAGCATCAGCACTTGGGCGTCCAGCTCGTACAGCCGTCCCAGCGGCGATTCTTCGCCCAGTCCGAAAGCCAGCGGGTGACGGCCCGTAATCGCTTCGGCCTGCGGCCCTCTGGCCGCGAACGACACATGCGGATGCGCGCTGCGCCGCGTGCCTCGCTGTTTGCGGAACGTCTCGGGGATCGCGCCCATACCGCTCGTAGCGGTCAGGTCCGGATCGTACAGCGGCATCTCCGCGCGTACCAGATCCCACCATTGCGGATCGAGCGGCGGCGCCATCCAGATCGCCGGATCGGTCAGATCGGACGACTGGGTCGGCATCACCAGCGTGCCGTCTTCGCCGAGCGCGTCTTCAAGTCCGAGAACCACGGCTTCCGCTCCGCCCGCGATCCATCCTCCGATCGCTTTGAGCGACGAATGGACAAGCAGCACCGAACCGGGCTGCACGCCGAGCGCGAGCGCTTCGGCCGCGATCGAGCTTCGGGTATGGGGTTTTTCTGTAATCATCGCTTTCACTTCCTTATCGATCTTCTAACGGTTCAAGTCTTTCCAGTTTACCACGAAAAAAGTTCGAGAAACGGAATTCGCGTCGATTCAAAAAGACTCTTTTAGCGGATATCAAAAATCCGAGAAACCCGGCTTGCGGGCTTCTCGGATTCGATGATCATAAAGCTGACGCTGCGTTTCTTACTGCGTGAACCAGCGTTTGAACATCCGTTTCGTCGTCTGTTTGTTCAGCTCGGCGATGGACGTGGTCAGCGGAATGCCTTTCGGGCAGGCGCGCACGCAGTTCTGCGAGTTGCCGCAGCCTTCGATGCCGTCGGTGCCTTCCATCAGCGTGTCCAGACGGTCTTCGGCGTACATCTCGCCGGTCGGGTGCGCGTTGAACAGGCGAACCTGCGACAAAGCGGCCGGACCGATGAAATCGGTCTTGTCGTTGACGTTCGGGCAGGCTTGGAGGCAGACGCCGCAGGTCATGCACTTGGACAATTCGTAAGCCCACTGGCGTTTGTTCTCCGCCATGCGCGGGCCCGGACCGAGATCGTACGTGCCGTCGATCGGAATCCAAGCTTTGACTTTTTTCAACGCGTTAAACATCCGGCTGCGGTCGATGACCAGGTCGCGAACGACCGGGAACGTCGACATCGGCGCGACGCGCACCGGCTGTTCCAACTGGTCGACGAGCGCCGAACAAGCTTGACGCGGCTTGCCGTTGATGACCATCGAGCAGGCGCCGCAGACTTCTTCCAAACAGTTCGACTCCCAACATACCGGAGCCGTGGACGTTCCGCCGGCATTGACCGGATTGCGCTGGATCTCCATCAAGGCGCTGATCACGTTCATGCCCGGACGGTAAGGGAGATCGAATTCTTCGGTGTAAGGCTTGCTCTCCGGCGTATCCTGACGGGTGATGATAAACTTGACTCTTCTGGCCGTATTCTGAGTTGTTTGCGATGCAGTCGTAGTTTCCGCCATGGTCGTATTCTCCCCCATTCTCAATCTTTCGAGTAGTCGCGAACGCGAGGCGGGATCAGGGAAACGTCGACGTCCTCGTAAGAAATGCTCGGGCCGTCCGGCGTCCAAGCCGCCTTCGTCGTTTTCAGGAATTCTTCGTCGTTACGCATCGGGAAGTCCGGTTTGTAATGCGCGCCGCGGCTTTCGTTCCGCATCAGCGCGCCGAGCGTCATCGCTTCGGCCAGCTCCAGCATGTTCCACAGTTGACGGGTAAACGCGACGCTGGAGTTGTTCCAACGGGCCGTATCCATCATGTTGATCTTGCGGTAGCGCTGCTTCAGTTCCTTGATCTTGCCGATCGTCTGCTCCAGCTTGTCGTTGTAGCGCACGACCGTCATATTGTCGGTCATCCACTCGCCGAGTTCGCGGTGCAGCACGTAAGCGTTCTCCGAACCCGCATCCATGCCGAGCAGTTCGTTGTAACGGGCTTCGTGCTTGGCCCGCACGCTGTCGAACAGGCTGCTGGACAGGTCGGCCGCCGATTTCTTGAGACCTTTGATATACTCGACCGCTTTCGGGCCGGCCATCATGCCGCCGTAGATGGCGGAGACCAGCGAGTTCGCGCCGAGACGGTTCGCACCGTGGTATTGATATTCGCATTCGCCGGCCGCGAACAGCCCCGGAATGTTCGTCATTTGGTTATAGTCGACCCACATGCCGCCCATGGAATAGTGAACGGCCGGGAAGATTTTCATCGGAATCTTGCGCGGGTCGTCGCCCATGAACTTCTCGTAGATCTCGATGATGCCGCCGAGTTTGACGTCGAGTTCTTTAGGGTCTTTATGCGACAGATCCAGATAGACCATGTTCTCGCCGTTGATGCCGAGCTTCTGGTCCACGCAGACGTTGAAGATCTCGCGCGTCGCGATATCGCGCGGCACGAGGTTGCCGTAAGACGGGTATTTCTCTTCGAGGAAATACCACGGCTTGCCGTCTTTGTACGTCCAGATCCGGCCGCCTTCGCCGCGCGCCGATTCGGACATCAGGCGCAGCTTGTCGTCGCCCGGGATGGCCGTCGGGTGAATCTGGATAAATTCGCCGTTCGCGTAATGAACGCCCTGCTGGTAGACGGCGCTGGCCGCGGTTCCGGTATTGATGACCGAGTTGGTCGTCTTGCCGAAGATGATGCCGGGTCCTCCGGTCGCGAGAATGACCGCGTCGGAGACGAACGTCTGAACTTCCATCGTGCGAAGGTTCTGCGAAGCGACGCCTCGGCAGACGCCTTCGTCGTCCAATACCGCGCCGAGGAACTCCCAGTTCTCGTATTTGGTCACGAGACCGGCGGCTTCGTAGCGGCGTACCTGCTCGTCGAGCGCGTACAGCAGCTGCTGTCCCGTCGTCGCGCCGGCGAATGCCGTACGGTGGAATTTCGTTCCGCCGAAACGGCGGAAATCGAGCAAACCTTCCGGCGTCCGGTTGAACATGACGCCCATGCGGTCCATCAAGTGGATGATTCCCGGCGCCGCTTCGCACATCGCTTTGACGGGCGGCTGGTTGGCGAGGAAGTCGCCGCCGTATACCGTATCGTCGAAGTGAATCCACGGAGAATCGCCTTCGCCCTTCGTATTGACCGCTCCGTTAATGCCGCCTTGGGCGCAAACGGAGTGGGAACGCTTGACGGGAACCAGGGAGAACAACTGTACAGAAACGCCGGCTTCGGCCGCTTTGACGGTTGCCATAAGGCCCGCAAGCCCGCCGCCGACGATAATAAGTCCGGATTTTGCCATGTCTGATTAAGTCCCCCTTAGCCGATCATTGATTTGAACGTGGTGATGACGCTGGCCGTATCGGCGAATTCTTCGCCGCGGAACGCGAACAGCGACAGCATGAACAGAGTCGTCACGATCACGAACAGCCCCAGGCAGACGTAAGACGAGATGCGCTGCGCGCGCGGTCCCACCGTGATGCCCCAGCTGACGAGGAAAGCCCACACGCCGTTGGCGAAGTGGAACGTCGTGGCGATCACGCCGACCAGGAAGAAGACGAAGAAGCCCGGCTGCGTCACGATATTGTGCATCCAACCGCCCAGCTCGTCGTGCGTGACGTTGCCCAGACTGATCTGGAAGCGTGTCGAATAGACGTGCCAGATAATGAAGACGAACGCGATGACGCCGCTCACGCGCTGAAGCACGAAACGCCAGTTGCGTTCGGTCTTGAAATGTCCCAGGTTCGGCTGCGCCTGATAAGCGATGTACAGCCCGTATACGCCGTGAAAGAGCAGCGGAAGCCAGATCGCGAACAGTTCAAGGAAGAAAATAAGTGGTAGATCGTTGAGCTTTCGCACCGCGTCCCGGAATCCGTCCTGCCCGCCGTCGAATGCCGCATAGTTGGTGATTGCGTGTTCGATAAGGAATAAGCTGAGCGGTACCAGACCCAATAACGAGTGCACCTTTCTGGCGTAGTAACCTTTCATCTGCCGAACCGTCCCCTTTCGTCTTTCGACATTCCGCCGCTCCCGGCAGCCAAGCTTCCCGGCGCCGCAAAATGCCTTTTTAGAACGTTTTCATAAATTCCACAAAGGAATTTGCCGCTCTGCCGGCCTGCTTGCTTACGCGCGCGCGAGACCGGGGGATTGCACCCTTTACAATTGTGTGAACAAAACGGCTTCCCTTTTATGTTACTCCAAAAATACGGAGAATGGAACCAATATGGCGACTTTTTGAAAACAAAAAATTCCTGCATAGTATATGTAAGCGTGCCTAAAGGTTAACGAGGCAACAACCATGCAGAAATCATTAAACCGGCTTGCCGGCTTTGAACCGGCGTCCGGACCTCGAACGAAGAGGCCGTCCCGCCCGCGAACGGCAAGGCTTCGTCTTCGAAAAAAGGCGGACCGGATAAGGTCTCCGTTTCCGCCTGTTCGTCGTTGCCTTTTGGTCCGTTTCCGTTCGCCGGCCCGATCACTCTTCGACGTTCACCACTTCGCGCTCGAACTGTTCGATCCGGTCGTTGGGACCCGCGATGACCATGATATCTCCTTCGCGCATCTGGTCGAGCGCCGTCGGCGCGACCGTCACGCCCGCGTCCGTCCGGAGCGCGACGATCGTGCAGCCGAACCGGGCGCGCGAATTCAGGTCGGAGATGGTCCGCTCGTCGAGACAATGCGGAACCCGCATCTCCACGATCGAATAGTCGTCGGACAGCTTGATGTAATCGAGCAGGTTCGGCGTGACCAACTGATGCGCCACCCGGATGCCCATGTCGCGCTCCGGGAAAATGACCTGATCGACGCCGATTTTCTCGAGCGCCCGGCCGTGCAGCACCGTGATCGCTTTGGCCACGACTTTTTTGACGCCCAGTTCTTTGAGCAGGATCGCGGCCAGAATGCTCGTCTGCATATTCTCGCCGATCGCCACGATGCCGCAGTCGAAGTTGCGGATGCCGAGCGAACGCAGCACTTCTTCGTCCGTCGCGTCGGCTACCGCCGCATACGTGAAGCGTCCGCCCAATTCTTCGACCACTTCTTCGCTGCGGTCCACGCCCATGACCTCGTAACCCAGCTCGATCAGTTCCATGCCCAGACTCATGCCGAAGCGTCCCAGTCCGATGACCACGAATTGTTGTGTACTCACTGTCCATGCACCGCCTTAACCAATGATGATCTTGCCTTCGGGATACCGATACTTCTCGAAATTCTTTTTCGGCTTGAGCGCGTAGACCAGCGTCAGCAGGCCGACCCGGCCGGCGAACATCGTCAGCGCGATCAGGATCTTGCCGAAGGTCGACAGCTCGGGCGTCAACCCGAGCGACAAGCCGACCGTGCCGAACGCGGACATCGTCTCGAACAGCACCAGCATGAAGTCGTGGTCTTCGGTCGCCGACAGAATCATCGCGACGGCGATGACCAGCGCCAGCGACAGCAGAATGATCGTCAGCGCTTTGAGAATCCGGTCGCGTCCGATCCGGGCCCGGAAAAAGACGACGTCTTCCCGGCCTCGCATCATCGTGACCATCGCGCCGATCGTGACGGCGAACGTCGTCGTTTTGATCCCGCCGCCCGTCGAACCCGGCGAAGCGCCGATGAACATCAGGATCAACAGCAGGAACTGCGTCGCTTGATGCAGCGCGGTCAGATCGACCGAATTGATCCCCGCCGTGCGGGGCGTGGTCGATTGAAGCAGCGCGCCCCAGAATTTGCCGCCCCAGCCGAGATTGCCTAGCGTGCCCGGGTTGCTTCCTTCGAAGATCAGAATGACGACCGCGCCCAGCGCCAGCAGCACCGCGGTCGTCGATAACACGATTTTGGAATGAAGCGACAGCTTTTTCTTGCGCGGCAGGTCGGCCAGGTCGGACAATACGATAAAGCCGAGGCCGCCGAGCACGATCAGCGCGATCGAGGTCAGATTCATGATCGGGTCGTCCGTATACTGGGTCAGACTCCGAAAATGCCCGAAAATATCGAAACCGGCATTATTGAAAAAAGAAACCGAATGAAAAACGCCGAAATACAGCGCCCGGCCGAAAGGCATATCGAACGATAAACGCAGCGTGAACAGCAGCGCGCCGGCCGTTTCGATCGCCAGCGAATAATACAAGACGCGGCGGATCAATCGCACGATGCCTTCGACCGAACCCTGATTCATGGCCTCCTGCAGCAGCAGACGGTCGCGCAGCGAGATCCGCCGTTGAAAGACCAGCGCGAACAGCGTCGCCATCGTCATGAATCCCAGACCGCCTACCTGAATCAAAGTCAGGATGACCGTCTGGCCGAACGACGTGAAAAAGGTGCCGGTATCGACGACCACGAGACCGGTCACGCACACGGCCGAAGTAGCCGTAAAAAAAGCATCGATCGCCGGCATCGACTTGCCCGACGCGCTGGAGACCGGCAGCATCAGCAGCAGCGTGCCGAGCAGCACCATGGTCGCGTAACCGATCGCCAGAATCTGCGGCGGGGCGAATCGGAGCTTGGGAAGCGCCATCGCCATTCGTTCGTTCTCCTCTCTGTTTATCCGTTAACATCGTCAGTCGTCCTATTATATCCGCCCCGGTCCCTATCCCACAACTGCGAGTTGCGCGCGCAAAACGAATCGAAAGGCATCGCGCCGGCGATTCGATGGTATTGGGCTCCCCGAATATGGTATTTTAGAGAAAGGCATCCGAATCGGAAGTTCCGATCTCGCGAAAGGCCAAACCCGGCAAGGAGGAAAACCATGATAGACCCGCATCAGCGCATTCTGCACGTAAACTACAAGAAACTCGGCTTGGCCGCCGCCATCGGATTGGTCATTTACGTTCTCTTCAACTTCACCACCCTGTTCCAGAGCGACATGAACCAACAAGAGGCGTACGTGCTGATCGATACCGAGCAGGCGGAAGCCGCAGCTTCCGCATTCGCTTCCGAACAGCTCGGCATCACCGCCCCGCTCGGCGAAGCGACCGTCGCTTACCGCAGCGATTCGAACCTGTACGGCTACCTGTCCCGAGAGAAATTGCTCAGCGAATACGATCGTACATATCTCGACGCTTATCCTTACGAGATGTTCCGCGTCATCTACCGCTACACCGCGGACGGCGTGAAACGCGATCTGCGGATCGACGTCGGATCGAAAGACGGGCGCGTTCTGGCGTTCAACGATCTGCAGGCCGACTTCGCCGAAAAATTGTCGAACACCGCTTTTCCGACTACGCTTGAAGATGCGAGCATGCTTCGAGACGAAAAAGTAAAGATAGCCGAACCGGCGCTCCGCTCGCTCGGCCTCGACCCGGCGAAGTTGGAGCTGACCTCGAGCGAAGGCGCTTCGGGCCTGCGCTACGTCGACCCGTCCGTCAAGATCGGCGACAGCACTCTGGAAGTCAACGTGACTTTCGAAGGCGAAAAGGTCGCTTCGGTGCGGACGAACTTCACCATTCCTTCGTCTTATACCGATTACATCGACAAGCAGACGTTCTGGGCGGGCGTCATGACTTACGGCGGCTATCTGCTGCTGACGTTCGTGCTCAGCATCTTGGCGATCGTCTATGCCTCCATTCTGAGAAAATTCACTTCGTTCAAACGCGGGATCTTCTTGTCTTTGTTCTATTATGTAGTCTCGGTATTTTCCGTCTGGAACATGCGTCCTTATTTCGAGAGCACCAGCTATTCCAGTCTGGAATTCGTGTTCACGCTGGGGATTCAGATCGTCGTCGGATTGATCATGGCGGCGGGCTTGTACTTCACGTTCGTCGGCGGCGACGCCCTCTGGCGCAGCCAAGGCCGCAACATGTGGATGCGGCGCGGCGAACCCGGCTACGGCAAACATGTCTGGGAAGCGGCGAAGACCGGCTATCTCTGGGCGCTGATCCTGCTTGCCGTGCAAGCCGTGATCTTCTTCGTGCTCGAACGTTCGCTCGGCGTGTTCTACACCACGGACGATTCGCAGTCCACGTATAACATGATGTTCCCGTGGCTGTTCCCGATCATGGCTTGGATGGCCGGCATCTCCGAAGAAGCCATCTACCGCCTGTTCGGCATTCCGATGCTCAAAAAGGTCGTCCGCAGCACTTGGGTCGCGGCCGCGATCACCACGCTGATCTGGGCGTTCGGCCATACGCTGTATTCGATCTATCCGGTCGTCACGCGGCCGATCGAGCTGCTGTTCTTAGGTCTGATCTTCAGCTTCATCTTCCTGCGTTACGGCTACATCACGGCCATGTTCGCGCATGTCGTCTTCGACAGCATCCTGATGGGCCTCAGCCTCATCTTCATGGGTTCGGCGACTTACGTCGCGGTGGGCATCGTGTCGATCGTGCTTCCGGCGATCGTCGCGTTCGTCATCTACTGGTTCCATCGCCGAGATCCGGCGCAGCCGCAGGCCGCTCCCGCGGAACCGCCCGCGACCGAGATCCGTCCGCAGAATACGTAATGTTTCGCGGCACGAACCGGCAGCATGAATCGAATGTACGCCAAAAAGGAAGCTTCCGAATCGGAAGCTTCCTTTTCTTTGCATGCCTTTCTAACGTACAGCGTTCGATCCCGCTTATCCGGTAAGCCATGATGAGACCGATACGCCCGACGCCGAACGCTTATGAAGATCGACGCCGAACTAAGGACGCTTAGGCGGTTCCGCCTCATGCGCCGTCTCCGGTCCGGATTTCCCGCCGCTCTCCAATACCGGCTTGAAATCGTCGCGCACGCTCCCTTTCCACAGCTTGACGCCGGAACGGTAAGCGGCGCGGCCGTTCAGATGCCCGGCCACCGGCGAAGTGATAAAGACGAACAGAATCGCGAGCAGCAGCTTGGCGTTGATCTCTCCGTCGACCACCCAGAAAAAAAGAAACGCGCCGACCAATACGAACAGCACGCCGAGCGCGGCGCTTTTGGTGGCCGCGTGCGAGCGCAGATACACGTCCGGCAGGCGGATCAAGCCGAACGCGCTGATCGCGCAGACGATCGCGCCGGCAAGCGCCAACGCGATCGCGATCCATTCAACGATCGTCGCCATCTTCGATCACGCTCCCTCTCTCGATATAACGCGCCAATACCGTCGTTCCGATAAACGTCAGGATGCCGATGACGAGGATGATCTCCGTCAGCGCCTGCGTATCGAGCCGCATGCACAGCACCGCGACCATCGCCAGCAGAACGATCCCGATCGTATCCAGCGCGGCGATCCGGTCGGAGCGGCTGGGCCCGACGATCAAGCGGTAGGCGCAGCCGAGTACGGCAAGCGCCAGAATCGCCAGCGCGAGGTTCAGAAACACGTTAATCATGACCGGGTCACCTCCATAATCGCTTTTTCGAACGTATCGCGGATCTTGCCGGACATCTTTTCGACATCCGAAATATCAAGCGCGTGAATGTATAAGGTACGGTTATCGTCCGACACTTCGAGCGTAAGCGTGCCCGGCGTCAGACAAATCATGCAGGCCAAGATCGTCACTTCCCAATCCGAAGACAGCTCCGTGCGGTATTCGAAAATGCCGGGCCGCATCTTGAGCTTGGGACGAAGGATATGCCCGATCACTTCGAAGCTGGAGATCAGCAGCTCGCGAATCAACAGTACGGCCAGTTTGAGCACCGCCCAAGCCTTCGTCAGATAGAACGGCTCCGGCCGGAATTTGCGTACGAAGTAGAGCACCGCTATGCCGAGCGCATATCCGACGACAAAGCCGGAAGCCGTCCAGTTTCCGTTCAACATCATCCAGATCACGGCGATCATGAGATTCAGCAAAATTTGAAAAGCCATCGGCATCTACTCCTTCAATACGGCTTCGATGTAGAGGCCGGGATTATCTAACGTCGCGCCGGCCTGGCCGGCGAAGCCGTAAACGCCGTTCGCCGCCAGTCCCATACCGACGACGAGCAGCATAAGCAGCACGGCGGAGATGCCGGCGAACGCCGGGCGCTCGCCCGATTCGGACGCTCGGGAGGAACGGCTGCCCGATTCCGCGTATTCCGACTCTTCCTCCGCTTCGTCCGCGTCTTCTTCGTCAAGATCCGGCTCGGTGCCCCAGAACGCTTCGCGGAAAATCTTGATCAGCGAATAGAGCGTCAGCAGACTGGATGCGAGCGCGACCAGCGAGAGCGTCAGCATGCCGTTTTCCAGGCCGCCGCGCACGATAAGCACTTTGCCTACGAATCCGCTGAGCGGAGGAATCCCGGTCAAAGCGAGCGCGAGAACGAAGAACATCCAACCGAGCCCGGGACGGCTGCGGATCAGCCCGCCCATGCGGTCCAGCTTGTCGCTTCCGGCCGCCGAGATCAGCATGCCGCCGAGCACGAACATCAAGCCTTTGGACAAAATATCGTGCAGCATGTAGAACACGACCCCGTCCATCCCGTCGCGCGTGCCGGTCGCCAGACCGAACGCGACGAAGCCGACGCCGATCAGCACGTTGTAATTCAAGATGCGCGGAATATCGCGATACGCCGCCGCGCCGATGCCGCCCAGAATCATCGTGGCCGCGGCCATGCCGACGATCCAAGCGTTCGTGAACGAAGGATCGTTCGGGAAGATCAGCGTAAACGTGCGCACGATCGCGTATAGCCCGACTTTCGTGAGCAGCGCGCCGAACAGAGCCCGCACCGCGAAAGGCGGCGCTCCGTAAGCCCCCGGCAGCCAGAAGAAGAGGAACAGCCCGGCTTTGAGCGCGAACACGATCAAGAACAACACCGCGATCACGTTCAGTACGCCGCCCTGCCCCGCTTCCGCGATCCGCTGCGACAGATGCGCCATATTCAGCGTGCCGACCGCGGCGTAGAGATACGCGACGGCCGCGACGAACAGCGTGGACGACAGGATATTGATGAGCAAATATTTAGGCGCTTCGCGCATCTGCTTCTTCGAACCGCCGAGCGTGATCAGCGCGTAAGACGAGATCAGCATCACTTCGAAGAAAACGAACAGGTTGAAGATATCGCCCGTCATGAACGAACCGTAGACGCCGACCAGCAGAAAATGAAAAGACGCGTAATAATAATGCTCTTCCCGCTCCCTGCCGATGCTGGCGAACGAATACAGCAGCACGGCGAAACCGGTGATCGAAGCGGCGAGCACCAGCAGCGCCGCGAACATATCCGCCACGAACACGATGCCGTAAGGAGGCGCCCAGCCGCCCAGTTCGAGCGTCTGGATTCCTCCCGAACGCACGCGCAGCACGATCGCGGCCGCAATCGCGATATTCGCGATTCCGCCGATGAAACCGACCGTGCGCTGAAGCGCGATCTTCCGGCGGAAAAACATCAAGAATACGGCAATGGCCATAGGCAGCAGGACCGGCAGCACCAGCAAATTGTTCAAGAGTCCGCCTCCTTGCCTTCGGCATCGCTGCCGTCGATCTCGTCCGTGCCGCGCGTCTGATATGCCCGGTAAGCCAGTACGAAATACAGCGCCGTTACCCCGAAGCTGATGACGATGGACGTCAGAATCAGCGCTTGAGGCAGCGGGTCGGCATAAGCGCCGCTTCCGCCGCCGAGCACCGGCGCGTCTCCGCGCTTCAACCCCGCCATAGTGAGCAGCAGCAGATGGACGCCGTGCGTCAGCAGGGAAGTGCCCAGAATGACCCGCAGTAGGCTTTTGGTCAAGATCAGATAGATGCCGATCATAAACAGCGTGCCGACGGCGATCGCCATGATCCATTCCATGTCAGTCTTCCCCCTTTATCGTAAAGATGATATTCATGACGACGCCGACGACCGCCAGATAGACGCCGAGATCGAACAAGACGGCCGTCGCCAGTTCCGTATCGCCGAGAATCGGCAGATGGAAATGGCCGAAAGCGTGGCTGAGAAACGGAACGCCGAATACGAATGATCCGGTCCCGGTCAAGATCGCGATGCTCAATCCGATCGCGGTCAGAATACGGTAATTCACCCGGATGACGCGGCGGACCGTATCCATGCCGAACGATACTGCCAGCAGGATCAGCGCGGCCGCCGTCATCAGAGCCGCGATGAAGCCGCCGCCCGGATCGTTATGCCCTGCGAAGAACAGATACAGCGAGAAGGCGATGATGATCAGCACGATCACGCGGGACATGGTGCGCAGGATCACGTCGTTCGAGACGAGCGGGAATCCCGATCGGCCCGAAGAAGAACCTGCTGCCTGTCCGCCGTTCGGATTCGTTTTGACGCCAAGCTTGATCAATCCGTAAATGCCCAGCGAAGCGATGCCGAGCACCATAATTTCGAACAACGTATCGAAGCCCCGGAAATCGACGAGAATGACGTTGACGACGTTCTTGCCGCCGGCCGATTCGTAGCTCTCGCGCAGGAAATATTCCGAGATCGGTTCGAACGGACTGCTGCCCATCGCCGCCAGCGCGACCAGCGTCATCGTGACGCCGACGCCTCCGGCGACGATCAGATTCGTCCATTTGAAAACGGGCTTCTCTTTTTCCCGCTTCAGCTTCGGCAGGAATTTGAAGCAGAGCAGGAACAAGATGACGGACACCGTCTCCACGATCATCTGCGTCAGCGCCAGATCCGGCGCGCGGAAGACGAGGAACAACCCCGTGACCATATAGCCGACCGCGCCCGTGAACAAGATCGCGTTGACCCGCGAACGGGCGAACGGCACGGCCGCCGCTGCGGCCAGCATCACGATCACCATCGCGACTTCGTAGAACGTGATCGGCGCGTAATCGTCCATGCCGAGCCGGATATTCGGCGACAGCAGCAGCGTTCCGCACAGCGAAACCGCCAAGAACAGCAGAATATAGATCAGATAACGGCGCACCGAACCCGTCATGTAGAGATCGGTCGCTCGCCGGCCGCCGTTTTCGAGCAGCGACAATCCGCCGTTGTACGCGCGGTTCAACGTATCCCGTCCGCTCCATTCGCGGTCGAGCAGGCTGAAGCGGGTATAGGTCCGGTACAGCAGGATGCCGAGCAGTACGACGCCGAGCGTCATGAACAGTTCCGGCGTCCAGCCGTGCCAGAAATGGATCGAGACATGGGCCGTTTCCGCCGTCAAGCCGTTTCCGCGGATCGCGGCAGTCGCCGGGTCGATCAAAGCGGACGCCAAAGCATTCGGGATGAGCGCGAACACGACGGCCAGCGAGACGAGCAGGATCGGAGCGGCGAGCAGCCCCGCCGACGCTTCGTGCGGCAGTTTGTCCAGCTTATCCGCTTTGACTCGGCCGCCGAACGTCTTGAATACCAGAATCATGCTGTAGACGAACGTGAACACGCTGGCAACCCAAGCGACGATCGGAAGCAGCAGCATCCAAGACTGCGCGCCGGCGGCATCGAATTCCCAAATATTGACCATCGCGGTAAAGAACATTTCTTTGCTCAGAAATCCGCTAAGCGGCGGCAGGCCGGCCATCGAGAACGAACCGATCAGCGCGATGGCGAACGTAACCGGCATGAGTTTCATCAGACCGCCCAGTTTGCGCAGATCGCGCGTGTTGGCTTCATGATCGACGATGCCGACGACCATGAACAGCGAACCTTTGAACACGGCATGGTTGATCAGATGGAACACCGCCGCCGTCGTCGCCAAGCCGAAGAACGCGGCCCGCGCCGGATCGTCGTAGAAAGCGGCCGCCGAACCGACGCCGAGCAGACTCATGATCAAGCCCAATTGGCTGATCGTCGAATAAGCGAGCAGCGCTTTGAGATCCGTTTGGCGAATCGCTTTGAACGAACCGTACAGCAGCGTAATCAAGCCGGTCAGCGAGACGATCCAGAACCATTCGGAGCCGCCGGCGAAGATCGGACTCATGCGGGCGACCAGATACAGCCCCGCTTTCACCATCGTCGCCGAATGGAGATAGGCGCTGACCGGCGTCGGCGCTTCCATCGCGTCCGGCAGCCAGATATGGAACGGAAACTGCGCCGATTTGGTGAACGCGCCGAGCAGTACGAGAATCATCGCGGGCAGGAATAAAGACTGTCCGGACAGGTCGGCGGCCTGCGCGGCGATCTCGCGAATGCTGTAGGTGCCGGTCATGCCGTAGAGCAGATTGAAGCCCGCGAACATGGCGAGGCCGCCGAACACCGTGATCAGCATCGACTTCAGCGCGCCGTACCGCGAACGCTCGCGCCGGTACCAGAACGCGATCAACAGGAACGAAGCGATGCTCGTCAATTCCCAGAACGCGTACAAGACCATCAGATTGTCCGACAAGACCACGCCCAGCATAGCCCCCATGAACATCAGCAGATACACGTAGAAATGACGGATCGACTCCGAACTCTTGCCCATGTAGAACATGGAATACCAGACGACGAGCGAACCGATGCCCGTAATCAACAGAGCGAAAAGCAGGCTCCAACCGTCGAGAGTCAGCGACAGGTCGATCCCCAGATCCGGCATCCACGGCAGCGAGACGAATTCGGACTCGCCGCCGCTAACTGCCGGAATCCGGCTAAGCAGGTACGCGAACAGCAATGCCGGGACAGGCAGCACCGCCCAACCGGGATGAATGCGGGGCAGCGCGCGCATCAGCGGAATCAAGGCCGCCCACAGAAACGGAATCAAAATCAAGACATGCAGCACGTTTGAGCGTTCCTCCTTCCTTCAAACGAATGGCCGGCTTATTTTTCGAACCATTCGCCTTGCACGATTTTCAGATATTCGGCTTGACCGTTCTTCACGACTTTGAATAATCCGCTGTCGAAATCGGTATCCAATTCGCGGAAAAACAAGCCTTCCAACGATTTTTCCGGAAGTTTTTTATCCGCGATGCTTTTGCCTTCGGACAGCAGGACATAACGGCCGCCTCGCGGAACGAGCAGCGCGGGAAATCCTTTTTCATGCGTCTCTTCGAGCATCTCCGGATACCGCTGCACGGCGACGATATGCAGATCGATCGCGCCGATCCGGTCGAGCAGGTCGTCCACGAAATCGCCGTGCGTGATCTCGTGCCAGAACGATTGGCTGGCCCGTCCGACGATGATCTGGGTCACGCCCGTTTCTTTCGCCGCTTCGGCGATCACGTCGGCCGTTTTCTGATTGCCGCCGCATTTGCGCTGCATGAATTCGCCGCCGGCTTCCTCCGTCTGCTTCCGCCATGCCGACAGATATAACTCTTTCTCCGGACTGTAAGTCTCCTGCCTCGCCGGATCGACCGTCAGCACCCGAAGCGGCGCGCCGAGCAGGTTCGCGAGCCGGCTGCCGCGCTGGATCAACCGCTGTCCGTGCGGCCCGTAGTGTACGCAGACCAGAATGCTTTCGTTATGCGTTTTGCTCTCCATCATCCGACCTCCAATTTTGCATTTTCTCTCTATTACCCTTGCTTTACCTCTTAAAAAAACGCAAAAAGAGCCCGCTGTTGGCAGGCTCCTCCGGGTAAATCCTATACAATTACTGACCATTATATCGGGGCGGATCGAAAAAGTAAAGGCAGGCCGAGGCAAAGCGCTGCACGCCCGGTTCCGCCGCGATCGGCGGTCTGGCGTCGATCGCGGCGGAAAAGCCGCACGTAACGGCGATTCCGCTCTGACGCGCGGCTTAACGCGGCTTAAAGCTTGCCGCGTTTACGCTTCGTCTTTGAGCGCGTCGAGAATCTGCCGAGCCAGCTTGTCGCCGATCGACAGCGGCCGGAAATCTTCGACCGACGCTTCGCGGATCTTCTTGAGCGAACCGAAATGCTTAAGCAGCGTCTGACGGCGTTTCTCCCCGATCCCGGGGATGGAATCGAGCCGGGAAACGACCATCGATTTGGCCCGCTGTTCGCGGTGGAACGAGATCGCGAAGCGGTGCACTTCGTCTTGGATGCGCTGAAGCAGATAGAATTCTTCGCTGTCGCGCGGCAGAGGCACCACTTCGGGCGGATCGCCGCTCATGAGCTGAGCGGTCCGGTGCTTGGCGTCTTTGACCAGCCCGGCGACCGGAACGCTCAGACCCAGTTCGTTCTCCAGCACGTCGATCGCGACGGAGATCTGGCCTTTGCCGCCGTCGACCAAGACCAGATCGGGCAGCGGCAGATTTTCTTTGAGCACGCGCTCGTAGCGGCGGCGGATCACTTCGCGCATCGTCGCGTAATCGTCCGCGCCTTTGACCGTGCGGACTTTGTATTTGCGATACTCCTGTTTCGCCGGCTTGCCGTCGAGGAAGACGACCATCGCCGACACGGGATTCGTGCCCTGAATGTTCGAGTTGTCGAACGCTTCGACCCGGTGCAGGCCGTCGAAGCCCAGCGCTTGGCCCAGCCGGTCGGCCGCGCCGCTGGTGCGTTCTTCGTTCCGCTCGATCAAGCGGAACTTCTCTTCCAGCGAGACGCGCGCGTTCTCGCACGCCATCTCCACCATCTTGCGTTTGGACCCGCGCTTCGGCACGAGCGCTTTGACGTTCAGCCACTGCTCAAGCGCAGCGGCTCCGTTCAGGTCGCCCAGCCCCGACGCGCCGCGCGCGTCTTCCGGCTGCCCGTCTTCGGCCTGCGGCCCTTCCGGCGCGGCTGCGCCCGCTTCTTCCGCGGACGCGGCGGCTAGATACTCCGCCTTCGCTTCCGCCGCGAGCGGCAGCGCTTCGTCCGCGCCACCGTTATACCCGGCCGCTTCGCCGGCCTCTGCGGCGCCCGCGAGCGCGCCGCCGCGATCCGCGGCCAAGCCCGCCTGCGCCGCTTCCGCGGCTTCGCCCGACGAATCCTCGTCGCCGTCGTCTCCGTCCGCGTCGGCGGCCTCGTTCGCCGCCATGATGTCCGCGCGCGAAGCTCCCGCGAGCGGGAGATCCGAACCTTCGATCGGGCTGTTGCCTTTCTCGTCGTAAGGCAGCAGAATCTCCTGCGGCAGCGCGGGGTTGTCGCTGTAATACTGCGCGACGTAAGACAAGAAATCGGCGTACGCTTCGCCGTAGAACGGGAAACTCGACGCGTGCCGTTCGATCATTTTGCCTTGGCGGATATAGAGAATCTGCACGCACATCCAGCCTTTATCGACCGAATAGCCGAACACGTCCCGGTCTTTTTTGTCCGTGGCGTTGATCTTCTGCTTCTCCATGACCGCTTCGATGTTCAGAATCTGATCGCGCAGTTCTTTGGCCCGCTCGAAATACAGGTCTTCGGCGGCTTCTTCCATCTTGCGGCGCAGTTCTTTTTTGATCTCTTCGTGGCTGCCGCCGAGGAAACGCGCGATCTCGTCGCGAATGCCGTCATACTGCTCTTTGTCGATGTCTTTGACGCACGGCGCGAGACATTGTCCCATATGGTAGTACAAGCAGACTTCTTTGGGCATGACGCCGCATTTGCGCAGCGGATACATCCGGTCGAGCAGCTTCTTGGTCTGCTGCGCCGCGTACGCGTTCGGATAAGGTCCGAAATATTTGGCTTTGTCTTTCAGCACGCGGCGCGTGACTTCCAGCTTCGGATGGCGTTCGTTCGTGATCTTGATATACGGAAACGTCTTGTCGTCTTTGAGCAGCACGTTGTAGCGCGGCTGATGCAGCTTGATCAGATTGCACTCCAGAATGAGCGCTTCCATATTGCTGGCCGTGACGATATATTCGAAGTCGCGGATATCCGCCACCAACCGCTGCGTTTTGCCTTCGTGGCTGCCGGTAAAATACGAGCGGACGCGGTTTTTGAGAATCTTGGCTTTGCCGACGTAGATGATGGTGCCTTCTCTATTTTTCATCAGGTAACAACCGGGAAGTTCCGGCAGCAGCGCCAGTTTGTCCCGAATGTGTACCATCGCTTTTTCCTGCTCCTGAATGGTTTCGAGGTGCGTATCCAATCCGTATTCGACCTCCCTGTATGCGTACGGCTTCTCGATCTGCGATACCTTGTTTGGGTTGAATTACCCTTTTTATTATACGTCAAAAACGCGCGCGGCACACGGAAACCCGAACATTCGCTCTCCTGCCGCGCCGCCGCGTCTTTTCGGACGGACGCAAAAACCCCCGGCATGTGCCGGGGGCTTGACCGCTTCGTCTTCCGATGCCGGAGACGATCGACGGGCGTAAGAGATTACTCGTGTTTAGCCAGTACGCCTTTCAGCGCTTCTTTGGAGTTCACGCCGATCAGTTTGTCGACCGGTTGTCCGTCCTTGAAGAAAATCATCGTCGGAATGCTCATGACGCCGAAACGGGAAGCCGTTTCCGGGTTGTCGTCGACATTCACTTTCGCGATTTTTACTTTCTCGCCGACTTCGCCGTCCAATTCGTCCAGAATCGGAGCCAGCATCTTACAAGGTCCGCACCACGGTGCCCAGAAGTCCACCAGTACGGTACCTTCGCCGGTTTCTACTTCCGTTCCGAAATTTTGGTCCGTTACATTTACGATAGCCACGGAAAATTCCTCCTTATATTGCATCAAATTTATCATAAATCGCATAACTAAACATAACTTGCGATGATCTACCTGTCAATTATAACACGAAAATCCGGTTACCGAAACATCTTATTGTATTCTTTTATAAATAAATTACATTTTGTAAGTGAAGATTTGATGAAGAAGTCAACCTCGCTTATTCTCGCCCAGCACGCGGACGACTTCCACGAACGGCGAGATCCGGTTCATCAACCGCTGGCCTTTGTACGCTTCTTCGCCGTCTTTGTTCGTGAAGCTGAGATGCTTCTCCAGATCGGACAACGAATAATTGGACGTGTAAAAAGTCGGCTTGCGGTTCATGCGGTAGTTGAGGATCGAACCGAGTACGTGATCGCGTACCCACGGTCCCATATTTTCCGCGCCGATATCGTCGAAGATCAACAGATCCGTCTCTTTCATCAGCTCGATCGTATCGCGCAGCTTCTCGCCGTCTTGGATCATCGATTTGACGTCTTCGACGAAATCGGGCATATAGACGATCGCGCCGGAATGGCCCTGCTTCGCCAGTTCATGCAGCAGGTAGCACATTAAGTACGTTTTGCCCGTTCCGAACGGGCCTTCCAGGTACAAGCCTTTTTTGGGCAGTCCGACGGTCTTCGTCTCGTTGATATACCGGAAGACGGTACCGACGGCCGGCGAACGCGCCGGGTCTTTCAGCATGATCTCGACTTCGTCGTAGCCTTCCTGAAGCGCGCGTTCGTCCACGTAGAAGCTGCGAATCCGGCTGCTGATCTGCTGGTCGCGTTCATGGGCAAGCTGAAGATTGCACGGCGATTTGGAATCGCGAATCCGAAGCTGGCCGTTCACGTCGTCAACGTTCAACTTCGTATAATGGCCTTGAAAATCGTTCGGACAATTCTCCAGCCCCGGGCAATTCGCGCAGTTTTGTTTTTCCTTCATATATTCGTACAGCCGGCTCAGGTTGCGCGTGAGTTCTTGTTCCGTCAATTCCGGATAACGCAGCCTGAGTTGGCGCACGTCGGGCTCGTTCAGAATTCGGCTCTTCAAATCTTCCGTCTGCTGACGGATGCGCGAACCGCCGAACTGCTTCAGCACGTCGCCGATCGAATCCATTCCCACGGGTGGGTTCCTCCTCCTTTCTGGGGGCGCTCCGTGATTGCGGAGAACGCTCCGGCTTGGTTTCCGGGGCGCTCCGTGATTGCGGAGAACGCTCCGGCTTGGTTTCTGCCTTCGGACTAAGCGTCCTCAGGGAAAGGAAATCCAAAAGTCGCTTTTCTCCGCAATCACTCCGCTTGGGCGAAGGATTTTTTACTTCTTTAAAAATCCTGTTCGCAGGAGCTTCAACTTCTAGTGTTTTCATAGCTCCGTTTAAGGCTGAGGTTTGTTCTTGCTCGCCTTCATCTCTTCGGCCAGGCGCACGTATTCGGCGAATTCGGCGTCGCTCACGGCGGTCTGGACCGGGGTGTTCTGTACGATCGGCAGTTCCGGTTTGCCTCGGGAAGCTTTGCTCTGCGTACGCGCGCGGCCGCCGCTCGTAGCGGAGGCTTTGCGGGCCGGGTTGTCCTGATCGCGGATATAGCGGACGGCTTTCTCGTAGGTGTCGATCTGGCGAAGCAGCATATTGGAGGCGATCGAATCGACGAAGTTGCGGCTGATCCGTTGTTCGCCGTCTTTGCCGAGCAGCGTGACGAGATAATGGATCAGCACGTTGATGACTTCGCCCGGCAGTTTGTAGCTGAGGTCGATCTTGCCGAACATGTCGAGCCACGGCCCCGGTACCGCGCCGGGGAAAAAGTTGCGCAGCAGGCCGGTGTAAGGCTCGTTGCGAAGCAGCATATTGTATTGATGAATATCGCATTTCGACCGGAACTGCGACGGCACTTCCAGATAATATTCCATCTCCACCGCATGTTCGACCGGCGTATCCGGCGCGGCCGGCTCTTCGGGGCGAACGGCGCGGGCCGCGCGAAGTTGGCGTTCTTCGGTCCGTTTGGCCGTCTGGCGGAAGGTCAGATTGGCCCGATTCTGAAGATTGTCGAGCAGCAGCTCGCCTTCGCTGCTGAAGATGCCTTCTTCGTCCAACAGTCTGACGATATCTTCGACGTTCAGGTCGAACTTGCGGGCCACGTGATTGATCATCGACATCTGCTCCCGATTATGCCGCAGTCCTTCGACGAACGTCCGGTTGCGCGAACCGCGCGGGAAATGCAGGATCACGTCGGAATAATCGAACAAAGGCTCCTCGGCGGGCATATTGCGGCTCGGCCGGCGGGCAGGCGAAGCTTCGGTCAGCGCCTGTTCCAGCTCGTAGTCGATGACATGCGTGTTGAGTTCGAAGATCTCGTAGAACGGCTGCGAAATGTTTTCTTTGGCCGAACGGCCGATCTCGCCCAATTCTTCCGGTTCTCCGCTCCAAAAACGCTCTTGCAGCGCCAACACGGCAAATTTGCCGATTCGGTCGCGGAGCAGCAGCGTCAAATGCTGCGTGGCGAAAAAATCCGACGGCGGCAGCGGCTGCTGCAATTCGTATTCGTACATATAATTATCCTGCTCCGGCAGGTACAGACGATGGGTCTGAAGCAGCCCCACCGCTTCCAGCTTCGAAGCACTCTCGATCATCAGCGTGCGGCCGCGATCGTTCGGCTCGATTCCGAGCGTCAGGAACAGGCTCCGCTGCTGTTCCGGCTTGGAGTATCCCGTCTGTTCGGCCGGAAGATGCTGAGCGAACAGGCGATACAACGCGACGGCGGACGCGCCCACCATCGGCTGATAAACGAGGGTCAGCATGCGCTCATCCAAGCTGCTTAAGCTAAAGTCTCGGTAGGTATAATAACGGTGATGTTCCGTGTAGTGCAGCAGGCTTTTCATGCGCATCGGCGGATGTCCCCCTTGTCCTTGCAAATTGCTTCTGAAAATAGACGTGCTCCGCGGAACGCGCCCTTGCTGTGGACAGGTTCGTTGGAGCTTCTCTATTTTACCACAATTCCTCCGACAGAAAAGCGCGGAAAGAAACCAAAATTCCGCGAATAGCCGACGGCCTCGTGTCCGCAAGCTTCAGCGCTTCGAAATTCGCAGCTTTTTGCGAACGCGAGTTCCGCTTGGCGAGTACCTTGACCGCATTGAATTTAAGGTTTTCGAGGGACGCAACCTAACCGCTTAAGCGATCAAGGTACGATTCGTTCGCGGCCTCGCTCCGAAGATATCGTTCTTTTTTTTTCCGCAAGCTTGAATTGCCCTGCCCTTCTCCCCTGCGTTACAATGGAAGATGGGAGTTCCCGGAAACGCCGATTCGGCGATAGACGGGACTTGATTTCGAAGGATCGATTTTTGCGGGAAAGCTTGTGAAAATCTCCACCATACAATCCGATTGAGGAGTGAACGAATAAGATGAACGAAGCTACGCTGACGCTCGAAGGCTGGTACTGTCTGCACGATTTCCGTTCGATCGACTGGACGCGTTGGAAAGCGGCCGATCAGGAAGAACGCGCGGGCGCGATGGAAGACCTCGAAGAATTCATGCGGGAATTCGCCGTAACGGCGCAAGACGGACAAGGCAGCACGGCGGTCTATACCGTCGTCGGCCAGAAAGCGGATTTCGTGTTCATGTATCTGCGCGAGACGTTGGAAGACTTGAACCGGATCGAAACGGCGTTTAACAAGACCGATTTCGCCAAGTTTACCAAAAAAGAATATTCCTACGTAAGCGTCGTGGAACTGAGCAACTATCTGGGCAAAGAAGACGAAGATCCGATGCAGAACCCGCACGTCGTGGCGCGTCTCAAACCGGAACTGCCGAAATCGGCTTACATCTGCTTCTATCCGATGAACAAAAAACGCGATCTGAACGACAACTGGTACATGCTGTCGATGGACGAACGCAAATCGATGATGCGCAGCCACGGCCTGATCGGACGCAGCTATGCGGGCAAAGTGAAACAGATCATCACCGGTTCCGTCGGCTTCGACGATTGGGAATGGGGCGTGACGCTGTTCTCGGACGACGCGCTCCAGTTCAAGAAACTGATCTACGAGATGCGTTTCGACGAAGTCAGCGCGCGCTACGGCGAGTTCGGTTCGTTCTTCGTAGGGAATCTGCTCGACTGGGAAAAAGCTCAAGAGATGCTGAAGGTGTAATGTTCGGCGGAAAAACGAGGGAATTGAGCGCTTTGGACGACTGTTTCGGTCGTCTAGGGCGCTCTTTTTTGCGAGTAGGCACGGGCGCGCATGTTTGTGCGGGACGTCCGCCTCAATTTAGGGCGGGGAAAGGGAAAGGCTGAGCGAAGCTGAGCTCTCGCTCGGGAGGCGGCTGCGCTGCCGGGCGATTCGAGGCGCCGGGAATTTTACGACACCTCGAATCGGGGCGCATGCTTGGCGCAGCCCGCGCTTTCAAATGCGGCAAGAAACGCGAAAAAGACCGCCTCGCGTTCCGCTTGCGCGGGGCGAGGACGGCCTTGTTCGATCAAATTGCGATAAGGTTCAAAAAGCTCGGCTTACAGGAAACGCCCTTTTTTCAACACGAGACCCATGCCGCCGATGATGAACAGGTAGCGGGCATCGACCACTTTTTTCAGTTGGGCTGCCGGCCAGCCTTTGATCTTCTTGCCGGCTACGACGGCAACGGCTTCGCCTTTGCCCAGGGAAGCGACGGTACCTTTGTTGCTGAACACGAATTTCTCCGGCTGTTGGCCGCGGATCGTCGCGATCAGGTTCTTCGCCAGACGTTCGCCCTGCTGCATCGCGATTTGCGCGGTAGGCGGGTAAGGACGGCCTTCAGGTCCGATCATGAGCGAGCCGTCGCCGATGACGAATACATTGTCGTGACCCGGAGCTTTGAGGTACTCGTCGACTTTGACGCGTCCGCGCATCGCTTCGAATCCGGCATCTTCGATCAGGTGGTTGCCGCGGATACCGCCGGTCCATACGACCGTCTTGGATTCGATGCGTTCGCCTTCGCCGATCGTTACGCCGTTTTCGTCGCAGGCTTTGACCGGTACGCCGATACGGAACGTTACGCCTTTTTTGGTCAGGGTGTCCATCGCGTACTTCACCAGCTCCGGATCGAAGCCCGGCAGCGCGGAAGGAGCCGCTTCGACGTTGTACAGACCGATCTTCGAAGGGTCTACGCCGTATTGTTTAGCCAATTCCGGCAGACGGTTCGCCATTTCGCCGACGAACTCGATACCCGTGAAGCCGGCACCGCCGACTACGAAGTTCAAGCGGGTTTCGTCGCCGTCTTTTTTGAATTCTTTGAATTGCGTTTCGATATGCTCGCGGATGGCGCGAACCGAGTTGATGCTGCGGATCGAGAACGCGTGCTCTTTCATGCCCGGGATGCCGAACGTTTCCGGGTCTCCGCCCAGCGCGATCACGAGGTAATCGTACGACAGCGTGCCGTCTTCCAGCACGACTTGACGTTCTTCCGGCTTGATCGCCGTTACGTTCGACTTCACCAGATCGATCTTGAATTCGTCGATCAGGTTCGAGATTTTCTCGTAAGTCTTGCTGTCCGGCTGCGTGCCTGCTGCCGGCATGTGCAGTTCCGTCGTGAAGTAATGATAGTCGTGACGGTTAACCAGCGTAACGTCGGCCTCGTTGTTTTTAAGCTTTTTTTGCAGGTTTTGAGCCGCCAGGATACCGCCGTAGCCCGCGCCCAAGATAACGATTTTCGGAATGCTGTTCATGATTCGCTTACCCCTTTTCGATTCGATAGTCTGTTCAATGGTCTTTTATTGGGATAACCCTCAGAGGGTCGAAAACTCATGTGAAAACTTACACAAAATCGACGAGACTTCTCCCATCCGTCATTTATCCCGTCCGCACTTGACTGCGACTTTTATCACATACATTGTACGCTTTTCACGACAATATTTCAAAACAAAATTTGCATTTCTGTCGCATAACGGACAAAAAAAATTCAAAGTTGTCGAAGAGCAGGAGCTGACAAGGCGTTAACACGGGCTTTTCGCTCGATCTGTCGCTTCGCGATTTCGTACACCGGTAAACAAACACCCGCATGCCAAAAAAAGCCGGGAATTCGCTTTGCAATCCGGTGAAAAACGAGTTTATAATGAATAAGATCACGAAATAAATTCATTGCGATAGATTCAGAACGATTCATAGCCTAATGCTTCATACCTTATCGGAGGTGCTTATCAAGTGACAGAAATCCATAACGGCGAAAACATGGCCGATATTCTCATCATCGGAGGCGGTCCCGCAGGACTGTTCGCCGCTTTTTACGGGGGCATGCGTCAAGCGTCCGTGAAAATTATCGAAAGCATGCCGCAGCTCGGCGGGCAGTTGGCCGCGCTTTATCCCGAAAAATATATCTACGACGTAGCCGGATTCCCGAAAATCACCGCACAGGAATTGGTTAACCAGCTCGTGGAACAAATGAATCATTTCGAGCAGGAAATCTGCTTGGAAGAAAAAGTCGTCGGCGTGGAAAAAGAAGACGAACGCCGCTTCAAAGTCACCACCGACAAAAGCGTGCATTACGCGAAATCCGTCATCATCACGGCCGGCGTAGGCGCGTTCGAACCCCGCCGTCTGGGATTGGAAGGTTCGGAACGCTTCGAAGGCGCCAACCTGCATTACTTCGTCAGCGACCTCAGCAAGTTCGCGGGCCGCAAAGTGCTGCTGAGCGGCGGCGGCGATTCCGCGGTCGACTGGGCGCTGATGCTGGAGCCGATCGCCGAGAAGGTCACGCTGGTCCACCGCCGCGACAAGTTCCGCGCGCACGAACACAGCGTGGAGAACCTGATGGCGTCGAAAGTCGATATCGTGACGCCGACCGAGATCACCGAACTGATCGGCGAAGAACGGATCGAACGCGTGGTGCTGTCTCACGTAAAATCCGGCGAAACGCAGGAGATCGAAGTGGACGACGTGATCGTGAACTTCGGCTTCGTGTCTTCGCTCGGCCCGATCGCCGAATGGGGCATCGAGATTCAGAACAATTCGATCGTGGTCGATACGCGTATGGAGACGAGCGTTCCGGGGATCTTCGCGGCCGGCGATATCACCACGTATCCGGGCAAGCTGAAGCTGATCGCGGTCGGATTCGGCGAAGCGCCGACGGCCGTCAACAACGCCAAAGTCTACTTCGATCCGGAAGCGAAACTGTCTCCGGGACACAGCAGCAACATGAAACGCTAATTATCCACAAAATCGACACAAAGTGCCCGTATGTTGCCCGTTATGCCTTCCAGCGCCGCGGCGCCCGGTATAACGGGCTTTTTGTTTGTTCATAACCTTGCGCTTATCCCCTGTTTTCTGTGGGCAAGCTGTGTATAATGTGGGTACAAAACGCTTATGCGCTTGAACTGCCGCTGTGGATTTGGGGATAACGTTATGCACAACCCTTCCTGTTGCCCGAAGTCGCGTTCGTCATGGTATGATGAGAGCGAAACGTGACAAATCTCCTTTTATCTATAGACTTTCATGCGCTTTTCGCGGACTCTGATCCGTTTCTATCTTCTGTATAAGGAGGAACCTCTGCGTGGAAAATTTCGCACAAGGCCTGTATTGGGTCATTTCGATCGCCGAAGTCGTCATTCTGCTGATGATTGCCGTCTTCATGGTCATGCTGGGCATCAAATTTTCGAAAGAAAAGCGTTTCGGTCCCGTGATCGCTTTCGCCGTTTTCCTGATCGTCTGCTTAACGTTGACTTGGTGGAGCGTGCAGGACAAATTCCTATAGCAGACGGAGGAGGAAGCCCGTATGCAATTGATTGCCATGCTTACGATGCTGATCGACCATCTGGGCTACGTCTTCTTCCCGGATGAACGCTGGATGCGCATCGTAGGGCGAATCGCGTTCCCGATCTACTGCTATCTGCTGGTAGCCGGCTACCGCCGCACCCGCAGCAAAAAGCGTTACGCGATTCGTTTGTTCGTACTGGCGCTGCTGTCGCAGATTCCGTTCATGTTCGCCTTCGTCACCGACGGCGTCAACGTCATCGGCACGCTGTTCGTCGCGCTGATCGTGATGATGATCATCGATCGTTTCGAAGGCCGTATCGGGCTTCAAGTGCTGATAGGCGCTCTGCTCGTCCTCGCCGTTCAGGTTCCTCTGGAGGCGCTGAACTTCGATTATGCGGTATACGGCGTGCTGACGGTACTCGTTTATCGGTATCTGCCGAGCGCTTTGGGTATGCTCGCCGGGCAGTTCGTGCTGAATATCCTGTTTATTTTCGTGTTCCATTTCAGCAATCCCATCCAGCTCTACAGTTTGATCACGACGGTCTTTATCGCCGGGCTGCGATTGGCTTCTCCGGAGACCCGAACCGAGATTCGCTTGCCCCGTTGGTTATGGCGAGCGTTCTACCCGGTTCATCTGGCGATGATCGCGCTGGCGGAATGGTGGTATTACGGCGATGCGTACGCGGGATACATCGAATGGTTGTTTTGATGTTTCGCTCTCCCGAATTTCGGGTACTAGACCCTGACGTTTCTTTTTAAACACATAAGGAATCTGGGGGAGTATCATATGGTGCTCGCGCGCACGTTCAAAGGAGTCGGCGGTCTGTTCGAGTTGATGCTTGGCCTACCGCTGCTCGGCGGCATGGCGGTCATGGACAGCGGTTGGGGAATCGCCTCGATCATGTTCATGCTTCATGCCGTCACGCTCGTGATGTCGCTGCAGCATCGGCAATCGTTCTACGGGTCGGCGGCAGGCATCGTGACCTGCCTGCTGTCGGCCGTTCCGATCGCAGGGATGTTCGGTCACTGGATTACGGCCGTGCTGCTGCTGCTGAGCATGGTCGATCGGTACGGAACGGGCACGGTCGGCCGCGTTCGCCGGCCGTAATGCCGCATTTCGCGAACGACCCGCGCTTCGAAATCGCTTCGATTTCGGACGCGGGTCGTTTTTTATTATTCCGAGATATCATTTTCGGATTGACTAGCGGTAAATAATCAACGTAATATAGGAGAAACGTTGGCAGGCCGCTTCTTTTTCGCCTTTTTTTGCTTTCGCACTTTATCAAACGAAAGCGACAATGCGGTTTCGCGGTTTTTCGCTAAAAGACGAGGTTTTTTTACTAGAGAGGGGTTTACGATTTATGTTGAAAAAGAAATGGCTTCCGCTCGCTTTGACCCTGTCGCTCGCCGCTCTTGCCGGCTGCAGCCAGAACGGATCGTCTACCGCTACGACGGGAGGCGACTCGGCCGGTACGGACAAAGACGCCAAAACGTACAAAATCGCCATCACGCAGATCGTGGAACACCCGTCTCTTGACGCGACTCGGGAAGGATTCGTCGCCGCGCTCAAAGATGCCGGCATCGTCGAAGGACAGAACCTGACGCTCGACTACAACAACGCGCAGGGCGATTCGACCAACAACCTGTCGATCGCGCAGAAACTGTCCAGCGCCAAAAACGATCTGGTCTTCGCGATCGCGACGCCTTCCGCGCAAGCGGTAGCGGCGCAAGTCAAAGAAACGCCGGTCGTCTTCGCGGCCGTTACCGATCCGGTCGGCGCCAAGATCGTCGCCAGCATGGACAAACCGGGAGCCAACATCACCGGCGCTTCCGATACGAATCCGGAAGCGATCAAGCAGCTTGCCGATTTCGTGGCCGAACAGCTCCCGGATATCAAAACGATCGGTTTGGTCCTGAACGAAGGCGAACCGAACGCGGTCGTGATGGCCGATCGCGCGGAACAGGAATTCGGCGCGCACGGCATCAAGCTGGTCAAAGCGGCCGTGACCAACACGTCCGAAGTGCAGCAGGCGGCGCAGTCGCTGGTCGGCAAAGTCGACGCGCTGTATATCACGCTCGATAACACCGTCGTCAGCGCGGTCGACACGATCATCAAGATCGCCAACGACAACAAGCTGCCGTTCTTCTCCAGCGACCGCGATACCGTCGAGAAAGGCGCGTTCGCGACCGTCGGCTTCAAATACTACGATCACGGCTACCAAGCCGGCGAGATCGCGGTGCAGATTCTCAAAGACGGCAAGAAACCGGCCGATATTCCGGTCGCGATGCAGGAGAAGCTGGATCTGATCCTCAACCTCAAAGCGGCCGAAGCTCAAGGCGTCGAAGTGACCGACGACATGAAGAGCAAGGTTCAAGATCAGGCCAACAATATCATTCAATAAGAGTCGTCCAATAACGGTCATTCGGTAAACGAAACGCGGCAGGCTTGCTGCCGGGCGCGGTTACCTATCGAAACGGGAGAAGCACTCGCTTCATCCCGTTTTGTCTTCCCGGCCCGTATTCGTGCGCCGCGCGGATTCGGGACCTATCCTTTCAGGCACAGGAGGCGTCACTTATGTTCGAAAACTTCGTCGGCTCGCTTCCCGGCGCCGTTTATCTGGGGCTGTTATACGCTCTGATGGCGCTCGGCGTCTATATCACGTTCCGCATTCTCGACTTCCCCGACCTTACGGTCGACGGGAGCTTCACGACCGGCGCGGCCACGGCCGCCGTCATGATCTCGCACGGCATCTCGCCGTGGATCGCTTCGCTGACCGCTATTCTGGCGGGCATGGCCGCCGGCGCGTGCACGGGGCTTCTGCATACCAAAGGAAGGATCAACGGGCTGCTGTCCGGGATTCTGATGATGATCGCGCTCTACTCGATCAATCTGCGGATTCTGGGCATGCCGAACGTCTCCATCATGGGCGAAGACACGGTACTCGGCGCTTTCCCGCCGATTCCGTTCATGATCGTGCTCGTCTTGATCTTCAAGTTCGCGCTCGACGCGTTTCTCAAGACCGATCTCGGCTTGTCGCTGCGCGCGACCGGCGACAATAAACGCATGATCCGCAGCTTCGGCGCGAATACCGACAACACGACCATTCTCGGCATCAGCTTGTCGAACGGCCTGGTCGCCTTGTCCGGCGCGCTGATCGCGCAGCAATCGTCGTTCGCCGACGCCACGTCGGGGATCGGGATGATCGTTATCGGCCTCGCTTCCGTCATTATCGGCGAAGCGCTGTTCGGCGCCAAGACCGTGTTCCGCGCGACGCTGGCCGTCGTGCTCGGTTCGATCGTGTATCGCATCGTCATCTCGCTGGCGCTTCAGATCAAAGGCTTCGAGACGTCCGACCTCAAGCTGATCACGGCGATCATCGTCATCGTGGCGCTGGTCTTCCCGACCGTGCGCGGCGCGATCAAGCAGCGCGGAGCCGCCAAGAAACGTTCGGCCGAACTGCTGCAATCCATCAAGACGGCGGGAGGCGATCGCTGATGCTGCATATCTCCAATGTCTCCAAGCTGTTCAATTCCGGCACCATCGACGAGAAGATCGCTCTGATCGGTATCGAGCTTCGGCTGAATCCCGGCGATTTCGTCACCGTCATCGGCAGCAACGGCGCCGGCAAATCGACCCTCATGAATATGATCTCCGGCGTCATGAAGCCGGATACCGGCGAGATCGTCATCGGCGAACGCGCCGTGACCTCGCTGCCGGAACACAAACGCAGCCGCTGGATCGGCCGCGTGTTCCAAGACCCGATGGCCGGTACAGCTCCGCATATGACCATCGAAGAGAATCTGGCGATGGCCTACCTGCGCGGCAAGCGGCGCGGCTTCTCTTTCGGCGTCACGCAGGCCCGCCGCAAGATCTTCCAAGCGGAACTCAGCCGCCTCGGCATCGGCCTCGAGAATCGGCTGAGCGCCAAAGTCGGCCTGCTGTCCGGCGGCGAACGCCAAGCGCTGAGCCTGCTGATGGCGACGTTCACCCGTCCGCAGATCCTGCTGCTCGACGAGCATACCGCGGCGCTCGATCCGTCCCGCGCCGAACTCGTCACGTCGCTGACCGAAGAGATCGTGCGAGACATGAACCTGACTACCTTGATGGTCACGCACAATATGGAGCAGGCGATCCGCCTCGGCAACCGCCTCGTGATGATGGACAAAGGCCGGATCATTCTCGACATCGGCGAAGCCGACAAGAAGAACCTGACCGTCGAACGACTGATGACCGAATTCGAACGGATCAGCGGCCATAAGATGGCGGACGACCGGACTTTGTTGGGGTAAGACTTCGATCTTGAATGTGGTTTCGTAACAAAAGCTGCCCGAATCGCGGATCGCGACGGGCAGTTTTTTATTGCTTTTAGCTTGCCGCCTTTCCTATCGCTGTTGCGTTTCGCGTTTGCTTTTTCTTTTGACCTGACTCTCCTGCCGGCCAGATTCTCCTATCATTTCTCCCCGTCCGGGTATTCCACCACCAGCAGCCCTCTTTCTTCCGACCATTCCGCGCAGAAGATTCGCCGCACGTTATGAAATCCTTGCTGACGAAGCTGCTCTCGCACCCAGTTTTCGTCCGTTTCCCGATCGATATCGGCCTCTACGATTTCCCCCGTATTCACCAACAGATAAGAAGGCTTTTTCACCGAATCGCCCTCCTGCGGAATCAGACTGATGCTGCCTGCCGTTTCCAGAATGGCGTAAGAAACGTCGGTCAACGAGAAGATGCCCTGCTGCCGCAGAAGCGAACGGAACTGCTCGAGCTCCATCTTGTTTTTGAGAAAAGCGTCCACATTCAGCTTTCCGTCCGCGATCAGCATAGCGGAACGCCCTTTGATCGCCAACCTTGCTTTTTCCTTTTTCCGAACGAAAATTTCGATCCCGAACACCATGACGCTCCACAGCACGATCCCGGCCAGCAGATGCCCGACCCCCACCTTATCGTCATACAGCGATTCTTCCAGAATCCCGCCCAGCACCAGCAAATAAACCAGATCGAACGGCGTAGCCTGCGACAGCTCCTTTTTTCCCAGCAGCCGGACCACGATAATCAACGCCGCCAACCCGATCATCAATTTCAGGATCAGCGTGAACATTAACATGTCCGAACCTCCTCTATTCCATATTTTCCATCCTCTTGCTATCCTTATAACCTTTATCCCGGAAACGAAGCTGCCTTTGCCCGGTTCTTTATCCTATCTCTTCACGCTTTCTTTCTCTCTTCTCCATAGCAAAAAAGCCTTCCCGCTGCGCGGAAAAGCTCTTGATCTTGTCTCTTCTCCCATCCCTTAAACAAAAGAGACGCAGTTCTTGAATGCCGCCTACAGGCGAGCCGAGTCTGCATGGGAACGACTTTCGGCTTTCCTCCCCTTCCTTCTATCCCTTTTTTCAATCAGAGGGGAGGAAAACGAGCTCGAGTGACCAGGCAGAATCGGCGAGCTCCCCCGCGGGCATTCCGATTAAAGAGCTTCGTCCTCCAACCGACTCATAAACTCTTCCGCCGCGCTGTATCCGAGCTGCTTCAGATACCAGTTGTTCGCCGCCGCTTCGATCAAGCCCGACGTATCGCGGCCCGGTTGAAGCTGAAGCTCGATATGCGGGATCTTTACGCCCAGATATTCCGTGAACTGCTCCGCGACTTCCAGATCGTTGTTGAGCGCTTTGTCTTCCCACGGCGTCAGCTCAATATCCAGCACGATCCGCGTCTCGTCTTGGAACGCCGTTCTTCCGTATTGGCGCACCACGTTGATCAATCCGACGCTGCGCAGCGCCAGAAACTCGCGGGTGATCGTGTTATGCGTGCCGAGCAGCGTGGACGGTCCGAGTTTTTTCAAAACGACGATATCGTCCGCCACGAAGCGGTGTCCGCGTCCGATCAGCGTATGCGCGGTTTCGCTCTTGCCGATGCCGGAACGCCCGCGCAGCAGCACCCCGATCCCCGAGACGTTGACGCACACGCCGTGGATGGACATTTCGGGCGCCAACGCTTTGAGCAGATAGCCGTCCAGCTTCGTCAAAAACTCGGTCGTCTTGTCCGGCGTCCGCAGCAGCGGAATGCCTTCCTGGTCGCAGTACATCTCGAGGAACGGAATCTCCTGCAGCCCCGTCGTCACGACGAAGCACGGCGGATGGTATTTGACGATATTGCCGATATGCAGCCTGCGCTCCTCGACCGTCTGCTGGAGCAGATAAGTAATCTCTTTGCGACCCAGTACCTGTACCCGGTTCATCGGAAAATAATCGAAATAACCGACGAACTCCAGGCCGGGACGGTGGGCTTTGGAACGGGTGATCTCGCGGTCCAGCCGGTCTCCTCCCGCCAACACTTCCAATTTGAACGCCTTAACGATATTTTCTACCGTGACGGACTTCATGCGATCTTCCTCCTTGAATCCTAAAATAAACGCTTTGCGCCGTAATTCACAACTCGGAACGCACGGCAACGAAGGGAATGCTCCCTCGGCGTATGCGGATAAAAAAAGCTCCCAGCCCGGAAATGGCATCCAAGCTGAAAGCTTCTTGCAAACGTTCCTGAATCCTCAGTCGCAAGGCTGCGCCAGAACTTCGTCTTCCTCGCGCGTGCGGAACGAAGAACCGCATCCGCATGTCGCCACCGCGTTCGGATTGAAGATCGTGAAGCCTCCGCTCATGCCGGATTCTTCGAAGTCGACTTGCAGGCCGTTCAGGTACTTCAGATCGTCTTTGGCTACGACCACCTTCAGATTCTGTACGTTCATATATACGTCGTCCGTGTCGGACTCTTCATTGTCAAAGCCCATCGCGTACGAAAAACCGCTGCAGCCGCCGCTGGCTACGCCCAGTCGAAGAAACATGCCCGGCGTCTCTTGCTGCTCCAGCATCTCTCTGATGCGCGAAGCCGCCGCTTCCGTGATTTCGATCATGGTTTTTCCTCCTTTACGCTTTCTCTCTGCATTATACGCCTCCGCGCTTCGCGACTCAAGCATTTCGGTAAGCCGGACGAAGTCCTTGTCTGCCGTACGCTGCGTACTTCTTCGGGACCGTATAAACGCCCACCGTATTGCCCCGTTCCGCGAGTAGGTTTATAATGGGGTGGAATGATGCTTTAAATTTTCGGAATTTCGACAAAAAGAGCGAGCAGGCTTCGTCCGGCCGCTCGATGTAACTTTTTTCACACTTTCAGAAACGGATTATCCGTTTCAGCAAGATAGCTGCCGCAGCCTGCGGCTTTGTTTTTGTCGGTCGTTCACTTTTTCCGGTCCGCTCTCGGACCTGCCCGCTCCGGCGTTCGCGCGCCGCCCCGGGATCTACAAGGAGGTTTCACATCTATGTCCACAATCATCAATCCGACAGCGGATAAACGTATGGCTGAGATCGCAGAAAAGGTCCATAACGGGCAGCGTTTGAGCTTGGAAGACGGCGTTTATTTATATCAGAGCGACGATATTCTGACGATCGGACAGCTGGCTAACGAAGCCAATCTGCGTAAGAACGGGAAGAAAGTCTACTTCATCGAGAACATGAGCCTCTACTTCACCAACGTCTGCGAAGCGCACTGCGCGTTCTGCAACTTCCGCAAAGACCAAGGCGAAGAAGGTTCGTACACGCTGAGCGGCGACGAAATGGTGCGCTACGTCGAAGAGCATATCACGCCGGGCGTGCGCGAGTTCCATATCGTCGGCGGCCACAACAACCATGTGCCGTTCCAATATTATGTCGATTCGCTCGCCGCGCTGAACAAACACTTCCCGGACGTGACGATCAAAGCGTATACGGCCGCGGAAATCGATTTCTTCACGCGCATCAGCGGCTTGTCGATCGAAGAGGTGCTCAAAGCGCTTCAAGCCGCGGGCTTGAAATCGCTGACGGGCGGCGGCGCGGAGATTCTGTCCGACGAATACCGCAAAAAGATGCGCGTCGACAAAGCCAACGTGGACCGTTACCTCGAAGTGCACCGTACCGCGCACAAGCTCGGCATGCGTACGCACACTACGATGCTGTACGGTTCGATCGAGAGCCACGAAGACCGCGTCAACCATATGATCCAGATTCGCGAACTTCAAGACGAGACGAACGGATTCATGGTATTCATCCCGCTGTCCATGCAGCCGAAGAGCCGCAACGCCAGCATCATGCGCCGCAACTCGGCTTACGAAGACCTGAAGACGATCGCGATCAGCCGCTTGATGATCGACAACATCGACCATATCAAAGCTTACTTCATTAATATCGGAACGCAGCTCACGCAGATGGCGCTGACGTTCGGCGCTTCGGACGCGCACGGCACGATCATCAAAGAACGCATCAGCCACGCGGCGGGCGCCGTGACTCCGGAAGGACTGACGCGCAAAGAGCTGATCTGGCTGATCAAAGGCGCCGGTCGCATCCCGGTCGAACGCGACACGTTCTACAACGAGATCGAAGTGTACGAGTAATCGCCGAGCTTTTGCACGGCAGGCCTGCGTTCGTACGCAACTCACGCGGTTGAGGCGCGATTGCGCTTAGACTTCGCATCCGATCGGGACGAGCCCGCAATCGCGCAGCCCGGTTGTTTGCCCGAGCCCGACGATCCGATGCCGGTGCGGGCAGGCGATCGGCTCCGGCCGATCCATCATTCCACTCACAAGGAGAACTGCTTATGAAAAATCTCGTTATTCTCGGCGGGGGCTACGGCGGCCTGACCATACTGGACGAACTTCTCGACCATCTACCATCCGATGTGAATGTGACTTTGATCGACCGGCTTCCTTTTATGGGCCTCAAGACGGAATATTACGCGCTCGCGGCCGGAACGGTCTCCGACCATAAGCTGCGGATTTCTTTCCCGGATCATCCGCGGATGACCAAGCATTTCGGTACCGTGGAACAGATCGATATCGAAGGCAAAAAAGTGCTGCTGCAAAACGACGAGCCGGTGCCGTACGACCAGCTCGTGGTCGCCTTGGGCTGCACGGATAACTATCACGGCGTGCCGGGCGCGGACGAATTCACGTACAGCATCCAATCGCTGCACGCTTCGCGCCGCACCAACGACAAGCTCAGCAGCATGAAGCCGTCCGCGCACGTGCATATCGTCGGCGGCGGCCTGAGCGGCATCGAATTGGCGGCCGAACTGCGCGAGAGCCGGCACGATCTTCAGATCACGCTGCTCGACCGCGGCGACCGCTTGCTCTCTTCGTACCAACCGCGGATCTCGCGTTACGTGCAGGAATGGTTCAAGAAGCACGACGTAGAGATCTGCCACAAAGTCTCGATCAGCCGCGTCGAAGAAGGCGCGCTCTATAACGGCGACGAACTGATGCATACCGACGCCGTCGTCTGGACCGCCGGCATCCAGCCGGTCGAAGTCGTGCAGAAGATGAACGTGACCAAAGACCGCTCGGGGCGCGTCGTGGTCAACGAATATTCGCAGATTCCGGATCATCCGGAGATCTTCGTCTGCGGCGACTGCGCCAGCTTGCAGTTCGCTCCGAGTGCCCAAGCCGCCGAAGCGCAGGGCGAACAGATCGCCCATGTACTGCTGGCGTTCTGGAAAGACGAGAAGCCGAAGCTTAAGCCGATCAAGCTCAAAGGCATGCTCGGTTCCCTCGGCCAGAAAGCCGGTTTCGGCTTGAACGTGATCGGCGATACGTCGATCACCGGCCGCGTGCCTCGTCTGCTGAAGAGCGGCGTCCTGTGGATGTCGAAGCATAACTTGGGTTAGAGGGGCCGGCTTCTCGCAGCCGGTAAAATCCGATTTGTTTAACCGGGCCGTAAGGCTCCGGAGAACTTGATTCCGATCGCTTGTTGTATTCGGGAAATTGGATTGACTCTATATTTGAGATTTCCCGAATACAAAGGCGACCGCTGACGCTTCTTCATTCAAGTTCCCCTACGCCTTCAAGCCCTATCACAAATTTAATTTTCCCGCCCCAAGAAGCCGAACTTTAACCCAGTTCGGCTTCTTTTTTGTTTCTAAGATAACAAGCCTTTCACTTTGTAGAAAAGCAAAGAAAAACACTCCCCAAAAAGAGGAGTGCGAATACCGCGCAGCGGAAAGTCTTGTTCGTAGATAGGCGCAGCCGGCGGAGGGGAAAGTTCAGTGTAGAAACGAAGTGTTCGCCTTTGAAATCGGAAAAGTACAACTTAAAATATAATCAACTTTTCCGATTGAAACAGCGACCTCAAGCCTTTCGGAGAAAGGCACATCGGAAGCATACGCTAACGCAACTTTCCCCGGAGCCGGCCCCCCGCCAGTCAACGAACAGGATCTCCGCTTCTTCGAGTTATTCAAGCTCGTTATAAGACATTAACCGATGAATATGCACGGCCAGATAAGTCAGTTCGTCGTTGGTGATCACTTTGCCGTGCACCTGCTTCATATAATCTTTGATCTTGAACGCCCCGTCCATCGCCTGCGGATAGAGCGTCGCGATCTGCTCGAACAACAGATCGTCTTTGGCCGTCAGCATCCGATCGGCGTAGAAACGCTCGACGAAGAACTTCACATGCGTGATAAAACGCGTGTAATGGATATTCTCGGCGTCCAGATCGATATGCAGCGAGTACCGGACCAGATTGACGATCGCGCCGATCAGCTTCGCGTAGCGCATGCCGTCTTTGGATTCCGCTTGCCCGCCCTGCGCGTTGATCAGATGGAACGCGATATTGGCCGCTTCTTCTTTGGGCAGTTCGACTTCCAGCCGCTCGTTCATCAAACGAAGCGCGAACAAACCGATCTCGAATTCTTCCGGGTAGAAATTTTTGATCTCCCAGAAGACTTTGTTGGTGATATTGATCCCTTTCTTGAACCGCTCCACCGCGAAGCTCAGATGGTCCATCAGCATGAAATACGTGCCGGGATTCAGCTTCGTTTGCAATTTGGTTTCGGCATAAGCCATAATATCGCGGGTCAGTTCGACATAGACAGGCGCGATCGCGTCGAGCATCCCGAGATATTCTTTGACCTTAACGTCGTCTACCGGAATAAACGTTTGATCGACCTGATGTTCTTCGATCCGATTGCCCGTTTTTTGCCCGTAGCCGATGCCTTTGCCGAACACGATGTATTCTTTGCGCTGCCCGTCTTCGACCAGCACGACGCTGGAGTTGAGCACCTTCTTGATCTTGATCACGATGATCACCTTCCTGCCGGAAAGATAGGCTTTGTTTTATTCCAGTTCTTCCCCGTTGCTCTCGATGACTTTCTTATACCAGTAGAACGAATCTTTGCGGCTGCGCGCCAGCGTCCCGTTGCCCAGATCGTCTTGATCGACGTAGACGAATCCGTACCGTTTGGACATCTGCGACGTCGATGCGCTGATCAGATCGATCGGCGCCCAGCTCGTATAGCCGAACAAATCGACGCCGGCATCTACCGCTTCTTTCATCTGCTTGAAATGATCCCGGAAATACTTGATGCGGTAATCGTCATGGATCGAACCGTCTTCGGCGACTTGGTCGACCGCGCCCATGCCGTTCTCCACGATGATCAGCGGTTTGCGGTAACGGTCGTACAGCTCGATCAGCGAGATCTTGAGACCGACCGGATCGATCTGCCAACCCCAATCCGTCGACGGCAGATACGGGTTTTTGACGCCCATGATCGTGTTGCCCGCCGTACGTTCTTTGCCCGCTTCCGCCGATTCGGTGAGCGACATGTAGTAACTGAACGAGACGAAATCGACGGTATGCGCTTTGAGCGTTTCGAGGTCGCCGGGTTCCATACGGATCGACACGCCTTTTTGCTCCAGCATCCGCAGAGTCAGAACCGGATATTCGCCGAAGACCTGCACGTCGGCATAGAAATAGTTGTTCAGATTGCGCTGAAGCGTAATCTCCACGTCCGCCGGATTGCACGTGTTCGGATACGTGGTCAGCTTGGTCAGCATGCAGCCCATTCGGCTTCCCGGAATGATCTCGCGGCAGTCTTTGGTGACCATCGCCGAAGCGACGAGCTGATGATGCAGCGCTTGATAGATCACCTGATCTTCCTGCCCTTCGGGGCAGCGGTCCGGAATGATGCCGGCCGTCGTAAACGGGTGGCGGTTGATGCTGTCCACCTCGTTGAAGGTCAGCCAGTATTTGACGAGATTCTTGTAACGGTCGAAACAGACCCGGCTGAACTTCACGAAATGATGGACCACTTTGCGTTCGAACCAACCGTTGTATTTGACGCTGAGCGCAAGCGGCATCTCGTAATGCGACAACGTGACGATCGGTTCGATGTTCAGACGCCGCATTTCGGTAAACAGGTTTTCGTAGAATTGCAGCCCTTTCTCGTTCGGCGTCTCTTCTTCTCCGGTCGGAAAAATTCGGCTCCACGCGATCGACACCCGCAGCGTTTTGAAGCCCATCTCGGCGAACAGCGCCAGATCTTCTTTGTACCGATGGTAAAAGTCGATGCCGCGGCGTTTCGGATAATCTTTATCGCTCGGATCGGCCATCGCTTCTTCGATCATCCGGGTCGAAATGCCGACATGTCCGGCATAATCTTCCACGCTCAGATGCGGTTTGTAGCTGGCGACGTCGGCGACCGACGGACCTTTGCCGTCAACGTTCCATGCGCCTTCGACCTGATTGGCGGCGATAGCGCCGCCCCACATGAAGTTCTCCGGAAATCCTTTGTGCGTCGTCATCAGTTCGTTTCCTCCCGAAAGTAAGTTAGTGGGTCAGCGCGGTCACGGTCATCAGCGTATCGTGACGGCCGACCTTTTTCAAGTTTGCCACGTCGACCGCGTATTTATCTTTGCTGGTCACGATCGTCAGCACGACCGGATCGTAACCTTCCGCGGCGATTTGTTCGAAGTCGAATTTCATCAGCAGGTCGCCCGCTTTGACGATATCGCCGGCTTGGACCTGCGGATCGAAATGTTTGCCTTTCAGCCGTACCGTATCGATGCCGACATGGAACAGCAGCTCGGCTCCTCCTGCGGTACTCATGGCGATCGCGTGCTTTTTGCCGAATACCATCTCGATCTTGCCGTCTACCGGAGCATACAGTTCGCCGACGGACGGAAGAATCGCGATTCCTTCCCCCATCGCTTTGGTAGAAAAGACTTCGTCGTTCACTTGAGACAGCGGAATTTGCTCGCCGATCGCCGGGCTTTTGAACGTTTCCGACGCTTGCAGCGTGCCGGCCAATTTGCGCTGCTCGCGTTCGGCGCGGACCGGAGCGGGAGACGTTTCGTTTTCGGATTCTTTTTTGTTTTCGACTTTGACGGCGTTGTCTCTGAACAGCATCAGCGCGACGACGAACGATACGGCAAACGAGATCAGCAGGCCGATCACGGCGTTCACGATATTGCGCGGAAGCTCGGCCGAGATGAACATCGACAAGCTCGCAAGGCCCGGGCCGACCGCGACGAACGCTTGCAGCCCGACGATGCCGACGAACGCGCCGCCGACCAAGGCGCCGGCCATGACGCTCCAGAGCACTTTTTTATGCTGAAGCGTGACCCCGTACAATGCCGGTTCGGTAATCCCGAACAGCGCGGAGATGCCGGCGGAGATCGAAGTGGCGCGAAGCCTTCTGTCTCGGGTGCGGATGGCGACCGCGAAGCAGGCTCCGCTCTCCGCGATATTGTGCGCCAGCGAAGCCGGCATGTAGAGCAGTTCCCGTCCGCCCGTGCTAAAAGCATTGATGGCGTAAGGCAGCAGCGCTTTGTGCATGCCGACCGAGACGAGGAACGGAAGCACCGCGGCGAGCAGCGCGACGGCGACCCAACCGACCGAGCCGAAGACCGCCAGAATGACTTTGGTAAATCCTTCGCCCAGCGTGTATCCGATCGGGCCGAGCAGCAGCAGCGAGATCGGCACCGTAATGACCAGCGACATCATCGGCACGAAGAAGACTCGGATCACTTTCGGCGAGATCTTCGTGAACAGCTTCTCGACCTGCGCGTACAGCAGAACGGTCAGAATCGCCGGAAACACTTGATACGCGTAAGCGATGCTGCGAACGGAGAAGCCGAACAATTCCGCGCCTTCCGTCAGCATCGTGCTCATGTTCGGCAGCAGCAGCGCGCCTACCGCGGATAAAGCGACCAACGTGTTGACTTTCAGCTTGTTGGCCGTAGTGATCGCGACCAGCAGCGGCAGGAAGTACAGCGGCGCGTCTCCGACCAAGAAGAGAATCTTGTACGTCTGGCCGCTCGAATCCATCCATCCCAGCACGCTGAGCAGCAGCAGCACGGATTTCAGTACCCCTCCGCCGGCGATCGCCGGAACGAGCGGGCCGAACACGCCGGTCAAGAAATCGAGGAAAACGGCGCCCCATTTTTTCTTTTCGGCCGACTTGTTCGTATCCGGTGCCGCTTCTTCGTCACCCGCGAAGCGGGGACCCAACAGCTTGACCGCTTCGTCGTACACTTCGATGACGTCGTTGCCGATGACCACCTGGCATTGGCTGCCCATTTTGACCGCCATGACTCCTTCGATGTTTTCCAGCGTAGGCACGTCCGCTTTCTTGTCGTCTTTGAGCGAGAAACGCAGGCGGGTGGAACAATGTTCGAAATGCGTGACGTTTTCTCGGCCGCCGACATGCTTGAGGACTTCGGATGCGGTGCGTTTGTAGTCCATATCTATGCTCCTTTGTTTAGGCTTTATGAAAGGTTTCAGCGATTTTTCAAACAAAAAAGGACCTAAAACGACAAATCGCGAGATTCGTCATTTTAGGTCCTGCCTGCTTTACCAGTCACATGCCTAACGGTTTTATTGGATTGGTGCCATTGTAGCGCATAATTTTGTAAGCGTCAACATTCATTTTTATCCGCTTCGACTTATTTACTTTGCCTCTTTCACGACATATCCCATTTCTTCAAAATAAGATTGAAGCTGCTTATTGAGTTCCGTTAAACGCGCCAAATTCTCGGAATCCTGCGCAGGCGACATTTCTTGATCCTTTTCGTACTTCTCAACGATCACGATTGATTCTTCTACTAAGCGTGAAAAGGTCGTATATTTTTCGGGACTCAAGGACTTCTTGCCTTCTTCCAGCAAGTTTTTCAAAAAAGTCTTATAATCGGTCGGCTGCGGAATGTCGGACTTATCCGGCGCATTTATTCCTGCACTGGCTTTCCGGAGTTCCTGTTCTAATTCTGTAAGGCGATTTAGTTCTTCTTTATTCATAGAAGCTGTATCGAGTTGTCCGCTTGCATCCATATTTGTCGTGTAGATTTCGGCAGCTTCGCTAAGCAGTTTCGAGAGATGATCGTATTCCGCTTCGGACAGCTGCGCTTTTGCCGCCTGCAGCTTGGCTTCCATATGTTCATACTGCTCCAAATGATCTTTTTTCAGATTCATTACCGTCGAACTTGATCCGTAAATCGAATCCGCCAAGTAATGATAACCCGCAAACGCGCCGGTCGGAACAATAAGAGCGGCCGCGATGCAGATCGGAATCAGCTTCGTTCGAGTTCTTCTGCTTTTAAGCCGATCTCTGTCGATCCGCTGCATAAGTTCATGTCTAGCCGAGATCGGAAGCTCCCATCCCTGTACCTTCTTTTGCAGCGAATATCGAATCTCATTTTCAAGTTTCATGAACGTTTTCCTCCCATCTCGAATTCTCGCTTCACGGAAGATTTTGCAGAAGCTCCATCCGCTTCTTGACGCAGCCTCTCCAGCGCGGTATGGATCCGGGATTTCACCGTTCCTAACGGAATATTCAGCGTCTCCGCCATTTCTTCTTGCGAATAGTCGTTCAGATACCGCAATACAATGATTTGTTTGAGCTTGTACGGCAAACGCTCGATCTGTTCGGCCAGTCCGTTATAATCCAATCGATCCGCGATCTGTCCTGAAAAGTCTTCTTCTTGCGCTCGGCCGTACTGTGCGGCTTTTCCGATTTTGCGCAGTTGAAGCCATCTCCGCTTGCGGCAGGCTTTCGTTTGGCGCAGCGCAATCCCCATCAACCATGGCCGAAACGGTCGGCTGCGATCAAAACGATGCAGATATCGATGTGCCTCCAAGTAAGTTTCCTGAACGATGTCTTGGGCATCTTCGGCGTTCCCTACCAGAAAACGAATCGTTTGATATAAGCTGTCCGACGTTTGTTCGTACACTTCCGCATAGGCCATGGTTTCTCCGTTAAGCGTTCTTGCAATCAAACCGTCCAAATCCGTATTCCTCTTCATATTCCGCTCTCCTTTCTGCACGTTCTCTATGTATTGGCTTTTATTTTCGATTTCGTTCATTTTTTCATAAAAAAAGCTCGATCGGCGAGTTTTTCACCGATCAAGCGTACGCCTTCCATGCAATTGTCGTTTCTGCTCAACCCAGATCCAGCGAAGCCCACGGATCTTCTTCGTTCATCTTGGCGTCGATCGCTTTCTCCAGCGCTTCCGGCGTGTCGGCTTCGACGACTTCGCCGTTGACCATCGCGTACGGGCCGAAGTCGCATTGGCCGCAGTTGCCGAGGCAGCCGTATTCGATCACGTCGTATTCGGGGTTGGCTTCGAGCTTGTCGAACAGTTCGTGCGTGCCGTGGTGCATGTTGCTCGCGCAGAACTCGATTATCGGTCTAATCATGATTTTCTCACCTATTCTTAATTATTCTCACCCGGAGGGCCAAGAACGCGGAATGCTTCTTTAAATTTTGGTCCATTTATATTATAATACAAAAGAGAGTTTTGCAAATTGAAGATTTTCCTTTCAATCCTTTGCAAAAAAATCTCCGAAGTGGTTAAGCCGTTCCGACTGTACGCTTCAAACATTTGAGAGGAGCTGACTATAATGAGTGAAAATACACAACTCGACATGTACGATGAAGTCTCCGATATTCTGGACAAATTGCGTCCTTTCCTGCAGCGTGACGGCGGCGACGTTGAGCTGGTCGACGTCGAAGACGGCATCGTTAAGCTGAAACTGGTCGGCGCTTGCGGCAGCTGCCCGAGCTCCACGATCACGCTTAAAGCCGGTATCGAACGCGCGATCTTCGAAGAAGTCGAAGGCATCAACGAAGTTATCCAAGTGTTCTAAGACCGATTTTGCAAAAGACGTTCGCTGCGGCGGACGTCTTTTTTGTGTCCGTTCGATGCGGCTTGCTCACTTTAGGCGGGTGCCCGAAAAAACGAAAAAAGCCTTTTCCTGTGGAAAAGGCTCTTTGCTCTTCATCTTGTACGTTTGGCATTATACGCGGTTCGGACCGCATTCGATCAAGCTTAGAAAGCCGGGATGATCTCGCCTTTGTATTTCTCTTCGATGAACTTCTTCGTATCGTCGGAGTTCAGTGCCGCGATCAGTTTCTTGATGGCGTCGGAATCTTTGTTATCTTGACGCGTAACCAGCAGGTTCGCGTAAGGCACGTCGCTGGCTTCTTTGAACAGCGCGTCTTTGCCCGGCGACAGGCCGGCTTCCAGCGCATAGTTGGCATTGATCATGCCCAGATCGACTTCTTCCAACTGACGCGGAATCGCAGCGGCTTCGATCGGCAGGAATTTCAGGTTTTTCTTGTTTTCCGTAACGTCTCTTTCGGTTGCCGTGATGTCGGCGCCGTCTTTGAGCTTGATCAGGCCTTCTTTTTGCAGCAGCAGCAGAGCGCGCGCCGTGTTGGTCGGGTCGTTCGGGATCGCGACGGTCGCGCCGTCGGCCAATTCGTCGATCGACTTGATCTTTTTGGAGTATCCGGCGAACGGCTCGATATGAACGGAAGCTACGCTGACCAGATCCGTACCGTTTTTCTCGTTCTGTACGTCCAAGTACGATTGCGTTTGGAAGAAGTTCGCGTCCAATGCTTTTTCGGCCAGCTGCGTATTCGGCAGGATGTAGTCCGAGAACTGAACGATTTCGAGGTTTACGCCTTCTTTAGCCAATTCCGGCTTAATGTGCTCCAGAATTTCGGCGTGAGGAACCGGCGAAGCGCCGACTTTCAACGTGACGGTCTCGGCGGCTTTGTCTCCGTCGCCAGAAGCGGCGTTATCGGTCGAGGTCTTCGTGTCGTTGCTGTTGCCGCAAGCTGCGAGCAGCGCGACGAGCGAAAGCGTGAGTACTGCGAGAATCCATTTTTTCATTGTGTTTCTCCCCTTTTGCAGTGATTTTATATGTGTTATTTCCGGGTAAAATGAATCACCAAGCGATCTCCGATCACCTGAATCAGCTGGACCATCACCACGATCAGCACGATGGCGACGAGCATGACGGCCGTTTCGTAACGATAGTATCCGTAGTTGACGGCAAGGGTGCCCAAGCCGCCGCCTCCGACCAAGCCCGACATGGCGGTATAAGAGATCAGAGCGATTACGGTAACCGTAAAGCCCGCGATCAAGCCCGGCAAAGACTCGCGCAGAATGACCTTATACACGATCTGCCAAGTCGAAGCGCCCATCGCCTGCGCCGCTTCGATAATGCCGCGATCCACTTCGCGCAGCGAAGTCTCGACGAGCCGGGCGAAGAAAGGCGCGGCGCCGATCACAAGCGGCGGGATCATGCCCCGCACGCCGATCGACGTCTGGACGATCTCTTTCGTGACCGGAATAAGCGCGATGATCAAGATGATAAACGGAACCGACCGAAGAATATTGACGATCACCGACAAGATGCTGTAGAGGATGCGCAGACCCGCCGAAGAAGATCGCGCCCACAGAAACAGAATAACGCCGAGCGGAAGACCTAAGATTAAGGTGAAAAGACTGGAGTAACCCAACATCTGAAGCGTCTCGGCAGTTGCTTTCCCGAATTCGTCCCAGTTGACTTGCGAAAAATCGAGATCATAATTCATTGCAGTTCCTCCACTTCGAGCCTTTGTTCGACGAGTCGCTTCAAGGTTCGTTCGATCGATTCGGCCGGTCCCTCGAACCGAACGACCAACTGTCCGTACGGCGTATCCTTGATTCTGGAGATCGTACCCTGCAAGATCGCGAATTCCACGCCTGTTTCCTTGACGGTCTGCGACATGATCGATTGATACGTCAAGTCGCCGATAAACGTCACTTTGACCGTGCGCGACGATTCCGGATGCGGCGCGCGAATCGCTTCGTTAAGCGCTTCTCCCGTGTCCGATTCGCGGTTGATGAAGTCTCGCGTGATCGCTTCCTTCGGCTTCAGGAATACGTCGATTACCGGTCCTTGCTCGGCGATGATGCCGCCGTGAATCACGGCCACTTTATCGCAGATACTCTGAATGACATGCATCTCATGGGTAATCAGCACGATCGTCAATCCCAACTTGCGATTAATATCGAGCAGCAGCCGAAGGATCGAATCCGTAGTCTGCGGATCGAGTGCCGAAGTCGCTTCGTCGCACAGCAGCACGTTGGGATCAGTCGCCAGCGCCCGAGCGATGCCGACTCTTTGCTTCTGCCCGCCCGACAGTTGCGCCGGATACTTCTTGGCATGTTCGGTCAAGCCGACCAATTCCAGCATTTCTTTGACTTTCCGATCGATCTCCGTACGCGGCATGCGTTCCAGTCGAAGCGGAAACGCGATATTGTCGTATACGGTGGCCGAAGAAAGCAGATTGAAATGTTGAAAAATCATTCCGATGCGGCGGCGTTGACGCTGAAGCTGGCTTTTGCCGAGACGCGTCATATCGGTTTCTCCGATCCAAACCGAACCGCTCGTCGGCTGCTCCAGCATATTGATACATCGGATCAAAGTACTCTTGCCGGCTCCCGAGTGGCCGATAATGCCGAAGATTTCTCCTTTTCCGATATCCAGATTGATTCCGTTTAACGCGGTCGTCGTTTTCGACCCTGAGGTATAGGTCTTGACCAGATTTTTGATGGTTATCACTCGGTTTGTTCCTCCTAGTCGGCTCGCGCCGCTGCTTTGCTTGTTCTTCGCCTACTTCATGCTCCGCGCTGACGCCTTAAAGCCCTCGTCTAAATAACGACCGAATTTCGTCTTTCTGCGCCGTGGCAAGAAGTTTCCTTATAAATCAAAGAGCCCTTTTTGGGTTAGACAAAAAGGGCTCGCATCGTATGCGTACAGTCACCTTCTCATCTGCCAGAACCCGCTATCGGTTCTGTAGGAATTAGCACCATGACACCCTGACCGCGCCGTTCGTCAACGAACATTCGCATTCAGGATCGGTTGCCGGGCTTCGTCGGGCCTGTCCCTCCGCCTCTCTCGATAAGAAAAAACAAATATATTCATAATTCGGATTGGAAAGCTAGGAATTCCGAAAATTCAAAATATCCGAACCGAAATTCTTAACTTAGTATATTCAGTTTAACACGGTTTGTAAAGTGTCCTCTTGAAAATTTTCATACCGTTTTTCTCGATTCCGTCAAGTCGTGCCTTCGCAAAGAGCTGCCGCGCAGGGCGGACAAGGCCGATTGGCGCAGCCGACGTCTTCGTCTTTGCGGCACGGACAGCGCAAAACGACGAAGCGGGAGCCTCCGAAGAAGCGCCCGCCGCCGTTTGAACGAAGCCGTGAACCTATTCATCCGCCGTGCGCAGACGTCCGCGAAACGGCTTAAGCTTGCGCCGTCTTCTTCACGCGCACGCCGCCCGGTTCGCCGGCCGGGATGCGGCTCAGCTCCCAAGTACGGATGCTGAGGAAGCACAAGAAAGCGAACAAGAAGTCCGTAATCAACGTGTGCAGCATCGGCGCGAACATGTAATATTCGCTGCCGAGCACGACCAAGTTCAGCACGCCGCTGAGCGGAAGCGCCAGAACCAGCACGATCACGACGACGCCCAATCGGCGAATATCGCGAATATGGCCGTATCCGCGGATCGCCATATTGCCGACCATGATGACCATAAGCAGCAGGATCGCCGACGCGATATGCAGCGCGATCGAAGCTTTGGCCAACTGGGTATGGCTGACGAGCGCGCCCGTATAGACGACGGCATAGGTCAACGCGGCCGAGAAAATCGTCAGGTTGCGCGTGCGTTTGCTTACCCGATGATCGGCCGGAGGAGCTTGGCGAGGTCCCAAATTGCCGGCCCTTCGCACGGACAAAGCCAATACCAGCGCGCTCGCGAACGCGATCAACGCGAAACCGAAGTGCAGCGCCATGATCGGGGGCGACTGCGAGAATACGACCGCCAGCGCGCCCATGATCGCCTGCACGATCACGAACAAAGCCATGATGGCCGCGTAGATCTGGAAGTCGCGGCGTTTGCGCGACCAGATCAGGAACGCGACCAGAGTCGCGAGCGCGAGCAGACCCGCGATCCCCGCCGTCAGCCGGTGCGTGTATTCGATCAGCGAGCCGATCGTGGAGCCCGGTACGAATTTGCCGTGACAAAGCGGGAATTCGCGGCCGCATTCCAGACCGGAACCCGTTCGGGTCACGACGACGCCGTTGAACGAGACGAGCAGCATGATGACGCACGATGCGTAACTCAGCCATTTCAACACTTTATATTGCAAAAGTCTCACCGCCGATTCGAATTTGTGGTAACGGCAGCCGCGCGGTCGCAATCCGGCAGCCCCGCAGCGCCTTTTGTTTTATTATACCGGAAATGTATCGGCGTTAAGAATCGCGATTGTGACAATAAATGTTCAAATTAAAATCATATTCGCTTCGTCATTTCGGGATTCAGTATGATTTTATTCACAGAACCTTCCTGTTTCGGCATGGATTCCGTTTCCCGAAAGCGAAAGCGATCGATCTCTAGATTCGGCGCGCGCGAAAAAACGCCCGCTCGGCGCGATGTCCGGCGGGCGCTTGGAGAAGCTCTATGTTCGGAAGGCGAGAGCGGCGATGTCAGTCGCGGCCGGCCAATTGGCCTTGCACTTCGACCGCGCGATCGAGGAAATTCTCGATCTCGGCGCGCGTTTTGCGCGCTTTGTTCACGAAACGCACCAGTTCTTTGCCGTTCGAGAACGCGACGAAGCTCGGAATGCCCAGAATGTTCAGCTGTTGGCTGACTTCTTCGACTTCTTCCACGTCGAGCTGAATCAGTTTCAGTTGGTCTTTGCGCTGTTCTTCGACTTCCGGCATAAACGGATCGATGAAGTGGCAGTCGCCGCACCAATCGGCGCGGAACACGGCTACCGTCAGGCCGGGGCCCGCGATCTCGCGTTCGAAATCGGCTTTCGTACGAATTTGTTCCATGATCGATCTCTCCTTCGGATTTGGGTTCGGACTTCTGTGCCGACCCCTTTATTTTACCTCAATCGGCCGGGATAAGCATCCTTCTTGCGGCAGAATTCGTCCCGGTCTGCCGCTCTTGGCGATCATCCGCGCTGAAGCCGCATCAGCGGACGGAGCACCCGCTGCAGCGGACGCGGATACGACCCCAATTCGTCGCGGCGAATGACTCGCAGTACGACGAGCAGCACCAGATAGATCGACGGCACGATCAAGCCGATCATGCAGCAGGCGAGGAAGAACGCGACGCGCGGATGCATGAACGCCGTCATCCAGCTGCCCAGCTCGCTGAGGCCGAAAGTCGCGGCCGCGATCAGCAGGCAGGTAACGATAAAGGCCGGCCAACGTTTGCCGAGCACCGCGAACGAGACGATGCCGCGCAGCGTGCGCATGTTAAGCGCCGTGATGACGAGGAAACACACGCCCGTCATGCCGACGATCGCGTAGATGCCGTATTCGCCGAACAGCGGAGCCAAGATCAAGCTGCCCAGCAGCTTGATCGCCAAACCGATCATGACGTGCACCATCGAGCGGCGTGCCAGATTCATGCCGAGCAGCATCGAGTTGCTGGTCATCATCGTGATCTGGAAGATCGTGCCGAGCGTCAGCACGGCGATGATGCCCGCGCCGTCGAGCGTACTGAACAGCAGGCCGTTGATCGAATAAGCCGCGCAACCGAGCGCGATGACCATCGGCATGCCGGTCAGCACGGCGACCCGCATGGCGAGCGTCACCTGCTGCTGCAGGTGATTTTCGTCTTTGCGGGCGAACGCCGCGGAGATGATCGGAATCAGCGACGTGCTGAGCGCGATCGCCAGAATCGGCGGAATGCCGGCCACGCTCTGCGCGCGGCTGCCCAAGATCCCGAGCTGCATCGTCGCCAGATCGTTGCCGATCTGCCCGATCAGCAGCGGCTTGACGATCGAAGCATCGATGAAGTTGATCGCCGGCACGGCGAGCGAAGTCAGCACGATCGGGATCGACAGCTTGAAGATGTCCGCATAGATCTGTCCGAGCGGAATCGTTTGATCGTGGCGGTTGATCAGCGTTCGCCCTTTCTTATGCTCGTTCTTCGCCAGCTTCAGCGAAGCCATGAGCATGATGCCGAACGCGCCCAAGCTGCCGAGCACGCCGCCGAACGAAGCGCCGGCCGCGATCGTTTCTTGCGATTTGCCGAGATTGAGCAGGATGTAGGCCAACAGAATCGCCGTAAATACGCGGGCGACCTGCTCGATGATCTGCGAGACCCCGCCGACCGCCATCATGTTGCGGCCTTGGAAATAGCCGCGCATCATGGCGATCGTCGGGAACAGAATCAGCGCCGGCGCCAGCGCGCGAATAGCCGGCACCGACTCCGGCGTCTCCGTCAATGCCGCGTACCACGGCGCGAAGACGTACAGCAGCACCGTAATAACCACGCCCATCATGCCGGAGAACAGCAGCGCCGCATAATAGATGCGTCCCGCTTCTTCCGGCCGATTGAGCGCGTAACGTTCGGAGATCATTTTGCTGAGCGTGCTCGGAATGCCGGCGGTCGCGACCGTCAGCAGCATCAGATAGACGTTGTTGGCGACCGTGAACGACGCGTTGCCGACCGATCCCAACATATGCTCCAGCGGGACCCGCTGCACGAGCCCCAGCACGCGGGCGACGAGCGCCGCCGCGGCCAGAATCAGCGTTCCTTTGACAAACGATTCCTTCTTGGACAAAACCTGTTCCCTTCTTTCCCCCGTAAAAAGCCGCCTGTTCGGCGGCTCGCTATACGATCCAGATGATGAAGACGACAATCATAACCACTTGCAAAATGCCTTTGACGAGCGTGCTGCTGAGCAGACCCACCAGCGCGCCCCAGCCGGCTTTGAGCGCCTGCTTGAAGTCGGACCCGTGAATCAGTTCCCCGATCACCGCGCCGATGAACGGACCGAGAATCAGACCGAATGCCGGAATGGCGAACGGCCCGATGATCAAGCCGACCGTACTGAGCTGAATCGACAGCTTGGAACCGCCGAACTTCTTGGTCCCCCAAGCGCTGACGACATAATCGGCCACGATCAGCGCGACGAAGATTACCGTCTGAATGATCCAGAACCAGACCGTCAACTTGCCGAACGAGAAGAACCAACCGTAGACGAAAAAGGCGAAATAAATCGCGACCGCGCCCGGAAGAATCGGGAAGATCAATCCGGCCATGCCGACCGCGAACAACGCGATCACCAGTACCCAACCCAGTATATCCAATGCTACCATGTCAGGTCCTCCTCTGTTTTACGCTTAATTTCGAACATTCTGCGTCGAAGGATCGTCCTCCGGCCGCATCTTGGCGGACGTCTTGGGCGCTGCCGCGCCGGCATCGGCGTTCCCGGACTCTTCCCCGAACGCCGCTCCGTCCAGCATGTATTCGCGAATGACCTGCACGATGCCGTCTTCGTTGTTGCCCGCGACGACCAGATCGGCGGCTTCTTTCACGGCATCCTGCGCGTTGCCCATGGCTACGCCGAGTCCGACGGCCTGAATCGCCGCGATGTCGTTCAGGCTGTCGCCGACCGCGATGACCTGCTCCATCGTGATTCCGAGCAGCTTGCACACTTTTTCGATGCCGCTTGCTTTGGAGATGCCCGCCGGGTTGATCTCCAGATTGTCCAACGAAGAGTTGGTGATCTGAAGCCCGCCCATATCTTGAAGACGCATCAGAATCCGGTGCAGCACTTCTCGGTCGGACGTGTTATAACCGAACTTGAGCCATTCTTTCTCGTCCAGATTCTCGGCCCAATGGTCGCGGTTGTAGAGCCGTTCCGTCGTGTAAGCCCAGAACCAGACGCCGAATTCTTCGGCTAGCGCGTGCATCTTGCGAACCAGATCCACGTCGAGCAGCGCGCGAAAATGCAGCTCGTGCGGCGCTTTCCACACCTCGCTGCCGTTGACCGTCACCATCGGAGTCTCCAGTCCGAGTTCGACGGCGTAAGGCAAAGCGTGCATCGCCGCCCGGCCGGTAGACAAGCAGACGTGGAAGCCTTCTTTCACCGCGCGGCGAATCCATTTGGCCGTTTCCTCGGATACCTCGTGATTATCGTTCAGCAGCGTTCCGTCCATGTCGAGCGCAAGCATTTTGTAATCGTAACGCGTCATTTGTATTTACCCCTTTCGGCCCCTACTTCGAAACCTGTTTGCTCTCGCCATTCTATCATATTCCCCGGCCCGCTCCAACGCGGCGCGCGGACGTTCGCAACCTCGGTCGAGCGAACGGCAAAAAGCCCTCTCGGCGGCCGAAGCCGCAAGAAGGCTCAAAGATTCGTCGGAGGCCCGCCGCATAACCGAAACAGTCGGTACCGCCGATGCTAGAGACGCACGCTGCGGCCGGACAGCGCCGATTGCAGCGCGGCGAAAGTCACCGCCTGCGTCTTGCAAGCGTCCGCGTAGTCGGACAAGATGCGCGAACGGTCGCCGGTACGCAGCGCATGCAGGAACGCCGACGTCTGCCGGACGTAAGGATCGCTTTCTTCCGCATAGACGTTTTCCGCATGGACGAGCGTTTCTTTCAGATGGCCCGGCGTCCATTCCCACAGCCCTTCCCGCGCGTAGAACGACAAACCGACTTTGCCGACGCCCGGAGGCAGCACGCAGGTATTCGAGATATTCGCTACCGCGCCGGATTTCATCTTCAGCGTCACCGTTCCGATATCGTGCACGTTCGTCCGCTCCCACTCTTCTTCCGGAAAACGGCTGGCGTACGTCGCGCCGACCTCTTCGACTTCGCCGGCGAGATACCGAAGCAGATCGACGATATGCGTGGTCTGTTCGATGAACTGGCCGCCCGACTTCTCCTGCCGGCGCCACCATTCGGCCTGCGGCATATCGCCCATCCACATGCCCGTCGCGATGCCGATCCGCCCCGGATGCAGCGCTTCGCGCAGACGCTGGACATTGTTCTGATAACGGAAATGGTAGCCGACGGACGTGATCAGCTCCGGCGATTTGAGGCGCATGAATCCGAGAATGTCCTGCGGAACTTCCGCGTCCGTCCCGAGCGGTTTTTCGACCAGAAAAGGAATGCCCCGTCCGATCAATTCGCGTTCGATCTCTCCGTGCGCCATCGGCGGCACGCAGATATACACGGCATCCAATTCCTGCGCGTCCGCCATCTGGGTTACGCTTTCATAACCGGGCGCGTCGCCGTACCGAATCCCGAAGACGTCCCCTTTGTTTTTGCTGCTGCCGACGATTCCGACGATCTCCACATCTTCCGCGGCCGCGAGAATATCCGCGTGTTTGCCCGCAAACCATCCCGTACCCACGATTCCGATCTTCAGCGCCATGCGCGTCATCCCCTCTTCCATCGCCGGCCTGCCGTGCTCCGGCGCTTCTCCTACTCGTATTCTGTACCACATAAAGGTAAGGTTACGCTCGTCCGAAACGCGCTAGACCCGTGCGCGTTTCGGCCAAACGTAAATCTACTGTCGAACCTGATACACAGTATTAGATTACCATGATTTTTCCGTAAAAATCCACCTGGTCCGCTTCCCGATTCGCCCGATTCGTTCGCTTTCTTCGCTGACGGGTCGCCGACGAAAAACGCGCCCGAAAGATCGGACGCGCATCAGCCGGACATAAGTTCACGCGGTGCGCGTTCGCCGGATCGGCAAGCCGGATCACGCCGAGCGGGCCGCCGATTGCCTGCGCGCGAATTTCGCGATCAGGCCGCCCGACGGCGAGAACAGCAGGGCCAGAACGAACAGAATGCCGGCGACCGACACGATGCAGCCCGCGATCGACGCGTCCAGCAGATAAGAAACGAGGTAGCCCGAGACCGCCGATACGATGCCGACCGCCACGCTGAGCCCGATCATCATGCCGAGCCGATGCGTGAGCAGATACGCCGTCGCCGCCGGGATGATCAGCATGCCGACGACCAGAATCGCGCCGACGCTCTCGAACGACGAGACCGCCGTCATCGAGACCATCCCCATGAGCAGATAATGGAACAGCAGCACCGGAATGCCGCAGGCCGCGGCCATCGCCGGATCGAACGCGCAGATCTTGAACTGTTTGTAAAAAAGGCCGAGCAGCAGCAGGATGACGGTCAGCGTGATGCCGAGCATCGAGACCGCTCTCGGTCCCATCTCGGCGCCTCCGAGCGTCCACGTATCCCACGGCACGTAAGCGATCTCGCCGAACAGCACGCAGTCCAGATCCAGATCGATATGCTGCGCGTTCAAGCTGATCAGCAGCACGCCGACCGCGAACAGCGCGGTGAACACGATGCCGATCGACGCGTCCGATTGCAGGCCCGACGTTTGCAGCGTCTGGATAAGGAATACCGTAAGCAGGCCGAACACGGTGGCTCCCAGCAGCATCCACATCGAATCCCGCGTGCCGCTCATCAGGAACGCGATCGCGATTCCCGGCAGCACGGCATGGCTGATCGCGTCGCCGACCAGCGCCATCCGGCGCAGAATCAAGAAGCAGCCGAGAATCGAGCAGGCGCTCGCGACCAATACGGCGGTCAGGATGATCCAGAAATCCATCATCGGCGTTCCCCTCCTTCCGCGGCTTCCAGCGCGCCGCTTCTCTGCACGGCCGAGCGGGCATATTCCGCCCGAAGGCCCCGGCGGCGCAGGGCTCGCGACAACAGTCCGCGTCTCGGCGCCAGCAGGAGCGAGACCGCGAACAGCAGCGTCGCGGCCAAGACCGTCACGGGTCCGGTCGGAATGCCTTCGCCGAGCGTGCTGATCGCCGCGCCCGAAGCGCCGCTAAGCGCGCCGAACACCCCCGCGAACGCCAGCATCGCGGGCAGGCGATCCGTCCAATAACGCGCCGCGGCCGCCGGCGTGATCAGCAGGGCGGCGACCAGCACCACGCCGACCGCTTGAATGCCCGCTGCCACCGCGACGGTGGTCAAGATCAGCAGGCCGTGTTCCAGCAGCGCGACAGGCAGCCCGATGCCGCGGGCGAAGCCCGGATCGAAGCTGATCAGCTTGAATTCTTTGAACAGCAGCATCGCGGCCGCGATCAACAGCACGGACACGCCCATCAGCGTATAGACGTCGCTCGTCACCATCGCGGCCGCCTGTCCGAACAGATACTTGTCCAAGCCGCTCTGGCTGCCGCTTCCGCTGTGCTGGATATGGGTCAGCATCACGGTGCCGATGCCGAAGAAGAACGTCAGCACGATCCCCATCGCGGCGTCGGGCTTGATCTTCGACCAGCGCGAGATCGCGCTGACGCAGAAGACGGCGGCGACGCCCGCCAACAGCGCGCCGGCCAGAAACAGCCCGGCCGACTTCACTTCGTGCAGCATGAAGGCGACGCATACGCCGGGAAGAGCGGCATGCGCCAGCGTATCGCCGAGCAGGCTTTCCCGGCGCAGAAACGTAAAGCTGCCGATGACCCCGCTGCCCAGACCGAGCAGCGTGCAGCCCATCAGAATCCAGCGCGTATTCGGATCGCTCCACAACGAGATCAGCCAATCGAGCATGTCTTTCTCCTCCTTCTCCGCGAAAGCCGGGCGGCCGCCGCGGATTCGATTCGTTTTTTCGACCTGCTGCGCTTGTTCATTGGCGCACCACCGTTTCCCGGCCGTCGGCGCTGACGATCGCCAGTTTCCCGCCGTAAGTCTCGTGCAGCCGTTCCGGCGTGAACGTCGTTTCGACCGGGCCTTCGGCGATCAGCTTTTTGTTCAGCAGAAGCACATGATCGAAATACTCTTCGACGGTGGACAGATCATGATGCACGACCAGCACCGTTTTGCCCGCCCGCTTCAATTCGCCGAGCAGAGCGATGATCGCTTTCTCCGTCGCCGCGTCCACGCCCGCGAACGGCTCGTCCATGAAATACAGGTCCGCTTCCTGCGCCAACGCGCGGGCCAGAAACACCCGCTGCTGTTGGCCGCCGGACAATTGGCTGATCTGCCGCCGGGCGAATTCGGCCATGCCGACTTTATCGAGCGTCGTCATCGCGAGCTCCTTCTCCCGGCGTCCCGGCCGTTTGATCCAGCCCAAGCGGCCGTAACGTCCCATCATGACGACGTCGAGCGCGTCCGTCGGGAAATCCCAATCGACGGACTCGCGCTGCGGCACGTAGCCGACGCGATCGCGCATCTTTTTGTACGAATCGCCGTAGATCGACACCTCGCCGGCGACCGACGGCACCAATCCCAATACCGCTTTGAGCAGCGTCGATTTGCCTGCCCCGTTCGGTCCGATCAGCGCGACCAGCTTGCCTTCCGGCAGCGTAAAACTCACGTCTTCGACGACCGCTTTCCGCTGATAAGCCACCGTGATGCCGGATACGGCGAGCGGCGGCGCCTGCTTCGCTTGCATGTTCATGTTCGTGCCTCCTCTGTCCGAATTTATCGTAACGCTTCCGCGATCGTATCCGCGTTGTGCTTGACCATGCCGATATACGTGCCTTCGTCCGTTCCCGGCTCGCCCATCGCGTCCGAGAACAGCTCGCCGCCGATCGCGACTTCGTGCCCCCGCTGCGCCGCGCCCGCGACGATCGCCTGCATCGAACGGGCCGGCAGGCTGGATTCCACGAACACCGCCCGGATCCCGCGCTCCACCAGATAATCGCGCAGCGTGCTGACGTCTCTCGCCCCGAACTCCGCGGCCGTGCTGATCCCTTGCAGCCCGACGACTTCGACGCCGTACGCCCGTCCGAAATAACCGAACGCGTCATGCGCGGTCACCAGTACCCGGCCTTCTTGCGGAATCTCGTCCATGCGGTTCTGCACGTACCGATGCAGCTCTTCGAGTTCGTTCAGATAACGTTCGCCCTGCTCCCGGTAGCGCTCGGCGTTCGCCGGGTCTTCGCGCATCAAGGTCTCTTGTACCGTCTTCGCCGCGCTCGTCCAGAGCTGCACGTCGAACCAGACATGCGGATCGTATTCGCCGCTTTCGCCTTCACCGGTGCCGATCAGCCGATCTCTCGGCATCTGCTCCGTGACGGCGACCACCGGTTTTTGCGCCGCCATCTTTTCGAGAATCCGCGTCATGTTGCCTTCCAGATGCAGACCGCCGTAGAAGATGATCGCGGCCCGGTCCAACTTGCGGATGTCGCCCTGCGAAGCTTTGAACAAATGGGGATCGACCCCCGGTCCCATCAAGGTCGTCACTTCGACATGCTCGCCGCCGATCTCGCGCGCCGCGTCCGCTACCATACCGGTGGTCGCGGTAATCCTCAGCCTGCCGTCTTCGCTCATGCCTTGAGCGATACCGTTTGCGGAGCAGCCGGCCAGCAGCAGCGCGAGCAGCAGCAGCGGCATCCAGACGATCCGGCTGACGTTTCGCCTTCCGCGCTCGGCAGCGAATGCCGGTATGCGAGTTTCGTCGGTCGTTGTTGCGCTTGTGTTCATTCGTTCCTCCTTCCCGGCTTTCGCCGATCACCCTCTGTAAACTTTTCCATACGCTAATTTTTTTTCTTCAAGACTTTTTATTTCTTTAAACTAAAAATGTTTCCTTGAGGCAAATTTTAAAATAAATCGGGCTTTTTCGCAAGTCCTCTTCTCGGCCGACAGACAAAAAAAAGCCCTGCTTTCTCGAAAGAAAGCAAGGCTTGGGGTTGTTGGTCCGGTTTGAATATCGTTATTCGCCGTCCGAAGCGGCATCGGCATTCGTATCCTGCTGATTTTTCTTCGGCACGCCGTCGAGTCCGTATTCTTCGTCGTAAGCGTCGAAGATCGCGCGCGCGATCGGCGCGGCGCTCTCGGAACCGAAGCCGCCTTCCGGCACCATGACGGCGACGGCCAGTTTGGGGTTCTCGCGCGGCGCATAAGCGATAAAGACGCCGTTATCGACTTGTTTGCCGTTTACGTCTTGCGTAGACGTACCTGTCTTACGCGCAAAGTTGTCTTTGTACGCAAAATCTCCGAAAGAATCATCGACCTTTGTACGCATACCGTCCTGAATAATGTCCCAATATTTATCCGGGAATGACACTTGGTCCAGCACTTTCGGCGGAATCGGCTTCACGACGTTGCCTTCGGAATCCAAGATGGCGCTGACCAGATGCGGCTCCATACGCTTGCCGCGATTGGCGAGCATCGTCGTATACTGCGCCAACTGCATCGTCGTATATTTGCCTTTTTGCCCGAACGACGCGAAGACCATACGCGATAACGCGCTGCCGCTGCCTTCGTTCGTTTTGAGGTAATCGGCAGATCCCGCCCATTCGCCCGGCAGATCGACGCCCGTTTTGACGCCGAGACCGAATTCATGCATATGTTTGTCCCAGATGTTCAAGGATTCGGCGCCGTCGCGCAGGAAGAAACGTTCGCCGATCATCTTGACCATGAACGTATTGGAAGATTTCTCGATCGCGCGGCTCGGCCCCATGCCTCCGTAAGCATGACTTCCGGCATTGCGGATCTTATCGTCTCCTTTGCCGTATGCGGCGATGCCGGTATCGACATAGTACGTCGACGGCGTAATCAGGCCTTCTTCCAACCCGATCAGTACCGACAAAGGCTTGATCGTCGAACCGAGATAGACGACGGATTCGGCTTTTTTACCGGTATCGTTCGTCGGCTTGGCACGAATCGCGCCGTTGAGATACGCATATTCGACCGCTTTGGCGTTAGCGTTGCTGATCGAACCGGTGCGGTACACGTTCGGATCGAGATCCGGCAGATTCGCCATCGCGACCACGTTGCCGGTATCGACTTCCATCGCGACGGCCGTCGCGGAGATCGCTTTGGGAAGTTTGGCTAACTGCTGCCTCATCGCGTCTTCCGTTTTCATCTGAATGCTTTTGTTGATCGTGCTTTTGATATCGTAACCTTTGACCGGCGGCACGATCTCTTCGACGCCCGACGCCGTGTTTTTCGCGTTGACGCCGATCTTGCGATACCCGTTTTTGCCGCGAAGTTCTTTTTGATACTGCTGTTCGAGACCGAAATAACCGACGTTCTCGGTACGGCTGTACATCAGGCCTTCGTCCGTCTGTTTTTTCAAACCGGCGGCGATGTTTTTGTACATGTCGATCTTGCTGTCTTTGCCGCTGACCGACCCGAATTTTTTGACGTAGCCGATCGTTTGAACGGCCACGGTTTCCGGGTCGTAACGGCGCAGCGTTTCTTCGACGACGTCGAAGGTCAGGATGCCTTTGTATTTATTTTTGTTTTCTTTGAAATACGCCACTTCTTCATTGCTTAACCCGACTTTCGCCAGCCTCGCGGTATATCCGTAGCTGTAAATGTTGTCGAAATCGAGCAGATCTGGTTTGCCCCATTCTTCGAAGGTCGGATTCGCGATCTGCGAATCGCCTTTCTCCGCGAACACTTGCAGCACTTCGCGCAGCGCGGCATCCAGCTTAGGGCGATCCTTCAATCCTTCCCCTTCGGTAAAATCTTTTTCGAACGTGATATAGAGCGATTGCGTCGGTTCGGAATAAGCCAGTTTAGCCCCGTCCGCCGAAAAGATCGTCCCGCGCACCGGCTTCAAAGGAATATCTTGAGTCGCGCGTTCTTTGGCTTCTTGTTGGAGTTTCGGCGCCTCCACGAATTGAAGCGACGCGGTTCGAATAATGATCGCCGAAAACACGACAAACACCACAAAAAAGAGCAGGCTCATCCGCACGCTGAAATTCCGGCGGCTGCGGTGATCGTCCCGTTCTTCTTTTGACCAAATCTTCATTTCATCCTCCTTGATCGGCAGAAAAAGGCGCTCTTTCGACAGAGCGCCTTTTCCGCCGTTTCCGAATTTATCAGCATTCGAAGCGGTGCTGCTTCCGTACTATTCGATTAAACGCGCGCGGTTTCCGTTTCGTTACGGATTTTGCGTCTGCGCGTTCGGATCGGCCGTGCCGTCGGTATTGGTCTGCGGCAGCGACTTCTTCGGTACGCCGTCCAGTCCGTATTCGTAATCGTACGCATCGAAGATCTTCCGCGCGATCGGCGCGGCGCTCTGCGAACCGAATCCGCCTTCCGGCACGACGACCGCGACGGCGAGTTTCGGATTTTCGCGCGGGGCAAAGGCGACGAATACGCCGTTATCGATATCCGTTCCGCGAATATGCTGCGTAGACGTACCGGTTTTGCGCGCGAAGTCGTAAGGGAAGCCGTCGAAGGTACCGTCCAGTTTGGTGTTCATGCCTTTCTGGATCAGGTCCCAATACTCGCTCGAGTATTCGGCTTTGTTCAATACTTCGCGCTTCGCTTGATACACGACGGTTCCTTTGGAATCGGTGATCTTATCCACGATATGCGGCTTCAGACGCTCCCCGCGGTTCGCCAACATGGTGACGTATTGGGCAAGCTGCATGGTCGTGTATTTGCCCTGCTGTCCGAAAGACGCATACGCCATCCGTGTCAGCAAGCTTTCTTTGGTATTCGTGTAGTCCGTGGTACCGGATTGTTCGCCGGGCAGATCGACTTCGGTCGGCACGCCGAGTCCGAACTCGTTCATATGCTTGGTCCATACGTCGATGACGCCCGATCCGTATTTGTCCAACAGAGGCTTGCCGACCATGTCGATCATGAACGTATTGGAAGACTCTTGAATCGCCGTTCGCGGGTTGATATAGCCCAGATAGTGTCCCCCGGCGTTCTTGATCCCTTTCTTGTCGGCTTTGTTGAGATAAGTGATCCCGTCGTCGAAGTAAGTCGATCCGGGATTGAACAAGCCTTCTTTGAGACCGATCAATACCGACAGCGGCTTGATCGTCGACCCCATGTATACGACGGATTCGGCTTTGTTCCGCTTATCGTCCGGCGCTTTGGCGCGGATCGTACCGTTTACGTACAAATTTTCGATCTCGTTGTAATGGTCCGCCGAGATGCTGCCCGCGTTGTAATAGTTGGCATCGAAATCCGGCATGCTCGCCATCGCGACGACTTTGCCGGTATCGACTTCCATCGCTACGGCGAAACCGGTCGACACGTAAGGCTTGGTGCTTCGCAGCACGCGGATTTGATCCGAAATCGCTTTTTCCGTCTGCGTTTGCACGTTTTTATTGATGCTCAGCCAGACGTCGTCGCCTTTTTGCGGAGCGACGATCTGTTCCGTACCGCCTTCTTTGGCCATGCTCTGCGGCGTGATTTCGATCCGCTTGTAGCCGTTCTTGCCCCGAAGATATTTTTGGTACTCTTGTTCCACCCCGTAATAACCGACAATTTCGTCTTCGAGATATTGAACGCTCGGATCGGGATTGGTCTTCTGCTCCTGGTAGATGTCCTGATAGAACTGGAAGTTCTTGTTCTCGCGCACCGATTTGAACTTCGAGAGATAACCGACCGTCTGTACGGCCACCGAATCGGGATCGTACGCGCGCGTGGTCTCTTCGACGACGTCGAGCGTCAGCACGCCTTTGAACATATTTTTGTTTTCTTTGAAATAAGCGACTTCTTGCTCGTTCAAGTTCGTGAGAATCTTGCGCGGCATATAGCCGTAATGCTTGATGTTCTCCAGATCGAGCCGATCTTTGCCCAACATTTCTTCCAAAGTCGGCTGTTCGCCGGACGGATTCAGTTCTTTGTGCTTGGCGAGCAGTCGGTTGACCGCTTCTTTGACTTCCGGACGGTTCTTGACTCCCGCTTCGTCGTTCGAGAAATTTTTCAACGGCGTAGCGTACAACGTCTGCGTCGGCATCGAATACGCGATCGGTACCTTATCCGCCGAGTAGATCGTGCCGCGCACCGGCTGCATCGGAATATCGCGCGTGGCCTGACTCACGGCTTCTTCTTTCAATTGCGGCCCTTCGACGAATTGCAGCATGGCCGTCCGGACGATAATCACGGAGAAAATGACGAACACGCTGAAAAAAAACAAATTAAGCCGCAGCCCGAAGCTGCGTTGACGACGCACTTCCTGCTCCCGGTCTTTATCCTGCACTTTCATGGGCGCCTCCTCTTGATGTTTCCTTTAAGCTGCGTAAGGCGATGCCGCGGCTACCATACGCTCTGCCGGATATGCGTCTTCGCAAAGTCTTTTCGATCGAACCAGTCTCCGCCCGAAGCCCAAGTGGAGTCAAGCTCGATCCAACGCTTCTCTTCTCGCGAATAGACTTCGTTCCACGCATGCGGACCGTATCCGCCCTGCCCGTCTCCTCCGAGTCCGGTCACGACGCGGACTTGCAGTCCGACGGAGCGCGCCATTACGGCATATAAGCGGGCGTAGTCGATGCAGACGCCGAGACGCGTATCGTACGTTTCGCGCGGCGTCTGTTCATGCCAGATTCCTTTGGTTTCATAAGCGTCGACTTTGCCGTAATCGTAGCGAATTCTCGTACCGACCCAGCGGTACAGCTTTTTCGCCCTTTCCGCGTCGTTTCCGCTTCCCGCGATCTTCGCCGCCGCCTGTTCGATGTCCGCCGGGATCTCCCGGTCGATGACATTGTATTTCTGGCGAATCATGCCGTCCAACTCGGCCGCGGCGGCTCCTTTGAGCACCGGCAGTTTGCCGCTGATCCATTCGCCGACCGCCGGTTCGAACACGTGCTGCTGGGCGTAACGGTAAGCCGGCGAAGACTCCGCGTAGCGGCTGAGCGGACTGCCCGGCCAGACGGACGTCAGCAGGAACAACAGCGCGAGCAGCAGCGCGCCGCGCCAAGCTCCGGCCGCAAGGCCGAGTACCGCGCCGCCTAAACGGTCGAGAAAAGCGTTACCCGCGCGGCGCTTGCTTTTCTTTTTCTTCGGCCGCTCTTCTTCCGACGGAGAACGCCATCTGCCGAGCAGCGTCAGCGCGGTCAGACAGACCGGGTAGATCAGCAGGAACAACAATGCAAGACGCAGCAGCGAGAAATCGGAAACGAAACCGAGCAGCGCGTAACCGGCCGTTTTCCACTGCGGCAGCTCGCCGGCCGGTCTGGCCAAGATCAGGCGATCCGCCCAATCGCGCGCGTAAGGCGAAGCCCAACCCGCGAGCAGCAGCGCGGCCAGAATCCCCAGTACCCGAAGCAGCAGCCGGCCGAACATCGAACCCAATCCGGCGGCCGTTCTGCGCGTTCCCAGATAAGCGCCGCGCAGCATCGAGAGGATCAGTACCGCCAGCAGCAGCAGGGTCACAAGATCCGTATTCGGCACTTCCGCCACCTCCCGTCCTTTGGACGCGTGCTCCGCGCGATTCCCCTGCGCAGATCGGTCATTTCCGGCTCTGCGCCGCGCGAATCAGCGCGTTCACCTGTTCGCCGCGTTCCCACTCGCCCAGCGAGACGCCCCGATAAGTCACTTCGACGGTCTTCGCGTTCGGCTTGCCTTCCAATTTGAGGCTCGGCGTCTGGACCGTGAAGGAACCGTCGGCCGCTTTCTTGAACGTCGCTTGCGCGGATTCGTCTTTGAGCATCTTAAGCGCTTCGCTCTGAAGCTTCGCTACCGCTTCGTCTTTCACGCCCGTTACGGTATTCTGAATTTGATCGATCGACACGCCGCTGTATACGACCAGCGCAACGACGATGACGATCGCGATCGCCCATTTGAGCATCGTCTTCACTACATTTATGACCAGCAGCACCGCTACCAGCGCGATCAGAAGAATCAGCCAGTTCTGCCTGACGAATTCGAGCCACACTTCGGTATTCAACAGGCTTGCCCCCGTTCTTCTCGTTATTTTCGCGGCGCCCGCGCCCCTCGTTTCCCGGCGGGCTGCGCGCTTTTCAATTATACAGGAACCCGAGGCCCTCTGTCAGCTTTCGCGCCAAGCTCTTTTCCTCTTTTGCAATCGTTGCCCGGCGCGGTACGCCGACCGAAAATAACGTTAGGTTTCGCCTTTGATTGAATTCGGTCGACTCACTGGGTAAACTTATTAAAAATCAAGTTTTCGAACGTCAGGAGGCGAACGGCTCATGACCGTTACCATCATCGTGGAAGGCAAAAACGACCGCAGCAAGCTTCGTCGTCTGCTGAACGACGATATCCGCATTCTGTGCACCTTCGGCACGCCGAACTCGTCCAAGCTCGAATCGCTGTATACGGAAGCGAAACAGGACGAAGTCTATCTGTTTCTCGATAACGATTCGTCGGGCCGCAAGATTCGCGCCCTGCTGTCCGACTTGTTCCCCGACGCGGATCATCTGTATACCCGGCGCGGTTATGCGGGAGTCGAAGGCACTCCGGACGAATACGCGGTGCAGCAGCTCGAAAAGGCCGGACTGGACGAATTTATCGTCTATCCGGAGTCGATGCTGCGTCCGCAGCCGGAAGCGGAGCATGAACGCCGGCGATCCCGCGAATAACGAACAAAACCGCCTTCCGCTTCCCGAAGGAGGCGAAAGGCGGCCGCTTTTCGCGCCGCTCTTAATGAACGGTGTCGATGATCATCAGCAGGAACGTGACCATCATATAATAGATGGAATACATGAATACCTTTTTGCCCCAAGCGTCCGGATCTTGGCCTTTGGCCAGTCCTTTGACCGCGAAGTACAACCACAGCGCCGTGATGGCGACCGACGCGATCGTGAAGATCAGTCCGACGTAACCGTAAGCGTACATCAGGATCGGCACCGGCAGCAGCAGCACGATGTAAGGCAGCATCTGCCATTGCGTACGGCGGATGCCTTTGACGACCGGCAGGATCGGGAATCCGGCCGCGCGGTATTCTTCGACGCGCCGGATGCCGAGCGCCCAGAAGTGCGGCGGCTGCCACAAGAACATCCACAGGAACAGCAGGACCGCTCCCATGTCGATCCGATTGGTCACGGCCACGTAGCCGATGACCGGAGGCATCGCGCCGGAGATGCCGCCGAGCGACGTGCTCCAAGTCGAGGTGCGTTTCAGCCACATCGTGTACAGCACGACGTAGGCGAACATGCCGATCGCGCCGCAGACGCCGGTCAAGACGCCGCAGAATCCGAACAGAATAGCCAATCCGAGCACGCCGAGCACGATTCCGTAGGTCAGCACGATTCCGGGCGCGATCTTGCCGGTCGGCAGCGCCCGATTCTTGGTCCGTTCCATCTTGGTGTCCATCTCGCGGTCGAGATAGTTATTGAATACGCCGGAAGCGCCCACGATCAACATCGTGCCGGCCAGCGTGGCGATCAGGTTCGCCCAGTTGATATTCCATTGCGAAGCGAGCCAGAAACCGGCCAGCGTCACGAACAGATTCGAGCGCAGGATGCCGGGCTTCGCCAGCGTTACGAAGTCTCTCCAAGTCGCCCGCGCATCCGCGCCGTCCGACACGGGAGAAGCCTCCGAAGCTGCATAATTCAACGATTTGCTCACGCGTTTGTTCCTCCTTTTGCGTTCCGATTCGCATTTTCCAATCATGCGAGAGTACGATAAATAACTAGAATCGGCTTCATAATGAAGCCGAGAACAGGTATCGCTATGAAATTTATCATATCAAAGGCCTTTCTAATTGCCAATGATTCCCGAAACAAGTTCGATAATTTGACAATTTCATGAGATTTTCATGGCATTCTTCAAAAAAGATGTGGAAATTTCTTCGTCGATGGGTACAAATAAAATGGAAATTTTGGATTTACGGCCGCCAAGTGAGGTATACTGAAAATAAAAACGGAGGTTATCCGATGAATAAAGGTCTGGCTCTGTGGTTTGCCGTATCTTCGATGGCTCTTGTGACGCTCTCCGCCATCTTGATCAACGAAAGTCCGCTGCTCGCCGTCGGCGTGTTCGCCGTCGCGACGTTGAATATCGGTTGGGGATTCGTGACCAAAGCGCGGATCCAGCGCAAAACGAACAGCGGGAACGTTTAAGCGCCGCTTCGCTCCCCGGATGTATGTAACGCATAAATCCGCGAATCGAAACGTCGATTCGGCCGAAAATGAAAGCGTTAGCGCGGGCGATCGCGCTTCGTCCATGATCATGGGATCAAAAAAGCTGCTTTGCCCTCTTTCGAGGGACGAAGCAGCTTTTTTGCGAGGATCGCGCGCGGCAGGCGGATCTGTGCGACAGGCGCGTTCGGCAGCCGAGCGTCGCGCAACTTTAACCCTCCGCCGGAACGCGGCTCAATATTTCGGCAGGAAGCCCATGCGTTCGCGAACGCCTTTCATCGTTTCTTCGGCGACGGCTTCCGCGCGCTGCGCGCCTTTGGCCAGAATGCGTTTGATCTCGCCGGATTCGCGAATCTCGCGGTAACGCTGCTGAAGCGGCTCCAATACGGAGACGACGGCTTCGCCCAGTTCTTTTTTGAACGCGCCGTACAGTTTGCCGTCGAAATGCGCTTGAACCTGCTCGAGCGTCATGCCCGTACATTCGGCATAGATGCCCATCAGGTTGCTGATTTCCGGTTTGTTGACCGGATCGTACAGCACCGCGCCGCCGGAATCGGTCGTCGCGCGGTTCATCTTCTTGCGAATCACGTCCGGCGGATCGAGCAGAGCGATATAGCTGCCCGCGTTGGCGTTGCTCTTGCTCATCTTTTTCGAAGCGTCGTCGAGTCCCATGACGCGCGCGCCGACTTTCGGGATATACGGTTCCGGCACGGTGAAGAACTTGCCGAAACGGCTGTTGAAGCGGCCCGCCAAGTCGCGAGTCAATTCCAAATGCTGCTTCTGGTCTTCGCCGACCGGCACCAGATCCGCTTGATACAGCAGGATATCCGCGGCCATCAACGAAGGATAGACGAACAATCCCGCGCCTACGGAATCTTTGCCGCCCGATTTGTCTTTGAACTGCGTCATGCGTTCCAGCTCGCCCATCGCGGTGAGCGTCGTCATCAACCAGCCCAACTCGGCGTGCTGCGGCACGTGGGACTGCATGAAGATGTTGGATTTCTCCGGATCGATGCCCGCCGCCGCGTACAGCGTCGCTACCGATTCGGACTGCTCGCGCAGCGCGGCCGGGTCCTGAGGAACCGTGATCGCGTGCAGATCGACGACCGAAAAGAAACATTCGTAATCATGCTGCAAAGCGACGAAATTTTTAATGGCCCCGATGTAGTTCCCGATCGTGAGCTGACCGCTCGGTTGGATGCCCGACAAGACTTTTTTCATGATTTTCATTCCTCCGTGTTGTGAATTGAAAAGCCGATCCCCGGCAGACGACCGAACGCAAAAAAGGCCCCGCGTCCGCAAGGGACGTGAGACCGTGGTGCCACCCTTATTCATCGTTTGGCTGTTGTGCGCCAATGCACAGCTTTCTCCGACGCAAGCAGGATAAGCTGAACAAGCAAGCGCCGGAACGCAAACGATCTTGACCGTTCCGATAACGGAGAACGGAAACCGGCCGGTCTACTGCGGGCCGCGATTCGCGGAGGAATCGCCCCGGTTCGACGCGGCGCTCAGGGGTCCATTCGGACGGATGGTCTTCGCCGGCTCGCATCGGCCGCCGGCTTTCTGCAGAAAACGATATCCGCTTACTTCTCCCCGTCATCGCGTTGCGCTGTACGAATTGCTTCTCATCTTACAAGCCGCGAACGCGCTTTGTCAATCGGTTCCGCTTCGATCGCGTTTTCTATCGCTTCGATGCCGCGTGCTTCGGCTCCCCTTCCGAAAGCATCGCCTTGCGCCGGGCAAGCCCGGATCAATAAAGCTCGGAACGAGCTTCCTTATGCAGCTGTTTCGGATACCGAATCATGCTGCTGGCCATGTTATAGTTCGATTCGAACTGAGCGTCGACGACCAGATCGGAACGGCGCAGCGCGAATTCGTAGCTGATCTCGCCGTGCGTCCAGTTCTTTTTGTAATTCAGCGATTCGATCGCCATATTACGAAAAGTATGGATCTGTCCTTCGTTCAGTCCTTGTTCAGGACCTTCGACATGGCCGTCCCGACCCGCAAGCGGAGTATGGCGAATCCCGAATTTCCCGACCACATTGTTGCGAATCTGCACGAAAACCGTGCCGGATTCCAGTCCCGACAATTCCTCGCTCAATTCTCTGAACACGATGTCAAGCTGCCTGGGAAGCGAATATTCGTTGACTACAAACATGATAGTCCCCCTCATCATTATGTTCCATCCAAAGCTGATACCGGTATGTAGCTCTTGAGGCCTATTATAATTTGGTAAATTGGTAACTTCAATATAAACCCAGAAAATTGGGCAAATATGACCATTAAAATATAAAAAGAACTCTTTTTTTCAGTCATTATTATATAAAAAGCGATCAGATTCGAGTCTGATCGCTTTTTTTCGACTTTTCGATTAGGCTATCTTATTTTACTTTTGCTGCCGTCAGCTCAAGGAAAGTCCGAACGTCGGAGGCGCTGACGTCGACCGCGGCCTGCCAGAAGTCCCGCTGCGTCAGATCGACGTTCAAGTGTTTCGAAGCCAGTTCTTCGACGGTCATCCGGCCGGTATCGAGCAGCAGCGCGTCGTATTTTTCCGCGAAGCCCGTCCCTTCCTGCTGCGCGCGCGCATAGATGCCCGTGCTGAACAGGTACCCGAACGTATACGGGAAGTTATAGAACGGCACGCCCGTATTGTAGAAATGCAGCTTGGACGCCCAGAAATGCGGATGATAATCGCCGAGCGCTCCGCAGAACGCTTCTTCCTGCGCTTCGACCATCAGTTTGCTCAGATCCTGCGGCGTCAGCAGACCCCCGCGGCGTTTCTCGTAGAAGCGGGTCTCGAACAGGAAGCGCGCATGGATGTTCATGAAGAACGCGATGGAACGCTGAATTTTATCGTCAAGCAGCACCAGTTGTTCTTCTTCGGTCGCGGCCTTGCGCACCAGCGAATCGGCCACGATCATCTCCGCGAACGTCGAAGCCGTCTCGGCCACGTTCATCGCGTAACGTTGGCTGAACGTCGGCAGCTCGTCCATGACGTGCTGATGGTAACCGTGTCCCAGTTCGTGCGCCAGCGTGGATACGTTCGAAGCGGTCCCGCTGTACGTCATGAAGATCCGCGTCTGCTTGGTCAGCGGCAGCGACGTGCAGAATCCGCCCGGACGTTTGCCTGCGCGGTCTTCCGCTTCGATCCAGTGGTTATCGAACGCGCGCTGCGCGAAGTCCGCCATGCGCGGGCTGAAGCTGCGGAACTGCTCGACGATCAGCTCGGCCGCGTCGTCGTAAGCAATCTTCGATTCGGATGCCCCGATCGGCGCGTCCACGTCGTGCCAGCCGAGCTTCTCTTGGCCGAGCAGCCGCGCTTTGCGGTTCAGGTATTCGACGAACAAAGGCTTGTTGTCGGTAATGACCTGCCACATCGTCTCAAGCGTTTTCGAAGACATGCGGTTGATCTCCAGCGGTTCACGCAGCGCGTCGTTCCAGCCTCTTTTTTCGTACAAAGCCAGACGGAAGCCCGCGAGATGATTCAGCGTATCCGCGCAGTAATCTTCGACGTCGGTCCAAGCCTGCTCCCAATTCCGGCCCATCTCTTCGCGCTGCTTCGGATCGGCGGAACCGAGTTTGTTCGCCGCTTGGGCCGCCGACAGCAGCTTCGTTTCGCCGTTCTCTTCGCAGCGCACGCGCACATGACGCACGATCGTGTTATAGAAGCTGCTCCAGCCTTGATACCCGTCGACCGACAGCGAGAGCGCAAGGCTTTCCAGCTCCGGCGACATTTTCTCGCGGGCTTGGGAACGGCTTTCGCTCAGGTTAAACGAAATCGGGGCGACGCTTGCGCGCTGCATCCAGCTTGTCCATACCGCGTCTTCCGTATTTTGCAGCACGCTGTCGAACGTCGCCACCACGCTCTGCCAGCGGGCGCGGATCGAACCGACGCGGGCGGACAACTGTCCCGCTTTCTGGTCGTTCTGATCCTGCGCGCTCAGACAGCCGACGAATGCTCCCGCTTGACGGAAACGAGCCGATACATGCTGCACTTCTTCGAACAGCGGATCGAAAGCGTCGGTCTCTTCGCCGGAAGTCGGCGGACGCAGCCCGTCGATCTTGGCTCTCAGCGAGTCGACGTCGGCCGATAATTGATTCAAGAACCCGTCGAATTCGTCCGAAGACGAACCTCCCGGGAAGATCGTCTCCAGATCCCAAGTCTGTCTCAAACGTTTGCTCATGTGGTCTCTCACCTTTCGTCTTTGTAAATATGTAAGCTTTATCCTATAGTGTTGACAAGGTACCAGCCGGCACCGTCCGTTCGCGAAGCCTTATAGCGTTCGTTCAGGCTCCGTGTTACAGTATAACTATAGCGAAAACCCCTGATGAAGCCAAATCTGACACTGGAGGGAAGACACCATGAGACCTCTTCAAATCTCGCCGGACACGGCGATCAAACTTTCCAAAGAATTGAATGTTCCGATCGAACAGTTGATGCATATGCCGCAGCACATCCTGATGCAGCGCCTCGCGCAGATGGCTCAGAAAGAAGCCGCCGAAGCGCAGCCCGAAACGCCTAAGGAGAACGAATAAGCTGATGATTCCTTTTGAAAAAGCATTGCCGTACGACCTCGTGATGGGCGACCTCACGGTTCCGAACTGCCCGTTCTGCGGCGCGGAAAACGTCCTGCTGCCGATCAAACCGTCGGAGATCCAAGATATTCGGACCGGCAAAAAACGGCTGACCGTTTTTCCGTGCTGCCACGGAAGGTTGACGGTGCTGGACTGCGACGACGATTATCTGATGACGGATACGGTGGTCAAGTAAGGTGGGGGGCGGCGGAACGTAGATGCGGAGTGGAACGTCCGAGCGGCGTCCGGCGAAAAGTTCGGTTCCGTCGCTTCCTGTAATCGGGAAATTTGATTGGACTGGAACCTTGTCAACCTTACTTTGACTTTGACAAGGTGTTGGGAGAAGCAAGTGGAAATTTCCCGATTACAGAGGCGAACGCTTAAAAGTTTTCGCAAGAAAACTCGCATCGGAAGCCTAAGCAGGCTCTTCACTCGAACTTTTCGCCTTCCGCAGTTACGTTCGCGGAGGGAGAGGAATAAAATCAAGAGCAAAAAGACCTTAGATGCCGAATCGGCTTCTAAGGTCTTTTTACTTTGTACGTTACTTTGTGCTTTATACGTTCCTTTGTGCGTTCGTTTATGCGTTGCCCGTCTGTTAATGTTCTTCGTGATTATCCGGTCTTTATAAGCGTTTAATCCCTAAAGAGATTTCTTAAGCCTCTTCAAATCGTAAAGAAAATCGTAAAGACTTAGAATCGGAAGGATCAAGATCGCAACTCTCCGGAAAGGAGCATCTCATGAACCTCTTAAAAAACTCGCGTTTTTACCTGACTCTGCTGCTGATCGCCGCGCTGGTATTGGCGTATGCCAACTACCGTTCCGCGCAGCAAAATTCGCAAGCGGCACATTCGGTGCAGCAGAAGATCGATTCCGACTTTTTGGCGAACACGGAGCTGATCCGAGAATCAATAGACACATGGAAAGCGTCGCCCGACTCGAAAGATCTTCAAGTCCTGCAAAGGTCCGTCTCGAAAGCGGCTGCTCTTGTGTCTTACACCTCTTATGCCGAGCATCAGCCATATCTGCTATCGGTATTTGGACAGATGGACAATTGGGTCGTGAATCTGCAGTTCCGTCCCGTTTCTTGGTCTGCGGAAGACCGCAAAGCATGGATTGAACTGTTGGATAAGCTGTCGGAGAATCCTACGGACTTCGACACGCTGAACGCGTTGGTCCTCCGGCTGGCCGAAGCCCGGGCTTCTTAACGTACCGCGGCCTGCGCCGCTTCGCTCGGGAAAAAGTTATCCAGATACGCCCGGTTCCGCTCCAGCATCTCGCTCAGCATCGCTTCGGCGTCGTTCACCGACGGTACCAGCGGATGATGGGCCAGCGCCGCCAGCGCCAGCTCGCGGCTGCCGGTCACGGCCGCTTCGATCGCGAGCCGTTCGTAGGTCTTCACGGCATGGATCAAGCCTTCGGTGGCTTCCGGAACGATCTGTACCGGTACCGGAACGGGGCCGGTCTTCAGCACTTTGCAGTTCACCTCGATGCAGGCGTCGTCCGGCAGGAAATCGAGGATGCCGTTATTGGCGACGTTCAGCGTCTGGATGTCGCCTTTGTCGTTATGCAGCGAGTTCATCAGCTTCACGGCCGCTTCGGAATAATAAGCGCCGCCGCGCTGTTCGAGCTGCTTCGGTTTCTCGGCCAAGTTGATGTCCTGATACAGCTCGAACAATTCGTCTTCGAGCCGCTGCACGGTCTCGGCGCGGGTCTCGCCGCGCGCGGCCGCTTCCTGCTGCTCGGCCAGCAATTCGCGGTGCAGATAGAAATATTTGAGATAATACGACGGGATCGCATGCAGCGCGCGCAGCAGATCGCCGTTCCATTCGTACTGCGGCACGTTGCGCGCCGAATACCCGTCGCGGTTGCCGAGCAGTTCGTCCATCTTCGATTCGCCGTCGATCTCGATCCGGCTGATATAATGCAGATGGTTCAGTCCGGCGAACTCGCAGTAGATCCGCTCCGCCGGCACGTCGTACAGCTTGGACAGCCATTTGTAAGCGGCGATCGGCGAATTGCAGAGCCCGATCGTCTTGATCGACGAATGTTTGTTGATCGCTTCCGTGACCATGCCGGCCGGATTGGTAAAGTTCAGCAGCCAAGCATCCGGGCATAGTTCTTCCATGTCCCGGGCGACTTCCAGCAGCACGGGAATGGTGCGCAGCGCTTTCATCATGCCGCCGGGACCGGTCGTTTCTTGGCCGATCATGCCGTATTTGAGCGGGATCGTCTCGTCCCAACCGCGCGCTTCGAGCAGGCCCACCCGCATCTGCGTCGAAACGAAATCCGCGCCTTCCAGCGCCGAACGCCGATCCAGCGTCAGCTTGACCTCGATCGGCAGCCCGGACTTCGCGACCATGCGCTGCGCCAACTGCCCGACGATCGACAATTTGCGCTGCCCGCGTTCGATATCGACCAGCACGATTTCCGTTACGGGAAACGTTTCGTAATTCAGGATAAATCCTTCGATCAATTCGGGCGTATACGAAGATCCTCCGCCGATGACCGCTACTTTCAACTTTTTACGCATTATAGACTCGCCGCCTTTACGCTTAATTGCTGCTGAATCCGTTCGTAGACTTCTTCTTCGATCGCGCCGTCTCCGCCGATCGCCATCAGCAGCGAACCGGCAACGGGTTCCGACGCCAATACGGTCAAGGTGCATCCCGGCGCTTCGGCGCGCAGCTCCGCGTCCAGATAAGGCGCGATATACCGGCTGTCGCCTCGGGTCAAGATGCTGCCGGCCATCACCAGATCGAAGACTTCGCTCTCCATGTTCAGCTTGCGAACGACGGCGCTTGCCGCCCGTCCGAGTTCCCGCCCCTGACGGGCCAGAATCTCGCGAGCCGTTCCGTCATGTTCGGCCACTTCGAACAGCAGCTTCGCCAGATCGCTCGGAATCCGCCGCCCCGTATCGAGATAATGATGGAACATCTCTTCTTCGGAATTCATCTCCAGCACGCGAAGCGTCGCCCCCGACAGTTCGGTCGCTTCGTCGCGGCCTTCCCAAGCTCGAATCACGGAACGAAACACTTCCACGGCCAGATCCGAACCCCCGCCGAAATCGCCGAACGCGTACCCGAACCCGCCGACTTGAAGTTCCTGTCCGTCGCGGTTGATGCCGTAACAGTTGGTCCCCGTGCCGCAGATCACGACCACGCCGTGCGCATGCCGCGTTCCGGCGCGAAGCCCGATCACGGTATCGCAGACGATCTCGTGCGCTCCCGTTTCCAGTCCCGCGATCATCGGCCGCAGGATGCGGAAATCCGCTTCCCGGTCGGCTCCCGCCAGGCCGAATACGGAACGTTTAAGCTGCCCTTTGCGAATGCCTGCCTGCTCCAGCGCTTGATCGACGGCCGAGCGGATATTGCGCTCCGCGATCTCCGCCCCCAATTGATGATTGCCGCAGCCGCTCGCCGCCCGGCCTACGATGCGGCCCGCTTCATCGCAGATCACGGCCAGCGTCTTGCTGCCTCCTCCGTCCACGCCCAAATAATAATCCAAGCCCTTCCCTCCCATGTGCAGCGGTGAAGCGAAGAAGTACGCGAGCCAAGCCGGACCTTCGGGAACGGCTTTTCCGCTCGTTCCCGCTTGGCTTCCGGCTGCGTTCTTCTTGCGGCAGCCCGCGCTCTTCTGTTAAACGGCGGCCGCTTTTCTTTCACGTGCCGCCGCTTTTTTTATCGACCGAGCTTTTTCAGATTCTCCTGCCATTTCTGCGTTTTGTAATCCAGCAGTTTGGCGTAACCGACCTGCTGCGCGTCCTGCTCGGCTTTGTCCAGAATCGCCAGCACTTCGTCTTCGCTGCCCGCGTTCAAGATCGCCTGCGCTCTCGCTTTTTCGTAGATTTCGCCGACGCTCTGTTCCACGATCCCTTCGTCCGTATCGCCGGCCGGGGTGAGATTGACGAACTCCGTCGTGTCGTACTGCGTTTTCCACGTGATCTCCGACTGCCATTTGGTCTCCCAACTCTTCTTGTCTTCCGGCAGCGTCGATTCGAATTTCATCTTGGAATTGTCCACGTACACGGTATTGCCGACCCATTGCAGATTGACGGTGGAGTTCATGAGTTCGTCGCGGCCTTTGGTATCGGTCGTGAACGCTTCGGTGAACTTCGGCGCGTCGTCTTCGTCCACGCCGTCCCAGTAGATCCCTTCCGGTCCCCACATGCTGATGCGCTGACCTTCCGGTCCGGTGAGCCAGTCGAGGAACGCGAAGATCGCTTCCGGGTCTTTGGCCGATTTGGTGATGACGCTGACGTTCCAACCGAGTTGATTGTACGTGCCGGGGAAAATCTTGTTTTTGTCCAAGCCTTCTTTGTGCACCGGCCAGACCATGATATAACCGGCTTCCGGGTCCGCGGCGCTGAGCTGGGAGTTGCCGATCGCTCCGTATTCGGTCGGGCTGGACGCGACGTAGACGGCGATTTTGCCCGTGACGACTTTCTGTTCGACCTGTTCGAGCGGTTGGGTAAACGCGTCTTGGCTGATCAGCTTATCGCGGTACAGTTGATTGGTATACACCAACGTTTCCCGGAAAGCTTCGTCGGTAAACGTGGAAGTCAATTTATCGCCCGACGGAACCGCCATCATGCTGCGCGAACTGTACTGATACGGCCGGTTTTCCGCAAACGCCGAAGTCAGGATATCCACGCCGTTCGCTTTCTGTCCGACTTCGAGCGGCACGACGTCCGGATACTTCTCTTTGACCTGCTTCAGATAAGCGTACAGATCGTCGGTCGTCTCCAATTTCGGCGCGCCGAGTTCGTTGTAGATCTTCTTGTTGACGAGATACCCCGCGTTGCCGTTCGGCTGCGTCGTATACCAGTTGGGGAATTGGTACAGCTTGCCGTCTTCGGAACGCAGCATGTCGATCGTCTCCTGCCCGGCCCATTTCTTGAGATTCGGATATTTGTCCAGATAATCGTCGAAAGGAACCAAAGCTCCGGCTTTGCGCAGCGATTCCACGTCGGCTCCGCGCTCCGTCCAGATCACGTCCGGCAGCTCGCCCGACACGATCATGGTGCTCAGCTTCTGCTTGGCGTTGCCGCCCGAGCTGATCGGCACGACGTTGACTTTCTTGTTGGCTTTGATCCATTCGGACGCTTTGTCTTCGCCCCAATTCGGCATCGTGTACCAATCGTAATGTCCGTAGAACGAAAACTCGAGCGGCTGCTCGCCCAATACGTACGCGGCTCCCGACGCTTCCGCCGTTTTGCCTTTTTCTTCCGAAGCGGCCGTCGAGCCTCCTCCGCCTGTGCACCCCGACAGCGCCAACGCGCCGGCTACGACCGCAGACCAGATTCCGATTGTTTTTTTGTCCATTTTCATCGTCAATCCCCCTTATCGTCTTCTCTATTCCTTAAGCGAACCGACCAGTACGCCTTTGACGAAATATTTCTGCAAGAACGGGTATACGCATAGAATCGGAATCGTCGCGACCATCATCGTGGCCATCGACAGCGACTTGGTGGTCACGGCTTTCATCTGTCCCATTCGGCCTTGAGCCGCCGAGTCCAATTGGGCCATCTGCTCGCTCATGATATTCGAATTCAGAATCTGCTGAAGCTTCGTCTGAATCGGGAGCAGATCGGTATTGCTGATGTAGATGCTCGGAGTGAACCAGTCGTTCCAGTGATACACGGCGGTAAACAGGGACAACGTGGCGATCACGGGACCGGACAGCGGAAGGATGATCCGAAACAGCACGCCCCAGTTGGAGCAGCCGTCGATCCGGGCCGATTCTTCGAGTCCCGCCGGGATGCTTTTGAAAAAAGTCCGAAAAATGATCATGTTCCATACGCTGATGATGCCCGGAATGACCATGACCCAGAACGTGTTGAACATGTCGAGCGAACGGATCAGCAGGAACGTCGGAATCAATCCGCCGCTGAAATACATGGTCACGATGCAGAGCACCATATACGTTTTGCGTCCGATCAATTCGGTCTTGCTCATGCCGTAGGCGAAGATCGCGGTCGCGCCGATCGACAGCAGCGTGCCGACCACCGTCCGCAGCACCGAGATCACGAATCCGTTGACCAGCCGGCTGTCTTCGAACACGACCTTGTAATTTTCCAGCGTAAACGAACGAGGCCAGAACGTAATGCCGCCGCGCAGCGTGTCGCTCCCGTTGTTGAACGAGATGACCGCGGCGTTCCAGAACGGATAAAACGAAACGAATGCCATCAACGCGAGCAGTACGTAGATCACGGACAGCAGCATCCGATCGCCGGACGAATCTTTCATAAGAGCGCACCTCCCCGCTTTTTCGATTCACTGCCGCCTTTTACCATAAGCTGTTGCCCGATCTGCGTGCTGCGTAGTTCGCGCCGATCAGCAGCAGGACGCCGAGCAGGGCTTTGAACAATCCGGCGGCGGTCGCGTAGGAGTACCGGTTGTTCTGGATGCCGACCCGGTATACGTATGTATCGAGCACGTCGCCCACGTCTCGCAGGACGGGGTTCGAGCCGAGCAGCAGGATGTCTTCGAATCCCGCGTTGAGCAGGTTGCCGATCGCTAAGATCAGGAACACGATGACCACGGGCATGATCGAAGGCAGCGTGACGGAGAAAATCTGTCTCAGCTTGCCCGCCCCGTCCATCGCCGCCGCTTCGTGCAGATGCGGATCGACGCCCGCGATGGCCGCGAGGTAGACGATCGAAGCGAACCCGATCTCTTTCCACACGCCCGTCGTGACCAGAATCGTCCAGAAATACTGCGGCAGCGACAAGAAGTTGATCGGTTCCTTGATCAGATTCAGGTTCTGAAGCAGCATGTTAACGCTCCCGTTCTCCGTGGACAGCATCGACATGACGAAGCCCGATACGATGACCCACGAGAGAAAATGCGGCAGATAGCTGATCGTCTGCACCGCGCGTTTGAAGATGCGCCCGCGCACTTCGTTCAGCATCAAGGCGAGGATGATCGGAGCGGGAAACCCGATCAACAGCTTCAGCAAACTGATCACGACCGTATTGCGGATGACCGTCCAGAATTCCGGCGCTTGGAAGAACATCTCGAAATGCTTGAACCCGACCCACGGACTTCCTCGGAATCCTTCGAACAAGCTGTAATCCTGAAACGCCATCAGCACGCCGTACATCGGAATGTAGCTGAACACGAAGATGAACAGCAAAGCGGGAATGACCATCAGTTGAAGATCCCACTGTTTGCCGAACCTTCTGAGCCGAGACACTTTCGCTTTCGGCTTCTCGACGGACAACTGCGTGGTATTCTGCATAGACTCTCCTTTCTCCAGCGAGTGTAAGTAGGCATCACCCTTGAAGTGACTTTTCCTGACTCAATCTTACTCAGAGCCGTGGCCTTCTACTCCGCCAAAACGCTCATAAACCGACACTATCTTACTGCCGCAGACGTTCGCTTTGCCGCGGATATGCCGAGGTTCGCTTCCGATATGGCGTTTGAACAGCCGATTGAAGTTCGATAACGTGCGGAATCCGCATTCCATGGCGATGTCCACGATCTTAAGATCCGACGTCTCCAGCAGATTGTAGGCATGTTCGAGCCGAATCTGAATCAGGTACGTCAGCGGCGACACGCCGACCGTACGACGGAAGATGTCGCTGAAACGAGAAGGGCTGAGATACGCCAGCGAAGCCAATTCTTCCAGCGTCCAAGCATGGGCATAACGTTCTTCCATCGCGCGTATGACCAGACGAATCTTGTCGAGCTGCGCCAACGAGACGGGATGGGCCGCCGGCTGCACGTTCTCCTGCCGGAAATGCCGACGGATCTGTACGAAAAATTGCAGCATATAAGCGTAAACGACAGACATATAAGAAGGCCTCGCCGCTTCTTGTTCTTCCTGCATCGCCAGCAGCAGCTCGCGCAGCGCCGGCAGATGCGGGCTGCTCCGGTCGAGGATATGCGTGAAGTACACGCCCATCTCTTTGAACGGGCTGAGGATCTCCGGATCGGATCGCTGATTGCCCATAAACCAACCCGCGTCGAACGTCATGACCTGCATCAGCAAATTTTCCCGTTCGTAGGCGCAGTGCAGCGCTCCCGAATGGATCAAGATGATGTCGCCGGCTTGGAATTCGTGGATCACGCCATCGATGATGTAATAGCCGGTTCCCGCTTTGATCATGTTGATCTCCAGCGCGTCATGCGCATGCAATCTCTGATACTGCGTCGTCACGCCGACCGTGTCCGACAGATGGATCGGATACTCTCTGGCAAACACCACTTTTTCTTTCATCTGCTCGTCGATTCCGTTCATGTTTTCCTTGCCCCCTCGGTTCCATGAAGTTGCAGTTCGTTCCAGAATATTCACGAAAATCGCTGTATCTTACTGATTTTCTCTGAAAAAACCTCTTTCGCTCGTTTACACCCCATATATTAGGTTTAGGTCAGGCTGGCGTCAATATAGATTACATAGAAGAGCATTAAGAGCTGAGAAATTGGAAAAAGGTCGAGCGAGCGCAGAAGAAATTCGGATTCGCGTTCAGCAAGCTTCGAAGACGGCCCGAAAATACAAGTCCGGATCGCCGAGGAAGATTAGATTTATGTGCTGCATAGCGGCGGCGAGGCTTTTCCTCGTACGGGAAAAGTCCGATTCGAGCAAAACGAACGGGGCGAGGGTGAATCGCGAAGATGCAGAATGCCGGCTTGCCTATAGTTCCGACGAATCTTCGCCCCGCTGCGGTATCAGCCGTTTAGCGTTGGCGAAAACTGCGGCGGCGAAGGTTAGGAGTAGGTAGGCAAACATTCGGTGGTTATGCATCCACTACATTGACGAAAAAGCAACGTAGAGCTTCTACAAGGCGCTTTTATGGCATTACGTTGCCTTTTCGTCAACGTAGGAGCCAAAATGAGGTCCGATCCGGCGGTTTGGCGCTTCTACGTTGCTGAAAAAGCAACGTAAGGCAGCCGATTGGCGGAAAAGTACTCTCTACGTTGCTTTTTCGGCAACGTAAGCTCCCTCGCTGACGAGGAAGATTACGTTGCGCATAACAAAAAGGCCTTCCGCAAACGGAAGACCTCCGATGAATCGCATTCGAAAAGCGACTAAATCAATTGGGGAGGCAGCTTTGCTTATCGAGGCAACTGGCAAACTGGCGTCGCAAGCATCCTCGAAAATTCGGCTGTTCGCCCCCTAGCTCTCAGGACGCAGCCCCGAATCGCGGGGCGTCCGTCCTCCCGCTCCCTCCGCCGCAGGCGCCCGGCCGGCGAGGCACGCGCCGGCCTGCTCTCCCCTTCTCTCCTCCCAATCAGGAGGAGAAGCCGCTTCCTCGGCGCGCAGCGGCAAGCGGAGGGCGGCGAGAGCCGGAGACCGTGGAGCGGAAGCGGAACATCGCCTTTGAAGCCCGGCTTCCTATCTAATCATAGGAAGCCGGGCTGAGACAGCTACACGCAAGACGTAGTCTTGCGACTTCGTAAGCATATGCTATACGTAGGCCTCGCCGCCCGTAAGCGGCCACTAGCAAGCGCAGCGCCCTTAAGCTTTTTCGCACTTACGCCTTAAGGCCTATCCTCCGGCCGCCCCCCGCCTAAGATTCCTGCATCTCCGACGGCAGCTCCATCTTCCGCGCCAGCATATCTTCGCGCAGCGTCGCCCACTGCTCGCGCGACGCCCGGATCATGCCGGCGTCCATGATCCGCTGATCGTGAATGACGCGCGAGAACCAGCGCACCGCTTCGTTGAATTCGCCCAGTCGGCGGCACAGCTCGCCGATCAGATACATCAATCGGGCATCGCTCGGCCCGGCCGCTTCCGTCTCGTACACGCGAATGTACGAATCGCGCGCGAATCCCACGAAGCGGCGTTCCTGCTCTTCGTTCTCCGCATAGCGGTACAGCCAAGCGATATGATGCAGCAAGCTGGCGATGATGCGCTCTTTGTCTTGAACGACCTGCGCGCAGATCAAGGCCAGCTTGTACGTTTCCATCGCTTCGTCGAGCGTGCGCTTTCCGCCGTACTCTTTTTTCTTGGACGAAGCTCCGACTTTCTCTTCGTAACGCTTGCGCTGTTCGGCGCTCAGCTTGGACGCCGAATTTTCCGTAAAAGCAAAGCCGCACTTCGGACAGACCCGAACGACGTAGAAGTCGGGATTTTCGTTCTTATAATAAGCGCAGAAATCCGTGTCGCGGCGCGTGGTTTGTTTGAAACTCGGCCGTACGCGGCTGGTCTGGAACGTATTTTCGCAGCATACGCAAACGGCATTCACCTGAAATAGCGGATCGATTTCCATAATAGCAAGCCCTCTTTCTTCTCTCTTATGCTTCAGGGGGAATAGGCCGGGTGACAAATGAACAGGCAGGCGGTTAACGCCGGCCGTTACGGGGTATTGACGAAATGATAAGCCGGGCCGCGAAGCCTTGCGATGACGAATTCGCGCAGTTCGTCTTCGACGCCGCTTTCTTGCAGCGCGGCATTCATGCAGGCCAACCAGGCGTCCGCGCGTTCGTTCGTTACGGGAAAACGCATATGACGTGCCCGCATCATCGGATGTCCGTGCAGATCCGAATACAACGTCGGACCGCCGAAGAACTGCGTCAGAAATTGATGCTGGCGCTCGATGACCGGCTGAATATCTTCGGGAAACAACGGCGCGAGCAGCGGTTCCTGCACGACCTTTCCGTAAAAAGTCTCGATGATGCTGCGCAGGCCGGCCGACTCGCCGAGCTGCTCGTAAATCGTTTGTCCGGGGTTCATGTCTACTTCCCTGCTTTCCGCATCCGCGATCTTTGGCGCAACCCGACCGCGCTCCCGACGGGAGCTTCCGGCAAGCTGCACTCTTGTATTATAGCAAAATCTCGGCATCGAAAACCGCGGCTTTCGACCGTTTATGCAAAAACAAAAAAGCGTCGGGCTATGCCCGCCGCTCGAAAAAATGCGCGTATCCGTCCCCCGGAACCCGCGCCGCCCGAAATCGGGCGATGCCTCTTAATATCCGCTCCATTCCTCTTCGCCCGGCTGATCGAGAGAAACGCGGATGACGTAGACAAAAGCGCATACCATGATCGCCGTAATAATACTCATTGTGACCACTCCGTCCGTCTCAAATTAAAGGACAACCTGCCGACATTCGGTAAATGTAATCCGCCAAAAGGCCGGAATAGAGTTTGGTTTTTTTATTCTATCACAGTTTTTCAAAAAATAAAGCCATTTTGCAACCGCTTTCCCCTAATGATTCAGGATGATTGACCCGTAAAAAAGTTTTATGCGCCGTCCGGGTGTGCGACCTGCCCCGACATGTTAAAATGGACGGGAACAGTCCCGGCAGGATCGCCGGCCGCACAGCCAAACTCCGAGCAAAGGAGCGTTCGACCATTGAAATATTACGTATTGGACCGCGGCGACCAGCTGTCGATCGACTTAAGCCAGCAATTTCATAAACTCGCCGCCGAAAAAGGCTTCGAAATGGACTCCGAAACGCCCGAGATCGTCATCTCGATCGGCGGAGACGGCACCATGCTGCATGCGTTTCACTCGTTTATCGACCGGATTCCGGATATCGCTTTCGTCGGCGTGCATACGGGCCATTTGGGCTTCTACGCCGATTGGAAAGCCGATGACCTGTCCGCGCTGATCGACTTCATGTCGGGCGCGGGCGACAGCGGCCTCGGGCCGAAGATCGTCAAATACCCGCTGCTCGAACTCGAACTCGAGCGGCGGTCCGGCACTTCGATCCATACCGTGCTGAACGAATTCGCGATCAAAGGCGCCGAAGCGACGATGGTCGTGCAGATCGATATCAACGACGAGATTTTCGAGATGTTCCGCGGCGACGGCATCTGCGTATCGACGCCGTCCGGCAGCACCGCTTATAATCGCGGTCTCGGCGGCGCGATCATGCATCCGACGCTCGAAGCGCTCCAGATCGCGGAGATCGCCTCGATCAACAACCGCGTATTCCGGACGCTCGGCTCGCCGCTCGTGCTGCCCAAGCACCATCACTGCGACATCTATTCGCGCAAAGAGCAGCGGCTGCTGCTGACGATGGACCATCGCGTGCTGAGCATCGACGATCTGGTTTCCGTACGCTGCCGCGTCTCGAGCCAGAAGATCAGTTTCGCCCGCTATCGCCCGTTCCCGTTCTGGAATCGGGTACGCGAAGCGTTTTTGGGTTAGTCGTTACGGGCCGCTGAGCGCAGCCTATTTCCTTGCAAGCACGCAAAAAAGCGGCTGCTCCGGGAAACAAGGTCATCCGTTTAACACGCGATGATCTTGCTCCGAAGCGAGCCGCTTTTTGTCGCATTCGTTTAACGATCCGATTGATCGACCTGATGGCGATTACTTCGCCGTTTCCTGATCCGGACGCTGGCCGCCCGAATTCGAAGCGTTCGGCGTCGACGCGTTCTCGCGCCGTTCGTTCCCGCCTTCGCGGCGCTGGGCCTGACGGTTCTCGCCGCCGCGATCTTCGCGTTTGCGGTTGCGATGGTGGTGATGATTGTTGGATTCGCCGCCGGACGCTTTCGCTTTGTCCTTGTCGCGTTCGCGGCCCGTATTTCCCGAGTTCGAATGTTCGCGGTTCGGTCGTTCGCCGCGATTCGCGTGCTTTTTGCCCGATTGGCCCTGCGTCTGATTCTTGTCGCGCGGTTCGCGTTCGTTATTGTCCTGCGAGCGTTCGCCGCGCGCGTTCTTCGTTTCCCGATCGCCGCGCCCGCGCTGCTCTTTGCGTTCTTTCGCCGCCGGATGTTCGCGCTGATCTTTGGCCGCTTCCTGCGGCTTGGACGACGTGCGGTATTCCCGAGGTTCGTTGACGATCCCGAGATCCGGATACGACGCCGCTTCTTCCGGGTCTTTGACGTCGCGCAGATCTTTCACCTTGCGAAGCACGAAGTACGCGCAGCCGAAGTTGCAGTGCTCCGTGATATAGTCCGTCGTAAACGAAAATTGGGATTCTTTCGCGGTCTTGGGCTGTCCGTCGCGGTACATGCCTTTGAGCCGAAGTTGATTGTAACCCCAATCCCCGACGATGTAATCGTAACGTTCCAAGATCTCGCTGTATCGGCTCCGAAACACTTCCGGATTCCAGCCGTTCTTGTGGTTGATCATGACTTCATAGACTTTGCCGCCGATTTGAAACAACTAATTCCCCTCCCCTGCCGAAACGATCGCTGTCGAAAAACTGTATATGGTCTTGTCTCTAACCTGAAAATGGCAAAACGATAATCGAATAAAACGATTTTGAAACTATCCCCATTATAACGAGACCCGTGCAAAAAACCAATGATATTAAGGATAAGTTTCCTTCGGCACCCCGCGTCACGGCCCGATTCGGCTGCGATATTCTCTCGGAGACACCCCGGTAATCCGTTTGAAGACGCGCGAAAAATAAAACATGTCTTTATACCCTAACCGTTCGCCGATCTCTTTGACGCTCATATCCGTGTTCAGCAAAATGTTGCCCGCTTCCGCCGTTCGCAGCCGATGCACGAATTCGTTGAACGGATAGCCGGTATACTCCTGCACGATCCGGCGGAGCGTCGAGACCGAGACATGATGGCGGGCCGCCATATCCCCCACGGTCGGCGGCAGATGGAGCAGGCTCTGAAGATCTTCGACGACCGCCTGCGCCAGACGTTCTCTCGGCTGCTGACCGCGTCCGTCGTTGCCGGACACCAGTTCGTAGAGAAAACTTTCCAGCTGCAGCGCTACCCGATCCAGATTGTCCGGCGTCCCGCTCTCGATCAGCCGCAGCATATTTTCCATCCGTTGAAGCAGCAGCTCGTCGGTCCGCACCCGATGGACCTGACCGTTCGGAAAAAACCAATCTCTCAGCCACTCGCCGACCCGATCTCCTTTGACCGTAAAATAATATTCGTCCCAATGCGCTTCCGGGTCCGGACCGTAAGCGAATTCGGCGCCGGGATAGAGACAGAACCACGATCCCGCGCGTACGCGCTGCACGTCGCCTCCGTCCACCCGATACGTCCCTTGTCCGCCCGTGATCACCACGATCGCCCAATGCTGAAACGTCGCTTTCTCACGCCGCGGCGTTCGCCCCGGCAGATGGCCCGCGTTGACCAACGTGAGCGAAGTAATGCGCAGCCGGGCCGGATCGACCGAAGGCGTCAGAACGCGAATCGGGCTTCGGCTGATCGTATAGTCCATATACTGAGACATTCTGCACATTCTCTCCTTCTATTCGCTGTGCTAAATTAGACGTATCCTTTGCATCCTGTTTGAACAAATATAACATATCCGTTACCAGAGAGGATGAATTTCAGTATGGAAAAAGTACGAGTCGGCCTGATCGGCTGCGGTTCCATCTCTGACGCCCACCTTCAGGCTTATGCGGCCAATCCGCAGGTCAAGTTGGTCGCGGTCTGCGATCTGAACGCGGAACGCGCGCGCGCCGCGGCGTCCAAATACGAAATCGCCGGCGTCTACGGCGACTACGACGAGCTGCTTGCCGACCCCGGCATCGACGCGGTCAGCGTATGTACTTGGAACAATTCCCACGCCGAGATCAGCATCGCGGCGCTGCGCGCGGGCAAACACGTGCTCTGCGAGAAGCCGCTGTGCAAAACGGTCGACGAAGCGCTGGCGATCGAGCAGGCCGTCCGGGAAACGGGCAAAATCCTTCAAGTCGGTTACGTTCGCCGTCATGCTTCCAATATCGACGTGCTCAAACGTTTTATCGACGCGGGCGATCTGGGCGGCATCTATTATGCCAAAGCCAGCTTGATCCGCAGACTGGGCAACCCGGGCGGCTGGTTCGCGGATCTCGAACGTTCCGGCGGCGGACCGCTGATCGATATCGGCGTTCACGTCATCGACCTGTGCTGGTATCTGATGGGCAAACCCAAAGCGGTGTCCGTCAGCGGCAATACGTATCGCAAACTCGGCAACCGTTCCCATATCGAAAATTATTCGTATTATCAGGCGGCGGATTTCGATCCGTCGGTAAATACGGTCGAAGATATGGCGAACGCGCTGATCCGGTTCGAGAACGGTGCTTCGCTCATGGTCGACGTCAGTTTCTCGCTGCATGCCCGCAAAGATTCGGCGCAGATCTCGATCTTCGGCGAAAAAGGCGGAGCCGAGATCGAACCTGCCCTCGCGATCACGGCCGAGCGGCATAATACGATCCTGAACGTCGATCCGCAGCTGACGACGCCGGGCTTCGACTTTATGGACGCGTTCGGCAGAGAAATCTCCCATTTCGCGAAGCTCTGCCGGGGCGAAGCCGAGAACTTATGTCCGGTGGAAGACGGCGTAGAGATGATTCGCCTGTTGAACGCGGTGTACCGTTCGGCGGAAGAAGGTCGCGAGATTCGTTTGGACGGCGCGGATCGCTAAGCGGAACGATCGACGTACATCCCTTATCCAAGTCCTAATTTAAGGAGGAATACTTATGGCTTCGAAACTCGGATTGACCAACAAGATCGGCGTGATCGTCGACAGTTTCGGCATCGGCGTTACGGAAGGCCTCAAGAAAGCCCGGGAAGTCGGCGCGGACGGCGTGCAGATCTATGCCGTCGACGGCGAGATGGACCCGGCGGTGCTGATCGGAAGCAAACGCGGCGAGCTGCGCAAGGTCATCGACGGTCTCGGTCTGGAGATCTCGGCGCTGTGCGGCGATCTGGCCGGCCACGGCTTCCAAGACGCCTCGGTCAACGCGGAGAAGATCGAGAAGTCCAAACGCATCTTGGATCTGGCGCTCGATCTCGGCACCAACATCGTGACCACGCATATCGGCATCGTGCCGGAAGACCGCAGCGGCCCGATCTACGACGCGATGCAGCGGGCGTGCCGGGAACTGAGCGAATACGCGAGCAGCCTGAACGCCTTTTTCGCGATCGAGACCGGTCCCGAACCGGCCGCCCATCTCAAAAGCTTCCTCGACACGCTCGGCAGCCGCGGCGTCTCCGTCAACTTCGATCCGGCCAACATGGTCATGGTCACGGGCGACGATCCGGTACAGGGCGTCTATACGCTCAAAGACTACATCGTGCATACGCACGTCAAAGACGGCCGCAGACTGCGAATCGTCGATCCTAAGCAGGTCTACGGTTATCTGGGCTACGATAAGATGGATCACGCCGCGATCGCCGATATGGCGGGCGGAGGCGCGGAAGCCGACTTTATCGAACTGCCGCCGGGCGAAGGCGACGTCGATTTCGACGCTTATTTCAAAGCGCTTCAGGATATCGGCTATGCGGGTTATCTGACGATCGAACGCGAAGTCGGCGACGATCCAGCTTCGGATATCGCGGGAGCCGTCCGGTTCATCGAGCAGTATCGCGGGGGACTGTCTCTATGAAACTCGGTATCAGTTCGTACAGCTTGTATCAGGCCATGCAGCAGGGGCGTTTGACGTTGGAAGAAGGTCTGGCGTGGGCGGCCGGAATCGGAGCCGAACATGTCGAGATCGTGCCGGGACTGGGCTTCGACTTTATCGAAGATCCCGGCTTGGAAGAACGGATCGTCGCCCGCGCCGCGGAATTGTCGCTGGAACTCTCGAATTACGCGATCGGCGCGAACTTCGTCACGGACAACGAAGAATTGTACGAAGCGGAGATCGAGCGGGTGCTCTCGGAAGTCGACCGCGCCGCGAGGCTGGGCATCAAGCTGATGCGCCACGACGTCGCTTCCCGCGAAGACACCTCCGTTCTTCGTTTCAACGAAGACTTGGACAAACTCGCCGCCGCCTGCCGCCGCATCGCCGACCACGCGGCCGGACGCGGCATCACGACCAGCGTCGAAAATCACGGCTATTACGTTCAGGCCAGCGACCGCGTGCAGACGCTCGTCCACGCCGTCGACCGTGCGAATTTCCGGACGACGCTGGACGTCGGCAACTTCGTCTGCGTCGACGAGAATCCGCTGACCGCCGTCCGCAATAATCTGCCGATCGCTTCGATGGTGCATATCAAAGACTTCTATATCCGTCCTTCCCGCCGCAACCCCGGCGAAGGCTGGTTCCGCAGCGCGGGCGGCAATTACCTGCGCGGCGCGATCGCCGGTCAAGGCGATCTCGATCTGTACGAGATCCTGTCCGCCGTGAAATCCTCCGGCTACGACGGATTCTTGTCGATCGAATACGAAGGGATGGAAGATTGCCTGCTGGGCACGAAGATCGCGTTCGATAACGTGCGGCGGATTTGGGACGAAGCGTAAACCGAGATACACAGATTGCGATCTTTCCCGAGGATACGGGAAAGATCGTTTTTTTGTTTATTGGCATGAGCATTTCACCATACACTCGCCACATCACTTCATTAAAATTTCATTTAAACAGAATTGACAAGAAATTTTAATAAAGATATCATAGACAACTGTAATCTATAATAAAAAGAAGGAGCTGACGAGAGGTTCCAGAGTTAACGAGCTCATTTTTCACGCCGGATTCCTTTACGGATCATGCTAATAAAATTTTTCGTCTAATCAAAGATAAAAAGAATCCTTAAAGTCCTTGATACAACTCGAACATGTTCAGACAGAACGGAGATGCAGAAATGTCAGACCATACAGAAAACAAGCAGACTTATCAAATGATTCCCATCATGGCGGCCCTGCTGCTGAGCGGGTTCGTCGGGATGTTTAACGAAACGGCGCTCAATATCGCGTTGGCCGACCTTATTGACCTATTTCAGATTTCCAATGCGGCCGGCCAGTGGTTGACTACAGGATACTTATTAACGCTGGGCATACTGCTTCCTATAACGGGTCTGCTGCTTCAACGGTTTACGATGCGGCAGCTTTTTACCGTTTCGCTCGCCTTTTCGATTACGGGCACGTTGATCGCCATTTTCTCTCCCGGCTTCGGCATGCTGCTGGTTGCGCGCGTTGTTCAAGCCGCAGGCGTTGCCGTCATGCTGCCTCTGATGTACAGTACGGTACTCATGATCATTCCTCCGGCAAAAAGAGGCGGCGCATACGGCTTGATCGGATTGGTTCTGGTCGTCGCCCCGGCCGTCGGACCCACGATCTCGGGACTGCTGCTCGAACGATTGGGCTGGCATTGGATTTTCATCATCACCCTTCCCGTTCTGTTGGTCTCTTTGCTGATCGGACTTCGGTATCTGCAAAATTTCTCGACGGTTACCAAACCCAAGTTGGATCTGCTCTCCCTGTGCTTCTCTACGCTCGGATTCGGCGGAATCGTGTTCGCGTTCAGCAGCGCGGGAGAACACGAAGGCGGATTGATCGCGCCTACGGTTCTCGTTCCTCTTATCGTTGGCGTTTTCGCGCTGTTCGTTTTTATTCGACGGCAGCTGCGCTTGCAGCAGCCTTTGATGGATCTAAGAGCATTTACATACAAAATGTTCGCTATAGGAGCCATCATGATTTTTTTGAATTTGATCATCATGCTCAGCGCCACGATCATGCTGCCTATGTTTTTGATCCGAAGTCTCGGACTGAATGCTTTCGAAGCGGGTCTGGTTATGCTGCCCGGAGGAATCGTGAATGCCGTCATGCTGCCGATCATGGGAAAAGTATTCGATAAATACGGTCCCAAATGGGTCGTTCCGATCGGGATGTCGATGATCGTGGCCGTATTGTGGCTTCTTTCCGGACTTACCGTAGACTCTACTCTGCTTCAAGTCGTGATTCTGCATACCTTTTTGATGATCGGAATCGCCATGGTATGGATGCCTTCGCAGGCCAACGGGCTCAACCAACTGCCTCCGCAGCTCTACTCGCACGGAAGTGCCATCATGAATACGATTCAGCAGTTGGCCGGAGCCATCGGTACGGCGGTCGCGGTCAGCATCATGACGCTGGGCATGAGCGACTATATCAACCGATTTGCCGGTCAATCGAATATCGAGGCTTCGGCTGCCGCAACCGGAATCTCGGCAGTATTTACGGTTGCAATCTTTATTGCCGCGGCAGGCCTGATCTGCTCGTTTTTTATCAAGCGGGTCCATGTATCGAACGTTTAAAGAATCAGGGCTTTCCCACTTGACCTTTACTTTAGGAGGAAAAATCAATGAACCCGACCTTTAACCCTTTATTTCAACCGTTTACGTTCCCTAGCGGACTTCAGATTCCCAATCGAATCGTCATGGCTCCCATGACGAACTGGTCTTCTGATCCCGATGGTTCCGTCTCGGAGGAAGAGCTGCGTTATTACGAGCGCCGCTCCGGCCAAGTCGGTACGGTGATCACGGCCTGCGCGTATGTCACGCCCAACGGGAAAGGATTTCACGGCGAATTCGCGGCCGATCGCGACGAGATGATTCCCAGCCTGCGGCGATTGGCGTCCGCCATACAAAGCCAAGGCTCAAAAGCGATTTTGCAGCTGTATCACGGAGGACGGGAATGTCCTGCGGAACTCGTGCCCGGAGGCGACGTGGTCAGTGCGGGAAACGTGCCGAACGCTCAAAACCCATCCGTTATCCCGAGGCCTTTGACTTCCGCCGAGATCGTTTCGATTATTCGGGACTTCGGGGAAGCGACGCGAAGAGCGATCGAAGCGGGCTATGACGGAGTCGAGATTCACGGAGCAAACGGCTATTTGTTCCAACAATTCTTTTCGCCGCATACCAACAACCGCGATGACGAGTGGGGCGGCAGCTTGACGAAGCGCATGGCCTTTCCGCTGGCCGTCGTCGACGAAGTGACGCGCACGGTCGCCGAGCATGCCCGAGAAGCTTTTGCGGTCGGTTACCGGTTCTCTCCCGAAGAAGCCGAGTCGCCGGGCATCACGATGCCGGATACCCTTGAATTGATCGAGGCTTTGGCAAAACGAAACCTCGATTATCTTCATATTTCGCTGATGGATTACTCGTCGCGGCCGCGCAGCGGAGAAGACCTGAATCGTTCCAGAATGGCGATCATCCTTGATAAGATCGACGGAAGAGTCCCTCTGATGGGCGTCGGTTCGATCCGTACGGCGGAAGACGCACTGCATGCTTACGAGATCGGGGTTCCGTTGGTCGCGTTAGGCAGACAGCTCGTCGTCGATCCCGATTGGACGCAAAAAATACAAGAAGGCAAAGAATCGGATATCGTCCTGACCTTGTCGGCGGACGACCAAGAATCACTGGTCATTCCGGACCCGATGTGGAAAACGATCATGAACAGTCCTCCGGGCTGGTTCCCTCTTGTCTGAGTAAAAAGCGAATGGTCGGTACGTGTAAGAGAACTGCCGCTCAGCGGGAGTGAATGCGCGTTTGTACAATCAACAAAAAGGATTCGCACCTGCTTACGGTCCGAATCCTTTTAGATTTTATCGTTTAGTCGCTCGCTATACGAGGCGTCGAAGTTCCGGTCGGAGCCTCAGATCAACGCGCCGATTTCTTTACCCGTATTTTCATCGGAATATACATGAGCATATAGACAGGAATAGGCAGCAAGCAGTATAAGATCTTCTCTACATAATCTTGTTTTTCTACCCCTTTGATCAAGAAAAAGATAACGAATAACGCCAAGCTGGTTATGACTCCGATCGCCGGAAAGTAACGGATATAGCGATAATAATTTTCTTTAGCTTTTTTCGCATTTTCGTCATCTAATGTGACGGGATTAAAAAAAAAATTCTGCTTTTTCTGCTTCTTTAACTTCATTATTTAATAAATCATCCAATTTAACGTTATATAACTGAGATACTTTTATTAAATTTTCGATGTCGGGATAACAAGTATTATTTTCCCATTTGTAGACAGCTTGTTTGGTCACGTCCAATCTTTCAGCAATTTCTTCTTGAGTCAAATGATTTAATTTACGCAATCTTTTTAAATTCTCTCCCAAGTTTACGATAAACAATCATCCTCCTTCAATTTTGATAAGACTCTCTTCGTAATAGACCTTTGAGACATCAAGATCTTGCTCGATTCACCACAGGTCTTAAAAAGAGTTTTAACAAAAAAATTGGTAACATCAATTAAAATTATACATTAAACAACCAAAAAAGTCCATTTTAACATTAAATATTAAGAAGTAAACCAATGGTTTATTTAAATATTCCTCTAAAACCTATATAATTCCTTTTGTAAATAAAAATCAATCTTGGAGGGATAATAATCACAATGAAGAAAAATTTTATTTTCAGTCTGATACTGGTTCTAATTTTCACCGTCTTAGGCCATACTTCCACAGTCAAAGCCGAGTCCACAATATTAGATAAGCAGCAACAATTAACAAACGAGAAAAACCAACCAATCAATATTGACGTTTTAACTTCTGAAGAGTTGATAAAAGTGGTCGGATTAGAAAACGAAAACCAAGAAATACAGAACATCAATCAACAAATACATCAACAAAAATTTGAAGAAATCCAGTTAAGCAATCACAATTCGAAACTGAAGTACAGTTTGAAAGGCGATGCCGCTATATACACATATATGGTAACAAGAGCATACAATAATATTGAAAAAAACGAAATCATAGTGACTCAAACCATTGTAAATGGAACGGATAATAAAATCGAAAAATTTGTAGCTGAAAAAACAAATGCTTCCGATCCCGATTCCAAGCATTTACTAGCAAACTATCAAAATACGGATACGCAAAATCAACAAAAAGACAGCTTATCCGCCAAAGCTGCCGGAGGAATGTTTTTATGGAACGGAAAATCTTTCACGTGTAGTGTAGTGGGACTTTACGCATGCGCCCAATATTGCGGAGTCTGGGCCCTTGTCAATCCGATAGCAGGCGGTGGCTGCTCGGTAGTATGCGGAGTGGCATTTGCTGCGGCTTGTTCCTTCTGACTGAACTAAATGATTAAACCTAAAAAGACGGGAAGAGGGATCGCTTATTTACGCGATGCCTCTTCCCGTCTTTGAGTTTTTTAAAAATCTGCTCACACCAACCGCTGCCGCACCGCTTCGAACAGCAGCACCGAAGCCGCCATCGCCACGTTCAGCGATTCGGCTTGGCCCGGCATCGGGATGATGACCTTCTCGTCCACGAAAGCCTCGACCTGCGGCGAGACGCCGCTGCCTTCGCTGCCGAAAACGAACCAAGCCGCGCCCCGATAGTCCGCTTCGTAACAGTTGTGCTTCGCCTGCAAGCTGGTGCTGACGATCTTGGCGGAAGCCTGCCGCGCCTGCGGCAGCAGCTCCGTCAGCTCTCCCTCCACGATCGGGAGATGGAACAGCGACCCCATCGTCGAGCGTACCGTCTTGGGGTTGTAGATGTCGGCCGAGCCCCGGCCGACCACGACGCCGGCCGCGCCGGCGGCATCGGCGGCACGGATGATCGTGCCGACGTTGCCCGGATCCTGTACGCCGTCGAGTACCGCGACGAGCGCGTTCTCCGTGCGCAGAATGTCCGCCAGCTTCGCGGCGGACTTGCGCACCACGGCGAACACCGGCTGCGGTGTCCGCGCTTCCGTGCACTTGGCGACGATCGCCGCCGAGACGGCGATCCATTCCGCCTGTCCGGAGCGCGCTTCCTGCGTCAGTTCCGCAGGCACCCCGAGCGCCGCGTCATACGCGACGCATTCCACGTCCGCTTCCGAGCGCAGCGCCTCCTGCACCAGATGAATCCCTTCGACGATATATTTCCCCTGCCGATCCCGATGCTTTTTCTCGAGCAGGCTCGCCCATTCCTTGACCCGCCCGTTGGCCGTTGATTCGATCTGCGTATGCGGCATCCCAGATCCCTCCGCTTCTTAATATCCGTTGCCCTCTATTAAAAAACCGAAAGGTATCGCGGCAGCGATACCTTTTATCTTTATGTTTTTTATCCTAACCCATCTCACGGTTAGAATATTCTGTCCTTGCGAGAAGCGCCAAGCGGAGGGAGAAATTCAGTGCAGGAACGAAGTGTTCGCCTTTGAAATCGGGAAGCCTCCTTGTTACATCCAATTCAGCTTCCCGATTGAGACAGCGACCGAAACGAATTTCTCCCGGAGCGTCCCCCGCTTCTCCCCCCCGAACAGAATCTTCTACCCGTGCCTCTCGAACGCGATCTCCAGCCGCACCAGATCGTCCCGCTCCCCGACGATCACCAGCACGTCCCCTTCCCAGAGACGGCCGTGCGGGTCCGGCGAGATGTTCATCTTGCTGCCGCGGCGCACCGCGATCACGTTGCAGCCGTATTTCTGACGCAGGTTCAGTTCGATCAGATTGCGTCCGACCATCTTCGCCGGGACCAGCATCTCGAATATGCTGTAATCGCCAGACAATTCGATGTAATCGAGGATGTTCGGAGAAGTCAGATTGTGCGCGACCCGCGTACCCATATCCCGCTCCGGGAAAATGACTTTATCCGCGCCGATCTTGCTGAGCACTTTGCCGTGCAGCGCGTTCTGCGCTTTGGCGATGATCAGCGGCAGATTCATCTCTTTGAGGATCAGCGTGGTCAAGATGCTCGCTTGAATATCCTGTCCGATCGCCACGACCACGACGTCGAAATTGCGAATGCCCAGCGCCTTGAGCGCTTCTTCGTCCGTCGAGTCCGCCGATACGGCGTGCGTCACCACGTTGGAGATCTCCTGAGTCCGTTCTTCGCTCGCGTCGATCGCCAGTACGTCGAAGCCCATCTCGCTGAGGGTCTTGGCAACGCTGGAACCGAAACGCCCCATGCCGATGACCGCATACTGCTTCTTGCCTTTCCCCATCCCCGATCAGGCCTCCTTGAACTTACGGCGCCATCTCCAAGAATTGGGCGTCCGGATTTTTGTCGATGGCGGTACGCATCGCGTATTCGTTCTCGAACAGCGCCACGTAGTTGCCTTTTTTGTCTTTGACCAGCGTCGAGTTGATCCGGAACTTGGACGGATCGATCTCTTTCGCCACGATCCAGCGCGCGAATTGGAACGACTGACGCTGAAGCTGCACGTCGACGCCGTATTCGTTTTTCATCCGGTATTCGAACACTTCGAATTGGAGTTGGCCGACGACGCCGAGAATCGTATCGTCGAAGCTGACCGTGCGGAAGACTTGAATGGTACCTTCTTCCGTCAACTGGTCGATGCCTTTTTGATACTGTTTGTGCTTGAGCGCGTTTTTGGCCGTGACTTTGGCGAAAATCTCCGGGGAGAACGTCGGCAGCTCTTCGAATTCGAAATTCTGACCTTCCACCAACGAATCGCCGATCCGGAAAATGCCCGGGTCGAACAGACCGATGATATCGCCCGCGTAAGCCGTTTCGACGATATCGCGGTCTTGGGCCAAGAACTGCTGCGGCTGCGCCAGTTTGATGTCTTTGCCGACGCGGACATGCTTGACGCTCATGCCGCGCTCGAACTTGCCGGACACGATGCGCAGGAACGCGATCCGGTCGCGGTGCGCCGGGTTCATGTTCGCTTGAATCTTGAACACGTAGCCGCTGAACTTCTCGCGCACCGGCTCGATTTCGCCTTCCGTGCTGCGGCGCGGCGCCGGCTTCGGCGCGAGTTCCAAAAAGTTCTCGAGGAACGTCTGAAGACCGAAGTTATTGATCGCGCTGCCGAAGAAGACCGGAGTCAGCTCGCCGCGTTTGACTTTTTCGTAGTCGAATTGATCGCCCGCCACGTCCAGCAGTTCGAGTTCTTCGGCCAGCTGGTTCGCGTGGTATTCGCCCGCCATCTGCGCGATGATCGGATCATGATAATCTTCGACCTTCTGCACTTTGATCTGCGAATGGTCGTCGCCTTGGAACAGCTCGACCTGATTCTTCATTCGGTCGTAGACGCCGCTGAGTTCCCGTCCCATGCCGATCGGCCAGTTCATCGGAACCGAACGGATCCCGAGCACCTGCTCCAATTCTTCCATCAGGTCGAACGGGCTGCGGCCTTCGCGGTCGAGTTTGTTGATGAAGGTAAAGATCGGAATGCCGCGCTTCGCGCAGACTTGGAACAGCTTGATCGTCTGGGCTTCGACGCCTTTGGCGACGTCGATCAGCATGACCGCGCTGTCGGCCGCCGTCAGCGTCCGGTACGTGTCTTCGCTGAAGTCTTGGTGACCGGGCGTATCCAGAATGTTGATGCGGTGGCCGTTATAATCGAACTGCATGACGGAAGACGTTACCGAGATCCCCCGCTGTTTCTCGATTTCCATCCAGTCGCTTGTGGCGTGTTTGCTGGCTTTGCGCGCTTTTACCGTTCCGGCCAGACGAATAGCGCCGCCGAAGAGCAGCAGCTTCTCCGTCAGCGTCGTTTTCCCGGCATCCGGGTGAGATATAATGGCAAAAGTTCTGCGTTTTTCGACTTCTTCGCGCAAAACTTTGTCTTGGGTTTGGCTCATGTTCACGTTCCCTTCTGTATCGTGCGTATTCATCCCTATATTGTACCATAATTCCCGCGCAGGCAAGGGAGAATCTGTATCGAAAAAAAGGGCTGGCGCGATTTTATTTACTTCTCCGGATCGCGGCGGAACGTTTGCAGATACCCGCGTACGTCTTCGTCGTCATATTCGTTCAACAGCCGATGCAGATGGAATTTGACTTCGGCCAGATGGGCTTCCTGCCGTTCGATATCTTGAATCTGCCGCCGCACCAGCTCTCGCAATCCTTCGACGTCCATCTCCCGGCCGTCGCTCAATTTGCGCAGCGTGTCGCCGATCCGAGACAGCGGATAGCCGAGCGCTTTGGTATCCTGTATGAACTGAATCAGCGTCAGATATTCTTCGCCGTACAGCCGGTACCCGCTCTCGCTGCGCTCGGGCTGCGGAAGCACGCCGCTGTCTTCGTAGAAACGAATGGCCGCGGGGGTCAGTCCCGTTTTTTTCGCCAACTGCCCCCGGGTCATTTTCTTCATTGCGTTTCCTCCTTGGACGTTCGGTTATTCGGCGCGTTCCAGCCATTCGTTCTGCGATCCGATGCGCGTGTAAGCTTCGTTGTAGCGAACTTCCGGGAATTCCGGCGTATCGCGTCCCAGAATCGACTGCTCGATCCCTTTGAGGTAGCGGTCGAAAAAGGCCACGGCGTAAGCTCGATTCAACTCGATATTGCGCTCAGGCGTAAACGATCTGGCGAACAGCCGCGGCGAGATCAACGCGATATCCGTGAAGCTCTGATGGAAAAACGGTTCGACGACCGCAAACAGCACATCGCTTAAGCTCGACGTCATCACCCGCTGGAGATCTTCTTCGAATTCGTCGAAAAAGATCTTTTCCTTTTTCGGATTGTCCGGGTCCAGACTGCGCGCCGTTCCGCCGGTGAACAGATACATGAAAGGCCGTTCCAGCGGTTTGCGCGACACTTCTCCCCAGAAGCCGCCTTCCAGACTGAGCGCGGCGGCAAAACGCGAATCTGTCGACAAAGCTTCCGCCGCCGTCGCGCCTCCGTAAGAGTGCCCCACGATGCCCGTACGCGACAGATCGAGACGGCCGGACAGCAGATGTCCCGAATCGGCTTGATTCCACCGTTCCAACGTATCGAGAACGAAACGGGCATCCGCCGCTCGGACGGCGATCTCTTTGACATTATAATCATACAACTCGCGCGATTTCGCAAACTTCGGCTCGTCCCGATACATCGCTTCGCTGCCGTCTGCCAAAGTCACCTGTGCCGAAGTGTACGGATGGTCCATCCCGATCACGATATAACCGCGGCTGACCAACTCTTCGATCATCGTCAAGCTTTGATGGCGGGTCGAACGGATGCCCGGCGAGAACAGCAGCACCGGATAAGACGAACGGTCCGAAACCGGCGGCAAATGCTTGAACGCGTGCGTTTTCACTTTCGACAGATGCCGGAACAGACCTTCGGGCAATCCGAATACCAGCGTCAGGCATCTGCCGAGCGAAGCCGGATAACGTTCGGGTTCGAGCGCTTTCGCCGATCCCGAACGGGCAGACGCCGTTTGAAGCGCGGCCGGATCGGCCGGATACCAGACCGTCGTCGCGATCTCGCGCGGCCCGGTTCCCTGCGGAACGCTTCCCCGTCTCGTCTCCTGCCGGCTCTCGTCGATCAGATAGGCCTCGAACGTGCCGATCGCATAGGTGCCGGTCGGCTCCGGCATCGTAAAGATCGGGAACAGACGCCGCAGCGGATTTAAGCTCCGGCCTTCTTTGCGGCTTCGATAAGCATACAGCGCGGCCGCGAGGCCCGCTGCTCCTCCGATCGCCGCCCATTTCGCCTTCTTCTTCATGTTTTCCTCGCTCCCTTCTATGCATCCAGCATAAACCTTGCAGGTTACTTCAAGGTCAAGCCCGGCTTTCGCAGGAACGCGAAAAAGCCGCCAAGCTCCCGAAATCTTCGGTCGGCTTGACGGCTTTCTTGTATAAAAGGCTATGATGCTCCGTGCGGATCTCCGGAGTCGAGCCGCGTTTAGCTGCTCGAAGCGGCTACCCAGATCACGTTGTCTTCTTCTTGTCCGTTTACCGGCCACCAATGGAAGCCGTCGCGGGCGAGCAGTTCATGCGACGCGTCCGGTCCCCAGCTTCCTGCCGGATACGAATCGACGTCGGCCGGATTTTCTTTCCAAGCCGCGTCGATCTTGTCGATGAACGACCACGCCGAAGCGACTTCGTCCCAACGCGTGAAGTACGTGGAATCTCCTTTGGCCGCGTCGTGGATCAAGCGCTCGTACGCTTCCGGCGAGTTGATGCCCACCAGGCAGCTCTGACAGAACTCCATCGCCACTTGAGCGATTTCCGATTCGGAACCCGGTTTCTTGGCATTGATCTTGAAGTAGATGCCTTCCATCGGGTTGACGCGGATGACCAGCAGGTTCGGCTGGAGATCGTGCTTTTGTCCGAGGTAGATATTGCCCGGCATCTTCTTGAATTCGATCACGACTTCGGTCGTTTTGACCGGCAGGCGTTTGCCTGTACGGATATAGAACGGAACGCCCGCCCAGCGGAAGTTGTCGACGAAGACGCGAGCCGCGAAGAACGTCTCGGTATTCGAATTCGGATCGACTTTGTCTTCCTCGCGGTAACCCGGCAGGTCTTTGCCTTTGCTTTGTCCGGCGGTGTATTGTCCGCGCACGACGTTGGCTTTGACTTCTTCCGAGCTCTCGAAGTGGTGCAGCGAACGCAGCACTTTCACTTTCTCGTCGCGGATGTCTTCGGCCAGCAGACGGCTAGGCGGTTCCATCGCGATCATGGTGAGCAGCTGAAGAATATGGTTCTGGCCCATATCGCGCAGCGCGCCCGCATGGTCGTAATAGCCGCCGCGTTCTTCGACGCCGACCGTCTCGCCGAGCGTGATCTGCACGTTGGCGATATATTTGTTGTTCCAGAGCGATTCGAAGAACATGTTCGAGAACCGGATGGTCTCGATGTTCTGCACCATCTCTTTGCCGAGATAGTGGTCGATCCGGTAGATCTCGTCTTCTTGGAAGACGTGACCCAGTTCTTCGTTCAGCTTCTCGGCCGACTTGAGATCGTAACCGAACGGCTTCTCGATCACCAGACGATGCCAGCCTTCGCTGTCGAGCATGCCGCCTTCGCGCAGGTTGAGCGAGACGCTGCCGAACAGTTCCGGCGCCAGCGCCAGATAGAACAGGCGGTTGCCCGGAATCGAGAACTTCGATTCGATCGCTTCCGTCTGGGCTTTCAGTTCTTGGAACCCTGCCACGTTGTTGATGTCGAGGGATTTATATTCGAAGTGTTCCGCGAATTGCGTCCACTTCTCCTGGTCGGAAGATTTGTACCGTCCGAACTCCTGGATCGAACGGAATACGTCATCGCGGAATTCTTCATTCGTGCGAGGGCGCCGCGCTACTCCGACTACGGCAAAGTCCTCTGCCAGTTTACCTTCCCGGTACAAGCTGAAAATGGCCGGGAACAACTTACGGCGGGCCAAATCTCCGGTAGCTCCGAAGATAAAGAAGACCGCGCCGGGTGCTTTCAATGCTTCAAGATTTTGATTGTCCGCCATAGCTCCCCATTCTTCCTGTAGTTAGTATAGTGTGTCGTGCCTGACTATCCTTCTTCGCTTCAGCGCGAAGAACAAAGATGTGATGTCATTTTAACATATCTCTCAAATTGATGCTATCGTATTGATTATCAATTCTGCTGATCTAAGATGAAGGTTTCATTAATATTAAATACACCAAAAGGACCGGCTAAATCAAGCCGATCCCGGGAAAAGAAGAAGATACCGCTTTCAATATCGAATCTTAATTGTCGAGCGTCACCTCGCCGTAGACCCTCGTATCGGCCCAATACGGCAGATTCTTGTCTACCCAGCTCAAGTAGGTATTCCGGCGTCCGTCGCCGTCGGAATCGTCGTTGGCGCTGGCGTTGAAGCCGATCGTGTCGCCGGCCTGCGGAGAGAGCGCGGTATAAGGCACGGCGAATTCGGCCGTATAGCCGCCGTCGCGAGGCACCACCGCGCGCGTTACGCGGGACAGATCGAATCCGCGCACGGCGGAAGAGAGCGCGCCGTCGTACCCGACCCGAAGCTGATAATCGCCGACCGTGCGCGTGCCGTTCTTGGCGTTCAGCTCGTCCACCCAGACTTCGACGGAATCGTTATGTTCTTCCGAAGCTTTCGCGTTCGGCGTGGCGTCTTTCATTTCGAACAAATAATACAGAGCCGTCTCGTCCCAGGCGATCCGTACCGTTCCGGTCGTCCCGTTGGCGTCGACGTTGAGCGGAAGCGGCGTCGAATTGCTCCAGACGTCGTCGATCGCGCCGTCGATGCGCGGCGTGCCGCGCGCCGCGAGCGCTCCTTCTTCTTCGCCCCCGCCCGGAAGCGCGGAATTCGGCAGATCGCTGCTCACCTGCGCCTGCGATTGATTATAGAACGGATATCCGCCTTCGCCCTGCACCCGGTTGCCCGCGAAGTTGAAGGTCCCGGTCACCGTTTTCAGCAGATGAATGCCGTGATTGGCCGGATCGAGAATCTGATTGCGCACGATCAGCGCTTGAATGCTCGCCGAACCGAGAATCAGTATGCCGCTGTCCGCGGAATCGACGATCGTGTTCTGTTCGATGATCGCGTTCGAGATGCTCGGTTCTTTGTACGTCGCTTGAAGCCGGATACCGCCTTTCTCCGGAATCGAAGCGTTGCGGCTGTCGCGCGTAATCGTATTCCGGGCGATCTTGAGATTGCGCACCTCGTACGTCTGATAACTGCCTTCCGAAGCGACGAACACGCCGGCTCCGCCGGTATCGGCGATCCGGTTGTCTTCGATCGATACGTCGCTGCCGCCGGAGACCGTGATGCCGCGCGCATGGCCGCCCGAGACGTCGTTATTCGCGATCTTGACGTTTTTTACCCAAGTGCCGTTCTTCTCGTAAGATACCACCGCGATCATATCGTCGCCGGTATTGCGGGCGGTATTCTGTTCGACCCGGATATTCATGGAGCCGCCCGTAATATGAATGCCGTCGGCCAGCGTATCGCGCACCGTATTGTTCGTAATGGCTCCGTTCATGCCGTAGACGATGATGCCCGCGGAAGAACCGCCTTCGATCACGGTCTCTTTGACGGTAAAGTTCGCCGCTTCCGGCAGCACATGCACGCGCGCGGACACGGAGCTGGACAGACGGTTCGAGACCGGAACGGTCGTCAGCTTGACTTTGCTCAGATCGCTGTTGGAACCGGCCAGTTGAACCGCCTGACGCTGCGGATTGGTGCTGCGAAGGATCGAAGATTCGCCTTCTCCGAACAGATCGACCCCGTCGAGCACGATCACGTCGTTGTACAAAAAAGTTCCCGGCGGAACATAAACGCTTTTGCCCGAAGCTTTGGCGGCCAAGACCGCTTGACGGATCGCGGCGAGATCGTCGAGACCGTCGTCGGGAATCGCGCCGTACTCTTCGATGGATACGGCGTTCGCGGCTGCTGCGGACGAAGCGGAAACGAACGGACCGACTGCAGGCAGGGCAAGGACGGAAGCGGTCAGCAGACAAGCGGCTTTTTTCAAGATGGACATGAGAGCGACCTCCTTTTTAGTTAAGCGCTTTCAAAGTATAATCGACGATGTTTGCCGACCTGTCGAAATCGCATAATGTGTTAGGCGCTCAAAATTCGAGAGGTTTTCTCTGCGGTCCGTTCGGTAAAAAAGCGCAAAAAAAGACCGGCCGACATTTCATGAGGCATCGGCATCCTCCGTAAACCGGAAGCCCGATCCCGCACGACCGTCATTCGGCCAGTCCGTTTTTGTAAGCGTAAATGGCGGCCTGCGTCCGATCCTCCACGTCCAGCTTGGAGAGCAGGTTGGTCACATGGAACTTGACCGTCTTGATCCCGATGATCAGTTCGTCGGCGATCTCCTGATTGGACTTGCCCTGCGCGAGCAGCCGAAGCACTTCCATCTCGCGATCGGTCAGATCTTCATGCAGCGCCCGGGCGGCGGCCGGAGTGCGGAAACGGTTCATCATCTTCGCCGCGACCTGGGATTCCAGCACGGACTGTCCGCGCACCGCCGCGCGGATCGCGTCCGCGACTTCGTTCGCTCTCGACGTCTTGAGCAGATAACTGAACGCGCCCGCTTCGATCACCGGATACATCTTCTCGTCGTCCAGATAGCTGGTCAGCACGATGACTTTGGACTCCGGGCAGATCTTCAGCACCTCGCGCGTCGCTTCGATCCCGTCCATCCCGTCCATGACCAGATCCATCAGCACCACGTCGGGTTTGTACTGCTGCGCGAGACGCACGCCTTCTTGCCCGCTGCTGGCTTCGCCGATCACTTCGATATCGTCTTCGGTATCGAGCACGGCGGCAAGCCCGATCCGGACCATCTCGTGGTCGTCGACGAGCAGCACGGTAATGAGTTCTTCCGTTTCCATCGCTATTCCTCGCTTCCTTTCTGTTCCCCGTTTACCAGCGGCACGGTCAGCTCGATCCGCGTTCCTTTGCCCGGCGCGGTGATATAGCGGATCGAACCGCCGACTTCGCTGACCCGCTCCTGCATCAGCGACAAACCGTAAGAAGCCTGCTTTTTCTCGTCCAGCTCGAACCCGACGCCGTTATCTTTGAGCGACATCCTCAGCGCGTCGCTGCGGCGGACGATGATAATCTCCATCTTGTCGGCTTTGGCATGGCGCAAGGTGTTCGACAGCGCTTCCTGCACGATGCGGAACAGATGGTTTTCGATCCCTTTGACCAGTTCCAAGCCCGCATCCATGTCGAGCGTGATCTCGATCGGCGCTTTGGCCTGAATCTCGCGGATCAGTTCGCTCAGCCCTTGATACAGCGGCTTGCCTTCCAGATACACCGGCCGCAAATGAAGCAGCAGCGCCCGCATCTCCGACTGGGCCACCGACGCCATCTCCTCGATCAGTTCCACTTGGCGTCTTGCCCGCGACAGGTCTTTCTCGAACGTCCGGCCGACCGCGGTCGCCGTCATCGAGATCGCGAACAACTGCTGCGAGACCGCGTCGTGCAGTTCGCGCGCGAGCCGCTGGCGCTCTTCGACGATCGCCGATACCCGGGCCTGCTCCGCCAGCTGCGCGTTATGCGTCGAGAGGCGCTGGAGCGAACTGACTTGTTCTTCCCATTTCTTGCCGACGCGCTCGAGCTGGTCCGCCAATCCTTCCATATCGCCGCCGATCGGTCCGATCGGACGCGCCGGACTGCCTTTTTCCCAGAGCAACAGCGTATCTTGCAGACGATCGAACTGAATCTTCGTCTGCATCGACCGGTACAATCCGTACAGCGCGCCGACGGTGATCGATACCGTCAGCACCGTAAGGCCCGCCCGCAGCTTCAGCGGCCACGTGTCGGGCACGGCCAGCAGACCGTAGGAATACAGCACGTACATGGCCGACAGCAGCACGATCAGCGCCAGCAGCATGCCCGAGCCGATTCCCCGAACGATCGTATTCGTTTTTTTGCTTTTCCCCGCTTCGTTCACCGTTTCTGTTCACCGCCCCGGTTCTTGAATGACCGCCGCGCCGGCCGTCAATTCATTCGGATATTCACGTTGCCTGCCGCATGCGCCATCACGACTCTGACTTTCTGCTCGCTGCGCTCGTAGCCCGGCGACCTCCAGACGAATTTGTTCAGCATGCCCGGACGCCCTTGACCGTCGAAGCTGACTTTGCCGTAGCCGACGAAGACGTCAAGCTCGAGACCGTATTCTTCCGGAAAAGTCAGGTCCACGTCGCTGATCAAGCCTTGCAGATGAATCACCGTATCGGGTTCGGCGGGCAGCGCCAACGAGAAGTCGCAATCGACGTCGCCGAACAGATGCCATAAGCTGATATTTTCGGGCGTCCATGCTTCCCGGTCGCGTTTGAGCTGCGATACCCATTCGACCCGCTCCGTATAACGCCGTCCGGCATGAAGTTCCCGCGAACGCGCGTAGAAGACGGCGATCGACAGCAGAATCCCGCCGATCAGCAGCACGATATGATTGAGCAGCAGCAGCCCGGCGCCGACGGCCAGACATTTGTAGCCGAACGGGACGCGTCCGGCGCGCATCGCGTAGATGCCGTAACACAGCACGAGGAGAGCGATCAGAGAGAGCGGATTCAACCATTTGCCGAACAGGATGATTACGCCCGCGGCGATCAACACCAGAGCCAATATTCGCTTTCTTCGGTTCATGATCGTCCCTCCTTCTGCCGTGTTTGCGTTTCGTGTCGCTTGGCTTTCGCCGTTCGTCCCAAGCGTAGCAAAAGCCATAACGGTCAAGAACCGTATGGCTTCGCTGCGTCTTATGAAACTTTTTCTACTATAACATAACGGAAGCCCGCTGTGTTGCTCTTCGGGCGCGGCGCGCCTTCGAACGTAAGGATTATTCTTCGCCTTTTGTCAAAGAAGGCGAGCTGCTCGTGCCGTTCAGCTTGTTCTTGAGCGCGTTCAGCTGCTCGTCGACTTGAAGCTGCTTCTGCGTGTCGACCGGGCTGACGTAAGCGGACGGACGGTTCGAACCGCCGTAAGGCGAGATGCGCAGGACGTCGGCTTCGGCTTCCATCTGCATGATCTTTTCTTCCATCCGGCGGAAGCCCGACGAAGAGCTGCCTTTGTCGATCGCGTAGACCGGGTTCACTTGCGCCATTTGCTTTTTGGCTTTCGCCATTTGGGCGCGGGCTACCAGCTCGTTGCGTTTGTTGCGCATTTGATAGAACTCGTCTTTCATTTCGTGCAGTTGGCGCATCAGATCTTCGACTTGAATTTCGGCTTGACCGTGCAGGTCTTGATATTCCGCGATCCGTTGATCGAAATAGATCTTCTCTTCCAGCAGTTTGCGCGCCGCTTCTTCGTGGCCGTTCTTCAGAGCGGCTTCGGCTTGCGATTCGCGCTGCGAGGACAGACGATACGCTTCTTCCAGACGCTGTTTCATGCGGCGCTCGTTCGCCATTTGTTTCGCGACCGTCACTTCGGCTTGACGAATCTCCTCTTCCATGTCGCGCAGGTATTGGTTCAGCATCACGATCGGATCTTCTACCTTATCCAGCAGTTCGTTTACCGATGCCTTCGTCATGTCTCTCAGTCTTTTGAATACTCCCATTTTATAAATCCCCTTTCTCGTTCTCGTATTTGGAAAGCTTTTGCTTGAGTTCTTCGACTTCTTTCTTCAGAGCCTTTTTCTCGATATCTTCCATCATGGCGTCAAGGCCGGAATCCGGCACGTCGCGTTTCTTCAAGTCGGCATGCGGCGCGTTCGGCCGACGCTGCGGCGGAAACGGACGGGCGAATTCGCGTTCCGGACCCAGCGGTCTCGGCGACCGGGGGTCATGCGGACCCGGGAAGCGCGAATCGCGCGTCTCGCGGTCGTACGCGTTTTCCGGACGATACGGATCGCGATAAGGATCGCGGCCGTACATGTCGGGATCGTACGGATAGTACGGAGGCGTCGGGTCTTTCGGAATGACGAGCGAGGCGATAAAGTAGATCGGAAGCATCGCTCCGCTCGTCAGCGGGATCGCTACAAGGAACAGAATGCGGAGCAGCGTCGGGTTCACACCGAATTCTTGTGCAATTCCGCCGCAGAGTCCGGTAAGCATTCGGTCCTGGGTCGAGCGGTACAATCTGTGCATCCTCGCCTACTCCTTTCCTTCGTCGCGTTTCAATTTGTCTTTCAGACGGGCCATTTCCTGTTCGAGCAGGCTGCCCGCTTCCCCGATCTGGCGGGAAGCTTCGTGTCCCAGCTTGCGGATGTCTCGAAGGCTGTACGTTTCGTATTCCATCGAAGTCATCTGATCGTCGAGACGATCGAACATCTTCGGCACGTCCGAACCGTATCCGCTGCCGCGGCGGTTCATGCGCTGCTGCAAACGAAGCGTCTCCATGCGAGCGTAGTAGTATTGACGTTTGTTATATACGGTCTGATATTCGTTTCTAAGTACGTTGAGCTGCTCGCCCAGCTCTTTGAACGTCTCTTGGCTCTGTTCCCACAGTTCCGTATACTGACGTTCTTTTTCCTCGTACAGCATTTTCTCCTGCAAAGCCAGCTTCGCGATCGATTCCTCTTCCGCCTTAAGCGCCAACAGCGCCTGCTCTTCGCGTTTCTCGCGCATCGAAGCCGCGTGATCGACCTGTTGGCGAAGCTGCTTGCTGTGGTGGGCCGACTGATCGTACAACCGCTGCACCTCGGCGATCTCCTGACGGGTCTCGACCAAGAACTGATCGATGATCCGCACCGGATCTTGGCTTTCTTCAAGCTTATCGTTAAGGGTAGCCAGCGTAATATCTCTCATTCGTTTAAACATGCTCATTCGGCGTTTCTCCCTCCCTTGCGTGATTTGCGTTCGTGCTTACGACTGACGGACTTGCGCGGCTTATCCGACGTTTAACCTCCGAACCCGCTGCGTCTGCTCGACCCGTGTCCGCTTCTGCCCGCGATCCAGACGATGCCCGCGACGATCAGGATAATCCCGAACAGCGGACCGATCAGCCAGGACAGCTTCGCCAGCAGCATGCATCCGCCGACGATCATCAGCAGACCGCCCAGAAAAGTCTTGCCGGTCTTCATTCCGTAGTACCCGAGCGCGAAGATCGCGGCCGCGAACAGGAATCCGACAACGCTTCCGAACTTGCCGAACAGAATCAGCAGGCCCAGGATCACCAGCGCGATCGCCGGGACATTCAGTTTCATGCTTCTCATTAACTTTTCACCGCCTTTCGTGAATCAATTTCCTTATGTCCTTATTCTAGACTTTGCCGACGTTTCGCAACACGGGCCGAGGGCGGTTTTTGAACCTAGACCTAAGGCGGGGAGCGACCCGGACCTTGCGCGCCGGCGGAATTCGCGCAGACTGCCGGGAAGCTGATACAATTAATGAAGACTTCCGATTATCGGGTAAATAGCAGTGGAAGAGCGCGCGAGTTTCGTCTATGATTCGCTCATACGGGTAACGCGGTAGCGTTCTCTTCCGATCTTGGCCTGCTTCTCGTTCTCGACGGGATCGCAAGCAAAAGGTTACAAAGATGTTCGGTTCGTAACGGGCGGGTTTATGCTACTATTTATGAATGTTATTCATTGACTCGGGTTGATTTTCTATGGAAATCACAAATGTAATTCATTCCTTCTAAAATGTAGGTGACTTCATGAATCGTATGAAAGCTGTATTGGAACGTCTGCAAATCCTGCGATTGTTCGCTTTCCTCTACCGGATGAAGATCGTACGGCTGCTTATTCCGATCGCCGTGATCGCTTTCGTCTATTTTCAGAGCGAAGGCGAACTTCGCAGACTCAACTTCTCCCGAATCCTGTTCGACATCCGTTCGATGCCCACTTCGGATATCGCTCAGATTCTGGCGGTGTCGCTGGTCTCCGTCTCGGTGATGTGCGCGTACGACTTTCTGATCTGCCGGCACTTTCGTTTGAACGTGACCAAGTGGGATGCTTTCCGTTACGGATGGATCTCCAATACGTTCAACAATTTCCTCGGCTTCGCCGGATTCACGGGAGCGGGCGTGCGGGCGCTTCTGTATCGCAACAGCGGCATCACGCTGGCGCAGATCACGCCGGCGATCGTCTTCTTGTCGCCGACGATGGTGACCGGACTGTCCGTGCTGGCTTGGATCGGGATCGTCGGCTTGATGCCGATCGGGTTCATGCTCAGCGAACATCGCTGGCTGATCTACGCCGTATGGGGGATGGCGCTTTATCTGCCGATCTTCCTGCTGATGCAGCGTTCCAAACTGTTCGCCAAATGGTTCCACAAAGAAGGCGACGGAACCCGGCTGCCTTGGAGCATCATCAGCAGTTCGGTCGCGGCTTCGCTGTTGGAATGGTTTTTCGCCGGACTTACTTTCTGGCTGATCTGCTCGAAATTCCTGCACGGCGTCTCTCTGGCCGAAGGACTGGCGATCTACAGCGTATCCGCCATCGCCGGCATCGTCAGCTTCGCGCCGGGCGGTTTGGGCGCGTTCGACATCACGGCGCTGCTCGGCTTGCAGATGATCGGCGTACGGCCGGAAGCCGCTTTGGCGGCCATCGTGCTGTTCCGCGTCTTCTACTTCTTGATCCCGTGGCTGATCGCGCTCGCCATGACCGCGTTCGAACTGCTGCCGGGCCGCCGCAAAGCGATCCGGCAGGAGACGGCGTCGGGTGAACCGCCGATCGGCGCGCACCCGGAAACGGCGGGCAAGATCGTACCGGGAGACGCCGAGGACGATCACAAGACCATTGCCGCGTACTGGCAGCGCTTCTGGAATTGGCCCGGCCAATTCGGTTTCCTGAGCGATATGGGGATCTGGGCGCTGGGCAAACTGGTTCTGGCCTGCGGCCTGGTGCTGCTGCTCTCCGCCGCGACGCCGGGGCTGCTGGATCGCGTTCATTTCATGGCGCGCTTCTTGTCTACGCCGCTGATGAAGCTCTCGCAGCAGATCTCCGTCGTGATCGGCTTCATGCTGATCATCTTGTCGGGCGGCATCTCGCTCCGCTTGCGCCGGGCGCACCGGCTGACTTCGCTGCTGCTCGTCGCGGGCGCGATCTTTACGTTTATCAAAGCTTTCGATTACGAAGAAGCGATCTTCCTGCTGGTGGTCGCCATGCTGCTCTGGATCTCGCGCGCGCGTTTCTACCGCTCGGGCGCGACGCTTTCTCGCAAACGGATCGGGCTGTGGTTCGGCTTCACGCTCGTATTGGCCGGCTTGTATTACCTGATCGGCACGTCGTCGAGACCGCGCTTCCTGCATCATCTTCCGTCGGGATTCCGTCCGGAATGGATCATGCACTCGAACGAATATGCCGTGATGGCCGTCAACGGTATCGTGGCGGCTTGGATCTTGTTCTCGCTGCTCGTGCTTCTTCGTCCGAAACGCCGCGAAGTCGCTTCGGATCTGCAGAACGAAAGCGAGAACACGGATCGTCTGGACGAATTTTTGAAACGGGAAAAAGGCAACCTGCTCACGCATATGCTGTATCTGGGCGACAAACAGTTCTACTGGGCTCAGGACGGCAAAGTGTTGATCCCTTACGCCCGCTCCCGCGACAAACTCGCGGTGCTCGGCGATCCGCTCGGTCCGAAGAACAAGCTCGCGGACGCGATCGAAGAATTCCAATCGTTCGCCGATCGTTACGCGCTATCCGTCGTCTTCTATCAAGCTTCGCCCGAATATCTGTCGATCTATCACGAGAAAGGGTACCGCTTCTTCAAGCTCGGCGAAGAGGCGCTGATCAATCTCGAGACGTTCACGTTCTCGGGCAAAAAGATGACGGCTTTCCGTACGGCGAAAAACCGCTTCGAACGGGACGGCTATACGTTCTCCGTCGAGTCCGCGCCTTACGATTCGGCCCTGATCGAAGAACTGCGTCGAATCTCCGACGTCTGGCTCGGCAGCCGCAAAGAAAAAGGCTTCTCGCTGGGCTGGTTCGACGAAGCCTATCTTCAACGCTCGCCGCTCGCTCTGCTGAGAGACCCGGAAGGACGCACCGTGGCTTTTGCCACGCTGGCTCCGGCTTACGACGACGGCAGGACCATCTCCGTCGATCTGATGCGCCATCTGCCCGACACGCCGAACGGCACGATGGACCTGCTGTTCGCGCGGCTGATCGAATGGTCGAAGGAACAAGGCTATCAAACGTTCAATCTCGGCATGGCTCCGCTGTCCAGCGTCGGCAGCAGCCGCAGCTCGCTGCGCGAAGAGAAGCTGGCGAATCTGGTCTTCCGCTACGGCGGCCATTTCTACGGCTTCGAAGGACTCCGCCGTTACAAGGAGAAGTTTTTCCCGGAATGGCAGCCGCGTTATCTGGCTTATCCGGCGTCGGTATCTCTGCCGGTGCTGCTAGTGGATCTCGTCATTCTGGTCTCCCGACGGCCGAAAAGCCGGGATCTCGGCATCGGCGCCGTCGAGATCGGCGAGTCGCTGCCTTCGAATCCGCAAGGAAGAACGGGAGCGCCGGCAGCCGCGCCGCCGACTGCTCCGAGCGGCGGAGAATCCGAATAATCCACGTTTTGTCGGCCTGAACGATCCGTTCAAACTCAAAAGCGTTCGATCCTTTATAGAGGATCGAACGCTTTTTTTGGCTTGCGAGCGGCTTTTTTCAAAAAGAACTCGGGTTGCGGCCGGATCTATCCGACGCTGCGAACGTTGGAACAAAAAGAACTCGTCACCAAAAGAAGCGAGAAGCGCTCCGGCGAACCTTCCCGGAAAACCTGAAGACGAGTCGGAAACGAACCAAACGTCAAGACATTTAAATTTCATAACGGATAAAGATCGGATCTCTATCAAGGTTCGCCGTCCGAAGTTGAAGCCGGAGACGACCGCGTTATCGGCCGGTTCCGATCGGTCCGGCAGGCACGACTTTCGCCGCCGCGCGCGAAGCCGCGTAGATGCCGTAGACCAGATTCAAAGCCCGACCGCCTTCCTCGGCGTCCAGCCAGAACTTCCGACCTTCCCGTACATGGCGATAGAAATCGCGAATCAGCAGGCCGTGGCTGACGCCCCAATACGATTTCGCGCCGGTAGCCGTCCGCGACGGACGGCTCAGCTCCGTCTCTTCGCCGTCCTGCAGCAGATACACGCGGTCGCGCCGCTGAAGCACCGCGCCTTGTTCGAATACCAATTCCAGTTCGACGGGGCTGTTGGTCAGATAAGCGTTGGTTCCGTAGAACAGCGCGCGCACTCCGTTATCGAAATCGATGCAGGCATGAGCCGTGTCTTCGACTTCGATGACTTCGTTCAGCGTATCGGTCGTCACGCTGCCCGCGATCCGCGACACTTCGCCGCCCGCGAACCATTGCAGCAGATCCAACGTATGGATCGTCTGGTTGATGAGCAGTCCGCCGCCTTCGGTCGCCCATTGTCCGCGCCACGGACTTCCGGCGTAATATTCCGGCGTCCGCGACCAAGACACGGATCCTTTGAGGCAGAGCAGCCGGCCCAACCGGCCGGACTGCACGATCTCGCGGATCACCTGCGAGCTCTCGTTGTACCGATTCTGGAACGTCACGCCGAGCTGCGTGCCGCTGCGCTTCCACGCCGACTCCGCCGCCGCGCGCAGCGCTTCGGCCGCTTCCGGCGTATGGGCGAGCGGCTTCTCGGTCAAGACATGCTTGCCCGCCGCCAGCAGTTCCGCCGCGATATCCGCATGCCGATGGTGCGGCGTGCAGAGATGCACGACGCGAATATCCGGCCGCTCCAGAATGACGCGGTAATCGTCGGCCGCTTCGCAGCCGAGCCGCTGCGCTTCCCTCTCCGCCCGGGGCAAGTCGCTGTCGACGACAAGCAGCAGACGCGCTTCGTCCATCTCGCTTAACGGTCCCGCATGCTGCGGGAAGATCGTCCCGCAGCCGACGATCGCCGCTCCGAGCAGCCCTTTCTCGCCTTGCTCGCCTTTATTGCTCATGTTGTCCATGTTCCGGCACCTTCCGTCTCCGGCCGCTGGGGCATGTTTTCAAATCCGCCTCCATGGAGGTTTGAAAACACGCCCTAGGCCGGTTTTTCGATTCGTCTTTCCGCTATTCGGCGGAGATTCAGCGCCCGCTCCGAACTTCCGCCGCCGGCTTGCGAAGCGTATCCGGCGTCAGATTGACCGCCATCTCCTGCGCTTCCAGACAAAGCCGCGCGGCCAAGAAAGCATGTTCCTGCGTCATCGCGTTCTCCGTGCGATGCAGGCAATCCAGAATCAACTGCCCGAAGAACGGGCAGCCGACCTTGCCGGATACCTGCTCGTAATGCTCGCCTTCCGCGTCGACCCAGAAGACGTGATCTCCCGAATCGGACTTGGCCACGTCCGTATATTTGCGCAGCTCGATGTACCCTTCCGTACCGAGGATCACGGTCCGGCCGTCGCCCCAAGTACCGAGACCTTTCGGTGTCAGCCAGTCGACGCGGAAATACTGCGTCGCCCCGTTATCGCCGACGAGCGTCGCGTCGCCGAAGTCTTCCAATTCGGGATATTCCGGGCTGTGATAATTGCCTACCTTGCTGTGCAGCACCGTAGCGCTCTTGCAGCCTGCATAATGCAGGAACTGCTCGATCTGGTGGCTGCCGATATCGCACAGAATGCCGCCGTAATCTTCGCGGCGGAAAAACCAATCCGGCCGCCCGGCGGCGTTCAGCCGGTGCGGGCCCGTGCCCATGACCTGCACGACCCGCCCGATCTTGCCCGCGCGGATCAATTCGTCCGCGTACACCGCGCTCTCGACATGCAGCCGCTCGCTGTAATACACCATGTACTTGCGGCCCGTCTCGGCCGCGCAAGCTTCCGCCGCCTCCAGCTGCGCCAGCGAAGTAAACGGCGCTTTGTCCGTAAAATAGTCCTTGCCGCTGTTCATCACCTGCAAGCCCAGCGGCCCCCGCTTGGCCGGAATCGCCGCCGACGCCACAAGCCGAACTTCAGGATCGGCCAGAATCTCGTCCAACGATCCGGCCGTATTTACGCCGGGAAACGTCCCAACAAACGCTTCTACCTTTGCCGGATCGGGATCGTAGACCCATTTGAGCGTCCCGCCCGCTTCGACCAGCCCGTTGCACATCCCGTAAATATGCCCGTGATCCAACGCCGCCGCCGCGAATACGAATTCGCCCGGCTGCACCACCACCTTCGCTTCATGCTTCGGCGCGTAATTCATTCCGTCTTTTCGACTCATCGTCTGTTCCTTCCTCCCGCTGCTTCTTTTTGATCCGTCTCCGACTTGATCCGTCCGTTCCGGCCTGCTTACAACGTCTTCTCCCGCTGAAGCATTCCATGCAGATAGTCCAGACTCATCTTCACGCTCTCGAACGGATCGCGGCGGCAGACGTCCTGCTCGACCACGTACCATTCCACGCCCGTCGCCCGGCAGGCTTCGATGATCGACGCATAGTTCATATTGCCGTGGCCGACTTCCGCGAATACGGCTTGGCCGCCGACGATCTCCATGTCTTTCAGATGCACGACCTGCATCCGGCCTTCGACTTTATGCGCCCACTGCGCCGGATCGCCGCCGCCCGCCTGCACCCAATACATGTCGAGTTCGAAACCGAACGCGTCCGGATCGCTTTCTTCGAGCAGGATATCCATCGCCGTCTTGCCGTCGAATTTCTCGAACTCGAAATGATGGTTATGGTACACGAATTGCAGACCGTGATCCTGCTTCAATCTGCGGGCGATCTCCGAAGCCTCTCGGGCAAATGTCCGCCAGCCTTCGGCGCTCGTCCGGTATTGATCCGGCGCGATGCCCAACCCGACGTACCGGCAATCCCACAGCTTATGCTGCTCGGCTACCGCGTTCAGTTCGTTTTTCAGCCGGTCGTACGGAATATGCGTCGCGCAGATCGTCAGGTCGCTTCGGATCGCCAACTCTTTGACTTTGCGCGGATCGATCGGTCCGATGCCCGACACCTGCACCGCGTCGTAACCTATTCGTTTCAAGTTTTCGAACGTCGAAGCCAGTCCTTCTTCCGTCTGCGCTTGTTCGCGGAACGTGTACATTTGCGCCGCGATCGTCGATTTTTTCATGCTTTCTCCGCCTTTCCGTTCTCTAATGCGTGCCCGATACGTTCAACGTCGCTTCCGTTCCGACCTGCTTGACGAAAGTGGATTGTTCGATGCGTTCGTTCAGCTTCTCCAAATACGCGTCCTCGTCGATCGGCAGCTCCACCCAATCGTCCGTCCAGCTCGACAGATGCATCGCGTTGGACAGCGTCAAGCCGCGAATGCCTTCTTCGCCCGGCGCGATCAACGGCTCCCGGTGCAGGATCGCGTTGGTGAAGTTCCTCAGGATGCCTTCATGCTGCGCGCCTCCTCCGCCTTCGACGGGAATTTCGCATTTCCAGCATTCCGGCTGCCCGAATCCGCCTTTGTACGTCGCGTTGAACTCCGGCTCCGGCGTACGCAGTCTCCAGAACGTGAGTTTGTCGTCTTCGATCACGATCTTGCCGTTGTCGCCGGAGATCTCGAAGCGGTTGGTGCCCGGCGCTTCGCCGACCGTGGTCACGAAGAGTCCCGTCGCTCCGTTCTCGTACTCGACATAAGCGGTCACGTCGTCTTCGACCTCGATATTCCGCGTTTTTCCGAAGCTGCAAAACGCTCTCACCCGTTTCGGCATCATCCCCGTCGTCCACTGCCAGAGGTCGAGCTGATGCGGGTCTTGATTCAGCAGCACGCCGCCGCCTTCGCCTTTCCACGTTGCCCGCCAGCCGCCGGAATCGTAGTAACTCTGCGAGCGGTACCAGTTGGTAATGATCCAATTGGTCCGACGGATTTCGCCCAGCTCGCCCGATCGAATCAGATCGCGCAGCTTGATGTACAGCGGATTGGTCCGTTGATTGTACATGATGCCGAATACGAGACCCGATTCCGCCGCCCGCTCGGCCGCTTCGTTCATCTGCCGGACCGCTTTGGTGTAGACGCCGGCCGGCTTCTCGATCAGTACGTGCAGTCCGTGTTGAAACGCTTCCATAGCCAAAGTCGGATGATCGTAATGCGGCGTCGCGATCAGCACCGCGTCGACCTCGCCCGAAGCCATCAATTCTGCCGGTTCGAGATATCCTTTCACGTCCTGAGGCAGATACTGCTTCGCCCAGTCCAAACGTTCCTGCCTAAGATCGCTGACAGCCGTCAGCGTCGCGCCTTCGATGCGGTCGATCAAGCTTTTCGCATGCGCGCTGCCCATATTGCCGATCCCGATAATGCCGAATCGTACCTTTTTGCCGATTTTCTTGTCCATGCCCTCTCCTCCATCGCTTTCGAATCGAATCGTGGTGAACCGAATCTTGAATCCGAGTGGCGTACACGTTGAGGATACCTCAGCTTCGCGGCGAAGAACATGAATACGATTAAGAACTTTTTGACTAAAACTAAGGTGTTTTGGACAAATGGTGTATACTGCGGGTAACGTCACTTTTACGAGAAAAGAGGTGTCCCGATGCGAAGAAACGCCCCGCAGAAAGAAGACGCACAACCTTTTCCCGCCGCTTCGACCGTTCGAGCTTCTCAGGAAGAAACGCAGTTTCGCGCCGAAACGGCCGATCGTTTATTGGAGAATCTGACCGTTCATGTCTCGCATGCTTTTTACCGCGCGGGTTACTTCGGCTGGAACGCTCCGGAAGAGAAACCGGCGTTCAACCGCCTGTATTATCTCACCGAAGGCGAAGGCGCGGTGACGTTGGACGGAGTGCGTTACGAACCTCAGGCAGGACAGTTGTTCATCATGCCGGCAGGAACCGTTCAGACGCGCTTTACGCCGCCCGAACATCCGTATTCCCGTTACTTCTGCCACTTCGATGCGCGCATCGGCGAATGGCCGCTGTTTCAAGCGGGTTCCGCGTTTCAGATCGCCGACGTGACCGAGCCCGAGCGGATCGAAAGCCTTTTTCGCGAGATGATCCAGCAGTCCGAATCTCCCGGTCCTTTCTCCTCGCTGCGGGTCAAATCCTGCCTGCTGCAGCTGCTCGCCTACTGTCTGGAACGCGGCGGCCATCACGGATTCATGGATCGCTTCATGCAGGGCAGCGAACGCGGCAAGCTTGCCCGGGTACTGGAGTATATCGACGATAAGCTTCAAGAGCCGCTCGAAGTCGAGACGCTCGCCGAACTGGTCCACTTGCATCCCAATTATTTCATTCCTTATTTCAAAAAACAGATGGGCGTCCCTCCGATGAGCTACGTGCAGCGCAAACGCATCGAAGCCGCCCGGCGTCTGCTGACTTCTACCGATACCGGCATTACCGACATCGCCGAGCAGATCGGCATGGACCCGGCCCATTTCTCGCGTACTTTCAAAAAAGCGACCGGCGTCTCGCCTCGTTCTTACCGCAACAGTACGCGCTGAAAGCCGCTTGCTCCGATTATAAAAAAAGCCCTTCGCCTATAAAAGGCGAAGGGCTTTCGTTGCATATTCGATTCGCATAAAACAAAAGACATACTAGATTTCTCTAGTATGCCTTCGCTTATACCGGTGAAAGGACTCGAACCTTCACGGGTCTCCCCACTCGATTTTGAGTCGAGCGCGTCTGCCATTCCGCCACACCGGCACATCCAAAAAAAGATGGCGCGCCCTAAGAGATTCGAACTCCTGACCTTTTGATTCGTAGTCAAACGCTCTATCCAGCTGAGCTAAGGGCGCAAATATTTCATTAGATGAAGAAAATAAACTGGAGGCGCCACCCAGATTCGAACTGGGGGTAGAGCTTTTGCAGAGCTGTGCCTTACCACTTGGCTATGGCGCCGAAATAAAAAAATGGAGCGGACGACGGGAATCGAACCCGCGACCCTCGCCTTGGCAAGGCGATGCTCTACCGCTGAGCCACGTCCGCTTAAAACAATGAAATTAAAATGGCTGGGGGTATAGGATTTGAACCTATGCGTGACGGAGTCAAAGTCCGTTGCCTTACCGCTTGGCTAACCCCCAAAATAAAGGGCGATCGACGGGAATTGAACCCGCGAATGTCGGAGTCACAGTCCGATGCGTTAACCCCTTCGCCACGACCGCCAAAATGCAAGATGAATCTTTGGGTTAAATATGAATTTCTATGGCAGGGGCAGCAGGAATTGAACCCACACTAACGGTTTTGGAGACCGCTGTTCTACCTTTAAACTATGCCCCTATAACTGGTGGAGGCTGATGGATTCGAACCACCGAACTCAGAGAGAACAGATTTACAGTCTGCTGCGTTTGGCCACTTCGCTAAGCCTCCACATTCAAGAAATGGTGCCGGCGAGAGGACTTGAACCCCCAACCTACTGATTACAAGTCAGTTGCTCTACCAATTGAGCTACACCGGCTTATTCATTGAGTGTGAAACATATCAAGTTGTAAATGGTGGCTCGGGACGGAATCGAACCGCCGACACAAGGATTTTCAGTCCTTTGCTCTACCAACTGAGCTACCGAGCCGAGCAGTTGTTCCTGCTAGCCCGATCTCGAGCGATTGCAGAAGAATGAAAATGGCGGAACTGACGGGATTCGAACCCGCGGTCTCCTGCGTGACAGGCAGGCATGTTAGGCCTCTACACCACAGTTCCAGGCCAAAAGATGAAGCAATTGCGGGGGCAGGATTTGAACCTGCGACCTTCGGGTTATGAGCCCGACGAGCTACCGAGCTGCTCCACCCCGCGTCAGAGTGTAAATCAATATGGTGGAGGCTGAGGGGATCGAACCCCCGACCCTCTGCTTGTAAGGCAGATGCTCTCCCAGCTGAGCTAAGCCTCCATTTCACATACGCTTACCATTATATCAGGTTAGCAGCCTTATGTCAAATGTTTTTTCGTGACTCTTCTTTTTGAAGAAGAGAATGACCCGTAGGGGATTCGAACCCCTGTTACCTCCGTGAAAGGGAGGTGTCTTAACCCCTTGACCAACGGGCCTTGCTGCAAAATTACTATGGCGGAGAGAGAGGGATTCGAACCCTCGAGACGCTTTAGACGCCTACACGATTTCCAATCGTGCTCCTTCGGCCACTCGGACACCTCTCCATATGGCTCCCCGAACAGGACTCGAACCTGTGACAACTCGATTAACAGTCGAGTGCTCTACCAACTGAGCTATCAGGGAACAATGCGGCTTGAATTCAAGCCAAATCAAGGTTTGCACCTTGAAAACTGGATCCGAAACGATCTCTTCGCGTCATCGAAGTGACTTTCGAGGAAGTCCATCCAAAGCATATGCTTCCGATGTGACTTTTCTACGAAAAGTCTGTAGGATAAGCCCTCGACCGATTAGTACTGATCAGCTCCACACATTGCTGTGCTTCCACCCTCAGCCTA
>NZ_NJDE01000009.1 GCF_002205895.1 Saccharibacillus sp. O23
GCGCCCGGCGGCGGCTGGCGGAGCGGCTGAAGCGGGCGCTCGCGCCCGACGCCCCGGGCGCGGCCGCCCTCGGCTGGGAGCGCGCTTACGGGCTGCCGCCCGCGACCTCCGGCGCCGCGGCCGGCAGCGAAGCCGCGCTTGTCGGCCTCGAAGCCGGCCGGCGCGCGGCTTTGATCGCCGAGCTGCGCAGCCGCACGGCCCTAAGAGCGTCCGGCACTGACTCGCCGGACAGTTCCGCGCCTTTCTGGGCGGTCGGCGACGCCTTCTCGTCGCTCGCGGAATTCGGCTCCGCTTATAAGCAGCTTCGCCAACTGCTGGATTACCGGTTCTATTTCCCGGATCGAACCGTCATGCTGCGGGAAGAACTGCCCGCGCCGGGCGAGCCTCTGCCGGCATTCGATCTGCGCCGGTTCACCGAAGAGATCAAGCGCGAACATTTTGCAGAAGCGTTCCGCGATCTGCGCCTGTATGCGTCCCGGATGGCCGACGATCACCGCTGCGCGCCGGTCGGCTTGAAATCGTTTCTGGGCAATATCATCTTCAATCTGATCACGCTGCTGGGCAATATGGATTACGACGCCGCCGATCTGGACGAAGCCAAATACGGATTTTTCCGCGATATCGAAGAAGCGAGCGACGCGCGGACCGCGATTCTGCTGCTCGAACGTTTTCTGCGGCTCGCCGAAGACAAGATCGCCGAACACGAAGGGCAGTCGGGCGATCCGAACATGAAGAAACTGCTCGCTTACATCGAAGAACATTATGCCGAACCGCTCAGTTTGACCGGGCTGGGTCGCCATTTTCATTTTAACCCGTCGTATCTGTCCAGCTACTTCGCCACGCATAACAAAGAAGGCTTCAGCGAATACCTGAACCGGATCCGCGTGACCAAAGCCGAGGAGCTGCTGCGGACGGGCGAACTCAGCATCTCGGAGATCAGCGGCCGCGTCGGTTATTCCGACCCCGGCTATTTCACCAAAGTGTTTCGCAAACAGACCGGGTTCTCGCCGAGCCAATACCGCAGGCAGCACCCGGCCGGAAGATAAGGAGGTTCGGGCATGAGAACATACTGGCGCCGGTTCCACGCGCAGCGGCTGTTCGCGAAGCTGTTCCTGGTCATGGTCGTCAGCACGGTGACCGTCTGCATCGTCACGTCGCTCGTCACCATCCGCATGTCGGAACGATTATTCACCGAGACGTTCGGCATCACCAATTCCAAAGTCTTGAACCAGATTCGCACGGGCATGGAGTCGTTCAACGACTCGGTCGTCAACGCCGCGTCTTACGCGGCCATGAACGGCACGATCAAAGCCTACCTCAGCGGCGGCGAGTCCGATTCGACGCGCGCCGCGGGCACGTATTTCGGCATGAACCAGCAGATGCGGCGGGTCAAATCGAACGTCGACGCTTATAACTTGTCCGTTACGGCGGCCGGCGTCAACGGACGCAGCTATTCGACGGACCGCAATTACTGGCCGATGTCCGAATCGCGCCTGTTGGATCATCCGCTGTCGGTACGCACCGAAGCGGAACCCAAACGCCTGCTGTACCAATTCGACGAAGAACGGGACGAGCACGGTCATTTCGTCCCTTATATCGTCGCGTCCAAAGCTCTGCTGGAACGGACGACCGGCTTCATCTACGGCGACCTGTACATCTCGATCCGGGAAGACGAATTCCGGCGTTTCTACGGCAACTTTACCAGCGCGGGCAACGATGTCGTCATTCTCGATTCGACGGGCCGGATCGTGTCCAGCAACCGAACGGAACTGATCGGGCGAGTATCGAGACAGATGCTCGATTACGCCAAGCCTTCGGCCGAAGGCGAAGACGTGGTACGCCGCAACGTCGAAGTGTTCGACCGGAGTTCCATTCTGCTGTCGAGTTATATTCCCGAATACGACTTCTATCTCGTCAATCTGATCGATCGCGATTACGCGGCCGGCAAAGTGGTGAATCTGCGCGATCTGGTGCTCGTGGGCGGATTGATCGTGGGCGCGGCGCTGCTGCTCGTCTTCTTGATCACCCGCAGGCAGACACGCTCGCTGACCATGCTGGTCCGGCAGATGTCCACGGTCACCGAGAAGAATTTCGACAACTACGTTCGCGTCACCGAGTCGGCCGGTTACGAAGTCAAGGAACTGAGCCGCGCTTACAATTACATGCTCGACGAGCTGAACGACTATATCAAGCGGCTGCTGGAGACGCAGAAGGAACGGCGGAACGCGGAACTTGCGGCGCTTCAGCGGCAGATCAATCCGCATTTCCTGTATAACACGTTGGCCTCGATCAAGATTCTGGTGCAAAAAGGCGATAAAGAAGCGGCGGCTTCGACGATCAACGCGCTGATCTCCCTGCTGCAAAACACGATCAGCAACGTGAGCGAAACGGTGACCATCGAGCAGGAATTGGAGAATATGCGCAATTACGTATTTATCAATTATGCCCGTTACGGCGACCGGATTCGGGTCAACGTATTCGCCGCGCCGGATTGCATGATTTACCGCGTGCCGAAACTCATCATTCAGCCTTTTATCGAAAACGCGTTTTTCCATGCGTTCAACGAAAAACAGAACGGGATGATCTACGTCTTGGTCTCGCAGTCCGAAGGACGGTTGATCTGCGAAGTGAGCGACAACGGCGACGGCATGGAAGGCGCGGAAGAGTGGAACAGCACGGAAGGAGCCGCGCTGCCGAATCCGAAAAGCAAGCGTCAGCTGTTTACCGGCATCGGCGTGCAGAACGTGCATAACCGGATCAAGCTGCTGTACGGGGAAGAATACGGAGTCTCGATCGAAAGCCGCAAAGGACAGGGAACCAAAATCCGGATCGAACTGCCGTTGATCACGGAAGAAATTTAGGATACCCGGCAAGCAAAACTTTAAATTTTACGAATATCCAAAATTATTCCCAATGATAACGCTATCATTTTCGCGAGACATAATGATTTCCCCATTCCGCACAAAGATATTCCTAACTTCTCCCGAATCGCAAATGCTAAGATTATTCACGTAAAGCAACCGCTTTCATCACGAATTTTCAAAGATTTCGGAGCTTAAAGGGTGTCTGTATACCATCATTCAAGGGGAGATGACAAAATGAAAAGTTGGAAAAAAATCGTGCTGCCGTTGGCGGCATCCGCATTGATGCTTTCGGCCTGCTCGGGCGGAGGCGGTAACAGCACCACGGCAAGCGGCGGAGACAAAGCGAGCGGCGGCGGTTCGGATAAAAAAGAAATCACCATCTGGGCATGGGACCCGAACTTCAACATCGCGGCGCTGAATCTGGCCAAAGAAAAATATGCCAAGACTCACCCGGACGTGACGGTCAACATCGTGGAAAACGCGCAGGCGGATATCGTGCAGAAGCTGAACACCGGCCTGAACTCCGGTACGACCAAAGGCCTGCCTAACGTCGTTCTGATCGAAGACTACCGCGCGCAGAACTTCCTGCAAGCGTATCCGGACGCGTTCCGCGATATGTCCGACAAGATCAAAGGTTCGGACTTCGCGGATTACAAAGCGGGCCCGACCAGCTTCGACGGCAAACAATACGGCATTCCGTTCGACTCCGGCGTAACCGGCCTGTACGTGCGTACCGACTATCTGGAACAAGCCGGATACAAAGTATCGGATCTGGAGAACATCGACTGGGATCAATACATCGAGATCGGCAAGAAAGTCAAAGCCGCTACCGGCAAAGATATGCTGACTCAAGACCCGAACGATCTGGGCACGCTGCGCGTCATGCTGCAATCGGCAGGTTCGTGGTACCTCAAGGAAGACGGCGTAACGCCGAACATCGCAGGCAACCCGGCGTTCAAAGAAGCGCTGGAACTGTACAAAAAGATGTTCGACGCGAACATCGTGAAGCTGAACTCCGACTGGAGCCAATTCGTAGCCGCGTTCAACAGCGGAGACGTCGCTTCCGTACCGACCGGCAACTGGATCACGCCTTCGGTCAAAGCCGAAGCTTCGCAATCCGGCAAATGGGCCGTGGTACCGATTCCTCGCCTGAAAACTACGGCCGGTTCGGTTAACGCGTCCAACTCCGGCGGCAGCTCGTGGTACGTCATGAACGTGGACGGCAAAGACACGGCAGCCGACTTCATGGCTTCGACGTTCGGCTCGGACAAAGACCTCTACCAAGAAATGCTGGACAAGATCGGCATCATCGGTACTCTGAAATCCGCTTCCGAAGGTTCCGCTTACGACAAAGCCGACGAGTTCTTCGGCGGCGAAAAGATCTACGCAGACTTCGCGAAATGGACGACAGAAGTTCCGAAAGTCAACTACGGCCTGCACACGTACGCGATCGAAGACATCCTGTCCGCGGAAGTTCAGAACTACCTGAACGGCAGCAAAGACGTGGATACGGTCATGAACGATACGCAAGCGCAAGCCGAAGCTCAACTGAAATAACGTTCCGAACAAGCTTTATCCCGGCGGATCTTCGGTTTCCGTACCCACCTTTTAGCGGGAATGGGGTCCGCCGGCTTCCTTTTATCTTCCATGATCATGCGCAAGCGGGAAATCCCTGTCGTGCGTTGTGCCTTCAAGCCTCAAGAGACGGTCTTGAATGCACAACGCGGGCACGGGGCTTATTCCGCCCTGAATGGTTCGGCTATATTTTATCGCTTTACCGCTAAAATACGTTAATTCAAAGGAGGAATATCGGATGAAAACCGCTAATTCCACAGCCGGCCCGGTCAGCGAAAAGTTTCGTTCGAGCCGCAGCCGCCGATTCCGATCGGGACTGGTCGGCTGGTTGTTTGTCGCCGCCGCGGTCGTATTGATCGCCGCCTTCTATTTCTATCCGATGGTCCAAGCCTTGATTCTGTCGTTCAAGACCGGTACCGGTCTGAACTTGAAATTCAACGGCCTCGGCAACTACCAACGGCTGTTCACGGACAAGATTTTCCTGACGGCCGTAGGCAATACGTTTATCTATCTGCTGTTCCAAGTGCCGCTCATGATCATCCTCGCGATGTTCTTCTCGGTACTGCTGAACGATCGCAACCTGAAGTTCAAAGGATTTTTCCGTACCGCGATCTTCCTGCCGGCGATCACGTCGCTGGTCGCGTACTCGATCGTCTTCAAGTATCTGTTCGCGCCGGACGGCTTGGTCAACTCGCTGCTGATGAACATTCATATCATCAGCGCGCCGATTCAATGGATCTCCGATCCGTTCTGGGCGAAAGTCACGATCATCATCGCGATCACTTGGCGCTGGACCGGTTATAACATGATCTTCTACCTGTCGGGTCTGCAAAACATCGATTCGTCGATCTACGAAGCGGCCCGCATCGACGGCGCTTCGGCCGTTCGCCAGTTCTTCAGCATCACGGTTCCGCTGCTTAAGCCGATCATTCTGTTCACGTCGATCACGTCCACGATCGGTACGCTGCAGCTGTTCGACGAAGTCATGAACATCACCAAAGGCGGACCGGGCAACGCGACGACGACCATCTCGCAGTACATCTACAATCTGTCGTTCAAATATTCGGCCGACTTCGGTTACGCAGCGACGGTTTCTTACTCTATCGTGATCATGATCATTATCTTGTCCTTCATTCAATTCAAAGTGGCGGGTGATCGAAATGCTTAAAGCCAAAAGAGCCTCCATGTACCTGTTCCTGTCCCTTGCGGCGTTCGTGTCGATCTTCCCGTTCTTCTGGATGATCGTCAGCTCGACGAACCTGTCGGTGGACGTCACCAAAGGCCGCCTTCTTCCCGGCTCGCACCTGATGGATAACCTGCGGAATCTGACCGCAAGCGTCGACATCTGGAACGCGATGGGCAATTCGGCCAAGATCTCGATCTCCACGACGATTCTGGCGATGCTGATCGCCTCGCTGGCCGGTTACGGCTTCGAAGTCTACCGCAGCAAAGCGAAAGACGTCGTCTTCTCGATCCTGCTGCTGTCCATGATGATTCCGTTCGCGGCCCTGATGGTTCCGCTCTATCGGATGTTCGGCCAAGTCACGAATTTCTTCCCGACGTTCGGCATCGACACGCCGGCGGCGGTCGTCATCCCGACGTTTACCACGGCGTTCCTGATCTTCTTCTTCCGTCAGAGCACGAAGATGTTCCCGCGCGAGCTGCTGGAAGCGGGCCGAATGGACGGATTGTCGGAGCTGGGTCTGTTCTTCCGCATCTACATGCCGACGATGAAAACGACTTATGCGGCGGCGGCGATCATCACGTTCATGTCGAGCTGGAACAACTACATGTGGCCGCTCGTCATCCTGCAAACGCCGGAGAACCAAACGATCCCGCTGCTGATCTCGAACCTCGGTTCCGGTTACTCGCCGGACTACGGCTTGATCATGATGGCGATCGTCATCTCGACGATCCCGACGGCGCTGGTGTTCTTCTTGATGCAGAAGCACTTTGTTGCGGGCATGGTGGGGTCGGTGAAATAACCTTTTCGAAGTTCGCATTCCTGTGGAAACATGAGCGGGCTTACGGGGGAAACCAAATCAAAAGCAAAGTCCTTTCACCTTTGGTTAAGGTGGAAGGGCTTTTGTGTTTTGCATAGGATCGCAAAACAGGGGAATCGAAGGACAAACGGTATACTTATCCGAAAATCGGGGGTTTCAAACGGGAAACCAGAAATGGAAAAGTTTAATTCGTTTTTCGTTTATTTTGCGGGGGGGCGGGTACAAAAGAAAAGAACGACATCGAAAACGAAAAGACATCAAGAAGGAACAACATCGACTGGAGGTGCATCGAGATGGCAACGAAAGAATTGGCTCTGCACGAGAAGCTCGAAGTACACGAACTGGTGATTCTCAAGACGTCCTGCGTGACCAAAGCGGTCGCGATGTCGGGATTGGTCCAAGACGAGAAGCTCAAAGCGCTGATCGAAGAAGACATCGAGAATTCGGCGCAGGCGATCGACGAACTGAAAGCACTTCTAATCAGCTAAGGAGGGATCACGCATGACGACGCCCAAATCGATGACGAAAGAAACGTTGGTTAAAGCGGTCACGCCGATGGACGACATGGCGATCGCGACGGATATGCTGCTGTCCGCCAAAACGGCGGTACGCACGTACGCGGTAGCGCTGACGGAAGCCGCTTCGCCGAGAGTGCGCAAAGTGCTGAAGTCCCAACTGGATACGGCCATCAAGACGCACCAGAAGATCGCGGATTACATGATCGAAAACGAGATGTACCATCCGTACGATCTCGAAGAGCAGATCGAGCACGACATGAAGAAGTCGGAGATCGCGCGCAATCTGATCGAGACGAAATAGACGGTTAACCCGATGACAAGACTCGTTCTCCGAAAGGAGCGGCGGGTCTTTTTGCGTTAAGCTGGAGTGCGGATAAGGAGGGCGATACAATAAACCTAAAGTTTCTTAAGGAGGAAAGAACATGGGCTGCGACATTCACCTGTACTGCGAAGGATACCTCGACGACAAATGGATTAATATCGACCGCTGGCATAGGCAGACGGGTTGGCCGGAGATCGCCGCGGCGGAAAAAGAAGGGTTCACGCCGGTCGACCTGCTCGACGGGGCGCGGGATTACGGGTTGTTTTATCTGCTGGCGGGCGTGCGGGGGAGCGAAGAATATAACAGTTATCCGCCGATCGCGGCTCCTCGGGGGCTGCCCGAACAATGGGATGCGCTGCTCAGCCGGGAATACGATTACGGAGAGCTGGCGGATCATGACATGTTCCACCATGCTTCTTATCTCACGCTGCGGGAGCTGAAAGACAGCGGGTACGGCGAACGGATGCGGCTCCGGGGTTGGGTGGAAGAAGAAGAACACGAAGAGACGATGAACAAATTGCTGCGCGGAGAACGTTACCAGTCCCATTTTACGGACGTGAAAGAAGACGCCGGTTTTCGGGACGGCAAAGTCTATCGCGAGTGGGACGGCTATCTGAATCTCAACTTGACCTCCATGATCGAGCAGATGGAACAGCTCAAAAAAGAACGGCGAATCGGCAGCGACGACGAAGTGCGGATCGTGTTCTGGTTTGACAATTGAACGGGAAAGGCCGGTCTTCTTTCAATAGAAGATCGGCCTTTTCGGGCTTTACAGAAGATTAACATCATGCTGATACGGGGCTGACTCTTCGCCTTTACCATGAGGATGTGATGTGGGAACGGTCCCACAGAAGAATAACGGGCAGGACGGAGAAGCAGGAACGCGATACATAACGGAAGGCGGGACGACTAAACATGCTGCTGGATAAGCAAGGAACGGCGACGCCGGAAGATTCGCGGACGCATATCCGCATTCCTTTCGAACTGGGCGAAGGAGTCGAACGTCTGGAGCTTCGCTTCGAATATGCGCCGAAAACGCTGGACGACCGGGAGCGCGCGCTGGAACTGCTCCGCGACAGTTACGAAAGATACATCCTGCCGGAGCATCGCGAACGGGCGCTGATCCGAGCGGAGCGGCATCTGCCGTTGAAAAATCTGATCACCTTATCGCTCGACGATCCCGAAGGATATCGCGGAGCCTGCCACCGGCACGACCCGGTGCAGGAACTCTCGATCTCGAGGGAGCAGGCTTCGCCGGGGTTGATCGCTGCCGAACTGCTGCCCGGAACGTGGAGCGTGACGCTCAGCTTGCACTGCATCGTCACGGATACCTGCGACTATCGGCTGCGAATCAACGCTTTCGGGGAGGCGAAGTCATGAGATGGTTGGCCTGCGAACTGCATACGCACACGCTGCACAGCGACGGCAGCCAGACGCTTGAAGAACTTGCGCGCGGCGCGGTCGGACTGGGCTTCGACGCGATCGCGTTAACCGACCATAACACCATGTCCGGGCTGGTCGGCAAGGAAGAGATCGAGCGGCAGACCGGGCTGCGCATTCTGCCGGGCATGGAATGGACGACGTTCTACGGCCATATGGTGACGATCGGACTGAGCGAATACGCCGATTGGAGGCAGGCGGAGCGCGGCGGCATCGACGAAGGGATTGAGGACGTGCATCGCTTCGGCGGTCTTGCGGGACTCGCGCATCCGTTTCGGATCGGCAGTCCGGCCTGTACGGGCTGCTTCTGGGAATACGAGATCGGCGATTGGAATGCCGTCGATTATATCGAAGTCTGGTCCGGGACGTCCCCGTCGATTCGGACGGATAACCGGAGGGCGTTCGAACTGTGGACCGACAAGCTCAACGAAGGTTATCGCCTCGCGGCCACGTCGGGACGCGATTGGCATAACCAGAACGCGACGGACGAACCGATCTCGGTGACGTATCTCGGCATCGAGGAGTCTCAAGCAGTCGAGGAGCAAGAAGGAGTCGGACAAAGGAGCGGCGGAGCGGCCGGTCGGGAAGCCGGGTTGCTTTTGCCGCGGAAAGTTCGTACGGAGTCCGAGACGGAAGCTCTGATCCGAGCACTGCGGCAGGGCAGAGCTTCCGTCACGATCGGTCCGCTGCTGACGATGACCGTGGAGAGCGGCGGCCGATCGTACGGCATCGGCTCGGCGATTCCGGCCGCTGCGGAAGAACCGATAAGCGCGGTTTCGCAGGCAGCGGGGAAAAGCGCAGCCGAATCGCTGTCCGATTCGGCTGCCGATTCCTTACGGAACCCTCCGTCGATTCGCGTGCATCTGACGCTCGATTTTTCGGTGCGAAGCGGATTGTGGTCGCTGCCGGAACAGGCCCTCCGCTTGAAGCTCTGCTCCGAACGGGGCGAGGAACGGACGCTCGAAGTTCTTACGCCGACGCCGGACGGACGGACAGCAGAGAGACTCGACGGTGACGGCGATGCCGCAGCGTTATCTCCGGTGCGTCTTGCGGTCGAACTTCCCGCCGTTTCCGAAGCCGATCCGGCGAGCCGTTCAAGCCGCCGCTGGCTGCGGGCCGAACTGTGGGGAACGGCGCGCGGCGCTTATGTCCGGATTGCTTTTACCAACGCGATCTATTTCGATGCCCCGGAAGGAGCGAACTGCTGATGCCTTTAAAGTCTTTTCCCAAAATTACCGCGCATACCGGCAGCATGGGGCATCCCGATCATTCGCTGGAGTCGCTCTGCGCCGCGCTCAAGCTGGGCGCGGACATTTACGAAGACGATATTCGCGTTACGTCGGACGGAGTGCCGGTACTGGCTCACGACGACGAAGTGCGAATGAAGAACGGACAGCCGGCAAGCCTTGCCGAGCTGACGCTGGAAGAATGGAAAGAAAACTCGGCTGCGCCTGCGCTGGAATTGGCCGATGTGCTGAACTGGATTCGCACATCCGGGCGCATGATGAATCTGGACATCAAGAGCGACGACGCTTTGCTGCCGGCCGCGAAGCTGGTTCGGCAGATGGGCATGGAAGACCGCGTCATCTTAAGCGGCTGCGAATACGAACGGGCGAAGCTGGCCGGCCGTCTGGGGATCGGGCTGCGCAAGCTGCTGAACGTCGACACCGAGCGGCTGAAGATGCTGAATGACGAACAGGCGATCCATGAAATGACCGGGCAGCTCTGCTTGGAAGCTAGGTCGGCCGGCTGTTTCGGCTTGAACCTGCCGTATCCGGTCGTTCGGCCCGAACTGCTGGCAGCGGCGAAACGCGAAGAACTGGCCGTCTACGTCTGGACGGTGAACGAGAGCGAAGAGATGCGGAAGCTTGCGCGTTGGGGCGTCGACGGGATCACCACGCGCGACCCGGCGGCGTTGATCGCGGTCCGCGGCGAACAGGAATTCACGGAGGCGAACGAAGATTGGAGAACCGGTCGGACCACAAATTGAATTACAGCCTGCGGGAATTGGCGCAGCTTGCGGGCGTCTCCAAATCGACCGCTTCGCGCGTGATCTCCGGCAGCGGCTATGCAAGCGCCGACGTCCGCGAGCGCGTGCTCAAAGCGGCGGAAGAACTGCGCTACAAACCGAGCGCCGTCGCCCGGGCGATGGTCGCGAAGCGGACGCATAACATCGGCGTGATCGTATTCCGCGATCGGCTGCCGATCGTGTCCCATACGCTCTACGGGAAGATCGTCGACGAGATCCTGATGGCCGCCGAAAGCTTGGGCTATTCGATCTTTCTCAAGACGGACCGCGAGATGTCGCTGCGCTCCACCGATTATATGCTGGAGCAGCGAGTGGACGGATTGATCTTGGTCAGCCGTTTCCGCAAGAACGTGATCGACTATGTCAAGAACTTCAACATCCCGTACGTGATGGTCAACGGTTCGACGGAAGATCCCGAGGTCGTGCATCTGGTCAGCGACGACGAACGGGGCGGCGAGCGGGCGGCGGAGCATCTGTACAGTCTGGGCCACCGCCGATTCTTCATCGTGGCCGGACCGGGCGAGCATCGGAGCCATTCGCTGCGGTTGTCCGGGTTCTGCAAGAAACTGACGGAACTCGGCATTCCTTGCGGAAGCCGCGAAGCGGCAAACGGTCTAACCGCGGATACGCCGCAAGCCGGATACGTTTATATCGCCGAATCGCCCGATTCGAGCTTCGATTCCGGACTTCAGCTTATGCGGGCGCATGAAGAGATTTTCCGCTCGGGCGGCTATACCGCCGTGTTCGGCACGAACGATATGCTGGCGCTGGGCGCCATGAAAGTGCTGCTGGAGCGCGGTGTACGCGTGCCGCAAGACGCGGCGGTCATGGGCTACGACAATACGGAACTCGGCGGGATGTATCATCCGTCGCTGACGACGGTCAGCGTCGACGCCGAAGGTCTCGGCCGGGACGCCGTCGCGACGCTGCATAAGATGATCGGGGGCGAAGCCGGCGTGCCGCGCCTGATCGAATACGACAGTCAAGTCATCATCCGTCAATCGACGAAAGGAGAGTGAACAGGCGCATGCGCTGGTATTGGAAACATGTAGGGCCGAGGAGGATCATCGAATTCGTGCTGCTGACGGTGTTCGCGGTCTTTTTCGCGGGCCCGCTGCTGAATCTGTTGGTCCTCGCGTTCAGCGAGAAATGGAATTATCCGAACGTGCTGCCGCAGACTTGGGGATTCAAATGGTGGAATTTCGTGTTGGCCAAAGACGATATCGTCTCGTCGATCTCGCTGTCTTTCCTGATCGCGACGCTGGTCACGCTGCTGTCGATCGTCGTCTGCATCCCGGCGGCGTACGCGTTTGCCCGGCTTCAGTTTCCGCTTAAGCGGATGTTCCTGTTCTCGTTTCTGCTGACGCACGCTTTTCCCAAGATGGGGCTGTACGTCTCGATCGCCGTGCTGTTCTACCAGATCGGCCTGATGAATACGCTGCTCGGCGTGGTGCTCATCCATATGATCAACGTGCTCATGTTCATGACTTGGATTCCGACCGCGTCGTTCCGGAACGTTCACCGCGCGCAGGAAGAGTCGGCCCGCGACGTCGGCGCAAGCCCGTTCAAAGTGTTCCGAAGCGTCACGCTCCCGATGGCGATGCCGGGCATCATGGTCGCTTCGATCTTCACGTTCCTGAATTCGCTCGACGAAGCGCAGGGAACGTTCTTGGTCGGCATTCCCGATTACAAAACGATGCCGATCGTCATGTATTCGATCATCTCGGACTTCCCGAGCAGCGCGGGGGCGGTGTTCTCGATCATTCTGACGCTGCCGACGATCATCCTGCTGGTCGCGGCGCAGAGGCTGGTCAGCGCGGACGTGCTGGCGAGCGGATTCCAGATGAAGTAAGCGCGCGCGTCGGAGTTTGATTTTCAGACAAAAGGAGGCATTCCCATGCAGTTGTCCGTCCGCGAATTAGCCAAACGTTACAAGACCGGCGACGGGGTCAGCGGAATCAACATCGATATCGAAAAAGGCGAACTGGTCACCCTGCTCGGCCCTTCGGGCTGCGGCAAAACGACCGTACTGCGCAGCATCGGCGGATTTCTCGAACCCGATTCCGGCGACATCCTGATCGAAGGCAAAAGCGTGATCGGCCTGCCGCCGGAGAAACGCCCGACTTCGATGGTGTTCCAGAGCTATAATCTGTGGTCGCATATGTCGGTGTACGACAATCTGGCGTTCGGCCTGAAGATCCGCAAGATGCCGAAAGCCCAGATCCGCGAGGCGGTGGAAGATGCGCTGAAGCTGGTACGTCTGTCGGGCTTCGGCAAAAAGTACCCGGCCGAACTCTCGGGCGGACAGCAGCAGCGGGTCGCGCTCGCCCGATCGCTGCTGCTCAATCCGGCGGTGCTGCTGTTGGACGAGCCGTTCTCGGCGCTGGACGCCAAGCTCCGGCACGAGATGCGCGAAGAACTGCGGGAGATCCAGACCAAGACGGGACTTACGATGGTCTTCGTTACGCATGATCAGGAAGAAGCGTTGTCTCTTTCGGATCGCATCATCGTCATGAATCACGGGCGAATCGAGCAGGTGGCGCAGCCGCAGCAGATTTACGATCAGCCCGCTTCCTTATATGTCGCCGGTTTTATCGGCAAGATGAATTTCCTTGAGGGGGTGGCGGATCGGGAGGAGATCAGGCTGGGAAGCCTGCGTCTGCCTAATGACAAAGGATTGATGGGCCGGGTAACGGCGGCAGTCCGCCCGGAAGACGTGCAGTTGAGCGCGTTTGCGGAAAACGGCAGTCTGTTGAAGGGGAGAGTCAAGCAGGTCATGATTCTGGGGCATTACGCCGAAGTGACGGTCGAATTGGACGGTTTCGGCATCGTTCGCGCTTTTCAGGGCAAGGAAACGGTTATGCAGCTCCAAACGGGGCAAGTCGTCGGCGTCTCGATCTCGAAGCTGACCGGATTTCCGGTCGAAGAAGCGATGGAAGCGGCTCAAGCCATTTGAGGAGGATGAAAAGGATGCGTATGAAGAAAAAGTTCGGGTGGACGTTGTTGGCGGTCGCGGGTTTGTCGGCTTCTCTGTTGGCGGGATGCGGCGGCGGAAGCGGCAGCGGCGACAAAAGCGCTTCGGCGGCAAGCAGTACGGGCACGAGCGGCAGCTCCGAGACCGGAACTTCCGCTTCGCCGACGTCGTTCAATTTCTATTTTACCGGCTCGCAGAACGTGAAAGATCTGTGGGATACGCTGGAGCCGATGTTCGAGAAAGAGCATCCGGACATCGACGTCAAGATGGTCTATATCCCGTCCGGCACGGGCGCGGAACCGACCTATGATCGAATCATCGCGGCGAAAAAAGCGGGCAAAGGCTCCGGCGACATCGACCTGTACGAAGACGGGATCACCTACGTGGCGGAAGGCACCAAAGACGGCGTCTGGACGAAACTGAGCGCGAGCGACATCCCGAATCTGGCGAACGTCGACGAAGCGACGATGAAAGACGTGGACGACTACGCCGTGCCTTACCGTTCGTCGGCGGTCGTGCTCGCTTACGACAGCAGCAAAGTGACCGCTCCGCCGAAAACGCTCGACGAGCTGATCGCGTGGATCAAAGCCAACCCGGAACAATTCGCGTATAACGATCCGTCCACCGGCGGTTCGGGCAGTTCGTTCGTCCAGACGATCCTCTACAAAGACCTGCCGGAAGAAGACATCCATAACTCCGATCCGTCGATGATGAAGAAGTGGGATGCGGGCTTCAACCTGCTGAAAGAGCTGGGTTCGTCCGTATACGGCAAAGGCATTTATCCGAAAAAGAATCAAGGCACGCTGGATTTGCTGATGAACGGCGAGGTCTCGATGATCCCGGCTTGGTCGGACATGGTGCTTCAGCAGTTGAACGAAGGGCTGCTGCCGGACACGATCAAGATGCAGCAGATCACGCCGGGCTTCAACGGAGGGCCGACTTATCTGATGGTCAATCAGGAATCGGACAAGAAAGAAGCGATTAATCAGTTCTTGAACTTCGTGCTGTCGCCGGAAGCGCAGGCCGTGGTGGTCGACAAGATGAACGGCTTCCCGGGCATCAAGCTCTCCAACATGTCGCAGGAGATGCAGGATAAGTTCGCGGGCGTATCGGAAGGCTTCCGCACGTTCAACATCGGGGATCTGGGTACGGAAATCAATAAACGCTGGCAGAGCGACGTCGCCGCCCAATGAGCAGCAAAGGCATGATCGCCGCGGGAAACGCGGGGAAAAAGCAGTCGCCCGCGAAATCCGTCAGCCGGGAGACCAAGCAGGCGATTCTGGGATTGGCGATGGTTCTCCCCTCCTTCGCCATCCTGCTGATCGTCGTCATTATCCCGATCGTGCAGTCGTTGATCATGAGCCTCAGCAACGGTCAGGGAGGGTACGATCTGAGCCGCTACGCGTACTTGTTCACCGATCCCGGCATGCGCGCGAATATCGTGTTCACGCTGCGCGTGACCGCCATTACCTGCGTGACGGTGCTGCTGGTCAGCTACGCGCTGGCGATCTATATGCGATTCAATCAAGGGCCGATCGTCGATCTGATCCGCCGCACGTACATGATTCCGCTGTTCATTCCCGGCGTGATCGCGACCTACGGCCTGATCAATCTGCTCGGCAACCACGGCTGGCTGTCGCGGATGCTCGAAGCGTTCGGCGGCGAACTGCCCCGGATCATCTTCGACGAAAAAGGCATCATCATCGCGAATCTGTGGTTCAATATTCCGTTCACGACGATGCTGCTCAGTTCGGCGCTGGCGGGCATTCCGTCTTCCGTGATCGAAAGCGCGAAAGACGTCGGCGTCGGACGGCTGCGGCTGTTCACGAAATTCATTTTCCCGCTGTCGTACAAAACGTTCCTTGTCGCCGTGACCTTCGTCTTCATGGGCGTGATCGGCTCGTTCACCGCCCCGTTCCTGATCGGAGCGAACTCGCCGCAGATGTTGGGCGTGTCCATGCAGCAGGTGTTCAGCGTGTTCCGCGAACGCGAACAGGCCGCGGCGATCGCGTTCTTCTCGTTCCTGCTCTGCTCGGTGCTGGGAGCGTTCTATATCCGCTCGATGGCGGAAGAAGAGAAAGCGAAGATGTAAGGCACAAGCGGGCGCGAGAGCAGAAGCGAGACGCTATCAGCCTAGTTTGCGAGGGGGAGTTCTCCGAAAGCCCGGACTTCGCTGGAATTGTCTGTTCGATTTCTCTCTTCGTCGTCTCGTTTCTAGCCGCGTTTGGACGTTCTTGGCTGTTGGATGTGCTCCAACGTGCTCCGATTTCGGAGCACGTTTTTGGTGTGGCGAAATATGGGCGGATCTCGTCCGAGTTTGAAGATACGCCCTAGCAGGTTCGGCTTAATCTCGGCCACCGTTCGATTCAGGACGGTTGGCTCGATCTATACTAATCGTAATTCGACCTCGCACGAGTTACATTGCCGAATAGTCAATGTAGAGGCACAAATGAAAGCAGATAAGCGACTTAGATTGACAAAAAGGCAATGTAGAAGCGTTAATTTGCTGTTTTCTGCTTGTATGAGACGTCTACGTTGCCTAATTGTCAACGAAAGGCGTTCTAAATGCGTAATCTGGCGTTTAGATTGCTTTTTTGTTCATGTAGCCTGTTCCCGGTCTTACAGTCTCCGTCGAATGCGAATTCAGCGGCAGCACGCTGCTGCGCTTCGACCGGCTGCCTATTTGGGGGCTATCGGTAAAAGCGCCTGCAGACTCGGCCGCTGCCGTTTACAGCGCCTCGATTAGCCGCAGATAATGCGCGCGAAGCTCGCCGCGCAGCGATTCCGGCTCCAGCACCCGGAGCGCGGAGCCGAAAGAAGCGAGGAAGGAGACGATGAATTCCGTCTCCTGCGGTTCGTAACGGCCGGCGAGAATCAGCCGGCCGGCCGTTTCCGGCGCTTCGCTCAGCGCCATCGACGGATAGAGCCTGCGCCGCAGCTGCGCGGCGGCTTCGGGCGCCACGGCGCAGCGGAACGCGATCGCTTCCGCCGAAGGGCGGCGCAGCGTGTGCGCGTCGCGCAGGTCGAAAGCGCGCAGCTCTTCGACCGGTTCGTCGGCGGTAACCTCCGCCGACAGCACGCGATCGCAGCGGAATACGCGGTATTCCCGCTTATCCAGATCGTACGCGCGGCAGTACCAGAAGCCGCGCGCCGCATATACGGCGAACGGCTGAATGCGCCGCAAGCTCGCGTCCCGTTCGGGCCGAAGAGCCTGCCGATCGGCTTCGGCAGGTTCTTCGGCCCTGCCGCTTGCCGGACGAATCCCGTCCGCGCTTCCGCTGCGCAGGCCTTCGCCGCTGCTTCGCTCGTCCGGACTGCCCGCCGCCCCGCCGGCCGGACGAATCCCGTCCGTTCTTCCGACGTTCATACCTTCGTCATCCCTGCCTTCGCCGGCCGAACCCTCATGCTCTACGTCTCCGCCGCGCGTCCGACTGCGCGGCGCATACCGAATCGCCAACACCTCGCCGCGCACGGCGGCTTGCAGCAGCGTTTCCAGACAAGCTCCCGCCTCGGCCGGTTCGTCGGGATAGAAAGCGATCCGATGCCGGAAACGTTCGATCTGTTCGCGCTGCGGTTCGGACACCACCTCCAGAAACTTCGCGTGGATCGAATCGAACGAGACGCGCAGCGCGTCGTCGGATAAGCCGCGCAGCGTCTGCATCGCGAAATACAACGCCAAGATCTCGCGGTTCGTGAACGAGACCGGCGGCAGCGAAGCCGTCTCCAACACCCGATAACCCCCGCCGCGGCCTCGATCGGCGTACAGCGGCAGTCCGATCGTTTCCAGCGCTTCGATATCGCGCAGCGCGGTACTTCGGGAGATGCCGAATTCTTGCATCAGCTCGCGCAGCGTGAAGTTTCGTTTGCGGTACGCGTATCGCTGTATCCGATTCAATCGCTCCGATCTGTTCATGATGACCCTCCTGTTCTTATCCGGTTTTATTTTTCGATCATCTGTTCAAAAGGTATCATATTCTGACACCTTTAACGATTATATTGTCCATATCGCCGATATTCGAAGGAGGAGTTAATCATGAATCAACCGCAAAACGACTATTCGCTCGAAGCCATTCCGTTTCTTTCGCTCAATGGGCGCGCCGCCGAAGCGATCGAATTCTATGAACGAACGCTGGAAGCCGAGGTGCTGCTGAAAGTCAGCTATGCGGAGATGAAGAAAATGGACCCGGATTTCCGTTACGAAGCCGGACAAGAGAATCATATCACCCATTCCGTGCTGCGGATCGGCAGCACCAAGCTGATGATCGCCGAAGAACAGATGGACCCGACGCGCCCTTGGAGCGCCGGAAACGACTTTTCGCTTTGTTTGCAGTCTCAAGGCCACGACGAGATCGTGCGCTGCTACGAGCGTTTGACCGCAGACGAGCGCACGACGGTGCTGGTTCCGCTCGCCGCCAATTCGTTCAGCAGCGGTTACGGAGCCGTTCGCGATCCGTTCGGCGTCGTGTTCCAATTTACCGTCACGCGCCATGCGTTTTAAGCGATCGTTCTCGGTCAGGCCGCGCATAGCGTAAGCCGATCGCGAGCTTTCGTACGGAATCATGTTTATAAGTTCGGAAAGCCGCCGGATTGCCGGCGGCTTTTTGGCGTCTCGAATTCTTGCGGCGCGTAGTCTTTCGGGGCAAGAACGCGAAGCTTCGCAGCCGTCTGCTCCGGTCCTGGCATAACCGAATTCTGCTCCCGCCAATTCGACATTTAACGACAAAAAGGCTTCCGTTCCTGTTAGACTAAAGTTCCGATGAGTATCTGGCACTCATAGAATCCGCAATCCGAATAATGAAGAAAAAGCAGAGAATAACCAAGAATAAGCGAGAATTCAGGAGAATATCAGGCATGCTCTCAGAAAGCGTATTTCGAAACGATTCGAAGGAACCGGTTCCTTAAATTCGACAATTATTTTGGTTTTCATCTTATTTTGCCCAACATAATTGCCGATAGAGATAGTAAATTCATCAGCAAGAGAGCTCGACGCGCGCTGCTCCGTTTCTTGCTTCGAAGAGCGAACTTTCATATAAAGGAGTCATGCACATGGAAATCAAATCTTTCCTTACGACAAACACAGACACGACGCAAGCTTTTCAGGAGATTCGGGCCAAGCTGTCTCCGCAAGCCAAAGCCGTCATTTTTTTCGCCAGCACCGTATATGACTTTCAAGCTTTGAGCACCTTGTTCCGGGATGCTTTTCCGAATGCCGAAGTACTGGGGCTGACGACGGTAGGCGAATTGGGACCGAACGGTTTTTCCGAAAAAAGCTTGTCGGCCATGAGCTTCGCGGGAGCGCTCAAAGCGAAAGGCGTCCTGATCGAAGATATCGTCAAATATCCGATGTTCTACCGCGACCGTCTGGTGGACGCGTCCCGGCAGGTCGGCATCGACGGCGGCAGCGCCGCTCCCGAACGGGAAGGCCTCGGCCTCGTATTCCCTAACGGCTTGGTCGGAGCGGAAGAGAAGATGCTGTCGGTCGTCAATTCGGTGTTCGTGCGCGAAGGATTCCCGTTGTTCGGCGGAACGGCGGGCGACGACGCGAAGTTCGAGCGGACGCAGGTCTCGTATCAGGGTCAAGTCTCCCATACCGGCGGCCTCGTGCTGTTCGTGAAGCCGGATACCGCGTTCCATATCGCCAAAGAAAATATTTTCGCGCCGACCGGCAAAACGATGAAAATCACCAAAGCCGATCCGGGCGCCCGCATCGTGCACGAATTCAACGGCCGGCCGGCAGCGGCGGAATACGCTCGTCTGCTCGGCGCGTCGGCCGGCGAACTGAGCCGTTATTTCATGACCAATCCGCTCGGGCGGGTCGTGAACGAAGAAGTCTACATCGCTTCCCCGTTCGACGTGCTGCCGGACGGCAGCGTCAAATTCTACTGCCAACTGTTCGAAGGCATGACCGTCGACGTGCTGTCTCCGAAAGACCCGGTGACCACGATTCGTCAGACGTTGGATACGTTCCGCGGCCGTTTCGCCCGTTTGGACGGCGTGCTCGCGATCAACTGCATCCTGCGCAAATTTCAATTCCATAACGAGAAGCTGTTCCCCGCGCTGAACGGTCATCTGGAGAAACTGCCTAACTTAGGCGGATTCTGCAGCTACGGCGAGCAGTTGAACCGGACCCAGTTGAACCAGACGCTGGTGCTGCTCGGATTCGGGACGCTCAGACAGGGGGAATCGGCATGAACGTATTAAGCATCCTGACTTCCTTGAAGTCCAGACAAGGTCTCTCCGCGCCGCAGCAGGAAGAGGCGCTCGAAACGCTGCAAGGCTTATCGGAGAGCGAATATGCCAACGTCGTCAAATCGCTCGGCGATTTGGTAGGCCTGCTCGAGCAGTCGACGTCCAAGAACTCGTCCAAAGACAGCGAATTGATGGATCAGGTGGCGCTGCTCAAATCCGATATGGCGGAACAAAACGGCCGTCTGAACCGTTCGGTTCAAAGCATCCGCGAGATCGTGGACCAAACGGAGAACGTGACCTCGATTACGCGCGAAGTGGAGCAGCAGAGCGAACAGAACTATACCGTCATCGTGGAAGGCGGCAGAAGCGTGGATGCGCTGAGCACCGAGATCGATTCGCTCAAAACGATCTTCAATCAATTCCGCGCTTCTATTCAAGTGCTTAAGAGCGAAGTCTCGTCCATCTCGGACTTTGCCTCCACGATTCAGGAGATCGCCAACCAGACGAATCTGCTCGCGCTGAACGCCAGCATCGAAGCAGCCCGTGCCGGAGAGCAGGGAAGAGGCTTCGCGGTAGTCGCGCAGGAAGTCCGCAAGCTGGCCGATCAGAGCAAGTCCGCCCTGCTGGAGATCGACGGCAAAGTTCAAGAAGTGACCGCGAACGTCGACGATCTGGACCGGGAGTTCGCGCTGAAGACCTCGGCCGTGGACGAAGTCATCGCCGCTTCGAACCGGACCAAAGACGTGTTCGCGCGCATTCTGGATACCGAGCAGCATCTCAGAGGCAGCATGTCGCGAATCAAAGGCGTCAACGATCATATCGTATCCGATCTGGCCGGTTTTTCCGTGTCGCTGGAGCAGGTGCTTCAAGGATTTTTGCAGAGCGATCAGCGAATCGGCCATCTGTACCGGTTGTCGCAGGACAAGTTCACGTTTTCGACAGAGACCTTCGCGTATACGTCGCAGCTTCGCGATCTGTCGGAGGCGCTGCGCAATCGCCGGGTATAAGGTCGACGCGAATCGCTTGGCGATCGCGGAGAAAGGCCGGTTGCGGTTCTCCGCATCCGTCGCTGACGCGAACGGCAAAAAGCCGCGATTTCTGCTTTCGAGCGGAAAGCGCGGCTTTTTTGCTGCGGTTACGGCGGACGGCGAAAACAGCGATAACGAATCGGGAACAAGCAGCCGTCGAGTTGACAAGAACTTAGTAGTATTTTAAAATAACACGTATAGTCGAATCAAGTTGAAGGAGGAAGATTGTTGATCGAAGAACTTCGAAAGATCGGATTGTCCGATCTGGAAGCGCGCTGTTATCTGGCCCTGCACGGCGAATCGTCGTTATCCGGGTACGAAGTGGCGAAGCGGGTATCGGTGTCGCGGACCAATGTCTATGCGGCGCTGCGCGCATTAAGCGAAAAAGGCATCTGCCGAATGATCGAAGCCGATCCCGTGCTGTACGAAGCGGTACCGATCGGCGACGTGGTGCGGCTGCTGAAAACGGACTTCGAACGGTCTACCGGCATGCTGCTCGAAGAGTTGGCCGCGCCGCCCAAACGCGGCTCGTCGTTCGGAACGTGGAAAGGCGACAAAGCGGTCGAATTGACGATCCGCCGCTTGATCTCGGGCGCGCAGCATACGATTCTGGTCGATGTATGGGAAGAAGATTTGGAATGGTTCGAAGAGGAACTGCTTGCCGCCGAACGGCGGGGCGTGCAGGCGGCCGTCATGTTGATCGGCAGAAGATCGACCGCGTTGAAGACCGTGCTGAATCATCGGCGGCCCGAAGACGCGGAGGCTTCCGAAGTCCGGCGCTTCACGCTGCTGTGCGACCGTACTTACGGATTGATCGGAAGCTTCGGCCGCCGGATTCAACTGTCCGCGCTGGAGAGCGACCATCCGGCGATCGCCGGACTGCTGGAGAACGCGTTCGCGCACGACTTGATCGTTCAGCGTATCGAAGAAGATTTCGGCGCGCAGCTCGAAGAGCGATACGGCCGCGACTATCAGGCGATCCGCAGCCTTTACGGCGGACTGTTGGGTCAAGACGCGGAGAGGGCAAGCGGCGGAGAAAAATAAGTTCGACGTTCGTTTCCGGAAACGCGATCAGGCCGATTCTCGATGCGGCGGCGCGACTTCTCGCGAAGAGAAGAAAAAGATACTCGAAGGAGTGTCTTTTTTCTAGGCTAGTTTATAGTAGTATTCTGAAATACACCTTAAACGAAAAGGAGCAAATCACCATGACCGAAATCAATCTGCAAGCGATCGAGTCGATTCTGCGAAAAGTAGGCGAGGAGCTTCCGCAAAGAAACGAAGCCGCCGGCCGTCCGGACAGTCGAGCGGGGATGCATCGGCGTTTCGACGAGCTGAACGGATGGGCGGAACGGGAGATCCGGTCGGCTTTGACGCCCTTGCATCCGGACATTTGCTGGTCGCAGGCGGAATTGGACATGAGCGCTCAGGAAGGACCGGAAAGCGAGTCTCCTTATTGGGTACTCGATCCGATCGACGGCGCGGTGAACCTGATTCAAGGCTTCCCGTTCTGGTCGATCTCGCTGTGTCTGGTAGAACGGGGACAGGCGGTATTCGGCGTCATCTACGATGCCGTTCGGGGAGAACTGTTCCATGCGCAAGCCGGAGGCGGCGCTTATCTGAACGGCATGCGTATCGCTCCGTCCGGCAAAAAGGATCTGGACGATTCCGTCCTGCTGACCTCGCCTCCCGGAGATTCGGCGCTCGAACGAGACAACGCCGCGCGAACGACGCGCAGCTTGGATCTGCTGCTGCCGCAGATCGCCGCGGGACGCATGCTCGGTTCGGTGGCGCTCCAATTGGCTTATATCGCCTGCGGCCGCGCCGACGGTTATATCGAGTTCGGTTCGGGCATCTACGATTGGCTGGCCGGCGCGCTGTTGATCCGCGAAGCGGGCGGCATCGTCACGGACGCGGCGGGACGCCCGTTCGATTGGGGAACCGAAAGCATCGCGGCCGCCGGAACGGCCGAGTTGGCGGAGCGGATGGCCGAAGCATGGAGAAGCGCCAAGCCGTCGTGATAAACCGCGCGCATTCGCGAGGTCGACTCGCGACTCGCGACCCAAAACAAACTTGTTCGTTCGGTAAGACAAAAGCCCCCGAAACCCGCCATATACGGGTTTCGGGGGCTTTTCGTGCAGCGGCGCGAACCTTGTTCAGCCGATCTTGCGCCCGGCGGCCCACACGCCGCGCAGTTCCAGCGCTTCGTCCATCCAGACGAAGTCGGCGCGTTTGCCCGGCTGGATCGAGCCGGCAAAGGCATAAAGGCCGGCCTGCCGGGCCGGCGCGCCGCTGGCCGCGTCGGAGGCGCGCTCCACGCTGAGGCCCGCCTCGCGAACGAGGAAGCGGAAGCCTTCCGCCATCGTCAGGCGGCTGCCCGCGAGCGCGCCGCCCTGCGTGAGGGCGACGCCGTCTTTCACGACCACGGGCATGTCGCCGAGGAAATAATCCCCGTCGCCGAGTCCCGCGGCGGACATGGCGTCGGTGACGAGGACGAGATTGCCGTCCGTCTTCACCTTCGCCAGCAGCTTGACCGCGCCGGGATGGACATGAATCCCGTCCGCGATCACCTCGGCCGCGATGGCATCCGTGCCGAGCGCGGCGCCGGCCGCGCCGGGTTTGCGATGATGCAGCGGCGTCATCGCGTTGAAGGTGTGCACCGCATGGTTCAGGCCGGCTTCCACGGCCGCCAGCACTTCCTCGTAGCTGGCGTCGGTGTGTCCCATCGCCGCCGTAATGCCGTTCGCCCGCAGCCAGGCGACCGTCTCCGGCGCGCCTTCGCGCTCGGGCGCCAACGTCACTTGGCGGATCAAGCCCGGGAAGCGGGCTTCCCAGTCTTCCAGCCAATCCGTGCGCGGCGGCGAGATATGCGCCGGGTTCTGCGCCCCCGGCCATTTCGGGCTGATGAACGGCCCTTCCAGATGCACGCCTTCGATGCTCGCGCCGGGCATCTCGCCCCGCTGCCGGTAAGCCCAGACGGCTTCCAGCACGCCGTCGATCATGCCGCGCGTCGCCGTCATGGTCGTCGCCAGCATCGACGTGGAACCGTGCGAGCCGTGGAACTTGGCGATGGTGTCCAGCACGCCGGGCTTGGCGGCGTCCATAAAGTCTTCGCCCATTCCTCCGTGGACATGGATATCCACGAAGCCCGGCAGCAGCCAGCCGCCCTGCGCGTCGACGACCCGTACGTCGCCGCTTGGATCCGCGCTTTCGCTTCCCGCTGAATTGTCCGCAACCGCGCCGTCGCCGGATGCGGCTCCGCTTTTTGCCGCGGTCCCGACGGTTTCTTCCCCGTCTTCGCCGACCGGAGGATCTACCGATACGATCCAGCCGTCCGCCGTCAGGCAGCTTCCGCCTTCGACGATGCCGTCCGGCGTAACGATATTCGCGTTGACGAATTTCAGCAGTCCTTTGCGACCGTCAAGCCGCGTTCCGAGTGGAGTTCCGCTCATTTGGCCCACGCTCCCGCCGCTTCGTCCATCAGCACGACCAGATTCGGATGCAGCTGCAGCAGCGAAGCCGGACACTTCGTCGTGATCGGGCCGGTCAGCGCCTGCTTGGCGATCTCGGCTTTGGATTCGCCGCGGATTACCAGCATCACCTGACGAGCTTTCATGATCGGAGCGACGCCCATCGTGATCGCCTGCTTCGGCACGTCACGGATCGAATCGAAGAAACGGGCGTTGGCTTCGCGCGTCCGATGCTGAAGCGTCGCGGCATGCGTGCCGGCGATCAGAGAATCGTCGGGTTCGTTGAAGCCGATATGGCCGTTGTGCCCGAGTCCGAGCAGCTGCAGGTCGATGCCTTCGTCTTCGATCATGGCGTCGTAATACGCGCATTCCTGTTCCAGATCGACCGCGAGGCCGTTCGGCACATGCGTGTTCGCCGGGTCGATATCGACCTGGTCGAACAGATGCGTATTCATGAAGCAGCGGTAGCTCGCCGGATGGCTGCCCGACAAGCCGACATATTCGTCGAGATTGTACGAACGCGCACGAGCGAAGCTGACGCTTCCGCCTTGATACAGCTTGACCAGTTCTTCGTAAATGCCGATCGGCGTGCTGCCGGTGGCAAGTCCCAGCACGGCACGCGGATTCGTCTGGAGCAGGCTGGCGATCAGGCCGGCTCCGGCGCGGTTCAGATCTTCTTCGGTACGGAACGTCAACAAATTCATGATTGGGCACCTCCGGATGGATTAAGATACTGGCGAACATTGTGATAAGACTGTTCGAGCATAGGCACGTATTCTTCGAAACCTTCGCTGATCATTCCGGTAAACAGGATATCGATCACGTGAAGCTGCGCGATTCGCGACGCCATCGGACCGCGCCGCACGCCTTCTTCCAGCGAAGACGTGTACAGCGGAATATCGGCCAGCGCAGGCAGCGGGCTGGTTCCGTAACGGGTCAGCGACAGCGTCAACGCGCCCGCGTCTTTGGCGCATTGCAGCGCGGCGATCGTCTCCGGCGTCTCGCCCGAATACGAGATCGCGAACGCGACGTCGCCTTCGTTCAGCGTGGAAGCGGAAGTGATCTGCATATGGGAATCCGCGAAGGCGGTACAGCTTTTGCCTAACCGGATCAGCTTCTGATAGAAATCTTGAGCGACGATGGAAGACGTGCCCATGCCGTACAGATCGATGCGGCGAGCCGAACGCAGCGTCGAGATGGCCCGTTCCAAGACCTCGAGATCGAGAAGGCGCGTGGTATCGGTAATCGAGGTCATATGGTTGGCTTCGATCGCGCGGACGATTTCTTTGAGCGGCCGTCCCGCGACGATGTCTTGATACGTGCCGGCGTCCGCGGTCCGCGACAGCTCGCCGATCAGACGCATTTTGAAGTCGGGGAATCCTTTGAACCGCAGCGATTTGCAGAACCGGGTCACGGTCGCCGGGCTGGTTCCGCAGGCGGCGGCCAGTTCGATGATCCCCATGCGCTGGACCTGCTCCGGGTCTTCCAAGATATATTCGGCCAGACGCTTTTCCTGCGGCGAGAAGCGTTCGATTTGTTCACGCAGCAGCGATAGCAGGGCAGACATGGCAGTCCTCCTTGATGAAAAACATTTTTCTATATTGCATATTATTCGTGAAAAAAATTTTCTTTACGTCTTCAGAATAAGCCAAAATCGCGTCGACGGCAAGAGGAGATCGGAGAAAAAACAGGTATAATCAAGAAGACTTTCATTCATGGCAAACGGAGGAGAACGAACATGGCGAGACGGCAGCCCAATCCTAAAGTGGACGCGTTCATGGAGCGAACGGAGCAGTGGAAACCGGAATTCGAAGTTCTCAGAAATCTGGCTTTGGACAGCGGCTTGACCGAAGAATTGAAATGGGGCCAGCCCTGTTACACGTTCGAAGGCGGAAACGTGTTTCTGATTCACGGCTTTAAAGAGTACTGCGCGGTCTTGTTCATGAAAGGAGCCTTGATGCCGGACAACGACAGGCTGCTCATTCGGCAGACGCAGAAAGTGCAGGCGGCGCGGCAGCTTCGTTTCTCAAACCTGAGCGAGGTCGAGCGCAAAGCGGAGCAGATCGCCGCGTATATGCGGGACGCGATCGAAATCGAACGGGCCGGGCTGACCGTCGAATTGAAGCCGGCCGAAGAATTCGCGGTCCCGATCGAGCTGCAAACCCGCTTCGACGGCGATGCCGCTTTCCGCGCAGCGTTCGAAGCGCTGACGCCTGGACGGAGAAGAGCTTACCTGCTGCATTTTACCGAACCCAAACAGTCCAAGACCCGGGAAGCCCGCATCGAGAAACATTTTCCGCGCATTCTGGACGGCAAAGGCTTAAACGACCGTTGAATCCGCTTTGCCGCGCGCTCGTTAGATTGCCTTGACGACATGCGGCAGCGGAATAGAAAAGGTTCGGCTTTTATTTATTCCGTCTTATAGGGATGAATAGGGGCGAATTCGGCGGAATAAGGCCTTTCGCTTTTGACGCGCGCCGTACGGGGATAAGGAAACCGTGTTATACTGAAAGATAACCGAACGTTTGCCGAAGAGAGCAGACGGGTTTCGTATGCGATCGACGAGGTCGTATCGCCGGGATTTTGCACGACAAAACGACCGGGACGCGAACGTGATGCTCCGGTCGACAGGAGGCAAAAACCATGTTCGATGCAGGAGATTATATGATTTACGGAAGCCACGGAGTCTGTCACGTCGACGAGATCGGGCTTTCCGACGTTCAAGGCTTCGACGAAGCCAGAGCGTATTACACCTTGTCGCCGATGAACAGCGACATGAAGATTTACACGCCCGTGGATACGCAGGTGTTTATCCGTCCGCTGGTCAGCGGCGAAGAAGCTCGAACGTTGATCGAGAGCATGTCGTCGATCGAAGACGGCGATTACGGGCAGTACTGCGGCAATACCAAAGTGCTGTCGGCGCATTATGATCGCCTGATCCAACGGGGCAGCGCCGAACGGCTGCTGAAGCTGATCAAGATCATCCACCGCAAGCATGACGAAATCGCCAGCGGCGGCAAGAAGCTCAATCAGACCGACCGCACTTATCTTCGCCGTGCCGAAGAAATGGTCTGCGACGAATTCGCGATCGCGCTCGATATGAGCGTGGACGGAGTGAAGCGCTACATGGACGATACTGTAGAAGCGAGCCGATGAACCGAATGTTCGTTATATCCGATCGAAGAGTTTGGAGAGGCTTAAGCCTTTTCAGGCTCTTTTTTGTACGTGCTGGGATAAGGGGCATATCGGAAAGACGAAACTTCGCGGATCGCCGACCGATTCATTCCTCTTTGCGAAATCAGGTCGGAATGACGACATGAAGCCTCGCGAACGGCGTTATTCCGCATTGACACTTCAAAAGCATTCCTTATATATTGATCATATCAAATAATTCAATTATAAGGAGTGTTAGAGATGAATGCGATTCGTCCTTCCGCAGTTCCGCTCGTTACCGTCGACCCTTATTTCAGCGTCTGGTCTTTCGCCGACCGGTTGACCGATGACCATACCCGCCATTGGACGGGCCAGCGCCACGGCATGGTCGGGTTGATCCGGATCGACGGCAGCGTGTTTCGTTTCGCCGGACAAGTCGAGCCGAACGCGGAACGTTATTATCCCGAACCGCCCGCGATGGAGCAGACGGGGCTGCGCGTTACGGCGCTCAGCACGTTCTATACGTTCGAAGCGTCGGGCGTGCGGTTGAATCTGCGTTTCGCTTCGCCGCTGCTGCTGGACGATCTCGACGTGCTGTCGCGCCCGGCTTCGTATCTCGATTTGGAAGCGCAATCAACGGACGGCCGGCATCACGACGTGCAGATTTATTTCGACGCGACCGGCGAATGGTGCGTGGATCGGCCGCAGCAGCGCGTGCTCGGAGAGCGGTCCGATATCGGAGATCTCGTGTCGCTGAAGCTGGGACACGAGATTCAGGAACCGCTCAATCGCTCGGGCGACGATCACCGCATCGATTGGGGGTATTTCTATCTGAACGCGGAGCAAGACGGAGGCACGACGGCCCTGCTGGGAACGGCGGCGCTGCGGAAAGCTTTCGCGCGCGGCGAGGCATTGCAAGCGGAAGATCTGTCGGCGGCTCCGCGCGTCGTGCGCGACGATCAGCCGGTCGCCGCGCTCGCGTTCGACTGCGGATCGGTAAACGGAGAAGGTACCCGGCGCCGGATCGTATTCGCTTACGACGACGTCTATGCGATGGAATATTTCGGCGATCGGCTCGAAGCGTATTGGAAACGAAGCGGCATGGACGCGCGGACGATGATCGAAGCGGCTTTCGCCGAACACGACGCGTTGATCGAACGCTGCGACGCGTTCGACCGTCAGCTGTCGGAAGAAGCGTCGGGCAGCGGCGGCGAACGTTACGCGGAACTGCTGGCGCTGGGATACCGTCAGGCGATCGCGGCCCACAAGCTGGTCGCGGACGCCGAAGGCAAGCTGCTGTTCTTGTCCAAAGAGTGTTACAGCAACGGCTGTCTGGCGACGGTGGACGTCAGCTATCCGTCGATCCCGCTGTTCCTGCTGTACGCGCCGGAACTGGTCGAAGGCATGATCCGCCCGATCGTCAAATACGCGAGAAGCGGCGACTGGCCGTTCGATTTCGCGCCGCACGATATCGGGCAGTATCCGCTCGGCAACGGGCAGGTGTACGGCGAGAACAAATTGGAGTACCAGATGCCGGTCGAAGAATCGGGCAACATGCTCGTGATGGCGGCTTCGACCTGTTTGGCGGGCGGAGACCGCGAATACATTTTGGCGCAGACGGATCTGTGGGAAGCGTGGGTACGCTATCTGATCGAATACGGGCTGGACCCCGAGAATCAGCTCTGCACCGACGATTTTGCCGGCCATCTGGCGCGCAACGCGAACCTGTCGGTCAAAGCGGTGATGGGCGTCGCCAGCTTCTCGATCCTCAAGCGTCTGCAAGGGGACGAAGCCGAAGCGCAGCGTTATATGGACATCGCGCGCGATATGGCGGGCAAATGGAGCGAACTGGCGGACGACGGCGATCATACGAAGCTGGCGTTCGGCCAAGACGGAACATGGAGCCTGAAATACAATCTGATCTGGGATACCCTCTACGGCACCGGTTTGTTCGATTCCGACATGATCCGGCGCGAAGTGTCTTGGTATAAGGAAAAACGCAACGCTTACGGCACGCCGCTCGACAGCCGCGCCGATTATACCAAATCCGATTGGCTCGTCTGGGCGGCTTCGCTCGCGGACGACAACGCCGATTTCGCCGAACTGGTCGCTCCGATCGGCGAGATGTTGAGCAAGACGCAGGACCGCGTTCCGTTCTCCGATTGGACGGATACGGTGACGGCCCGCCAGATCGGTTTCCAGCATCGTAGCGTGCTCGGCGGGCTGTTCATGAAGCTGTTGAAAGACCGAGGAACGATGCGTTTCGAACCGAGCCGCTCCACGCAGGCTTTTTCGGAACGATAAAACGCTAAACGACAGAAGCTGCCGGACCTTTCTTCGGAAAGAGCCGTGCAGCTTTTTTTGGTATTCTTTTTCCATAAAACATATTGAACATAAAAGACATATATGATATGTTATTACCGCCGGAAGGTGGTTCCGGCGATAAGCGTGACAAGCCTGTCTATTCGATCCAAGAGGAGGAGAAGCATGAACCTGAACAAACGTTGGAAAAGGAAAGGCCCGGCCGCATTTTTCGCGCTGACGCTGATCGCGGCGGCGCTGCCGTCGTCTTGGGTGCCTCAAGCCGAAGCCGCGGGGCTCGATTGGCCTTCCGGACAACTGCTCCCGTCATTTTCTGCCCCTGCTTCGACGCTTGACGTCATGGATGTGGTAACGGAATACAATTACAAATGGAACGATCCGACTCTTCAGCACGAGACGGGCAGACCGGACGTGAACGGCTGGCTGGCGCAGACCTCGATCGACGCGCCGAACAAGTACATGGTCTACGGCCCTTACGCGACCGACATTCCGGCCGGCGACCATACCGCTTTCTTCGATCTGATCATCGACAACAACACGGCCGACAACAATGTCATGGTGACGCTGGACGTGCGCGACAACGTGACCGGGCAGGTCTTGGCCAGCCGCGAACTGCGCAGACAGGATTGGACGCACGCCTCCAGCTACGAACGTTTCGAACTGGATTTCGCCAATCCGACCGCCGGGCACGATCTCGAATTCCGCGTGTTCTGGCACGGCGCTTCGTACATCAAAGTCGGCACGATCGGCACGGAATCGCTGGATCGGGCCGAAGAAGCGGCGCTGTTCACTTCGCTGAAAGGCATCGTGAACCGCGAACAGCCGCGTATCTATACTTACGATAATCCGGTCAAAGGCGAAGAAGGCAAATACAATTGGATGAACTCGCTCGGTCTCGGCCATCAGGACGTCGCGGACAACTGGTCGCTGCTGACCAAATACCGCAGCGAGATCGACGGCATCGTCGTCTACGACGACAACGTGCCGGACACGGTGAATCTGGCGACGACCATCGCTTCGCAGGAAGACGCGATCGTCGCGCCGCCGAGTCTGGTAAGCAAGCTGACGGCGGCGCCTTACAACCTGCCGATCCTCGACGATCTTCGCGGCGATTACGCCAATAAGCTCGAAGTGTATCAAGATCTGTACGACAACTATTGGCCGGACCTGCCGCATAAGCTGATCGTGGGTCTGAATCCGAATCTCAAAGGTTATCTGCGCGATTACGCGACCGCCGTCGGCACCGCGACCGTCTGGCTCGACCCGGCCGTCCCGGCGGAAAAAGCGCTGCTGCAAGATTTCTTCGGCGACATGCCTTACGGCAGCGGCATCTACATGGGCTGGTGGCCGGAAGAACAGCTCGGCGTCGAGACCGCTTCCGAATACGGGATCTCGACGATCGCCAGCGATTTCTCGTCCAATCTGACCGTGTTCGGCGGCACGTCGCGCGACGTGTCCGTAAAGCCGGTTCCGGCCAAGCCGGCTCTGGAGAACAAGATCTACGTCTCCTTGATCTTGAGCGACGGCGATAACCTGCAATACATGGAGCACCGGTTCAAAAAAATCTGGGATGCCGCGAACCGCGGCGACGTGCCGCTCGGCTGGACGGTCTCGCCGGCGATGCTCGACGCGATGCCGGGCGTGCTCGATTATCTCTACGATACCGCGACGCCGAACGACGCGCTGATCTCCGGTCCGAGCGGCGTGGGATACACGTATCCGAACTATTGGGACAACCAGACGTATCTGGACGAATATACGGCGCTGTCCGGCGATTACATGCAGCGGGCGGGTCTTCGGGTCGCGACGATCTGGAACACCATTACCGGCTCGACCAACGCCAACGTCGGCATCAGCTTCGCGCAGAACGCGCCGGATCTGCTCGGCCTGACCGCTCAAGGCGGCGGCAACGGCAGCATCAACGTGTTCGACAACTCGCTGCCGAATCAAGTGCTGAACGCCAACTACTGCTATTCGTACGAGACGCTGGAGATGGAGATCGGCAACGCGATCGCGGGCTGGGACGGAACCGCTCCTCGTTTCGTAAGCATTCAAGCCAATCCGTGGGACGTGGATTATCAGGACTTCGTCGACGTCGTGGACCATTACAGCTCGAACGCCGATATCGTGTTCGTGCGTCCCGACAACTACTTCCAATTGATGAGAGAAGATCTGGGTCTGCCCGTCGATCCTTCGACGGTTACGCCGTAAAACGATCGGCATCCTGCCGGCGACGGGAACGGAAAAGTCGGCAGAAGCAGAAGCGGCAGAAGCAAAAAAGGTCGGGATACGCTGAAGTCCAGCGTATCCCGGCTTCTTTTTTTGAAGCGGGCAGCGAATCGGCCCAAAGACGACGTTCTCCGCAGATCCGTTTCCGCTCCGTCTCGCGTCTTCCGCGAACCGTCGCTACGTGACCGCGATAATTTGCGTTCATCGCGCATAGGCACCTTTTAATATATTTGTTATAATATAACCTATACACAAATTCAGGTTGGAAGGGGACCCGAACGGGATGAACCAGGAGAGAGAACCGTTATATATACAGATCCAGAACCATTTCAAAGAACGAATCATCGATCGGACGCTGGTCGAAGACCAGAAAATCCCGACAGAGAAAGAATTGATGGACGAGTTCGGCGTCAGCCGGATCACCGTCGTCAACGCGCTCGTCGAGCTGGCCAAAGACGGTTGGATCTATCGGATTCCCGGACGCGGCACCTACGTCAAAGGCATTCCCGAATCCCAGATGAACGACAAATCCGCGGCTGCCGCTTCTCCCGCCGAACCGGAATCCCGCCGCGCCGGAGGAATGCATATCGGCCTCGTGTTCCCGACGCTGGAAGACTATTTCGCCGTGCGCCTGATCCGCGGGATTACCGACGAACTGGAATCGCAGGGGTATTCCCTGCATATCATGCTGACCAACAATTCGAAGGAAAAAGAAAAAGAAGTGATCCGCGAACTCAAACCGACCGTCGACGGCTTGATCATTTTCCCCGTCGACGCCGAAGTCTATAACGAAGAGATTATCGCGCTCAAAATGCAGAATTACCCGTTCGTGCTGATCGACCGCCATCTGCCGGGCGTCGAGACCAACGTCGTCTCGTCCGACAGCGGCCGGGCGTCCATGCTGGCCGTCGAACACCTCTGGGAGCTGGGCCACCGCAATATCGCGATCTGCACCGATTCCCCGATGATGACGGTATCCGTCGACGAACGCATTCAAGGGTATTTCGACGCGCTGAAGCAGAAAGGCGCGCTGATCAACCCCGCTTTGATCCTCAACGATTTCGAATTGGACTCTTCCCACTTGAACCGTCCGGACGCGCCCGCTGCCGCGATCGACGCCGGGCATCCGCTGTACCGGTTTATCCAGAACCGCATGGCAACCGCCTATATCGCGCTCAACTGCTCGCTGGGCGTGCAGATCTTAAGCATCGCCCGCCAAGTCGGCTTGAAAGTGCCGGAAGACATCTCGGTCGTCACGTTCGACAACCCGACGCCGCTGTTCGAAGAATTGAGCCTGCTCACCCATATCGACCAGTCCGAATACAAGATGGGAGCCGAAGCGGTCAAGCTGCTGCTGCAAGCGATCGACAACGCCGGCAGCCAGCGCCGAGAGTTCAAGAAGATCGTGCTCGAACCGCGTCTGGTCGTCTGCAAGACCAGCGGTCCTGCGGCGACGGTCTGAGTCTGAGCGATCGTGGTCCGGCTGTTCTTGTTACGTTTCGGCCGGAGCACTTACTTAACAATCGCGACATCGTCGCCGTACTCGAACGCACCGCTTTTCGATCCGAAGCAGCAAGCCCGATATTCTTTTTCGCCGAGCGCGAAAGAATGTCGGGCTTTTTCTTTTTGCCTAATTGACCAATTTGATATAATGAATATAATTAATGATATCACAAAAAGAAAACGCAGTTGGAACATCAAAGGAGGATCAAGCCCATGATCAGCAATGACGGCAAAACGGCAGACGCCGAAATGCAGCGCTTGCCTATCGCCGGGAACTTAGGCAAGTCTCGACGGAAACGATCGAAGATCGGCAGGAAAGACGGATTGATCGCGGCAATCATCCTGACCCCGATGATTCTCTGGTGGTTGGTGCTGTCGGGGTTTCCGACGTTGTTCGGTTTCGTGCTCGGCTTCTTCGAATGGATCGGGATCTCCGACAGCCCGAAGTTCGTCTGGTTCGACAATTACGTGCGCTTTTTCCAAGACCCGCTGTATTATCAGGCGCTCTGGCGCTCGATCTGGATGGGCGGACTGGTTACCTCGATCACGCTGGTGGCGGGATTCGGGGCGTCGCTGCTCATGAACCTGCCACTGTTCGGCAAAGGCGTCTACCGCTCCATCTGGTATATCCCGGCGGTGACTTCGACCGTGGCGACCACGCAGATTTTTAACATTTTGCTCGATACGAACAACGGGGTCATCAACAATATCCTCGTCTCGCTCGGCAAAGAACCGATCGTCTGGCAGTATTCGGTGTTCTGGGGCGTGTTCTGGATCGTCGTCTACTCGGTCTGGAAAGGCGTCGGAGGCGCCGCGCTGATCTGGCTGGCCGGCCTGCAATCCGTCGACACCGCGCTGTACGAAGCGGCGGACATCGACGGGGCGGGGCGTTGGGCGAAGCTGATGAACGTGACGCTGCCCGGATTGAAACCGATTGCAACGTATATCGTCATCACCAGTCTGATCGGCGCGATCCAGATCTACGAGCAGGTCCTGTTCATGACCAACGGCGGTCCTTACGGACAGACCGAAGTGCTGGTGTTCCGGATCTACCGCGACGCGTTCTGGGATTTCAACCTCGGCATGGCGGGCGCGTCTTCGCTGATCATGGCCGTCATCGTCTTTACCGCGACCGTATTCTATTACCGCTGGTCCACCGAATCGGACCGCCGCACGACTTCGAACCGCAACCGCCGCAGAGGAGGCAGACGAGCATGAGCCAAACGATAAAAAGCGACTTCTCCAAACGAATCGCGGAACAATTCAAACCCAAATATCTGCTTGCGCATCTGGTGCTGCTGGGCGTCGGTCTGGTGCTGCTGTATCCGCTGGTCTTTATGGTTCTGGCGGGCTTCTTCACCAAAACGGAGTTCATGACCACGGTGCTCGGCCTGCTGCCTATCCCCAAAGCGCCGACGTGGGACAACTATCTGACGCTGTTCAACGGTTCGGCCGACGCGGCGATCCGGAAGTATTTCTTGAACTCGACGCTGCGTACGGTATATGCCACGTTCTGGGCGCTGCTGACGGCGCTGCTGGCGGGTTACGTGTTCGCGCGTCTTCAGTTCAGAGGCAAAAACACGTTGTTTCTGGCGCTGCTCGGCACGCAGATGATCCCGGCGACCATCGCGTTGATCCCGACTTATCTTCAGTTCGCCAGATGGCCTTTCGCGGGCGGCAACGATATTTTCACCGGCGGAACCGGGATTCTGGATACGTGGTGGGTCTATCTGATCGGCGGGCCGAGCATCAACATCATGGGCGCGTTCTTGGTCAAGCAGTCGATCGAAAAATTGCCTTACGAGCTGGACGAAGCGGCGAAAATGGACGGCGCGGGCACGCTGCGCATCATCTTCCGGATTCTGCTGCCGCTGCAAATGCCGATCATGGCGTTCATCGCGATCACGACGGCGCTGGCGACTTGGAACGACTTTATCACGCCGTTCTTCTACACGTCGTCGGATAGTCTTCAGACGCTGCCCGCGGCGATTACCCGTCTGTCTTCGGCCGCCGCAAGTCCCGGAGCCGTGCCGAACTGGCCGCTGATCATCACGCTTAGTCTGGGCACGACGCTGCCGGCGCTGCTGCTGTTTTTCTTTTTCCAAAAGTATATCGTGCAGGGGCTTGCCAATACCGGAATCAAAGGTTAATCGCCCTAAAATCTATTTAATATATTGAATATGTCATAATCCTATGCTATATTGAACTCGTCAAAAGCCAGTCATTCTCGATTTGGAGGGGTCCGAGTGAAAAACCGAAAGATCACGGCTTTAGTAGGCACGGTTATGTTGGTATCGGCGTTATCGGCATGCGGAGGAGGAGGTTCAGCCACGGTAGGCGCGCCTCCGGGAGCGGCCACGGGCGGCGAAACGAAACCTGCGGGAGAAACGGGCGGCAAAGCGGAAACGACGCCGGGCGTTACGACGATCACCGTCTTGAACGAAGGCGCGGTCGCGATCGGGGTCGGCAAGCTCGACGATCTGTTCGCGGCCAAAGAAAAAGAATATACGGACGCCGGAGTCAGTCTGGATTACAAGCCGGGTTCGCCGGTCGAAACTTTCCCTCTGCAGTACCAGAAGATCATGAGCGAGAAGCTCAAAGCGCAGAACATCGAAGTCGTGACGGAAGACTGGGGCTGGGGCGAGCCGCTGATCCAGAAGCAGACTGCCGGTTTTCTCGCCAAAAACATTCCGGATATCATCGTAGGCGAAACGCAGATGCCGGGCTTCGCGCAGCAGGGGCTGCTTGAACCGTTCCCCGACGATATGGCGGCGGATATCCGCGAGAACGTATCGCCGGCCGCGTGGAAACCGATGGAAGTCGGCGGCAAGATCTACGGATTGGCCGCGCAGCCGGGCGTCAGCAATCTGTTCTGGAACAAAAAGTTGGTGAAGCAGGCCGGCCTCGATCCGGACAAAGCGATCACCACCTGGCAGGAGCTGCGCGATAACGTCAAAGCGGTCACCGAAGCGGGCAAAGGCAAATTCTACGGCGGTGGCGTATACGCGGCTCCGAACTTCGGCGGTTATCTGCGTTACGGTGCGCTGATCGCGATCAACGGCGGTTCGTTCGCCGACGAGAACGGACTGCCGGCGTTCAACTCGCCGCAGAACGCCGAGACGGTCGCCCTGCTCAAAGACCTGAACGCCGCGCATCCGCCCGGCCTGATGGTCAACAATAACGAAGGTTCGTATTTCGACGCTTGGAACAAAGGCCAGATCGCGTATCTGATCGACGGTCCGTGGCGGGTGCAGGAATCCAAGACGACCGGCATCGATCTCGGCATGGCGCCGATTCCGCTGTCGCCGAACGGCAAACCGGCCAACGTGACGATCGGCGCGGCGTTCCATTCGGTTCCGGTCGACGCCAAGCAGAAAGAAGCAGCGTTCGCCTACATCAAAGCGATGTACAGCGAAGAGATTCAGCAGTTGGTCGCGGACTCCAACACGCGTTCCCCGATTCTCAAAAAGATCGGCGAATCGAAAGAGTATCAAGAAAAACATCCGGAGATGTATCTGCATTACCAAGCGATGTCCGGCGACGTGACGGGCCTGCCGACATTCGCCAAAGACAATTCGAAAGCTTGGCAGATGTGGGGCGAAGCCGTCGTCAAAGGCATCATGACCGACGGCGATATTCAAGGAATTCTGGACGACGCGCAGAAGCGGGCGGAACTGGTGACCCGGTAGACCCGGCAAGCGTCACGGAGCGGAGAAATCGATACGCAGAGCAAAAAGGGACTGAGGCGATCAGTCCCTTTTGCTTCAAATTCAGCGGTTAACGGGAGTGAACAAGATGCCTTACGAAAATCACGGAATCATGTTGAATCGGGCCAAAGAGACGTTGAACCGGCTGCGCGGCGCGATCTACGAACCGGTCGGAACGCTGCGGACGACGGCATGGGTAACCAAAGAACCGGTGCCTTACGAAGAACGGACCTCCGGCATCCGCAAAGAGATCGGGCCGGGCGACGTCTGGGGCGAATTATGGGACTGCGCTTGGTTCCGTTTTGCCGGTACCGTTCCCGAGTCGGTCGCGGGAAGCCGAGCCGTGCTGCTGATCGATATCAACGGCGAACTGTGCATCGTCGACGAAGACGGTTCGCCGCGTCAAGGATTGACCAATATCAATTCCGAATTCGAAACGGCGCTGGGACTTCCGGGCAAAAGGGTCGTCGATCTCGGCGGCGAAGCGGCGGGACGAACCGTCGAGCTGTGGGCGGACGCGGGCTGCAACGATCTGTTCGGCAAGTTCAGCGGCGGCACGATGAAAGAAGCGTTGATCGCCGTATGCCATGAAGAAACGCGGCGGCTCTATTACGATTTCGAAGTGTTGATCGAATTGGCCGAACAGCTCGAAGCGCGCAGCGCCAGACGCGACCGGATCGTTCAAGCGCTCTACGAAGCTTCGCTTATGCTTACCGTTATTAATGAAGAAACGGTACGGCGCGCGATCGAGCGCGTGCGCGGCGAATTGGCGAAACGCGGCGGCGATCCCGTGCTGACCGTCAGCGCGATCGGACACGCGCATATCGATCTCGCTTGGCTGTGGCCGATCCGCGAGACCGTTCGCAAAGGAGCCCGGACGTTCTCTACCGTGCTGCGCAATATGGAGAAGTACCCGGATTACGTGTTCGGCGCGAGCCAACCTCAGCTCTATCAATGGATAAAAGAATATTATCCCAAATTGTATGAGCAGATCCGCGAACGGGTTCAAGAAGGCCGCTGGGAGCTGCAAGGCGCGATGTGGGTCGAACCGGATACGAATATCTCGGGCGGCGAAGCATTGGTGCGGCAGATTTTGTACGGCAAACGCTTTTTCGCGGAAGAGTTCGGTCAAGAGATGAAAGTGCTCTGGCTGCCCGACGTGTTCGGCTACAGCGGAAGCCTGCCGCAATTGCTGCGCAAATCCGGCGTCGATTACATGATGACCCAGAAGCTGTCGTGGAGCGTGTACAATACGCATCCGCATCATAGTTTTCGTTGGGAAGGAATCGACGGCAGTTCGGTGCTGACCCATCTGCCTCCGGAAGATACGTATAACAGCCCGGCCGCGCCGCGTTCGCTCGCGAAGATCGAAGCGTCGTATCTGGACCGGAACGTCTCGGAGCACGCGCTGATGCTGTTCGGAATCGGAGACGGCGGCGGCGGTCCGGGCGAAGAACATCTGGAACGGCTGGCGCGCGAGCAAAATCTGCTGGGACTTCCGCCGGTGAAGATGGAGCCGTCGCTGGACTTTTTCCATAAGTTGAAGCAGGAGCAGGATCGGCTTCAAACGTATCGCGGCGAATTGTATCTGGAGAAACATCAGGGAACGCTGACGTCGCAAGCCCGGAACAAACGCTATAATCGCCAGATGGAAAAAGCGCTGCGCGAGCTGGAATTCGCCGCTTCGCTGGCGCTGGCCGCCGGCGGTTCGGCAGACGATTACCCGGCCGAAGCGTTGGAACGGATCTGGAAAGAAACGCTGCTGTATCAGTTCCACGATATTCTGCCCGGCTCGTCCATTACGCGCGTGTTCGACGAATCGTTGGAACGTTACGCGAAGCTCTTGGCCGAGACGAAAGCATTGACGCAGGCCGCGCAGCGGCAGGTCGCGCGGCTGATCGGAGCGGAAGACGGCGAAGAACTGGCGTTCAACTCGCTGCCGTGGGCGCGGGAATTGACGATCGAACGCGGCGGACAGCGCTATGGCGTAACGGTGCCTCCGATGGGGTACGCCTTGTTGGCGGCCGCCGAACGTTGGGACGAACGTCGTTCGCGCTCGGCGGAGTCGCAATTGCGCGCAGAAGAACGCGTGCTGGAGAATCGGCATCTGCGCGTGACGCTCGGCGAAAGCGGAGGCATCGTGTCGCTGCTGCGCAAAACCGAATCCGAACCCGGCGGCCGCGAAACGATCGCGCCCGGAGAAGAAGCGAACGTGCTGACCGTCTATCACGATCACGGCGACGCTTGGGATTTCCCGCGCGATTACCGGGATACGGTCGCGGGCCGGATGGAGCTGAAGCAAAGCCTGCCGCGAATCGAAGGCGTCTGCGCGGTGCTGGAACAACGGTATCTTTTCGGCGATTCCGTGCTGGTGCAGAAGATCGTGTTGGAAGCGGACGCGGATACGCTGCGGTTCGAGACGTTCGTCGATTGGCGGGAGTCGGAGAAGATGCTGCGCGCTGCGTTCCCGGTGCAGGTGCGTACGGATCAAGTCAACTGCGAGATTCAGTTCGGTTATCTCAAGCGTCCGACGACCCGCAATAATCGGATCGAATTCGCCCGGGACGAAATCTGCGCGCATCAATATATCGATCTGTCGCAGCCCGATCGCGGGGTGGCGCTGCTCAGCGACAGCAAATACGGATACAGCGCCGAAGGGCATACGCTGGACATCAATCTGCTGCGCAGTCCCGGCTATCCCGATCCGGTCGCGGACCGCGCGGAACACGAATTCGTCTATGCGCTGTATCCGCACGAAGGAGACTTCGTGCAGGCCGAGGTGTATCGCAGAGGCTACGAATTGAATACGCCGCTGGTCGTCAGCGAAGCGGCGGAAGCGCGCCGGAGCGAGGTCACGGCATCCGGCGTCCATACGGCAAAAGGCAGTTCGGCAAGCCGCGTCGGGACGGCCGAACGTCCGGGACCGGAAGCCGCCGCGTGGTCGAACGGCGGCGGACGCGCAGCGGCTTCGGCCGGAAGCGGGAAGCCGTCCGATAGCCGGCACGATTCGGCGGCCTATTCGCTGATCGCTGCCGATCATCCTCGCGTCATGATCGAAGCGGTCAAAAAAGCCGAAGGTTCCGAGCATCTGATCATTCGCCTATACGAGACGGCCGGCGCGGACGCGCAAACGGTCGTTACGTTCGGGCAGGATTGCGAAGAAATCGCGGAGACGGACCTGATGGAACGGCCGCTGGTGAGCGGTGCGGAGGAGGCGGAATCGCTGTCCGTGGAAAGCGCCTGCCGCGCCCGGCTGGATTTCCGGCCGTTCGAGATCAAGACGCTGCGGGTGAAGTTCGGATCGGGAGCAAGCGTATGACCAAGGCCGGACGACGGGAAGCGGAGCGGGAACGGACCGGGTTTCAAGAAGGCGGACCTTACGATCCGGCTTACGATCTTCGCGCGGACTTCGTGATGGTCTACGGTCTGCACGGCGATCTGGACGAACGAATCTCCGCGTGGAAACGCAAAGGGTACGTCGTTCATCTGATGACCGGCGTATCGTGGGGCGGGTATCAAGATTATCTGAACGGGAAAATCGACGGCCGCGAGCATTGGGACGAAGCGCAGACCGATCGGCAGGGAGCGCGCATCGTGCACGGAACGTCGGCGGATATTCCGTATATGGTGCCGACGATCGCTTACGCGGATTTTCTGACGGAACGGGTTCGCCCGGCCGTGGACGCGGGCGTCGAAGCGATCCATCTGGAAGAACCGGAGTTCTGGGCGGCAGGCGGCTATTCGGAAGCTTTTCGCCGGGAATGGGAGGTCTATTACCGCGAGCCGTGGCAGGCGCCGCATACGTCGGCCGACGCGCAGTACCGGGCGTCGAAACTCAAAGCGTATCTCTACGCCCGCACGCTCGACCGGATCTGCGGCGCGCTCAAAGAATACGCGAGGGTCCGCTACGGACGGCGTATCCGCTTCTATGTGCCGACGCACAGCCTGATCAATTATGCGCAGTGGCGGATCGTCAGTCCGGAATCGAAGCTGCTCGACCTGCCGGGCATCGACGGATATATCGCGCAGGTATGGACCGGTACGGCGCAGACGCCGAACGTGTATAACGGCGTGCGCAAAGAGCGAACGTTCGAGACGGCCTTTCTGGAATACGGCATCATGCAGGAATTGGTGCGCGGGACGGATCGCCGGATGTGGTTTCTCCACGATCCGATCGCGGACGATCCCAAGCACACTTGGCGCGATTACCGCCGCAATTATATCCGCACGCTGGTCGCGTCGCTGCTGCATCCGGGCGTGAGCCGGTACGAGATCTGCCCGTGGCCGCGGCGGATCTACACGGGCGAATACCCGAAATCCGACGGCAGCGGACGCGAACGGATTCCGGCGCGGTACGCGACGGAACTTCAGGTCATTGCTAACGCGCTCGGCCGAATGGACGGATTGGATGTACAATGGGCGGAAAACGGACCGGAGATCGGGCTGCTGCTGGCGGATTCGGCGATGTACCAGCGGCAGTATCCGCATTGGAGCGAAGAAGCGTCGGCGTTGAAATACGACGGAACCGAAGTCGCGGCGGAACTGAGCGAGGAACAGCAGACGATTCTGGATTGGTCGGCGTTCTACGGACTGGCGCTGCCGCTGCTGAAGCACGGCGCGATCGTGCGGCCGGTGCAGCTCGATAACGCGGGGCGTTTCCCCGGCTATCTCGATGATTATCGGGTGCTGGTTCTCAGCTACGAGTTCATGAAACCCGAATCGCCGGGATTGCATCAGGCTCTGGCCCAGTGGGTTCGGCAGGGCGGGGCGTTGGTGTATGTGGGGGACGGGAGCGACGAATTTCACGGGGTTCGGGAATGGTGGAACGGGGGAGAGGGCGGAGGCGGCAGCGAAGCGGCCCGAGAGGATGATGCGGGTCGCGGCGGGCAAGAAGGCGAAGCGGAAGGCGGGGCCGGCAGCGGCGAGAGCCGCTGGGTTCCGCTCGGGAAGCGGAGCTGGGCTTCGCCGGCGGAGCATTTGTTTGCGGAGCTTGGGCTAGGCGCCTCGCCCGAGCCGGGGGTTCATCCGGTCGGCCGAGGCTTCGCGGCCTATCTGGATGTGCATCCGGCCGAATGCGCGCAGCGGCCGCAGGCTGCGGAGCGCTTGAGGGCGATCGTGCGGGCCGCGATCGCGGCGGCCGGCGGGCCGGAATGGAATCGGAGCAGCAGGCTTGCGCTGCGGAGAGGGCCTTACCTGATCGCGGCGGCGATGGACGAATCCGAAGCCGGAAGCGGCGAAGAGCAGCACGCGGAGACGGCAGCGATCGAAGCGGCGGCAGGCGGAAAGGAATTCGCGTTCAGCGGCAAGTTCGTCGATCTGCTGGACGCCGATCTGCCGATCTTGAAGCAGGCGACGCTCCGCGAAGGCGAGCAAATGCTGCTCTACGATCTGGATCGGGCGAATGCTGACGACTCGGCTAAAGCGAGCGGAAGGCTCGGCCTTCCCGCCGTTCGGCTGATTGCCGCCGCTTCGCGGATCGACGAGATTCGAACCGACGAAGCCGGTTTCGTCTGCACCGCCGAAGGCCCGTCGAACGTGGTCGGCGCGGCGCGTTTCCTGCTGAACGCCTCGCCGAAACGGGTCAGCGTGCTGCGATCCGAAAAGAACGACCCGAGTCGAACATGGCAAGACGCGGATTGGGAATGGGACGCGTTTAGTTCGACGTTGTTGATCCGTTATGTGAACGACGCGGCGGGGATTGAGATGAAGGTGGAGTTTTAGCAGCAGAACCGATGCCGGCAGCGGGTCTCCCTCCCATTTTGTCCGCCTGCATGTATAAAAAAGAAGCCTGTATGGTCGGCAAACAGAGTAGGCGGCGTGCGATCGAATTTGTGCTTCGCGTCACTGTCGAGTAGACAGAAATTTCAGATCGTTTTACTATAAACTTAACGTCATACAGCAAGTGCCGAAAGAATCGGGCCTTGAGATGGACTTCCATCTTCAGGGCCTTTTTTATGCGAAAACCAGATTTCCAAAAATTGAATGCGATGATAAACTGAGGAGGCAAGCGAGGATGAATATCGATTTAATTTATAGAGATGAACGGACTCTCGGAGTAAAAATAACAAGTTTCGATTCGGGTAGCTTAAAAGACGTTCATGCCGTGCCCGGGCGAAAATGGGTGCAAGAAAACAAGATCTGGACCATCCCTTACTATGAAATCTTCAGTTTGGAATCCTGAACGTATGCAGGAGTTGAAAGATTCGCTCCGAGCAAGAGGATACAGCACCAAGACCATCAAAGCCTATAAATCGCAGACGCAGCGCTTTTTCGAGAATGCGGAGATGCCAAACCTGACACCGAGCAGCGAACAGGTGAAAAAGTATGCGTTGGCTATGCTGGAGAAAGGTTATTCTCACGCCCACGTCAATCAAGCCATTAGCGCGCTGAAATTCTATTTCCGTCATGTGCTGAAGGAGCCCAACTCTAACAACTATATTCGACCCAAAAAGGAGAACAAGCTCCCTAACGTCTTGTCTCTTGCCGAGGTTGTGCGTTTGCTCAAAGGCGTAAAAAACTTAAAGCACCAAACCCTTTTATATCTCACCTATACTTCGGGGCTGCGGGTAAGCGAGGTCGTTCGTCTGAAGCTTGAAGATTGCGATCGAGAACGAAAAGTGGTGAAGGTTCGGCAGGGTAAAGGGAGGAAAGATCGGCAGACACTGTTATCGGAGGCGGCGGTGCAGGTATTGGATCGATACATGGAGCAAGAGAACCCGCAGAATTGGCTGTTCCCCGGACAACGAGCCGACCGACACTTGACCGAGCGTTCCGCGCAAAAAGTGTTCGAAAAAGCGCTGCTACAAGCCAATATTCGCAAAGAAGTCAGCATCCACTCGCTCCGGCATTCGTTTGCTACGCATTTGCTGGAGAATGGGATTGATCTTCGCTATATTCAGGAGTTATTAGGCCATCAGAGCGTACGAACGACCGAGCGATATACTCACGTTAGCCGGAGAGATATTGGCAAGATTCAGAGCCCTTTGGATCGGTTGAACGAGTGTGAAGAAGAATATTGAGCGGGCTAGTTCGTAAATCCCCGGAGTAACGGGAATGGACGAAGTTCGTGAATAAGACGTTATACGAAATCATCCACTGACTAAACTATTTTATAAAGAGGGTAAACAAAAATGAATTCTAATAATCTCTCATGGAAAAGTATTTACTCGTCTTGGAGATACTTCGTTCAAGAGGAATGCTATGAATCCTTCGAAAACTTAGCTTTTAAACAGATTCAAATAAAAGCTCAATTGAATCCTAAACTCGATGTAGGAACTGGCATAATAGATTGGTGGCCAAGCAATGAAGTAGAGTTAAGAATACAAAATTTAAATGATAGAGGGATTAGTGGTGCGAAGTGGAATACCATAAAAGGCTTTAAACGAACTGCTGAAATACTGTGGGATAATAAAGAGAATAAAGAACAACAAGCTCTAATTTGGATTCTTGCTGGGTTGAACGAAATAATGCACCATCTTCCAGAAGAGTGGAGAGGAGATCCATATAGATTTATTCGTGAAGTAAGACTGAATATAATGCAAGAGCTTAAAGAAAGAAATATGGAGTATTGGAATTCCTCAATCAAAAGGTTCTTACCAGTTACTGTAGATAAGTTTTTAAAATTATATTCTACCCCAATGAATATATATAATCTAATGAATATAGTAGCCATTGATAATATCTTTTCTAAAAACTCTTGGACATTAGTGAATGTCTCTCGTGAGGAAGACTTCGTCTAACATAATATTCACGTTGCGGACATCCGTCCTGAGTCCGGCATACGCCGGACCCCCGACATGCTTCGAGTCGTGAATACAGGAACGTTATCCGAAACTACTTAAATCCAATGTTGAGGTGACTTGCTTTGGAGATAATAAAAAGAAACCTAGATGAAAGTACTATAGAAGTATCAGCAATCAACAAGGAATATATAAAATTTTTCGGTGATTTTTTTGAGGATGAAAATAGAGGTATAGATCTATTAAAGACTTGTTATGAAATGAGTGAACAAGATGTTAGACCAAGAAGAATCATAAATAATATTGCCAGACTAATATCGTTGGGAGACGAACTTATATCATTGAAGCCAGGTAGACATGGACTGGCGATCTTTTATTGGATAGTGAGCATTGAAGCAGTGAGTAACATAGCTAATCAAGGTGAAAAGGAAAGGTATAAAATTAAGATTATTAGAGATTTTTTTGAAGAATACATTAATGAGATAGATAAGGAGTTTCTATTAAGGCATATCGAAAGAGCAATCATAGATATGCGCGAAGAAAATTCATCGGAAATAAGTCTAAGTATCATAGCTACGATCTTTTATAACATTAGACATGATTTTGTACATGAAGGCATTTATTCGAATTTCCATTTTAGTTCAGCTAACGAAGAGAGAGTTTTGAACTCTTTAGTTATGAAAGAACATGGTAAAGATGTAGAAGAAGAAAGAACTTACTATGTATCAATCACTTATGAACAGATGAGAAAAATAATAATTAATGGACTTTTGAATTTATTGAAAAGACAGATGGATAATTAATAGTCCATTTAAGGAAAAGTAGCATCGGATAACATAATATTCAAGCTGCGGGCATAAGCCCTTGATCCGGCAGTCGCCGGATACTCGACATACGTCGAGTCGTGAATACAGGAACGTTAGACGAAATTTCCTTAAAGGAGAGTCAAAAATGTCAAATCATTGGGATATTTATTTTTCTACAATAGAAGAGCATTTTGCATCCATCGTTTTAGATATGGGTATTTGGAAAGAAGTAGATCAAAGGCAGTTTTCTTTTCCCATGGCTTTGAGATTTAAAATTAAAAATCCAAATAAGAGCGGTATTCCTATAGATCGAGAGGCAGAAATAATAAATGATTTAGAAGACAGAATAATTAATGAAATCAATGGTACCGGATATCATGTTGGACGAGTAACAACTAACGGAATAAGAGATTTATTTTTTTATTTTAGCCAAGATTATGATTTGTCTTCGCTGGCAGGTCCGATATTTTTAGAACATGGATATGATATTGAAACATTTTCTATTAATGAAGAAGAGCCTTGGGGATTTTATTTTAACTTCTTATATCCAAACGAGTATGAAATTCAACATATGGGAAATCGGAAGGTATTAGAGTCTCTTCGTACTTCTGGTGATTCTTTAGAAGAATCAAGACGTGTAGATCACTGGATAGAATTTAGAAGTGATATGGACAAACTAGGTTTCATCAAAAAAGTAGAATCACTGGATTTCAAGATTGAACAAGAACATCAGTCTACAGACGCAATTACACTTCGGATTTATCGAGCAGATAGAGTAGACCCACAATCAATAAATGATCTTACAGATCTGTTGGTCGATTTAGTAAATGAATTTAATGCAAGGTATGAGGGTTGGGAAACACAAGTAATTAAGTAGCGATTCAAAGCAGCATCCGCACCACCTAGCCGCATCGCGGCTGGCTGCTACGCAGCCTTAAGGTGGCGGGACGTCGTAAATGCGGAACGTTGTATGAAATCCCTACAAGGCATAAGGAGAAATAATGAAAAAAATAAGTCATTTACAAACAAAACTTGCAAGCCGCTTTGCTGATCTGGATCCCAATAAAGAAGAAAATAAAAACACAAAGTTTGCTGATTTGATTATTGATGATAGGTCACTTTATCAAACGCTTAAGAAGCATGATTTAGTACCTTCCCTTGGATGGGGAAGTGACAAGTTGCAAAGGCTATACGGATCAAGGGCTGTTCGGATAATATGCATAAGAATTCCGAACAAGATAATCAAATAAATAACAATCCTTCAAAGGAGGAAGAAGATAAAATGTATACCTACAAGGCTATTTCCGAAGAAGATCTAACACTAGGATTTTCAAAATTTCTTGATACCGGTATTTATGCAGGTGAAGAAAGCGCAAAGTTTAGAGGATCGCTTCTTACTTTATTTGGTGAACCGTTATATCAATCAGATAATGCTGAAGGTGCATACCATTATGTAATTGAAGTAAGCCATGATACAAGCAAGTGGCATTTTATGGTTTATGATGGCCCTTCAGGGCCTGCAATTGGTTACGATCGAAAGGAAAATCAACCAAATGCAATAGAGTCCGCAAAAGCTTTACTAGAGAAAATTAGAGAAACACCACCTTCTGATTTTAATGAAGTCATCTATTACGAAGACTTCGGCTCAAAAATTACATACGGGTGTAAGAATGGAGAATGTTTTTATAAAGAAGAAAATGAAGAAAGTCATTAGAATCTGAAGGTGTTTTATAGAGGATATTAACTTCAGCTAACATCATATTCGTGCAGCGGGCATTCGTCCTTGATCCGGCAGCCGCCGGATGCTCGACATACGTCGGGGCGTGAATACAAGAATGTTATGTGTACTCCCCAAAACGATAAAAACCTTTTAACATCGAGGTGAATCCCCATTCTTTCCAACCCTTTTTCTTTCTTTAAAATCTATCGACTAAAGCAAGAACTACAAATCGTGAAGCCTATATTTGAGATCATGAAGGATCGGAAAGAGATCTTTACCAACCATTGGGAAACCCGATCAGAAGCTTACCCTTCACTACGAGAACCAGATGTTCGCGAGGTTTGGAAGTATACGAAAGAAAAACTAATTGAATTGAAAGTGTATTTAAATACAAAGAGGTCAGATCGAAAGACAGAGGAAATCATAAAATTCTACAAAGAACATGTCGAACTACTTTTAAAAGATCATCAAAGAGAACAAACAGAATATCCAGGGAACTACATGTATTTTTACAACGAGTTGCTTTTAGGATCGGAAAGATATTTGACGATCCAAAATGAATTAAAGAAGTTAGGTTGTGAAATCGAAGAAGAGGGGAGCAACACATAACATCATATTCGAGCTGTAGGCATACGCCTTTGATCCGGCATTCGCCGGATACTCGACATGCGTTAAAGTGAAATTTACTTTACTTCGTTACCTTTTGACTGGCATACCGATACGAAGCAAACGGCATTAAGGATTATAGAGAATGAAGAAGCCCGAAGAATCAATGCGTATTTTAGAGTAGAGCATGGTTATCATATTTTTAGTTTTAAGCCTAAAGATCGAGCAGAAGATACTCAGTGCTTGATAGGTGCGAAAGCCATTAAATATAGGGTGAAAGAATAATTTTTGTACAAGAAATTCGCATGGCTGAGAGTAGAACTCGCCCCACGATCTTTGACCAGCTAACCGAGATGATAAGAAAACATGAAAATCTGACATTGATTCTGGAGTAGCGAAGGTACGGAAAGATGAATGAGAGGACAGATAAACATGATCACTCTTGAATATTTCGAACCTGCCGACTTTGCTTCGCTTATTGAATGGAGCGGAGACGAAGAGTTTTTGCTTCAATGGTCCGGGCCTGATTTTAAATATCCGCTAATGATCGATCAATTGACTCGTTATGTACAAGATGCGAATGATAGAAGAACCTCTAATAAATTTATCTACAAAGCAGTCGAGCAGCATACGAACGAACTTGTAGGCCATGTGTCTCTTGGGAACGTAGACCGATCTAATCGATCAGGAAGAATCGGCAAAGTCCTGCTGAGCCCGAATCATAGAGGCAAAGGGTACGGAAAACAGCTCATTGATCGTGTACTGCATATCGGATTTAACGAATTTGAATTACATCGAATTAGCTTAGGTGTATTCGATTTCAATATCTCGGCTATACAGTGTTATGAGAGTGCGGGTTTTGTGAGAGAAGGATTGCTTAGAGATGCGAGAAAGTACAAAGACAACTATTGGAATCTGATCGAGATGAGTATTTTAGAAGAGGAATGGAGAAAAAAAGATACACCTACAAACGAATGAACAGACGGAAAGTACGTGTATAAAACCATAACGGTCGAGGTGAGAAAATTGAAATATTTCTACGGCGTGTTATCGATTCTGGGGCTTGTTATTCCTTACATGCAGTTCGTCCCTTGGCTGGGCGAGAACGGATTTAATCTAAGCCTACTCTTGAGCGAAGCGGCAGCGAATCGAATCAGTTCTTTTGCTTGGCTGGATATCCTTGCTTCTGTAGTTGTTCTGATCGGATTTATTCTCTATGAAGGCAGGCGAGTCGGCGTAAAATACCAGTGGCTCCCGATCGTCGGAACGTTAACCGTGGGCGTCTCGTTGGGATTGCCTTTATTTTTATTGCTGCGCGAGATTCGAATGGAGAAAATGAAAGAACGTTGAGAAGCGTCGATTATGAAGATCTCGATAAGGATGGATAAACATTGATAGAGAGCCGAACTAAGGAAGTTTTAAAACGTTTAATTTATACATACAGCGACATTCCACTTCCTTTATCGAATTCCCTATGGAATCCTGATGATGCTGAGCTTCTGAAACGGATCGGTTTGTTCGACGGCTCCTACTCCTTGGCCGCTAGTATCGAAGACATCTTGCTGGAGCATCGTTGCGTTATGAAGTTCGGCGATCGGGTGCGTTTGGCTAACCGGATCTGGGCGGCGGCGTATCCGAATTACCCCTACAAAGTCGCTTGGCATGAGGGGTGTCAGGGGTATTTTGAAATTTGGAAAGAACTCGCGACAAACCGATTCTACTTGGAGTGCGACGAATGCTCGATTCAAGTCGATTCTCCTGAAGATTTGACTCGGCATAAGGCTTCCGAACGTTTCTACGGCCTGTCCGTCTATCCGACAGTGGAAGAATTAAAAGCGATCGATTGGTTCAAGCTGATCCTCTGATCGACTCCAGCCCAAGCGAAGAAAGGACGGGGAATATGGAACATTTATCGAACGAAAGCAAGCTCGAATCCATTCAATCCATGAAGTCGACGCTGCATAAATTGGAGAGTGCTTTAGCTCAGATGACGGAGAACGGTACCAATACCACGCTCGTCAAAAAAAGGCTTCACGCTATCCACGTCGGTCTAGCCGCGCTCGAACAGGTTTGGAATCACAGCCCTCTTTCCCATACGCAAGAAGATCTGACAGAAGCCCGAAAAGTCATAGTCGGTCTGCTCCCGTCGGTCGAGAGCAGCTATGAACGATCTAAAGCGGGCAGCCCGCAAAAAACGCTGCTGGAAAGACGCATCAAAGCGCTGCATCAATCGGTTCAAGCGATCGACGAACTGGCTGCCCGATGAGCCGCGCGGTCGTCAAGAAAACGAATAAAGCGATGCAGCGTTTATTAAATGAGCTTGTTCCGATGGATGAACCTTTGGAATGCGATTTGTTTGATCCTATTTTTGACGAGTGGGACGATTGCATCCTTATGGACGGTTCGGGGTTGGAAGAGATGAATTCGATCGAAGAAACGGTTTATCCGGACCGAACAGCTCTGGAAGCTTCGATCAATCATTATCATATGGAGAATCTCGAAATGGGTTTAGACCTTATGGCGAATTGGGAAAAGCATTTGAAAGCGAAGTATCCGGAACGGTCGTTTATGTTGATTCTAAGTTCCACGCTCGAAGGCGAAGAAGTCGTGATTCGATTCTACCAATTGAGAAAAGACGAACCCGAGTGGCTTGAACGGAAAGACCTTGAAAAGTATAAAGAGGAAGCGATCTTGGCTGTCGAGGTACTGAGTATAAACGTATGTTGAAAGGTTGAATGAATAAGTGGAAAATTCAGATATCTTAAATAAGGCTAAAACGCTCCGCAATATGTATCTGTCAGGTCTGCTCGGAGGCGAAATAATGCCCGAAGATGCCAATCCCGAGCTGCCTAAGCATTCCGCGCAAAACTATCTTTATTTTACGCTGCCTATGGCACTCAATTATCAGAGAAATTCCTACACCTTATGGGAGTCGGCCAAACATGCTTATCTGGATCAGGAGACGACAAGCATTTTCGATCCTTCTTATGTGGTTTCGATTGAGGAAGAGAAGCTGAGATCGTTATTGCTAAAGCATAAAGTAGCCCTGCAGCCAAATAAACATGTAGCGACATGGTTGGCATTATGCCAAACTCTGCACAGGGATTTCGAAGGAGATATCCGGAATTTATTTATAGCCTGCCGTTGGGATATTCCGAACCTTCTTCATTACATGCAAAAAGAACATAAAAAGGATTTTCCTTATTTGTGCGGACCGAAGATCTGCAACTACTGGCTGTACGTGATGAGTACCTACACGGATGCCGAGTTAACAGGCAAGGAATATTTATCAATCGCACCCGACACTCACGTAATCCAAGCTTCCCGCAAATTAGGTCTGATCGAGGAGAAAGATCTGGAAAGTCACAATTTGCAAAGTCTCATTAATGCGGTATGGAGCGAACATTTGGCCGGAAGCGAGTTGACTTTGATCGATCTGCATACTCCGCTTTGGCTGTGGAGTCGAGGCGGTTTCCGAGACCTGTTTGAATGATTGCAAGAAATCCGGCTTATATTCGATCAAAAAAACACAAGAGGTGAACCCGATGAGCTTCGATCTGGCAGTCTGGTACCCGGCCAAGAACTTAACGAACGAAGAAGCAAGAGAAGTGTACATACAGTTGTGCGAAGGGGAAATCGACGCTGTTAGGCCGCATGAAGCGATAGACCGCTTTTATTCGGCTGTTACGTCCATGCATCCCGAGATCGATGAAGTCGCGGACGAAGATATCGACGATCTGGACGTGTGTCCGTGGAGTAATGCTTTCGACCGGTCGCCGGGGCATCTGATCCTAAGCTGCGTATGGTCGAAAGCGGAATACGTCGAGGAGCTGATCGTGAAACTCGCGAGGGAGTACGGATTGGCTGTGTACAACCCTCAGACCGGTGAATATGTACGTCCACATACGGAATAAGGTTTTCGACGAAACTTGTATTTGATAAATCCAAAGCGAAGTGTCTTTCCTATTGGAAAAGACATTCTGATTGAGGAGAGGAGGCCGCAATGACTGAAAAGTTTCGTTTGGAACGCGTCGGTGCGGATGATGCCGCAGACGAAGAGACGCTTTCCGGATTCGGACCTTTCGCTTTATTCGGAAATGAGGCGGAATATCGTTTTCGGACGGAAGATATGAGTCTGGAAGAAGCCGAACTCTATATTCATAATGTCTTGAATCAACTGCCGGAACCGGTCGTCGATGAACTATGCAAGCAAGCCTGCGAATGGAAAAACGCTCAATTGTCCGCTAATACGGCAGACTATCCGGCAAGATTGGCCGAAGCGCAAGGCAGAAGCATCTTGGAGTTTATGTCTGTAGGGGAAGTTCATCTCTATCGCAATCCTTATGACCGAGACGATCCCGTCTTCGGCGCTATTGTCAGCGGCGGCGCGGACTGGGACTCCGAGAACGGTATGGAGATTGTGCTGCGGGGAAGCCGAGTTCTTGAAGTGCGCGAGTATCTGGGCTATGGCGAGTTTGCGATTTGGGACTAAGGGGAGACGCCTATGATCATCGAAGAGATCCGAAGAGCTGTACTCGACGAAATCGCGGTTCCGCGATTCGAATTGACCAAACAATATTTGTCCGTTAATACGTTAGTGGTCAAGGAAGGCCTCCCGCAGATCGAGCAGATCGACATTTGCGAACGCGAACAAACGGCGGAGGTCTATTTCCCGATCGTGGGCGAGGACTATTATTTCGTCATTTATTTGGACTTGGCTCCCAAAGTATCTGTCCGCTTCATGGGGATGGAAGCCGGAAGCCGAGTCTATTTCTCCGCTAGTTCTTCCGTCATCGATCTGGAGGAGCTTATTCAGGATCTCGATCGGCAGCCGACGGAGACTTGGCAAAAAGGAACCCGGATACCGAATCGAAGGGCCGAGCGGTTTTATGAAGACAGCGGCTTTACATACGAGATCAACGGGAGCAACAGCGGAACCGCGGATCAAAAAATTGCTCAACTGATCGATATGCTGGATGGCTTGAGCTTGGATCGGGTATTAAATTCGCAAGACATCCATCGGGAAATCCAAGTCGTCTATTACGGATACAAAGATCAAATGTGGGGGATTCACCTCGAACCGGATACCCTCATGAAATTGGCCAAGTTGAACGCTCATATCGATATCGATCTATACGCGAGCGGTCCGGATCTGCCTGAGTGACGCATCTAATCTGTCTTTTCGTAAAGGAGCTGCCCGAATGAATAACATCTTCGAACGCAATCATGCAGAATCCATCATCGCCCGAATCCGACAATTAAGCCCGGATTTGCAGCCGTGTTGGGGCAAGATGAATGCCGCGCAAATGTTGGCTCATTGCAGCGCTTTTCAGAAGGTTGCGACAGGAGAAACCGTTCATGCGAGAAGTTGGCTCGGACTCGCGGTAGGGAGATTCGCCAAACCCGTTTTCTACAACGATAAACCGCTCCCGCAGAACATGTCCACGATTCCCGGCATTCGGATTGCGGACGAAAGAGTATTCGAAGAGGAGCAAGAACAATTGATCCGAAGCCTTACCGCTTTTCAACAAAACGGCCCGGAGAAATGTACGGGCAATCCGCATCCTTTTTTCGGCAGACTGTCTGCGGAAGAATGGGGTAGAGGCGTCTACAAACATCTGGATCATCATCTGCGGCAGTTTGACGTATAGTCGAGAAGCGAGCGTTAACGGATAGAAACAAGAGCGTTCGCTTGTATCCGAAGGAGGCCGGGATGAGCAAGAAAAAAGTTATCTTTTTATGCCTTCTGCTATCTGCGCTAGCTTTGTTGATGTATTCGGCTCTCCCAAAAAGCGAGCATGCTAAAGAGAAGAATCGGCAGCAGGAAAAGGTGTACGATTTCGAACAAGGAAGCGGGATGAAGTTTTCAGCCTTGTCTGAACAAAAGATCGACGAACTTGCGAAGCTCGGCAAAGTGTGGGGGCTGATGAAGTATCATCATCCTAAATTCATCTCGAGCGAAGCGAACGGAGACGAAGAGTTTTTTCGCACCCTGCATAAGATTCTGGAAGATCATGCGGACGTAAACGCGATTCTGTATGACTGGGTCAAAGCGTTGGATACGGAGATCGTTCCCGAAGAGCTGCAAGCGCCTTACCGTGTGCTCGCAAGTTCGGTGCAGCGGAGTCCGAATACCGGTTGGGTCAAAGATCGGCAGGACCTCGGCGGCAAATTGAGTCTTGAGTTATCCAAGCTTCTGACCGCTCATATTACCGAACGCGAAGGGGCTTATGTCAGTTTTAAAAATGCTTCGGGTTATTTCGATATGGGGAGGGAACGACCGTATTATCAAATGAAATTTGACGACACGGGGTATCGACTGCTGGGTTTGTTCCGGTATTGGAATATCATCGAATATTATTACCCTTATAAGAATCAGAACGGAGAAGATTGGGATCAAGTGCTTCGGGAATTTATCCCTAAGATCATAGCCGGCGACGATTACGATTCGTATTTCAAGACTTTGGCCGAACTGACCGCAAGAGTCCATGATTCTCATGTCAATTTGGTCGGAGAAAAAAGAAAAGATGTCGCGAGCACTTTCGGCAAGTATCAGCTTCCCGTCAGCTTCGTCGAGATCGACGGTCGGATCGTAATCGATCAAGTGTTTGGCGATTGCGGGCTTAAGCTCGGAGACATCGTATTAAAAATCGACGGCGTCGATATCCAAGAGATCGCAAAGAATCGGAGAACTTACATTTCGCAATCGCGAGAAGACACGTCTCCCGTATTTTTCCGTTCTCTGCTTCGAATCGATCAGCGGAACGCTTCCGTTGCGGTAAATCGCCGGGGCAAAGAGATTGTTGTCCGCGCTTCGGGTTTTGCTTATGCTTCCGAATTTCAGATAAGCACTCCTTCGCAGGTTATGGAGAACGGCGATATTTATTATATGAATGCGGGAAAAATGCAGGACGCGGAAGTCGACCGCATCATGAAGGAACATCGGAACACCAAAGGTCTAATCGTCGATCTGAGAAACCACCCGAAAACGGAACTTTCGTACGTGTTGGCAGAGTATCTGGTCTCTTCTCCGACCGAATTTGCTCTTTTTTCGATGCCTAACCGCGCGATTCCCGGCGAGTTTGATTATACGCAGCCCGAAGTTTCGGGGAGAACTGCAAATACGGATCATGATCTGTATCAAGGCAAGGTGGTTCTCTTGATCAACGAACATACGATCAGCAACGGCGAGACCGTGGCGATGTCCCTCAGAAACGGCAAAAACGTCGTTTTATTAGGCAGGCCGACCGCCGGAGCCAACGGGGATGTGGTCGAATTCAGCTTGCCGGGAAATATCAAAACTCGTATCAGCGGATTCGGCGTATTCGATCCCGAGAAAGGTCCGATTCAAGGCGTAGGCGTCCAGCCTGATATTTACCTACAGCCTACCGTCGAAGGAATCGTGCAGGGCAAGGATGAGTATATCGAGAAAGCGATCGAACTGATCGAAGAAGAGGCTGTTTTTACACGATGAGATCAAGAGAACGGTCGAGAAGATTAACCGTCTTTGAACTTAAAAAACACAGCCGCCTTTTGAAGGCGACTGTGTTTATGCTGCATTCGTTTTTACCTGCCGTTTCCTGCATTCGTGTTCTTCAGCTTCTTATATAAGGTCGCCATCATCGCTGCGCCGATCAACCAGAAGACGATCACGACAAACATCGACGGAAAGCGGGACACGGAAGCCAAATACACGACGCCGATCAGCATCAAGACCAGATAAACGGCGGTGGCGATCAAGTTCCGAACGATACGCTGGCGTTCAGATCCATCATTCATGATTTCAGCTCCCTTCTGTCACGAAGAGGATAAGCAGTCGATAAGGAGGCCCGATCGATCTTCGTAGGCCTGCGCATCGTTACAATTTTTGCAGGACCACGTTGTATACGCCGTTGTCCAACATCTCGTCGTACGTTCGGGTATCGCCTCCGTCGTGAACCTGACCGTATTTGCTGTCTACTGTAGCCGTGACGATAAACTGTTCGCTTTTCAGGCCCAACAGTCCTTGCGAATAGACCTCGATTTCGGTCAGATACTTTTTCGCCGAGAAGCTGCGGATCGGTTTGTCGATCACCACGCCTGCCGCCGAATACAGAAGCGTCCGCAGCAGCACCGTCAAGCCGCCTTTGGTCAGAATGACATCCACAACTGCGGCTATGGTCGCGACGAGTGTGCCCGCGCTGACGTTCAGCTCATAGTGTTTGGTATCCTGCACGGTTTGCTTTTGATACAGATAACCGTACTGATTCCAAGCCGTATTGTATTTGCTTTTGACCAGATTGAATCCCGGAGACGCGGCGGCCGCCGCTTTACCTTCGATCGCCGAAGGCGCGGCATTCGGAGCCGAATTCGGGCTGAAGCCCTGCTCGGCATTGGACTGCTCGAATCCTTCGGATAACGCTTTCTCGTCTTCGGCCGGAATCTCCGAGCTTACTTTGACCAAGTCGTCCGCTTTTTGGACCGTCTTTTGTCCTTCGGCATCGACCGTGGTCACCGTACCTTTTTGCTTATCGTAAGTGGCTTCGGCCACCAATTCTCCATTGATAAATTGCTTGACGTTTCTTTGGCCGGAATTATCCAAGACCTCGAAATTCGAAGTATCGCCTTGGTCGTTCAGTTGATAAGAAGCTTCGACTTTGGTCGATCCGTTCTCGGTAGAGCTGGTATGCGAGAGTTCCTTGATTGCTCCTGCTTGAGCTTGCATCCCGCCGATCTTTGCGTTTGCTCCGTTAATCTCGTTAGCGTGGGCATTACTGGAGAAGCCCACCAGACTTGCGCTTGCCAGAACCACCGTCGCGACAGCCGAATTCAGTTTTTTCATCGTATAATTCCTCCTCTTATTTTTTTTGCTGATCTTTCCTCCTTTTCTTTTTTTTTGCATTTTATAAAACATCCATTCGTTTGTCAAACGCGTGCTTTTTTTAGCTTTAATCGATTTTTCGGCGCTTTTTATTTGTAAAGGCTTATAAGTATGGACGCCTGCGAACGAACAAAAGTTGGTTTTTTTTATGATAAAAAAAGAAGATCGGTTCATCGAATGCGGATCGGACGCGAAAAAAAAGGCGGAGATCCGAGATCTCCGCTTGCCCGCTTGAACTTGTCGGATTGTCGATTCGAAAGCAGAAGCTGCGGTTTATTCGCCGCTTTGCAGCGTGGCCGGAAATCCTTCGCGCCATGAAGCGAATCTCGGCTGCCAGCCTGCGCGAAGCGCCTTCGCGTTCGAAGCTCCGCGTTCGCCCCGCCCGCTTCCCGGTACGATTCGAGGAGCAGGGGCGTGCAGCGCTTCGGCATAGACCGGTACCCATTCCGTACCGGCTGCCGGCTCGCTGTCCGCAATATTGTAAATGCCCGGCGTCCAGTTCAGCGCCAGCACGGCTGCCGCTGCCGCGTCTTCCGTATGCACGAAGGAGGTTACGCCTTCCGCGGCAGGCAGCTCCCCGAGTCGGGCCTGCTCCGCGAACAATCCGTTCGGCGCGTACCAAGTACCTTCGCCGTACAGCACGGCATAGCGCAGAATGACGGATTCGGACATTTCTGCCACCGCCGTCTCCAGCGCATGAACCCCGCGTACGCTGGTCAACTGCGGTTCTGGCGCTTCGAAATCGAGCGGGCATTCTTCCGTCGCCGGTCCTTCGCCGGGCGCATAGGTCATGGTAATGCTCTGCGCGATCATGCGGCGAACGCCCGCAGCGAGCGAAGCGTCGACCAGATTACGCGTGCCTTCGATGCGGATTCGCGCATTGGCGGCCGTGTCCATCGTCTGCAAAGCCGTCAATTGGTGAATGACGATCTCGGGCGAAGCTTCGGCAAGCGCTTGGAACAGAGCTTCGCGATCGAAGACGTCGGCCTGCACGGACGAAGCTCCGGCTTCCTGCAATTTCTTCGCTTGTTCCGGATTGCGGATCAGTCCGACCACTTCATGTCCTTCTTGGACCAACAGGGGAATCAGACTTCTCCCGATCACGCCGCTGGCTCCGGCTACTAAAATTTTCATCCTATCAGACCTCCTTTAGCTATTCATACAGAAGACTATTCGGCGGCCTGATTTGTGACAACGAACGAAGCGGCTTGATGATTCGAAGGTCTAACCCGCTTTTTGCATGTCAGGCAGGGAGAAGCGTCTTCATGTCGAATGAAGCAGGGACGGGACAAGCGCGCAGGACCCGATTTCGCACATACCGAAGGAGAACGACTATGACGCAATCGCTTATTTTCGATATGGACGGCACGCTTTTTCAGACGGATAAGATTCTGGAGATTTCGCTGGCAGAAGCTTTCGCTCATCTCCGATCGCTCGGACAATGGGACGCAGGGACGCCGATCGGCAAGTACCGCGAGATCATGGGCGTACCGCTACCGAAAGTCTGGGAGACGCTGCTGCCGGATCATTCGCCGGAATGGCGCGAGCAGGTCGACGCTTATTTTCTGGAGCGGCTGATCGTGAACATCAAGGCCGGCAAAGGCGCACTGTATCCGCAAGTCGAAGAAGTGTTCGAAACGCTTACGCAAAACGGCCATCCGATCTATATCGCCAGCAACGGCTTGATCGACTACTTGAGCGCCATCGTCGGCTATTACGGTCTGGATCGTTGGGTAACGGAAGTGTTCAGCATCCAGCAGATCGAGTCGTTGAACAAATCCGATCTGGTCCGAATCATCGTGAACAAATACGAAATTACGGACGGAGCGGTCGTCGGGGATCGGTTGTCGGATATTCGGGCGGCGCAAGATAACGGACTGCTTGCGATCGGCTGCCGCTTCGACTTCGCGCAGGAAGACGAGCTGGCGCAGGCGGATACGGTCATCGACGGGTTAGACGAATTGATCGCGAAGTTGCGGCAAGCGACAGGGAGCGTTCCATCATCCTAAGATTGGGAGGAACATGCATGAGCGAAAAACGCATAGACACAGGTACAATCACTCTTCACACGGAAAGTTTCGGCAATCCGGACGATCCGGCGCTGCTGCTGATCATGGGCGCGCAGTCTTCGATGATCTGGTGGGAAGAAGCTTTTTGTCGGCGTTTGGCGGAAAACGGGCTGTTCGTCATCCGTTACGACAACCGCGACACGGGGCGGTCTACGACCTGCGAGCCGGGACAGCCGGATTACGGATTGGAAGATATGGCCGAAGACGCGGTGAGCGTGCTGGATGCTTACGGGATCGGGCAGGCGCATGTGATGGGGATGTCGCTGGGCGGGATGTTGGCGCAGATCGTCGCTTTGCGGCATCCGAGCCGAGTGCTGAGTCTGGCGCTGCTCGCGACGTCGAACTTCGCCGCGCATCTGCCGCCGATGGAAGAGAAGGTCGCGACGTTTTTTGCCGGTATGGGCGAGATGGATCTGACGGACCGGGAAGCCTTTATTCGGTTCACGATCGACCGTTCGCGGGTGCTGGTCGGTTCGAAACACGAGTTTGACGAGTACAAAACAGCCCGGTTCGCCGCGGGAGATTTCGATCGGGCGAATAATCCGGTCAGCATGACCAATCATGCGCTGCTCGCCGGCGGCGAGTCGGAGATGGCGCGAACCGCCGAGATCGGCGTGCCGGTGCTGGTGATCCACGGCACCGAAGACCCGATCATCCCTTACGCGCACGGCGAGCATCTGGCCCGGGTGCTGCCGAACGCGAAGCTGCTGACGCTCGCGGGCAGCGGCCATGAACCGCACGAAGACGACTGGCCGATCGTGATCGAGGCGATCGCGCAGCAGGTCGGATAAGAAAGGATGAAGACGATGCAGCTTAGACAATCTGCCGATTCGCTGGAAGCCTATCTGCAGCATTCGGCGTATCTGGACTTTCATGACGCCGATATTCAGGAACGAATCGCAAGCTTCGATCAGAAGGCGGAAATCGAGCGGGTACGGGCGGCCTACGAATTCGTACGCGACGAGATCAGCCATTCGATGGATATTCGCAGCGCGGAAGTGACGCGTCGGGCTTCCGAGGTGCTGCGTCAAGGACACGGTATCTGCTACGCCAAGGCGCATCTGCTGGCGGCGCTGCTGCGGGGAATGGGTATTCCGTCGGGGATCGTTTACCAGCGTTTGGCGTGGGACGACGCGATTGAAGGCGGGCATAGTCTCCATGCGCTCAACACGGTATATCTGCGGGAAGCGGGAAAATGGATCCGATTGGACGCTCGCGGCAACAAGCCGGGCGTCGATGCGCAATTCGCCGTCGATGCCGAACAGTTGGCTTACCGTCCGCGCGAAGAACTGAACGAGATCGATTACGACCTTAATTTCCATGAACCGCATCCTTCCGTGATCGACGCGTTGGAAGGGTATGACGACTGCCTACGGATGTGCGAAGAAGGACTTCCGGCGAAGCTGTAGGCCATCGGGTTTAGCGATCCGCCCAATCCAACCCTTCCAGAAAATGATGCACGTCGGCAAAAACCTGCTCCTGTTCCGGTCCGAGCGTCAGGATATGTCCGGATTCCGGATAGACTTTGTAACTTTTATGCGGATTCGGGATTCGTTCGTAAATGGCGGCCGCGCTGTCGAGGTACAGAGGATGATCCAATCCGCCCTGCATGACGGCGGTCGGCGCTTCGATCTCTTGCAGCCGTTCGCCGGTGCGGGCGATCAACTGCTGAAGCACGTCGAGCTGCCGGCGAGGAAGATCGTTCAGCGCTTCGGTCTCGCTCTGCACCGCTTCCGGCGATTTGCCTTCGAACGTTTTGTATTGGCGCGCGTAGATGCGGATACGTTCGAACAATTCGTCGGCGCTTTTGCCGCGGATCGGAGCGCACATGGAGACGATTCCGGTGACCGGGTATTCCATGCCGAGCTGAAGCGCGAATACGCCGCCCAGCGAGACGCCCGCTACGGCGATCCGTTCATAGCCTTTGGCGCGCAGCAGCCGGTAACCGATTTCGGCGTCCCGCCACCAACCGTAAGGCGATAATTCGAGCAGTTCTTCGGCGCTCCCGCCGTGTCCGGCATACAGCGGCGCATGGCAGGTATACCCTCGGGCATGCAGGTAGCGCCCCAGTTTGCGCACGTCGGCCGGATTGCCGGTGAACCCGTGCAGCAGCAGAACGGCGCGCGGACCGGCTTCGTAGGTAAAAGGCTGAGGCGGGATCATTTTCATCGGAAATCTCTCCGTTTCGTGTAAGGTGTGCAGGCGCTGTTCGTCCTCTATATCTAACCATACATATGCGCCGCGTTAAAGTTGAGAAGCTCTTCCGACATCCGTTACAATGGGGAAGATGGACATCATCGGGACGCTTGCGTAAGCGCATGGGTGACGGTTACCTCGGTTTACGCAAACGCCTTCATTCTGTAAGGAGGTTATCATGCTCAAGACGGTATTGGGAAGATTTATGGTGATCGGGGTGCTCGAAGGGATCTCGTTCCTGCTGCTGCTTCTCGTCGCGATGCCGCTCAAGTATGCCGCGAACGTGGATCAAGCGGTCACGATCGTGGGCGGCGCGCACGGCGCGTTGTTCGTGCTCTATATTCTGGCCGCGCTGCACGCGTTCATGGAACTGAGATGGGGCGTCAAGAAGCTGCTACTCGCGTTCGTCGCGGCCGTACTTCCTGCCGGTACGTTCGTGTTCGAGGCGCATCTTAAGAAAGAGATTCGTGCCGGACGCATGTACGGGACGGTGGAAGAAGCCGATCGTTCGAGAACGCGGCGGGCCGGCTGATCGTAAGGCTTGGTTTATCGGAGTCCAAGGCGGAGAATCGTCTCGGGCTCTTTTTCGCATGCTCGAATCGATTCCTGTATTTTCCGCGAGATGATAAACTAAAAGAGTGACCGAAAGGATGGAACGAATTTCGGAAGAATGGAGCGAGCCAGATGAGAGACCGCGATCCGGGCGAATATTTAGTCAAAGGCAATATATTGGCGAATCTGTTCAGAGGGATGGAAGGGGTAGGCGGCAAGATCGATATCACGAACGAACGGGTCATTTTCAAAGCGCACAGCCTGAATTTTCAACGGGAACCGCTCGAGATTCGGATCAGCGAGATCCAACATGTCGGCAAAAGAAGCACGTGGGGCATCATTCCGAACGGCATGGAGATCGCGACGCGCAAAGGAGAGACCTACAAATTCGTTCTGTACAACCGCGGGAACGTAATCAAAACGATCAACGAACTGCGGAATGCTTGAGCGGCGCACAGCGGCAAATTCGAAACGGACAGGAGACGAACAAACATCATTATTTCCCGGATGCCGATCTGCTCGGCCGATACGGTTCCCGATTGAAAGCGCTCCATCTCCACGACGATAACGGAAGTTGGGGGCAGCACGGGCTTCCGCTTGACGGTTCGCTGGATTGGCCGAAAATCATGAAGAATATCGCGGCAACCGGTTATTCGGGAGCCGCCGCGATCGAACCGATGAATTGGGATTACTTGAATCTGTCGCCGGAAGAGTTTTTGCGCCGTGCCTTCGAACGGGCTAAGCAGGCAGAAGATTTGTTCATTCATGAAGGAAGCGCTCTATAAATTGAAACTTGGGAGGACTTCGAATGAGTTATCAAAACTGGGCAGGCAACTTTACGTACGGCGCGACCGACATGATCTATCCCGAAAACGTGGAGCATCTCCGGCAGTTGGTTAAAGAGCACCGGAAAGTCAAAGTTTCGGGCAGCGGGCATACGTTTAATTCCATCACGGATACGGACGGCATCTTCGTTTCGCTGCGGCATCGGAACCGCATGTTGGAATTAAACGAAGAACGCGGCACGGTAACGGTCGAAGGAGGGATCGCGTACGGGGAACTGTGCGCGCAGCTTGCTCTGACCGATTATGCGCTGCATAATCTGGCTTCGCTGCCTCATATCACGGTCGCCGGCGCCGCAGCTACGGCGACCCACGGTTCGGGCAGCGAAAACGGAAGCTTGGCGGCGGCGGTGGAAGGGATCGAACTGGTCGACGCCAACGGAGAGCTGCATACGTTCAGCCGCGGCGATGCGGAATTCGCCGGCGTCGTCGTGAATCTCGGCGCGCTCGGCGTCGTGACGAAGCTGACGCTGAAAGTCGTACCGGCTTATTCCGTCAGACAGTTCGTTTATGAGAATCTGCCGCTTTCGCAGCTTGAAGCAAACGCCGAAGGCATCTTCTCGGGGGCTTACAGCGTCAGTTTGTTCACGGATTGGCAGCAGCCGAGATTCCATCAGGTCTGGACCAAATGCCGGGAAGAAGACGGCACAAGCTATGCTGGACATGCGGACTATTACGGAGCGCTGCCCGCGACGAGCCCTCTGCATCCGCTTCCGGACATGGATGCGGAAAACTGCACGGAGCAGCTCGGCAAGCCGGGGATGTGGCATGAGCGGCTCGCGCATTTCCGGATGGAATTTACGCCGAGTGCCGGCAAAGAGCTGCAAAGCGAGTACTTGATGCCGCGGGAGCATGTCTATGAAGCGGCGCTTGCCGTTCACGGATTGCGCGAGCATCTTGCGCCGATTCTGTTCGTCAGCGAGTTGCGGACGATCGCGGCGGACGATTTATGGCTGAGCCCTTTTCGCGATCAGCCTTCGGTCGCATTCCACTTCACGTGGCGAGACGACTGGCAGGCGGTCGAGCGCGTGCTCCCGCTGCTGGAAGCGGCGCTGGCGCCATTCGGCGCGCGTCCGCATTGGGGCAAGCTGTTTACGGTACCGGCCGACGTTCTGCAGCAGCAATTCGACAAGCTGCCGGAGTTTCGGAAGTTGATCGACAAGTATGACCCTGACGGAAAATTCAGCAATGCGTTTCTGGATACTTATATTCGCCCGGCCCGAACCTGATCAAGCCGATCGCGCTGGGCATCATCCGGACTAAGTCGTCCGAACATCGACAAAGGAGTGCATACAACTATGAATATGAAAGCCATCATCGTCGAACGGCAGAACGGCGCAAACGCATTGAAATTGACGGATCTTCCCGCGCCGGAGCCGGCCGCAGGCGAACTGCGGGTACGCGTTCGCGCCGCGGCCGTCAATCGGACGGATATCGTGACCCGAGAAGGCCGATCCGGCTATGCGGTCAATCCGATCTTGGGCGTAGAGATCGCGGGGATCGTCGAGCAGGCGGAAGAAGGAAGCGGCTTTGCTCCCGGCGACCGCGTCATGGGCTTGGTCAACGGCGGCGGATACGCGGAATACGCCGTCATGCCGGCGGACCGCGCGATGAAGATTCCGGCGGGCTATACGTTCGAGCAGGCCGCGGCAGTGCCCGAAGTATTCCTGACCGCTTATCAGACGCTGTATTGGATCGGACGGCTCCAGCCCGGCGAGTCCGTGCTGATCCATGCCGGCGCGAGCGGCGTAGGCACGGCGGCGATTCAGCTTGCCAAGACGCTCAGCAGGGCGAAAGTGATCGTGACGGCCGGATCGCGGGAGAAGCTCGATTTCTGCGAAAATCTGGGCGCGGACGTGCTGATCAATTACAAAGAGCAGTCTTTCGAAAAAGAAGTGCTTGCGGCCACGGACGGACAGGGCGTCGATCTGATTCTGGATTTCGTCGGCGCGGATTATTGGGACAAGAACCTGGAGAGCGTGAAAAAAGAAGGACGCTGGGTGCTGATCGGCATTTTGGGCGGCATTCAGGTCGAGCAGGTGAATCTGTTCGCGCTTATGTCCAAATGCGTGCAGCTGACCGGCACGCTGCTCACGCCGCGAAGCGACGACTACAAAGCGCGGCTTACCGCCGACTTCGTCCGGGAAGTGATGCCGCACATGGCGGCGGGCGAGATCAAGCCGATCGTCGATACGGTTTTCCCGTTGGAGGAAGCGATGTCGGCCCAGACGCATATGGAAGAGAATCGGAATATCGGGAAAATCGTGTTGAGCGTGGCGGAGTAACGGTCCGGGAAGGAAATGTTTGGATAGGAGAGGATTTTTGTTGAATTTCGGAAAAATAAAAAAAACTGCCGGTTCTGAAGAACCGGGGCGAACGCATGAAGAAGTGCCGAAGTCGGCTGTTTCTTCCCAAACGGAGCGAATTATCGCAAAATTGCCGCTTGCGGCACACGAAGGCAGTCTACGCAAAGTGTTCGGCGCAAGCAGCCATCAATATAAGCTGAACGAGCCGCTTGCGGCCGAGGCGATCGAAGCGTTCGAGCGCAAGCACGGCATCGAGCTGCCGGAAGAATTGACGGATTTCCTGACTGCCGTCGGCGACGGAGGAGCAGGTCCTCAGTACGGCATCTACCGGCTTGAACGAATGGAAAAAGAGTCGGCCCGGTTGGCAGAACCCTGCCGGCTGCGGCCGGATTTCACCGACGACGAATGGCGGCAGTTGGAAGCTTGGTGCGAAGAGCAGGCGGAAGAAGCCGGCGACGAGGCTTACGATGCGGACGGGCAGCGGATGTTTCAAGGAACGCTGTGTATCGGAACGCAGGGCTGCAGCTATGATACGGTATTGGTACTGAACGGACCGTACCGCGGCAGGATCGCTTATATCGACCGCGATTTTCAGAAGCCTTTTTTTACTTACGAACCGAACTTCTTGGATTGGTACGAACGTTGGCTGGACGAGCTGATCGCAGGCTATAAAGTCGACAGCTTCGGCAATCTGCGTCCCGGCGGAGAAGCCGAGCTGCTGGCGTTGTTCGACGCGGCCGACGACGAGCCTACGAAGCTGGAAGCGATTCGGGGCTTGTCCAAGCTTCCGTCGCTGCAGCCGGACACGATCGCGCGGCTGCGCGGCATTTACCGGCAGACGGAGCCTTTTTCGCCGCTGGCTCGTCTGACGCTGAACTATTTGGCCGAAGCCGATTATTCTTTCGCGGAAGCGGACTTGCTGGATGAACTGAGCAGCGGACCGGAAGCGCAAGACCGGGAGTCGGCGGCACAGATGATCCGGACCCATATTCCGGTCGAGACGCTGCGGAATCGGATTCCCGTCTTCGTCAAACGGCTGCACGAGGAACAGGATCACGATGTCGTTTTCTTGCTGTTGATGATCTTGGAAAAAGCGGAAGGGATCGATTTCGACGTTCTTCGTCCACTGTTTATTCATTCGGATGCCGGGATTCGCGCAACTGCGCTGCACTATGCGGGTAAGCTCCCTGACAAAGCCCGGCATCTAAGCGTTTTTCGCGCGGGACTGGAAGATTCCGATTCCGGCGTGAACCGCAACGCCATGCAGGCTCTGGAGGAATACGGCGGCGATACGGAAGCGTGGCTGCGCGACCTGATGCTTCATCCCGACGCCGAGACGCGGGATAATGCGAAAGTTCTGTTGGAGCTGTGGCCGTCGGACGAACGCCGGTGACAGGAGGAAGAAGGGGAATCATGACGTATCAATTTCTGATCACGCTGTCTATTAGCGAGCTGATCTGTTACCCGGACGAAGACGAGGACGATCACGAAGCGGACGAACGGGTGAGCCGCTTAGCCGAACAGCTGGGAATCGAGTTCCCGATCGCGGAGATCTATGATCGGTATCTGGACATGCCGATCAATACGGGCGACGTGCTGCTTTTTCGCGGAGCCCGCGAAGACGGATGCCTCGCGATCGATACGTATCGGGAACCGTACGACCAGCTCGATACCGTTCGGTTCGGCGGGCAGATCTCCGACGGAGACGAACGTCTGTCGATCGTGCGAGGGTTGTTCCGGGAACTGTACGACGGTTGCGCGACGAAATTTCTTTACCAAGAAGGGCAAAGCGTGCTGAGTCGGATGATCGATCCTTCCGCTTACCCGCGCGCGATTCGGATGGAGGACTACCTCTATGAACAGCGGCTGAAGATATTCGACGGCAAAAAATTTGCGGTTGATTGAGCCCGTCTTATGCCGCGCAAAAAAACGGATTTCAAGGCTGCCCTTGAAATCCGTTTTTTTATTTTTGGAGAAGCCGCATCCGACTCCAGCTCGTCCTTGCTTACTCCAACTGCCCTTTCATCGCGTCGTACATCTTCGCCGTATACAGATCCACTTCGTCCCGCGACATCCGCAGCCGAGCGACCGAAGTACCGTAGCCGATTTCTTCGAGACCTTCCGCCAGACCTTCGAAGATCCCGTCCGCAAAAGCATCCAAAGGCTCGCCGCTCGTATGCTTGCCCGCGCCGCCGAGATCGGTGTTCACCGCAGGCGGCGCGATCTCGATCACTTCGACCGTCGTGTCGGACAATTGATGACGCAGACTCATCGTGAAAGAATGCAGCGCGGCTTTGGTCGCCGAATACAGCGGAGCGACCGCAAGCGGCGTGAATGCGAGACCCGACGTCACGTTGAGGATCGCCGAAGACTCTTTTTTCGCAAAATAAGGAGCGAACAGCAGCGAAAGATGCACCGGCGCGTCCAGATTGGTCGGGATCTCCCGGCTGATCTCGGCCCAACTGCTGCGCGCCGAAGCATTCAGCACGCTAAAAGACTGCTGAACGCCGGCGTTGTTGACCAGCACGTTCACGTCCGGATAGTGCGTCTTCGCCCATTCGAACAAGGCGATCCGCTCCGATTCGAGCGAGACGTCGACGACATGGGGAATCAGTTCCGGCACGCGGGCTTGCGCTTCCCGCAGCGTTTCTTCGCGCCGTCCGCAGATGATGACCGTATTGCCCGACTTGGCGAACCGTTCCGCGAAAGCCAATCCGATCCCCGAGCCTCCGCCCGTGATCAAGATCGTGTTTCCTGTCAGTTTCATGGGTGAACCTCTTTTCTATAGGATGTATGCGCCGCTTCTTCGCCGGAGGCGTTCTCTTCGTCCGTCCGACTCTTGCGCCAACCGCTCACGCGGTCTTCGTAACGGGCAATCTTGATATCGATACCGTCCAACGCTTCATGCATGATTTCGATCTCGTCCAATACGGCCTGTCTGTGCTTAAGCATCATATCGAGACGCAGCGGCGTGGTCTGTTCGCCTTCGACGACCCATTCCACGTACTGGCGGATCGAACCGAGCGGCATATTGGTGCGTTTGAGGTTCAGGATCACTTGCAGCAGCGTCATATGGAATTCCGAGAATACCCGGCGTCCGGCTTCGTCCCGGCCCAGACCGGGCAGCAGTCCTTTTTTCTCGTAATAGCGCAGCGTGGATTCCGGCAGTCCGAAATGCGCCGCCGCTTCGCCGATGGTTCGATCTGTCGTATGCATGGTGGAGGCCTCCGAGTTCGTACGTTTTCTGTCGACATCCTCATCTTAGAACTTAAACCATGGTTGAAGTCAAGCGGCAGCCTCAAAAAAATTCGGGATGCAGTAAAAGGATTTGCTGAAGCGTCGAGCGAAAAAAGGAAGATATAAAAGGAGGCGGCATACGATGGACACGATCCGTAACATGTTCGAGCATCTCGATTGGGCCAATCGGGCGATCTTGGGCGCTTTGCAAAACGCGGAAGCGGGCGGCAAAGCGTTAAGCCTGTTCGCCCACACGCTTCATTCCGAACGGGTCTGGTTGACCCGGCTTCAAGGCAAGGACAGCGCGGGACTGCCGATCTGGGCGGACCGGGATCTGGCATTCTGCGCGGAACTTCTGCAGCGGAACGCGGAAGGATACGCGGAATTTCTGGCCGACGCGCCCGCTTCCGATCCGCAGCGGATCGTCGCCTACTCCAACAGCAAAGGCAGCCCGTTCGAGACGTCGGTGGGGGATATCCTGACGCATGTGGCGCTTCACGGACAGTACCATCGCGGACAGATCAATCTGTGTCTGCGAGAGAGCGGAATCGAGCCGGTCGGCGTGGATTATATTTTATTTGTTCGATAAAGTCCGCCCTGCTGCCGCCTTGCCGATTGCTTCATTCGCGCCTCCCCTGCTATACTTGACCTATCTTATTCGTACTGGGGGTCTTGCCGTGGCAATGTGGAACGCACCGGGTTGCTCGTTTGCTAGAACGGCCTTACGCAGAGCCTGAAAAGGGGCGGACTTTGTGTAGGGCGACGCGAAAGAAACGCATCGTCCCCGATTTTCCGACATAAACGTTCGTGCTCCGCAGGCTTTGCACCTTATCTTATCGTTCGACCTATGAACAACATCAATAAGGGGCTGAAAGCTATGCAAACACCGTTTATTCATAACCATCAATTGAACGTCATCAAGAAACAAGCCAATTTCCTGCTGAAGACGCTGCGCAGCGTCGCCGATCGCAAAGTGCTGGATACCGTCCGTCTGACGGCCGTCGACAATGCGCTTCAAGCTTTCGAAGGATTGAACGGCGAACAGAAAGCGTTGATCGAGCAGATGGCGAAATACGAGGCGGCGCACGAACTCCAAGATTATCTGGATTCGCTGGAGCCGTATCTGCTGCCGTTCCCCGAAGTGACGGCGAAGCAGGCGCAGAAGCTGTTCCCCAAAGCGAAAAAGTTGAAGCTTCCCGATCTGGAGCGGCTCGACTACGCGCATACGACGTATCTGAGATGGATCGATATCGCGACCAACCGATTGTTCATCGTGTATCCGCACGAAGGGCAGATGATCGGCGTGGAAGGACGGATTACGTCGACGAACAAAAAAGGCTTCTGCATGTTCTGCAATCGTCATCAGGAACTGGGGTTCTTCAACGTCAAGCTCAAAGGCAGTTCGCCGGATAACTTCTCGTCGGTCGGGCAGTATGTCTGCATGAATAATGAAGCTTGCAACCATAGCATCACCGATACGGCGCCGTTGGAACGGTTTTTGACGTCGATTCGCTGATCCGCATCGAAAATGCGCGTGTATAGGCAAAAGAAAAGGCCGCTCCCCGGAGCGGCTTTTTTTGCTGCTTATTCCACGGAAGCGGACGGCCGCGTCTTCGGCGCTCAAACGGAAAGATGCAGATCCTGCCGGCTTTGCCGTAACAGATACAAGACGTACGCGATCGCGGGCAGCGCGGCCTGCATCTGATAATACGAAGTCCCCGTGTTGCCTATACCGGCTTCGAAGATCCAGATCCCGCCGTCCGGGTCGATGCCCATGTCGAGGCCGACTTCATGGAACTGGCCGTCGATAGCCTGTTCGAGGTATTCGACCGTTTTCAGCGCGAACGCGTCGATGCGCGCGGCGGTCGGCCCGTCTGCTTTTTCGTTAAATTGGTTGATCAAGAAATCTTCCCAGGTGCTCGTTGCCCTATACGTCAGCGGCGTGTTGCTGATTCGGACATGGGGCGTCAGCGACAAGCCGATCGAATGATAAGAAACGATCCAACGATTTTCGCCGTTTTTGGAGAGATGCGCCCGCACGTGAAAAGGATGTCCTTGCGGCGTGACGCTTTCGATCAGTTTTTGCGCGAAATACTTTTTGGTCACCAGCATTTCCAGTATGCCCTGTATTTGTTCGCGGGAAAAACGGTGCAAGTATTCTTGGTCGAACAATTCGAAGACGTCGCCTTTTTGTTCCAACGTCATCGTTTTGCTGCCCTGCGCGCTGCCGTTCGGTTTGAAAATGACGCGTCGGTGTTTCTCGACGAAAGCCAGCGCGCGATCCGCGTCTTTGAGGGTAAGGAACGGAATCAGATAAGGTTTCAGCTCTTTATTTTCGCGAATCAGGTTGTAGACTTTGCTTTTGTTCATCGAGAATCCACGCAGCGTATGGCTGATCGGAACGCCTTCGAGCTTGCGATAAGCTTCATCGAACTTGCCGACGCCTTTGCGCCGGGTCTTGTCGTAGACGACGTCGGGATAAGGGAATCGCTTCTTGATCCAGCGGTCGCCTTCGAGCTGCATCCCGATAATGGAATCTTCTCCGATATCGGAGGTGCGAAATTGGAACAGATCCGCCCCGTAATGGGCAGCGGCCACGGCGCAAGCCGTCGCGACTTCGGGCTCGACTTTCCAGCCGAACATGACGCCGATCAGCGGCTTTCGATTCATGACGGAGACCTCCTTCTTGGATAGGAATGTCGGCTTGTTCGTCCGAGTTTCCGACAATGCTTTTATTCTAACCGATTCATTCCTATCCCGTACAATTCAGCGCATATCCCGTCTTCGGTAACCGAAAAATCCGATACTCGCGAACAATGCGGCCAGCAGCGCGAGACCGAGCAGAGGCGGCCACTCCCAAGGATCGACCGGCAATTTGGGCACGTATCCGAAGACCGTCAGCTTCTTTGTCCAATCCGGAAAATTCAGCAGATCGCCCATATAATCGGCTATGAAGCAATACGCCAGGTATAGCCAGAGGAGTCCGCTCAGATTCGGCAGCCAGCCGATCAGCATCGCGCCCAGCCCGATCAACAGCAGCAGCGCCGGAATATACGACAGCGCGGCCGCGAAGATATCGCCTGCGGCGAACGGGTCGGCCGCGTCCGGGAACAGACCGTCCAGCGCGTACGCGACCGCGATCGAGAAAGCAACGATTCCGCCGATCCAACATAGCAGCTTGAACCGATCCTGCCGAAGCCGGAAGCGCAGCAGCCGCGACGTCCCGGCAAAATAACGTTCCCGCAGATCACGCATGGCGATCGCCCCGTTTCGTTTCGCTTTGTTCATAACGACGCATAAACAGATCTTCCAGCGTCGGCGGCGTGCTCTCCAGTTTCAGAATGTCGAGACTCGACAGATAACCGATCGCGGAGCCGAGCCGGTCGGCGCTTCCTTGCAGACTCAGGAACAGATCGATAACCTCTCCGTCCGTCAGGTTCGGCCAGAGATTGACGTCGCCCGGCACGTAAGCGAGCCGTTTATGAATCTCGACCGCGTCGGACCAGACGTCTAGGCCGAAGATTTGCGCGCGGCCCGAAGTCGCTCTGAGCATGCCGAGCAGAATGCGGATCGTCGTCGATTTCCCGGCTCCGTTCGGCCCGATAAAGCCCATGACTTCTCCCGCTTCGACCTGCAAATCCACTTTTTTCAAAGCCTCGAAAGCACCGAATTTTTTCGATAGATCGCGATCCTTCAAGATTGTCCCCATATCGAGAACCTCCTTGAGTTATGAACCTGAATTAATTTTATGGTTCATAATATACGCTTCGCAGATTGTTTTTACAATGATTTTGAACTGAAAACTTTAATCCGGTTCAATAAAAGGCTATACTTACCTCTGTGGAGGGATCGGGCATGGACGGATTTCAACGCAGAAAAGAAAAGAAAAAGCAGGCGATTCTCTCCGGCGCTCTGGCGCTGTGCATGCGAAGCGGATTTCAGAATACGACCGTTGCTGAAGTGGCCGCCGAAGCGGGCGTATCGAAAGTGACGATCTTCAATTATTTCGGTTCGAAAGAAGAATTGATACGCGAAGTGGTCGTTTATTGGTTGACCGAGATGTACGAACGCTCGCGAGCAATCGTGGAGAGCGACCGGGATTTCGAGACGAAGATGCAGCAGTTGATGTTTATGAAAAGCCATGAGATGAACGAATATTCCCGCGCGTTTATCGACGAGATCATGGAGGAGTTCAGCCGCTCGGACAGCCGGATTCAGGAGTTATACATGAAGCAGGGCGTCGCTTTATACGAAAAACTGTTCGCGCAGGGCAAGGAGGAAGGCGTGATCGCTCCGAATATCTCGTTGGCGGCCATGATGGTGTATCTCAACGTGTTCAGCGAAGGCATGCGCCATAAGTCGGTATACGACAGCGTGATTCCGTTTACCCAAGAGATCATGGATATGTTTCTGTACGGATTGGCGGGGAGAGGAAACGCGGGAAGAGAGCGAACGACGCAAGAATTCGACGAAAAGGAATGAGACGATGAATATTCAGACGGTAGAACAAAACAATCAAAAGATCGCGATCGTTCGCGGCGAGAAGTTATTGATCGCGGACGTGCAATCGGCGCTTGATCTGATCGCGACGGTGCGCTACGAAACGGGCGGCGATCGGATCGTACTTCATCAAGAAGCGGTCCATCCGGATTTTTTCGAGCTGAAGACGCGTCTGGCGGGCGAAGTCCTGCAAAAGTTCATCAATTACGGCGCCAAGCTGACGATCGTGGGAGATTTCTCGCTTTACGACAGCAAGAGCCTGCGCGATTTCATCTACGAAAGCAATCAGGGAAAAGACATCTTTTTCGTAAACCGCGAAGAAGAAGCGATTGCCAGACTGGCGCACGCTTAAGGACGGCAGGGAGAATCGGATGGACAAATATATCGAATACGGAATCGTCAGCGCGCCTTCGGAGGAGAAGCCGCTTGCGGCGAACCTGAAAGCTTTTTTCGCGCCGCTGAACCGGGTCATGGTCAAAACGAAAAGCAAAGGCCTGCTGAACGCCCGGCTGCCTTATGTTTACAGCCATTATTATTGGAACCTGAACAAAGAGATGCAGGTCTACGTGGAGCTGTATCCGAACACGGATAACGAAGGCAAACGCAAATTTGCGAACCCCGACGTTGGCTGGATCTTGTTCGCGAATATGAGAGAGGTGCCGCCGCCGCACGGCGTACCGATCGAAGAGCAGGAGCAGTATGTACAAGAGCTGCTTGCCGCGAGCGGATTTCCTTATGTGGTACTGCACGAATACCGAGACGGGGAAGAACGGCTCTGATCCGCGCGGGGGACCGGCGGGAAAGATGCGGATCAACTCCGGAATCTTTGATCAATAGCGAAGGGGGAGACGAATTGACACAAGAGACGCAACCGAACGCGATCATTAACGAAAACGAGCAGAAAACTTCCCGAACGGGGAGCGGCGGCCTCGATATCCCGATGCTGGCGGCGGGTGCCGTCGTGGCGGGACTTGCGGCTTATTATCACGCGCTGCCGCGCAAAGATCCGATCGACGCGCGGAACATGCCCGAAAGTTACCTCATCGATACGCCGAACCGGATGGACCTTCAGAAGAACACGGAATGCGCGGCATTCTCCGGCGCTTACGTGCTGCGGCATCTGGGAACGGAAGCGGACGGAAACGAGCTGTACCGGGGATTTCCGCGCAAGCTGCTCGACGGCACGGTCGATCCGCGCGGCCTTCTGGTTCTGTTCAAGAAAAACGGATATCGGGCTTCGTTCTATCGGGGCAGCGCGGATACGCTCAAGAAGCGGATCAGCCTCGGGGTTCCGGTGATCGCTTTTATCAAAGTGAACGAGGGGCAGCGCTACGCGCATTTCGCTCCGGTGGTCGGGTACGACAGCGAGTATTTCTATCTGGCCGATTCGCTCGGGCACAAAGTCAACTGCGACGGACCGACGCATAACCGCAAAATTCCGATCGCCGAATTCGAGAAACTTTGGCGGACCAATCCTTTTTATAAGCAGTCGTATATCGTCGCGAGCCGTTGAGCCCCGATTTTCCCTGCGGCTGATTCGGCAAGCGGCATTTGAGCGTAAATTTGATCATAGCTACCATTTTACAGGGATCGGCCTCAAGATCAGGTTGCGGCGAAGGCCGGCTTTCCGAGAAGGAGTATTCGATGAAAAAATCGTCATTGTCGTTTGCGCTCAGAATCATCTCGCTGCTGCTCGGCATTGTCGGCGTGCTGCTCGTTCTGCGAAGTACGGAAATGGGACTCGAACATGCGGACGATTACACGGAAAGTCTGGATCAGTACGGGGCCGGCGGCCGGTTCTGGCTCGTTCAGCAGAGCAGCATCGCGGCTTATCGGACGATCGGCGCGGTGCTCGCGGGCGTAGGATTCTTCCAGGCGCTGCGCCCTCTGAGCCGGTTGGAGATGCAGCGAATCAGCGTCATGGAATCGGAAGAAGCTTCGCCTGCGGCGAAAACCGCGAAGATGCCGGACGGCACGATGGCCGGCCGGGCGCAAGCGCAGATCGGCGGCACGAGAACCGATACCGCTTCGCGGATCATCAAAGCGTCGCCGCAGACGCTCTATTGGGCGTTCGTCGATCCCGACGTGCTCGTGCGTTGGCTTCCGCCCGGAGGCATGCGCGGCCGGATCGAGCAGTTCGAACCAAAAGCCGGCGGCCATTACCGGATGGTGCTGACGCATACGGGCGGTTCCGGCTCGTTCGAAGGCAAGTCCTCGCCGGACAGCGATATCGTCGAAGGGCGTTTCGTGGAACTCGTGCCCGGCGAACGAATCGTGCAGGCGGTGACGTTCGAATCGCCCGATCCGGCTTATGCGGGCGAGATGACGATGACTTGGAAGTTGGAAGCGGTCGCCGAAGGCACGCGGGTCACGATCGTGTGCGAACAGGTGCCGGGCGCGATCGGTCAGAAGGACCACGAACAAGCGCTGGCCGAAAGTCTGGCGAATCTGGAGCGGGTAGCGGCTTAAATCCGGAACGGTTCTATACGGGCCAGCGTCTGGCGGTAAGCGCTCGGACTCGTGCCGGACCAGCGTTTGAACTGGCGGCTGAAGTGGGCGAGGCTGGAATAGCCCAGCTTCGAAGCGATCTCCGTCAGCGCAAGCTCCGGCTGATGGATCAACTGCTTGGCTTCGTGCAGCTTCAATTCCGAGAGGTAGCCGCGCGGCGAGATGCCGTAGATCTGACGGAAGACCTCCAACGCGTAGCCGGGACTGATCTTCAGCCGGGCGGCGATCTCTTCGATCCGGATGTCCGGCTCCCGGTATCCCGGCGCGCCCAGATTCTCGGCGCCGAAAGCCGCTTTGATCGCTTGGGCGATCAGCGTGGCGTAATGCCCGACGGTCGGCGATACGGCCGTCTCGGCGCGATCGGAGACGAACCGCATCAACAGATGCAGCACCTCGAACAACCCCGCTTGAATCCGGAACAGGTCCGCCGTCGCGTACTGCCCGCTGCTTCGAATCAATCCGACCCACTGCCGCATCGCCGTCTCCAGCCGCCGGTTCTCCTCGCTGCCCGAACGCAGCAGCAGCGGTCCGCAGCGCCGCATTTCTTGACGAAACAGCGCGTCGTCCAGATTGAAATGGGCGGCGAAATAATGCAAGCCTTCCGAAGCGCGGCATTCCGTCGTATGGCGCACGCCCGGCGGAATCAGCAGCATATCGCCTTCGCGCAGCTCGTGTTCGACCTGCTCCAGCACGGTCGATTGGGCGCCTCGCAAGATCAACATCCATTCGAACGCGGTATGCGACTCTTCGGGAACTTTCCAGCCGCAGGGCACTTCTTGCGTATGCGCGCCGAACAGTTTGACGTTCCAATCGATCGCCGGCATCCAGCGTGAATCCGGCGACAGATAGGCGCGGTAAGGTTCGGGAATCCTCATGATCGTCAGGCTCCTTCTCAAGCATCTTGGATTTGGGCAAATTCGCCTCGGTTCGGCGTATCTGCATCATTGTAACCGCTTGCTATACTGAATGTATCGCAAGAGCCGAAACGAAGCAAGCCGAAGGAGGAGCAGGATGACGAACATTAGGATCGAACATTGGGCGACGGACGAACAGCAGGCTTGGCAGAGCCTCGATTACGCGGAGGAACAAGGCGGGAGCGCCAATCTGAGCTTTACGGGAGAAGAATTTCAGACGGTCGAAGGCTTCGGAGGCTGTTTCAACGAGCTGGGTTATTTGTCGCTGCGGCATCTAAGCGACGAGGATCGCCGGCAGTTGATGCACGCGCTGTTCCATCCGGAAGGCGAGCATCGTTTCGCCGTTTGCCGACTCCCGATCGGGGCAAGCGACTATGCGGAACGATGGTACAGCCACAACGAACACGACGGCGATCTGGCGATGGAACATTTTTCGATCGAACGCGACTTCGAATATTTGATTCCTTACATTCGCGAAGCGTTAAGCTATAATCCCGAGCTGAAGCTGTTCGCTTCGCCGTGGAGCCCGCCGACTTGGATGAAGACGCCTAAAGCGTACAATTACGGCACGCTGCGCTGGGAACCGGAGATTCTGCGCGCTTACGCGCTCTATTTCGTAAAATTCGTGCAGGCCTATCGCGAAGCGGGGATCACGATCCATCAGATCCATGTGCAGAACGAAGTGATCGCGGATCAGAAGTTCCCTTCCTGCGTCTGGACGGGCGAGCAGCTTCGGGAATTTATCGCCGATTATCTGGGGCCGGCATTCGAAGAACACGGGCTGGATACCGAGATCTGGCTGGGCACGATCAACGCGCCGGAACCGTGGGAAGAGTTGGCGAAGAAAAAGACGACGGATTTCGACGATTACGCGGGGATCGTCTTGAGCGATCCTGCCGCTTACCGTTACGTCAAAGGGGTCGGCTACCAGTGGGCGGGCAAACATGCGATTCAGCGCACGGTCGCGAGTTACCCCGAGCTTCGTTACATGCAGACGGAGAACGAATGCGGCGACGGACTGAACAGTTGGGGGTACGCGCGGTACGTCTACAATCTGTTCCAGCATTACTGGACGAACGGCGTCAACGCGTATATCTATTGGAACATGGTTCTCGAACCCAAAGGCCGCAGCACATGGGGCTGGGAGCAAAATTCGATGGCGACGGTCGAACCGGAAGACGGGCGATTGACGCGCAACCCGGAATATTACGTCATGAAGCATTATGCCCGTTATGTCGTTCCCGGGGCGAAGCGGATCGGACTTACAGGACCATGGACCGGCAAGTCCGTCGCGTTCCGCAATCCGGACGGCAGCCTTGTCGTGGTCGTGAATAATCCGTTCGCGAACGACCGCGAGCTGCTGTTGGCGCACGAAGGACGGACGCTGCGGTTCGAAATGAAGGCGGGTTCTTTCCATACGATCGTAATCGGCGGCTGATCGGCGACGAGCGGCTTCGATAATTGAGGCTTCGGGAATCTTCCCGAGGCCTTTTTGTCGAGCGACGATCATGATCGTTATCTGGCTTTATGACATGATCATCCGGCATCCTGACATTCTCCGATTATCGGCTTACCGCTTATACTGGAAAAGGCACCGGTAGGCGAACTGCGATCATGCCATGAGTCATCGATTCGCTTTTCCGCTTCCGCCCCGCGCGGCCGGTCAGGTTCGGCGCTCCGTAATCCGGGCGCTTACAACGATTTGCAAACGCTATCGATAATCGAAACGGAGGATTTCCTTTGCCTATTTTCTACAATTCCGAAGCTCAGACTTTCCATCTGCAATCCGCCGCGTCCAGCTACGTCATCCAATTGGTGGAGTCGACGCATCCCGCGCATATCTATTGGGGACCCAAGCTGTCGCAAGAAGCGTTCGGCCGCCGGCTGCATTCGATCGAACGCGCTTCGTTCAGCCCGAATCTGAGCGCCGAAGCGCCGAACGTCTCGCTGGATACGCTGCCGCAGGAATATCCGGCTTACGGAAGCGGCGACTTCCGGGAACCGGCATTCGAAGCGCGTTACGCGGACGGTTCGACGGTCAGCCGTCTCGCTTACGAACGTCACGAGATCGTTTCGGGCAAGCCGAAACTTGAAGGACTGCCCGCCACGTATATCGAAAACGACGCCGAAGCCGATACGCTGCTGATCCATCTGCGCGACGAGCTGACCGGCCTTCGCACGATTTTGAGTTATACCGTGTTCCATGAGCTGGACGCGATCGCGCGTTCGGCACGGTTCGTGAACGAAGGCCAAGACACGATCGCATTGGGCCGCGCGTTGAGCGCCAGCGTCGACTTCGGCCACGGCGAATTCGATTTCCTTCAGCTCTCCGGTTCGTGGACGCGCGAGCGCCATATCCATAAACGCGAGCTGGTGCCGGGCATCCACCGCATCGACAGCAAGCGCGGCGCGAGCAGCCACGTGCAGAATCCGTTTATCGCGCTGCTGGCCAAAGGCGCAAGCGAAGATCAAGGCGAAGTCTACGGACTGAGTCTCGTCTACAGCGGCGGATTCCTCGGACAAGCGGAAGTCGACCCGTTCGGCGTCACGCGCGTGCAGATCGGGCTTCAGCCGTTCGATTTCGAGTGGCGTTTGGAAGCGGGCGAAGCGTTCCAGACGCCGGAAGCGGTCATGGTCCGTTCGTCCGAAGGTCTCGGCGGCATGTCGCGCATCTATCATAAGCTGTACCGTACCCGTCTGAGCCGCGGCGAATTCCGGGACAAAGCGCGTCCGGTACTGGTCAATAACTGGGAAGCGACGTATTTCGATTTCAACGCGGACAAGATCAAAGAGATCGCCGCGGCCGGCCAAGAACTGGGCATCGAATTGTTCGTGCTCGACGACGGTTGGTTCGGCAAACGCGACAATGACCGGAGTTCGCTCGGCGACTGGTTCGAAGATTCGCGCAAACTGCCGGAAGGTCTGGCGAAACTGGCGAACGACATCACGGCGACCGGCATGGAATTCGGATTGTGGTTCGAACCGGAGATGGTATCGCCGAACAGCGAACTGTACCGCGCCCATCCGGACTGGTGCCTGCATGTGCCGAATCGCAGCCGCACGGAGGCGCGCAACCAGTTGATTCTCGATCTGTCCCGCGAAGACGTGCGCGACTACATCGTCGATTCCGTCTCGAAAGTGCTGGAATCCGCGCCGATCACGTACGTCAAATGGGATATGAACCGCAATATGACGGAGATCGGTTCGGAGCTTCAAGCCGCGAACCGTCAGCGCGAGACAGCGCATCGGTACATGCTCGGTTTGTACGACGTGCTGGAACGCATCGTGTCGCGTTTCCCACATGTATTGTTCGAGAGCTGCTCGGGCGGCGGCGGACGTTTCGATCCGGGCATGCTCTATTACATGCCGCAGACGTGGACGAGCGACGACACCGACGCCGTCGAACGCTTGAAGATCCAATACGGCACCAGCATCGTGTACCCGGCCAGCAGCATGGGATCGCACGTTTCGGCCGTGCCGAACCATCAGGTGGGCCGCATCACGCCGCTCGAGATGAGAGGGCATGTCGCGATGAGCGGCAACTTCGGCTACGAACTGGATCTGACCCAGTTCACCGAGCAGGAGAAAATCGAAGTGAAATCGCAGGTCGAGCAGTACAAGAGCCTGCGCGAACTGATCCAATTCGGAGATTTCTACCGGATCAAGAGCCCGTTCGAAGGCAACGATACGGCTTGGACGTACGTCTCGGAAGACCGTTCGCAAGCGTTCGCCGCATACTTCCGCGTGCTGGGCGAACCTTACGCGCCGCTGCGCCGCCTGAAGCTCAAAGGACTGGACCCGCACAAACGTTACACGGTCGAAGGCCGTCAGGGAACGGGCGAGAACGGCGAAACGTACGGAGGCGACGAGCTGATGCATCTGGGATTGTCGCTGCCGCAGTTGAACGGAGATTTCCAGAGCGTGCTGTACGTGATCAAAGAAGCGTAGGATTCGAGCGGCGCGTCTGCACGCGCCGAGCCGAACGTCATGCGGATCGGCATAACGAAAAGTTCCGGGGAAACGATCCCCGGAACTTTTTGTCGTGGCAAAAGGCGGAGCGGAAACGGACGGGATAAAGCGTCGGGCTTGCGAAAAGCAGGGAGCAACGGGCACAAGGTGAAAGACAAAATGCAAAACACGAACCGTAACGGAACGTCAATCCGTTAGAGCGGCATTTTGCCGCCTATTCTGCGGCTAACGGAACGTGGATTCGTTAGACGCGTAAAAAGAGGCCGAATCTTACGCAAAATCGCGGTTTTTCCGTTCTAAGCGTCATCTCGTTCCGTTAGCGCTCCTAAGCCTTTACAACGCCAGATCGCGCAGGTCGTGTTCCATCAGCAGCAGATTGTTTTTCATGTTCTTCATGCCCGCGCGGGACAAGCGACCGGCTTCGAACATGCGCTGGATCTCGTCGCGTTCCAACTGGATGCCGATTCGGGCGAGTTCGTCCATTTCTTCTTCGGACGTGCGGCGAAGCGAAGGGGTCTCCGGATTTTTGTCCCGGCGACGTTTGAATTGTTCGTAGCGAAGCAGAACGACATGAATGTCTTCGGTTTCGATGCCGGGTTCTCCGGAAACGAGCAGCGCGTTCAACTGCTCGATCACGTAATCGCTGACGCCTCTTTTGAAGTTTTCTTCGGAACGCTTGCGGTCCCTCAGGCGTTTGCCCGAAGGATCGACGTACTGCCGGAACTGCTTCACGGTGCCGCGAGGCAGACGGCGCAGTTCGGACAAATACCGCCGATCATGGGTGATGCGGTACAGCAGTCGGTTCAGCCGCCGAACGAAGCGATAGGCCATAAACGGATTGACCCGCTGTTCGCGAGCTTCCCGCGCCGCATATTCTTTCTGCCATTCGACCGTACGGATCATCAGCTTGCGCTGCGATTCTTCTAGCAGTTCCGCCTGCTTCAACTTCAAGATTCGCTGATTGTAGGAATGCGCGACCAGCTTTATCGCCGAAGCGTTCTCGGCGTTCGCCTGATCGTTTAGCGCGATGACGACGTTGCGCAGGATATCCATCTCGGCCTGCGCGTCTTCGTGTTCGCTTTGCTCTTCGCCGTCGATCAGCAGCGGCAGCAGATAATTGGCGGCGAGCAGCGTCCAGAGAATCACGCCCGCCGCCAAAAAGATGATCAGGTCGCGCTGCGGGAATTCGCTGCCGTCATTAAGGATAAAAGGCAGCGACAGCGTACTCGCGAGCGTGATCGTGCCGCGCACCCCGGCAAGGCTGAAGATCAAAGCGCTTTTGAATTTGCCCGGCGTCCGGCCGTTCTCCGCGTGTTCGCTCGCTGCGCGTTCGTCGCCGCGTTCGGATTCGCCCGCCTGTTCTTTGGGCTTCCAGACGCCGGTAATCAGCACCCAGACATAACGGATCGCGAGCAGCAGCACGGTCAGCAGCAGCGTGTAGAGAATCACCTGCACGTTGTTGGTATCCGGGCTTTCCCAGACGGTCTTCACGATTTCCGGCAGCTGCGTGCCCAGCAGCAGGAAGACCAGACCGTTCAGCACGAAAATGATGACCGACCACGTGCTTTTGGATACGATGTTGAGTTTCGCCACTTCCGGATTGAGTTTGCGATACCCGAGCGAGTGGGCGACGCCCGCGCTGACCGCCGCCAAGATGCCGTTGACTCCGAGCTTCTCGGCCGCCAAAAAGACGATAAACGGCGTCAGCACTTCGATCAGCATATGCAAAGTGACGTTCTCCATCCCCAGTCTCCGCAGCCAGAGCACGAAGATCTGTTTGGCGAACGTCATGACCAGACCGAGCGCGATCCCGCCGATCGAGATGCCGACGAACGCAAGGCCCGCCGACCAGAGGGAGAAGGTGCCCGTGACCATCGCCGCGACCGCGAACTGGAACGAAACGAGTCCCGACGCGTCGTTGATCAGCGATTCGCCTTCGAGAATCTTCATCGTCCGGTGCGGCACGGTGACCCGGTCTTCCAGCGCGCCGACCGCGATCGCGTCCGTAGGCGCCAGCGCTGCGGCCAGAGCGAACGCCGCGGCTAGCGGAATCGCGGGAATCAGCGCGTTCAGCATATAGCCGAGCGAGCCGACCGTCACGAATACGAGGCCGAGCGCAAGCAGCAGGATCGGTTTGCGCAGACTCCAGAACGATTTGCGGTCCGTCATGCGTCCGTCGTTGAACAGCAGCGGCGCGATGAACAGCAGCAGGAACAATTCCGGGTTCAGCTCCACCTCGACATGCGCGGGCAGGAAGGTCAATCCGACCCCCAATGCGATCTGAATGATCGGCACCGACAGCGAAGGGATGAATCGGTTGATCAGGTTGGATAACGCGATCGCCGACAGCATCAATAGAATAAGTTCGAAGACTTCCAAAAGTTTCACCGCCTTTTTGCGAAAAATGTTCTTCTCATTCATACTAAATCTTCTTGAATCTGTATAGTGCAGAAAATGATATAATTCCGAAAGTAAGCAAGGGCAGAAACGGATTTTATCCTGCATCGACTTTTCAGCGAGGAGGAACAGAAGCGACATGAATATTTATCTCGTGAGGCACGGCAAGGACGAAGAAGGATATCGCGGAGGTTGGAGCCGGCGCGGGTTAGTCGAAGAAGGCCGCAGCCAATCGCGCAAGTTGGGAAGGTATCTGCGCGAGCCCAGCGAAGAGTACGGCATTCGTACGCTGATCGCCAGCGATCTTCCGCGCGCGGCGGAGACGGCCGAAGAGATCGAACGGCAGATCGGCATAAGCTGCGTCTATTCGCCGCTGTGGCGGGAGATGAACAACGGCGATCTGGCCGGAATGCCCAATCCCGAAGCCGAAGCCAAATATCCGGGCGTGTACTTCAATGCGCTGGAGATGGACACGCCTTTTCCGGGAGGAGAAACGCCGGCGCATTTCCGTTCGCGAATCGCGGAGGCTTTCGACGGTCTGTGCGCGCAAGCGGAGTCGGGCGAGGCGGATTCGAATATCCTGTTGATCACGCACGGCGGCGTAATCAATGTGCTGTATTATCATCTCAAGGGGCAGGAATGGACGAACCGTTCTCCTTTTTATCCGATCGATCAGACCGCCATACATACGGTAAGCCGAACCGCGGAAGGTTGGAGGATCGTCGCATCCAACCAGCTGCCGCATTTGACTTGAGCACGAAGGAGACGTTACTTTGAATATCCGTTGGAAACCGAACGCCGAATTTCCCGATCCCCGTTTCTATGACGGCATCTCGCTGCGAGAATACGAACAGTTGGCGGCTCGCCGGGCTGAACTGCTCACGCTGACCGGCGAGGCGGTGAACGATTACGTCAACGACGACGAGCTTTGTTTCGACGAGGAAGAAGGCCTGTTTCCGTTGCGGGCGAGATTGTCCGGCGAAGCGTATGTCGGCTCGGTCGCGTACGCGTCCGGCGTCGATCCGCTCGGATTTCGTATTATGATCGAAGTGCGACTGACCGAAATCGGAGAGGAATCCGCAGATTATCTGGGACTGGAATTGACTTGGTTCGCGCGGACGACCGAAGCGGAGTTCGACCTATGGGGGATCGACAGCACGGCGCTGTGAATCGACGAATGAACGCACGGATTATGAAATTGCTTTGTCAAACGAAAAGGAGTGGTCTTTTGCCGTATCATCAACTGATCGCAGGTTTGCACGAAAATCATGAGCAGATTGAATGGAAAGACCATTTCGTTTGGAAAGACGGAGTGAAGATCGAACCGCAGGCCGTTATCGACGACGAACTGTTCAACTATCTGTCAGATACGTTCGCATGGATCCGGGCGCAGTACCCGAACGGGAATTGGGGAGACGGCTTCGATCCTTATGCGTATTCGATCGTGCGGGATCGCCGGGATCTTGAACGTCTGCGGGAGATCACGTCAGCTTGGCGAACTCTATTCGAGCTGGGTCCCGAGCAAATCGTATTGACGGGCAATTACGGATGGGACGGAGCCGAAGAGACGCAGAACGGTTCGTATGAGCGTCTTCGATTCGAAAAATCGGAGTTGACGGAGTCTATGACCCGGCTGATCGAGGTCGTCGAGACGGCGCTTAAGAACGGTCATTACGTTATTCATTTCGGCATCTGAAACGAGCGGCAGAGTCTGCTGACCGTCATAAAGAAAGGAGACCACCCATGAAAGAATCCGTAATTATCGTCCCTTACGACGACGCTTGGCCCGACGAGTTCGACCGGATCGCCCGCATACTGCGGCAGCATCTCGGCGGGCATGCGCTGCGGATCGACCATATCGGTTCGACGGCGGTGCCCGTGCTGCATGCCAAGCCGGTGATCGATATTCAGGTCTCGGTCGCGAAGCTCGAACCGATGACGTACCAAGGCGCGATCGAAGCGGCCGGCTATCGGTATCGGGCGGACAACGAAGATCGGACCAAACGTTATTTCCGCGAACAAGAAGGCCGGCGCAGAACGCATATTCATGTTCGCGAAGCGGGAAGCTGGTCGGAGCAGTTCGCGCTGCTGTTTCGGGATTTTCTGCGGGCAGACGAAGTCTATCGGCAGGAATACGCGGAGGAGAAACAAGCTCTGGCTCGGCGTTACTCGCAGCCGCACGAGCGCGAATCTTACGTTGCGGGCAAAGATCCGATCATCTGGCGAATCATACAGGAAGCGAGCGAATGGAGTCAGCGAACGGGATGGCGGCCCGGAGAAGATTACAGGTGATATAAGTTTCCAAAAAAGGGAACGTATAAGGCTTCGGGCACGTAGGAGAAGCAAGGGGGAATGTCTGATGGAAGGTATTCTGTTCATCGTATTATTCGTTGTTAACGTACCTGTCGTCGCCCTGCTCTCCAGAGTTTTGTTTCGCGGTCCGGAAGATATGAATCAAGCTTTCAAAGATACGTATACGCCCGGCTGGTACGCGATGTTAAAAGGGCGCTATTGGGAGCATAAATGTAACGAAGCCCAGATTCAGTTGATGTTGGTGATCTGCGCAGCGATGATCGTCGGCGAATATGTAATGTTCATGAAGCTGTTCGATTGGCTGGGCATAACGGGAGGATAACATGATCAATCATATGACGACGTTAGGATTTCAAATGCAAAGCGAAGACGATTTTCTGAGTTTGGCGAATCGCGCTTACGAACAAGGGACGCTGATGCAGACCGAACAAGGGGCTTACATGCTGCTGCGCGCGGGCGGCGGAGCGGAGTTATGGCTGCAATTGAACCGCGAAGGCGTGGCGATCGGGATGCATCCTCATTTTACCGGGGCGGGCCTGATGACGATCGGCATCGAAGCCGAAGCCCGGCATGAAGACGCGAACGAATTGGACGGCACGTTCTACGCTTGGGCGGGAGCGACGCCGGAGAATCCCGGACACGGACTGTACGCGTTCATGTTCGATCTGCCGGATCGCGACCGTTACGGTCCGCTGGCGCATCCGGCGCTTAGGCAGGTACAGCTTGCCGCTTTCGCGCACGAGCTGATCGTATTCGAAAACGCGGCAGCGTTCGAACGCGATCAATTGGAGCGCAGACCGGGAAGCCTCCCGCTGTCTCCACAATCTTTTGTCCCGCAAGGACTCACGGAAGAAAGCGGCGAGTTGATCTCGACGGCGCGGATCTCGGGAAACGTCCTGCGCGCGGGCTGGGTGCAAAACGAAGTAAGCGGCATCTATTTCCAATGGGCGTTGGTGCGTACGCTGGGCGGCGATATCGACGTGGTCGCGGACGAACGGCTGGTCGGAGAACGCGAGATTCAAGAAGGCGATATCTTGTCGGGAACCTTCTGGTTGAGCGGCAGATTGTTGGAGCAACAATAACCGACGGGCGAGCGCCCGCGAGAGGAGCCTGAACATGACGGCAGACGAAACAGAACTGACCGAACTGATCCCCATTCTGCGCATTTTCGACGAAAACAAAGCCAGAGCGTTTTACGTGGACTATCTGGGTTTTACAGTGGATTTCGAGCATCGGTTCGAGGAAGGCATGCCGCTTTATTTTCAGGTATCGCGCGGTCCGATCAAGCTTCATCTGTCGGAACATAACGGAGACTGCAAACCGGGCTCGGCCGTTCGAATCGGCGCACGGAATCTGGAAGCGCTGCGAAGCGAACTGCAAGATAAACCGCATGATTTCTCCCTGCCGGATATCGTGAGCAAATCTTGGGGCATGCGAGAACTGGGTCTGTTCGATCCGTTCGGCAACCGGGTCGTGTTCTGGGAATAAAGGAAAAGAAACGAGAGGGGAAACGGATGAATCTGAGGAGCCAAGACATTTATGTAGATACGGATTCGTACGATCTCTGGTGGGGCGTCTACGGATTCGCGCGGCTGACTGCTTGGGAAGATATTCGCATCTACGATAATCCGGCGGTCGAGCGCGAAGATCCGCGAATCGGCTTCTTCTGCCTGTGCACCCGGCCGTATCTGCAATCCGCGATCGAAGAATTGCAAGACGACCCGGATGAGCGCGAGCATGTGGAAGAGATGCGGCGTTGTCTGGACGAAGGCGAACTGCATGTGAATTATTCTTACGATCATTCTGTGGACGGGCCGCCGCGCGAACTACCGTATGCCAACCTCCCGCTTGACGAGCGAGGCCTGCGCCCGCATTATATCGAGTTATGGGCTCCGACGGCGGAAGGAATCGACCTGCCGTTGATCGAATCTTGCGTTCGCGAGTTCTGCCGCCGTTTCCTTAAGATCGACGCGATTTCGGTTCGGCATCCGCTTGTGCCCGATCGCGAGCAGTCGTTGGTCGATTATGCCAAGCATGTGAAGAGCATGAGGGGAGCGACTTACGAGTTTGCCGAGCCGCTGATCGAGGAAATGATGCGCGTCACGTCGAAGAGTAGGGAAGACGTCTTGCAGAGTCTGCATCGAAGCGTAGGCGGATTGTCGGAAAAATAGAAACGGCATACTTAACCCGAGGAGGAATCGCTAACGTGAAAATCGCTTTGCTGATCATCGACCTGCAATACCAACACGTCCGGGACGTGCCGACGAGCAAGCTCGACCGCGTCTGCGAACATGTCAACCACGTCTCGAATCTGCTGCGCGCGGCGGGACATCCGGTGGTTCATATTAAGGATATCGAAGGCATGAGCGAAGAGACCCGCGAGTCTTACGAAGAGATCGAGCAGGTGGTCGTCGACCCGAGCGATCTGATCGTCACGAAGGAATATTCGAATGCTTTCTGGCAAACGAATCTGGAAGAAGTGCTCAAGCAGCATGGTGTCGAACAGTTGATTCTGGCCGGATACGCCGCCGAACACTGCGTGCTGTTCACTTATAACGGCGCGGTCGAACGCGGGTTCAGCCCGGTGCTGCTGCAGAACGGTTTTACCAGCCGTCACGAAGATACGATCGCCGCCGCTTCCCGCGACCGCAACCTGATCTCGTATCCGGTCGTGGAATGGATGACGCGGGCGTAAACAAGCGATGCGGGAGCCGCTTAGTTCCGCGGGGTTCCTCCGCTGCCTTTTACGAAAACGGACTTTCGCCGCGCCCGCGTTCTTGTCGATACGCGAGCGGCGTCGTGCCGGTCTTGCGTTTGAACAATCGGTGGAAAAACTTCAGATCGCCGTAGCCTACGGTCGCCGCGATCTCCGAGACGGTCATGCGTGAAGCAAGCAGCAGGCCGCAGGCGGCTTCGATCCGCGTATTTTGCAGAAAAGCGGAGAAATTCATGCCGGTCTGCCGGACGAATAAGCGGCTGAATTGGCGTTCGCTCAATCCGGCCAGCAGAGCCAGCTCCGCGAGCGTCAGGCGCTCGGCATAACGTTCTTCGATCCGGCGGATCGCCTGTTCGATCGACGGCGAAGGCTGCCGAGTCGACAGATCGACAGAAGGCGCGACTTTCGATGACGAAAGCCGCGTCTTTTTTGTCGTTTCTGGCATCGGTTCGCCTGCCCCGCTGAGCAGTTCCCGCGATTCCGGCAAAGTTTCCGCTATCCGGCGATGCAGCTCCACTAACATGCGGACGACCAGCGTCGTCAACACGGCTTCGCATCCCGGGCGGCGCGCGGCGTACTCCCGGTACAGCTCTTTGAACCAGCCGCGGAATTCGCCGGGATCGCGCAGCCGCAGCCAAGTCCGGCCGGCCTCGCGGAACCCGGCCAGCAGCTCTGCGGCATCGGGGAAACGCCGTTCCAATCCCAGCAGATAATCGGTCGGGAACAAGCAGTTGTACACGATCAGTTCCCGTCCGCGCCCGGGAGCTGCCGGACGGAACACGTGCGGAACCCCGACCGGTATAAAAAAGACGTCGCCTTGCGCCACCCGCAGATTTTGTTCCCCGATATAATGCACGCCCGACCCTTCGGCAACGTAAGTCAGCTCGATAAAGTCGTGCGTATGCTCCAACATGTCGAAATTTTCGGCAGCGCGATTCACGTAGACCGGCAGTCCGCCTTCGAAAAAGTCGATTCCCCGCAATCTGTTCACGCTTCGTTTCATGACGACGCTCCTTTCTCTTCTCGGTGATACGATAGATGCTAATGAATTCGCTTTCTTTTGTCTATATCGGCCTATAAATTTGTCCGCATCGGCTTCCTTCCGCGATCGCGAACTTCACTACAATGAACGTGAAGGAAAGCGGATCTGGCGACAAGAACACGCGAAGGAAGCTTTCGATTAGTGAGTTCGATAGGAGGAATCTTGTTTATGCTTGCAACGATGGTAACGGAACTGCGCTGCGAATATCTGAAGAACCCGACGGGGCTTACGGTCCGGCGTCCGCGTCTCGGTTGGAAACTGTTGACCGACCGCCGCGGCGTGCGGCAGATCGCGTATCAAATTCAGGTCGTTCAAGAAGACGGCGAACCGGACTGGGCTGCGGCGGCGGAAGACGGGCGGCTCGTCTGGGACAGCGGTCGGGTCGAATCCGGCGAGAGCGTCCATGCGGCGTACGAAGGCCAGAACTTGGAATCCGACGTCCGCTACGTCTACCGGGTACGCGTCTGGGATAATCAGAACGAAGAATCGCCGTGGAGCGATCACGCGCATTGGACGACCGGACTGTTCGAAGCCGAAGATTGGCAGGCCGATTGGATCACGCCGGCGGCGGATGCGATCGACCCGCAGGCGCGCGAAGCGTATCATCTGCGCCGTAAGTTCAAGCTGAGTGGCGGCCGCAAGATCCGCCGCGCCACGATCTTCGCTACTGCACTGGGGATCTACGAATTGGAGCTGGACGGCCGCCGGATCGGCGACAGTCTGTACGCGCCGGGATGGACGACTTACGACCATCGGCTGCAATTTCAGGCTTACGAGATTACGGATCTGCTGCAAAACGGCCCGGCGGGCGGAGCGGAAACGGAAAACGGCGAGCACGTCATCGGCGCGACGTTGGCGGACGGTTGGTATATCGGGCGTTACGGTTGGACCGAACGCGGCAAGCTGTACGGCGACCGCCGCGCGCTGCTGCTGGAACTGCGCGTACACTATGAAGACGGTACGGAAGAGACCGTCGTCAGTTCCGCGGATGCGGACTCGGCGTCAGGCAGCGGCGGCGCAGGCTGGAAAGCGGCGACCGGAGCCAGCTTGGCGGCCAATTTCTACGACGGCGAGACGTACGACGCGCGGCTGGAGCGTTCCGGTTGGAGTACGGCGGCCTACGACGATTCCGATTGGAGCGACGTCGAACGGTTGGACCATCCGAAAAACATCCTGACCGGCGAACAAAGCGAACGCATCGCCGTGACCGAGACGCTGAAGCCGATCGCGGTCATCCATACGCCGGCCGGAGAAACCGTACTGGACATGGGGCAGAATATGGTCGGCCGCATGGTCTTCGCGCTGGAAGCGCCCGCCGGAACGACGGTCAAGCTGCATCATGCCGAAGTGCTGGACAAAAACGGGAATTTCTACACCGGCAATCTGCGTTCGGCCAAGCAGGAAGTCGTCTATACGTGCAAAGGCGGCGGCAAGGAAACGTATCGCTCGGCTTTTTCGTTCCAAGGGTTCCGCTATGTGCGGTTGGAAGGGTTCCCGGGGGAGATCGGAGAGGAAGATCTGGACCGTTTCTCCGGGGAAGTCATTCATACGGATATGCAGCCGACCGGCTCGTTCGACTGTTCGCATCCGCTGCTCAATCAGCTTCAGAGCAATATCGTCTGGGGACAGCGGGGCAACTTCCTCGACGTGCCGACGGACTGTCCGCAGCGCGACGAACGTTTGGGCTGGACCGGCGACGCGCAGGTGTTTATCCGGACGGCGGCGTTCAACTATGGCGTCGGGCCTTTTTTCACCAAATGGCTCAAAGACTTGGCGGCCGACCAGAAACCCGACGGCGCCCTTCCGTCCGTCATCCCGTCGATCATGGACCCGACGCATCATTCTTCTTCGGCTTGGGGCGACGCGGCCGTCATCTGTCCGTGGACGATCTATCAATGTTACGGCGACAAACGCATTCTGGAAGACCAATACGACAGCATGACGGGGTGGGTCGAGTATATCCGCGCGCAGGGCGAGCAGGAGCTGCTGTGGAATACCGGTTTCCACTACGGCGACTGGCTGGGACTGGACGCCAAAGAAAACAGCTACGTCGGCGCGACGCCGCAGGATCTGATCGCCACCGCCTTTTTCGCGTATTCGACGTCGCTGGTCGCCAAGACCGCCGGCATTCTGGGCAGAACAGACGACGCGCGCAAATACGAAGACCTGCATGCCCGCATCGTGCAGGCGTTCGCCGACGAATTTATCACGCCGAACGGCCGTCTGGCCGGACATACGCAGACCGCGCACGTGCTGGCCTTGATGTTCGATCTGGCGAAAGGCGAGATCAAGCACCGTCTGGCCGAGACGCTGGCCGGATACGTCCGCGAACAGAACATGCATCTGACCACCGGATTCGTCGGAACGCCTTATCTGTGCCATGTGCTGTCGGAGAACGGCTACCACGATCTGGCGGTCGGATTGGTGCAGCAGGAAGAATATCCGTCTTGGCTGTATTCGGTTAACCAAGGAGCGACCACGATCTGGGAACATTGGGACGGCATCAAGCCGGACGGTTCGTTCTGGAGCGACGCCATGAATTCGTACAACCATTACGCTTACGGCGCAGTCGGGGATTGGCTGTACCGGGCAGTGGCGGGATTGGACGCGGACGAGCATGTTCCGGGGTATAAACGGATGATCCTGCGCCCGAATCCGGATTCCGGTTTGACGCATGCGCGCGCCCAGTACGATTCGCTGTACGGCAAAACGGTATGCGGTTGGAAACGGAACGAAGACGGTCAGATCGTCTACGAGATCGAACTTCCGCCGAACACGACGGCCGAACTGCGTCTGCCGAACGCGGCGGACCGATCCGTAACGGTCGACGAACGTTCGCCGGCCGAAGTGCTCGGAGCGGAGCCGGTTCAAGGCGAAGACGGCATGTTAGTGTTGGAACTCGGTTCGGGACGTTACGCCGTGAAAGTCGGCTGACGGGGAGACGACATAGATCATGCGAAGCTTGCGCGAACACCTGTAAGCAAACTCCGCAGGGTGCCAAGTTACATTTTAGCGAGTCGGCTCGTTTCTCACACGTCAATGACCTTCGACCGCAGTCATAGACGATTGCTCGCCATCCGGCGGCAGTCGTCTTTTTTTGCGGAATCGGAAGGATCGCGGGCGGTCCGGTCGAATGTTTCAACCAAGGCACGTAGGGGCATGGTATGATCGGAGGATAAAGGGAGGTTGGCTCATGATTCAATCTATCGTACATATCGCGCTGGTCGTAAACGATTATGACGAAGCCATCGAATTCTATACGCAAAAACTGCATTTCACGCTCGTCGAGGACATTTACCAACCGGAGCAGGACAAACGCTGGGTCGTCGTTTCTCCGCCCGGATCGGCCGGCACGACGCTGCTGCTCGCGCGCGCGTCGAAACCCGAGCAGGAACCGTTCGTCGGCAATCAGGCGGGCGGAAGAGTCTTTCTGTTCTTGAACACGGACGATTTCTGGCGGGATTATCGCGAAATGAAAGACAAAGGCATCGAGTTCGTGCGCGAACCCAAAGAAGATTCCTACGGTACGGTCGCGGTGTTCAAAGATCTGTACGGCAATCTGTGGGACCTGCTGCAGTTGAAAGAAGATCATCCGATCATGCAGAGAATGATCCGCCCGAACCCGGAATCCTGAACCCTTGATGCGAGGAGGCGATCCGATATGAGCGAACAAGATCAAGAACGCCCGGTACGTCGAATCTCCTACGGCGAATCTCATATGGAGATCGTGCGCAGCGGAGCGGAAGCCGTGGAGACTTTTCTGCTGAACGCGGGCGACGACGAACGGTTGAACCTGCTGTTCTGTCTGGACCGGTATCTCGACCCTTATTTCGGTTATAACCTGCCTTACGCCGAAGAGATCTTCGAGATTCTTCAGCGCGAAGTGCTGCGTGATCGATCCAAAGAGATCAAGGAAGACGCGCTGGAATTGATCCGTCTCTATTCGAGTACGCAGATGGAGACTCTGGCCCGCCGGATCGACGAGGTCGAATCGGAACTGTTGACGGAAGTGCTTGAAGTGCTGGGCAGCAGCTACAACCTCGAATACGCCGCGACCATCGCGCGCTTCCTCGAACATGAAGACCCGGCCGTTCGCGGCGCGGCGCAGGGCGCGTTGAACGAGATTGAATCGGCCGGTTAAACGATGAACATGCGCGTACGGTCGTAACTCGGGCGGTCTGCGGAACGTTCAGCAAGAACAGAGAGGAGGAACGCCGATGAATGCGATTTATCTGATCGGTCTGGCGCTGATCGGCATCCTGATCGCGGCATTTACGCCTTGGGGATTGGGACTGTTCATCGTATTGGGGGTAATCTTCGCCGTGACGATCGCGAACTACCGCCGTACGCGGGAACTTCATGCCGGGATGGAAGAGATTCGGCGGCATCTGGGATTGATGGAGCAAGACGAGGCGCGCAGCTATGACCTTGAACGGGAAGTCCGGCGCGCGGACGGATTGGACGAGCAGGAACGCGCGCAGATCGACCGGCTTACGGAGGAAGAACTGCAGCGGGATGCCGGCACCAAATAAATGCGGAAAAGGAGAAATCGAGTTGGGCTATACGTTTCAAGGATTTATCGGAACGCCGGAGGTGCTGGAGGCGGCCTCGATCCGTTTGCGGCATTCGAAGATCGTGCCGCTGACGGGCGCGTTGGCCGTGGTTCCGATCGGAGACGAGCTGCAAGACGAGATGAATGCCGACGAAGGCCGGCTGCTGGAGCTGTGGGACATCCTGACGGATCGGATCGAAGCTTTCGGAGTCGAGCTGTCCGAGCACGGCCGCGTCGCCTACGTCGAAGCGGATTATTTCGGCGGCACGGGCGATCAAGGCTGTGTCGTCTGGGAGCACGGTCGGGAACTGCTGCGCGAAGTGCGGGCGGACAAAGCGATCAACCATGCGCTGCGGCTGCTCGGCGTACAGACGGCGGAAGGCGAAGCGGACGAATTCGATACCGTCGGAATGGGAAGACACCGCCGCGTAGAAAGTTGGCTGAGCAAATGAATCCTTTTGCTTGCTTGCCCGTATCATTACCCTGTGAGTCCAGATATTGGAGGAACGTATAATGATTACAGGGGAGATAGAAAAATGAAAAAAGGATTTTTGGCAAGCGTAGCGATCTGTTCGCTGTTGTTCATGGCGGCGTGCGGGGGGAACGGTACGGCGAAAGAAGCTTCTGCCGAGACGAAGACGGCGGCGGAACAGCCGGCGGAAAAAGCGGCTGAACCGAAGACGGAGGTAGAAGCGGCTCCGGCGGCGGAAACTTTAGAACCTGAAGTAACAGCCGAGCAAGAGAACCCTGCGGAGGCTGTCTCCGAGTCTGTAACAGTCTCAAAAACGTTGGATAGCTTCACGGAAGAGGATGTTTCTGATGCCGATCAACAAAAGCTCGATCAATATATGAACGAGTATGATTCTGTAACCCAACCGTTGGAACCTACGATCAACCAGATGGTAACCGTGATAACGGCCGTGAAAAATAAAGAAATCGATGTGAATGAACTCAAAATTGAACTAACTAAAATTAAAGACAGTTTTACCGAAATCCGCCACCAATTCGAAACGATCGCGCTTCCCCAACTTGAATTTACTGCTTTAAACGATAAATTTGTTGAGCTGCATGATCATACATTGTCGGCAATTGTTGCTGGCGAAGAAGCCAATTCTTTGATGCTGACAGCTTTGGAGACGGAGAATGAAGATAAACTTGACGAAGCGCTTGAAGCGTTCGAGCGGATGTCTCAAGAGGGAGAGGCGATTAGCGCAGTCTCCGAAGAATTATTGGCAGCAATGCCTGATTGAGCCGAATTGATGTTTACAACGGGTTTCGAGTCATATCAATTATTTTTCTTCAGTAAGCGAACAGCCGCGCTTGCAATCGATTTTACGATTGCGGCGCGGCTTTTTTTGTGCGTCCTTCCGCCGCCGATCCCCCAAAGATGCCATTATTTCCTCCGGATGGTATGATCATAGTCGTAAGCCCTACATAAGGAGGAAGCGCAATGCCTTGGCCTATGGTTCATTTTGCCGTGGCGGCCGAAGCGATGAACGAGCCGTCTCCGGAATTTCTGCTCGGAAGTCTCGCTCCCGATTCGGTACATGTCCGCAGCAACGACCGACTCGAGAAAGCCAAAGCGCATCTGATGATCGTCTCGGGCGAATTCTTGACGGACGAGCAGCTCTATGGAGTATTCGAAGCCAACCGAAGACAGGCGGAAGCCGATCCTCGGTTCCTGCATTATCTGCTCGGTTGTCTATACCGACCGCAGATGGACGTTCGAAATCTATCCGGCGTACGAAGCGCATCCCGAAGGCCGTTCGCGGTATCACCGCGACGTGCAGGCGATCGAATTCATGCTGCTTCTGGAAAAGGCGGATGGACGCGCATGGCTGGAGAAGCTTAAGTCCGGCACCGCGTTCGAACTGGGCGGGCTGTCGGCGGAAGAAGTCTATGCGTACCGTCAGCTCAAGTTGGATATGTTGAACGCTCCGCCGATCGATCTGCAATCGCTGCCGACCGTACTATCTCCGGAAGAACTGAACGATTTTATTCGGCGAACCGGCCTAGATCTGCGTCAGTTGTTCACGGAATGGACCTCAAGACAAGCCGCCGCAATAGGAGAGCGAAAGAACCCATGCTAAATCACTTGATCTTGATTTTTATCCTGACCTTAATCATTCACGCCGCGGAGACGCTGTCGTATTCGCTGCGTTACGCGGGCGTGCGGATCGGCAAACTGGCGGTCGCGCTGTCGCTGACCGGGATCGTGGTACTCGTATCGCGTACGGCCAACTTGATTCAAGCGCCGATGACCGCCAAATTCGTCGACGTCGCCAAAAAAGACCCGTCGTTCGCCCTGCTCGGCCATATGCAGATCATTCTGCTGGCGGCGTCGCTCGGCACGGCAGTCGCGATCCTGCTGTTTCCGACCTTCGTGCTGTTGTGGGGGCGTGTGATCGCCAAGTTGGAAATCGCCGGTTCGCTTCCCAAGCTGATGACGAGCGTCACGATCGGCCAGCTTCGCAATACGCGCCATTATGTGCGCAAGCCTTCGCTGAAGCCTAGCCAGTTTCGCGTGCTGGGCATCTCGAAGCGTTTTATCGTGATCAACGTATTCGTGACCGCGATCTATACGGTGGGCGTCTTGGCCTCGCTGTACGCGGCTTATCTCGTTCCGGAGCTCGGCACGACCGCTTCGCAATCGTCCGGTCTGATCAACGGGATCGCGACCATTCTGCTGACCGTGTTCATCGACCCGCAGGTCGGCCTGATCACGGACAAAGCGATGAACGACGAGACGTATCGCGATCGGTTAGGCAAAGTATACGTGCTGCTGATGGGATCGAGATTGGCGGGCACGCTGCTGGCTCAAGCGCTGCTGCTGCCGGCCGCTTATTTTATCGCGTTTGCGGTGAAGCTGATCTAAGGAAGGAGAACGAACGCTTATGGCATTCGAGAAGTTCGACGAACCGGAAGACCCGGCATTCCTCAAGATCCACAAGAAATACGTACCGTTCCTGCTCAAAGCGATCGAAGCGATCCGCAAGAATCCGTGGGCGGAACGCTACGATCTGAACAAAGTCCATGTCTCGATGCGGGAAGACCGGTATCAAGGCAGAGATTGCATCGTCGTGCGGTTCTATGCGGCCGAATTGGACGAGCACAATTGGATGGAAGTGACGCCGGACGATATCGGCGGCGCGCACGTCTATATGGATGCGGCCGGTCGTGCCGTGCTGCATATCGCGATCGAACGTTAGTGAGTTGACCGCATAAAACCTAACCTCTTAAGCGGTCGGCGTACTAGAAGTAAATCGAAGGAGGAGATCGGATGCGGTTATTCGAACGAAACGGAATCGCGCTTCGCACGCTCGAACCGGACGACGCGCCGCTGCTGCTGAAGTGGCTGACCGATCCGGCGGTGCTGGAATGGTACGAAGGGCGCGACCAGCAGTTCGACGCGGAGCGGATTCGAGAAGATTTTTACGAAGACGAAGATCCGGGCGAAGAAGCGGCATGCATCCTGCTGGCGGACGGCCGCGAAATCGGCTATTTGCAGTTCTACCCGTTGGAAGACGAAGAACGCGAGCTGTACGGATATGCAGACGGGATCGTCATCTACGGAATGGATCAGTTTATCGGCGAAGGGGACGCCCGGGACCGGGGAGTCGGCACGCGGGCGATCGCGGCGGTCACGGACTATCTGTTCCGGGAGCGGGGAGCCGAGAAAATCGTGATGGACCCGCAAATCCGAAACGGCCGGGCGCTGCGCGTGTACGAGAAAAACGGGTTCGCGAAGGTCAAACGGTTGGAACGCCGCGAGATGCACGAAGGCGAACTGCGGGACTGCTGGCTGATCGAGAAAAACCGGCCGGCCGCGCCCTAACCGAGCGCTTCGCGAACGCAGCGAATTTCCGACAAGCACGCAAAAAGGCGTACGGCACGAAAATCGCACGATGACGCCTTCTTTTTCCGTATTCAGGCTTGTTCCCAGCTGGCGCGAATCCGGCGGACCATCTCTTCGGCGATCTCTTCGGGAGACAGCTTGTCGACGGCGAACGTATGATGATTGTCGGCATAGACCTGCTTGCGGCTGTTAAACAGCTCCTGCACTTCTTGGAGCGACTTGCTCTGAAGAATCGGCCGGGTGTCGATCAGCGATTCGAAGCGTTCGAGCCACGATTCCCAATCCAGATCGAGATGATAGACGATCCCGCTGCCGAGGCAAGCTTCGCGAATCTCCTGCTGCATAAAAGAACCCCCGCCGAGCGAAACGATTTTCTCCCGCGACGTGCGGCACAGCTCGACGAGGTATTCTTTTTCCATCTGCCGAAAAGCGGGTTCGCCCATCGTTTTGAAGATCTCGGTTACCGGCATGCCGTGAAGGCGCTCGATCTCCAGATCGGCGTCGAGAAACTCCCGTCCGAGCTTTTGCGCCAGCAGTTGGCCGACCGTCGTTTTGCCCGCGCCCATAAAACCGATCAAGATGACGTTTTTTTGGTTAAGAGGAACTTGGGATTGATTTAGCGTCATGATTACCTTACTCCTTTGCCGCTGTACATGGAATCAGTATGTCCATTATAGGTTGCAGACAGGTCCCCGGCAAGGAGCAACGACAAGGACTGGAGGAAACGCGATGAATCGCAGTATGTACGCAAGAGAGAAAGCGGAGACGTTTAAAAAGGAATTGGAGCTTGCTTCGGATCGACTCTGGTCCGCTTGGGAGACCGGTACGTTGACGAACGCCGAACTGGATCTGATGGAAGCCAGATTCCAACGGCTGCACCAAGAGACGGGAGAAGCGGAATGCCTGTGGCTGCTGTCGGAGATTCAGATTTACCGGTCCCGATCGATTCGCCGCGCCGGAGCCGAGATCGCTTGGGAAGGGTTGCGGCAGTCGCCGGAGCTCAAAGGGCTGCATGATAACTACGTGGTCTGCGCGGAAGGGATGCTGCCCGATTTTCATAAAGTCAACCATCATCGGCTGATCGCGGAATATCGGAAGATGGTGCGGCAGCACCCGTCGCTCCTGATCGCCCGCCGGATTCTGATCGAGCATCTGATCGCCGATTACCGGCTCGACGAAGCGTCGATCGAGATCGAACAAGCTCGTCCGCATGTCGGTGCCAAAGGGTACATAGTGGAGTTTTACGCGGGAGAAGTCGCTTATCGCCGAGGCGAGCGGGAAAAAGCGGTCCGTGTGTGGACGCAGGCTTGCGAACGTTATCCGGACGACCCGATGTGCTCGTTCCTGCTCGGCGAACAGTACGCGAAGTTTGCGCATTACCCGGAAGCCGCGGAAGCTTACGAGCGCTCTTTCGCGCTTCAGCAGGCTCCTCGCCGTATCGACGCGCTGAACGCGCTGGTGCATCTGTACGAGATCGCGGACGACGACTGCATGCTGCTGCACACGTTGGGCCGGATTCTGAACGTGTTTGCCGAAGATTACGGAATCACCGAAGGCAGCGAGATCGAAACGTATCGGCTGCAGCGGGACCGGATGCTCGCGCCGGGGCGGACATGGAACTGATCTTCGTCCGGCACGGCCAAGGCGAGCATAAACTTGACGTGCCGGGCAGACTGGAGCGCAAGCATCCGCGGCTGACCGAGCAGGGGAGAAGGCAGGTGCTCGAACTGAAGCAGCGGCTGGACATGACGAAACAGGATTTGTTCGTCGTCAGCCCCACGGTGCGAACGGTCGAGACGCTGGAACTGCTGACCCGCGGCATGACGGAGACTAGGCTGTGGGTCAGCCCGCTGCTCGGACCGCGCATGTTTCCGCAGAACCCCGAATGGACGACGCTGCCGTGCGATATTCCGCTTACCCGACAGGAAACGCAAGCGGCGTATCCGTGGCTGCGGCTTCGAACCGAAGACGATGAAAAACGCTGGCGGCTCGGCATCAACGATCGGCCGCAGGCGGAATTCGCAGCCGAAGCGTCCGAACTGCTGCGTTGGATGCGGGAGCAGGAATGCCTGCGCGTATTCGCGGTCAGCCATGACGGAACGATTCAGGCTTACCGGGAGCTGTTGGGGGAGAAAGGGTTGAGCCGCGACGATTTTCTTGGAGAAGCCGGCGTTTATACAAGGAAAAGCTGAAACAAGAAGGAGGCGTTTGTATTGGGGACTTACGACTACACGTTCATTCCCGAAAATGATATCGATTTCGTTCCGACTCCCGACGAGTTGAAGAATCTGCAAAAGTTTCTCGAAACGGTATCGCCTCATCTCGACGCCGGGGTAACGGAAGAAAGAAAACTGTTCGAAAGCGGATTTCTTTCCGAAGGGATTACCTGCCCGTTCTGCGGAGCGGAAGTCGACGGACACTGGTGGAGCCAAGCGGTAACGGATTCCGAAACGGACAATCAATTCGCGGATCTGGACATTGTGATGCCGTGCTGCAAAAAGGCAACGACGCTGGACCGGTTGAATTATCCGTGGCCGATCGGATTCGCTCGTTTCTCGGTCTATATCAGCACGGCGCAAGCGCCCGACTTCGACGACGATCAAGCGGCTCTGCTGCTGCCGAAGATCGAACGGCGGATCGGACGCAAGATGAAGATAATCGTCGAAAAGTATTGAGAACGGCGGAGCTTCGGCAAGCTGCCTTAAAGGAGAATGTTCGCATGAATCGTAAAAATTATCAAACCGGCTCGCCGTGGGAACCGATCGTCGGGTACAGCCGCGCCGTTCGCGTCGGAAACGTAGTGGAAGTCGCGGGCACGACGGCGATGAAAGACGGAGAAGTGCTCGGCGTCGGCGATGCGTATGCGCAAACGGCCGCAATCCTGCACACGATCCGCGAGGCGCTGGAGCATGTGGGAGCCAAGATGGAACATGTGGTCCGCACGCGCATGTTCGTGACCGATATTTCGCGTTGGGAAGAGATCGGCCGCGCACACGGCGAAGTCTTCCGCGATATCCGTCCCGTCGCGACGATGGTCGAAGTCAAAGCGCTGATCGAACCGGAGCTGTTGGTGGAGATCGAGGTTCAAGCGATCGTGCCGGAGGAGAATACGGAGCTAGACTCAATTAGCGAGCACAGCAGAATCATTAAGTGCTGATTGACGTTGAGGGGGAGCCGACAGCTCCCCAAAGATCTACATCATGACAATCATAAAAAAGGCAACAATGAAAAAGATGAGACCAATCATCACTATATTCTTTTTTAACTCTGAACGCATATGTTCATTTTTAACTCCAATAATCCAAGCGACAACGGCGATTAGTACATAGGAAATGATAAGCCAAAAGATGACGCTCATATCATCGCTCAATGTTTTTACCTCCCTACAATTGATTCAATACGCAAGCGAAATAGTCTTCGTTCTTTTTGAACAGTAAATGTTGCTTGTTATCTTGTTCGATCAGAGTATGTAAAGTTTCTATTCCAGCATTCTTACACTCCCAAGTGAAAGTGGGAATAGTTAAAGAAAATCCGAATTTTTCGTTTCGTATAAAATCTTGCCCAAAGCCTTTTCCAAACGTTGATGACCCTACAAGAGTAACCATTGATAAATTAAGTCTTAATGCCAAAGTTGCGATTTCGCTGCAACTTGCCGTATTAGAGTTAATGAATATAAAAATACGATTAAAACGAAAAGCACAAGGGCCACTTTTGAAATGAATAACTCGTTTGTTTTTATACCGGAATAAAGCAATATCAGTTTCATCGAGAAATAATCTGCAAAAATCCATACATGCCTCTGTATAGCCTCCTGGTGAATCCCTAAGATCTATTATTAAATCAGGAGAATTAGAATCGAATAAAAGGTTCTTCACTTCCGTAACCAATTTATTTGTGAAATAAGGTATTTGAATATACATACAGTCAATCAGTGATCTATAACTTAAAGAAATACTTTTTTTAATTTCATTTTTTTTGTGCGGATAATCACCATAAGTGAAGTCAGTGTAATTTGATTGTCGCGTTTTATGAATAAATTCTTGCAGTTGGGGAGCTGTGAAACATGTGTGGCTTAATAATTCTTTTTTAGATAAAAGGTATTCCTTATTAGTTTCTAAAAATATATCATTGTTCTCATAATAAAGAATGCAATTTTCCACAGTAGCTTTATCGATAAATTTTTTTCTGTTTAGTGGCAACATGCAGGATCCTCCTTAGTCATTCATCAACTGAAATTCGTAAGCTTCAGAGAGTTTTTGAATGTTAATTACCAATTTTTCACGTGTGGATTTTCGAGCAATGACTATCGAACAAAATGTAAGTGTAATTCCGATCACTAAAGATAGTACAGTCGTCAGAAGGTTCAAGGGCAAATAAAAGCCTATCAAAAAAGGAAGTAAGGGAATAAAAAAATTTAGAATTCCGAATATACTCGTGAAATACTGCTTAAATTTAGAGAAGTCTGTATTATGAACTGTTGAGATTGCTATTAAGCCTATTCCTAGAACAGAGAGTGCCATACTCTGAGTGCAGGAGTTAAGACTTAATGTATAACTTGTTCCGTACATGCTAAAAACGGGGAAGTTAAAAAGAAAAAGAAGGAATATTGAATATATGATACTGCTGAGTGAGACGAATAGACAATTTGACCACCACAAAATGAAAGGATTCAGTGAAGTGACTAATAAGGATTCGCCATGTATCAAATCCTCAACATTCCAGTGAGCATAGTTACTAATCAGTATTGTGCAAAGAGGAAAATAAGCAATTGCTATAGTAGAAGAAAGGGATAAATTGATTAACAAAAAATAGTAGATAATCGGTGAGAAAATTAAAAAAAGAATCTTGATTTTACTGCTTTTAAATTCAATCCAACGTTTCCATAAAAGGGCCCTCATAGTCAGCTACAGCTCCTTTTCTTGTTGTGCTTTGAAATAGTTTTTTTGAGTGACGAATAAATAAAAAACATAAGTCACTAGGCTTAACATCCCTACAACAATGGCGGATAAAAAATAGCAATGAAAAGTTTGTAAAATTAGCAGTAAGAATACAATTAGAGTTTCAAAGCTATACACCAAAAATCTTCTTTTTCTCGATGAGATCATCATAAACGTTATAAGGAGCTGACCAACAGCAAGTAAGGCCGTTAAAAGGGTAAGCATATACAACGTATAAGAAAATGATAAAGAAGCTAGAAGATTAGGGATCAAAGTGAAAATTATAACAAAATGAAATAAAAAGATTAGAATTGCTAACTGTAGTATAGCTGCATTAATGTTAAAAATAAGCTTTCGAAAATCGAACGCTAACGTGTAAAGAAGTTCTTTATGCGACTCAACATATTCAGAGTGATATAGATGAAGAATAGAAAAAAAACAAATATATAGTCGTAGCTCCAAAGGAAAAGAAAGGCCTGAGCTAAGATCAGGAGTAGAAAGTAAACACAAAAGAGCGATCAAGAAAACGAAACGTCGAAGAAGCATTTTATATCCTAACCAAAAAAAAGAATAATAAAGCCTCATATAATTCTCAAGTCTTGTTCCGCTTCGAATTTAAAAACCTCTTTATAAATGCTTTCTAATGTTAAGTTATCCCCCAGTTTTGATTTGTATTTATTTTTTAATTCTTCGAATGTTCCTTCCTCTACTAAAGTACCTTTATCGAGAAATCCATAAATATCACACACCTTTTTCATCTCTTCTAATTGATGAGAGTTGATAAACACAGTTAATCCTTCTTGCTTGAGTCTTTGTATATATTTTCTGAGCATATAGCTGCCTTCAACATCAAGTCCACGATTGGGTTCATCAAGAATCAATAAACTTGGCTTGTTTATAAATGCACGAGCTAAGGCTAATCTTTGTCGCATTCCCCGAGAGAAAAAATTGATTTTTTGATTTTTATTTTCAGAAAGCCCTACTCGTTCAAGGCACTGTTCAATATCAGCTGAACGGACTTTTCTTGACGCCTTTGGAAAATGGATGCGGTGAAAAAATTCTAGGTTATCCCAAGCGGTTAGGTTTTTATACAAACCGAGTTGATCCATTAAACAACCTATTTTTTTCCTTACCTCACCAAACTCAGGTTCAGAAGTTCGAACTGCATCGACATATATCGCACCTGAAGTAGGGCGATATATGTCCAAGATCGTACGAGTAAGCGTCGTTTTCCCCGCACCATTAGGCCCGATAAGTCCATAGATTTGTCCGCTCTGTATACGAATGTTGATGTTATTCAAGATAACTTTTTTCTCGAAAGTTTTACTTACTCGTTCAATGACGATATCCATTGGCCTTCCTCCACATTGTATTGGCAAAATTCTAAATCAAAAAATGAACAGGCATTGCATGCGTAGCGAAACTCGCACTGTTGGCATTTTCCAGAACGGTGGTCTGAGTTTTTTTTCCAGTAGTTTGTCAACAAAGTTCGGATGGCCAGATGCAGCTGATTTCCGTAAACAGTCCCTACTTTTTGTTTAAAGCCCATACAAGGATAAACATTTCCATTATAGGATATTAGAAGTTTTTCATCCAAGCAATTATCTGTCATTTTCCGAGAAAAGAAAGAGTCAAAGTCCGTATTAACCATGCTTTGTTTTGTGATAGGCAGTGGTGAAGTTCTCGAGAATTTAACTTGCCATGAAGCTGGTATTATAGAGGGGCGTACTTTATTGTTGCAAGAATAAAGAATAGCAGTAGTGAGATGATGGTTTCTATATTTTCTAACAATTGCATTTAAAGAATCTGACTCAAATAATGAGACAATCAAGTGTACTTCTTGCGGTATTTGTTGTGATTTTAAGAATCCATTAGTATGAACCGAAAGAGAAATTCCTTTGTTTAAAATATACCGTACTAAGTCTTTGAAAAAAGGAGATATAGCAGCCTCACCTCCAGTTAGCAATATTGTGCTTACTCCGTAACTTGCCAGTTGATCTACGACAGTGAGCCATTCCTCGAAACTTAATGCCTCAGGATCTTCTTTGATGATTTTACAACTCGGACAAAAAGAAGTAGAACAAAAATTGCAGCTCAAATTACATTCATTAGAAATTTGGAGAGTTGCGGTACGTAAAAAAGGCGTATTCTTATGAAGCTTTTTTTCGTTATAGATGTTAATGGGTCTAAATTTATCTATAAAAATAGGTTTGTCAGAGAAGGTTCCAAGTGATGAATATTTTGAGAAAAAGGATTTTAATAAATGGAGTTCTTCGTTCTTAAAGAAGCTACCATTTTCTCCGCGCTTAATCATTTCAGCAAAATTGTTTTCAATCCAAAAAATTTTTTCTTCAACTACATCTTGAATAAGCGATTTTTGTTTTCCTACTATCAAAAAAACTCCAGGGTTAAGTTTGAAATAGGTCATAAGCATTCTCCTGATTCATTTAAAAGTTCGAAGTAATCCATAGTAACCTCATCAAATAGTTTTGGGTTTTCTTCTAACATGCTTACAAATTCGCTTAAAAGCGCCTGAATACTATTTTGTTGATTAGTACACACTTGTTGATTCCATTCAAATCCATTTTCAGATTCGAAGTTTTTGAAGCAGAGTGTGCACAGTTTTGATATCGAACATTCTTGACATTTGGTGCAAATGCTTTGATTGTAGTCATTCAATATTTTTGTGGAGGCTTTTAAATCCAGCCCCTTTTCCACATTTCCGATATTGAAAGAGCTGTTTATTTTTTCGCATATTTTAAAATTACCATCAATCGTGACATATAACTTTTCACCTGGTACACACGTGCCGGTATAAGGGCGAATAAAATGAGAGTTCTCGCGAATCATGGGGTGAAAAGCCAAGCTAGCATAAATACTTCCAAAAAATCGGTATAAGAATTGACTACGCTCTATTGTTCCTGTTGCAGCACTTGCCAAAAATTCTTCCTTCATAATTTGGTAATTATCAAAAAAATGTGCTGTTTCCTCAGGAGTAAAAGCAGAATAGTAAGTACTGTTTTGTGCTTGAACTTGTCCGGTGTGGATGACTGACAACTGATTTTCGTCAACAAATTTTGCTAGAGTTCGAAAGTCTGTTTTATAGTCAAAGCACATAGCGATAGAGACGCTTGCTTTTGGAAAGTTGGCTCTAAATTCTTGAATATGTGCGAACACCTTATGAAAAGTTGGTTTTCCATGGATATCTAAACGGTTACGGTCATGATTTTCTTCATATCCATCTAAACTTACAAGAACCGAAAAATGATGCTCATATAAAAACTTTTGAATTGAAGGAGTTAATAAAAGCCCGTTTGTTGTAATATTAAAAAGTACCTCGTATTGAGAATATTGCTGCTCGATGTATTCGACAGTTTGTTTTAAAATTTTAAAATTAGTAAGAGGTTCCCCGCCATAATAACTGATTACAGCTTTTCGGATCGGATTGCGATGATACATTATCTCGAAGTTTTCAAAATAATAATCAATAGTTCTTTTAGCGATTTTCCAAGGCATTTTTCCTGTTCCATGGTTTCGAGTGAATGGATAATGCTCTGAATAAATGCAATAGGTACAGCGTAAATTACATGCTGATGATATTTCTAAAATTAGTTGTTTGAATCCATTTCCATCTTTATAGAGATAATCTCGTAAATCAGACTCTTCTAAAAAGCGAATATTATTTTTTTTACTTAGATTGAATTTTTCTTTTAAGTTTTCTAAGCCTTCATTTCGTTCTCCAAAAAGAATTTGTCCAGTATCATTATCAAAAAAATATTCCTGATTTTGTTTGCTAATGAATTTAACACCTCTCATAATTCACGCACCTCTCATTCGATTAGGGGAGGAAAGCCCTCCCCTTTAGGTAATTGATGACAGATAGAAGATTATCTTGAATTTACTCCGATAGCGACTGCCGCTGCAGCACTCGCTCCAGTCGCAACGGTAGCTACTTCCCCTGCCGCCGCAATAGTCACTATTGCTGTAGCTGGTCCGAGAATCAAGCAGGCTAAACAAGTCGCACAACCCAAGCATGCCGCGCATGCCGCACAACCTAAACAAAGAGCACAAGCCGCCATTTCTTCTTTTTGACCAATGGTTATTTCTTCTCCCATTTCCGACGAGATATAAAATTCTTCAGGATTCACTGTCTCAACCTCCAATTTTTTTGGAATAAATCTGCTTTTCTTGGCTGTTATTTGAAAACATATTCCTTTTACTCCCTGACATCATTGATTTATATCACAAAAGAAAACCTCTCTTTCCCATAGAGTGAACCCCTTAAAATGGACATTAGAAAAGCCTTAGGTAAAATAATGAGCATTTAGAGTAGGTTTTTCATAGAATAAAAGGACAGAAGTTCAAAACATATCTGTTGAAATTCAAGAAAGAAGCGATTCGGGTACATATCGCGGGAAAAGTAGTTAAAGTTTTAAAACGTGAGACGAATTTTAAAAAAAGGGCTTGACGATATGGAGGGAGGAGGAATGAAAGCACGTTAAGCTGCCATTTTGTAGATAACACGAAACTGGACAGAACAGGTGGCTTTGTGAACTGTTTTGCATCTCTAAAAGAGGTTATTACACGTGGTTGAATCGGCAGAGACGCGGCGACAGACAAACCGTTGATGAAGAAAGGTTTATAACAAATACTATGGCGTTTGCAGCTGTCTCCATTGCAGGAAAATGTTTGGTAGCCAATCACAAGTTCTCATCAAAAGCTCCGTTAAATGTATATGGTAAATGTGGTTGTGCTCGTGTTTGAAAACGTCATTAAAGCAGAAATTCAAGGCTGGAAAAAAGAATGAGCAATGAGTTAAGTGCATTATCCAGTAACGCTTTGGAAAATGTTGGATCAATCTCTTAGTAGTAAAGGATCTGTTTAATAACGAAATGGGCGGACATCTTGAAAAAAATATGACGGACGTAGTCATTCATAGTGACCACGTCCGTCATGTGTTTTGTATACTATTTAATTATTAATTTATAAAATAATCCTATTAGTTTTTGGATTAAACTTTTTAGTTTTAAGAGGTCATGTCATTGATTAGTTGTAACCTCGCCGGATACTTCCGTGAACCGGCCCAGCAGAGCGCGGATATCGTTCGAAGATTTCAGCCGGTATTTGGCGGCGGTTACTTCTTTGCCGATCTTTACGGAATACGAGCCTTCCGGCAGCGCCGCGAACATGTCTTCGTCGGTCCGGTCGTCTCCGGCGGCGAAAACAAAGTCGTGCTCACCTTGGTTCAGCACCAGATGCGCGCCGTGGCCTTTGTTAACGCGGGAGTCTTTGACCTCGATCACTTTGTTGCCGTCCAGTACGCCGACCGTCATCGACTGCGTCACGGACATGAGCGCTTCTTTGAGTTCGTTACGTTTCAAGCCAGCGATCTCCGGTTCGGATTGGCGGTAATGCCAAGCGATCGAATAATCTTTCTCTTCGATCAACGACCCCGGCGTACGGTCGGTGTACGTCTCCATGATCGGACGGATGGTTTCTTTCCATTCGTTGTCCATGTTGAGCGTCATCACCCATTCGCTGCCCGGTTTTCTCAGCCAGAGGCCGTGCGCGGCGACGATCGTCACGTCCAGATCGCCGAGCCATTTCTCCGCCGTGAAGCGGTCGCGGCCGGTGATGATCACGACCGTATTCTTCGGATCGGCCGTCAGATTAGCGAGCAGGAGCTTCAGCTCTTTATCGGGACGTGCCTGATCCGGCGTCGGTTTGAAACCGACGAGCGTACCGTCGTAGTCGAGGAACAACACCCGGTTCGACGCGCTGCGGTAAGCCTGTTCCAATTCGGAAGAACCGGAAGTGAGCTTGTTCAGCGGCTCGGTATGGATACGTTCCTGCGGCGCGGCCCATAGCGTATTCAAAAACTCTTCGGCCCAGAACTTGACGTTGTAGCGCGACAAACGGCGGTGCATATTGCGGTTGCGGTCCATTTTGTCGTCTTCCGGCATCTCCAGCGCCATCTTGATGCCCGACGCGATCGCTTCGTGATCGTTCGGATTGACGATGACGGCTTCGCCGAGTTCGCTGGCCGCGCCGGCCGTTTCGCTCATGACGATCATGCCTTTGAGATCGGTGCGGGACGCGATATATTCTTTGGCGACGAGGTTCATGCCGTCTCGCAGAGGCGTCACGAGCAGGACGTCGCTGTTGCGGTAGAAGGCAATCAGGTCGTCCTGCGATACCGTGCGGAAGAAGAACCAGACCGGCATCCAACTGAACGTACCGTATTCGCCGTTCACTTCGCTGACCAATTCTTCGATCTCGCGTTTGAGATTGTCGTATTTCTCGATGCCTACCCGCGAAGGCGCGATGATCAGGTTGAGACGGACTTTCTCATGATATTCCGGATATTTGGCGAGAAAATGCTTGAACGCTTTGATCCGGTCCGGAATGCCTTTGGTATAATCGAGCCGGTCGACGGAAATGATGTTGCGCAGGTTCTTCGTGCTCTCGATGAAATCCATCGATTCCTGCGACGCTTTTTCGCCGGTCGGCGTTTTGGCGAAATAATCGTAATCGATCCCCATCGGGAACGCGTCGACCTGAGCGATATGCGTCTCGAATTGGATCTTGTACAGATTATGTTCGTGGCCGAGCAGACGACGCACGCTGCTGAGGAAGTGGCGCACGTAATCGTAGGTATGGAAGCCGATCAGGTTGGCGCCGAGCAGGCCTTGCAGCAGTTCTTTGCGCCAGATCAGCAGACGGTAGATCTCGAACGACGGGAACGGAATATGCAGGAAAAAGCCGATCTTCACGTCGTTATATTTTTCACGAATCATCTGCGGAAGCAGCATCAGTTGATAGTCGTGGATCCAGATCGTATCGCCGTCCTCGATGAGCGGAGCGACCGCGTCGAAGAATTTGCGGTTCACGCGCTGATAAGCTTCCCAAGTCTTCGAACGGTATTCGACGGCGCTCGTGAAGTAGTGGAACAGCGGCCAGATCGTTTCGTTGCAGAAACCGTGGTAATACATCTCGATATCTTCTTCGGTGAGCGGAACGGCGAGGCATTTATAATCTTTTTTTAATGTATCGGCAACGGAAGACAATTCTTCTTCGCTCAGTTGATCCTGCGCGACGCCCGGCCAGCCGGCCCAGATCGTGTCTCCCTGCTCGTGGTAACTTTTGAGTCCGGTAGCCAGACCGCCTATGCTTTCTTTGTAGTCCAGGCCGGAGTCGCTTTTGCTCACGGTAACGGGAAGACGGTTGGATACGAATATTGTTTTGCTCATAGGTTGGACCAGCTCTCCTTCTTGAATGGTGTACGACCGGAATCACCCGGTAAACGAGGATACTGCGCTGAAAATGCATGAAAAAAGCGCAAATCCGCAACAATTCTTTTCCTCATTACCCGAAAGCTCGCGTTCAGACTCAAAGGCGCGAGGCACGTCAAGATCCGGAATCGGAAAAAGCCCCTGTCGAAACGATTGGCTCGCAGAACGCGTTATTAAAGATAAGAAAGAACGGAAAAACAAACAAGGGGGCACACAATGAGCGAAACGAAAAAAAATGAAGCGACCTATAGGATTCGTCCGGCCCGGCGGCAGGACTTTCCTTTTGTGCGCGAGATGTTATACGAATCCTTATACGTCGGCGAGGGCGAAGAGCCGTTCGGACGCGAGATTCTAGACGATCCGGCGATCGGCAAATACGCGGACGGTTGGGGCAGAGCGGGAGACTTCGGCGTGATCGCGGAAAAAGAAGACGGAACGCCGCTCGGTTCGGCCACGGCCCGGTATTTTACGGCGGATACGCGAGGATACGGATTCGTGGCGGAAGACGTGCCGGAACTCGGCATGGCGCTGCTGCCGGACAGCCGAGGCCGAGGGATCGGGAAAACGTTGCTCGCCGCGCTGCTGGAAGGCCTGCGCGATCGCGGAGCGGAACGGGTATCGCTCAGCGTCGACCCGCGCAACGAACCCGCGATGAAACTCTACTGGCGCTTCGGCTTCGAGGAGGTCGGCCGGGAAGGAACTTCGATCACGATGGTCGCTTCGCTGCAAAATCCTTCGGAAACGGATGCGTAAAGTTGGCCGCGTCTCGTCGAAGTACGGTAATTCCATTGTCACAAATTAGTGAACGACGAAACCTCGAAGGAAACGAAGTGGTATTCTGAAGCATGATACTTAACGAATCGGAGGAGGCGTCGAATGAGCTTGCATCGGATGGAATTCAACCGGCAATCGTTGATCGGATCGCTGACCGCGGAGGTGCCGCCGCTGCTGCGGATGAAGTCCGGGGATACGCTGCGTTTCAATACGCCGGACGCGGGCTGGGGCGTCGGCGAGAGTTGGGCGACGCGAGTCAAGCCGGTCGCGAGAGAAACGGTTTACGACGGCGGGCACGGGCCGAGCCGGGTCGAAGCGATCGCCCTCGGCAGCGCGGTCGTCGATCTGCGGATCACGCAGATCGTCAACGGCGTCAAAGGCGTGCATGCGCTGCTGCCGCAAGGAGCGTTCCGATGATCGAGGGGCCGATCGTTATGAGCCTGCGGCCGGGGCCTTACGCGCGGATGCAGGAAGGCGCGAAGCGCCACGAGTTCCGCCGCCGATTATCGGGCGAACTGCCCGGCGCGTTCCTGTATCTGGCCGCGCCGGTCTCCGCGATCGTCGCGTACGCCGAATTCGGCCGGCCGCTGACCGGCACGCCGGAGGAATTGGCCGCCTTGGCCGAGGCGGACGAGCCCGGAGCGTACGCGGACACGCTCCGGTACTTCGACGGCCTGGAGCGCGGCTTCGCGCTGCCGCTGTCGGCCTTAACGCCGATCGAACCGCTGCCGCTCGCGGAGCTGCAGGAGCGGTTCGCGTATACGCCGCCGCGTTCTTACCGGCGGCAGGCGGCCGATTCGGAATTGGCGCGCGAACTGGCGGCGCGGCTGGAAGCGGTGGAAAGCTAAGCGATCCGCCGGACGGCCCGCAGCGCCGCTTCAAGAAAATACAAATAAAAAGAAACAAACACGGAGAAAAGAGAGGCCTGCTGAAATGGACGATTTTACGAGAAGGCGCATCGAGAAGATCATGCGCCATTATATGGAGAGTACCGTGCAGGAACAGTTGAAGAATCAGCGCGGGATCGGCTACGCGATGGACGGAGACGACGTCATTCTGGTCGAGCAGCGTCCGTCCAAAGACGGTTCGCGCTGGATCGAACTTCCGGTGGCGCAGTTCAAGCTCGATGCCGGAGGCTGGCGCGTATACGGGTTGGACAGCGGAGGCCGCTGGCATCTGGTGCCGGAGATCCCGGCCAGCGACGATTTCGAAGCTCAACTGGGCCATGTGACGCGGAACGAATTGGGCATTTTCTGAACGGGGAGGACAAGAGCATGAAGCAGATCATCGCGATGGGCGGCGGAGGATTCTCGATGGAACCGGAGAACCTGCTGCTGGATCGGTACATTTTGGAGCAGTCTTCGGCAGAACGCCCGAAAGTTTGTTTCTTGGGAACGGCAAGCGGCGACGCGCCGGGATATATCGAGCGGTTCTACGAAGCGTTTCGCACGCTCCCGTGCGAGCCTTCGCATCTGTCGCTGTTCAAGCTGCCGGAAGGCGACTTGAAAGCCTATATGCTGGAGCAGGACGTGATCTATGTGGGCGGCGGCAATACCCGCAGCATGCTGGCGCTCTGGCGGGAATGGGGAATGGACGAGATGCTGCGCGAAGCTTACGAACGAGGCGTCGTGCTGGCCGGACTCAGCGCCGGGGCGATCTGCTGGTTCGAAGAAGGCGTGACCGATTCGGTCACGGGACAGCTCGGCGCGATCCGGGCGCTGGGTCTGCTGCCGGGCAGCCATTGTCCGCATTACGACGGCGAAGCGGAACGTCGTCCCGGCTATCGCGGACTGCTGCAATCCGGCGAGATCGGAGACGGCATCGCGGCGGACGACGGCGTCGCGCTGCATTATCGGGACGGGAAGCTGCATCGGATCGTGTCTTCCAGACCGGCCGCGCAAGCGTATCGGGTTGAGCTGAAGGACGGAACCGTACAGGAAACCGTGCTGGATACCGAGTTTCTGGGCGCGGTCGATTAGTGAAGCAAGCCGCTCGTGCTTTTAAATATGAAATAAGCAGCAAAAAAGCGAAGAACCGTTCAAAAACGGGCTTCGCCTTTTTGCCGTGCCGACTGTTCGATTCTTTTATGTACGTTGTCGGGCGAGGCGTTCAGTCCGTCGCGCTTCCGGCGCTGCCTGAGAGATCTTCGCCGCTCGGCTCCGCTCCGAAAATCTCCCCGCCTTCCAGCCGGTCCACGAACCCTTGCAGCCAGACATAATACTGCTCCGCATGCCGAAGCTTGTGCAGATCGCGCAGCGCCTGCTCGCGTTCTTCCGGTTCCGTCTCCTGCGCCAGCACGATCTCCGACAGATCCGGCACCGCTTCGCGGATGCTCGCCAGCATCACGTCCACTTCGCGCTGAAGCTTGGCTCCGAAGAAGTTGCGGAACGTGCGGAAAAAGTCGGTCTCGGCGACGTACTGGTCTTTGCGGTCTTTTTTCTCGTCGAGTTTGTAGATCATCTTCGACTCGGTCAGCGAACGTACCGCGTAGCTCATATTGCTTTTGCTCATCTGCATATAATCTTTCATTTCTTCCAAGGTCATCGGCCGATCTTCGAAATACATGATGCCGTAGAGCTGGCCGAACGAATGATTGACGCCGTACAGGTCCATCGTCGTCGCGATCGATTCGATGACTTTCTTCCGAAGTTCCTGCCGCTCCGGCGGTTGAGGCGAAACGGACGCCCCGGCGGATTTCTTTTCCACAATGTCACCTCCGAACCGAATTCCGGCAGATTTTCCCCTGTTTCGTTCTGCTCATATTTTACATGAAACCCTCGCGATTTAACACACGGATAATCTGCATTTTTCAAAACGAATGTACAATCATTTTTGTACAGAAGAAAAAGAGAAACGAAAAAACGCTCTACATACGCAAGCGATCAGAAAAAATTGAACATAAGGAGTGAAGAGATTGCGTCTGAAAACGATTCGGGAAGGCGAAGCGGTGCTGTTCACGCTGCCGGCTCTGGTTCCGCTGCTGCTGTTCTGGCTCGGGCCGCTCGGCTACATCGTGTACCTGAGCTTTACCGAGTGGGACTTCATGAGTCCTAACAAGCTGTTCGTCGGTCTGGACAACTATGTCTACCTGCTGACGCACGCCGATTTCTATCAAGCGCTGAAGGTTACGCTGCTGTTCGGTCTCGGCACGGTGATTCCGATCATCGTCGGAGGACTGGCGCTGGCGCTGCTGATGAACAGCAAACTGCCTTCGACCGGACTGTTCCGGGCGATGATGTTCTCGCCGTGGGTCACGCCGACCGTCGCCGTGTCGATCGCTTGGTCTTGGATCTTCGAACCGGACGTGGGCTTGGCGAATCTGGTGCTCGGTTGGATCGGCGTCTCGCCGGTCGGTTGGCTGCAGGATCCGACGTGGGCGCTGGTAGCGGTCATGATCGTCACGATCTGGAAATCGATCGGCTGGTCGATGGTGTTCTATCTGGTGGCGCTGCGCAATCTGCCTGCGGATCTGATGGAAGCGGCCTCGATCGACGGGGCGGGCGGCTGGGACAAGTTTCGGGCGATCACGCTGCCGCTGATCTCGCCGACCACGCTGTTCTTGTCGATCATCCTGACGATCCAGTCGCTGCAAGCGTACGACCAGATCAACGTCATGACGCAGGGCGGACCGGCCGGTTCTACGCGTACTTTGCTCTATATGTATTACCAGTCGGCTTTCGAATCGTTCAACGTCGGCGAAGCTTCGGCGATCGCCGTCATCATCATTCTGATCTGCGTGCTGCTGTCGGGACTGTCGTTCCTGTTCAGCCGACGCCTGGTGCACTACTCATGAACCTGACCGAAGCAAGCAAAATGAAGCCCAAACGCGAACTCGGCCGCAACCTCGGACGGGAGCGGAGCCGAAAAGCCGTGCCTTTCGGCGAAAAGTTCTGGCGTATGTTCCGCTACGTCCTGCTCGCGGTAATCAGCCTCGCGATGGCGTTCCCGTTCTACTGGATGGTGACGAGCGGACTGAAAACGAACGACGAGATCTGGCGTTTCCCGCCGACCTTCTGGCCCGAAGCGATCAACTGGAGCAATTATGCCGATGCATGGAACTCCGCGCCGTTCGCCCGCTACATGTTCAACAGCGTGTTCGTGGCGGTCGCGATCTGCGTCATTCAGGTCGTCAACGCCAGCATGATGGCTTACGCGCTGACCCATATGAATTTCCGGCTCAAAAGCTCGTTTACCGGAATCGTGCTGGTCGGCTACATGATCCCGAGCACGGCGGTCTATCTGCCGAGCTATCTGGTGCTGAACGAACTGCATCTGCTCGACAGCTATGCGGGGCTGATCGTCTCCAACTGCGTGAGCGTGTTCGCGATCTTCCTGCTGCGTCAGGCGTTCCTGCAAGTCTCGCACGAACTGGTCGAAGCCGGACAGCTCGACGGAGCCTCGCATTTCCGGATTCTGTGGACGGTCATGGCGCCGCTGATCCGTTCTTCGTTCGCGGTCATGATCCTGATTACGTTCATCGAACAGTACAACAATTATTTCTGGCCGATGCTCATCACCAAAGATCCGGATCTGCGTCTCGTCTCGGCGGGACTGCGAAGTTTCTTCGTCGAAGGCGGCGCTTACGGTCTGGCTTGGCCGCAGATCATGGCCGCCAGCGCGTTCACCATCGCTCCGCTGCTGATCTTGTTCCTGTTCGCGCAGAAAACGATCATGCAGAGCGTCAATATGTCGGCCGGCGTCAATAAGAACTGATTCACCCACATTCCGTACCTAATTGGAGGAGAACAACGAATGAAACAAGGTCAGAACGTCACGCGTTTCGACATGAAAAAGCCGGGCGGCATGAAGGTAAGTTGGAAAAGCGGCATGTCGATGCTGCTCGCGGCAAGCTTCACCCTGCTGGCGGCGTGCGGTTCTTCGCAAACCGGTCAAACGCCGAGCGCTTCCGCAAGCTCCGCTCCGGCGTCTTCCGAATCGTCCAAGCCGGTCGAGATCGAATTCTGGTACGGACTCGGCGGCAATCTGGGCGATAACATGAAAGCGAAGATCGACGCGTTTAACGCTTCGCAAAAGGAAGTCGTGGTCAAAGGGATCGCGCAGGCCGACTATACGGAAACCGAGCAGAAGCTTCAAGCGGCGATCGCGTCGAACAACGTCCCGGCGGCGGTGCTCAGCTCGAACGTGGATTGGGCGCGCAAAGGCTATTACGCTTCGCTGGACGACTTGATCGCGGCCGATCCGAATTTCAAAAAAGAAGATTTCGTGCAGACGTTCCTCGATCAAGGCAAAGTGGACGGCAAACAGTATTTCCTGCCGATGTACGGCACCACGCAGGTCATGTACTACCGCAAAGACGCGCTTCAAGCCGCGGGCATCGATCCGGCGAGCTTGACCACATGGGAAGCGCTGGCGGACGCGGCGGCGAAAATGACCAAAAAAGAAGGCGGCAAAACGACGTTCTACGGTTGGGAACCGATGTGGGGCGAAGGTAATATGACCGACGCGGCGCTCAGCCGAGGCGGCAGCGTGCTGAGCGAAGACGGCAAGACGGTTACGATCGACTCGCCTGAGTGGGTGGAGACGTGGGAACAGTTCCGCAAATGGATTCACGAAGATCAGATCATGCGGATTCATTCCGGCGGTCAAGGCTGGGAGTATTGGTACAAAACGATCGACGACGTGATGAAAAATAAAGCGGCGGGCTACACGGGTTCGAGCGGCGACCAAGGCGATCTGGACTTCAACGTCGTGGCCGCGATGCAGCAGCCCGGCTGGGAAGGCGTAGGCGAAGGCAAACCGGTCGCAAGCGCGATTCAAGCCGGCATCGTCGCGAAAGCAAGCCCGGACCAGCAGCAGGCGGCGTTCAAATGGTTCACGTATTTCATGCAGCCTGAGAATACGGCCGACTGGTCCATGAAAACCGGATATATCGCGGTTCGCCAATCGGCGCTCGAAGATCCGGCGTTCAAAGCGTTCAGCGAGAAAAATCCGCAGATCAGCGTTCCGCTCCAGCAGGCTTCGCACGCTTCGGTTCCGTTCCTCGATCCGACGGGCGGCAAGATCACGGATGCGCTCAAAGTAGCGGCCGATCAGGTGCAGATCAACAATATGCCGGCCGAGCAGGCGCTTAAAGAAGCGCAGGCCAAAGCGCAAAGCGAGCTGGATCGCGTCGCGAAATAATTCGTTTCGGCGAATAGGAATCATAAGACCGCAGAGGACGCGCGGACGGCGCGGCCCTGCGGTTTTGCTGCAGCAGTATCAGGTACGGGAGGGGTAAAGGATGACGGACGGTCAACGAAAAGGGGACGACCCGATCGGGCAGGCGCAAGCGATCTTGTTCGACAAGGACGGCACGCTGCTGGATTTTACGGCGATGTGGGGATGCTGGACGGATACGGCGCTGCGGCATTTCGAAGCGGCGCTGAGCGAGCGAGGACTTCGGCTTGAACGCGGGGAGATCCCGTCGATCTGGGGAACGGAGCAGGACGGGGAAGGGCGAACGATCGATTACGACCGGCGCGGACCGCTGGCGATGGGCACGATGGACGAATTGTACGCGATTCTGGCTTGGCAGGGCTACGCGGCGGGGTTGTCGTGGGCCGAAGCGAAAGTGATCGTGCGCGATTGTTTGCGTTCGGCGGACGCCGAACTGGAGCAGGTTCGCCCCGCGAAGCTGCTGCCCGGCGTGCAGGATTTATTGGATAACGGCCGGAAAGCCGGGATTCCGATGGCCGTGGTCACGGCGGACGAGACGGACAGCGCGCTTAAGCATCTGCGCTGGCTGGGCATCGATACGTATTTCGCGGCCGTCGTCGGCACGGATCAAGCGGAGCGCGGCAAACCGTATCCGGATCTGTGTCTGCTGGCCTGCGAGCGGCTCGGCGTAGCGCCGGAGCATGCGATCGTGATCGGGGATACCGAAGGCGATATGGCGATGGCGCGTGCGGCGGGCGTGCGGCTGAAGATCGGCATCGGCGAAGCCTCGGCGCTGCCTTCGGCGGATCGGACGGTCTTGTCGCTCTCCGAGCTGCGAACCGAACGGCCGAACGAGAGCCGGGTGACGGAATGAACGCGGCGGAAGCGGGTTCGCAGGCCTCGCTCGGCTGGACGCTGCTAGCGCTGGCGATCGCGCTGGAACTGAGCGGGACTTTATTGATGAAAGTATCCGACGGATTTACCCGGATGTGGCCGTCGGTGCTCATGTTCGCGTGTTACGGAGCGAGCTTTACGCTGCTGAACTTCTCGGTCAAACATATCCCGCTCGGCGTCGCGTACGCGATCTGGTCGGGCGTGGGCATCACGTTGATCGGGATCGCGGGCCATTTTCTGTTCGGCGAGCGTTTGAAGTTGGGTTCTTTGGTGTGGATGGGTTTTATCTTGATCGGAATCATGGGGCTGAAATGGAGCGAATCTTGACGGCAGGCAGCTTCGAAAAATACGCGGCGCAAAACGGAGGAGATCGCATGGAACGATACGGCGAGCAGAAGGAAACGGCAAACGGCATCGAAGCAGGAGCGAACGAGGCGGAAAAACGGCGGGAGCAGGCGGGGAGTGCCGACGCGCCGGCGCTGCCGTTGGCCGTTTTTCAGGTGATTACGGACACGCATATCCGCGACGATGCCGGACATATCCATAACCGGCATTTCGAGAACGCGCTGGAAGACCTCGCTTCCTTCGGCGCGGGAAGCCTCGGGATCATGCACGTCGGAGACGTGACGGACCGCGGGCTGGCGGCGGAATACCGCGAATTCCGGCGTCTGTGGAACGAACGTCCGGCCGGTCTGCCGGAACTGTACGTCACGCTCGGCAACCACGATATCGGAGCGGTGCTATGGGAAGAAAACGGCCTGCCCGTGGATCTTAGCGCGCTGAACGGACCGGAAGTCGAAGAAGCGCTGGACGGGCGGTTCCGGGAGAGAGCGGAAGGTTCGAGCGCGGAAAGCGAACGAGGGACGGACGGCGAATACGGCGCGGAAATCCGACCGAACGTCGGATCGTCCGAGGCGGACGGGCGGGAACAAGCCGGCGCGGCTTCTGCGCCGAGTCCGGCGAACGCGGCGGAATCGCTGGCCGAGGCGGCGGCCGAGCTGGGGCTGGATCTGGCGGGCATGGCCGCCCGGTTGACCGGTACGGCGGAAGCGGAGGGACGCGCCCGCGAACTGTGGGAACGGCGGATGGCGAGATTCGCCGAAGGAACCGGCGAAGCCGCGCCTTACCACGACCATTGGCTGGGCGGGTATCATTTTATCTTTCTGGGCAGCGAAAGCCCGCACCCCAAAGACTGCGACCTGTCCGGCGCGCAGCTGGAATGGCTGCGCGACCGTCTCGGCGAAGACGCTTCGGCGGACAAGCCGATCTTCGTCTTCCTGCATCAACCGCTGAAGAACACGGTAGCCGGTTCGACGGAAGCGCAGGGCTGGCACGGCGTCAATCAGGACGCCGCTTTGAGCGAAGCGCTGGCCGCCTATCCGCAGGCGATCTTGTTCTCCGGCCATACGCATTGGCAGCTCGAAGCCGCGCGGACGATGTTTGACGGGCATGGACGGATGCCGTCGATGTTCAACGCGTCTTCCGTTGCGTACCTCTGGACGGACGGCGACGAACATCTGACCGGAAGCGAAGGTCTGCAGGTCGAAGTGTATGCGGATCGCGTGGTCGCGCGCGGCCGCGATTTCGTCCGCCGCGAGTGGATCGGCGGCGCGGAATATACGGTCGTTTATCCGGTTGCGATCCGTAGCGTCGTGTAGTCGAATCCGATCCGGAACTGAATCTGTCTATTGCATCTATCATGCGTTCTCGACGCGCCCGGCGAATCTGCTGCCGGGCGCGTTTTTTTGCGTCTTCGCCGTGACGTCCGCCGCGAAGAACTTGAACAATGTTTGTTTTTCCTGCGATGGAATCCTTGTCTTGCTATACTGGACAAGAGAATGTTCGCGGGTCTTCTGCGCTCTTACCGCGACTTGGGAGTTCCGGACGCTGAGGCTATCGTGCGGATTTTCCATCGCGCCGACCTGTCGGAATATTGAACGGATCGGATTTTTCCGTAACGAATTCCGCCGAACGGCCGTTCTTCCGGTATCCGAAACCATAAGGAGGAGAGTGCCGCATATGAAAAGAACGGAGACGATTTGGGTCGGCGGTCTGCTGCTGCTCGGCGGAAGCTTGTTGTACGTGGGTGTGCATATCGCCGCGGTGCTGTACATGCCGCAGATCTATTCTTGGTATACTCCTCCCGGTCGTTATATGACCGCGCTGGCAGATAGCGGCGGTTCTCCGATGTTCTGGCTATCGATCCTGTTGATCGGAATCGGCCTGCTGCTGCTCGGAGCGAGACTGTTCGAAGCGCTCGGCCGGAAGTGGCGAAACGACGCAAACGAGATTCGCCTGCGCGGAGAGGCATTCGACGCGAACCGCGCGCAATCCGAAACAGAGGCAGGCGACCGCGCCCCCGACTGAACGTTGAACCGGAAAATCATCGGAGAACGAAGTTCGAAAAGGAGGAAACATGGGAATCATTTTACTTATTCTGCTGTTGATCGTTATCATCAAGCTCGTCGATATCGATAAGCGATTGAAAAGGGATGCCGATCAGCAGGAAAAAATCGCGCATCGTTTGGAGCAGATCGTCAAAGAACTGCGCCAGAGATAAACGATCGAACGGAATGAATGATAAGAACGAGGTCAGAGGAGAGAAGGCGATGTCCGTTAATCGTAATCAGGAACCGATCACGCTCGCGGCGGCACGCACGGAAGATATGGAAGCGCTGCGCCGGATCGCGATCGAAGCTTTTGCCCCGGATTTGCAGCGTTACGGAACAATGCCGCAAGGCATCGAAACGCGCGAGTGGCATGAACAAGGAATGGCCGACGGCTCGTATCTGGCGATCTTCGCGGGCGAACGGCTTGCCGGAGGCGCACGGATCTTCGATCTGGGCGACGGCCGTTTCCGTCTGGGTTCGCTGTTCGTCGATCCCTCGCTGCACGGCCGAGGGATCGGGTCGGCTACGCTCGCCGCGATCGAGCAAAGACATCCCGAAGCGAAAGAGTGGTCGCTCGATACGCCGGCCGGAAGCGAACGCAATCATCGTTTTTACCGGCATGCCGGTTACGTGAAAGTCGGCGAGAACTGTCCGGATCCCGCTTCCGATTTCTTGCTGTTCGATTACCTCAAACTTCCGCTTCTTGCCGTCATTCGCGATGCCGATCTGCCTTGGCCTGCCGCCGAAACGCAAGAGCGGTCGATCGCTCCGATCGCCGACGAGCGGAATTACGGGCTGCGCCAAGCCGCGCGCGCCGTATTGGCGGATGCGGAAGGCCGAATCGCGCTGATGCGCGTCGAAAGGGACGACTACCACAAGCTGCCGGGCGGAGGCATCGAGGGCGACGAAGACGCGTATGCGGCGCTGCGGCGCGAGCTGCAAGAAGAAGTCGGAGCGAATATCGAGATCGGCGAAGCGATCGGCATGACGATCGAATACGTGGCCGGTCATCGTCGCAAACAGTTCTCTTACGCTTACGAAGCGCGATCGATCGGTTCTCCGTCCGCGCCCGAGTTGACGAAGAGCGAGCAGGCGGCCGGATTCGCGCCGATGTGGACCGCGCCGGAAGAGGCGGTACGCCTGATGGAGAGCGATCGTCCGAAGACGTACGTCGGAGCTTTCATCCGCGCGCGGGATCTGGCGATTCTGCGGACTTATCTCGATCGGCAGGCCGCGGAATGAAAAAAAACGCATATCCGTGCGGGAACGCTTCGCTTTCGCCCGATCCGAATCTTCGATTCGACGAATCGGGCCGATCTGCCGCGCCGGACTCGGACCGGCCTGCACGCGGTTATCGCGGCATCGGCGTGGACGGCTGTCCCGGCGGCTGGATCGCGGTCGTTCTCGAAGAAAGCGGCAATCCGCAGACAGGCGGACGGCCCGAGCTGACGGCAGGCGTTTACCCGGACATCTCTTCGTTGTGGGAAGCGCTGAAGCCGCTCGCTTCGCGCGATCTTGTGCTGATCGATATGCCGATCGGCCTGCCGGAAGGCGCGGACGGAATCCGCAATCGCGTCGAAGACCGGAACTGCGACCGCGACTGCCGCAAACTGCTTCCTAAGCGGCGCAAATCCAGCGTATTTCCCGTTCCCGCCAGACAAGCGCTGCGCTCCGACGATCCTTCGGCGGCCAACGCGGCGGCGACCGAACGCAAGCTCAGCAGCCAGAGTCTGAACATTTTGCCGAAGATTCGCGAACTGGACGACTTTATCGCGCAGCATCTGACGCCGGAAGAATCCGGCGCCTTCGCGCTTCCGCTTGCGGAGTCGCATCCGGAAGTCGCTTTTATGCGATTGAACGCGGGCGAAGCGCCGCTGCACGGCAAGAAGACGGCGGAAGGATTAGCGGAACGTTTCGCCATTCTCGAACAAGCCGGCATCAAGCAAGCGGAATCGGAACGTCTGACGACGCTTTTTCCGAGAAAACAAGCGGCCTGCGACGATCTGCTCGACGCGGCGGCGCTTGCGATCAGCGCGCTGCGGATCGTATCGGGCCGTTCGCCCGCGCGCCGCGTTACCGAAGACGGGAGAAGGCAGTTCGATTACGACGGACGGCTGGAGATGAACATCGTGCATCTCTGATTCGGCGCCGCTCGGCGAACGCGAAATATGAAGGCGGGAATCCGATCGGCGGATCATCCCGCCTTTTTGCGTGTACATATAAGATTGGAGGCGCGGCCGCGAACATTCGTTCAGGTCGGCGTCCGACAAACGACAACTTGCGGGAGGCGACGCGAACGATGAGCGCATGGTACGAAGAAAGTTTCGGCGAAGATTATCTGAGAGTCTACAACTATCGGGACGAACAGGGAGCGGCGCACGAAGTGCACGAGATGATCTCGTGGTTGAAACTGGACCCCGGCGCGAAGGTGCTCGATCTGTGCTGCGGCATGGGCCGGCATTCGCTGTCGCTGGCGGAAAAAGGCTATGACGTGACGGGCATGGACCTGTCGGACGTGCTGCTGGAGGAAGCGAAAAACGAAGAAGGATCGGAAAACGTGAAATGGGTGCAGGGCGATATGCGCGAGCTGCCTTTCGCGGACGGCGAATTCGATGCGGTCGCGAATCTGTTTACCTCGTTCGGCTATTTCAAAGAAGACCGGGAACATCTGCGCGTGCTGCAAGAGATTCGGCGGGTGCTGCGTCCGGGCGGCCGCTATATCATCGATTTCATGAATCCGCCGCATGTGGAGCGTCATCTGAAGCCTTTTACCGAACGGGAAGAAGAAGGGCTCAAGATCGAAGAACGGCGGAAGATCGAAGACGGATACGTCAAGAAGCATATCACGATCATTCCCGAAAACAAGGAAGACGGCGAACCGCGCGAATACGACGAACGGGTCAAACTGTATACGCTGGACGAGTTCAAAGAGCTGCTGGCCGAAGCCGAGTTGGAGATCGACGAAGTGCGCGGCGATTATGACGAGAAACGGTACGAGACGGATTCTTCGCGGATGATTTTTGTCGGAAAAAGGTTCTAAATGCAGATAATATGGGTATATAGCACCATTATGCTTGCTTGAAGAGGTGCATACCGATGTCGAAAAACGAACATCATATCCAACAGATAAAAGAGCTTGAACAATCCGGACAAGAGTGTCGCATAGAGCTGGAGCATCTGCGATTGCTGCTGGAAGAGGAGCGGGCAAAACGCGAGGCTGCGGAAAAGGATTCCAAAGACAAGTCCAATTTCGTGGCGGTGCTCAGCCACGAAATCCGCAATCCGGTCAACGGCATCGTCGCGATGAGCGAACTGCTGAGCGAGACCGAATTGACGGAAGAACAAAACGAATATTTGAAGATTATCCGCGGGAGCAACGAATCGCTGCTTGAACTGGTCAACGGGATTCTGGACATGAGCCGTCTGGAAGCGGGCAAGATGACGATCGCGCACAATCCGTTCGACCTGATCAACACGATCGAAGACTTGATTTATATGCTTGCGCCGCGCGCTTTCGATAAGAACGTGGAAGTGGTGCTGGACGTGGAATCGGAAATTCCGCTTTTTGTCGTCGGAGACGTGGTCAAGGTCCGGCAGATCTTTCTGAATTTGCTGCAAAACGCGATCAAGTTCACGCACGAAGGCGAGATCGTGTTCCAATTGAAGCGCATGCCTTCGTTGGAGCCGGACCGCATCGTCGTGGGATTCGCGGTACGCGATACGGGGATCGGCATGTCGGAAGAACAATTGACGCGGATCTTCGACGTATATACGCAGGTGCACGAAGCGTCGATCCGTCATTACGACGGGGCGGGGCTCGGTTTGAACATCACCAAGAATTTGATCGAACTGCTCGGCGGGCGGATCGAAGTGACCAGCACGGCCGAAGAAGGAACCACGGTCGAGATCTTGCTCTCCTTCGAACGATATACCGACCTGCCTTCCATTCCGTTCGAAGACGATGTATTGAGCGGAATGAAGCTGCTGGTGATCGATCGCGAAGAGACGTCCCGAAGCATTATCGCGGGCAATCTAGGCGGCTGGGGCGCTTCGGTAGAATCCGCGGCGGATATGGACGAAGAACTGGCGAAGCGGGCGGGAGACGGCGCTTTTGATCTGCTGCTCGCCGACCGGAGTTCGGTAGACGGGAACGAGCATTTCCGGACATTGATGGAAAATCCGCGTCCGCACGCGTTTCTGCTTGCGCGTTTGGGCGAAAAAGTGGAGGATGAAGAAAGAAGCCGTTTCCGCTCGATCGTCACCAAGCCGATTCGCAAACTTCATCTGCTGAACGCCATCTTGGCGATGAACAAAAACAGCCGAGGATAAAGCGAACGTTTTGCGGCGAAGCGGCCGGCAAGTCAGGAGAGGACGAGGACGCAAAAGATGAACAAACCACAAGTGACCCGTTATAACGAAATCGCGCGCGTACGCCTGCATATGGCGTTTCCGCTGCGCTGGGTGAACAGCTATGTCCTTCACGGGGAAGACGGTTGGACGATCGTCGATCCGGGGCCGCGTTCGGCCGAGAACGAAGCGGTATGGGAAGCGGCGCTGAGCGAACTCGGGATTCGCGAGCCGGACATCGCTTCGATCGTGCTGACGCATCATCATCCGGATCATTACGGCTTGGCCGGATGGCTTCAGCAGCGGAGCGGCGCGCAGGTCTGGATGTCGAGAGCGGCCAGCGAAGCGGCTTGGCGCAGTTGGGGCAGCGTTCAAGAAGAGAGGGAGACGCGGGCGTTGACCGAGCCTGCGATCTCCCTCTATCGGCGTCACGGCATGGCTCCCGAGCGTTTGGCGGAGCTTCCGGAACATCTGGCCGGATTTCTGCCGCAGGTGACGCCGCAGCCGGAGATCTCCGTGATCGAATCCGGGCTGCCGATCCGCTTCGGCGGACGTTTGTGGCAGCCGATCGAGACCGGCGGGCACGCGGAAGGCCATCTGTCGTTTTACGAAGAATCAACGGGGACGATTCTGTGCGGGGACGCCGTGCTGCCGCGCATCTCGCCGAATGTTTCGTATAACCCGGAGGGGGACGGGCATCCGCTTCGTTCGTATCTCGACGGTCTGCGCGTCCTCGGCGCGCTGGAGGTCTCCAATGCGTTTCCGGGCCATCGCGATCCGTTCGGGAACTTCGCGGAGCGCACCCGCCAACTGCTCGCTCACCACGAAGAACGCTTGGATCGGATGGAAGCTTTGGTTCGGGAGCGACCGGACGGAACGGACGCTTACGGGATCTGCACCGCCGTATTCGGCGATTCGCTCGGCATTCATCAACTGAGGTTCGCGTTGTCGGAAACGATCGCCCATCTGGTCGAGCTGCAAGACCGCGGACGCATCGTCGGACAAGACGCCGGCGAACGGGTCGCGTTCCGCGCGCGAGCGGCGGAATGAGTCCGAAGCGACCCATGCCGAAGTATCGGCAGGCACCGCTTGGCTCGAAACGAATCGCATTTTTGGCCCGCTTCTTATCGGAGGCGGGTTTTTTCTTGCGCCTAAAGTCTCGAGAAATGAATCAGATGGACGCAAAAAATAAAATTTGAAATATCTCTTTCGGCTTGATTAGTTCTTTCGAACCCTGTGTATATAAAAAGAGTCGACAACTGAATTACTGTCCAAAAGATTGTGGTAAACTTATTTGCTCAGGCAAACAAATCGAGTCTTTCCAAAAAAGATTTTAAAAAATTTTAAAATTCGGTGATCCAAATTTTCGAAGCCTGCGTTTCATCGGATGTAAGCGAGAGACACAAGAACAAACAAAAACACAGATCAATACTCAACCACACTTGCTAGATACACACACAACTGGAGGGATTAAGATGTTTAAAATGTTCAATGTGAAGAATCTCGAATCGAAGAAGTTCAACGTGAAGAAATTGGCCGTTCCTGTTCTGGGTCTGGCGCTGGTCGTTCCGACGGTGGCGGGGGCCGCTCCGGTACAAGCTGCGGCAGCGACGACGAACATCGCGGCCACGGCCGCTCAATCGACCATGATGAAAGCGACGATCGACACGCCGGCCGTCGAACTGAGAGCCGCGCTGGACAACCTGCTCTCCGAACATTATCAACTGGCCGTCGACGCGATGATCAAAGCGTACGAAGGCACGCCGGATGCGGCAGCCGCTTATCAGGCGCTCGACCAGAACGCGCTCGATATGCTGCCGGCGATCGAATCGCTGTACGGCAAAGCGGGAGCCGAAGAGTTCGGACGCATCTTCCGCGCCCATAACAAATATACAGACGATCTGGTGAAGGCGACCAAATCGGGCGATATGGCGGCTCGCAAGACGGCCGAAGCGAACGTCGAGAAATTCGTCAAAGAATTCTCCGCTTTCCTCGGAACGGCAACGGGCGGCAAACTGCCGCAGGCGACGGCCGAGAAAGTTCTGCGTCTCCACGAAGACCAAGTCCAAGAAGCGTTCGACAAATACGTATCCGGCGATTATGCGGGAGCCTACATGGCTTATCGCGAAGGCCTGAACGAGATGTTCACGATCAGCAAAGCGCTGTCGACGGCCATCACGACGCAAATGCCGGAGAAATTCCAAAATACCAAACCGGATACCAAAGCCGGCGATCTGAGATCGGCGCTGAACCATCTGTTCGCCGAACACTTCGCGCTCGCCACGCTGCAAATGCAAGAGCAGTATGACGGCATGACGGCCAGCAGCAACGCGCTCGTGACGACGGAAGCCGCCAACACCAAAGACTTCAAAGCCGCGATCGCTTCGGTCTACGGTCAAGCGGGAGCAGACCAATTCGAGAAGCTCTGGACGACCGACCATATCAACGTGCAAGCGCAGTACGTAGCGGCCGTGAAGAGCGGGGACCAAGCGGCGATTACGGCAGCCAAAGCCCAAATCACCAAATTCACCAAAGAAATGGCGGCTTTCCTGAGCACCGCGACCGAAGGACGCATTCCGGAAGCCGGCGCGCTGCAAGGTCTGACGACGCACGAGAACCAAGTACAGCAGGTTCTGGACCAATATGCGGCTAAGAATTACACCGGTTCGTACAAAACGGAACGCGAAGGCTATGCGCTGATGTTCGGCGTAGGCAAGCTGCTGAGCGGCGCGATCGTCGACCAGTTCAACTCGAACTTCCAAGAAGCGGCTCCGATGCCGACGCCTGCACCTACGCCTACCCCGACTCCTGCACCGGCTCCGTCCATGATGACGGTCAAGATGCAGATCGGCAGCCCGAACCTGACGCTGAACGGCAAAACGACCAAGATGGACACCATGCCGCGCGTTTGGGATAACACGACTTACGTTCCGCTGCGCTTCCTGAGCGAAGGCATCGGCGCCAACGTGAAATGGGACAAGAAAGCGAACCAAGTTACGGTCATGGCCGGTAACGATACGCTGAAGTTCTGGTTGGGTAAAGACTTCATGGAAGTCAACGGCAAAAGACAATCCATCGGCCACGAAGTATTCGCGGACGAAAACGGCCGCACGGTCGTGCCGCTGCGCTTCATCACCGGCCTGCTGGGTTGGAACTTCAACGTCGACAGCAGCAATTGGATGATTACGCTGACCAAATCGATGTAAATCGAAATCTTCGAGTCTACGCCAGCATAAACGCGCAAAAACGCGATATTCGCCGCAGTGCCCGCTTGTTTTCCGGGCACTGCGGCTTTATTGCGTTTCGGCGGCTCTGAGCGAAGATAGGGCTTTTTGACGATCGGCGCGAGCGCTGGTATTCTGGCCGTAGAAAGACTTCATAACGGCGATGAAGCGGATGCCCGTTTCAAGGCGCGGTCGTTCGCGGATTCCCGAAACCTTTGCGCGAGTTCGGACTTCAGGTTCCGAGACTCGACGTCAAGAGAAGGAGGAGATCTCGATGCTGGAGAAAAGATCCGACCTTTATGAAGACTGGTACGATTACGACGATTATTACGACGACGTGCTGCGGGGCTATGTCGGTCCGAGAGACGACGGTTTCGAAGAAATCAGCAATCGCGAAGACGAGGAAGCGGAGAGAAGATCGATGTGAGTCCTTACGGGACTCTTTTCGGAATGCGCTGCCGAAGTCGCAACCGATGCAGGACTTGAGAAGGATTTCCCGGATTCGGGGAGTCCTTTTTTTTGATTCGGACAACAAACGGGTATAAAATATCCAATGAAACGTTTCTTAGCCTTTTTTTGGCGAAATTGTGACGAAGCAAACAAGCAAGCGGGGAGAAGGACGAAAGGGAAGAGGAGGGTATTTATGAGTTTCGAGCCTCAAAACAAACTCGAACGCACGTTGGCTGCCGCCGCGGACGATCCGTCTCGCAGAATGGAATTTTACGAGGAACTTCGACGCTCGGAGCTATATACCTTGCATATGGGCGGAGAGATGCCGACCCGCGAGGGCGTTCTGAAAGAGAAGACCACGGTGCGCTTGCCCAGCGTCGAGTTGGAAGGAAAAGCTTATATTCCCGTGTTCAGTTCGTTGCGGATGCTTCAGCAATCGATCGACCGGGAGATGCGTTATTTGTCCGTCAACGCGATGGATCTGTTCGAATTGGTCCGGGGCTCGGACGTCTGGCTGAATCCGGGGGGAGCAGTCGGCAAAGAGTTTCCGGCTTCGGAGATCGAAGCCATTCTGGACGGCAGTTTATTCGGCATTCCTCGGACCCATACGATCGAACGCGAAACGCAGATGATGATCGGACGTCCGGAAAAAGAGCCTGACGAACTGCTGGAAGAATTGGCGGAAGTGTTCGACGAGCTGCCGAGCGTCAAGTTGGCTTACAACGCGCATTACTATAATCCGGCTACGGGAGATCCTCCGCATACGTTGATCGCCGTCGAAACCGACGGGAACTGGGAAGAAGTCGTGCGGGCGGCCGGACGCCGGGCTTCGAGCGCACGGGTGCCCGATCCGCCCGTCGATTTTCTGCGGCTCGACGGCACGAGCGGGCTGGAACATTATTTCGAAGCGGACTGCGAGCCTTTCTACCGCAAACGAAGACGCCGAGGTCTGTTCGCGCGTTAGCGCGTTCCTCGGCGTCCGTCTGATGCGCGTTCGGGTCGGATCGCGATCCGGTTCGGCTTAATCTTCGCCCGGTTCTTTCGGCAGTTCGATCTCGACTTCGCGCTCGCTCTGTTTGTTATGGGCGATGCGGCTGCTGGCCGCCGAAGCGATCGCGCCGACGATATCGTCGAGATACGTATGCACCGGACCCAAGCTTTTGTCGTTGAGCCGCTCCAGCACGCCGGGTTTCAGTTTGTCCACATAGCCGAAGTTGGTCAAGCCGATGCTTCCGTATACGTTCACGATCGACAAGGCGAGGATTTCGTCCACGCCGTACAAGCCTTCGTCGTTCTTGATCATTTCTTGCAGCGGAGACAGCAGTTTGCCTTCTTCGGCAAGCACGTCGAGCTGGATGCCGGTCAAGACGGCATTTTGGACTTCGCGTTTCTCGAGCACTTTCTCGACGTTGTGCACGCACTCTTCCATGGTCAAGTTCGGGTAATATTTTTTCTGCAAAAACATGACCAGTTCGGCGATCTCTTCGGTCTTGACGCCGCGCTGCTCCAGCCAGCTTCGCGTCGCTTCGGCGACTTTGCGGCTGTTGAGCGAATAAGCTTGGCGTTCGGGAATGCCCATTTTTTCTTCTTTGGGCGTCGGTTGTTCCGGAGTTTGCATGACGGTCACCTCGGTTTTTATAAAATGGTTCGGATAGGGTAGGACAGGTACGGCCGGGGCCGCCTTTCCGTATACCTAACATCTGTACATATTCGACGTTTCTGAATCAAAATCCCGCCGAAATCGTTTTGCCGTGTGCGAAGAGCGATCGATTTTGCTAGAATGAAGGGAACGAAACGTCGCGAAGGCGACTATTGGAGGACGAAAGAGTGAGCAGGAACGACAGAAGACCGGACGAGATTCGCCCGGTCAAGATCGAGGTCAACACGAACAAATACGCGGAAGGTTCGGTTCAGATCGAAGTGGGCGACACCAAAGTCATCTGCAACGCGACGGTCGAAGAGAAAGTGCCTCCGTTCATGAAAGGACAAGGACGAGGCTGGGTCACCGCGGAATATTCGATGCTGCCGCGAGCGACCCATACCCGCAATATCCGCGAAGCTTCCAAAGGCAAGTTGGGCGGACGGACGATGGAAATTCAGCGGCTGATCGCCCGCGCGCTGCGTTCGGTCGTGGATCTGCAAGCGCTCGGCGAGCGCACGATCACGGTCGATTGCGACGTGATTCAAGCGGACGGAGGCACGCGCACCACGTCGATCACCGGCGCGTTCGTGGCGATGTGCTTGGCGGTCAACAAGCTGGAAGCGCAGGGCAAGCTCAAGCGCTACCCGATTACCGACTTTTTGGCTTCGGTCAGCGTAGGCGTGGTCGACGGCGAAGCTCTGCTGGATCTGCGTTACGACGAAGACAGCAGCGCGGCGGTGGACATGAACGTGGTCATGACCGGCGCGGGAGCCTTCGTCGAACTTCAGGGAACCGGCGAAGAACGACCGTTCAGCCGCGACGAACTGAACGCCATGCTGGAACTCGGCGAGCTGGGCGTCCGGCAGATGATCTTTGTACAGAAAGAAGCGCTCGGCGCGAACGCGCCGAAGATCGGCAATCCCGAGATCGGAGGACTGGCATGAGCGAAGCGGCAGGAGCATCGGATCGCGACATCGTGGTCGTGGCGACCCGCAATATGGGGAAGGTACGGGAGTTCCGTCATGCATTGGCCCCGCTGGGCAAAGAAGTTCGCAGCCTGCACGAATATCCCGATGCGCCGGAAGTCGTGGAAGACGGGAACAGCTTTGCGGAGAACGCGTTCAAAAAAGCTAAGGAAATCGGCGATTTCTTGAATTTGACCGTATTGGCCGACGATTCGGGATTGTGCGTCGAACGGCTGGACGGCGCGCCGGGGATCTACTCGGCGCGTTATGCCGGGGAGCACGGCAACGACGCGGCCAACAACGCCAAACTGTTGGACGAGCTGATCCGGCTTCGTCAAGGCGACGACACCGAGCAGCCGCTGCTCAGTCCGGCCCGGTTCGTCTGCGCTTTGGCGCTGTACGATCCGGCGACGGGAAGACGCGTCGAATCTGAAGGCGAAGTCGAAGGATGGATCACGTCCGAGACGGCCGGGCAGGGCGGCTTCGGTTACGATCCTCTGTTCTTCGTGCCGCAGTACGAACGGACGATGGCCGAACTCAGCGTCGAAGAGAAACAGCGGATCAGCCATCGGGGAGCGGCCCTCGAGAAGCTGCTTGCGAAGCTGAACGGCCATCTGAACGGATCGGTCAACGAGACCGAATAGAAGGCCTGAACCAGCAGCCGTACTCTGCGGACAAGCAAGACGGCGCGTCCCGCGAGAACAGAAAAAGGGCAGCGAAGATTTCTCTTCGCTGCCCTTTTTCGTTTGCTCCTGTACGCAGCCGATAGCGGTGCGCATTCTCCGCTCAGCCGTAAGCCGCCGCCGCGGAATCGCGATGGCCGAACGTATAGTCCTGCATCGGACTCAGAATATCGCGGTTTAAGCCGTCGATGCTGATCTTTCCTTCGAACATGCGGTAGACGTAGATGCTGTGCTTCGCTCGGAGGATGCAAGGCGCGCCGCCGGCACTGCCTACGGTGCGCGCAAGGATGTCTTCTTCGGACTCGAGGCAGGAGCCTCGGCACACGGAAGACGGATGATTGAAGCGGATCGACCCGGTCGCGTACAGGTCGCTTTGCAGCACGCCTTCGCGGTGGATCGTGATATCGCCGTTCGATTTGATCGTGCTGGTCTGGCAGCGCGACAATTCGATATGCGAGTCGTTCTGCTGCATGTCGTTGACGAAGGCATGCTCGCGTCCCAAGTCGGCTTGCAGCCTTAAAAGCTGGCTTTCTTCGAGCGATTCGATCATCTGAACCGGCGATAGCATCAGATTCAGCGTGTCGGCGAATTCGTTGGACGACGAACCGGTGCCGCGCTGCACGGTAATCAAGACTTGAAGCAGTTCCCGGATATTGTTCTGAATATTTTTGAACTTCGTTTTGAGCAGCAGCAGAACGATTTGGCCGTAACGGGCGACTTGTCCGCGTCGGGACGTTTCGGCTTGAAGAAGGCGCGCCGCATGAACCAGCATGGCAATCTCGTCTTTGAGCTGCCCCGACAAATGAAACAGGCGGTTAAAGGAAAGGCCGAAGCTGCCGGAATACAGCCGACTGCTGATCGTGCTGCCTTGAACGATGATGCTGCCGGCGGCCGTGATCATCGAATGGTATACCCCTCCGGACACATACACGTTCCCCAGCGACTCGACGATCATATTATCGGTCACGTTTCCTTGAATGGACACATCGCCCGAGAAGATGATATGCCCGGTCTTCAAGTCCACGTCGCCCGCAACGACATAGGCGTCGGAGATGTCCAGATAACATAACGAGTCGCCGGTAACGCAGGGGCGTCCGGCTTTGGCGGCGACGAACAAATCGTCTTCCTGCATCTCGACATGCTGCCGGGCGCGAACTTCGATCTCTCGAACGGGCGGCGGCGCGATCGGTTCGCCGTAGACGTCGCAGCCCGCGCTTCCGTGCTTTGCCCGTCTGAGTTTGGCGAGCGGTTCCCCGATCTGTACGGAAGGAATCCGCAGATGATTGCGATAATCGAGAGAACCTCCGGCTTCTTCAAAAGCATTTTCGATCTTCTCTTCGAAAAAAAGTTCGAGCACGGCATCTTCGCCGGGAATCGGAGCTTCGCCGACCGCGAAAGTCACCCATGAGCCCTGCGCTTCTTGAAGCGCTTGCACGACGGCGGAGACGTTCAAGTTTTTGCGGATGCCGAGCTTGCCGATCTCGCTCATGATCTCGGCAATCTCCAACCGGCGGACGACCCGTTCGAAATCCGCGGCCGCTGTCGGAGACAAAGAAGCGGCGGGAGGCGCATCTTGAAGCTTCCATGCATATTCGGTTTCCGAGAATACGCGGATCGCGGCCTGCATGCGGTCCGGCGAGACTTGGATCTCGTACAGCGGTTCGGAAACGCGTTCCCATTCGATCTTGTCGGCGGTTCGTACAGGCGAAGCCGTTTGCACTTCTACGCCGTTCAACCACCACCGAAGCGGCGGGAGCGGGATCAGTACGGCGTAAGCCCCGTCTTCGTCGGGATTCGATACGTACAAGGAACCTTCCCGGATTCCGATCGTGCCGTCCGTCGACAGAGAAGCGGGGGGATCAAGATTTTGTTCCGATATCTGATCTATGTTGGACATGCCAAAAGACCTCCTCTAGGATGAAAACATCAAGTGACGGACGTTATATTCGAAAGGTGAGGAGCGGTACTAGGACTGTTGGCGTGATTCGTTCGAGCTTAGAGAGAATGGACCCCTTTGGAAATAAGTACATAAGTCTTTATCACATTATAGAATAATATCTCCGGACCTAATTTTCAATAATTTTTTCCAGATTATCGATTTCATTGTATGCGACGGTCTTTGAAGCGTTTCGATCGGAGGATGTTTTGCTTGCAGGTTCGCCAAAAAATCCTTCCCGTCGGACCGCGTCGCGGAAACGGAAAGGATTTTCGTAATCGTGGGAAGCGCGTCAGATCGGAACGTTAACCCGCGATCGTGTTTTCGATCGGGACGGGTTGTTCTTCTTGAAGTTTGCCGCGGCGTTTTTTCTTGCGCTCGGTTCCTTTGGGAAGAGAAGCGTCTTCGGCGGCGATCTCGTTCGAAAGACTCGTCAATTCCTGCAAGCTGCCGATCAATTTCTCCAGTTGGGAGAAGCTGGCGGACATCTGTCCCGTGATATATTTCTGTTCGCTCATGCCGGCAAGGATCTCTTCCATGGCGGCATTGGTCTGCTGCGTAACGGCGGAGATGGCGACCGCCTGGGAAGACACTTCGAGCGAAGCGACTTTCATCTTCTCGGAACGGTTCTCCACTTCTCCCGCTTGATCCAGCAATTTATGCGTATTTTGGTTGATCTCGCTCAGCGCATCTTCCGAACGCTGCGCGGCGCCTCGGCTGTGCTCGACGGCGGAACGTCCGCGGAGAACCAGCGTCATGAGCCTTTCGGTTCCGCCCTGAAGTTCGTTCAAGATGCCGCCGATCTGTTCGGCCGATTCGCGGGAGTGTTCGGCCAATTTGCGGACTTCGTCGGAGACGACCGCGAATCCGCGACCGGCTTCGCCGGCGCGCGCCGCTTCGATCGCCGCGTTGAGCGCGAGCAAATTGGTTTGGCTGGCGATCTCGGAGATCGTGGACAGGATCTGGGCGATTTGGCGATTCTGTTCGCGGAACGATTCCATGTCATGAGCGGTATCGTTCATGACCGAGTAGACTTGGTCGATCTGGGAACGCAGTTCGACCATGCGGCCCGCGCCTTCCTGCGTGACATTGGCGGTATGCTCGGACAAATCGCGCATGATCGAAGAATTCTGCACGACGCCGTCGATCTCGCGGTCGCTGTTCGACATCTTGTCCGTGATTTCCGATACGCTGTCGGCTTGGCTTTCCGCGCCTTGAGCCACCTGAGTAAACGCATTGGTGATTTCTCCGGTAATCAGCTCGTTCAGCGTAATGTTTTCTTTCGATTTGCGCGCGAACCGGCTCAGTTCGTCTACGGATGTCTTGATTTGGGTAAAGACGCTATCGAGTTTGCGCGCATCCGTGACGCTGCGTTCCTGCTGTTTGGCGAGGTCGGCGAACAGCTTCTCGTTCAACGCGCCGATCGTCACCGCGACGGCCGAAACGATGACGAATACGGCTACGCTGAAGATCAGCGAGACGAGCGGGCTTTCCGGAACAAAAAAGGCCGAACCGCGCAGCCACGATACGAGAATGGCAAGGGTCGTCAAGGACGAATACGCCAGCACGTAACGGTAACGCGGATAAAGCAGCAGCAATACGGCCGGAAGAATAGCCGACATGACGTTGATGCTGTCGAGTTGAGCGACGGCCTGACAAGCGGCGGAGAAGACGGCTACCGCGTAAGGAAGAATATGCAGCGCTTTCTTTCTCAAAGTAAGAACGGTAAATACAAGCACGAACGCGACCAAAGTTCCGCCGACGATCTGCATAGGCAGCCCGAGACCGAAGCTTACCGGACCGATCAGCAGGGCGACGCCCCAAAGCAGTCCCATAACGATCTTGTTTCTCTGATGGATGACATGATCCAGATTGTTCAAACGCTCACTTCCCCCGTTTATGTATTTGATGAATCGGTGCGTTGGACCTACTCCCATTATCGGCAAAAAGCCCCTAACCTTGTAGAGAGAATACATAAAAAAAGGTCGATTTTAGTCCTGAAAAAGTCGATTTCGAAAGAAAAATTTCGATTTTGGACACAATGGCGAACAGAAAACGTTTGCGAAACAAACCCTTGAACCACAAGGGTTTATGCTCGTTCGCGAGTTTCCCGAAAGCAGCGGAAGGCCGAGAGCGAAGACGCGGAATTCGGGGCGGCGGCTCGAAGCCGAACATGGAAGAGGAAAAGGCGGGCGAGCGCTACGAAAGTCCCGAAAATCGAACGCCGCGACAAAAAAGCGACCGTTCCCGAAAAGGGACGGCCGCTTAACTTTATTCACCGTTCAACGCGAATCATGTTCGGCGCGCGAAGGAAGATCGATACGATCGTCGCTCGCGCGCTTGTCCGATTCGTTCGGATCGGACAAGGAGGACTCTCCGACAGAAGGCAGCGGATCGGATGAAGAGGGAGAATGCGGCGGAGCGACGGTCAGATTGTCGTTATCGCTTCCGGCACCGATCCGGGTATAATTCAGCGCGTAATGGCTGCGGAACAGCTCTTCCGCTTCGCCTCGCCGCGGCTCTTCGGCATCCACGATCACCAAGACGCGTCCGCTTCCGACATGTTCGTCGTAGAGTTTGGCATCGTCTTCGGAGATTCCGAGTCCGATCAGGCCTCCGACCAGCCCGCCGCCCGTCGCGCCTACCGCGATCCCGGCCAACGCCGCGGCGATCGGGCCGGCCGCGAGCAGAGGACCGATGCCGGGAATCGCCAGTGCGCCCAGACCTACCAACAGACCGCCCACTCCGCCGAGAAGGCCTCCCGCGGCCGCGCCGCCGGCTGCTCCTTCGGGAGCTTTGGTATGGACGGGATCGATGATCGCGTCCGCTTCTTCGCGGTTTCTTGTGATCACGGACAGATTCTCCGTATCGAAGCCGTGCTTTTTCAGATCTTCGACCACTTCTGCGGCTTCGCGCTCGGTCAGAAATACGCCTACGACTCTCTGGGCCATCCTTCTTCCTCCTTCGGTACCGCGCTTCTTACTTCCGATGAAGCTTACGGCTTCGATCGTTCTCCAGATCGGCCGGGCTAGCCAGCCCGGTATTCATATCGCTTAAATCGTTGTCCATGCGATTGGCGTCCAGATTGCTGGCGCCCATCGCCGGCATATCGCGGTAAGACGAAGTTTGGGCAGCCGTCGCGCGAGGGTTGGCCAGTTCTTCGTCGTAGCGTCGATTCAAGGAATTGTTGTTTTGGAAAATGCGATAAACGTCCATGCGATTGCTTTCTTCGGCATCGACCGCGACGAGGATGCGGCCTTTGCCGACCATCGCGTCGTATTCTTTCGCTTCGTGTTCCGGAATGCCCAGCCCGATCAGTCCGCCGATCAAGCCGCCGCCGGCTGCTCCGACCGCCGTCCCGGCCAATGCCGCCGCCAAAGGCCCGGCCGCCAGAAGCGGTCCGATCCCCGGAATGGTCAAAGCTCCCAATCCGGCAAGCAGTCCTCCGATGCCGCCGATGACTCCCCCCGTCGCCGCGCCGCCCGTTGCGCCTTCTTGAACCATCGTGGCCGTCTCGTCTTCGAATTTGCGAGCTTCTTCGGCATTATGAATCACGACCGAAATGTCGTCCGGTCGGTACCCGATCCGTTTCAAGTCGTCGATCGCGCTCGCCGCTTCTGCCCGCATGCCAAAAATCCCGATAATTTTCCGATGCATGTCCTTACTCCCCCTTGGATGCTTGATCTTGAACCGATAGCCGACTCGACATAACCTTGCTTTCTCTATCTGTTTAAACTTCCGAATGAAAGCGAAACTTGGAAATTGCGAAAATAGGTGTAAAAAATTGCTTGAGCTGTTTCGAATCGTTTCGTACGGTTTAATTTATTCGAATTTTCAAGTGAAGTCTTGTTTGATTTTGCTTTTGACGTACATCTGGTATCCGTGCCGGATCGCGATCTTCACCACCATATAGATCGGGATGCAGATCAGCATGCCCAGAATGCCCATGACGTCTCCGCCGACGAGCAGCAGCACGATGACGGTGAGCGGGTGCATATCGAGCTGTTTGCCGAACACGAGCGGTTCGAGCAGATTGTTCTGGATCAACTGCGCCACGATAACGATGACGATCGACCAGATCGCCATGCTCGGCGACTCGATCAGCCCGACGATCCCGACCGGAACTCCGGCGAGGAAAGCGCCGATGAACGGAATGAAATTCAGGAAGAACGAGATGATGACCAGCAGCAGCGAATAAGGCAGATCGATGATCACGAAGCCGATATAGAGCAGCACGCATAGCAGCAGATTGACGATGACCCGCCCGGCGATAAAGCTGTTCAGCGCATCGTCCATTTCGTTCAACATCACTTTTCCGTCGTCTTTCTGATTGGCCGGGAAAATCTTCATGAGCTGCGGAGGCAGCTTATGATCGTCGCGCAGCAGGAAGTAGAGCAGGATCGGGAAAGTGGCGATCACCAATACGAAACTGGAGATAAACGAGAACATGCCCGTCAGATTGGACGAGAGCCAGTTGAGCGAAGTGTCCAGCACGCCGGACAGGCGGTCCAGAATCTCTTTGTTCTGAGCCGAGTCGCTCGGAATGAAACGGCTGATCGTCGGGTTGTTCTGAAGCATCTGGACTTGATTGACGGCGTCCTGCGCAAGCTGCGGCGCGTTCTCGACGAAGCTTTCGATCTGATCGCGCAGCGTCGGCCAGACCCACAGCGACGATCCCGCGATAAGCAGAATGAAGATGGCGAAGATCAGCATGACTGACCACGAACGCCGCCATTTTTTACGTTCCAGATAACGAACCAACGGCCGCAGCGGGTAATAGAAGAATGCGGCGATCAGCAGCGGAACGACCAGCGAGCTGACCAGCGATACGACGGGGGTGAAGATGAACTTGACCAGCGTGCCGAGGAAAATGATGAGCAGGATCAGGGCTACGCCCGCACCGATGACGAAAAAGCGATTCTTGAACATAAACGTCCTCCTACTTGCTGAAATAAAGCTCCTGCGCGAACGTTCGGGCGTCTTAGGCCGTTCGAACGGATTTCGGCAGGGCGTCGAGACGGAAGCTGCGGATATGTAGGTCCGGGCGGCATAAGTCTTCTTACTTATTTAAACGGATAGCGGCTTGTTTACGCGCCTGCTCGGTACTCGCGAAAAATCATAAGAAATAACGGTTTTCTCAGGCTTTCAGAAAAGTTGATGAAATTAATCGGAATTACCCGAAAATCTATTGACTTTCAAATGGTAAGGACGTAAAATTCAATCTTGCACGACCTAAATATTTCCCGACGCGTAAGCTGCCGAGGAAGCAGGGTCGTACCCATTCACCCAATCGGAGGAATTCACCATGAGAAAAACGACTTTGATCGGCCTTGTTGCCATCCTGATGACCCTGATGCTGGCGGCTTGCGGAAACAGCGGCAGCAGCAGTACCGGCAGCAGCGCCGCTACGAATAACGAAAGCGCGAGCAGCGAGAACACGGCCGCCGCGACCAATTCGCTGGAGAAGATCAAAAGCTCCGGCAAAATGATCATCGGCACCGAAGGCACGTACCCGCCGTTCACGTTCCACGACAGCAGCGGCGCGTTGACCGGATTCGACGTGGATATCGCCCGCGAAGTCGCCAAACGGATCGGCGCGGAGCCGGAATTCGTGGAAGCGCCGTGGGACAGCCTGCTCGCGGGCATCGACGCCAAACGTTTCGACGCGGTATTCAACGAAGTCTCGATCCGCGACGACCGCAAAGAAAAATACGATTTCTCCGACGCTTATATCTCTTCCGGCGCGGTGCTGATCGTGCGTAACGACAATACCGACATCAAATCGTTGGCCGATCTCAAAGGCAAAAAGTCCGCGCAATCGCTGACCAGCAACCTGGCCGATATCGCCAAATCGAACGGCGCGGAAATCGTGCCGATCGAAGGTTTCAACCAAGCGATCGAACTGCTGAACTCCGGCCGCGTGGACGCGACGATCAACGATAACCTGTCGTTCCTCGACCTGAAGAAACAAAAACCGGACATCGCGCTGAAAGTCGTGGCCGAAACGGACGACGCTTCGCAAAGCGGCGCCGTATTCGCGAAAAACAGCCCGGAACTCGTCGAAGCGGCCAACAAAGCGCTCGCCGATATGCACAGCGACGGCACTTACGCCAAGATCTCCGAGAAATACTTCGGCGAAGACGTTTCGAAATAATTCAAGGAAAACATTCGCGGAATTTCCGCACAGGGGCTATCCCGGATTCGCGCAGCGGGTCCCGGGGCAGCCCCGCTTCGTTTGTCTAAGGGCGCGTCGGCAGGCGCGAAGCCCGATTTCGCCTAGAGAGGGGCCTAACGATTATGGATGACCGAAAAATTCAGATTTTGATCGATTCGCTGCTGCCGATGATCAAAGCCGCCCTGCATTACACGATTACGCTGGCGCTGATCTCGTTCGCGCTGGGATTAGTATTGGCGGTCGTGGTCGCGCTAGTCCGACTATGGAAAATCCCGGTGCTCAGCCAGATTGCCGGGATCTACGTCTGGATCATTCGCGGCACCCCGCTGCTGGTCCAATTATTCATCATCTTCTACGGCTTGCCGAATATCGGAATCGAATTCGATCCGTTCTCGGCGGCGATTATCGCGTTTTCGTTGAATATGGGCGCGTATAACTCCGAAGTGGTGCGCGGCGCGATCCAGTCCATTTCGAACGGGCAATGGGAAGCCGCGTATTCGCTCGGCATGACGCGCGGACAAGCTTTATGGCGCATCATTCTGCCGCAGGCCGCACGCGTATCCGTACCGCCGCTGTCGAACTCGTTTATCAGCCTCGTGAAAGATACATCGCTCGCTTTTACAATCACGGTAATCGACATGTTCCAAGTAGCCAAGCAGATTGTCTCGACCACGTACGAATCGCTGCTCGTATACAGCGAAGTCGCCGTGTTGTATCTGGTGATCTGCACCGTGCTTAACGCGCTGCAGAGCGTGATGGAGAAGCGGCTGGCCCGTTTCTCGACCCGCTAACTCGGACGAGAGGAGATAAGTCCCATGATCGAAATTCGCAACTTGCATAAAGCATTCGGTTCTCTCGAAGTGCTCAAAGGCATCGATCTGTCGCTGGAAAAAGGCAAGGTGCTCGTGATCATCGGCCCGTCCGGTTCCGGCAAAACGACGCTGCTGCGATGCCTGAATCTGCTGGAGATGCCCGACGCGGGTTCGCTCAAGCTAGGCGAGACGGAGTTGAGCTTCGACGGCGGCCGCAAACCGGCCAAGCCGCAGGTGCTGAAGCTGCGTCAGAGCACCGGCATGGTGTTCCAATCGTATAATCTGTTCCCGCATAAGACGGCGCTCGAGAACGTGATGGAAGCCCAGATCGTCGTGCAGAAAAAGAACAAAGAAGAAGCGCGCAAGCGCTCCGCAGCTCTGCTCGCCAAAGTCGGCTTGGCCGGCAAAGAAGATTCTTATCCGCATCAGCTGTCCGGCGGCCAGCAGCAGCGCGTCGGGATCGCCCGCGCGCTGGCGACCGATCCGGAAGTCATGCTGTTCGACGAACCGACTTCGGCGCTCGATCCCGAGCTGGTCGGCGAAGTGCTGAAAGTCATGAAGGAGCTCGCGGCCGAAGGCATGACGATGGTTGTCGTGACGCACGAGATGAAGTTCGCCGCCGAAGCGGCCGACACGGTCGTCTTGATGGACGGAGGCAAGATTCTGGAGCAGGGGTCGCCGGAGCAGGTACTGCGTAATCCTTCCAGCGATCGCGCGTCGCAGTTCTTGAACCTGTTGACGGAAAAAGAAGGGTAACGTAAAAAGATCATATAAGAGGAAGCGAATTTTCGTTTTCCGCCGAAAAGCAAGCCGTCCGAAAGATTCGGGCGGCTTTTGGTATGTTCGGAAAACTTCCTCTTTACGATTCGGAGTTTTTTGTCGAAGAAAGGGAAGAAGGAACGATATCGGAACAGGCAGGAGGACTTCGGATGAAAGCCAAATTCAAACTTACTTTTTTTGCGAAAAACATGCTGACGGTTGCCGCCGGGATCTTGCTGGTCGGAGGATTGTTGACGGGGATGACGGCTTGGCTCCAGCAAAAGATGGCGCTGGACAGCTTGCACAGCCAATACGAAGGGGTCGCGGCGTACGCAAGCAAACAGGTCGGCCCGGAATTGATCGCGCAGGCCGCGCTCGATCCCCGGCCGGGAACCGAAGCGGAGCAGCAGTTGACGAAGCGCTTGGACGAAGTCTCCGACTTGAACCCGAACATTGCGCAAGCTTACGTATTCGACGCGAAGATGGAAGACGGAGCGAAACAATCGATCACGGTCGGCCTGCCTACGCATATGATTCAGGACGGCATGACGCCGGGCATGATGTACGAGAATCCGGACGAGATGAAGCGGTCGATGGCGGAAGCGGTCGAAACGAAGACTGCGGCCGCCACGAACGTCTACACCGACACCTACGGAAGCTGGGTCAGCGTGATTCAGCCGGTCGAGAACGAATCCGGTCAGGTCATCGCGCTGTTCGGTCTCGATATCGACGCGACGGATATCGCGCGCAACACGCAGGAATTTCTGCGGGCTTCGCTGCTGGTTATGGCGCTCTGCATGCTGGCAGTCTTGGTCATTCAATTCTTCTTGATGCACCGGGCGATGCGTCCGATGCGGGATCTGTTCGGCGCGATCGGACGTATGAACGAAGGCGATCTGAACGTAAACTTGTCCACCGACCGGCGCGACGACTTCGGCGACCTGAACCGCAAATTCGCCGATATGGCCGGCGAGTTCGAGCGTATTATCTCGGGCGTGCAGCATAAAGCCCGCCAAGCGGCCGATTCTTCTTCCGCGCTCAAGAGCGGCGTGGAGCAGAATCTGCGCATTCAAGACGGCGTGCTCGAAGCGGCGGACCGCGTGAATATCGGAGCGCAAACGCAGGAGAAAGCGGCCGAAGAAACCGCCAGAGTCATGGAAGAAATGGCCCGCGCGATCCAAGAGATCGCCCAGACGGCGTTTCGTTTGTCGGAAGCCGCATCGGAGATGAAAGAAGAAGCCGGGTCGGGCGGCGGCAAGATCGAACGCGTAGGCGGACAGATGTCCACGATCAGCGAATCGGTCGGCCGTTCTTCGCGGCGAATCCGCCGGCTGCAAGAACGTTCGCGCGAGATCGAAGGCATGGCTTCGATGATCTCGGGCATCGCTTCGCAAACGAATCTGCTCGCGCTGAACGCGGCGATCGAAGCGGCGCGGGCCGGCGAACACGGCAAAGGATTCGCCGTGGTGGCCGAAGAAGTCCGCAAGCTGGCGGATCAGTCCGCCCAATCGGCCGGACAGATCTCGGAGACGCTGAATCTGATGATTCGCGATACCGACGAAGCCGTCGTGCTGATGGAAGAAGGCATGCGCGAAGTGCAGGCCGGACTCGAACTGTCGCAGGAGACCGGCGAAGCGTTCGGCCGGATCGCCGCTTCGATCGGCAGCGTATCGTCGCAGACCGAAGACATGTCCGCCGTCACGGAGCAGATGTCCGCCAGTTCGGAAGAAGTATTGGCGTCCGTATCGGAACTTGCGAATATCGCCAAGACGTCGGCGGGCAGCGCGATCGAAGTCAGCCAAGCTTCGCAGATTCAACGCGAATCGCTGAATCAAGTGTCCGCTTCTTCGGAAGAATTGAACGAGATGGCGCTGGAACTTCGGGAACTGATCGCGAAGTTCAGATTGGGCGGCGGCGAAGATTGATCGTGCAGCGGCACAGACCCGGGTTTCTGCGGAAACCCGGGCTTTTTTGCGTTTCGGAGGCGGTTGCTCGGCAGTTCTAACAGATCGAGATGACGCTTAGCGCGCATTCGGAGCGGTTTTGCGATTCTAACGGATTCAGATGACGCTTAGAATGAAAAAAGGCTGATTTTCAGCCCGAAAAGAAGCGAATCGGACGGCTAAGGAATCGACGATCCGTTAGAATTTCAAAAGGGAGCGTTTTACGCTTCTAAGAGATCGACGATCCGTTAGCCTGCCTGCGCTGACCGATTCCGCTCTCCGTCGTCTTACTTCCTTCCGCCTATGCCGCTTTCTCGACATTCCAAGAAGCCGTTCCCCGAACGGCTTCTTTTTCGCTATCAAAACACACGAAAAGTTGTAATCCCGCTCTTGTCGGAACTCCTGTTACCGCTTACAATTAGTGAGCTTGCTTCGCCGCCTGCTCGGCGGCTTGCGGCATTTCACCGAGAGGGAGGAGACTCCGATGCCCCGAGCCAACCTTTTTACCAAAATGATCGTCATTCTGATCCTGATGTGGATTCCGGTCGCGCTGCTCTACGGCTATTCCAACAAAACGACGACCGACGTACTGAGGCAGGAACTGGGCGAATCGAACCGCAACCAGCTTGTCTTTTTCCAAAATCAGGTCAATACCGATATCGAGCTGCTCGCGTCTTGGCCGAATCTGCTGATCCACGACCCGGACATCGAGAGCTTCCGCAAAATGTACGTGAACGGCGGTTATTTCGATCTCGACGAGATCAATCTGGTCAAACGCATCCAGAACAAACTCAGCATTCAAGAAAGTTCGTCCAATTGGAAAAGCCGTCTGCATCTGTATTCGCCGTCGCTTCGCCGGGTGGTATCGGAGAACGACGCGGCAAGCTACGATCCGAGCGAGTTGAAAGCGGAGATCAAGCCCGGTTGGCAGGTGACGCCGGCCAAAGACGGCAACGAAGACATTTTCCGGTTCTCTTGGTTCACGGTCGCGCCTTACGGCGTCGCCGATCCTGCGCTGAATGCGGAAACGATCGTCGAACTCGAATTCGACAGCCGCAATATTCAGAACATGCTGGACAAGTTCAAGACCGACGGGCGTCACGATCCTTTTTATTACCGGTCGGATATGGGCGTGATCTACAACCGGACTTCGGAGCATGAATTGACGGACCGGCTGCTCGGCAAACTCAAGGCTTCGCCGCTGCCGGAAAGCGACAACCTGACGGTGCGCTTGGACGGAGAAACGTATATGGTCAGCATCGTGCTCTCCAAAGAAACCGGCTGGTATCTGATCGATTACATGCCGATGGCCGACATGTTGGAGCCGATCCGAAAATCGAATCTGCTGTTCTACTCGTCGATCTTGACGCTGCTCGTGATGGGTTCGGCCGCCGCTTATATGCTGTACGTGCAGGTACAGATTCCGATTCGCCAGTTGATCCGCGGTTTCCAACGTCTGGAGAGCGAAGACTACGCCGTGCGGATCAAGGCGAGAGGACGCAACGAATTCAGCTTCTTGTCGGATCGTTTCAACCGGATGGTCGCGCAGATTCAGAATCTGTTCGAACACGTCTATCTGGAACAGCTGCATGTCAAAGAAGCGAGGCTCAAGCAGCTTCAATCGCAGATCAATCCGCATTTCTTCTATAATTGTCTGTCGTTCGTCACCAGTATGGCGAAGCTCGGACGGGTGGACGCGGTCGTCGCGATGTCGCACAGCTTGTCCCGGTATTACCGGTATACCACGCGGCAGGAGCGGGAAGTGGTACCGCTGCGCGAAGAAGTCGAATTCGTTCGGCATTATCTGGAGATCCAGAAGATGCGCATGAACCGGCTGAATTACGCGATCGAACTGCCGGACGAACTGCTGGATCTGTACGTGCCGCCGCTGATGCTTCAGCCGCTGGTCGAGAACGCCGTGATCCACGGGATCGAGCCGCACGCGGAAGCGGGCGAGATTCGAATCTCCGGACACTTGGCGGAAGACGGCGAAGTCGTATTGACCGTCGAAGACAACGGCGGAGGACTCGACGAAAAAGGCAGGGAAGACTTGGAGCGCAGTCTGGCCGAGCCGATGAGCGAAGAGACCGGCTGCGGATTATGGAACGTCAATCAACGGCTTCAGCTTCGCGGCGGACGCGAAGCCGGAGTACGCACGGCGCAGTCTCCGCTCGGCGGGTTGGCCGTGACGCTCGGATGGAATACGCGGCGCGAAGACGAACGGCAGCCGACGCGTCGGCCGTCGTAGCGCAAGAAAGGGGACAACGAGATGATCGAAGTGCTGCTCGTGGATGACGAGACCTATGTGACGGAGAGTCTGGAATTGACGATTCCGTGGGAAGAGATCGGCGTGAGCGTCGTGCGGCGCGCCGCTTCGGGCGCGGAAGCGTTGGCGATCATGGAGGAAGAAGCGGTCGATCTGGTCGTGACCGATATTCGCATGCCGGGCATGGACGGCTTGCAGTTGATCGAAGAGATCGGACGGCGCTGGCCGGGCGTCCGCTGCATTCTGCTGACGGGCCATAGCGACTTTGCTTATGCAAAAAAGGCGCTTCAACTTCGGGCCAGCGACTACGTGCTGAAGCCCGTGGACGACGACGAATTCGTCGCGGCCGTATCCGAAGCGATCGATTCGCTGCGCGAAGAATGGGACGAATTCGACAAGGTGCATCGGCTGCTGTACAGCCGCAAATCCGATTACAAAGTGCTGCGCGAGAATCTGCTGCACGAGCTGCTGCTGGGCCGCGAGCTCGGCCCGCAGGCGCTGAGCGAACAGTTCTCCGCGTACGAACTGCCGCTGCGCGCGGGGCAGCCGACCTTGATGCTGCTCGCCCGGCTGGAAGGACGTTTCGCGGCGATGGACGCGCCTTCGCTGGAACTGATGGATTTCGCGGCGGGCAATATCGCCGAAGAAGTGCTGCGCGGGCAGCCGCTCTGGCACGGGAGCGGACCGCACGGCTGTCTGGTGCTGCTGCTCCAGCCGGGCGAGAGCGGCGGAGCGGCCGCGCTGCACGAGACGGCGCGCGGGCTCGACCGCCGGCTCGATACGCTGCGGGAACATATCCGCCTGTATCTCAAAGGCGAGATCTCGCTTGCCGTCTCTTCGGTATTCGAACTGGGCGGCAGCGGCCCGGCCGCCGCTTACCGGCGAACGCTCGGCTCGCTGTACGCCGCGGGCATCGGCGGGCGTACCGTCTATGCCGATCCCGAAGCGGATGATCGTACAGGCTCCGGCTCTGCCGCCTTGCCTAGCGCGGCGGAAGTTCGCGGCGGGGTGGCGGAACTGATGTATGCGCCGCCTACGCTGCTGCATCTGTTGGAATCGCATCAATGGGAAGAAGCCCGAAGCAAGATGTCGGGCGTCTTCGAAGCCGCGGAACGCGCCGGTCTGGCCGGGCCGTCGATGTACGAGATCTATCTGTGGATGACCAACGCGTTCTTGTTCATCTCGCACCGCGAAGGCCAGCCGGTCGGCGAACTCGGCGGCGACGAAGGTTTCGATCCCGTCTTGGCGCGCGGTCTGGTGCAGCATCCGCAGCGACTGCGCGCTTGGGGCGTGGGCCTGCTCGACAGCTTGGCCCGGCAGATGGCCAGCAGCGGAGGCGGCGAAGGCCGCAGCAAGATCGTCAGCCGCGTCCGCCAACTGGTCGGCACCGGCCTCGACGGCGATTTGTCCGTCAAGACGCTGGCCGATCAAGTCTTTCTGCATCCCGTTTATCTGTCGAAGATCTACAAAGCCGAGACCGGCGAAGCTTTGGGCGATTATATCATCCGGATGCGGATGGAACGCGCCGCCCATCTGCTGCGTCATTCCTCGAAGAAGATCTACGAGATCACCGGCGAGTTGGGATATCAGAATCCTCAGTATTTCAGCAAGATGTTCAAGAAACAATACGGAATGACTCCGAATGAATTTAGGGAGTTAAGCTGAAACGCATAACCTGCGAAGCATGGCACATGCTAAGCAGGTTGTGCGACTGTTTCAGCGCCCTCTTTTGACTTTAACGGTAAGCCGAAACGCCCCTGCCGCAAAGCATGATCCATGCTGAGCGGCAGGGGCGATTGTTTCGGCGGCGGTCTTAGTTGCATCACTCCCTTGCCAAAGGTGCAGAAATCTTGCAAACGCGACATAGGCCGTCCGGCTGCCCGAACCTATAATAAAGAAGCAAGCAGATGACACAAGGGGGACACAACATGAAAGCGATATCCGGCAAAAGATGGCTGCCGCTGCTGGCCGCGAGCGCGATGCTGGCCACGACGTTGGCAGGCTGCTCCGGAGGCGGCAAAAGCGAAGAAAACGCGGCGAGTACCGCGCCGAGCGTTGAGAACGTATACAAAGAAAAATACGATCCGCCGGTCACGATCTCCACGGCGTGGGGCGTCGATCCGGCTCTGACATTCAAGAACGGCGAAACGATCGAGAACAGCGTCGCCACCAAATGGGCCAAAGAGCAATTCGGCATCGATATCAAATCGCTCTGGTCCGTCACCGACACCAACGGCGCGTTCGGCACGAAGCTTCGTCTGGCGATGTCTTCGGGACAGGATATGCCCGACGTGCTGACGATCGGCACCGCCGACAATCAGATCGCGCAGGATCTGATCGACTCGGGCATGTACGAAGAAGTCGGTCCGCTGTTCGACAAATACGCGTCCAAGACTTGGAAAGAAGCGATGGATCAAGATCCGAACGTCTGGAACGCGTATATGCGCGACGGCAAGAAAATGGGCATTCCGGTACTCGATTACGCGTATAACCACGATTACCTGCTCTGGATTCGCCAAGACTGGCTCGACAAGCTGAACCTCAAAGCGCCGAAAACGATCGACGAGCTGGAGAAAGTCATGGACGCGTTCAAGAACCAGAACCCGGACGGCCTGTCCCCGGACAAAGTCGTTCCGCTGAGCATCGGCTTCAAGAATTCGATGAATACTTGGATGGGCGATCCGTCTTGGATCTTCGGCGCTTACGGCACGCTGCCGCAGCAGTGGAACGTCGGCGAAGACGGCAAGCTCGCTTACGGGTCGGTTCAACCGGGCATGAAGCAAGGTCTGGTCAAACTGAACGAATGGCTCCAAAAAGGTTATATTCCGCAGGAAGCCGCGCTGTGGGACGAGAACAAAACGTCCGAACCGGCCGTCGCGGGTACGGCGGGCATCATCCCGGGACCTTACTGGATGAGCGGCTGGCCGCTGGGCGACACGGTCAAAAACGCGCCGGGCGCGGTATGGAAACCGATCGAAATTCCGACGGGTCCGGACGGCAAAGCGATGAGACACGGCACGCAGTTCACCAACGGCGTTACGTTGATCAAGAAAGGCATGGAACATCCGGAAGCTTTCTTCACGTATCAGAACTACCTGTTCGACAACTACGCGAACCCGGCTCCGGGCAGCCAGTACGACAACGGCTTGTTCGCGGGTTACGATTACCAGCTTGACGCCAACGGCAAACAAGTGCCGACCGACAAGATCGACGGCGGTTACGTGAACGTGGTCCGTTACCTGCTCGTTCGCGACGGCGCGCGTATTCCGGACGCTCAGATGAAAGCTCTGCAAAGTCTGGCGGAAGGCAACGAACCGAAGACCAAGATGGAGAAAGACGTAGCCGTCAACTACGGACCGCAAACGCCTGAAGCGGCACAAGTGCTGCTGGCGCAAAAAGACATTTCGTTCAAAGACATGTTCACCGGCCCGACGACCGCAACGATGAAAAGCAAAATGGATTACCTGAACAAAATGGAGAATCAGACGTTCAACGAGATCATCTACGGCAAAAAGCCGGCCGATGCCTTCGACGAATTCGTGACGACCTGGAAAGCCGGCGGCGGCGACCAGATCACGAGCGAAGTCAACGCCTGGTACGATCAGGTCAAAAAGTAATCCGCAGCACGCCGGTTTCGGCCCGGTCCGCTTCGAAGCGGCCGGCGCCGGGACGACGGCGGATCAACTGCGAAGACATTCGAAGCGATCTGCGGCATACGCGGAAATCGAAGGCGGCGGGGAAGGATTGCCCTGCGGCCTTTGCTTTCCCCTGCCTTTTTTTAGCCGAAGGAGGAATGACGTTTGAAGACTCTAAAGAAAACTTGGCCGTTTCACCTGATGCTGCTCCCCGCGATGATCTTCCTGATCATCTTCAGTTATATTCCGATGGGCGGCATCGTGATGGCTTTTCAAGATTACAAACCGTGGCTCGGCATCAGCGGTTCGCAGTGGGTAGGACTGGACAACTTCCGCTACTTGTTCGAACGCGAAGACAGCGTGCAGGTCATCTGGAACACGCTGATCATCGCCGTACTCAAATTGGTGTTTAACCTGATCGTCCCGTTCGTGTTCGCGATCCTGCTGAACGAAGTCCGCAAGACGGCTTTGCAGCGCGGCATCCAGACGCTCGTTTATCTGCCCCACTTCCTGTCTTGGGTAATCCTCGGCGGCATCCTGATCGATCTGCTCTCCACCGGCGGATTGGTCAACCGGGCGCTCGGATTTTTCGGCCTCGGGCCGTATTTCTTCCTCGGCGACAACGATTTGTTCCGGGTTACGGTGGTCATCTCGGATATTTGGAAAGAGTTCGGCTACAGCACGATCATCTTCCTCGCCGCGCTGACCGGCATCGATCCTTCGCAGTACGAAGCGGCCGAGATCGACGGAGCGACCCGTTTCAAGCAGACGCTGCACATTACCGTGCCTTCGCTGCTGCCGATCCTCATGGTCGTCGGTACGCTGGCGCTGGGCAACGTCCTGAACGCCGGCTTCGACCAGATCTTCAACTTGTACAATCCGCTCGTGTACGAGAAAGGTGACATCATCGATACGTTCGTTTATCGGACCGCGATCCTGAGCGGCGAAATGGGCTTCGGCACCGCCGTCGGACTGTTCAAGTCGGTGATCAGCATGGTCTTGATCCTGATCTCGTACCGCCTCGCCTACAAATGGGCCGGGTATCGCATTTTCTAATCCGGACGCCGCGTCTATGCGCGGCCCGTCTTCGGGGAAAGAGGGATTTCCATGTATCATAAAACGAGAGGTTATCGCATCTTCAGCATTTTCAATACGTGTTTTCTGGTCTTTCTCGCCGTACTCTGCATCATTCCGCTGATCCACGTATTGGCCGTTTCTTTCAGCGCCAAATCGGCGGCGGACGCGAATCTGGTCAGCTTGTGGCCGGTCGGATTTTCGCTGGAAGCTTATAAAAAAACGGCGGCGAACCCGCTGTTCCTGCACTCGCTCTGGGTCTCGGTGCTGCGGACGGTCGTCGGCACGGCGATCACGCTGCTCATTACGTTCTTGGCGGCGTACGCCTTGTCCAAAGAAAACAGCGTGTTTCGGGGCCGCAACGCGTACTCGTGGATTTTCGTGTTCAGCATGATCTTCAACGGCGGTCTGGTTCCTTTTTACATCGTCATTCAAAAACTCGGCTTGATCAACTCGTTCTGGGTGCTGGTGCTGCCGGGCGCGGTCAATACGTTCCTCGTGATCCTGATGCTCAACTTCTTCCGCGGCATTCCGAAAGAGCTGGAAGAAGCGGCATTGATCGACGGCGCGGGCCATTTCCGGACGCTGTTCAGCATCTTCCTGCCGATCTCGATGCCTTCTATCGCGACCGTGGCGCTGTTCAGCATGGTCTTCCATTGGAACTCTTGGTTCGACGGCTTGCTCTACCTGAATAACGCCAAAGACTTCCCGCTCGCGACGTTCCTGCAAACGGTCATCATTCAGCGCGATATGAGCTCCATGAGCGTCGATCCGAAAGAACTGGAACTGATCTCGCAAACGACCGTCAAAGCCGCGCAGATCTTTATCGGCAGCGCGCCGATCCTGATCGTGTATCCGTTCCTGCAAAAGTATTTCGTGAAAGGGATGACGTTGGGCTCGGTCAAGGGCTGACCCTTTCGCGGCGCGGAGCATAGTGCGTACGAAGGCGCTCCGGGACGAAGGGTCTGCGGTCGCTGTCTCACTCACGCTCAAAGGCGACCTTCGACTCCTTCGCCCTCCGCTTCGTTCGCACGTCCGCGTCTTAGAATCAGCCCTTCCCCTCGCTTGGAAGAGGGGAAGGGCTTCCGTTCGCCGAATATAGGCGAACGGAAAAAGAGTTAAAGGGATTGCTGTAAAGAAGGCGAAGTCTTTGCGAGAAGCTTTTATTTTTTACTAACTAACACCACGGCGGTTGACCGAGCGGAGGACAAAGGGGGAGCGGAGAAGCGTCAGCGTTCGCCTAAAGACTTTCCGGAGGAAAGTCACGCCGGAAGCATAGGCTGAAAATGGATTCCCTACCACAAGTAATGTTTAACAAAATCAAGGGAATCCGTTTTCGACAGCGATCGAAGCCCCCTTTGTCCGCAGCGCCTCCCAACCGCCTCCACCCCACCCACCACCTATCTAGGAGAGTGACCCAATATGACCTACGTATACCCGCCCGTAAGCGACAAGATCCCGCGCATGCTGCACGGGGCCGACTATAATCCGGAACAGTGGCTCCGATATCCCGAAGTTCTCGAAGAAGACATCCGTTTGATGAAGCTCGCGAAATGCAACGTGATGTCGATCGGCATCTTCTCTTGGGCGATGCTCGAACCGGAAGAAGGCGTGTTTACGTTCGAATGGATGGATCAAGTGCTGGAGCGTTTCGCGGCGAACGGCATCTACGCTTTTCTCGCGACGCCGAGCGGCGCGCGTCCGGCTTGGATGGCGCAGAAATATCCGGAAGTGCTGCGGACCGAAGAGAATCGGGTGCGCAATCTGTTCGGATTCCGGCATAATCACTGTCCGACTTCGCCGGTGTACCGCGAGAAGACGCGAATCATCAATACCAAGCTGGCCGAACGGTATTCCGATCATCCGGCGATCATCGGTTGGCATATCTCCAACGAGTTCGGCGGAGACTGCCACTGCGAGCTGTGCCAAGCGGAATTCCGCAAATTTTTGCAGGATAAATACGGCACGCTCGACGAATTGAACCACGCTTGGTGGACCACGTTCTGGAGCCATACCGTCACGGACTGGTCGCAGGTCGAATCGCCGGCTCCGCACGGAGAGAAGCAGGTCCATGCGATGAATCTCGATTGGCGGCGTTTCGTCACGCAGCGCACGGTCGATTTCGTGAAGCACGAGACCGCGCCGCTCAAGGCCGTTAATCCGAACCTGCCGGTCACGACCAACTTTATGGAATTCTACGAAGGGTTGGATTACTGGAAATTCGCCGACGCGCTCGACTTCTTGTCTTGGGACAGCTATCCGACTTGGCACGACGCCGACGAAGAATCGACCCAAGCGGCGAAGATCGCCATGATGCACGATATCGTGCGTTCGATCAAAGGCGGCCAACCTTTCCTGCTGATGGAGAGCACGCCGAGCTTGACCAACTGGCAGGACGTGAGCAAGCTCAAACGTCCGGGCATGCATCTGCTGGCTTCGCTGCAAGCCGTGGCGCACGGTTCGGACAGCGTGCAGTATTTCCAATGGCGCAAAAGCCGCGGTTCCAGCGAGAAGCTGCACGGCGCGGTCGTCGACCATGTCGGTCACGAGCATACGCGCGTCTTCAAGGACGTCACGGACGTAGGCGCGGCGCTCGAAGGCATGGACCGGATCGTCGGCACTTCGGTTCCGGCGGAAGCCGCGATCATCTTCGATTGGGAGAACCGTTGGGCGGTCAAAGATTCGCAGGGACCGCGCAACAAAGGCGTCAAATACGAAGAAACGGTGCAGAAACAGCATGAAGCGCTCTGGAAGCTCGGCGTGCCGACGGACATGATCAGCATGGACGCGGACTTTGCCAAATACAAATTGATCGTCGCTCCGATGCTCTATATGGTGCGCGAAGGCGTGGGCGAACGATTGGAGAAGTTCGTCGAGAACGGCGGCACGTTGGTCGTGACCTATTGGTCGGGCATCGTGAACGAGACGGATCTGTGCTTCCTCGGCGGATTCCCGGGCCCGCTGCGCAAGGTGCTCGGCATCTGGTCGGAAGAGCTTGAAGGCCTGCATGACCGCGACCGCAACGCGCTACGCCTGAACGGAAACGGAGCGCTCGGACTGTCCGGCGAATACGAGATTTCCGAGATCTGCGATCTGATTCATCTGGAAGGGGCGCAAAGCCTCGGCGAATACGCGTCCGATTTCTATGCGGACAGACCTGCGCTGACCGTGAACGCCTTCGGCGAAGGCGAAGCGTATTATGTGGCGGCGCGCGCCGGCGGTACGTTCGACGACGATTTCTTGTCGGCTCTCGTGCAGCGTGCGGGAGTGGCGCGGAGCTTGAACGTAACGTTCCCGGCAGGGACTTCGGCACATCTGCGGACCGACGGGGAACACGACTTCGTATTCGTGCAGAACTACACGCCGAACGCCGTCGTCTTCCCGCTGGATGGCCGGGCTTACTTCGATCTGGAGAGCGGAAGGCAGGCCGATCCGGAGCTTCGGCTTCCGCCTTACGGCGTTCGCGTCTTGGAAAGACAGAGAAGCTAGAAAAGGTTATATTAAGCGGACAAGTCGGCTTCATGCCCGGTTCTTCGGAACGGGAAGCTCGGCTTGACAATGTTGAAACAAGACTGTTCGAACCCTTTTTCCGATACGGAAGAAGGGTTTTTACCGTTCGGATGAATCTGTCCGAGACGGCAGGGGTAATAGCATTGGAAGCACGGCCAACCTGCTACAGAAAGGTGAGGATGTATTTGAAGGCAATCGTAATTGAAGAGTTTGGCGGACCTGATAAGCTGCAGGAACAGAACGTACCCGAACCGAAGATCGATGCCAACCAGATCCTGATCAAAGTGTATGCGACCTCGGTAAACCCGGTAGATACGAAGATTCGCGAAGGCGCGATGGGAGCGGCGGCCGGCGAGTTTCCGCTGATTCTCGGCGGAGACGTCGCGGGCATCGTCAAAGAAGTTGGAGATAACGTCAGCCGTTTCAAGCCGCGCGATCCGGTATTTGCCCGTCCGAGGGTATTCGGCACTTACGCGCAGTACGTCGCGGTAGACGCGGACGTGGTCGTGAAAAAGCCGGAGAATCTGAGCTACGAAGAAGCGGCGGCGGTTCCGCTGGCGGGTCTGACGGCGTGGCAGGCGCTGGTGGATCACGGCAAAGTCAAAGCGGGCGACAAAGTGCTGATCCATGCGGGAGCGGGCGGCGTCGGCACGATGGCGATCCAGATCGCCAAATGCTTGGGCGCGACCGTCGCGTCCACGGCCAGCGCGGAGAACGAAGAATTGTTGAAATCGCTCGGCGTGGATCATTTTATCAATTACAAAGAAGAAGACTTCTCCGAGGTGCTCTCGGATTACGATATGGTACTCGATACGATGGGCGGCGATATTCAGCATAAGAGCTTCAAAGTGCTGAAGCCCGGCGGCCATCTGGTCTCGATCTTGGAAAAACCCGACGAAAGCCTCGCCAAAGATCTCGGCATCCATACGGCGCATTTCATGATGGAACCCAAAGGCGAGCAGCTCGAGAAATTGGCCGATATGATCAAAAAAGGCAAACTGAAGCCGGTGATCGATTCGACCTACTGGTTGAACGAACAGGGCGTGCGCGACGCGCATGCGAAAAGCGAAAGCCATCATGCCAAAGGCAAGATCGTGATTCGCGAAAAATAATAACCGATCGGCAAGGATTCGGAAATGCCGAAGGTTCGAAAGTTCGAAGCTGCCGAGAGGTTCTCGGCAGCTTTTTATTTGTTCGCCCCGAATCGATGCCTTCGGACGGAAAAGAGGCACCGTCGACAAAATTCCGGACTTATCCAGCAGGATATGAAGCGGCAGATCGGGTAATAATAAAGAAAGAAAGCGAGAAACGCAGAGGGAGTCCAACGCGAAGGAGTCGGTCATATGGGACGCGAACATGAAAATGAAGGTGCAGCAGTCGCCCCGGAGCAGACGAGTTTATGGAGCGAAGCGCTCGGCGAATTGTATGCGGAATTCCGCCGCCGCAGCCGCGCGGCGCTGAAAGATTACGACGAAGAAGATATTCATCAGGCCCGAGTGAGCGCGCGCAAGCTGCTGACGCTGCTGCAAGTGCTGGACCCGGACGAACAGACCGGGTTGTACCGGCCGATCAAGCGGGCGCAGAAGCGCTTCGGACGCGTGCGCGACGCCGATGTGCTGATCGGCGAATTCAAAGAGCTGCGCAAACAGGCCAAAAACGAAGGACGGGACGCGGAAGCGGCTTTGTTCAAGCGCATGGCGAAGCTGGAGAAAGAAGAACGGCGCGGACAGCGCAAGAAGCTGAGCCGCAAACTGCCGAAGATCGTCAACAAAGGTCTGGACCGGAAATGGAAAGCTTTCCTCGAAGAAAGCCTACCGGAACTGGCAGCCGAAGCGGATGTTCGCGGAAGCCTCCGCGAATTGAAAGACGATTACCGCAAGCGTCGGCACGTCTACCAAGTGACGGCGGATCGGGAAGGCCGGTACAGCGAAGAAGCGCTGAACGCGCTGCATCAGGTACGGATCGCGGCCAAGCGCTGCCGCTATACGGCGGAAGCCGCTTCGTTCGCGCTCGACGACAAGCAGCTTCAAGAAGCGGAGCGCTTCAAAGACGTTCAGAAGCGGCTGGGCGAGGTCAACGACCGGCACGTTCGGATTCAGATCGCCGAAGCGTACGGTCCCGAGGCGCTGGAAGCCGACGAGGAGAGCTGGCAAGGATTCCGCGAACGTCTGGACGAGGAATTGAAAGCGGCTTTGTCGGAAGTGAGAGAACTGTAGACGGAAAGTTAGGACGGAAGCGGGGACCGAGGCTTGCCGGCAGGCTTTATTCAGGCGGCGCTGCGGAACGCTTCGACGGCTTGCGTAAAGTCCGTCGATCGCATAGGTATAGGTCCAAATAAAACGGCCCCTTTCTCAAGGGGCCGCGGGTGTAACCGAAATCCTGTCTTCGCGAACGAAAGACCGAATTCGATCTTTCATGATCCAGTACTTTGTATCAGGTCTTCCGTCGGGGAAGACCTTTTTGCTGCGCCGGGCGTCGAACCGGCGTTCGTTCATCAGCGAGCGATTCTACGTTGCCGAAAAAGCAACGTAGAGCGAGTATTTTCGCCTGCCGGCTGGCTTACATTGCTTAAAAAGCAACGTAGCAAAGCAAAGCTGCCGAATAGCTGTCGATTTTGGCTTCTACGTTGCTTAATCGGCAGCGTGGCTTCCGAACAGCTTCCGTTTGTCGGTCCTACGTTGCCGAATCGTCAACGTAACCTCGAACCTCCTCGAATCGGCTGACTATTGCGGGCTGTCGGCTGCTATTTTGTCAACTTAGCCAACGGAAACGAGCCGATTCCCAAAGCTATTCGTTCGCGCAGGTTTCCGTCGAGCCGCTGCGGCGCGCTTTTCTTTGCTGTCACTGGGATTCGCAGCCGGATCTGCCGCGCATTTATGCAGGCGGCGAATCCGGCCGCGGCCGGATCGCTTATTCGGCCGTCTGATCGCCGCTGTCCGGAGCGGAAGGCGCCGGAGCTTCAGGCTGCTGCTTCAGGTATTCGACCGCATCGTACAGCATGACGGCCGCTTGAGCGCGGGTGATCTCGGACTTCGGACGGAACTTGCCGTCGGCGTCGAGCGGAACCAGTCCTCTGACGATCGCGCGTTGGATCGCGCCTTGATATTCCGGCGTGATCTGATCTTCGTCGGCGATCGCCGCAGGGACGACTTTGATCATCGGCAGATTGCCGCTTTTCTCGACGGCCTGCATGAGATAGCTGACATAAGCTTCTTTGGTCATCTTGGCCGACGGATCGACGGATTTCGGAATGTCCACGCCGTTCAGCGAAGCGTTCAAGAAAGCTTCGGCGTACCAAGCTTTGTTGTCGACCGCCGGGAACAGGTCGTGCGCCGTCGGGACTTTGCCGGCTTCGAACGTGATCGCCGCCAGACTGAGCTGCAAGCCTCCGGCAATAAACTGGACGCCCTGCGCGTTGGTCAGCACGGATTGGGGATTGAACATCGTCGCGCTCACTCCTTTGACCAGTCCTTCGCTTTTGAGCGAATCGATCTTTTCTTGGCCCGTTACGCCTTGCAGATCGCCGAAGCCGGCGCCGGCCGCGAAGAGTTGGCCGCCCAGCGACAAAGACAATACGGATACGGCCAATACGGAGCTTATGCTTTTCTTATTCATGATTCGAGCCTCCTCGGGATGGCGGAAAGGGCGCATAGGCGGGAGCGCCGCTGCCATGCGAAGCCGATCGGACTTCGCATGCAGCAGCCTGCCGGAAGATGAAATTCCGCTTCGTTTATTGTTCTTCATGGCCTCAGACGCCGCTCGCCTCCGAAAGGTTGCATAGCCGTATCCCGAGTTCAAAATCGCGTACCCGTCAGGCTTCCCGGCGCGCGGGCGCGTACGGGGAAAAGCCGTTCTCCTCGCGCCTGACGACGCGAAAAGAACGGTTCGGTAACGGAATCGGTGTTTCTTTTTCCCGGCAGAATATTATTTGATGATTTTCTTCGCCAGTTTCAGATGCTCCTCGCTGTAAGGAGGGAAGATGAAGGTCGTGCCGCTCTCGGCGGAAACTTTCTTCACGATGCTCTTCTGATGCGAGAACGTTCTCAGGCTGTAGACGCCGTGGTAAGAGCCGATGCCGGATGCGCCGACGCCGCCGAACGGCAGATGCGGGTTGGTGATATGCATCAAGGTATCGTTAATGCAGCCGCCGCCGAACGGAACTTTCTCCAGCACGCGTTCTTGCACCTGCGTATCCAGCGTGAACAGATACAGCGCCAGCGGATGCGGATGGGCGTTGATCTGACGAATCGCGTCTTCGATATCGTCGTAAGTCAAGATCGGCAGGATCGGACCGAAGATTTCTTCCTGCATGCTCGCGGCATCCCACGAATCGACGTCCAGCAGCGTAGGCTCGACGAACCGCGTTTCCCGGTCGCCGTTTCCGCCGAAGATGATCCGGTCTTTGTCCGTGTCGAGCATCTTCATCAGACGATCGTAATGTTTCTCGTTGATGATCCGGCCGAAGTCCGGGCTGCTCCACATGTCTTCGCCCAAGAATTCGCGGATGGCGTTCTTGAGGGCGATCAGGAGCTGAACTTTCTTGCTCTCGTGCACCAGCACGTAATCCGGCGCGATGCAGGTCTGGCCGGCATTGACGAGTTTGCCCCAGATGATGCGTTTGGCCGCCATGCGGATATCGGCCTGCTTGTCGACGATGACGGGGCTTTTGCCGCCCAGTTCCAGCGTGACCGGAATCAACTGCTTGGCCGCCGCCTGCGCGACGACGCGTCCGACTTCGGTGCTGCCGGTGAAGAAGATGTAATCGAACGGCGAGTTGATCAGCGCTTCGACCGTGTCTTTGCCGCCGTCGAGCACGCGCACGTAATGGTCTTCGAACACGTCGGACAGCAGCTGCTTGAGGATCGCGGAGACGTTCGGCGTGCTCTCGGACATCTTGATGACCGCGCAGTTGCCGGCCGCGATCGCGCCGACCAACGGTTCCATCACGAGCTGGAACGGATAGTTGAACGGTCCGATGATCAGCACGGTTCCGTAAGGGTCGTTGATGATGAAGCTGCTCGCGCCGGCCAGCGTGATCGGCGTCGGCACGCGCTGCGGTTTGCAGAAGCGGTACAGTTCTTTGCTGATCTCGCCGATGCTGCTCAGCACGAAGCCGATCTCGGTCGTATACGATTCGAACGCCGATTTGCCGAGGTCCGCTTGAAGCGCTTCGATCAGAGCCGGCTCGTAGCGCTGGATAGCGGCTTTGAGCTTCTCCAACCGGCGCATCCGGAATTTGTAGCTGCGGGTGCGGTCGGTATCGAAGAAAGCGCGATGCTCTTCGAGCATCTGTTTCACTTCTTCGGCGCTCCATTCTTTGTCAATCATGTCTTTTGCGATCATAAGATAGACCTCCTCGGGGATGGAATGTTCAGGATCGATAATCGATAAATGAAGATTCTGTAAAAAATATAGGCTTTCCGGCGGCTCAAAGTCAAACTTGCGCGCGCGGGACCCAACTCTCTCAATAACTCTATTACCCATATTCGCGAGGAACAGGCACGGAAATTGCGAGAAACGCCGCGAATCGCAAACGCGACCGGTTTCGCGACCGGTTTTCGGAAGAAAATTGACGACGCTTTCATTTTTTGTTAGGGTAAACTCAACGATGACGGATTGTGACCGCTTCACGGGCAAAACCTGATCGGGTCGGCAGAAAGGGAAATCTCCCTTCTGCGGACGCCGTTTGGGTTTTTTTGCGTTCCGGCATCGAAAGTCTTCATTCATGCGGAGGGGATACTTATGAAAAAGAGAACAAGCTTTACCTTGATGGCCGCGCTGACGCTGGGCGCGCCGCTGATCGCGGTCGGACCGGCGAACGCCGCCGAACCTGCGGGCGACGTCTCGCAGCCGAAGATCACCGCGCATACTTACATCGGCGACGCGGGGCAGATGGTCGAATCGTTCGATCTGGTGCTCCCCGCCGGCAAAAGCTACGCGGGGCTTCAAGCTTCGGATTTCGACGTGACGGGCAACTACGACGGATATCCGCTTAACGCGGCGGGCGAACTGGTCCAGAACAATTACGAAGACGACGGCATCCGCGTGACGCAAAACGGGAACGTCCTGTCTCTTACGGTCAAACCGTTCAAGTATCCGGGCGGTCACGTCTCGCCGTTCGCCGTGGTCAGCGAGCGGTATCCGGAACTGTCGTTCGACGCCAAAAAAGTAGCGACGGTCGAGACGCGCACGGTAGACGATTTCGAAGCGGGCAAGATCACGGGCACGAACGGGGAGAGCCTGAATTATCGGTTGAAATTGGCCGAAGGCGCCCAGCCGCAGCCGCTCGTCGTCTGGCTGCACGGCGGCGGCGAAGTCGGCAGCGACAATCTCAAGCAGTTGACGGAAAACCGCGGCGCGACGGTCTGGAGCGAATCCGGCTACGAGACGTCGGTACTGGCCGTTCAGTTCCCGGCCAACTACGGTTGGGCGATCTACGATAACGAAGAAGAACTGCGCCGCATGCAGGATTATTTCGAAGTGCAGGTCGAACTGATCGACCGTCTGGTCGCGGAAGGCAAAGTCGATCCGCAGCGGATCTACGTGGTCGGCCCGTCCAGCGGCGGAGGCGGCACGTTCCGTTTCCTGATGCAGTATCCGAACAAGTTCGCCGGCGCGATCGCGATCGCGGCCAAAGACGCCGTCGCGGATTACAAAGGAACGGTCGAACCGTTCAAGCGCGAATTGAAAGATCTGACGGATACGCCGATCTGGATCGTGCATGCGAAGAACGATCCGACGACCGACAGCCGCACCAGCACGTTGGCTTACGAAGCGCTGACGGAAATGGGTTCGTCGCAGGCGAAGCTGACGATCTACGACGATGCGTTTATGGAGGCGAACCGCTTCTACGGCGGTCTCAAACATTGGTCGTGGGTACCGGTGTTCAACGACAAAGACATGTTGGATTGGCTGTTCGCGCAGCGCAAAGCCCAGCCGAAACCGGCAGCGATGCTCAGCGGCGGCGAAGCGGTGACGCGCGGCGAATTGGCCGGCGCGCTGGCGGCCAAGCTCGGCCTCGAAGAAGTGCTTAGCGCTTCGGTTTACGCCGATACGGCGGCTTCCGCCCAAGACTTGGCGATCCGCCAGACGGCGGCCGCGGATCTTATGCAGGGCGTGGGCGACGGCCGCTTCGCGCCGGAGCGGTTCGTGACGCGCGCGCAGCTCGCGGTACTGGCCGACCGGGTGCTCGGCGGAGCCGCGGGCGAGAGCGGCGGAAGCGGAGCGGGGAGCCCGGCTTCGCGGGCTTACGCGGACGTTCCGGCCGGCCACTGGGCCGCCGGCGCGATCGCGCGGGTCTCGGCTGCCGGCATCCTGCCCGGCGGGGCTTCCGGCAAGTTCGAGCCGAACCGGCTCGTGACGGGCGCGGAAGCGCAGGCCGCGCTGGATAAGCTGGTCGCGCGGCCGTAAAGGGAAGCCGCAGCCGGATCGTCATGCCGGACAGGTTCGGGATCGTCTCGACGATCCGAACATTCGGACAGCTTGGGATGGTCAAAGCAGAAGACCGGAGCACATGATCCGAAGAGGCGATCGGAATATACGGTCGGGATAAGAGAAAGCCCCGGATTCCACGTTGGCGGAATTCGGGGCTTTTTTATTGTTTTCTATTCCAGTTGCTCGTTCGATCGGGAGAGCCTTACAGCGGAGCGAGCGGCAGTCTGACGCCGTCCGCTTCGTCGCGCATATCGCCGACGATCTCTTCCAGAATGTCTTCCATCGTCACAAGGCCGATGGTATTTCCTGCGGGATCCATGACCGAAGCCATATGCACGCGGTTCTGCTGCATGCTGAGCATCACTTCGCGCAGCGTGGCGGTCTCGACGAACCGCGGCAGCTTATGGATAAAGCCTTCGATCCGGCCGTCGCGGCCCGCCGCGATCGCGGTCAAGATTTCTTTGCTGTGCACGAACCCGATAAAAGCGTCCGGATTGCCGTTGGTCACCGGATAACGGGTATATTCGTGCAGACTGAGCTTCTCGATCAATTCGCTCTGCGGCAGTTCTTTGGCGATCTTGACGATCTTGTCCGCCGGGATCATGATCTCGCGCAGCAGCCGATCGTCGAACGCGAAAATGTTTTGCAGATAGGCCTGTTCGGTCTGGTTGATCTCGCCGCTCTCGTAACTCTGTTCGACCAGCCATTTCAACTCTTCTTCCGAATGGACCGATTCGTGTCCCGCCGGCTTAACGCCGAACAAGCGGAGCAGCAGCGTAGCCGAACCGTTCAGCAGACGGATGAACGGAGCGGTCATGCGGCCGAAACGGTACAGCGACGGCGCGAGCATCAACGTCATTTTCTCGGCGAATTGAATCGCGAGCGTCTTGGGAGCCAGTTCGCCGATGACGACGTGCAGGAACGTCACGACGGCGAGCGCGATGCCGTACGACAATACGGTCGCGATCGCTTCCGGCACGTCGAAACGTTCGAATACCGGATGCAGCAGTTTCTCGACCGTCGGCTCGCCGAGCGCGCCGAGCACGAGCGCCGTAATGGTGATGCCGAGCTGACACGCGGACAGGTAGTAGTCGAGGTCCTGCGCCACTTTTTTCGCCATGACCGCCTTCTTGTTGCCGTCCGCGATCAGTTGATCCAGCCGCGACATCCGCACTTTCAGAATCGCGAACTCCGCGCCGACGAAGAAGGCCGTAAGCCCGATAAACACGGCGACCAGAAACAGGTTTAACGCAATTAGTCCGTCCAATAAATTCCCTCGTACGAGGGATTCACCTCCAGCGGTTTCAAGATTAAAAAGATAGATCAGTCATACGGGTCATAAATGAAGAGGCCGAACGTTACTGCTCGGGATAATTCAGCCGCACCTGCTTAATGTGAAGATCGTCTTTCTCCGCGATGGTCCAGACGTGGTCGCCTTCGACCAACAGTTCGCCTTCGCCGGCGGCCGTGCCCATGCGGTGCTGCATCCAGCCTCCGATGGTATCGGTATCGCTGCGTTCTTCGAACTGTACGCCGAAACGCTTCTCCAGCTCGTCGAGCAGCACGCGTCCGCTGACCACGTATTCGCGATCGCCCGTCTGACGGATCTCGGCGATCTCGTCGGCGTCGAATTCGTCGCGGATCTCGCCGACCAATTCTTCCAGCACGTCTTCCATCGTCACGATTCCGGCGGTGCCGCCGTATTCGTCGACGACGAGCGCGATATGCATCCGTTCCTGCTGCATCTTGATCATCGTTTCCTGGATCGGCGTCGCTTCCGACACGATCGGAATGCGGCGGATGAATTCTTCCAGCCTGCGCGCCCGTCCGGCGATGATATGCGGCAGCATCTTCTTGGCGTTGACCACGCCGACGATCCGGTCTTTGCTGCCTTCTTCGGTCACGGGATAACGGGTGTAGTTGTTCTCGTCGAGCACCGCGATCAATTGGGCATAATCCATGTCTTTATCGATCGTGACGAGCTGCGTACGCGGGACCATGATATCGCGCGCGACCCGTTCGTCGAACGAGAATACGTTTTCCATATAGGACAGCTTCGTTTCATTGATTTCGCCGCCTTCGTAGCTCTGCGCCATGATGATCTTCAGCTCGTCTTCCGAGTAGACCTCTTCGTGGCCGGCCGGCTTGACGCCGAACATCCGCAGCAGCACGCGCGCCGCGCCGTTAAGCGCCCAGATGAACGGGTACATGACGCGTCCGAACCAGTAGAGCGGACCGGCGAGCATCAAAGTCATCTTCTCGGCAAACTGGATCGCCAGCGTTTTCGGAGCCATCTCGCCGACGACCACGTGCAGGAACGTCACCAAGAAAAAGGCGATCGCGTACGAGACGACCGAAGCCGTGGAGTCCGAAGCGTTCAGCCAGTCGAAGACCGGATACAGCAGAAGCTTGACGGCCGGTTTGCCGATCGCGCCGAGTCCGAGCGCCGTGACGGTAATGCCGAGCTGACACGCGGACAGGTAGTAGTCGAGGTCGCCCGCGACCTTTTTCGCCGTGATCGCTTTCTTGTTGCCTTCCGAGATCAACTGGTCCAGACGCGAAGCGCGGACCTTGACGACGGCGAATTCCGATGCGACGAAAAACGCGGTCAGCGCGAGCAGCACGGCCAAAATCAATAAATTGACGATTGTCATTGAGTCCAATAAGTTCCCTCGTACGAGGGATTCACCTCCAGCGATTTTTTAGCTATTACGAACAAAGTCGCCTCTTCGTTGCGGATTCCGTACGAAAGAGACAGGTCAAAGAAACGGTGATCAACGACGGTTTACGATAAAACGTGCGATTAAGCGCCTTCCCAAGTCTGCTGCCTCCCTCCTGAATGTATTACTTCTTACTATACCATAACCTTTCGTAACCGTGCAGCATCACGTTATGGTTAACCCGATCAATAAAATTTCGAGGAGCTTTTTGAAAAGGAGGCCTTGATGGCTTTCGCCCGGCGAAGGTGCTATTCTTATGGGAAAGTTCGCAAGCGGAGAGGAGAACATCACATGCAAAACATCGTATCGCCCAAATGGCTGCTGGCCCGTCTCTACGAACCCGAGCAGACGATCGTGGACTGCCGGTTCATGCTGGACCAGCCGGAGTCCGGACGCCAAGCTTACGGGTGGGAGCATATCCCGGGCGCGATTTATTTCGATTTGAAAAAAGACTTGTCCGCGCCCGCAGGCGATCACGGCGGCCGTCATCCGCTGCCCGATCCGGAAGAATTCGCGGCGCGTCTGGCGAAAGCGGGCATCGGAAACGATACGCGAGTGATCGTGTACGACACCGAAGACGGCATGAACGCGGCCCGGATGTGGTGGATGCTGCGCTGGATGGGGCACGAGAACGTGGCGGTGCTGGACGGCGGACTGAGCGCGTGGAAAAAAGGCGGTTTCCCGGTCGACGACAAACAGGCGGTCCGCGTGCCGGCGACTTTCGTGCCGAACGTGCAGCATCATCTGCTGACGGACGTCAACGAAGTGCAGCGGATCGTCGGCACGATCAAAGCGGAACAGATCGTCGAAGGCGTAGAAGAAGAACTGGCGGCGGAGCGGGGAGAACTGAACGAAGAAGCGTCGGCGGCGGCGAATCCGGCCGTGTTTTTCACCCCCGTGCTGATCGATTCCCGCTCGCACGACCGCTATCTCGGCCAGAACGAGGCGATGGACCCGATCGGCGGACATATCCCTGGCGCGGTCAACTTCTTCTGGAGAGATCTGATCGACGAGAACGGAATGTTCAAAAGCAAAGAAGAGCTGGAAAAGCACTTCGAAGCGATCGACAAAGACGCGGAGATCGTCGTCTACTGCGGCTCCGGCGTAAGCGCGTGCCCGAACGTGCTGGCGCTGGAAGAAGCGGGCTTCACCAGCGTGCGGCTGTATGCCGGAAGTTGGAGCGATTGGATCTCGTACGGGGATAATCCGATCGCGACGGGGGAAGAGGTCTAGAAGTTGGTTTAGAGTAGGGAAGCCCGCGAGGTACGCGGGCTTTTTTGATGGATAAATTTATGTTGGCAAAAATTAGATTTAGACCAATGAAAATTTTCATAAAAGCTCAATAACTTGCCGGAATATTCCGATATGTAGGAAGTACTGCGTAAAAGTATGCGATAAGAAAGATTCCGGAGAGCAAATGGCGCTGCGCTTCGTCGATCCGGAAGGAATCGTTTTACCGAAAACGTTCTACACCAAAAAAAGAAATTCGATCATGACGCAAAGGACGGAATCGGAAAATGGATCGTAAAGACATTATTCTTTGGAAACGCAACAAATTGGTGAGTTACATGATGTGGGCCATTCTCTCGATCAGTACGGGGTTGGCTTTCGTTGTGCCGGAAGTCTGGCCGGTCGTATTGATCTCGATGATCATCCCGTTGGGTGTCACGATCGCTAACTTCACCAAAAAAGGCATCCGGGTCATTCCTTGGATCGTCACGGTATGGATCGTTTTGAGCGCAATCGGAATCAATCTGGAACAGATCAACTTCGTACAGGGCATTCTGATCCTGCTGCCTCTGCTGCTGTACCCGAACAGCAAACATTACAATATCTCTTTCGCGATAACGCTGGTTTATTTTATCGTTCATATGATCCTCAAGCCTGCGTCGGACTCGGCCGTTTTATTTAACGATCTGACGAATTTGAGCATGTTCGCGGTGTCGGGAATCATCTTGATCACGGTATCGCGCGTGAACAAAAAGCTGTTCCTGAACGGCGAGAAGCGCCGGGAAGAAATCGAGCAGTCTCAAGCGCGCGTCGAAGCCATGCTGGATCGCGTCAAAGAATCGGTCGAAGGCTTGACGGTATTCACGGACGGATTCAAGCAGAAAGTGAATAACACCGTCGCGATCTCGGACGAGATCACGGTGGGCTTCGGCGAAGTTGCGCGAGGCGTCGAAGTACAGGCGGCCAGCGTGGCGGAAATCTCGGAATCGCTGGCTCTGACGGACGCCCATATTCGGGACGTGGCGGCTTATTCGCAGCAAATGAAAGACATCTCTGCGGATATGGCGGGAAGCACGCAGGTCGGAAGTTCGAAGATGGATATGCTGAACACGCGAATGGACAGCCTGTACGACGCTATGAAGACGGCTGCTCACGATATGCAGAGTTTCAGTCAAGAAAGCGAATCGATGACCGCGATCCTGAACGGCATCTCCGATATCGCCCGCCAAACGAATCTGCTCGCGCTGAACGCGGCGATCGAAGCGGCGCGGGCGGGCGAGCACGGCAAAGGATTCGCGGTGGTTTCCGACGAAGTCCGCAAGCTTGCCGAGCATTCCGGACAGTCGGCGACGGACGTTGCCGCGATCCTCGCGCGTCTTCAAGGACGCACGCACGAACTGACCGAGCGTTTCGATACGATGCGCGCTTCGCTCGAAGAAAGCAGGGACGTGGTGCATACGGCCGAGCAAGCGTTCCGCGCGATCGACGCAAGCTCCCGCGACGTGCTGACGCAGGCTTCGCATATCGAAAGCAGCTCCGTGACGATGAAAGATTCTTCCGAACATGTGGTGGGCGAAGTCACGGAGATCTCCGGCCTGACCGAGCAATCCAGCGCCGCGGCGGAAGAGATTTTGGCCGGCATGGACGAACAGCGCAACCTCACGAAACAGATGGTCGACAGTTTCCGCGAACTCGAAAGCCTGATCGTCGGACTCAGCGAGCTGGTCTCTTCTTCCGATGACAGCGAGACTCGGAAACTGCCGGAAACTGCGTAAACCGCAGCCTGAAGGTAAAGGGAACTCTACTGCGCGCAGGACGAGTCAATCGGAATAACGAAGCGAAAAAGCCCGCGAAAAACGCGGGCTTTTTTTGTGAACAAATTTAAACCTACAGATGCGAACTGCTCAGCGGATTTTATTCTTTTGCCTATCCACTCTAAACGCCGTTTCACTGCGTCAGCGCCTCCAGATCCGGCTGCAGCTTGTGACGCAGCGCGATCAGCATCAGCCCGCCGACGACGAACGCGACGGCGTCGGCAATGACGAGCGACCAGACGACGCCGTGGAAGCCGTGCAGCTGATTGGCGATGTAGAGCGTCGGAATCAGCGTCACGCCCTGTATGATCGACATGACGAAGGCGGCGGTTCCCTGCGCGGTCGCTTGGAAGATGCCGGTAAACAGAGTGGTCGCTCCCGAAATGAACAGGGACAGGAACGTGACGTTCAGGATATAGCTGCCCATCTCGATCAGCTGCGGGTCGTTCGTGAACAAGCCGATCAGATTATCGGAGATCAGGTAAACGATGATCCCGAAAGCGAACGCCAAGGCGATCATCATTTTGATCGTAAAGCCGATGGTCTGCTTCATGCGCAGCCGGTTCGCGGTGAACGTGAACGCGATCAACGGCACGACGCCTTCGCAGAGTCCCATCAGAATGAATTCGGGGAACTGGAGCAGGCGCGACGAGATGCCGTAAGCGGCCGCCGCCTGATCGCCGTACCCGATCAGAAAAAGATTCAGGATAAGCGACATCGCGCCCAGAAACAGACTCATGACGAACACGGGTACGCCGATTTTGAACACGTTGCTCATGATCTCCTTCGTCGCTTTGAACCATTTGGGCGAGAGAGTCAGGAACCGGCTTTTGGCCCCGATATGAAAAGCATAATAGCCGCTTGCCACCAAGTTGGACACGACCGTGGCCGACGCGACCCCGATCACTCCCCAATGCAGCACGAAGATCACCAGCGCATCGAGCGCGATATTCACGACCACGCTCAAGATCATCCCGATCATCGAAGCGATAGCCGCGCCTTCCGCGCGCACGACATTTTCCAAAGCGAAGAACAAGACGACGATCGGCGAACCGATCAGCATAACGATGACGTAATCTTTGGTGAAACCGAAGGAGTCGGGGGTGGCGCCCAGACCGTGAACGATCGGATCAATCAGCAGGAGGCCCGCCGCCATCGCGATCAGACCGAGAAACAGACTGCCGTAAAAAGCGAAAGAAGAGACATGCTTGACGTCGTCGTACCGTTTCTCGCCGAGCAGACGGGAGATGAAAGTGCCGCTGCCCATACCGATCAGATTGCCCAGTGCCATGATGAGCGCGAACAGCGGAAGCGTCAGCGCAAGAGCGGTCAGCATCGCCGTATTGTGGAGAGTACCGAGGAAATAAGCGTTCAAAATCGAATAAATCACGCTCATCGACATGCCCAGCATCATAGGTAAGGAAAAATGGGCGACGGCTTTGGCGATCGGTGCTTTTTCGAAATAATGCAGATTTTCTGCGTCCATGGAAATCCCGGCTTTCTTCGTTTGATTGAGGGGGTTGACTAAATACGACGGACATCCGAACCGACTGTCTAACGGTGTTAGTTTGTACCTTACAGTGTTAGATGATATCATGCGTATAGGGTGTTGTAAAGCACAAACTTACACTGTTAGATAAAAATTTCGATAAAAGGACGGGTCCGATGAAAAAGCAGCCGCTTCAAATTTCGGAAGACAAAATTTTGGAAGCTTCTTGGGCGCTCTTGGAGGAAGGAACGATCGAGAAATTCAGTATGCGCAAGCTGGCCGATCGCTTGGGGATTCAGGCTCCTTCCCTATACTGGTACTTCAAAAGCAAGCAGGATCTTTATCAGCGTTTGGCCAATCAAATCTCCAAGATGATCGTGGACGAATTTCGCGCCGAAGGAGACTGGAAAAAGCAGCTTACGGATCTGACGGTTACGATGCGCGATGTGCTCGGCCGCTATCCTTGTTCGGCGCAGCTCATGATGATCACGCTGCCGCATGAACCCGATACGATCCGGTTCACGAATCGGCTGCTGCTCTGTTTCGAGTCGTCGCCGCTTGAGCCGGAGCAGAAATTTCAGGCGACTCTGACCTTGACCAACTATGTGCTTCATTTCGTGATGGACAAGGAACAGCATCAACGCAACATCGAAGCCGTGCTCGAGGAACGGGGAGAAGTTCCGTACGGCGAGATGAACACGCTTCTGGATACGATGAGCGAAGAGGATGCGGGGTTGTTCCGGAGACTGTTCAGAAACGGCATATTCGAGCTGATGGGGAGCGACGAAGCGTTTGATTTCGGGATAAAGCTGATTTTGCTCGGGATCGAGCATATAAAGGAGAACCAACGATGAAAAGTTACTTGATCTTCGGAGCCAGCCAAGGACTCGGAGACGCTTTTGCCAGAGGCCTCGTTAAGAGCGGGGATAAAATGTGGTTGGTCTCGCGAAGCCGTCCGTCCAGCCTCGATCTGGAAGACGGCGCGGAAAGAATCTGGATTCCGGCCGACTTGTCCCAACCGGAAGCCGCCGATACGATTTTCGAGTACGTTCGACAAGAGCGGCTGGACGTGGCCGTTTACAATGTGGGCATTTGGGAAAAAGAAGGGTTCGAAGAGCACTACAGCTTCGATCGCGACGAGCCTGAGCATATCAGCCGCATGATTCAGACCAATATTACGTCCGCGATCGTGTGCTTGCAGGGCCTGCTGCCGAATCTGCGTCAAGCGAATGCCGGCAAGATCATCCTGATCGGCTCGACGGCGGGATTGAGCAACGGCAACAATGCCCAAGTGACCTTCGTGGCTTCGAAATTCGCGATCCGCGGCATCGGCGAAGCGCTGCGCGAACATTTGCGTCAAGACCGGATCGCCGTCACCTGCATCAATCCGGGCGAGCTGGCTGCGGAAATTCCTTATGCGGCGGGGCGGGAGCGCGCATTGGAAGCTTATGGAGGGACGCGCATTCCTTTGCAGGACGTCGTCGATTTGACGAACTGCCTGATCGGTTTATCCGCGGCGGCCTGCGTCAAAGAGATTCACCTTCCGGCTATGGCCGATACCAACGCCTGATTTTGCTCGGAATTGAGCGGATAGGCAAAGAACGGAGGAGAAGATTTTCGGATTTTCGAAAAAGGAAAGAGCCCGCGTCGCCGCGGGCTCTTTTGCTGCTGATATTAATGAACGGCAAAATTATTTTTTCGACAAATTAATATGATCGAGATCGTTCGGGCTGTTATAAACGAATTCCAGCTTATAGTTACCTCGGTTATACGTGAGTTTGGTTTGCTTTTTGCCGCTGCTCGTTATCGTGGTTGCAGAGCTTGGGGCGTACCAGTTTTTTTGGAGTACACTCATCGTGATGCTGCCGATCGTCTGCTTGCGTTCTACCTGTGTACCGAGATAACGAATTTCTTTTAATACGTCAGACTTATCGTAGGATAGCGCATAACCGGGCGTGCCCATCTCGGCTTTATAGGTATCGTAGCCGGATGCGCTTGTACGCGGAGTACTCGGTTTTCCGTAGATTTTCATTGCCGAAGCCCGAGTCGTATCGCCTACAACGAGTTTATCGACAGGATTCCCATTTGCTTGCGGAAAATGTCCTTTCAGTGCCGGTTTATAAAGCTCCTTAAGCAGCTCTGCTCCATTCTGTTGCGCAGCCGAAGATGTGGCTGTCTGCGCATGAGTTGACGAAGGCCATACAGCAGTCGCTGCCGTAAGAGAACCTACTGCTACAATTCCAGCCATAGCAAGCTTAAGTCCGTTTGTCTGCATGTTTTTCAAAATATCCATAGATGATTCCTCCTTCAAATTCCCCTGTATCTGTATCTTCTGTATAGTCTAAAAAACCATTAAGGCTTTTTGATACCGTTATAAATAATGCGAATCATCTCGAGATTAGCATTATCGTCTAAAGGTGGTTTGCTGGATAGCATGCGTGCGCTGGAGGGGGAATAGAGCAGCTCTATCACAGGGTCGGCAGGGATTTGATCGTCCACCTCTCCACGCGCTGCCGCACGGTCCCAGATTACTCTACATTTGCTGAGCAATAAGTCATGCAGAGTATTTTGAAATGGCAGCAATAATTCCTGAGCACTCTGGCTCTCAATAATAATCTGCGCTAAAATATGACCTTCCTCGCTGGCATAAAACTGGTTCAACTTGCCGAACCAATCCGCACAATCGTCAACAAAATTTCCTTTGTCTTCGATAATTCCTTCTAACTGCACATGATACAAAAATGCATCCATAGACATCTGTACTTTGTCGTTCCACCAACGATAAATCGTGGCTTTGCTAACTCCTGCTTGTTCAGCGACTTTGTCGATCGTCATTTTGCGCAGGCCTTGCTCCTTTAACAATTTCATCGCAGCAACAAATATCGCTTGACGAGAATGTTGGCTTGGCGGTCTTCCGGGCTTGCGTTTTACATTGTCCATTTCGTGTCTCCTTTAATTAAGAAACGAAACGTCTTGTATATAATTTATAGCCTTGTTTAGGCTTTGTCAAACAAGACATATCGGATCTTTATTTGTTGAATGACTATCATCCCAGCGTCTCTCACTTAGGCGGCATCTCCGCTTCAAGATTCCGTTCCAACAACGCCCCGACCCGCTCTGCCATGAACGCAGGCGATAGGGGTTTTTCGTGTTTGAACCACCATTCCACGATCCCCACGATAGCGGCTCCCAGAAATTGCGTATCGACCGTCTCGCCGTCGGTTTGTTTCTCCCCTAACTCCTCAAGGAAAAAAGCAAGGAATCGATTATGGAAAAACAGGCTTCCTTTGCTCGCCAGCATCGCGGAAAAGAAAACGTAATGCTGTTCCAAATACTCGAACCACAGCAAAACGATCTCCTTATATTCGGCGTCCTCGTCCACCTGATCGCACAATTCCCGCAGCTCTCGGATATGCTCTTCGAGCAGTTTGTCCAGCAGATCGAATTTGTCCGCGTAATGCAGATAGACGGTTCTTCGGCTGACGTCGGCCCGATCCGAGATGTCCTGCAGCGTAATGCGGTCGAAGTTTTTTTCGATCATCAATTCGATTACGGCTTTTTTGATCGCTTCTTGCGATTTGCGTATTCTTCGATCTACGTTTGCTACCATATTCTCACCGCTTTTTCCGAAAATAAATGCACATTACCGCAGAAGTCGCGCATTAATGCGCGCAGCGCGATTGTTTGTCAATTGCGAGCTTTCTTTTCCTTTATACAATGATACATAGACGTTACTTAATACACTATTGTGCATTTATAGACGTGCGAAAGCAACAGAATTGCGAGAATGATCGATAAAAAGGAGCCGTACGAATGAAAATTGCGATTATCGGAGCAACGGGAGGAACCGGGAAATACGCGGTGGAAAGAGCGCTTGAACAGGGGCACGAGGTGATCGCCGTAGCTAGACGTCCGGAAGCCGTTCCTTCTGCCGAGCGGCTTACCGTCCGGCAAGGAGATGTGCTGAACGCGTCGAGTCTGGCCGCGGCCGTGGCCGGCGCGGATGCGGTCATCAGCTGCATCGGTCCGTCGAGCGGCGCCGCGCCCAGAGGAATTCTGAATACCCTCACGTCGAATTTCTCGCCGGGAACGGTCATGTCGGAGGGGATTCCGAACATCGTTGAAGCGTGTCGGCGCGCGGGCGTTAAGCGTTTCGTGATGCAGAGCGGGATCGGGTTGAGCAGCGGCCAAGAGCTATCCGCCGGCAATCGGTTGCTATTGGGCGTCAATCGCCGCGTCTTCTCGAAAGCGATCCGAGACAAAAGCGCGGCCGAGCAGGTCGTACGGCGAAGCGATTTGGAGTGGGTGATCGTAAGACCGGCAGGGCTGAGTCATACGGCTTCCGATCCGAACTATACCGCAGGCCCGTCGGCGCGCATCGCCCCGTTCCGACCGCTGCCGTTCGCGGATTGCGCCGACTGCCTGATCCGCGCCGCAGCGGCGGAGCCGGCATGGGTGGGACAAATCGTCAACGTCGGAAAATGATCGGCGAGTTTGCGTATACGGGCTAGTTGTACGTTTGAATCAAATAGGGCTGCAAACGCGCTTTGGTCTCCGGCAGCGGCATGTAGACCATCATTCGTTGATCCGGCTCGTTCGGGAATTGCAGCGTGATCTGATCGAATTCGAGCGCGCCCAACACGGGATGCAGCAGCTTTTTGTAACCATCCAGCGAGCTGGGCGCTTCGTGATGCTGCCACATTCGGCCGAAATCGGAACTGGCGTTTTTCAGATCTTCGATCAATCGGCCGAACGAAGCATCATGCAAGTAGCGGGCCCTGGAAGTGCGAAACTCGGCCACCATGCGCTGCGAGACTCTTTCCCAATCTTCGGATCCTTTTCGCCATACCGGATCGGTGAATTGTCGCCAGATCAGATTGCGAGGGTAAGGAGGCCGCGAACGCTCGATCTGAAAGATCGCTTCGGCTGCCGGATTCCAAGCGAGGAAGTCCCACTTTTTCCCGATCACGTAAGCCGGATTGACGTTCAGCTCGTTCATCATATTCCGAATCAGCGGGTTGATCGGTTCGTCGTCGATCGTCGGTTGAGCAGGCAAAGATTCGCCGCCGAGCATAAACAGATGCCGGCGTTCGTTGGGCGTTAACCGGAGGGCCGACGCCAAACTTTCCAGCACGCTCGCCGACGGATGAATATCGCGCCCTTGTTCGAGTCGGATATACCACGAGAGCCCGATATTGGCGATTGCCGCGACTTCTTCTCGCCGCAAGCCTTGGATTCGACGGCGGCTTCCGGACGCAAGGCCGACCTCGACCGGAGAAATCTTGGATCTGGCGTTTCGCAAAAAGTTGCCTAGCGCGAGTCGGCGTTCGTCGTCATTCACGTCGAGTCCTCCTTATCCTGTCACTCGAAAGCCTACCCTAAAGCAGGTTATCGTTGTCGCTTAATGCTCAAAGTATACTCAAGGCAGTTGACGCGTTCAACCATTTCGTATACGAGGAGAATGAAGATGACGACAACTTCGAATAACCGATTGGCCAACAAAGTAATCATGATCACCGGCGCAGGACGCGGGATCGGGGCGGAAGCGGCCCGACTTTTCGCCGGGCAAGGCGCTTCCGTCGTTTTGGCAGCCAGAACGGAAGCTCAATTGATCGCGGTCAGAGACGAGATTGCGGCATCGGGCGGAGAAGCGGCGTATTTTGCGGCAGATCTGTCGCAGGCAAGCAGCGTCGAACGGGCCGTGCGATTCACGGTAGAGCGATACGGACGGCTTGATGGCGCTTTTAACAATGCGGGAATAGCAATTAACGTAGCATCGCTGATCGATGAACAAGAAGAAGATTTCGACGTGATCCAATCCGTGAACTACAAAGGCGTTTGGTTATGCATGAAAGCTCAAATCAAAGCCATCCTCGAGACGGCAGGCAGCGGATCGATCGTCAACACGAGCAGCGTCGGAAGCCTGAAAGGCAACCCGGGCTTGGGCGCTTACGGAGCCGCCAAACGAGCGGTCAACAGCCTGACTCAAACGGCCGCCGTCGAATACGGACCTTCCGGAATCCGCGTCAACGCGATCGCTCCGGGAACGACGATGACCGATATGATTCAGCAATGGGTGTCGATCAATCCGGAGATTATCGAGCAGATCAGCGGCAAGACCCCTCTCCGGCGCGCCGCCGAACCGATCGAAATCGCGCAGGCGGCATCGTGGCTGTTGAGCGACGAGTCTTCTTTCGTAACCGGGGTCGTGCTGCCGGTAGACGGAGGGTTGAGCGCTTAAGCAGAATGAAAAAAGCCCGCGCCGGACGCGGGCTTTTTCTTGGGGTGCTTTTTCTTAAAAGAAATCCACTTGACAATACCTGAGTTATCCCATAGGATTTAAAAATAAATACTGACTGACTCGTCAATCGGGAGGGAGATGCAGATTGCCTAACGAGGAATCGAATGAGGAAAAAGGCAAAGAATCGATCGATCGAAAAGCGCAGTTGATGGAGATCGCGTTGGAGAAGTTCGCCAGACTCGGCTACCATCAAACGAAAATATCCGACATCGTCTCCGAAGCGGGCGTCGCGCAGGGCACGTTCTACTGGCATTTCAAAAGCAAAGAAGCGATCGGGCTGGAGATTATCGAGCAGGGCAAAGAGCGTCTGCTTCAGGTGATCGACCGAGGCTATCGGCAGGATCCCGGCGATCTCGAGGATATGGTGCAGGCTTCGGAAGCTTTGTTTCTCCGATTGTTCGGGTTCGCCGAGCAGAATCGCCATCTGATGGAGATCCTGCTGATGGGCAACGGAGCGGATCAGACGATCCGGCAGAGCATTTCCGCTGCGCGGAACGCGATGGAACAAGGCTTCAGGCGCAATATTCGCCGAGCGAAAGAGCTGCATATGCTGCCGGAGAGCATCGATGTCGAGCTTCGCGCCGCTCTCTTGATGAGCATGTGCGAAGGGCTGCTGTCGCGCTGGCTGTTCGATTCGGGCGATATGCACAGTAAGATTGTCGAGTCGACCGCCGAACAGTTGGCGAGCGAATTGGCGAATTTCGAGTTCTACGGATTGATGGGAAAATCAAGATAACGATAAGGGGATAAACAAGATGATGAAACGTAAATTGGCGGGCCTTACACTCGCGACATTGACTTCGCTGAGCTTGGTGCTGAGCGCATGCGGAGGAGGAGGTTCGAATTCGGGGACGGCATCCGCGAACGAATTGGAGCAGATCAAAAAAGACGGCGTGATCAAGGTCGGCACGATGGGCACTTATCCGCCTTATACGTTCTTGAACGAACAAAAAGAAGTCGACGGTTTCGATCCGGATATCGCCAAAGAAATCGCCAAGCGGATCGGAGTCAAAGCGGAATTCACGACGCAGGAATTCTCCGGCTTGATCCCGAGCCTGCAAGCCAAAAAGTTCGACGTCGTGGTCAGCCAAGTGACGATTACCGACGAACGCAAAAAACAAATCGATTTCACGGACGGTTACATCACCAACGAAGTCAAGATCATCGTGAACGAAAACAATAACGACATTACCAAGCTGGAAGACTTCAAAGGGAAAAAGGTCGGCGTGGGACTCGGCACCAACGACGAAACGTATCTGCGCACCGAAGTGCTGCCGAAAGTCGGCGATTTCGACATCAAGACTTACGACGACGTCATTACGTCGCTGAAAGATCTGGATGCGGGCCGTATCGACGCGACGATCAACAATCTGTACGCGCTCAAGCCGATCGTGGACGAGAACGGGTTCAAGATCAAAGCCGTAGGCGAACCGATCAAATCGGACGAAGCCGGCATCGCTCTTCGCAAAGACAACGCCGAGCTGCAAGAAGCGATGAACAAAGCGCTGGCGGACATGAAGTCGGACGGCACGTACGATACGATCTTCAAAAAATGGTTCGGCGAAGCGCCGTCCAAATAAACGTCGAAACACTCGCCCTCCGGCAGAAAGGCGGTAGAATTCATGCAGCTCGTGTTCGATAATCTGCCCTTCTTGCTGAAGGGCGCAGGTTTTACCTTATTGCTGACAATCGTCTCAATGTTCTTCGGACTGATCATCGGATTGGTCGTCGCGATCGCCAGACTCAAAGGCAATCGGCCGATCCGCTGGTTGGCCCGCGTGTACGTCTCGATCATCCGGGGCACGCCGCTTCTGGTGCAGATCGTCATTATTTATTACGGCGTCGTGGATTACGGCATTACGCTCGGTTCGCTCACGGCTGCTTATATCGCGCTCAGCGTAAACGCCGGCGCTTATCTGTCCGAGACGTTTCGCGGCGCGATTCTCTCGGTTCCCAAAGGACAGTTGGAAGCCGCTTATTCGACCGGAATGACGCCGTGGCAGGCGATGCGCCGCGTCGTGCTCCCTCAAGCGATGCGTATCGCGATCCCGCCGATGGGCAATACGTTTATCGGGATGCTGAAGGAAACGTCGCTTGTGTCAGTCATTACAGTCAGCGAACTGCTTCGCCAAGCGCAGCTGCTGATCGCGCAGTATTATCAATACATGCCTTTTTATCTGGCGATCGGCGTCATCTATTGGGTGATGAGCACCGGATTGTCGTTCATTCTGGAACGCTTCGAACGCCGGTTATCCAAAGCTTACTGAACATGGAGATGACGCGATGATCACGACGACAGGTTTGTCCAAACATTTTCAGAATCTCGAAGTGCTCAAAAGCATCGATCTTCAAGTCGCCGCGCGCGATATCGTGGTCGTCTTGGGACCGAGCGGCTCGGGCAAAAGTACGCTGCTGCGCTGCCTGAACGGTCTGGAAGACATCTCCGGCGGCAGTTTCGAAGTGAACGGAATTCGCGTGGACGCTTCGGCTTCCAAGCGCGCGCGCCAGCAGGCGACGCGGGAGATTCGCAGACAGAGCGGCATGGTGTTCCAGCAGTTCAATCTCTATCCGCATATGACGGCGCTCGGCAACGTGACCGAAGGTCTGGTTACGGTGAAAAAGCTGCCTAAAGAGCAGGCTGTCGCGATCGGCCGCAAACTGCTCGACCGCGTCGGGCTTGCGGAGCGGGAAGATTATTATCCGTCCCGTCTCTCGGGCGGGCAGCAGCAGCGGGTCGCGATCGCGCGCTCGCTGGCGATGGAACCGGCCGTCATGCTGTTCGACGAACCGACTTCCGCGCTGGACCCCGAATTGGTCGGCGAAGTGCTCAGCGTCATGAGGGAGCTGGCTCAAGAAGGCATGACCATGCTGGTCGTGTCGCACGAGATGAAATTCGCCCGCGAAGTGGCAAGCAAAGTCGTCCTGATGGCCGAAGGGAATATTGTCGAAGAAGCGGCTCCGCAGCGCTTTTTCGAAGATCCGCAGCAGGAACGGACACGGAAGTTCCTGCGTCAAATCAATGAAATTTAAGTCAAAGTAAAGTTTAAGCATGAAGAAAGAAGGTTAGCTTATCATGAACGTATCGACAATCTGGAAAGGCGGCCGCAAGTTCGATTCGACCGGGCCGTCCGGTTATTCCGTAGGCATGGACGCGACGCCGAAATACGGCGGAAACGGCGAAGGCATGACGCCGATGGAGCTGCTGCTGGCCGGACTCGGCGGCTGCATGGGGATCGACATCACGATGATTTTGGACCGGTTTTTGTCCGACATCAGCCGGATCGAGATCCAAGCGGACGGAACGCGCAAAGAAACGAATCCTTCGGGCTTCACGTCGATCGATCTGTTTTTCCGTATCGACGGGACCGTTCCCGATTACCGGATCTGGAAAGCGCTGCTGATGGCCGAAGAGAAATACTGCGCGGTCTCCGACTCGCTCAAAGCGGACATTAACCTGCGTCTGATCCTGAACGGGGTCGAAGTGCCGAAACCGGAGAAAGCGGTCTGAGCCGTTCTTTCATCCCAAAGCCGCCGGCGTTTATCTACGCTGACGGCTTTTTTTCGTTTGCTCCCCGAATCAGATCGATTCGCAAGCCGCTCCGGCCCTATTCGATACATACTCGACATAAGCCGCCGCGCTGTTTTCAACCTCTTGATCGCTCACCCGGAACGAAGCGCCGAACAAAGCGAAAGGCGGCAGTTCGATCGCGCCGACATGGCGGAGGCTGGCTTTGAACGGAGCGAGGATCTGGTCGACGGTGAAGGAGACGCCGCCTTCCGGCAGATAATTGGCCTTTTGGTCTCCGATCGAGATCGCCGTTCCGATCGATTTGCCGCGAAGTTTGGTACCGCTCGAGCCGTAAGTCCATACGTCGTCGAACCACTTTTTGAGCAGAGGCGGGCAGCTGTACCAATAAAGCGGAAACTGCAAGATGACGCGGTCGTATCGTTCCAGCCGTTCTTGTTCCTGCCACACATCGATCTGCCAATCGGAATAGGCGGCGTATAATTCGTGTACGTCGATCCGATCCGAATGCCGCAGCAGTTCTTCGCGCCAACGGCGGTTCACGCGGGACGTTTCGATATTCGGATGAGCGAGGATCACCAGAGTTTTGTTCATGGTCGAGTCTCCTTTGGTTCGATCATTATTGTGGATCATTGCGGGATGCCGCTTATTATGCACCCGATTCGGCTGGATGAAAATACGCACAATGAAGTAAGAAGCTTACCTCAAGGTACGTACTGGACCGGGTATACGAACGATGGGATAATAGACTTTTACGGGAACGTCGGCAGCGGCAAACGGAGGTGGGGACGAAGATGAAAACCTATAATATGGGGATCGAAGCCACGCTCGAAATCATCGGAGGCAAATGGAAAGCGCTGATTATCTGCCTGCTGATGACCGGCGTGAAGCGGACGGGCGAACTTCGCCGCGGCATTGAAGGCATCTCGGAGAAAGTGTTGATCCAGCAGCTTCGCGAACTGGAACGGGACGGGCTGGTCGAACGCAAAGTATACGAGCAGATGCCGCCCAAGGTCGAATACCGGCTGACGGCATACGGCGTGACCGCGAACGAGATCGTGGCGGTGATGTGCCGTTGGGGCACGGAAAATATCCGGATGAGGCAGCAGCGCGGAGAAGCGATCGAATGGACGGAGACCCGCGAAGAATCGGAAGAAGCCGAATAAGAGTTTTACGCAAAAAAACAAGCGATCTCGCACCGGAAGACGGGCGGATCGCTTTTTTGTTAGGGGCGGAGCGGGATCGGATTACTGCCAGAAATACTGCATCTTTCGATAACCGACGTCCCATACTTTCTCGCTGCCTTCCACGGTGATCGTCAGCACGCCGCCTTTTTCGAACTCCCATTCGAAAGTCTGAGGCGTATGGCCTTGATATTCTTCGGAATTGGAGAGAATCTCTCGGCCGTCCACGGAAGCGCTGATCGAGCCTTTGAACTCGGCGCCGTCGGGGATACCGTATTGCAAACTAAACCGAAGTTCTTCGGGATCTAAACGATACGTGTACGTTTGCTTGGACGAAGCTCCGGAATCGTAAAGGTTGAATTCGGGAACGATCTGCCGACCTCCGATTTCGAAAGGCTTAAGCTTCTCGCTTGCTGCCGCTTCCGGACTGCCGCCTTCCCGTTCGGTGACGGCCGTGAACGGTGCGGGAGTTTTGGCGAACGCTTTGTCGATTCCGAAGCCGACGCCCCATACGCCGATGAACAGCACGGCTACGGACAGGCATGCCAGCATGACTTTTCGCCGCATATCCGGTCCGCGAACCGCCATCCGGTAAGCCGCGAATCCGATGCACGCGCCGAGCGTATTGCGCAAGACGTCGTCCACATCGAAACTGCCGAGGAACGTTAACGCTTGAATCGTCTCCAGAACGAGAATGGCTAAGACGAATCCGATCAGGAAACGAACGAACGTCATCGGGCGCAGCAAAGGAATCAGGATGCCGAACGGAACGAACGCCGCGATATTTCCGATGCTGACCAGATCCATCACGGTCGGCGGCAGGAGATCGGGCAGATCGGGCAGTTTGAGGAAGTTGCCGGGTACCCAAATAAACGTGTAACTTCCGTCTCCTGCCCCGGAATCGGCCCGGCCGAAAGCGAAAAACATAAAATAAAGAATCAAAACGGTATAGATCAGAGTCGCTGCCCCGATCGTTTTGCGGGATTTAAACATCGTGGTCTCCTTTTTCAAACGGTTTTCAACAAACGGCGAAGAAGGTCCGGGAAAGGGCCTGTTTTCGCCTCTGTCGTAGAGACGGAACTTTCTCGCTTTTTGTATCGGATCGCGTACAGATTCGGCCTTTTTTCGTCCGTCTTTTTTTCATACAGTTTTCCCACACTTCTTCCGCAGAAATCCCGAACTTGGCTGATAAGCTAGAAACAAATCCGAACAAGAGGTGATTCCAAATGAAAAAATGGACAAAAAACGCAGCAGCCGTATTGACCGCAATCAGCTTGATGGGAGGAAGCGCAAGTGCTTTCGCGGCGAGCGCTCCGGCCAAACCGGTTACCACCGTTCCCGCCAAAACGACGACGTCCGCCGCTCCGGCAGCGACTAAAACGCCTACCGCTAAACCGGCTGCGACGACGACCAAACCGGCTGCCAAAACGAACACGGCCGCTCCTGCCAAAACGACGACGTCCGTCAAACCGGCCGCTGCGACTCATCAGACCGCTCCGGTGACCAAAGCTCCGGCCAAAACGACCGCCGCCAAGACTCCGGCAAGCACGAAGACGGCACCGAAAACCGCCGCTCACAAAACGACTTCGCACAAAACGGCGGCGCACAGCAAAAAAACACATAAGAAAGCTGCCCACAAAACCGCTAAGCACAAAAAAGCGGCTCACAAAAAGCTTCATCACAAAAAAGCGCATCACAAAGCGGCCGCGCACAAAAAAGCCGTTACTGCGAAACACGTAAAAGTTACAACGAAAAAAGCCAAAGCCGCTCGCGTGCTGACGAAAGCTCCGGTCAAAAGCGCAGCCGCAACGAAAGCCAAAGTCACGGCCGCTAAACCGGCAGTCGCGAAATCTTCGGTCAAAAGCGCGCCGAAAACCGTAAAACCGGTTGCGGGCAAAAAGGTAAAAACGACTCCGGCTGCCGCCAAAACGACCAAAACCGTAAAACCTGCCGCTAAAACCAAAAAGTAAGCCTTTTTTCGAGCGCAGACCGCACCCGGTCGCCGATCGCTCGGTCAGCGAAGCACCGTAAACGAGAGGCAGGAATCCAAATTGGATTCCCGCCTCTCGTTCTTTTATAGTAAAGATCAAGCAAGCTGCGTTTCCCGCGTTCCGACATACGGATCCGGCAGAGCGGCATGACCATAACCGGGGAGAGAAGACGTATGAGCAAAATTGCGGTAGTGGACGACGATCTGTTTATTCTTCAGCTGTTGTCCGAATATTTGCGAAAAGAAGGATACGAGGTCGCGTCGTTCTCGGACGGCCGGACGCTCTCGGCGCATATTCGCGGCGAGCGGCCGGATTGTCTGATTCTGGACATTATGATGCCCGGCATCGACGGATTGACGCTGCTGACCGAGCTGCGCACGTTCACGGAGATGCCGATCATCATGATCTCGGCGCGGGGCGAGGAGAGCGACCGGATTCAAGGACTGGAATTGGGATGCAGCGATTTTCTGAGCAAGCCTTTTAATCCGAGGGAGCTCGTGGGACGGGTCAAAGCGATGCTGCGTTTGACGCAGTCGTCGGGTTCGGCGGAAGCGGCGCGCAAAGAAAACCGGATCTGCACGGCGGGCAACGTCCGAATCGACCCCGAATTCCGTCAGGTCCGGATCGGTTCGACCGAGGTCGCGCTGACCTCCCGGGAGTTCGATCTGCTGCTGTTTCTCGCTTCGCATCCGGAACGTCCTTTCGAACGGGAGTATCTGATTCGGCAGGTCTGGAATTACGACTTCCTCGGCGATGTGCGCGTGGTCGACGATCTGGTCAAACGCGTCCGGCGCAAACTGGCGGAATACGCGTCTACTTTGCATATCGATACGGTCTGGGGATTCGGCTACAAAGCGTCGATTCGGCAGGTATAGCCATGCGGACCATTCGCGGGAAACTGCTGATCTCCATGTCGGCGGCGGTGCTGGTCACGATCGCGGTCACGCTCGGCTTGTTCGTCCGCCTGATCGACGACTTGATGATCAATCAGGTCAAAGTCCAACTGCACGGACAGGTTCGCAAAGCGCTGCACGTCCTAAACGACGGCGGGCTCGGCGAACTGGATCGCGTCGATTTCAATTACGTCGTGCGCGACGTCATGCTCGACGCGGATTATTTGATTCTCGACGATCAGCAGCGGGTCGTCAGCGCCAGCAATGCTTCGGAGATCGGCCAAACGCTGCATAACCCGGTCTACAACAACGAAGGAATCGGCAAGGTGGACGGCAGCAAAGTGCTGTATACGCAGGCCAAGCTCAACGATCTTCCGTACCGGATCTTCCTGTATTCGCCGATGTCGTCGGTGCGGGGGCTGTACGGTTCGATCCTGAGAACGACGCTGCTGTCCACGGCCGTCAGCTTCGTGATCATTCTGCTGATCGGCCTGCTGACCGTCTCGTATATCCTGAAGCCGCTGAACCGTCTGAAAGAAGCGGTCGACCGTTACGAGCCGGGCAGGCCGCAAGCCGACGCGCTGCCCGATGATCTGCCCGGCGAGATCGGCGATCTGGGCCGCACGTTCCGCTTTATGGCCGAACGGATCTCCGAACATCAGAAACATCAAGTCGAATTTCTGCAAAACGTCTCGCACGAGCTTCGGACGCCGCTGATGTCGATCGACGGTTACAGCTACGCGATCCGCGACGGGGTCGTCGATCAGGAAGAAGGCTTGGAAGTGATCGCGTCGCAGTCCCGGCGGATGGTCGAGATGGTCGACAAGCTGCTGACCTTATCCCGGCTGGAAGCGCTGGACGAGGCTTGGCCCACGCAGCCGATCGAACTCGACGCGCTCGTTCAGGAAGCGCTCGGCCTGATGCGGCCTGCGGCTTCGGCGCGGAGCTTGACCTTGTCGCTTGCGGGCGGGCCGCTAACCGTACGAACGACCGGCGAGCAGTTGTTTCGTCTGGTCTTGAATCTGCTGCAAAACGCGGTACGGCATACGCAAGCGGAAGTATCGGTCTTGTTGGAGCGAAAAGGCGACAGCGGCTGGATGCTGCATGTGGACGACGACGGTCCCGGACTCGCCGAAGACGAGGCGGAAGCCGTATTCAAGCGATTCTATACCGGCCGCAACGGGATTACCGGCCTCGGCCTCGCGATCAGCAGCCAGATCGCGCTGCGGCTAGGCGGCGAGCTGACCTACGCGAAGTCGCCGCTCGGCGGAGCGCGCTTCAGCTTGTCGCTTCCTTCGGGAGCGGAAGAAGAACAGGCGGATCGGCGCGATCGGCAGCAGGCATAGCCGCAGCTTCGCGATCGCATAACGCCGACCTCGATCGAAGCAAGCGGACAAAATGATGGACAAAACGAACGGACAAAACGAACAAAAAACGCGAAAAGCCCCGATCTTCCGTACGGAAGTCGGGGCTTTTCGCAGGGCAAGTCCGGAAGAATCGCGGAGCCGCCGCGTTTGAAAATGCGCGCGGCCCGCTCCCGAATCTTTGCCGTCTTAAGACTTAAGGCTGGTAGCGAGTGACGTCGACGGCCACATGCTCCAGCTTCGTTTTGCTGAGCGAGTGGGCAGGGGCGTAGATCGTCACGAAACGGTCTTTGAGCGGGAAGGTCAGCATGTCCGTGCCGCCGACTTTGTACCATTTGCCTTTTACGTTGTTGGAGTTCGGCAGCGTGACGGTCGTGCCTTTGTAGCTGTAGGAATCGTCGCGGGCGGATACGGACACTCTCATGTATTTGAACAAGAACGTGACGCTGTCTCCGCTGACCGCGACCTTTTTGAACGAGTCGCCCGTGATCATGCGCGTCGGCACGTACGGCGTCTCGAATCCTTCGAAAGCGGCGTAAGCTTTGACGATGCTCTTGTATTGGGCGGCCGAATAATTCACGTCGCTCAGCGTAAAGTTCAGCTTCTGGGAAGCGGAGGCGGCAGCGGCCGATGTGACGGCCGTCGTCTGCTTGCCCGTGCTTGCCGCGGCCGAAGCCGACTGAGCCGATACGGTTCCTGTGAGAAGTACGCCTGCGGCGAGGGAAGCCGCGATCCATTGCGGGTAACGCATAAATAATCCATCTCCTTCGTGTCTGTTTTTCTTGGCTTGAACTTATCTTAAACCTTGAATGTATCGGTCTTTGAACCGAATTGTATCCAACGTGTAAATAAAATAAGTTTGCGGAGAACGCGGTCGACACAAGGAGACGGGCATCATCCGGCCAGCAGCACCGCGACGATAAAAAAGAGCTGTACAAGCGTGCGCGTAAGCAGTTTCGGCACCGGTCTGCCTCCGATCGTCAGCCGCTCGCGCGCCGCCAGCACGTTGGCCGGAAACATGGCGGCCAGCAGCAGCGCAAGCCCGATCGAAGCGGCTCGCGAGGTAGCGGGCAGCAGCAGGCCGATCGCTCCCGCGATCTCCAGCAGACCGGTCAAAGTGACGATCAACCCGGGACGGGGGAACGTTTTCGGCACCATGCGGATGAGGTCGGCGCGTTTGCTTCCCCAATGGGCGGACGCGCCGAGCAGCAGCATGACCGCCGAAGCCGCTTGCAGCGACGTCTGCCAACCCGCGAAATGCGCGACGCCGATCAAGCCGAGCATTCTGAACAGAAGAAACGAGGCGATAAGCGCGTAGAAAGGAATCACGATTACCGCTCCTTCCGGGGCTGCAGCAGGTCGGAGATCCATTCGGCGAACGTCCGCGCATCGAACCGCCGAGGCGCGCCCGGAATCGAAGCCCGCACGCGCAGGCCCGTCGTCAGCAGAACGAACAGGTCGGCGGTTCGGGCCGGATCGACCTCGCTTGAGATCACGCCGTGCCGCTGCCCCGTCTCGATCCACTGACGCGAGAGATCGACGGAGCGCTCGTAATACGCTTTGAGCGCTTCCGCGATCATAGGCTGATCTTCTTTGCCCAGCAAATAGAGCAGAATCTTGTTCGTCGGGTCTTCCGGATTCTCGTAGACCGAGATACTGTCGGCAATCTTCCGCATCGGGTCGGCGAACGACGGCGCGTCGGCATCGACTTCGCTGCGGAAGCCGCGGTCCGTTTCTTCCAGCCGTTCGCGAAGCACCCGCACGAACAACTCGTCTTTGCTTTTGACATAATGGAAAATCGCGCCTTTGGACAGATTCGACCGATCCATGATGTCTTTCATCGTGACGGAGTGGCAGCCTTTCTCTTTGACCAACTCTTTGACCGTGTCCAGCAGCGTCCTCAGCGTCTGCTCGCGGCGTTCTTCTTGTTTCATTTCGATTCCTCCTTCGGATCAAACGATACGCGCATGTGACGGATAAAAGATTAAGATCATTATAAAAACAGACCGTCGGTTTGTAAATAAAATTTTGAAGTCAAAGAAACGCGGCGGCTTGCTTGACTTCAAGTGAACTCTAACTGATAAAGTGAAATCAGCAAAATAACCCCCCACTCAAAGGAGCGAATCAGAATGGAACAAACCTATGCGAAAACGCCGCAGCACAAGATCGGTTCCGGCTTCGGTCTTCGAAGCACGGCGGACGAAGTCCTCGAAGGCATCGACCTGTCCGGCAAACTGGCGCTCGTGACCGGCGGATATTCGGGTCTCGGACTTGAGACGACCAAAGCGCTGGTCAAAGCCGGCGCGCACGTGATCGTACCGGCCCGCCGTCCGGAAGCCGCGCGCGAAGCGCTGTCCGGCGTGGAGCGCGTCGAGGTGGACACGCTCGATCTGTCCGATCTGGACAGCGTGCAAGCCTTCGCGGACCGTATGCTCGATAGCGGACGCAGCATCGATCTGGCGATTCTGAACGCCGGAGTCATGGCAAGTCCGGAAACGCGGGTCGGTCCCGGTTGGGAGCTGCAATTCGCGACCAATCATCTGGGGCATTTTGCGCTGATCAACCGCTTGTGGCCGCTGCTCAAAGCCGGCGGCGGCGCGCGCGTGGTCGCGACTTCGTCGACGGGTCATCACGCTTCGCCGATCCGTTGGGACAATCTGAACTTCGAAGGCAACTACGTCAAATTCGAAGCTTACGGCCAGTCCAAAACGGCGAACGCGCTGTTCGCGGTCGAATTGGACCGGCTCGGAGCGCCGCACGGCGTGCGGGCTTTCTCCGTGCATCCGGGCGGCATCCTGACTCCGCTTCAGCGGCATATGAGCCGGGAAGAGATGGTCGCGCTCAAATGGGTGGACGAAGAAGGCAACGGAGTCAATCCCGGATTCAAAACGCCGGAGCAGGGCGCGGCTACTCAGGTCTGGGCCGCGACTTCGCCGCAGCTTGACGGCAAAGGCGGCGTGTACTGCGAAGATTGCGATATCGCCGAGATGACGCAGGAAGGCGGTCCGCGCACCGGCGTCAAAGCGTACGCGGCCGACCCGGAAGAAGCGAAGCGCTTATGGGATCTGTCGGCCGAACTGACGGGCGTGGATCTGCGCTAAGTTTATGTGCATCGGATAGACGAAGCCCTCTGCATGAGCATGCAGGGGGCTTTCTTTTTCGGTATACTGTAATCGATTCTATCGCAAGTTCTTGGCATACATAATACCGGGAATCGCACGGCAATAAACGAGACGGTCAAGGAGGAACGATCATGATCTATGCGGCGCTGCTGCGCGGAATCAACGTAGGCGGCAACAACAAAGTGGAGATGAAACGGCTCAAAACGGCTTTCGAAGCGGCGGGCATGGAGCATGTCAAGACGTATATCAACTCGGGCAATATCGTGTTCGCGAACGATCTGCTCGCTCAAACGGAACTGCCCGCGGTACTCGAAGCGGCCATTCTGACGGAGTTCGGATTGAATATCCGCGTGCTGATCCGCAGTCTCGACGAGATGGAAGCGATCTTGGCTAAGCTGCCCGAAGATTGGAGCAACGGCGAAGAGATGAAGAGCGACGTGTTTTTCTTGTGGGAAGGAACGGACGAAGCCGAAGCGGCGAGCGCTCTTCCGCTGACGCCGGGGATCGGCACGCTGATCGCCGCTCCGCGCGCCCTGCTGTATGCCGTAAGCCGCGAAGACGCGGGACGCAGCGGAATGAACAAGTTGGTCGGTTCGAAGCTGTATGCGCAGATGACGGTAAGAAACGTGAATACGACGCGGAAGATTATGGACATGATGCGGGAGTCGGCGCGGCAGTAGCGAAAGGGGGAACGGGAACGGAGTGAACGGGGACGAACAGATTCGCCTCTGGGCGAACGCGGCGGTCAAGCTTCAAGACGTCCGGATCGAGAGGCTGGAAGCCGACGGGGGAGAACGGGATTACCGGCTTCCGGCGAGCGCTTTCGTCATGATCCGGCAAGGAAAGCTTCGTTTGCGCCTGGACGATTGGCAGACGGATTCGAAGCGCAATCAATGGGTTCACGGGGGCAAAGGAGCACGCCTGCGAATGTCGGCATCGGAAGATTGCGAATATATGCTGGTGTTATATCGGGGAGAGCTGATGCTGCCGCTGTCCAAACGGCTGCGCCGACAGTTGGAAGAAGCGAATCCGTTCGCCGAACAGTACGCGTTCGATCCGCTGTTTCCGGCCGAGCTGTCGAGTCTGGCGGATCGGCTGTTCGAAGATTGGCAGAGCGGCGATCCGCTCGACAAACTGCGCGCGCGAGCGGTATTCGCGACTTTCCAGCACGAATTGATGCGGCAGAGGCGGCTGCGTCAGGAAGGACCGGAGCGGTTCGACCTGCTGCATCAAGTCCTGCTCGATCTGCATCGCCGCTGCGGGGAACCGGTTACCCTCGAAGAATTGGCGAGGCGTTTCGGATGCAGCGTCAGTTTATTGAGCAAATCGTTCAAGCGGCGGCTGAACGCGAGTCCGATGCGCGTGCTGACGCATATGCGCATGGAACGGGCAGCCGACGAACTGAGCCGTTACGATCTGTCTTTTCAACAGTTGGCGGAACGCTGCGGTTATCCGGACGCGCATAGTTTCGGCCGAGCGTTCAAAAAGCATTACGGAATCCCTCCTGTTCGTTACAAGGCGCTGCTGTCGCAAGGTTTGCCCGTACCGGAATTGCCCGCTCTCTATCCGAAATCTGCCCTTGTAGGAGCAAAGCGGCGATGCTACAATGGCGAAAGTGTTGAGAATCATTATCACTTGAGCCGAAGAGGGGAATTGCCGATGAGAAAAAGAACATCCGCTGCGATGGTCATGATCGCGTTATGCGGCGTGTTGGTATTGAGCGCGTGCTCGGGAACGGGGAACAATACGACAAGTTCGGGCACGGCAGGCGCAGCGGCGGGGGCGGAGAAAAACGTCTCGGCCGAAAACGCGGGCGGCGAAGCGAGCCAAGCGGCGACGCGGGTCTACAAAGACAGCACGGGCGACGTAACCGTCCCTGCCGAGCCCAAGCGGATCGTCGACCTTACGGGCAGTTCGATCGGCGATCTGCTGGCGCTCGGCGTGAAGCCGGTAGCGGCGATTCGCGATTCGCTGCAGAATCCGTACCACGAAGGATTGGTAGACGGCGTCGCCGATCTGGGGAGCAAGCCGACGGCAGAGGTCGTTTTGGCGCAAAATCCGGATCTGATCATCGCGTTCGATTATATCGAGCCGAGCGATTACGAGCAGCTCCGGAAGATCGCTCCGGTCGTGCGGCTGAAATACGGGGCGCTGCCTCCGCAGGAACTGCTGACGGAATTCGGCAAGATCACGGGCAAAGAAGCGCAGGCGCAGGAATGGATCGAAAAATGGAACGCGAAGATCGCCGAAGTCAAACCGAAGATTCAGGCAGTGGTCGGCGACCGTACCGTCTCGATTCTTCAGCCTTATGCCAAAGGCATCTACGCTTGGGGCAACAAAGGCGGACGCGGCGGCGAAATTCTGTACGACGATCTGGGCTTGAAAGCGCCGGATATCATCCGCGAGACGCTGATCGAAGGCGACGGATTCGGCGGCGACCTGTCATTGGAAAAGCTGCCGGATTACGCGGGCGATTATATCTTCACCAGCAATTGGGGGTGGGACGACGGGGACGCGAACGTGGTCTACGACAGCCCGGTATGGAAATCGCTCGATGCGGTCAAGAACGACCGGGTGTTCTGGATCGATCCCAAAGGATCGTTCTATAACGACCCAATCTCGCTGGAAGCCCAGCTCGAGCTGATCGAAAAAAGTTTTCTGGGCGGCGGCGCTTGAGATCCGTCCGATCATCGATTCTGCCGAGTCCGACTTTATCGCAACCGTAAACGCGCCGAAAAGCCTCGTGCAAAATGCACGAGGCTTTAAGCTGTCCGGAAAGAGGAGCATGCAGGCGGGACGGAGCGAGCCGGCTCGTACTTGCTCCCGACTGCGTTCGGTCCTGCCGCTTCTCGCCCAAACGAACAAGGTAACGCGATCAGACTTCCGCTGCTCGATTCTCGGCACGTTCCCCGCGAGCCGCGCGGATCAGCAGTTCCGTGAACTGCACCGCATGGCGTCCGGCCAAGTCGACGTTCTCGTCGAAGCTGTCGGCGGATTCCGCGCCGTGTCCGGCGATATCGGACACGGCTTTGACGGCGACGACCGGGATGCCGTAGCGCTGTCCGACTTCGACGATCGCCAGACCTTCCATATCGGATACTTTCGTCTCCGGCTGCTGCGCCAGAATGCCTTGCACGCGGTCGCCGTCGCTCATGAACGAATCCAGCGTCAGCGCCAGACCGAAATCGATTCGGTAAGGCAGAGCATGCGCTTGCTCCCGCGCGATCCCGCGCAGGCGGCCCAGCCAAGCCTCGTCGATGTCGTAGGCCGCCGGCATCTGAGGCATCTGCCCCCAAGCATAGCCGAAACAGGTCGCGTCCACGTCTCCGTAGACGTAGGTGGTCGGCACGACCACGTCGCCTACGGCAAGCGAAGGGTCGAACGCGCCGGCCGAACCGGAGTTGATGATCAGATCGGGGCGATGGCGATCCGCGAGCAGCGCCGCGCCGACGGCGGCGTTGGCTTTGCCGATGCCGCATTCGACGAGCAGCAGTTCTTCGCCTTCCCAGATCGCATGCTCGATAATGGTTTTGCCGGTTACTTCGCGCGCGCCGATCGAGGATCGCTCGCGCAGCGGAGCGATTTCTTCTTCCATCGCGCAGATGACTGCGATTTTCATGAATGGACCTCCGCTTATTTTTCTTCGAGGTAGGAGATCGGCTTGTTCACGTCCACTTTGGTGCCGCCGAACTCTTTTTCGATATACTGCTGGGTATCTTCGCTGTGGTACAATTCGCCCAATTTGAGCAGTCCCGCATCGTTTTTCTTATCGTCCGCGGTTGCCAGCACGTTGATGTTCGCTTTGGTGTCCACCGAGACTTCTTCGTGGAACAGCGAATCTTTGAGCACGTTCAAGCCGCCTTCGAGCGCGATCGTGTTGCCGATCAGCACGAGATCCACGTCTTGGATGACGCGCGGCCCGGTCGTGTCGTCGATCAGTTCGAATTTGAGGTTATGCGGGTTCTCCGCCACGTCGTCGGTGCCGCCCGTGCCGACGTCGAAGCCGTCTTTGAGTTTGACCAGGCCGGCCGCTTGCAGCAGCAGCAGTCCGCGGGCGGTATTGGCCGGGTTGTCGGCCAGCGCGACCAACGCGCCGTCCGGCACGTCTTTGATGTCTTTGATCTTGCTGGAGTAGATGCCCATCGGTTCGAGATAAGTGGTGGCGATCGCCGCCAGCTTCGCGCCGCTGTCTTTGTTGTAGCTGACGAGGTACGCCCACGATTGGAACGCGTTGACGTCGACTTCGCCTTCTTTGGTCGCGTTGTTCAGCTCGACGCCGCCGTCGATCTCTTTGACTTTGATATCGAGCTTGGCGTCTTTGGCCGCTTGAGAATCCGCGATATGCTCCCAGATCTGCGCGTCGGAACCCATCGAACCGATCGTGATCGTCTGCGTGCCGTCCGACGAGGCCGCGGCGCTCGAACCTCCGTTCGTCGCCGAATCGTTGCCGCAAGCGGCCAGTACCACCAAGGCGCTGAGCGCCATCCCCGCGAACCATTGCTTTTTCATGTTTCTTTCCCCCCATGATTTTCTATGTGTAAATACAGTATTCCATCGGTAACGCATCGAAGCGATAGAGTGAAGAGGTATGTCGAAAAAGCGAGGCGAACCTTGAACAGGCCTGTTCGTTCCGCTGCATCCCGCAAGCTTTCGTCAGTGCATCGTCATGCCGCCGGTCACGTTGATCGCCTGTCCCGTCATATACGAAGCGAGCGGACTTGCGAGGAACAGGACCACATTCGCCACATCCCGAGGCTGCGCGGTGCGGCCCAGCGGGACTTGCGAGCAGTCTTCTTCGTAGATCTCTTCCGCCGTCATGCCGCGAATCAGGCCGCCTTCGATCCGTTCGCGATGCTTCATGGCCGTTTCCACGATGCCCGGACATACGGCATTGACGCGAATGCCTTGCGAAGCCAGTTCGACCGCCATCACTTTGGTCAAGCCGAGCACCGCATGTTTGGACGCGCAGTATCCGCCCATCGCGCGATAGCCGTTCTTGCCCGCCTGCGACGCGATCTGAATGATGCTGCCCGGTTTGTTCGTGTCGGCCATCGCGCGCGCCGCGCGTTTGGACGCCACGTATAGGCCCGTCGAGTTGATCGCGAATACTTTTTCCCAATCTTCGGTCTTGCTCTCGATCACGTAATCCATCGTCGAGATTCCGGCGCAGTTCACGAGCACGTCCGGCACGCCTTCGCGTTCCAGGATCAGGTCGAACCAGCGTTCCACGTCGTCGGTGCTGGACAGATCGAGACGCATGGTCGCCAGACGGTCGCCTTCGACGGCATGATCGTCCGAGAAGCGGAGGTCGGCGGAGACCACTCTCGCGCCGCTCTCCAGAAACAACTCGACGATCCCCGCTCCGATGCCCGAACCGCCGCCGGTGACGACGACCGTTTTGCCCGTGAGGTCGATCGCGATCATCGCTTAAAATACCCGGTTGAACGGATCGCGGCTGATGCCGGCTTCCAGCACTTGACGCGCGTATTCCTGAGCGGAGAACAAGGAATGGTCGCGATAGTTGCCGCATTCCAGCGCCGATACCGCAGGGACTTCCGTCGTTTCGAGCACGAGGCGCAGCGTTTTCTCCAGCGCGGTCGCGACTTCTTCCGGCGAATGTTCGTTCCAGAGAATCATATAGAAACCGGTGCGGCAGCCCATCGGGGAGATATCGATGATCCCTGTCAGTTCGTCGCGCAGGTAAGTCGCCAGCAGATGCTCCAGCGTATGCACGGCAGCCGTCGGCAGCGCGTCTTCGTTCGGTTGCAGGAAACGCAGATCGTATTTTTGCACGGTGCTGCCTTTTTCGTCATGCTCGACGCCCGCCGCGCGGACGTAAGGAGCCTTTACGATCGTATGATCCAGTTGGAAGCTTTCGACTTTTGCCATAATGATTCATTCCTCTTTTCTTAAATATGGGTTCTGTTGATAAGGTCTGGGATGCGCCCCGAACTCCGGTTCGGCCGACCATCCCAAGATTGCGAAGCGATACGTTTCGATCGCATAGAGCGGCTGCGCGGTTCAATGAGCCGATTTGCGCGTGAAGTAGTCGCCGATAAACTGACAGACGAACACGAGCAGCAGAATCAGCGCGGTCGCCACGAACGTGATATCGAGCTGGAAACGGTTATAGCCTTTGTTGATCGCGAGGCTGCCGAGTCCGCCGGAGCCGATCGCGCCCGCCATCGTGGTGAGGCCGATCAAGTTGATGACCGTCACCGAGGAAGCGCGGACGATGCCGGTCAGGCCTTCTTTGAGATAGACGCGGAAGATGATCTCGAGCGGGCTCGATCCCATCGCCTGCGTCGCTTCGATGATGCCGGGGTCGACTTCGAGCAGCGCGTTCTGAATCTGCCTGGCGTAAAAAGGCACGATCCCGATCACCAGCGGCACGATCGCCGCGTTCATCCCGATCGACGTGCCCGTGATCAGCCGCGTGACCGGAACGACGAGCGCGATCAGAATGATGAACGGAACGGAGCGGAAGAAGTTCACGATCTTCTCCAGAATACCATAGACCCATTTGTTTGCCAGCACGCCGCCTTTGTCGGTCGCGACCAGAATGACGCCGAGCGCGATGCCGAAGATCGCCGAGAACAGCGAAGTCATGAAGACCATATAGACGGTCTCATAAGTACTTTCCCAGATATCGTCGAGATTGTCCATGACATTGGGCAGATAACGGTTCAGCCAATCGTTCATCCGATGCGTTCACCTCCTTCCGGTGTCAATGCGGACGGCGAAGGCAGTTGTTCGACCTCGACGCCCAGCGAACGGAGGTAAGCCAGCGCTTTGTCGAGTTCCGCGCGTCCGCCCGAGAGGACGACGATCAGGCTGCCGACCGGGGTCTGCTGAAGAATCTCCACGTTGCCGAACAAGATGTTGGCCGAGACGCCGAAGCGGGAAGCGATATCGGACACGACCGCTTCGCCGGTGCGTTCGCCGACGAACGAGATTTTGCACAGCCGATCGTTCTCGCTCATGCGGGTCAGCGACGGATGCGACATGATCTTCTCTACCGTCTGCCCGAAATGCGTCGCCGTATGGATAAAGTCGCGCGTCAGCGGCTGCTTCGGATCGCTGAAGATCGGGACGATATCGCCTTGTTCGACGATCCGGCCTTCTTCCATCACCGCGACTTTGTTGCAGATTTCTTTGACGACCTGCATCTCGTGGGTGATGATCACGATCGTCAGACCGAGCTTGCGATTCAGGTCGCGCAGCAGGTCGAGGATCGACAGCGTGGTCTTGGGATCGAGCGCGCTGGTCGCTTCGTCGCAGAGCAGAATGCGCGGATCGTTGGCGAGCGCCCGGGCGATCGCGACGCGCTGCTTCTGCCCGCCGGACAGTTGGGACGGGTAAGCGCCGAGTTTGTCGAACAAGCCGACCAGTTCGAGCAGTTCGCGGACTTTGCGGTCTTTGTCTTTCTTGGGCATCCGCGCGCTCTTGAGCGGGTAGAGAACGTTGTCGTAGACGGTGCGGGACTTCATCAGATTGAAATGCTGGAAGATCATCCCGATTTTCTTGCGCGCCGTGCGCAGTTCTCGAGGCCGCAGCGCCAGCAGATTCTGACCGTTGACCGTGACTTCGCCGGACGTCGGGCGTTGAAGCAGATTCATCACGCGTACGAGCGTGCTCTTGCCCGCGCCGCTGTACCCGACGATGCCGAACACGTCGCCTTCGTTCACGTGCAGATCGATATCCCGAGCGGCTTCGACGGTGCGCGAGCCGATGTTGAACGTAACGTTGATGCGAGATAATGAGATCATAGGCAGGACCATCCTTATGTAAGCTTTCGGTTAGATATTTTCCGATATTGTACACCGATTTAGTCGGGATTACTACCGTTTTGAGAAAATTAATTGTTATAAAAAGTAAACCGTTGGTCAAATAAAAAGCATATACAGGAAGGTGAGAAAATTTAAACAAATTTTATAGGAGGGTAGCGCGTTCAATCTATGGAACTACGACTTTTATCGGGAGGGAATAAAGTGAAAAAAGGATGGATTGCGGCGGGAGTAGCGGGCGTGCTGGTATTAGGCGGGAGCGGATTAGCTTATCAGGCTTACGCGGATCAGCCTGCCGAGACGTCGGCCGAAGCTTCGGAAACGAAAGTGATCGATACGAATACCGTAATCAAGGAAGAGCCCGAGATCGAAGCGGAACAAGAAGCTCCGACATACGATGTGCCGCAAGAGTCGGCTCCGCGTGAAAAAAGTCTCCTGCCGGACTCGTTGATCGATTCCGACGGCTTGACGATGACGCATAAAGGGATCGGAACAAATGACTTCGGCAGCGGCTTGCGTCAATCGGCGACTTATTTTACCCAGAGCGGTCGTCAGTATGCAGCAATCCAGTATTCAGGCACCCCTGAAGAAAACGCGAAATTTTTCCGGCAGATTCCTTCGCTGTACAAAGAACCCACGCTAAATGTGACCATCGGCGGTCAAGAAGCGATCGCCGTCGACGGGGAATTCCGCCGAGTGGTTCATTTCCGGATCGGAAACGAAGCGCTGCTGATCTCTTCGTGGGACGACAGCGTGGAAGAACTGGTCGCCGTTGCCGAACAGATCGCGGCTCAGCCATAGAAGTCTGCTTTCGATTCTTTTCCGATCGGCACATCTTCCGTATCCGCCCGTAAACGGGAGCATCCGGCCGCACATTTACGAACTCGCCCGCTGAGTCCGAGTCTGCCGCGCTCAGGAGTTCTTGCCCGAGGAGAGGCCGACTGAGCTGCGTTGGGACGGCGGCTCCTTTCCCGTATAATGATAAACGTTACGTCGGATGTGACCTCGCAGAGGCTTCCGGCGTCGGAAATCGAGAATCGCGAAAGGATGAAGAACATTGAGTTATACGGAAGTGCTGGAACGGAAAAGCGAGATTCTGAAGAAGACGATGGAGAACTGGATCTTGAAAGAAAACCGCGACGGATTGAACCGCCAGGAAGCGCACATTTACCGGAATATGCTCAAGGAGCTTCACCAGAACGAACAAGAACTGCATACCGCGCGCGAAGAAGAACGTCCGGAAGCCAAGTCGGCGCAAGACGCTCCGGCGAATCGCGAACCGGTATCGCAAGGCGTCTGAGCGAAAACGCAGCTTCATGGGATCGCCGATTCGAACGAGCATACCCCTAGGACCGCTGCCGCGCAGCTCGGCGCATCTTGAAGCTTCGCGGCCCGGCTTTTGCATGGAGTTTAAGTGAATCGATCTTAATAGGTACGCTCTTTCCCGTTCAAAGCGGGGAAGGGCGTATTTGATTTCGCCTCCCGCAACCGGCGGTTCGGGCGAAGCCGTTCTTCCGTGCCGTCCATACCTGAAGCGTCAGAGCCGCACGATGCGCCGATACACGACACCGTCCAGCAGCTCCGGCCAGTCCAGTTCGTGTTCGTACGGATCGCGGAAAGCCGTGGCGACAGGCAGATACCCGAGTTCCCGTCCCAGTCCGCCGTGCAAAGAAGCTCCGCCGTCGCCGCCTTTGCCCCGTACGCCGCTTGGCGTCACGACCAATTCTTTGCGATAAGGATCGCCGGAAAAGCGCAGGCCGAATACGTTCGGCTGCTCCAAATCGTAAACGATCGGGCCGTCTTGGGACGAAGTCGTGCCGGAGAAATATTTCAGCCGCATCGAAGGTTCGATCCGGTCTCCCCACGGAAACAGCGTACGGGCGCCCGCCGCGTAAACATATTCCCATTCGTCTTCGGTCGGCAGGTCGAACGGGTCGGCGATCAGATCTTCCCGCCACTCCTCGTACGTCTCGCTGTCGTCGAACAATTGCAAACGGATCTCGCCTTCGACCCGCTCCATGCGCGCGAATTGATAGATCTCCAGACTCTGCTGCGGCATCTGCCGGAAATGTTCGAGTTCTTCGAGCAGATCGTCGTCTTCTTCGGGGTCCAGCTTGCTCGGATCGTAATCGAACCAGCCCGCGGAAGAGAAAGCGCGCTCCACCAGCATCGGGCGGATCGAGACTTCGCGAACAGGCGACATTTGGCTTCGCAGCGCGGTTTTCGTTTCTTCCGGCGACATGCCGAACGAGCGGCCGAACATTTCGAGCCGTTCTGCGTCCATCGATTCTCCGTCCCATCCCAACCCGGCTTCGTCGCCCGGCACGAACAGAAACTCGGCACCTCCGTAGAGAAAAACGCCGGTCTCCGACGACTGCCCGAAGCGTTCGAACGTTTCCGTCCGCACGAATTCGAAGCCTTTCGGCAAAGTCGCTTCCAATTCGCTCATCCGCTGCTGTTTGACCTCCGAAGATAAATCGTTCCAGATCCGCCTGTGCTGCCAATCCATGTTCTCGAACTCCTCTCGTCGTCTGCATGCAAGCCCTTCTTTGCCTGCTTTCTGTCATTGTAAGGGGATAAGAAACGGAATTTCAATTTTGCGAGAAAACGACACCTTAAGGTGTTATAATAAAAAGAAAATCATTCGGAAATCGAATACGGAGGAACTCTTAATGGAAAAATCCGAGCAAAAGCTGCCTGAAATTCGCAAAACGGTAGAATTGAAAGCGCCGATCGCCAAAGTCTGGCAGGCCGTATCCACGTCGGAAGGACTCAAAGCTTGGTGGATGGATAACAATTTCGAAGCGAAAAAGGGACATGAATTCGTCGTGCGCTCGGCGCAGTTCGGCGAATCGCCCTGCCGCGTGACGGAACTGGAGTCGCCGCATCGGCTGTCTTTCGATTGGGGCAAAGACTGGACGCTGACGTTCGAGCTGGAAGAGACGGCAGGCGGAGGCACTCGTTTTACGCTGATTCATTCCGGTTGGGACGCCGACGCGCACACGGAATTCGGACAGCCGCATTCGGTCGTTCGAGGCATTATGGACGGAGGCTGGGAAAACATCGTACGGCGGAATCTGGTCGATTACGTGGGCGGAACCGTCTGAGTCATGGGTGCGCCGGAACACGATATTTTTCAAGCGATCGCCGACCCGAGCCGGCGGGCCATGCTGAAGCTGCTGGCGGAAGGCGAACTGCCGATCGCCGCGATCGCGGAGCGGTTTCCGATCAGCCGCACGGCGGTCAACAAACATCTGCATGTGCTCGCGAACGCGGGACTGGTCGACAGCCGCCGCGTCGGACGGCAGACCCGGTACCGACTGCGCGTGGAACCGCTCAAGCAGATCGGCGATTGGCTGTCTTTTTTCGAAGGGTATTGGGACGACAAGTTGTCTGCGCTTCGCGAGTGGGTAGAAGAAGAGGAGCGGTCTTAGAGACCGCTCCTCTTTTTGCCTACAAATTACCGGTCACCGTCACGTAATCGCCGACTTCCAGCGCTTGGCGAAGCCACCGCGCGAAGGTCCGCACGAACTCGGCTTCTTCCGCCTCCTCGGTTCGCAGCGTTTCGAGTTCGTTCGCGATGTCGAGCCAGACGGGGCGGGGGATCGGGTTATCCCAGCAGGGATCGAACTTCTCTTGAACCTCGCCGCTTTGCGGATCGATCAGCGGATAACGGCCGCGCAGCTTCGAGATCACGAATTCGGCATCGTCTTCGTACATAAACACGCATCGCTCGTCGAGATCTTCCCCGCTAAGCGACGACGGGCAGAAGTCGAAGCCGACGTTACGGGAAGGGCCGTCGTAGCGCAGTTTCATTACCCGAGGAAATTCGTATTTTTCGTTCATGGAATCGATGCTCGCGCTTCTTACTTATAATACGAAGTCGTCAACGGAATAAACAGTTTGCCGCCGTCTTTGAGTTCGCCGTACACGTACAGCGAGTTCGAGCCGGAGATGTTGACGGTGATCGTTTTGAGGCCTTCGCCGCGCGCGACGGCCGTCGATTTCAGTTCTTTGCGCGTATCGCTGTCGAGCACGACGAATTTTTCGATATCTTGATTGATCGCCGCCGCTTGAAGCACGAGCGTCGCGTATTTCTTTTTCGGATACAGCATGAAGCTGCTTTCCCGTTTTCCGGTCGCGTCGTCGTAGAAGACTTCTTTGTAATCTTTGCCGTTGTAGACGGTCTTATCCGGATCTTTCGTTTGGTACATATTGGAGAATCCGTCCGCGATCGGTACGCCCGCCGTTTGTTCGCCGATCTGAACCGTTCCCTGAGCCGCGTTATAACGGACCGGAACGTCCAACGCGTCGGCCATCGAACGAAGCGGCAGATACGTGGTGTTCTTGTATGTAATCGGAGCTTCTTTGGAAGCGAACGCTTGACCGTTCACCTGAATTTTCAAGCCGGGATTCAGAAACGCTTGGATCGGCTGAAGATTGGACGCGGCGAACGCGCCGACCCCCATACTGAAAAACATCCCTGTTCCGATCAGGGCCGCCATGGTTTTTTTCTTCATGATTAGTGCCTCCTCGTGAAATTTTAAATTATGAGCTTAAATAAGACCTTATAAGCAAACGTTACCAAAATCAAGAGGCTTTAAAATCTGAGACGAAAGTCCCGAAAAATATGTCTATACAATGAAAACGTATCGATGGAAGTCGGAAGAAAACGTAAAGGGAGCGCATGTTCGAATTTCTTTCGGGCTGATACAATAAAAGAAAAGCGATCGAACGGAGGAAGAAGGGTGTCAGTATCGATTATTCGCAAAAAGGTGATTTTGAATAACGTCGAGCTTTTCGTGCTGGATACGGAAACGGAAGGACCGGCGATTCTGTGTCTGCACGGACGATGGGGAAGAGGAGAGGTCTGGGCGGATCTGATGCGCCGTTACGGGCAGCAGTATCGGGTGATCGCGCCCGACCAACGGGGACACGGCTTAAGCGATAAGCCGCTGTCCCGGTATACGGCGGAAGAGATGGCGGAAGACGCGGTAGGGCTGTTGGACGCGCTGGGCATCGAATCCTGCGTGCTGCTCGGGCACTCGATGGGCGCGCAGATCGCCGCGCACGCCGCCGTCATGTTTCCGGATCGCGTAAACAAAGTCGCCATTCTGGACAAAACGCCGGCCGGGCCGCCGCAGAGACTCGAAGCGCCGCCGGAAGAAATTCCGGATCGCGATCCGTTTACGGGAAGCTGGCCGATGCCTTTTTCGGATCTTGCCGAAGCCCGGCGGTTCATGCGCGAAACGCTCGGAGATCCGCTCGGCGTCGAATATTTCATGAACAGCTTGGTCGAGACGCCCGAAGGCTACGGTATGATGTTCAGCGGCCGGGCGATGGCGGCCAATATCGCGTACAACGTCGACTGGTACGGCATGCTGCCGCGGATCGAATGTCCGACGCTGTTGGTCCGGGCGAAGTACGGCGAAGACATGCCGGACGACGTATGGGAGAAGGCGAAAAGCCTGCTCAAACACGCGATCGTCCGCGAAATGCCGAACGCCAATCATAACGTGCATTTGAGCGACCCGGATACGTTTTACGGCTTCGTGGACGAGCTGCTGCACAGCGAAGACTGAGCGTTCTTATCCCTTCTCAGATGCAGGATGGGAAACGGTCGGCCTTGATCGTCCGTTTCCGACCGCGCGAATACGCGGTATCCCAGATGTTCGTAAAATCCGACGGCCTGCGGATTCTGTTCGTTGACGTCGACTTCGTCCGCTCCGGTCCGTTCGGCGGCTTCGCGCATCAGCAGGCTGCCGACGCCGCGTCCTCTGGCGGCGGGGTCCACGAACAGCATTTCGACTTTTCGTTCGGCAACGCCGAGAAACCCGGCCGGCTCGGAGACGTCTTCTTCGCCGTTCAGGCAGACGAGCAGCACCGGAATCTGCTGCAATCCGGCGCGGACCTCGGGACGGATGCTTTCGATCTCGGCGGCCGAAAGGAAATCGTGCGTGGCGCAGACAGAGCGTTCCCAAAGTCCGGTCAAAGCGTCAAGCGTATCGGCGTCCCGCTTCGCGAGGTCGAGACTTATCGTTTGCATGGATCAATCGCTCCTTTTCGCGTCAAATCGAATTCAATTCTATCATAAACGCAAAAAGCCGTCCCGGCGAACCGAACGATTCGGCAAGCCGGGACGGCTATTGATGCGTCATGAATCAGCGGTATACGTTCAATTCGGAGACCGACCACCAGTAATCCGCGGTTCCGTTCTGCGCGATCCGCAGGTAACGCGCCGTTCGCGGCGCGTCGAACGCCGCGTCGATGCCGTCTGCGCTTCCTTCTCCGGATGCTGCCGCTGTCCATTCGATCCCGTCGGCCGAAGTCTCGACCGCGTATGCGCGGGCATAATCGTCCGGCGCGGAAGCGGAGGCTAAGCGAACGCGGGAGAACGTCGCGGCTTCGCCCAGATCGATCGCGATCCATTGGCCCGCCGTCTGCGTTTCGCCGGAAGACCAACGGCTGGAAACGTCGCCGTCAAGCATGGCGGCGATCGGGTAATCTTCGCGCTCCGGCATGGAAGTCGTCACGGTCCAGTCCGTGCGATCCAGCAGCGTCGGCAGGCCGTCGTCCGGCAGGGCGCCGCCGCTGTCCGGCGCGAATACGGTCAATCCGGATACCGACCACCACTGCGCATGCGAAGCCGTCAGTTCGATTCGCGCGTAACGGGCAAGCCGCGGCGCGAACGAAGCGACGGTCCGAGCGCCTGTTCCTTGCATCGTCGCGACAGGCTGTCCCCAGTCCGTGCCGTCGTCCGAGACGTATACGGCATAAGCGCGCGCGTAATCGTCGGGACTTCCGGCGCTGTCCAGCAGGATCTGACTGAATTCGGTCGGTCGGCCGAAGTCGAGCGTCAGCCGTTGACCTTCGCGCTGCGGTTCGCCGCTCGACCACCGCGTGCCGGCATCGCCGTCGAGTACGGCAGCCGGTTCTTCGCCGGAGGCGGAAGACGAAGCTTCCAGATTCCAACCGTCGGGAGTCAAAGCTTTCAGTTTGCCTGTTCCGTTAAGCTGCACGTCGAGTTCGGCGATCGACCACCAGTTGGACGATTCGCCGGTCTGCACGATTTTGACGTAGCGGGCGGTTTGCGCGGCGAACGTGGCGCGTACGACGGAAGCGCCGTTTTTGCGCCCCGCGGCGACCGGTTCGCTCCAAGAGCGGCCGTCCTGCGACAGCATGACCCGATAACCGTCCGCCGCGTCGTCGGCCGATCCTCCGGCGTCGATGACGACCGTATCGATCGCGGCCGTGCCGCCCAGATCGACGGTTACCCACTGTCCGTTCGTTTGCGGACGGCCGGAAGCCCAGCGGGTAGACGCGTCGCCGTCCAGCATCGCTTCGGGCGTCTCGTCGCCGTTCTGCGCGAAAGCGGTCGCCCGCCATTGATCGCGGCTGCCCGGTCCGCCCGGAAGCGGAGTCTCGGGCTGCGGCGGTCCGCCGTTTCCGCCGCCGAACGAAGCGACGCGCAGTTCGGCGATGGACCACCAGTTGTCGGCGCTCGTCGTCGATTCGACGCGGATATACCGAGCCTGACGCGCGCCCAATTCGACCGCGATACCCGAAGACCGGCCTTCTCCCGAAGCGACGGGCTCGCCCCAATCTTCGCCGTCTTCCGACACGAACACCCGATACCCGCGGGCGTAATCGCCGCCGCTCGTGCCGGAGTTCATGAACAGCGTGTCGAAGCTCTGCTTCGAGCCGAGATCGACTTGGAACCATTGCGACGGATTCTGCGCGGAGCCGGACGTCCAACGCGTCGACAAGCTGCCGTCGATCATGTTCGAGACCGGATCGCTGCCTTGTTCGGAGGAAGCGGTCAACGTCCATTCGGAGCGGTCCAGATAACGGATGCCGGACTGGTCGTCCGGCACGACGACGGAATCTTTCGTCGGATCGACCTGCGCCAGCGTTTTGGCAGGCACGACGGCCGAACCGATTTTTCCGCTTTCTTTATAGAAGCCGACCGTTTTCGGTTCGGCGGACGGATTCCAGACCTCCGCGGAATAGACGCCGTTTTTGCGATACGTCGTGACGGCCGGATCGTCGCTCCAGACGTCTTGGGCGCGGCTGCCCAGCGCGTTCATCGCGTGGGTGAACCAATAGGCGTTAAAGATCTCGTTCGCCTGCATCACGCTCGGGTCCCATTTGTCCAAGACCGCTTCCGAATCGCTCAGGGCTTGGAACGGCCAGATGATATGCTGCCAGCTCCGCTCGGCTTCGGCGCTGCCGCCGCTTTGTTTACGGATATCCGCCAGCATTCCGTCGTAGAGATCTGCCGCTTTCTGCGGATCGCGTCCGTAATAAGACATCCATTCGCCGAGCGGCAGCCAATGAATGCCGTAGATCTGCTCGGGTTCGCCGGAGAAGAAGGTGGTGTACGCATACGCGCTGCCGTAGACTTGGCCGGCCGAAGCATGGGCGTATCCCGGCAGGAAATTGTCGCCGTCGTAATCGAACCAATACTGCTCGGCGGCTTTGATCTCCGTCGTGAAGCCCCAGATCGCGGCGTCGCGGTAATCGTCGTTGCCGGTCGCTTCGCCCCACATGAATTGTCCGACCCAGCCGAAGAGCGCTTCGCCGGCCGCTTCCTGATTGTTGCCGCTCGCGTTGTCGGCGAAGCCACCGGCCCACGAATGGCCTTCGTACGGATCGAAGTTGCGCATCCACGGATACAGATCGTCGGTGCGCGACGGATTGGCGTAGTCGCGGATCAGATGCTCGACCATGCCGCCGTATTCCTGTTTGAAGCTCTCGTCGTACTGCGCCAGCACCGCCGAAGCGAATACGTAATAGCCGTACGTGAAATGGTGGTCCGTCAGCCCCGTATTCACGCCGAAGCCGCTGGCATACGGGAAGATCGAACCCCAAGCCGGCGAGTAATGGAAATAATACGAATGCTTAGGCTCGTCCGGGGAATACGTGTACCAGTCGGTCAAAATGCCGCGCAGCGTTTTCAGGTAAGCGTCGCGCCGCTGCGTATCGCCGATCTGGTCGCTGACCAATACGCCCATCGCCAGCGGATGCAGCTTTTTGCCCTGCCAATACGGATCTTCGCTCATCAGTCCGCCCGCGATGTCCGCGTCGAGCAGATCCAGATAGGCGCTGAGCTCCACGCGGGAATAACGTTCCGATCCGTCCGGCTCCGCGAACTGCGGAACCAACCCGCCGAAACGGTCCTGCGTCGTGAACGTGTTGCCTTCATGCACTTTGAGCGTGCCGCGAATCGACGGGTACGTCAGATCGGTCAGTTCCGACTTCGCGATCTTCCATTGATGCGGCAGCAGCGCGGCGAGCGTCTCGTTCGGGAAGCCTTCGCGCTTGAGCTGCGTCGTCGCCGAGAAATCGGTGGTGACGAGCGCCGAAGCCGCGTCGTAACGATAATCCACGCGCGTATCGGTCACGAAAGCGTAGCCGTGCCGGTAATACATCGGCAGATCTTCCGTGGACGGCAGCGCCGCCAGCGACAGATAGCCGTCTCCTTCGGCGAACTTGATCTTGAGCGTATCGCCCAATTTCATGAACGTGGTTCCGGGAGGCGCGAATAATCCGTACTGTCTCCGGAACGTCTGCGGCGCAGGCGCTCGGTCGGTGTTCGTAATCTCGATCCCGATATGGTCCGCCGTCAAGACGCCGCCGTCTTCCAGCTCGACCGTCCGGCCGTCCGCATCGTAGAGACGCGTCAGATTCGCCGCGCGCAGCACGACGGAATCCGGCTGCTCGAACGTGCTGTACAGATACGGCGAACCTTTGACGAAGGTGGTCCGCATCTTCGGCGTCTCGTCGTCGCTCAGCATGACGTCGACCGAATAGTCGCCGTACCCCGTGACGGTGGAGCGAATCTTCGACGGGTCGATAGACGATGCGTTCAGGTACAGATCCGGATCGCCGTCCGCGTTGACCGAACCGCCGTCCGAAGACGCGAAGCCCGCGCCCGGCGTCGCGACGGCGAGGCCCATCGCCGTATATTTGCTTTTGAAAGGCAGCGTGATCACGCCGTTGCTTTCGCCCAGATTGAAGATCAGCAGCGACTGCCACCAATCGTTGGACGGGAAAGGCGCCTTCAGATCGTCCGCCGCAAACTTGGGACTGCGCGGTTCGAGCTGCGACAGATCGCCGATCTCGTAGCTGCCCGATCCGACCTGCACGGTTTCCGCCTGCGGAATCGCCGGAATCTCGTAGACCGGTCGTTCGTCGCCTTCGCGGTATTCCAGCACCTCGAATTCGAACAGCGAGTAGCCGTAACCGTTGGAACGGGCGAGGCCCTGCATTTTGACGTAGCGGCCTTCCGCGTACAGCGGCACATGCTCTTTCTTGCCGGAGCCGTCGAGCTGGCGATAGACGGTCTTCCAATGCTCGTTGTCGTCGGAGACGAGGATATCGTACGCGCGGGCGTACGAGTTCTCCCAATCGAAATTCACGCCGCCGATCCGCTTCGATTCGCCCAGATCGACCGAGATCCAGCCGTCCGTTTCGAACTTGGAAGCCCACCGGGTGCCGCGATCGCCGTCGGTCGCGCCCTCGGCCAGATAGTCTCTCGGCTGCGGACGTTCGTTCTCTGGCTTGTTCAGATGCTCGTCGATCTCCAACGAAGAGACTTCGACCGGCCGATGCAGCGCCAGATTGGCCGCCGCCGGTCTCGGATCGACGTTCGATCCGCCCGTGCCGTACACCCGGAATTCCCAGATCGAGACGCCGTACGCCTGCTGAGAACGCTTCGTGCTGTAGAGCCGGACGTATCGTCCTGTTGAAGATCCGGTCGGCTTGACGATTTCTTTGCCGCCCGCGCCTTGCGAAGTCTCGTAGACGTCCCGCCAGTTCAGTTCGTCGCTCGACACTTGAATCCGATAAGCGGACGAGTAGGCGTTCTCCCAATCGATCTCGATCCGCGAAATATCCGCTTCCGCGCCCAGATCGACGTAGATCCACTGCGGATCTTTCTGCCACGCGCTTTCCCAACGGGTCGAAGCGTCGCCGTCGGCGGCCAGATTCGGCGTGCCGCCTCCGAGCGAAGAAGAAGCATACATCGGACGATTCTGCGACAGCAGCCGGACCGTTTCCGACGCTTCGGCATGTGTCGACGAGGCCGGAGCGGCCGCCCAGCCGATATTGGCGCCTTCGCCGAGCGACAGCAGCAGCGCCAGCGCGGCAGCGATCCGACGTTTCGAACGTTTCCCGCTTTCGGCTCCGGGTTTTCTTTTTCTTCCAACCATTTCTGATCTCTCCTCTGTCTGTCTCTAGTGGACTTTCCGATCGGCAAAGCCGAGCATGGTCATACTTATTCGGACCGTTTTTACCAATTTCCTGTTTGATTTATTCAGGAATTGGTCGAATCTTGCTCAAATCGTAAAAAAGGTCTTAAAGAACGAGGACCAACGTCCCGAAAACTCGGCAAGCAAGCAAAAAAGCCCTGACCAGAGAAGCCGAAAGAAAAAGAGAAAGCCGGAGAGGAATTTCTGGTATTCGGGGGCGCGGCCGAACGATTGCGGTACGATGCCGCGGCGGCCGCGCTCGGCTCTCTAACGACGAAAAGAACCTTCGAACGCCGCGGCAAAAGCGGGATTCGAAGGTTCGGGATCGGTTCGTCCGCCGTTCTATGCGTTCGACAGATCGTTCGTAGGCGGGAGGTCGTTCGCGTTCGGCAGGTCGTTCGCATGCGTCGTGCGGTTGCGTCCGCCGCTTTTCGAAGCGTACAACGCCAGATCCGCGCGCTCCAGCAGCGATGCTTCGGTCGAATCCGGAAGGACCGTATCGACGCCAATGCTGACGGTGACGCGATGCGAGCCGAGCGGCGTCTCGGCGATCGCGGATCGCGCCCGTTCGGCGACGGCGACGGCTTCCGCTTGCCCGGTCGCGGGCAGCAGCACGACGAATTCTTCGCCGCCGAAGCGGGCGCAGATGCTGCCGGCGCCTGTCGAGTCCCGCAGCAGGCGAGCCAGCTCGATCAGCACGAAATCGCCGACCGGATGCCCGTACGTGTCGTTGATCCGTTTGAAATGGTCGATATCGACGATCAGCAGCGACAGCGAAGCGCCGTTGTTGCGGCAGGCGAGCAGCTCGCCGCGCAGGCAATCTTGGAAGAACCGCCGGTTATGGAGACCGGTTAACGGATCGGTCGAAGCCAGAGCCTGCAAGCCGCGATTCATTTCCGTCAGCGCCTGCTGTTTGCGTTCGTACTCGGCGTGCAGCGATTGAAGCTGCGCGTTCATCTCGGTCGTCGCCGCGTACAGTTCTTCCAACTGCCGCTTGCTGCGCAGCGTGTCTTTCTCGTACTCCAGCCGTTTGCGCATGAGAAGAGCGACGCAGTCGATAAAGACCTGTCCGTCCCGTTCCTGCCGCACGCCGTTAAGCAGCACCGGAATGATCTGCCGGTCGGCCGAACGGAACGAGAAATACATCTCGTCGATGCGTCCGTAGAGTTGAATATGCGGATAGAAATACGTATGGAAAAACATTTTATTGGTCGCCGACATGATCGTTTCGACGTGGCGGCCGATCAGTTCTTCGGCTTCTTTTATGCCGAGCATATCCAGAAACGTGCGGTTGACCGACTGCACGAATCCGGATTCCGAGAACGATACGTATCCGCCGGGCGCGCGGTCCAGTTGATTATCCATGAAGTAAACTGCCTTTCCAGCGATCCGACGAGAAGTCTATAGACCGGCTAAATAATGATCGATGCGTTCGAACGTTTCGTCCGGCTGGCTGAGCTGCGGATAATGGCCTTTGGCCGTCATCCGGTTCAGCGTGCTGCCGTTTAAGTGTTTGTGCAGATAATCGCCGACTTCGAGCGGCGCGATGCTGTCTTCCGCGCATTGCAGAATGAGCGTCGGAGTCTGCACTTCGCCAAGGATATCGCGGCAGTCGGAGTAGAACGTCACTTCGGCGAATTGGCGGGCGATGCGCGGATCGCGCGACGCGAACTGCCGCTCCAATTCGTCGGACAGTTCCCGCCGATCTCCGTTTTGCATGGCGGCGGGCGCCATATAGCTGGCCCATCCGCTGAAATTGAGCTGCATCATCTCCAACAGCTCGTCGATATCGTCCCGGTCGAATCCGCCGTAATAACCCGGCGGATCGTTCAGATACCGAGGAGACGGACCGACCATGACCAGCCGTTCGAAATACTCCGGATGCCGGATCGAAGCCATCGCTCCGATCATGCTGCTCACCGAATGGCCTACGAACACGGCATCGCGAAGCTCCAACGCTTCCATGACGTCCAGCAGATCGCGGCTATAGCCTGCAAGGCTGCCGTATTTGGCCGGATCGTATTGATCCAACTGCGACAGGCCCGAACCTACATAATCGAACAGAACGACGCGGTAGCGATCGGCGAAACGCGGAGCGACGAGTCTCCACATCTTCTGATCGCAGCCGAAACCGTGCCCGAACACAAGCGTCCGTTCTCCGCTGCCGAGAACGGTTACGTGATTGCGTTTCAAAATATCCAAGCTTCTCCCCAACTTTCCTTGCCCCCGATTCCTTGATCGATTTCCGTCTGTTAAGTGTCCCATAATTCGATAGGAGCTTGAAGTGACCTAATGCTCATTATTATAGCGAAAAATGTCGGATTGTAGGAGTGGTTTTCGACCCTGCTTTGTCCGATTCGAAAATTATTCGTTAGGCCTTCAGCCCGGAAGGAATCGTTCGATGGTTGCCGAATTGCTTTAAAGCGCATGCACTTTAATCGAGAACAGGGGATAACAAAAGATGAGACGGACACGCGGAAAGAATTTGAAGAAAAATTTGATCCGAAAAGGGACGGTTGCGGCTTTGGCGGTATCGCTGCTCGCGGTCAGCTTGCCGGCGCAGGCGGCGGAAACGATGTTGTGGCCGGTTCGAACCGAAGTAGCGGGAGAGGAGATTTCGCCGAGCGCGTTTCCGATCATGGAGAACGGAGATATCTATATCGATTTCGCGAGCGCGGCGCGGGCCTTGGGGTTTGACGTGTCGTACGATAAAGCGAAAAAGCAAATCAAGGCGGTATCGGAAGCGGCTAAAATAACGGTAGACGTCAAAAACCGCAAAATTTACGTCGACGGAAAGTTGTTCAAATATGCTTACGCGCCTACGGTTACGAACGATGGCGGAAACGTAATGGTTCTGCTCGAAACGTTCAATCAATCGGAGGCGTTCAGCGCCGATTTCGATGTCGAATCCGGCACGATTTATATTATGGAAAACGAAGTCCAGCTTTCGGCATCGGTCCAAAAGAAAATTTTGAATGCCGCAAAAGCGGAGATCGGGCAATATTACGCGGGTAAAATATCCGATTTGAAATTGGAGACCTCGGGAGATACCGCTACGGTAACGGCGAAGGTGTTTGTGCCGCGAGGCATCTCGACGGAAGACGGAGACCGAAATCTTTTCGATACGATCATCCATGCGGAAGTCCAATTGTATCGAACCTTCGATCGCTCTTGGGAAGTCGACTCTTCGAAAGACCGTTACGAAACCGAATATCCGAACTACAAAAGCGTCGCCGAGAAAGAAGATCCGAAAATCGGCGCTGCCGATAAAGCGGCTATCCGAGAATTGGTTGGTGCTTATGTAAAAGCTCTGGACGAAGAAGACGCGGAAGGCGTGGTCGCCTTGATGAGGCTTGACGAATTGCAGAAAATGTCGCTGTTCCCGACTTTCAAAGATATCGTATACACGGTAGGCAGCACGTTCATTCACGAAAATTACGATTACCGGTTGAACAAAGCGGTCGTATTCGATCATGCCGGCAGCAGCGGGGCATGGGTCTATGCGTCGATCGCGCGTACCGCTCCTGCGGACGACCTGCTCGCGCCGGGCACTTCCGTGCTGGACAAAGTCTTCGTCGCGATCAAAGGTTCGGACGGCAAATGGCTGCTGGAGCCGATGTCCGGAGGCGCGTTTTTGCACAGTGATCGCGACTTGCTGAACGGATACAGCGAAGAACCGGATCCAGTCATCGAGCTTGGCGGCGCGGAAACGGACTCGCAATAAGCCGGGAAAGACGAAAAAGGAAGACCGAACCTTTCGGTCTTCCTTTTTCGCGTTCCGGCCGCCGTTTTTATCGAATCTCTGCAAATCTGACATGAAAACTTTCCTTATCTCTAACAAGTTAGCGGGAATTCGGCGATAAAGGTAAAGGATGTTCAGACAATAGATAGGGGTGTAAGCATGCAAAAGAGCAACAAAGCGAAACGGGTTCTCTGGATTCCGCTGCTGGGTTCGATGCTGCTGCTCGCGGCATGCGGTTCTCAGCAGCCGCAAGCGGCAAGCGCCGAAGAACGGCCGGAGATCGGAGTCGTACTGTCCGATGTCGGTCTGGGAGACCAATCCTACAGCGATGCCGCGTTTCGCGGTTTGATGAAAGCGCGCGACGAAGACGGCGTCTTGTTCGACTACCGGGAGATCGGGAAGGCCGGAACTTACGACGACGCGTTCAAGCAGCTGGTAGAAAAAGATAACGATCTGATCATCGGCTTGGGTTATATGGTCAAAGAAAGTCTGGAAGCGTCGGCCAAAGCCAACCCGGATAAGCAGTATTTGATCGTGGACGATACGTCGGAACTGCCGAATGTCGCTTCGATCACGTTCAAAGCGGAAGAAGGCAGCTATCTGGCAGGCGCATTGGCGGCTCTGACGACCCGAACCGACCATATCGGATTTCTCGGCGGCGTCGAATCGGATCTGCTCAAGAAGTTCCAAGCCGGTTACGAGCAGGGCGCGAAAGCGGTCAATCCGAACGCGCAGGTCAAAGTCGTTTATGCGGGCGACTTCGGCAATACGAAGCTCGGCGCTTCGATCGCCGCTTCCATGATTCAAGACGACGGGGCGGACGTGATCTATACCGTCGCGGGCCTGACCGGCGTAGGCGCGCTCCAAGAAGCGCAAAGCCGCGGCAAATACGCGATCGGCGTCGATACGGATCAATTTTTTATCGCGGAAAAGGCAGTCGTCACCTCCATGATCAAAAACGTGGACAACTCGATCTTCAGCGCGGTGAAGACGTTTAACGAAAATAAAGGCAAGTTCCCCGTGAAAGACATGGTATTCGGCCTGAAAGAGAAGGGGGTCGGACTGGCTCCGATCCGGGTCGTAAACTTGACGGACGAACAGCAGAAGAAGATGGACGAGCTGACCGAAGGTCTGGTCTCGGGCAAAATTAACGTGAAGCTTCCTTAACACGGGACGGAGGGAAAAGCGGATGAAACTACAAGGTAAATTGCTTCTCAACGCCATGATCTCGCTGGTGGCTTCGCTGGCGCTGGTCGGGTATATCATTTTCCAACTGCTTCAGATCAATTCGCAGAATCAGACGCTCGTGCCCGACATGCTGAACGTGCAGCAGTTGAACGCGGATCTCGGCGGACTCAGCCAATCGCTGAACGGTTATTCGTTCTCGATGACCGAAAGCAATAAAGCCGAAGTCACCGGCCGTTTGGAGACGGTCAAAGCGACTTTGGCAAAGTTGACCGAAAGCGAAGACACCAGTCTCGATTCGGCGGAGCAGAAAGATTGGCTGGCTTCGATCTCGACGAAGTTCGCCGAGCTGTCCGAAGGCTCGCTCAAAGCGCTGGAGAATCAGGACAGTCCCGAAGCGAAGCGGCAGGCGGCGCGCATTCAAGGCATTCAGAACGACGCTTACCGGCTGGACGTGTTGACCAAAGAGCGCTATAACGCCTATACGTCCGATCTGACTTCGGATATCAAGCTGACTTGGGAGATCGCGTTGGCGGGAGCCGTACTGCTGCTGATCGCGCTCGGTTGGTTCAACGCGCGGTTCGCGCGCAAACTGGCTCTGCGGACGCGTCGGATGAAAGAAGCGGCGGCGCGGATCGCGGACGGCGATCTGGGGCTGCAATTGGACCGTTCCAAAGGCCGGGACGAACTGGACGAATTGAACGACGCCTTCGCGACCATGATCGACAATCTGCGCGGCATCGTCGGTTCGATCGAGAGCAGCGGCGGCGTGCTCGACCGCGTGGCGGGAGAATTGGACGAGCGCAACGCCATGATGCAGGACGTCGTCTCGCAGGTCGCGACCTCGACCGAAGAGTTGGCGATCGGCAGTCAGCGGATCGCCGAAGACCTGAACCATACCGTGGAAGTCGTCGACGGGATGCAGCGCAATTTCGAGGCCAATCTGGCCGAGACGGTGAAATCGTCTTCCGCGACGGAAGAAGCGCTGCGCTTCGTCGAGAGCGGCGAAGCGGTCATGCGCGAGCAGCTGGAGATCACCGGCGTGAATCGCTCGGCGATGTCGGAGGTCGAACAGACCGTGCGCGAGCTGGAAGCCAGCGCCGCTCGAATCTCCACCATGACGGAACATGTCGCGCAGATCGCGAAGCAGACGACGCTGCTGTCGTTGAACGCTTCGATCGAAGCGGCGCGGGCCGGCGAAGCCGGACGAGGATTCGCCGTCGTCGCGGGCGAAGTCAATAAGCTTGCGGAGCAGTCGGATTCGTCCGCCCGCGAGATTTTCGCCGCCGTCGAGGAGATCTCCGTGTCCATGAGCCGCGTGAAAAGTTCGGTCGGGCAGAGCCTCGAACTGTTCCGCCGCCAAGAAGAAGCTTCGGTTTCGACCGAAGAATCGTTCGTGGCGATCAGCGAACGGGTTCGCCAGATCGCGGCAAGCGTCGGCAAGCTGTCCGGCGATATGGAAGAATCCCGCCGATTGAGCGTGCAAGTTCAGCAGGCGGTCGAGAATATCAGCGCGGTTACGCAGCAATCGGCTGCCGGCAGCGAAGAGATTACCGCTTCGACCGACGAACAGAAGCGGTCGTTCGAAGAGATCGGCAGCAAAGTCAAAGAACTGCTTCAAGTCCGCGAAGAAATGCAGCGCGAACTGGATCGTTTCCGTTTGGAGGCTTAACGGCCGACGCAGGCGGCGTGAATCATGAAGCAAAAAGAACCGAAAAACCGGAGGTGCCTCGATAGGGCGCGTCCGGTTTTTTTTACGTAAAAATATTTTCTATAAAAAAGTAAGTAAAGTTATTGCAACCCCGAAAAAGCTGTGCTATGATTTATTCATAACAAAAAGTTAGTAACAAACTTAAATAAATTTAAAAAAAAGAATCTAAAAATCTTAGGAGGAATCAATCATGGAAAAGCTCAACATCGGAATTATCTTGGGAAGCACGCGTCAAGGACGTCTCAGCCCGCAGGTCGGCGAATGGGTGAAACGCATCGCCGACGAACGCGGCGATGCCAACTATCAAATCGTGGATATCGCCGACTATCGCCTGCCGCTGCTCGGTGAAGCCGACGCGACGGAACAGGCGACGGCTTGGAACGCCAAGCTGGCCGAACTCGACGGCTTCGTGTTCATCGTTCAAGAGTACAACCACAGCATCTCCGCTTCGCTCAAGAACGCGCTTGATTACGCTCGCGAAGCTTGGAACAACAAAGCTGCCGGCATCGTCAGCTACGGTTCGGTAGGCGGCGCGCGCGCGGCGGAACATCTGCGCGGCATCTTGGGCGAGCTGTCCGTCGCCGACGTTCGCGTCCATCCGGCGCTGTCGCTGTTCACCGACTTCGAGAACGGCGCGACGTTCAAGCCGGCCGATCTGCACTTGATCAACCTGAACGGCATGTTTGATCAAGTCTTGGCTTGGAGTGGAGCGCTCAAGACGCTGCGCGTGCCGGCCGCGGCTCAAGCCTGATTCGTTCCTACTCCCGGCTTCGCGCCGGGGTTAGATTTCGTGTCAGTTTCATATAGAGAAGAAGCCCGAAAATTCCGATAACCACCGGAAATTTCGGGCTTCTGTGCGTTTGATTCGATCGATGCCTTGACCGTTGAAGAGGTCAGATCGGATGCGATAAAACCATTAGTGTGCCGCGTTCTTGCTGACGCGAATCCGGTTGATCACGAAAGTGATCGCGAAGACCGCAACCAGAATGATGAAGAATGTGGTGTGGCTCATATGGTACACGCCTGCCGTGTCGAGGATCATCTTCATGCCGATGATGAAGATCAAGACGAAAGCCGCGTTCTCCAGCTCCGGAATCTTGTCCATCAGCTTCAAGATGACCGTGGCGACGAGACGCATCATCAGAATCCCGAGCAGACCGCCGGCGATCAGAATCCACGGGTTCGGCGAGATCGCGAACGCGGCGAGGATCGAGTCGATCGAGAAGGCGATGTCCATCATTTCGACGGTGATGATCGTGCGCACGAACAGGCTCAGACCGGTCTTGGCGAGCAATCGTTGCAGACCGGATTCTTCTTCGTTTTCGTCTCCGTCGTCGTCTCCGCTCGCTCTGAATTTATCCCAGAAGTGTTTGACGGCGATCCAGAGCAGGTAAGCGGCGCCGATATACTTGACCCAGGAAATCTGGACGAGGTAGATCCCGACTCCGATTGCGACGATCCGGAAGACGTAAGCGCCCCACAATCCGTAGAGCAGCGCCTTTTTTCTTTGTTTTTCCGGCAGCTTGTTTACGATTGCGGCCAGCACGAGCGCGTTGTCCGCGGACAACAGTCCCTCGATGACGATCAGGGACAGAATGAATCCCCATCCCGTAGGCGTCGCGAACGCCTCGAGGAAGGTGCTCATTTCGAATAGATGGCTATAGCCCATTTCGTTACAACCCTTTCCTGTAGATATGTTAGTCGTTACAGTTGCACCTTTGTTATACGGACGTCGCGGCATTGCGTTTCAATAAATTTTAGAAAAAAATTCGCGCGATCGTTCGGCCTTCCGACCTCCTTTCCGTTCAGGCGTATCGATGAAAGTTTATCATAAATGACAAGAATGTGAAGATGCCTGTTCGATTCGCAGGGGAGCAAGGAAGGGTAACGGGTAGAAAAGGAATTTCAGGCGGAGAAGGGCGGGTAACATTTATGAATCGAACGGCAATCCATACGATCGGCGGAGCGAAATTCAACGTATCGGTGCAAGGGCAGGGAAGCCCGCTCGTGCTTCTGCACGGCGCTTACTGCAATCTCGACGTCTGGGACGAACACGTCGAGCTGCTGTCGCGCAGTTTTACCGTTATCCGATACGATCAGCGGGGATTCGGGCGCAGCGACGCCATCACCGACACGTTTTCCCCGTACCTCGATCTGAAAGCGATTCTGGACTACTTCGGGCTTCGGCAGGCTTCGATCATCGGTTCCTGCACGGGCGGAGCGGTAGCGATCGATTTCGCGTTGGCTTACCCCGATTACGTGGAACAGCTTATTCTGATCGCGCCTTCCTTGAACGGAAATCCGCCGCCGATGCGTCTGGTCTGGGAGCGTCTGCGGGATATGCATCGGGTCAAGCGCGAAGGCATCGAACGCGGAGCGGTCCGTTTCCTGCGCAGCCGTTTCTGGCGTTTTGCCGTGCCGAGAGAGCGCAGAGCCCGTACCCGGTTAAAAGACATGTATCTGGCCAACGGCGTGCATTACCGCTCGCGGCTCACGATGCAGCGTCCGCTGTTCCCGCTCGCCCGCAAGCGACTGCGCGAGATCTCTTGTCCGGTGGTGATCGTCGAAGGCGAATGGGATCATCTGTTCAATCGGCGAACGGGACGTTACGTGCACGAGCAGATCTATCATTCTTCGCTGATTCGCATGGAAGGATGCGGCCATTACCCGCAGCTCGAACTGCCGCTCGAATTCTCGGCGATCGCGCTGAGCGCGCTCAAAGCATCGGCGGCCCGGCGTTAACATGGGCTCGGTACGCCGCGTTCGCCGTTCGGGAACAACAGACCCTGCGAATAGCAGCGGACAATTCGGCGGCGGCTGCGCTATAATGGACGGAATCACCGTCGAAAGGACTGTTTGCATCCATGTCAAAAAAATTCGCGCTTCCGCTCGTTCTCGCTTTGGCCGTTCCTCTGCTGTTGATCGACGCGCCTCTCGGGATCGGCAAAGACGCCGGCGTCGCGGAAGCGGCTTCGGCCAAACAGTGGCTGCAAATCTCGGCCCGCGCGACCTATTACGGCGAAGTCGCCGGCGGCAAACCGCACGGACGGGGCACGATCCGTTGGGGCGATTCCAAACAGTATTCGGGCAGCTTCGTCGGCGGCAAACGCAGCGGCGAAGGCAAATACGCGAATGTTTATACGGACGAGGAAACGGGTCTCGAGCATCGGATCGTCTATACGGGAACGTGGAGCGGCGATCGGATGAACGGCAGCGGAACATGGCGGGAGAAGATCGGAGCGCCCGGCGGTCCGGTCGTTTCGGATACGATCCGTATCGGCGTTTTTCGCGGCGATCGATGGACCCGGGGGTACGAAGTCGTTCATGCGACGGCCGATCCCGACCACAGCTTCTCTTACCGCGGGGCGGATTACCGGCTTGATATTCTGGGCAGCGATACGAGCCTGCTGGCCGATTGGAAAAGCGGGACGTTGTTCGACGTGCAGTATTACCAAGGTTCGGAACATGCGAGTTATTCGATCTTCCAAGGCAGCACCGCGGCGGAAGAGAAGCGGCGGCTTGCCGCGCTCAAGAAACTTCGCGGGATGACAAGCAAAGTGGAGCCGGTGCTGCGACAGTTCGAAGCGATCTCGAAACGCTTGAGCCTCAAACGGTAGCACATCGTCAAGACCGCGCTTCCGCGAATTTTGGCCGTTATCGGGGGAATGCCATTCCTCGCGAAAACGGCTTTTTGCGCGTCGCGGCAGAACTTTTTTTTCTTTCCGCAAGACAAAAAATCCCCTGGACGGCGTCCGGGAACGTTTCTGGCAAAAGGTATTCTAAATGGCGCGCAAAAGCGCTTTATTGAGCCAGCGCTTCTTCGGTGATCGCTCTAAGGTCGACCGGCGACAGCGTTTCTTCATTAATCATCTCGGGGAGGATATGTTCGAGGAAATAATCGACGCAGGCCAGCTTGATCCGTTTGATCTTGACCAGCGCGTTGCGGTACATGACGACGAATTCTTTTTCCGTATTGCCTTTTTGCAGTTCGGCGAACGCTTCGTAGACCTGATCCATCTTGTCGGCGACTTCCAGAATCAAGCCTTCGACGGAGTCGTCTTTGCCTTCGCGCAGCTGTCTGCGGAAGATCGGTTTGAATTCCTCAGGAATATGCTCTTCGATGAAATGCGCGATCATGCCTTCTTCGACCTGCTGGATCAACTGGCGCAGTTCCGGCGAAGAATGTTTGACCGGCGTTTTGATGTCTCCGATAAAAATCTCTCCGTAATCGTGACTGCTCGTGATCTCGTAAAGCTTTTTCCAATCGATCGTAGCGCCGTGCTGTTCTTCGATGTTGGCCAGCGTCTTGGCGTACTGCACGACTTTCCAAGAATGCGCGGCCACGCTGTGTTCTTCGAACTTGAACCTGCCGGGGCAGCGAATGATGCGTTCCAGCCCGTCGAGCGAGCGGAAATAACGATGAATTCCCATGAATGTGCCTTCTTTCTGCATGTAAGTGTCGGAATATGGATGGGTTCGTCTTCAGTATAAACGGGCCGTGTTCGGCAGGAGTCAACGCAGCATTAACGGGACGTCAAACTTGCGGCGAAACGCGAAAAAGCAGCGTCGTCCCAAGCGGACGCGCTGCTTTTTGCGGTTGAAGGAACGCTTTTACGATCTGGTCCGCCGCTTCATCCAATAAAAGACCGGAAGCCCGATCAGCGTGATGCCGATGCCGATCAAGGAGCGAACCGGGCTGTCCATCAGCGTGCTGACGAGAATGTACAAGCCGCCCGCGATTCCGACGATCGGAGTGATCGGGTACAGAGGTACCCGGTAGCGACCCGGTTCCGTGCCGACGGTGCGCCGCAGGACGAACACGCCGAACACCCCGGCCGTAAAGAAGATCCACAGCACGAACACGAGCAGATCGGTCAGCGTATTGAACGTGCCCGAGAAGATGTAGACGATCGCGAGCGCCGCTTGGAAGATCAGCGCGTTCGCCGGCGTGCCGAAACGCGGATGAATCCGGCGCAGGAAACCGGAGAACGGCACGATGCCGCGTTCGCCCATCGCCTGCGGGACGCGCGCCGCGGTCATCAGGTAGCCGTTCAGCGCGCCGAGCACGGATACGATGATCCCGGCCGTAATGAACGCGCCGCCTCCGCTGCCGAGCAGCGCTTGGGCCGCGTCCGCGCCCGGCGTCGGCGACGAGACGATCTGCTCGAACGAGAGAGAACGGAAGATCGCCAGATTGAACAGGACGTAGACGACGATGACGAACGACACGCCGATCAGGATGACTTTCGGCAGCGTCTTGGCCGGGTTCTTCATCTCGCCGGCCATGTTGGTCACGCCGATCCAGCCGTCGTAAGCCCAGAGCGTGCCGAGGATCGCCGCGCCGAAGCCCGCCGCCGCGCCCGTCGCAAGGCCCGATACGCCCGCGAAGCCGGGCTGGCTGCCGGAGAGCAGGCCGAACGCCACGATGCCGACGACCGGAATGAGTTTGCCGGCCGTGGCGAGCAGTTGGATGATGCCGCCGTATTTGGTCGAGATGACGTTCATCAGCAGAATGAACAGCAGGATGCCGATCGCGAGCAGCTTCTGCTGCCAGCCGTTCATCGGCAGGAAATAACCCGAATACGAAGCGAACGCGATCGCCAGCGCCGCGACCGAAGCCGGGTAAGAGATCACGGCCTGCACCCAGCCGAGCAGGAAACCGACGGCTTCGCCGTACAGATCTTCGAGATAGGCGTATAATCCGCCGGCTCTCGGAATGGTCGCCGCGATCTCGGCGACGGACAAGGCGGAAGCCAGCGTGATGATGCCGCCGGCTCCCCAAGCCAGAATAGACAGGCCGAACGAACCGGCATCGGCGAGCACGATGCCCGGCTTCAAGAAGATGCCGGAGCCGATGATCATGCCGACGACGATCGCCATCGCTTCGAGGAAGGTCACCGATTTTCGGAGTTCGGTGCCGGTTGCGGAGGAAGAATCGGGTAGTTTGGACAAGATGTTCACGTTTCCTTTCGACGGAGCTGGTAACTTGTTAAGAAGAAGGTCGGCAAACAGCATGCTTTTTTGAAGCACCCCGGTAAACCGGGAAAGCGGATATCCGCCGTAAAGCGTCCGCCGGACCGACCGAACCATTTTATCACTTTTGCGCGGCGAAGAATATGACATCTTTTGTAGCTTCGTACCGAGGTTCGCCCTTTCTCTCTGCCGTTTGCTCCGAACGAAACGATTCACCGCCGCGCACCTCGAAAAAACAAACATCGTCCCTGAATAATTTCCATTGTATGCGTTTACAGGTAAGGCCATAATAACGAAGCAAGGTGATTCAAACCATGAACCAAGGGGAGGAAATACCGTGACAAAGAGAAAGATGAAATGGTTTGGCATGGCAATGACCGGCGTCCTGGCATTCAGTCTTAGCGCCTGCGGAGGCGGAGGTTCGGGCACGACGAACAATGCGAGCGGCGACGGCGGCAAGACGGAGCCTGCGGCCAACGCGTCGACGGACTCGTCGAAACCGGCAGAGAATATCACCATCACGTTCCAGAACATCTATCCGGACGCCAGCGATCCGAAGAATCAAATGATGAAGAAGATCGTCGACGCTTACGAGAAAGAACATCCGAACGTCAAGATCGAACTCGATTCGCTGAACACCGACCAACAGAAACTGAAGCTCAAAACGCAGGCCGCTTCCAAAGAAGTGCCGGATATCACGGTCGTCAACCCGGCCGCGCAAATGCAGCCGTTCGTCGACGCCGACCTGTTCGCGCCGCTGAACGACATGGTGGAGCAAAACGGACTTAAGGATACCTTCCAATCGGGCATCCTCGATTACTATACATTCGACGGCAACCTGTACGCGCTGCCGGACGGCAACAACATCGGCGTCGTGTACTACAACAAGAAGCTGATGGAAGAAGGCGGCGTCAAAGTTCCGACGACCTTCGAAGAAATGCTCGAAGCCGTCAAGACGCTCAAAGGCAAAGGCATTCAGCCGATGGTCATCGGCGAAAAAGACAGCTGGACGGGTTCGTTCCTGTTCATGAACATCCTGCTCAGAACGAACGGCGGCCCGGGCTTCCTGAAAGACGTGCTCGACGGCAAAAAGACGTTCGAAGATCCGGCTTACGTCGCAGCCATCAAAGCGTTCGAAGATCTGGTCCAAGCGGGCGCGTTCCAAGACGGCGCGACGTCGTTCGACTATAACGCGGGCGAGAACTTGTTCAAAACGGGCAAAGCGGCCATGTACTACATGGGCAGCTGGGCAACGGGCGGCATCGAAACCGCTGAAGTGAGCAAAGACGGCAACGTCGGCGTCTTCCAATTCCCGACGGTCGGCGGCAAAGGCAATCCGGACGAATTCATGCTGGCTCCGGGCAGCGCGTTCGCGATCTCCAAAGACAGCGAGCATCTGCAAGAAACGAAAGACTTCCTGAACTACTTCATGCTGAACTTCCCGAAAGAAGCGTTCGAAGCCAAAGGCGCAGTCGGCATCGCGCAGAACGTGGACGGCGACTTCAAAGCGGCCGGTTATTCCGACATGGCGATGAACGTGCTGGATCTGTTCAAAAAAGTCAAAGGCGGCGACTTGGCGTTCGACAACACGATGAACCCGGGCACGACGCAAGCGCATCTGTCGGGTACGCAAAGCCTGTTCGTGGAACAGAAAGATCCGGCGGAAGTAGCCAAAGAACTGCAAGCGGCTTACGAAGACAACAAATAACAAGAGCAGGCCGAATCGACAGAAGGAGGGACCTGCGGGTCCCTTCTCTTCTTCGGCGGCGCTCTTGAAGGAGGAGAACTCCGCGTGAATGTATTAAAAGTATCCCGCTGGACGATCGCGGCCTTCATCCTGCCGTGCTTGATCGTCTATGTCGGTCTCGTATTCGTCCCGATCCTCGTCTCGCTCTACAGCGGCATGCTCGATTGGAACGGCATCGGCAAATCGACCTTCGTCGGATTCCACAACTACGTCAAGATGTTTACGCACGATTCCGTGTTCTGGCCGTCCGTGCGCCGGACGTTTACGCTGGCCGGATTCTCCATGCTGGTACAAGTTCCGATCGCGCTGTTCGTGGCGGTTCTGATCACCCGTTTCGTCCGTCGTCCGAATTTCTTGGTCTCGAGTTATTTCCTGCCGGTCATCCTGTCGGTCGCCATCATCGGCCAACTGTGGAAAACGATCTACAACCCGGCTTCGATGGGCGGCATGATCAACGGGATTCTGACCAGCCTCGGCTTGGAATCTTGGACCCATTCGTGGTTGACCGAACCGAAGATCGCCATTTATTCGATCATTCTCGTCTCGCTGTGGCAGTATCTCGGTTATCACATCCTGATCCAATTCACCGGCATTCAGAACATTCCGAGCGAAATCTACGAGGCGGCCAAGATCGACGGAGCCGACGGCTTCAAGGCGGACCGTTACATTACGCTGCCGATGGTGCTGCCGATCCTGAAGATCTCGATCGTCCTGTCCTTTATCGGCTCGCTCCAGTCGTTCGACCTGATCATGGTCATGACCGGCGGCGGACCCGCGCATGCGACCGAAGTGCTCGCAAGCCATATGTACAACATGTCGTTCATCACGATGAAATACGGATACGGAAGCGCCATCGCCAACGTGCTCATCGCCATGTGCCTGATCGCCACGGTATTGATCAACGCGCTGTTCAACCGTCTGGACAAGCGGTATTCCTAAACCGCCGTCCTCTTATCATGAAGGAAAGGGGGCTGCGCCCATGAGCCAGTTCGCAAGTTCCGCGGGCTCCAAGCCCGCGCTTAAAGTCCGTGGCCGCCGAGTCTCGTTCAAGACGGTGATCGCTTTCGTCTTCTTCGGCATCCTGCTCGTCACGCAGCTGTATCCGCTGCTGTGGCTGCTCATCTACTCGCTCAAGACGAACGAGGAGATTCTGTCGGGCAGTTTCTTCGCTCTTCCGGCCCAGTGGCAGTGGAGCAACTATCAAGGCGCCGTCGAAGGCGGCAACTATTTCCGTTATCTCGGCAACAGCTTGTTCGTGACCATCACCACGATGGCCGGCGTGATCCTGTTGTCCTCGCTGGCGGCATTCGCCATCACGCGGTTCCGTTGGAAATACGGTCAACTCGTCATGCTGCTGTTCCTGCTCGGCATGATGATCCCGATGCAGGGCACCTTGCTGCCGCTGATGATCATCTTCAAGAACCTGCACATTCTCGATACCCATCTGGCGCTGATCCTGCCTTATATGGCGTTCCAGATGCCGATCGCCGTGTTCATCTTGAGCGGCTTCCTGCGAAGCATCCCGCACGAGATCGAAGAATCCGCGATCATGGACGGCGCGGGCGCGTTCCGCATCTTCCGCAGCGTCATTCTGCCGGTATCCATTCCGCCGATGATGACCGTCTGCATCCTGACTTTCATCAACGTCTGGAACGAATACATCTTGGCCGCGACGTTCATTTCTTCGGAAAAACTCAAGACGCTGCCGTTCGGCGTATACAGTTTCGTCAGCCAATATTCGGTCAACTACGGCGCGATCGGCGCGTTCTTGGTCCTTGCCGCGCTGCCGGTTATCGTCGTGTACTTCCTGCTTGCTGAAAAAATTACCAAAGGCATGGTAGCAGGTGCGGTTAAGGGTTAAGATGGAGTCATGAGACGCTTAACGAAACGCCTAAACACGATCTACGGCCGGCTGTTTCCCGTGTTCCTGTTCAGCCTGCTCGGTCTTCTGCTGATCGTCAGCCTCGTCTATTATCAGCGGGCGACCGAGCAGGTTCGGGATCAAGTGGGAGCCCTGGCCGAAAAAAACATGTCCCAGACCGTCGCTTTGTTCGAGCAGCTGCTCGACGGCTACGACAGCGTCACCAAGACGCTGAACAGCAACGGCGAACTGATGCGGCTGCTCAGCCAGTCGTATCCGTCTTCGGGGTCCAACGCGCAGATTCAAGCGGAGCGGCGGATCACCGATATTCTGGGCGCCATTTTCTATTCGCGAAGCGATATCGTCGGCATTCATATCTTAGGCGACAAAGGCAAAGTGTACAGCTTCGTGCGTTCCACGGGAGCGTCGATCCAGACGTATCCCGACAAAGCTTGGTTCATGGAGTTGAAGCGTTCGCAGGGCGATATCCGCTGGCTCGGCGTGTATCCGGAATCGCTGATGAGCGGCTGGACGGATCGTCCGGTGTTCGCGTTCGGACGTCAGGTGTTCGAGCTGGAAGAACTGAAGTCGGTCGGCTACGTGCTGATCGAAGTCGAAGCGGACGCGATCACGTCGGCCGTGTCCAACGCCAGTCTGGGCGAGAATACGCAGGTGGAGATTCGCGACGGCTCGGGCCACGAGATTATCCGCACCGGTTCGGAGCCGGAAGCTTGGGCTTCGGTGCCTGTCGATTGGCCGGGCGCGCTTCGCCCCGGCGATATTCAAGCCCGCGAGAGCGGCGATTGGCTGCTGACCGCCGGGCAGGTCGAGAAGAACGGATGGACCATTCTGCGCGCTTCGCCGCAGAGCGACCTCAAGCTGGAACTGCGGGAGACGCAGCAGTTTCTGATGACGGTCATCGTCGCGCTGATCGTCGCGGCGACGATTCTGTCGACGATCGTCTCGCGTTCGTTCTCGCTGCCGTTCAAGCGGCTGGTGCGCGAGATGAAGCAGGTGGAGACCGGCAACTTCAAAGGTCAGGTGCATATCGAGTCCTACGAAGAGATCAACGTGCTGGTCGGTTCGTTCAATCGCATGGTGCGGGAGATGGACGGGCTGATCGAAGGCATCAAGCAGGCGTCGATCAGCGAGAAGAACGCGCAGCTTCAAGCGCTGCAATCGCAGGTCAATCCGCATTTTCTGTTCAACACGCTCGATATGATCTATTGGATGCTGGACGAACGCGGCGGCGACGATCGGCTCGAAGGGGTCATTTTATCGTTGTCCAAAATGTTCCGTTACAGCAGCGATTGGGAAGAAGGGGCGAAGGTTCGTTTGCGGCTCGAGCTGGAACAGCTCAAGTCGTATCTGACCATTATCGAGACCCGGCTGGGCCGCCGCGTGCTGACGCAGATCGACGTGGAAGAGAAATGGTTGGACGCGCCCGTGCCGAAGATGATTTTGCAGCCGATCGTCGAAAATGCCGTCAAATACGGACTTGAACCGCTGCGCGAAGGCGGCACGCTGCGCATCTATTCCCAAGCGGAAGAAGACCGTCTGCATATCGTGGTCGAAGACGACGGGGCGGGCATCGACGAATGGACCTTGTTCCGCTTGAGACGGCTGCTGGATTATCCGCAGGCGGCCGAAATGTTATCGGAAGGCGGGCGGACCGGAATCGGACTGCTGAACGTGCAGCGGCGTATCCGCCTGCTGTACGGAGAAGCGTACGGATTGACCATCCACAGCATACCGGGCACCGGCACGAAGGTTCGCGTGACCTTCCCGCTGCCCGACGAGGAGGGATTGACGTGAACATACTCGTCGTCGACGACGAACCGATTATCCGCAGCGGGATTCAACGCACGATCGAGCGCTCTTTTCCCCAGCACCGCGTCATTCTGGCCGAAGGGCCGATCGATGCGGTGGAGCGGCTCAAAGGCGAGATGATCGACCTCGTGCTGACCGACGTGTTAATGCCGGGCATGAACGGGCTGGAACTGATGGAAGTCTCGCGTTCGCTGCATCCGGACGCCAAATGGGTCGTGATCTCGGCTTACTCGGAATTCGAATATGCCAAGAAAGCGGTTCGGCTGGGCGCGCGCGATTATCTGCTGAAGCCGATCGGCAAAGACATCTTGGTCGAACTCGTCAAGAAAATGAGCGAAGAAGTGGCGGAGAGCAACGTTCGGGCGAAAGAAAATCAACTGCTGAAGCAGAATCTGCGTTTCCTGCGCGAAGCCGTGTTCGCCCGTTGGGCGTCGGGGCTGGATCTGGGCGGCATCGACTTGGCTTCTTTTACCGAGGCGTACCCGGATTTCCATCTGCTGATGGTGCACGTGGAGAGCGACGGCGACACCAAGCTGGAGCATTTTATCGTGGAAAACGTCATGAACGAGCTGATCGCTTCGGCGGGCGGCGGCTTCGTGGCGAGCATCGACGCCAAAAGCCTGCTCGGCCTGGTGAAGCTGGCTCCGGGCAAAAGCTTGTCTTCGCTCAACGAAGAACTGCGCAATTATCTCAAACGTTACTTGAAAAAGCCGTTCCAACTGCTGCTGTCCGCCAAAATCGAAGACCCGTCGAAAGTGCCCGGCGAAGTGCAGCGGATGCGCGAATCGTCGGAATATCAGGTCTACGACCATTACGCGAGCGGCGGCGAGCAGGCGGTCGAAGTGGCGCTGCAGTACATAAAGGCGCGCTACGGCGCGGAATTGTCGCTCGAGAAAGTGGCTTCTGTCGTCTATCTGAACCCGGCCTACTTCAGCCAATTGTTCAAGCAGAAGACCGGGCAGGGATTCAAAGAGTATATCACCCAGATCCGCTTGGACCGGGCGATGGAGATGCTCGGCGAGTCCGAACTCAAGGTCGGCGATATCGCCGAGCGGGTCGGCTATCCGGACGTGCGGCATTTCTCGCAGGTGTTCCGCAAGAAAATCGGCTGCACGCCGTCGGAGTACCGGGAGCAGATCCGAAGCAAATGTTGAATGGCGCATTAACGACAAGGGAGCCGTCAGGCTCTCTTTTTGCGTGCGCCGATCGGCATGCGCAGAACGTTTGGGCCGATGGTCCCGGCGTTCTTTTTTTGCCCGAAAAACGACGCCCGAAAGAGGGACTTTCGTCGAGATTTTGCCGGCTTGCTTGAGAATCTCTTCACTTTCCAAGCGAGCGAGCCGAATATAAGAAAAAATAGGTTTGACAGAATATGGAGGAGGCGCATCATGGCGGGAAATCGAAGAAAATCGCCGTTTCGTTATGTATTGGATGAACCGATCGCGTTCGAGTTGTATATCGTCAGCTTGAATTTCACGACCGCGCCGCGCAAGCCGGTGCAGGCTTACATGCACGACATCAGCCGCTCGGGCTGTCTAGTCTCGCTGCCGCTGGAAATTCCGGTCGGGCATAATCGGATCTGCGTCGCGCTCGATTTCGTATTGAACGAGGAACCGCTGCATTTCGAAGGTCAGCTTCGTTGGAACAAACAGGAGAACGGACGGGATTACTACGGAGTGGAGTTGAACGTGCCGGAAGATCAGAAAGATCGCCTGCAGTTGGAACTCAGAGGGTTGGCGGGAGCCAATCGGATTCGGGTGATGTAACGAAGAAAAATATAGATTTTCGTGAATTCGGGACTTTCGCTGCGGATTACATGATCATCGTTCCTTTCGAGTCCATTCGGCGATGAATGGGCTTATTTGTTTTCTAGCGTTCGGAAGACTTCAATCGATTCGGATTCACCGGCTTGCTGAGCCAATGATCGTCGGTCTGAACATGGTTCTGACGCACGAATTTGGCGAGGCTGCGTTTGAACTCGTCATAGGCGAACGAATCGGCCAGACGCACCACGTAACCTTCCTGCTCGCCGCCGCATTCGGAGATGCGCGTGTAACAAGCTTTGACGGCTTTCTCGTCCCAGACGCCCCGATAAAGGACCGGCACGGTCTTGATGCCGAGTTCCTGCGCCAACTGCTCCGTATCGTCCCAAGACAAGCAGACGTTGCGTTCGTTCCAAACGGAAAACAGCAGGAAATAATCCGGAAGCGCGTCGTAATAAATCGAATGTTCGGCATACATGTTTTCTCCGCACAGCCGCCAGTTTTCCGGAATCAGATAGCGGATGCCTCCGTGCAGCGTCTTGACGTAATGTCTCGACGAATGGTCTTTGCTGTCGAGCGAACGGGCGTGGATATGATCCGGATACATGGTCGTGTTTTCTCCGTCCATTTTCTCCGTGACCACGACTTCCCGTCCTTCGAAATGCTTCGTGTCCCTCAGAATCTTGTCGTCGTCCGTGTAGCTGCGCGACCAGGGCAGATGCATCGTTTTGGGATATTTGATTTTCATGGAATCACCTCGTTGAATCCTTTCCGATCCGATCTTCGCGTACTGATTCGGTCTTCTTATTTCCCGTATTCGTCGGCTTGAGCAAAAAAGTACATCTTCGCCAGCATCTCGCCGCCCATCAAGTGATAGACGTTCGACGCGCCCGCGTCTTTGCCGTGCAGAATCTCCATGTGCAGCTCCGTGCGGCTTGCCACGTCCGACGCGAATGCTTCCGGGTAACCGAGTTCGGTCAACAGATGGCAGGCGATCGACGCCGATACGTGCTCGTGTCCGAAGTAAGAGAAGTAGCCGCGGTTTTCTTTCCACACTTTGCAGAAAGGCTTGCCGATATCGTGCAGCAGAGCCGTCCACTGCATGGCGAGGCGGTCTTCTTCTTCGTAAAAAGCGTTCACGTATTCGAGCACCGCGTACGTGTGCTGCGACAACGTTCGGCTGTGGAACGGGTTGCCTTGATCGTAGCCGAGCATTTGCGCGAACAGCGGGTGACGGGAAAGGCAGGCGAACAGCTCGTCGTGTCCGGCCTGCGCGCGCAGCAGCGTTTCGATGTCGGCGGATTCGAGCCGGTCGGCCGAACGGCCGCGATCGTCCGAAGAAAAGCCGTTTGCCGTTTCATCGGACTGCGCGTGTACCAGATGCACCGCCGAGAACCCTTCGCCGAGCAGCGGAAATTGCAGATTCTTCGCGTATTTGGACAGAATCTTGTCGTCCAACTTGCGTTTGCGGCCCGCGATCCGCCGCTGCGCCGTTTCGTACGGCGTATCGAAGAAATAGGCTTCGACCGGGTAATCGGCGAACCGTTTCAGGAACTTGCTCCGCCGATCGCGGTCCACGTTCGTCGCGTCGAAGATCACGTCGCGTCCGCCGGCTAGCGCTTGTCCGATTTCGCGAAATGCCTCGTCGAAAATGACGTAGGTGTTTTTTTGCTTGGACTCGCCGCCGAACAGACGTAATCGTATGGCATCGCTGGAGACGATGACGCCGCGCGTTTCTTTTTCCAGTCTTCGCGCGTGCACGCTTTTGCCGCTGCCGGGAATGCCGATCAGCATATGAATCGTATTCATCAGGAATTCACCTCCTTTCGGTGGCGGTCCCTTTCTTACTATACCCTAATCGAGCAGGTTTGCGCATGCCGCGAAGGTACCGGGACTACCGGTACCGTTCCCGCGGCGAATCTTCCGGATCGAGCTTCACGTCGTCCTCCTTTCGTCGACACGCCTACCTTATTTTTTAGTACAGTTGTATTATTTAGCGCACCGTTTTATAATACGAATGTGTTAAATAAAAAGAGAAGAGGTAGACGTTTGAGAAATACGGAAATCTGGCTGGCTGTAGCGAATCTTGCGATTCTGATCTTTGCCTGTCGAGGCGCGTTGAAGCGTAGAAGAAGATCGGCTGCCGCTTTTGCGGTGTCGGCGGGGCTGCTGATCGTGCATCTGGTCGTCGAAGGCGCAAGATGGGAGATGATTCCGTTGTACGCGCTGACGCTGCTGCCTGCCGTTCTGCTGCTGCGCAGCAGGCGAACAGAAAGGCAGGAAAAGGCAGGTAGGCATCGCCCGGGCATCCGAATCGCGGCCGGAGCGGCAGCGCTGTTGTACGGATCGGCGGCGGTCATGCTGCCGATCGCGCTGCCGGTATTCAAGTTCGAGCCGCTCGAAGGGCCTTACCGAGTCGGAACGGTCACCTACGCTTGGACGGACGAGTCGCGACCGCAGGTGCATGCGCAGTCTTCCGGGAAGCGAAGAGAACTGCTCGTACAGTTCTGGTATCCGGCGGACGCGAAGGCTTCGGACAAGCCCGCGCCTTATCTGGAGCATCCGCGAGCATTCGCGGAAGCGTTGGGACGCAGCGAAAACATTCCGGCGCTGCTGTTCGACAGCATGCGGCTGGTACGAAGCCGTTCGATTCCGGACGCTCCGCTGTCGGCGGAGAAACCGAAGTATCCGGTCGTGATCTATTCGCACGGCAACCGCGGCTGGAGCGGGCAAAGTACGTTTCTGACCGAACAGCTGGCTTCGCGCGGGTATATCGTGGTCGGCATCGAACATGCCGGAGGAACGAATACGACCGTTTTTCCGGACGGGACGATCATGCCGTTTTATGCGGATGCCGGACAGACGCTGGATAACGGCGCATTCGACCGGTTGGCCGACGAAGTCTGGGTACCGGACGTCAAGTTCGTTCTGGATAAGCTGGAAGAAGTCGCGGATTCGGGGGGAACGTCTACGAAAGCAAATACCGGCGAAGCGGCCGGCATGTTCGCGGGGAGTCTGGATCTTGAACGCGCCGGCATCGTCGGTTATTCTCTGGGCGGAGCGGCCGCGGTACAGATGCTTTTGGGCGACGAACGGCTTCGGGCGGGTATCGATATGGACGGTGGGTTCTACGGATCGCTGCGCGCGCCGGAAGGCATCGGCCGACCGTTCATGCTGATCCGCGCGGACGGCACGTTCGCTCCGGACGCCATGAGCGAGGAGCAGTTGGCCGCGATCGGCGCTTCCCGGGAGCAGTACGAAGCGACCGTGGGCGAACTGTTGAAGCGGCAGGCCCGGGCGGCGGAAGGCGGCAATTACGTGCTGACGCTGCGCCATGCCGACCATACGAGCTTTTCCGACGCTCCGCTGTATTCGCCGCTGCTGTCCGCGGCGTCCGGTCTGGACGCGCTCGGCGCTCACCGGGTCATCGAATCTTATGCGGCCGCCTTTTTCGACAAGTATTTGAAAGGGGAACCTTCGGAGCTGCCCGCTCTCGAAGCGAACGAAGGAACGGAGCATACGCTGATCAAAGGATAAGAGGTCGCATGCGAAAGAATAAAACAAGCATAGCATAAAACAGACCGGAGCCTGTCCGGACCGACATCGCGCGCGGCGCGGAATCGGCCGGCCGCTCCGGTCTTATTCGGCTGCGCCGCTCTTGAAGCTGCGGATCAGCTCCAGCAGATTCGCGGCCGCCGGGGACAGCGCTTCGCCGCGCCGGGTGCAGACGGCGATCACGTTCTGCAAAGCGGCGTCTTCGACGAAGACGCGGCAGAGCTCCCCCCGCGCGACCTGATCGCGGACCACGAGCGACGAGACGAAGTTCGCGCCGTAGCCCGCGACCACCGCGCGGATCGCTTCGGGCAGGCCGCTGAACGCCAGCGCCACGCGGGGCGTGGGCAGCCCGTGCGTGCGGCACAGCGCGAACAGCCGCTCGCGGGTCGAGCTGCCTTCGCCGCGCATGACGAACGGCTCCCGCATCATCTCGGCGAGCGAGACGACGCGGTTCGCGCAGCGGTGCTCCGGCGCGACGACGAACCACAGTTCGTCGCGGAACAGCTCTTCGGCCTCGATCTCGTCCGAATGGCGTTCGGGCTGGCCGCCGTAGACGGCGAGATCCGCCTTGAGGTCGAGCAGGCGCTGCAAAGCGCCGCCCGCATGGGTCGTCGTGACCGACAGCTCGACCTGCTCGTGCCGCCGCTTAAAGGCGGCGATCCAGCCCGGCAGCAGGAAGTTCGCCGGCAGGTAGGTGGCGGCGATGTTCACGCTGCCTTCTTCGCCGCTCGCATAAGACGCGGCGAAGTCTTCGATGCGGCGCTCGGCCGCGAACAGGCGGCCCGCCAACCGATGCATTTCGCGGCCGGCTTCGGTCAAAGCGATGCCGCGCCCTTCGCGGCGCAGCAGCGGAAGCGCCAGTTCCTGCTCGAACTTCTTGATCTGCGCCGTGATCGCGGGCTGGCTGATGTTGAGTTTCTCCGAAGCGCGCGTCACGCTGCCCAGCGAAGCCGTCTCGTAAAATAAGCGCAGCGCGTGCAAATTCATCATGCTGTTCCTCCGATTCATTCATACTTTTTATTTATGATTATGAGATGAAGATATATTATATTTATCTTTGATTTTCGTCTACACTGAAGGTGCAAGGGGAACGCCGCTTCGAATTCCGGCCGCTTCCCTGATCGAAAATCTTCCCTACGAGAGGAACGTGATTCTGATGACCGAAAACCTCAATCCGCAAGAACGTCCGCATACTTGGGCGAAAGTCGACCGTTATCTGGAGCAGCGGCTGATTCCGGAAGACGCTGCATTGACGCAAGCGCTCGAAACGAACGAAGCCGCCGGACTTCCCGCTTACGACGTCTCGCCGCTTCAAGGCAAGCTGCTGCAGCTGCTCGTTCGCATGAACGGAGCGCGGCGCGTGCTGGAGATCGGCACGCTCGGCGGCTACAGCACGATCTGGATGGCTCGCGCTCTGCCGGAAGGCGGCCGGTTGGTCACGCTGGAACTGGAGCCGCTGCATGCCGAAGTCGCGCGCGGCAATCTGCGCGGCGCGGGGATCGAAGACGGGCTCGTGGAGATTCGCGTCGGCGAAGCCCGCGAGCAGTTGGAGGCGCTGATCGCGGAAAGCGCCGAGCCGTTCGATTTCATTTTTATCGATGCCGACAAACCGAACAATCCGGCGTATCTGCAAGCCGCGCTGAAACTGTCGAACCCGGGAACCGTCATCGTGGGCGACAATATCGTCCGAGGCGGAGAAGTGATCGACGAAACCAGCGAAGACGAGCGGGTACAGGGCGTACGCCGATTCTTCGATCTGCTCGAGAACGAACCGCGCATCGAAGCGACGGCGCTGCAAACGGTCGGCGGCAAAGGCTACGACGGATTCGTGATCGGCATCGTCCGCTGACGAACCGCCGGATCGAACGCAAAAGCGGCCGACCGGCCGAAAAACAGCAAAAAGCAGCCGCGTCCGTCGAGACGAACGGCTGCTTTTTTGTCGCGCGCAGTCGAAGATAGGGTTTAAATCATCGAAGTCCGGATTCGGCGCTGCTGCGGCAGAGTTCGTGTCCCGACAGCCTGCTCAAGGCAGAATCGCGAACGACCGGACCGGGAAGCCCGACGCTTTTTCCGCTTTGGGCACGAGGTTGAAAATCACGGCACCTTTGGGCGGTACCTGATCGAGATTCTTCAGCAGCTCTACTTGATAGGCGTCCTGCTCGAGTACGTAATATTCGCCGAGCAGCGCGCCGTTCTTCGTATAATCCGCCGCCGAATCGGTATCGAACGTCTCGTGCCCGACCGCTTGAATCCGGCGTTCGCCGAACAGAAACTTCAACGCTTCCATCGACCAACCCGGCGCATGGTTGCGGCCTTCGGCGTCTTTGTTTTCGAATTTCTCCTGACTCGGCCAACGCTTGCTCCAATCGGTGCGCAGCGCGACGAAGCAGCCGGCTTCGATCTCGCCGTGCTCGGCTTCGAAAGCTTCGATGTCGGCGACGGACAGGGAATAATCGGGATCTGCCGCGGCTTCCCGCGATTTGTCGATCACGACGAGCGGCAGGACCAACTCTTTCAGATCCAATTCGTCGAGATAACGGGCATCCCGCACGAAATGGATCGGCGCGTCGAGATGCGTGCCGTATTGGCCGGGGAAACTGAACCGCTGAGCGAAGAAGCCGTCGTCATGCGTGAACAGCGTCTCGAATTCGGCGGCCGCGAAAGCGGCGAAATGCGGGGAATCCGGGCCGAACGCGTGGGTCAGGTCGATCCATTGTTTTTGTTTGAGCAGTTTGAGCGCGTCCAAGAGTTCGTTGGTCATGAGTACCCACCTCTTTTTTCCTTTTTAACGTTTGATTATAAAGGCAAACGTTTCGACGAAGCAAGCGTTCGGGCGGAATCGCGTTGGACGGTTTCCGTTCCGTTTTGGCCGGGGGTATGCTAGGGTTAGGGCATATAAGCGATTCGATCAAGAAAAGTCGGAAAGGAACGGGAATCATGGAATTCGACAAAACGACGCGGATCGCGACGGCCGTAGGGCTGATCGCGGTTCTGCTGCTGCTGCCGCTCAAGATTGCGGTAGGGCATCCGGGGATCTATTACGCGGTGGTGGCTGCGGCGGCAATCTGGGCAGGCTTTCGGCTGACAGCCGGCAAACCGAGCGACGAGCGCTTCTACCGCCGCTGGTCGCGCAAAACGCAGACGGGAAAATGGGGAACTTTGTTGGCCGAATCGGTCAAATCGCTGATTCTGCTGATCGCGATCGTCGCGTCGGGAATCATGTTGACCGGCATTTCGCCCCGGCAGATGCTGACCGAACTGACGCCGGGCCTGCGCGCCGGAACGGCGGCGCTGTTGATCATGTTCAGCGTCGTGTGGGGATTCGCCGGCGTGCAAGAAAAGAATCGCCGATTCGCCCGGCTGAAAAAGCGTTACGAAGCGTAAGCGAACAGGCGAACGGAGCGAGTCCGTTCGCCTGTTTATCATTGCCGAATCCCGGTTCGGCGCTCAAGCTCTGCGGCGCGGCCTGAGCGACCTGCTTGCGCGGCCGGCAGAGCGGCAGCGGATCGTCATCAGGCTCGCCAAGCGGTACGGTACGCGCGAGGAATCTCGAGTTCGATATTCAAGCTTCGGGCCGCTTCGACGGTCCAGAACGGATTGCGCAGCAGGCCGCGTCCGATCGCGACCAGATCCGCGCGACCGTTGCGCAAGATCTCTTCGGCTTGTTTGCCGGTCTCGATCAAGCCGACGGCCGCGGTAGGCATCCCGGCCGCTCGGCGGATCGTTTCCGCGTAGGGCACCTGATAGCCGGGATAGACCGGCGGGGCTTCCGGCAGCACGCCGCCGCTGCTGCAATCGATCAGATCGACGCCTTGCTGTTTCATCCAGCGCGCATAATGGACGTGGTCTTCGACATGATTGCCTTCGGGATGATATTCTTCCGCCGAGATCCGCACGAACAGCGCGCCTGTCCAGACCGCTCGGACGGCTTCGACGATCTCGCCCAGCAGCCGATAACGGCTGCGCCGGCTTCCGCCGTACCGATCGGTCCGTCGATTGGTCAGCGGCGACAGAAATTCGTTGATCAGAAATCCGTGCGCGGCGTGCAGCTCGATCGCGTCGAATCCGGCGGCTCGGGCCCGCCGGGCCGCCGCCGCGAACGAATCGACGACTTCGGCGATCTCCGTTTCGTTCATGGCTTGCCGGGGGCGGCCTTCGTAAGCGAGACCGGACGCGGACAGGGCCGGTTCTTCCGGGGAGTCGTTTTCTTTTTTGCGTCCGGCATGCCAGAGCTGGATGCCGCTTTTCGAACCCATACGATGCAGCAGGACGTTCAATTGCCGCATCGCTTCGATCTGGGCGTCGTCCCACAAGCCCAGATTGGCGGGGATGCCTCTGCCCGGCCGGGAGATCGCGGTCGATTCGAGCATGACCAGGCCGGCTTGACCGACCGCGCGGGACGCGTAATGCACGAGATGCTCGTCCCGAAGCATGCCGTCTTCGGCAGCGAACCCCGTCGCCATGGGCGCCATCATGATCCGATTTTTGAGCAGCAGATTTCCGATTTCGATCGGCGTAAACAACATATGCAGTCCTCCTCTGGTGAGCGGCTCGCGAGTCCGTTACAATCGATTATAGAACCCGATCGGCGAAACCGGCAGTATGCACAATAAAGTGCGATACGCACCGAAAGGAGAGCGAGGACCATGCAGCAGGCGGGCGAAGCGCAGGATCGGAACGACAATCCGTTCGAATATACGTTGTCGTTGATCGGCGGCAAATGGAAAATGCGAATCATTTACCGGCTGGTCTGCGAAAAATCGCAGCGTTACGGAGAACTCAAACGAAGCTTGCCGGGCATCACGCACAAGATGTTGAGCAGCCAACTCAAAGAACTCGAAGCTGCCGGAATCGTAAGCCGCGAAGCGTTCGCGGAGACCCCTCCCCGGGTCGAGTACGCTTTGACGGCCAGAGGCCGGACGTTGATGCCGATACTGGATGCGATGTGCAATTGGGGACTGGATCATGCAACCTGACGTTCGGCGTCATTTTGCGCGATCGGCGTCCCGACTGTTAGGCTAAAGAAGCAGAGCTCTGCCGGACCGTGCCGTTCTTGCGGACGATCCGGGCCGGGCCGACTTAACCCTTATTCCGAGGAGGAACCCCCTATGACCGAAACCGCCGGAGCGCCCAAAGTCAGCGTATCCGAAGCCGTAACCGCGGCCGCGCATGCATTGATCGAACACGCCGCCGTTCGCCGGGCTTTCGATTTTCTCGAAGCCGACAACGATCGGACGACCGAAGAACAAATCGAGCTGACGGAGATCGAAGCGCCGACGTTCGAAGAAGAAGAAAAAGGCAAAGCGTTTGCCCGCAAATTGTCCGGTCTGGGGGTCCGCGACATCGCGACCGACGAAGCCGGCAACGTATTCGGGATACGGCCGGGCCGGGGCGGCGGGCCGCGTCTGGTCGTCTGCGCGCATCTCGACACGGTGTTTCCGCGAGGCACGAACGTCAAAGCGCGCCGCGAAGGCAGCCGGGTGTACGCGCCGGGCATTTCCGACGATGGGCGGGGACTGGCCTCGGTGCTGACTCTTCTGCGCGCGCTGAACGAAGCGAATATTCAAACCCAAGGCGATCTGATCGTCGGCGCGACGGTAGGCGAAGAAGGACTCGGCGATCTGCGCGGCGTCAAAGCGCTGTTCGCGCGGCGCGACGATATCGACGGTTTTATCTCGATCGAACCGGGGACTCCCGATCGGATCACCTATTTGGCCGCGGGCAGCAAGCGCTATAAGATCACGTTCGAAGGTCCCGGCGGACACAGCTTCGGCAGTTTCGGAACGCCGAGTCCGATCCATGCGCTGGGACGCGCGATCGCCGAATTCGCGGATCTGGAAGTGCCCCGCGATCCGAAAACGACCTTCAACGTGGGTCTGATCGGCGGAGGAACTTCGGTGAATACGATCGCCGAGACGGCGGAAGCCGTTATCGACATGCGTTCCACTTCGCAGGCGGAATTGGAAAAGTTGGAGACCGAAGCGCTGCGTTTGTTCCGCAGGGCCGCCGAAAAAGAAAACGCTCGTTGGCGCCGCAGCGATGCGATCAAAGTACGGATGGAACGGGTCGGCGATCGGCCGGCCGGTTCGCAGGAGCCGGGAAGCCTGATCGTGCAGGCGGCCGCCGCTTCCGGACTGGCGATGGGGTTCCGTCCGATTCTGGAAGGGGCAAGCAGCACGGACTCCAATATTCCGATTCATCTGGGCATTCCGGCCGTCACGCTCGGCGGAGGCGGCGATTTCGGCGGAGCGCATACGCTGAACGAATATTACGATCCGACGAACGCGCATCTCGGCGTGCAGAAGATTCTGCTGACGATGCTCGCGTTGATCGGTTTGGCCGACGAGACGAAGCCGCTGCTGCCTAAGCGCGGCGCAAACGGCTGAACGAGACTTAAGCCGAACCGGCGAATCCGAGCTTGCTCCGAAAAAAAGACCGCGGCATAAGCGCTTGAAGCGCCTGCCGCGGTCTATATTTTTTTGCGGTCGAATCGAAGCGCGGCGATCCCGATATTCGCCGCGATCCAGACAGCCGCGACCGCCAGCGCCGCCGCATAATCCGAAGGAGCTCCGCTTCCGGCCGCAAGCTTCGCCGTTTCGAGCAGCCGGACGGGCGCGTAATCCTGCAGCGTCGGCAGCAGGCCCAACAGATAGACCGCGGCAAGCAGCAGGACCGTTCCCAGAATGACGCCGGATCCGGAATCGGCTAAAGTCGAGAACAGCAGAAGAAGCGAGATCAGCCAAAGGCCGAACGCGTACAAGCCGAATGCGGTAAAAGTTAAATGGGCCGCCGCTCCGTTATCCCAAAAAAACGCGTTATATCCGTACGTGATGCCGTAGCTGGTCCAAAAGCCGACCGTCCAATAAGCGGCGGTCATCAGCCCTTTCGAAGCGAGAATGTTCCGTCGGCTCATTCCCTTGGCGACGATCGGAATCAGCGTGCCTTTCGCGTATTCGCTCGTCAGAACGCCGCTGAATGCCAACGCGAAGATCAGAAGCGCCATCGGCATGTTTTTGTAGAACTGCGCCCATGAAGTCAACGCGTCGATCCGCACTTCGGAGACGGACAATCCGGTTTCCGCCATGCCGGACGCCATCTGTTTCAGCAGCCAAGGCGTCAATTTGGCGGCTGCCGGATTCATAATGCCGAACACGACGAACAACAGGGCAAGCAGCGTTATTTTCCCCGTGCGTACCGACTCGATCCATTCTTTGTGCATAAAAGCGGTCAATGTTCTCATCCGTGCACCGTTTCCGCGAAAAGTTCTTCCAGACTCGGTTCGAGCTTCTCGATCCGTTTGGCAGGCAGTTGGTGTTCCGCCAGAATCCGCATGATATCCAGTATTCCGTCTTCGTCCGATTCTTCGATCCGTGCCGTAAAAGGCGTTTCGATCCGGCTGCGAGGAAAATGCGTTCGGAACCGGGCCAGTTCTTCCGCCGAACGGAATTCGACTTCCAGCGTATCGATCCGATCGCGTCCGGCCGATTTGACTTGTTCAAGCGTGCCGCTGCGGACGATCTTGCCTTGATGCAGCAGGACCAACTCGTCGCAGACGCGCTCGACGTCCGAAAGAATATGCGACGAGAACAAGATCGCGGTCCGTTGTTTGGCAAGCGTCAACAGCTCCAGAATTTCTTTGCGTCCGAGCGGATCGAGAGCGGAAGTCGGTTCGTCGCAGATCAGCAGCGAAGGATCGTTCAGCAGCGCCTGCGCGATGCCGAGCCGCTGCTTCATGCCTCGCGAGAAGCCCCGTATCCGCGATGCGGCTTTTTCCAGCCCGACGAGATGCAGCAGTTCCGCGGATTTGCGTTCGATCTGCGCGGCATTCATCCCGGTGATTCGCCCGCATAACGCCAAATATTCGCGAGCGGTCATAGATCCGTAGAACTCCGGCACGTCGGGCAGATAGCCGATATGGCGGTTGGTAGGCGTCTGCCCGAAAGAAACCTTTTCTCCGTTCACCCGAATTTCTCCGTGATCCGCGGGCAGCAGTCCCAAAATCATTTTCATCGTGGTCGTTTTGCCCGCGCCGTTCTGCCCGATGAATCCGAACAACGTCTGCGGGCTTACCGAGAAACTCACGCCTTCGACGACGGTTCGGCCGCCGAACGATTTGGACACTTTCGACAAGATCAGCGTATCGTTCAAGCTTCTTCCCTCCCCAGCAGAAAATACAGAATCGGCCCGATGAAGTTCATCCCGACGACCGCAACAACCACCCAGAGCGTCCGGCTGCCGCGTCTATAAGTGCGGTGCGTCAGAATATGCCGAAGCGTGATCGCCAGCAGCGCAAGCTGCACCGCGAACAGCGGAATCAAGAACGGCAGAAATTCATGCAGATCGCTTAGATCGAAATCGAAGTTCATGTCCGGCTCCTTTCCGTCAAGCTCCGGCGAATGCGGAGAAAGCTCTCGTCTTCTTGCAGCGCGGCGAATGCCGGATGGGACAAAGCTTGCAGCGCGCTGTCCATGACGACTTTTTTGTCTCTCGGCGCGCCGCTGCCCAGCTCGTATTGTTCGAACCACGATTCGATCGCATCGAAATAACGATCGCCTTTGAGCATAATCGGTTCTTGATCCGACAGTTTGGCGACGCAGGACGCGTAGCGGGCGAGCCGGTTCAGCGTTTCGTCTTTTTTGCCGTGCGTCGCGTATACGATCGCGCTTTGCAGATTGAACAAGGCCGATACGTTGGGATGCAGGCTCTCCAGCCGGTAAGCGTCCATGACCTGATCCGTGCGGCGCATCGTTTCTTCGCAGACGTCGAGTTCGGCGTCGTGAATAGCGATATGCTGCGTCGCGCCGCTTACCAGCGACAGCAGACTGGTGAACATGCTGATTTGCGTAAAGCTGTTCGCTTTGTCCGTCTGTCCCGCGATCCGGTAAGCTTGAATCAATAGCGAGTCGCTTTGATTGGATAAACGCAGCGGACTCAGTATGTCTTCCAGCGTTTCGACGACTTCCAGCGTTTTGCCGAGATGCATATCGACGGAAGCGCGCAGGATGACGGCGTCGTTGCAGAGGCTGATATCGCGGCAATCCTCGATGATCCGCCCGCACAATTCGGACAGCGAGCTTAAGATCTCCGTTTGACGTTCCCGTCCTTCCGCGAGCATGAAATGGTTCAGCCACAGCACGCACACTTGGAGCAGGAACGGATAGCAGGAATAATATTTTTTGATCAATTCCCGCGTATGTTCCATGACTTCTTCGAACGGAAGTCTCGCGAAATCGGCCGCCAGATCGCGGTAAATCTTCTGAATTTGTTCCCGGCTGAGCTGCGGCTCGTACCCGAGCAGTTCGTCGATCGTCACGTCGAAGAAAGCTGCCAGAACAGGCAGGATCAAGATGTCGGGCATGCTTTGTTTGTTTTCCCATTTGGACACGGACGCTTTGGTCACGCCGATAAAATCGGCCAACTGCTCCTGCGTGATTTTTTTCCGGTGTCTCAAGCTGACGATGTTGGTGGAAAAGTTCAATGAATTCATGTGTACCGCCTCCTGAATCTATTATCTCTGCCCGCTCGGAACGGCTCAATGGACGGGCGCGATACTTTGCGGGCAGAAATCAACCGCCGGGAAACTCGAACCGCGAATAGACAGAGAGAGCGCAAGAACGGTTCATCCTGTTCCGAGCGTTTCCGGTAACATAACGGCATAGGTTGGGCTGAAGCGGCGGACGTGTTCTGGAAAGAAAGAGAGGGATCGAAGACATGAATTCGAGCAAAGAAAAAGACGGCGGGATCGGCATGACGCCGCGGACGGATGCGGCGAGCCGATCGTCGTCGCTTGCAGCGGCCGCGGAAACGATCAAGCGAAGCGTGGCGGCATACGAAGCAGGAGACGAAGGACAGGTTCCGTTTTCCGGCGTCGCGCGGATCGGAAACGGCGCGGAAATCGGCGAGGCCGCTTACGGATTCGCCAATCGGAGCGAACGTTCGGAGAACAAGGCGGATACCCGTTTCGGCATCGCATCGGGCTGCAAGATGTTTACCGCGGTCGCGATCTGCCGATTGGTCGAGCAGGGCAAACTGAGTTTCGATACGACGTTGTCGGAAGGAACGGGCCGAGCGTTTCCGCGGTTCGATCCTGCGATCACGGTGCATCATCTGTTGACCCATAGTTCGGGCGTACCGGATTATTTCGACGAAGAAGTCATGGACGACTTCGAAGAGTTGTGGCGGGAACGTCCGGTGTACGGCATGACGGAAGTCGAACATTTCCTGCCGCTGTTCGCCGATCAGCCGATGAAGTTCAAGCCGGGCGAACGCTTCGCGTACAACAATTCCGGTTATATTCTGCTCGGGTTGATCGTTGAACGCGTCTCGGGCATGCGATTCCGCGACTATGTGGAGCAGGAAGTGTTCGAGCCGGCCGGGATGCAAGACTCCGGCTACTTCCGCGCCGATCGCCTGCCGGAACGCACTGCGCTCGGATATATCGACGACGAAGACGGCTGGCGGACGAATCTGTTCTCGCTGCCGGCCGTGGGCGGCCCGGACGGCGGAGCGTATACGACGGCTTACGATCTGGACAAGTTCTGGGACGCGCTGCTCAGTCATCGCTTGTTATCCGCGGAGACGACCGAGAAGATGCTGACGCCGCAGATCTATGAAGACGAACGATCGGCGTACGGATACGGAGTCTGGATCAGGCTGAACGAAGGGAAGATCGACTGCCTGCATCTGATGGGCTTCGATCCCGGCGTCTCGATGGTATCCCGGGTATACGCGGAATCCGGAACGCGGCTGCATGTGTTGGCGAATATCGACGGCGCGGCTTGGAACGTCGCTTCGGGGATCGAAAGCGAGATCTTACGGAAGACGGGAGGAGAAAGCCGATAAGTTCGAACGGACGTTCAGCAGCAGGAAAGACCAAGCCGGATTTATATTCGCCGAAAAACCGCTTCGCCGATACGCGAAGCGGTTTTTCGTGCAGATTCGGATACGGTTCTTTGTATAGGGTGCGCGCAGGCTGAACGAAACTCAGATCAATTCCTGCCGATTTTTCAAATACCGGTACAAGACGATGCCGCAGACGGCGCTGAGCGCGGCGCATAATCCGATAAAGCCGTACCCCGCTTGAAGTCCGCGCAGCAGCCCGACGGAACTCTCCGCGCCGAACGCGTTTTTGACGCCTTCGATCACGGCTCCGATGACGTAATTCCCGATCACGCTGCCTACGCCCATCAGCGTGACGGTAAACGTGATCGCCGTATCGCTGCCGTGCGGATAACGCCGGGCGATAAACGCCATGACCGTCGGGTAGATCATCGCGATCCCGATCCCGGCCGCGGCGAACAGAAAAGCGACCCGCTCTCCGCCGAGAATCGCCGCGAACGTGCACAGCGCGGAGAAACCGGCGAACACGATCAGCGACAGCGTGAACCCGATCCGATCGGTGACGGGGCCGAGCAGCAGCCGGGCCAGCGAGAAACACAAGAAGAAGATCGATAACAGGCCCGAAGCGGAAACGGTACTCCAGCCGTAGGCTTTTTCCAGAAAGTTGACCAACCAGCCGCCGACCGCAAGTTCCGAGACGACGCCGAAAGACAGAATCAACACCATCCACCACAGCGCCGGATCGCGCATCAAAGTCTTGAGCGAAACGCGGTCTTCGTGCGCGATATCGTCGCCCGGGAAGCGGCTGCGCAGCGCGGTCAGGATGGGAACGACGCACAGCGCGAGCACGACCGCGTACATGCCTCGCCAATCGAGCGTCCAGCCGAATACGGTGACGGACATCAGGCCGGTCGCGATCAGCGGAGCCACGGTCGAGCTGAATCCGTAGAAAAAGTGCGACAGATTCATCATGGTTCCGGTGTTCTTGACGAAGATGCGCGCGCCGAGGATCGCCAGCGCGATCTCCAGCATGCCGTTGCCGATATACATCAGGAAATACGACGAAGCGAATGACAGATAATGATGCGACAGCGCGATCAGCACGCCGGACAGGACCATCGAACCGAACGCGATGATGCTGACCGCTTTGATGCCCCATTTGCGGACCAGAATCGCGGTGAACGAACAAGCGAGCAGATAGCCCAGCGCGTTCAGCGAGAGCAGCGTGCCGAGTTGGCCTTCGTTCAGACGGAAATCGAATTGAATGCGGGGAATAGCCGGCCCTTTGATGTTTTCGGAGAACCCGAATACGATAAAGCCGATAAAGATCGTGGCGAGCTGCCACGCATAGATGCGGTCGATCCCGCCGAAACGCTTTTTCACGAACAGACTTCCTCTCCGACTTATATAATAATAATTCCATAGTAATCGATAATTATACCTATGAAAATATGATAAAAAATCGGAGAGTATAATAATAGAGAAAAAAGTATTGAAGAAGATAAACCAAAAGGCTGCGAGGAACCGCAGCCGCAGGTTGTGCTCGAAAGTCGCGGAGTCGAAAGGGAGCTAGCCGATTTCGAAAGGCTTAGCGTATGCTTCCGAGGTGCCTTTCTTCGAAAGGCTTTAGCTCATGCTTCCGAAGTGCCTTTCTTCGAAAGGCTTTAGCTAACGGAACGTCGATTCCTTAGCCGTCCGATTTTCGTCTTTTTCGGCCGAAAATCCATCCCTTTTCGTTCTAAGCGTCGTCTCGTTCCGTTAGAGAACGGAAGTTGATTACGCGCGATCGAATTGAACGGGGTGATCGATGCGAACGACGTGATGCGGATCGTGGCAGACGATATCGCGGCGGCCGCTTTGGCCGCTTGATCGGCAGGCAAGACGGGCGTCGCTTTTCTTCCCAAAAAACAGGCTGCCGAGAATTTCTCGACAGCCTGTTCGAACGAGTTTGAGGGTTCGAAGTTCGCTACACGCCGAAACGTTCTTCGTGGCGCAGCAGCCATTCTTTGCGCCAGAGCCCGCCGGCGTAGCCGGTCAATTTGCCGCCCGAGCCGATGATGCGGTGGCAGGGCAGCACGATGCTCAGTTTGTTGCGGCCGTTGGCCGAGCCGACCGCGCGCACGGCCCGCTCGCTGCCGACGGCGACGGCCAGATCTTTGTACGACCGGGAAGCCGCGTAAGGCACGGCGGCCAATTCGGTCCATACGGAACGCTGGAACGGCGTGCCGTCGAAAGCGTACGGGAAATCGAACTCGCGCCGCTCTCCGCGGAAATATTCCGCCAACTGGCGTCGGCAGTTCAGCAGCGGCTCGGGAACGTTCGTTTCCGGTTCGCCGCCGCTTGCGCTTGCTTCGGCCTCGGGCGCGAAGGCGTCGGGAAACGGATTGACCGCCGGCCAACCGGGCGGCATCGCCGTATCGGCGAACAGAATCGAATAAACGGCATTGTCCGTGCCTTCGATGATCAGCTCGCCCAGCGGCGAGAGGTAGACCAAGCGATGGAGAGCGGCGGACGGCGCGGCTGCCGGAGCGGCCTGCCGACGGGCAGGCGATGTCAGTGTATCGGATATCGACATGACGGTGATCCTCCTGTCAGAAAATAAGGATATGCAGAGCGACTGCGAAACGGCGGGCGATCCGCGGTTCGTTTTGATAGGCCGGTTCCGGCGACGACGGTATAAGCCAAACGAGATCGCCGACGGTCAGTTCGTCTTCAACAGCGTTTGCCAGAGATAGAAAACGGCGTACGCTTCGTGGCCGCGCCAGGGGGCGGCGGCTTGAACGATCTCGGCGGGCAGCGGTTTGCGGCCGAGATTCAGCCCGCTGCGAAGCGCTTGATGCAGTCCGGCGTCGGTCGCCGGGAAAGCGGAGGCCCGCCGCAGGCATTTCATGCCGACGTAATCCGCCGTCCAAGCTCCGACGCCGCGGATCGCGAGCAGCGCTTCGCGGGCTTCTTCTTCGCTCGTCTCCGCGAGCGAAGACTTGGAGAGGCGGCCTTCCTCCATCATCCGCGCGATGCCGATGACGTATTCCGCTTTGCGGCCGGAGAATTGCAGCGGCCGCAGATCGTCAGGCGTCAGCGCGGCAAGGCGCTCGGGCCGAGGAAACAGGCGATACGGCGCTTCGCCCGGAGCCGTCTCGAAAGGCAGGGCTTCGCCGTAGGTCTCGACGAGCCGCTTCTTCATCGCGTAAGCGAATCCGAGCGTGATCTGCTGGCCGATGATCGACCAGACCAACGCTTCGAACAGATCGGGAATGCCGATCAGTCTCAGCCCCGCGTGCGCGGCGACCGCAGGCGCGAGCAGCGCGTCGCGCCGGGCCATCCCGTAGAACGGACGCAGGTCGTCGTCCAGACCGAACCATTCGCGGACGTAGTCCGCGGCCGCCGCGCGCAGCTCCGGCGTCTCCCCGCCGTGCGGGAAGCCGATGCGCAGCGCGGCGCTCCCGCTCGGCTTCGCATGCGCGGCGACCGCAGGCGCGAGCCGCGCGTCGCGCCGGGCCGTCTCGCAGAACGGACGCGGGTTCTCGTCCGGCCCGAACCGTTCGCGGCAGGCCGAACCGCCTGCCGCTGTTTCCGCGCGGACGCGTGCCTCGTCCGCATCGACGCCGCCGCCTTCGATCGCGGCGACTTCGATCATCGTCGGCCGTCCGCCGAGCACGACGGCCTTGGAGACCCGGCCGTTCGCGATGCGGTGCATGACCTCCGCGTCGGAACGGCCCAGATGCTTCAGGCACTCCGCCCAGCTCAGCGGGCCGTTGGCCGCAAGTTCCCGTTCGGCTTCCGCCGCGTTCCCGAACAGCCGCAATTTCGTCTTGTTTCCCGTCATCGCGCGGCTCTTCCGTTTCCGGCTTTGAGTTCGCGCTCGGGCGCTTTGCGCCGAATCGCTTCGCGGACGATCGGCGCGCCTTGACTGCGGTATTCGCCCGGCGAACAGTCGTGATGGCGCTTGAACGCTTTATAGAAATTGGACGGCGTACGAAAGCCCGCTTCATAGCAGACTTCCAGATTGGGCCGTTCGCTGCACCGAAGCAGATGCGCGGCGCGGTCCACGCGGATTTTCTCCAGATACATGCGCGGCGTCTCGCCGGTCTCCTGCTTGAACAGCCGCTCCAGATAATAAGCGCTTAATTTGACGTGGTCGGCGATGTCTTTGAGACGCAGGTCTTCCCGGTAATGATCCACGATGAACGAGCGGGCTTCCAGAATAAAGCCGTTCCACGGCGAATGTTCCACTTCCGGCTGGCATCGTTTGCAAGGACGGTAACCGGCGGCTTCGACTTCGGTCATATGCAGATAGAATTCGACGTTTTTCTGTTTGGGCTTGCGCGAACGACAGGACGGGCGGCAGTAGATGCGCGTCGTTTTGACCGCCGTGAAGAACATCCCGTCGTATCTGGCGTCGCAGGCCATGATCCGCTCCCACATTTCTTCGAAAGAAAGCCGGATCGTTCCGACCGTTCCGTTCATCTGCGTTCCTCCTTTCCGATTGCGCCTCTCGCGCATCTGTATCTATTGTAACAGGCCCGCCGGAGCATGGACTCCTCATTCTTGCGGTCAAGGTCGGACGAGTCTGACCGATGCTGCAAGGCCGGAGATTGACGCTGACTTGATGGGTATGCTATCCTCAATAACCGTGATGATTCGTTGTTTGTAAGAAGCCCTACGGGATGGAGGACGGGATGTTGAAAGGTGCGTTGGCGTGGCCTTTTTTGCGCCTTTATTTTTTGGCTTTGCTTTATTTCAGCGGGAATTCGATTCTAAATGTGATCATTCCGCTTAAAGGCGAGGCTGAGGGAGCGGCGAGCACGCAGATCGGCCTTATTATGGGGGCCTATATGTTTACTGCCATGCTGTTTCGTCCTTGGGCCGGGCATTTTATTACGAAGTACGGTTCGATCCGGATTCTGCGCGTGATTCTGGTCGTGAACGGGATTGCGCTTATTGCCTACCCGTTTATCGGGCTGGGCGGATTCGCCGCTGCGCGCATTATGCAGGGAGTTTCGACAGCGTTTTTTTCGATGGCGCTGCAGATCGGAATCATTGACGCGCTGCCGGAGAAAGACCGTTCACAGGGAATTTCCATGTATTCACTTTTCTGCTATATCCCCGGAATCATGGGACCTCTTGCGGCGCTGGGCATTTGGCGGGGCGGAGAACCGGGTTATTTTGCTTGGACGATGATCGGCATCGCGCTGGCGACCGGGATCTTCGGCTATACGATCAAATTGGATCAGGCTCCCCAGGAAGCGAGGCAGCACGAAAAAACGACAGAGCGGCAAAACTTCAAAAGCTTGCTGCTCAATCCTTTTTTGCTGAAGTGCAGCCTGTTGATGATTGCGGCTTCTGTCGTCTTTGGCGCAATGACGACATTTATGCCTTTATATGCGATGAATGTTCCTGAAGCCAACGCCGGCGTTTATCTGATGCTTCAAGCCGCTGCGCTGGTCGTTGTGCGATTTGCCTGGAAAGAACGGATGCCTTCCGACGGCAAATGGCATTCGCTATTTCTGGGCGTGGCTCTATTGCTGTTGACGGTTGGCGCGGCTATGGTTGCAGCGGCTGCAGAGTGGGGGCCGATCCCGCTTTATACGGGAGCGATAGTCATCGGAACCTCGCAAGCTTTAATTTATCCGACGCTGATGAGTTATTTATCGGTCATGCTGACCGGTCCGGGGCGCAATATGCGAATCGGATTGTTCGCCGCTACGTCCGATCTGGGGATCTCGCTTGGGGGTGTGCTGATGGGTCCGATTGCGGATTTGACCTCTTTTTCGATCATGTATGCGACCTGTACGGTATTGGCGGCTGCAGCGGCAGGTTATGCTTGGAAAGCTCCTGTGCGGCGGCGTACCGTTAGCGAGGAAGTCGGCTTAGAGCGGAAATAAAAACGGAAAGCGCCAATGCGCTTTCCGTTTTTTTGTGGATTGACGTTTACAAATTCAAGTATTCCTTGATTCCGGCTACAATGGCTTCCGCGATTTTTTGTTGGAAATCGTCTTGGTTCAACAGCGTTTCTTCATTCAGATTGCTGAGGAATCCCAATTCGACGAGAGCCGCGGGCATCTTGGTATTGCGAATGACCGAATAATTGGCTTGCTTCGATCCGCGGTCTTTGAATCCGGTTGCGGCAAGAACATGTTTCTGGATGACGTCAGACAATGCTTTGCTGCGCGAGGCTTCGGCATAGAAAGTTTCCGTTCCTCCGGCGCTCGAACTGCTTGGTGAAATATTGGCATGGATGGATAAGAACAGATCGGCCTTTGCGTCATTGGCAATCTTGGCGCGATCCGTCAATGTGACGAACGTATCGTCGCTGCGAGTCATGATCAGGTTGATATTCGGTTCTTGTTTAAGCAGCGCGGCTACTTTCAGACCTACATTGAGCACGATGTTTTTTTCTTGAATTTTGCTGATGCCTACACCGCCCGAGTCATGGTCGCCATGGCCGGGATCAATGACGACGGTCTTTTTCCCGTTGCTGTCGATCGGAGCCGCCGTACCGTCGTTATTCAGATCGACGATAATCAGATTGCCCTGCGTATATAGGTTGTAGCCGGTCTTGCGGTTCAGGTCGATAACCACGCGAACAATCGACGGGTTTTGACTGAACTGCGAATAACGGACTTGTTTGACTAACGAAGAGTTTTCCACGGCAAGTTTCGCTTCTGCTCCTCTGGCGAGCGCTTCGTTTTGCAGCAGGGCCGGACCGAAGACTGTTCCGGGCAGATCGACAACGAGGCGATCCGGATTGTTTAATTCAAACCGTGTAGGCGTGACGTCGGCTCCGGCAGAGATCGTCAAGCGCTTGTCGCTGAAGCTTATGCTGTCGATCGAGATAGCAGCCGGGTTATCGACGGCCGGAGGAGCTTCCGGTGCGGGCGGAACCGGCGGTGCTTCAATCGGCGATTGGAGCAGCACGGTCTGGGAGGCTTGTTCCCATTTGACGCCAAGGCCCATCTGAGTGCCGACAAATCTTAACGGCACATATGTAGTGTTGGACTGGATAAACGGAGCCTGCGTCAATGAGATACTGCCCAAGGGCGAATCGGCGTTCAAGCTGCCGATCGTTAACACGATCTGGGAAGGTTCACTGCCGATTGTCACATGCCCTGTGCTCTTCTGCCAATTCACGGCGTAGCCGAGTTGTTCCGAGATGACGCGAATCGGAACCATTGTCGTTCCTTGCCGAACAAGCGACTCGGCGCCATCAAGGGATTTGCCGTCAAGCACGATGCTGGTTCCCGAGGTAGGGGCTGCCCAAGCCTGCCTGATGCCGCCGTTAAGGAGGAGTAAAGTCATTAAAGTCAGTGCAGCGGCGACAAACAAGTTTTTTTTCCAGATGGTTGAGGCTAGTTTCATGTTTGATTCTCCTTTGCAAGCGCTGATGATCAATTGGAACACTCTATCAGTCGGACGTCTAGAGGATGCCAAAATTTTCAGGGAGGCAAAAAAATTTCCCTGCTGAACATTATGATAAGGTTTGACAGCAGAAAAAGAAAGCCGTATGCTCGTTTTAAATCGTAATAATTACTGTTAGATGGCGCGAGGTGAAGAAGTTGGAACAATTCGATTGCTTGGTCGTCGGAGCCGGAGCTGCCGGAATAGGAGTCGGTTGTGTCTTGCAGGATCTGAACATCGGACGATTCTCCATTTTGGACCGGGGAACGATCGGAGCGTCTTTTCGGCTGTGGCCCAAAGAAATGCGCATGATCACGCCTTCGTTTACCGGGAATGCTTACGGGCTGCTCGATCTTAATTCGATATCGCTGCGCACTTCCCCGGCCTATACGCTCGGAACGGAGCATCCTTCCGGTGACGAATATGCCGACTATTTGGAGGCGTTAGCGCGCTATCGAAAGCTTCCGGTCCAGACTGGAGTCGATGTTCAACGTATTCGTCCTCTGGATGGCGGCGGATTTGAACTGGATACCGATCAAGGTGTGCTTCGCAGTCGTTATGTAATCTGGGCGGCAGGAGAGTTTCAGTATCCGCGAACGGATTCTTTCCCCGGAGCCGAATATACCGTTCATAATAGTCAGGTTCAGAAATGGGAAGGAATGCCGGGAGACGACTACATCTGCTGCTGATCGCGATATAAATTCAGATCGAGGCAAGGGACCGGCAGGGATCATCGAAAGGAGAATCAGACATGGACACTCTTACAGCGAAACGAATGGAAGCCCTCTTGAGAGGCTATATTGCGGAGAAAATTCCGCCGAGCATGCGGACCGCCGTTCGCCTCGTCTACAAGATGGAAGAAGATCGAGTGACGTTGACCGAGGAGCGCCCGGAGCCTCCGCAGTATGGATGGACGGGGAAGGATCTGGCCCAGTTCCGTTTGGAGCAGGGAGCTTGGAGCCTCTATGCCAAGGACGAGACCGGGCAGTGGACGATGGCGGAATCGCTTGCGCCCCGGCATGACTTCGAAGATCAGCTGGAGCAGTTTGAGTTGGACCCGGCAGGGTTATTTTGGAAATGAGAAAAAGCGCGATCCGATGAACGGATCGCGCTTTTTTTGATGCAGCGACGGTTTTTTTGCCTGAGCGAAGAAATCCGGTCAACAGGGTCACCGGAATGCGCGGATCGATGCGAACGGATGCAGCCTTCCTAGTACCTCCGTTTTTGATCTTCCTCTGTCCATACGATGCGGGCAATCGCATTATGCTGGTGAATGGATTCTTCGTTGCGGCATTCTACGGTGAATTGCCTTGCGAACGGGCATTCTATCAGATCGGCCGCCACGAGCCGGGCCAGATCTTCGACGAACCTCGGATTTTCATAGGCCCGTTCCGTCACTTTTTTCTCGTCGGTTCGCTTGAGAATCGGATACAGCATAGAGCTGGCATTCGATTCGGCAGCATCCAACAGCACCTGACACCAGTTTTCATGGAATTGTTTCAGGTCTACTTCCGTGCGAATGTGTACGGTTCCGCGCTGATTATGCGCACCGTATTCGCTGATTTCTTTGGAACAGGGACATAAGGTTGTCACGGATGCATCGAGCCCTACAGTGAGTCGAAAAGGAGACTCTATGCCTTGCTCGTAACTCATCTCCATATAGAGATCGCAATAAGCGAGACCGGTTTGACCGGACTCGGGCGCTGTGCGCTCGTAGAACCAAGGGAATGCCAACTTGACGGTTGCGCCGCGTTGATTCATGTTCTGAGCCAAATCTCTTGCAAATTGCCCAAGCTTCCCGGAATCGGAAGTGAAATCGAAATCCCGATACATTTCGAGCTGTTCGGTGAGCCTGCTCATATTGATGCCTTTGCTGCTGCGATCCAGCGTGGTCGTCAGTTCGAGGGTCGCAATCGGCATCTGTTCATAAGGAGCAAGCGGCGACAAGAACAGAATCGGATGCTTGACTGCGGCCACGCCTACGCTTTGAATGTCGAACAGATAGTCGTCGAGGGCGTTCTGCAGATCGGTCATGTCTTCTTTTCGAGTCGCTTTGCTGCCGGGGGTCGGCGGGACGGAGCCGAAGCGGCGATGCCGCTCTTTTTTGGACGGAAATGATGGGTGTGGCATGGCAGTCTCCTGTTCTTTCAAGATAAATGGGCCTATAAAAAACGAAAAGTTCCTCTTATTAATAGTAATGAATACGATTAATAAGTCAATGCGAACAAAAGTCGACGCCTCTGCTTTTTTCGAAATTTGCGTTTCGGCAGGTTTGACGAAAACGCGATAAGCTTGTATACTCACTAATCGTAATGATTACTATTTGAAAAAGGAATATAGGATCGTTCGATCTAGCGAGGAGGTATCCCTAACGTTCTTTTCTCGAATTACTCGTAAAATCGTTCACCTTTTGCTCGTTTTGCTGGGAGTTTCGATCATTACGTTCAGCCTGATGCATCTGACTCCCGGCGATCCGGCGGAAATTATGCTGCGTACCGACGGCATACAACCGACTCGCGAAGCGATCGAAGCGCTCCGCGAGTCGCTGGGATTGAACGAACCGGTTGCGCTTCAATATGTTCATTGGTTGGGAAAGGTGCTTCGTTTCGATCTTGGGCTCTCCTTGTCGACGGGTCGGCCCGTAACCGAAGAATTACTCAGCCGTCTGCCTGCGACGCTCGGGATGACTCTGGCTTCCGTAATCTTTGCCTTGCTGCTGGCCCTGCCGATCGGAATAGGCTCCGGTTGGAGACCAGGCGGATGGATCGATCGCATCAGCCGTTGGGTCGCATTATCGAGTGTGTCCATGCCTGCCTACTGGTTGGGATTGCTGCTGCTTTTTTACGGTGCGGTTCGTTTGAAATGGTTCCCGGTTGCCGGCATGAACGGGTTCAAAAGCGTGGTTTTGCCGGCCGTTACGCTGGGTTTCGGCATGGTAGGCGTTTACGTGCGGCTTATTCGTACCGGCATGATCGAGGTGCTGGAACGGCCGTATATCAAGGCCGCTCGCGCGCGGGGATTAAGCACGCCGAGCATTCTGCTTCGGCACGCGCTGCATAACGCGCTGCTGCCGAGCATCACGCTGCTTGGCGTGCAGATCGGCAGTCTGCTGGGGGGAGCCGTAATTGTCGAGACGCTTTTTGCCTGGCCGGGGATCGGCAAATTTGCGGTAGAAGCCATTTACGCCAAAGATTATATCGTGATTCAAGGCTACGTGCTGCTGACTGCCATTATTGTGGTCACGGTCAATCTGACGGTGGATCTGCTTTACCGACGGCTTGACCCGAGAATGAAACTGCGTTGAGTCAAGGATAGGAAGGATGAAGCTGGACGTGAAAGGAAAGGCGAAGGCTCCGGCTTGGACAGGGGCGATTCTTGTCGCCGGCATCGCGGCGGTTGGGATATTGGCTCCGTTGTTGGCGCCGTCGGACCCGCTGGAGATTCATATGGCGCATCGGCTGGCGGCCCCGTCCGTGGAATACCCGTTGGGTACCGATCATCTGGGGCGCTGCGTGCTATCCAGATTGATTTATGGAACTCGGCTCTCCTTATTTTATTCGCTCACCGTTCTGGCCGTTGTGCTGGCAATCAGCATACCGATCGGTTTGTTGGCGGGCTATGTCGGCGGTCGAACGGATCGGATCATCATGAGAATCATCGACGTTCTGCTGGCATTCCCCAGTCTGATTCTGGCGCTGGCGGTTGCGGCTGTGCTCGGTCCGGGAGAACTGCATCTGCTGTTGGCCTTCGCCGCGGTATGGTGGACCGGTTATGCGCGCGTCATCAGGGGAATGGTACTGCAGCTCAAGGAAAAAGATTATGTCATGGCGGCGCGCGCATCCGGTTCCTCTCATCTGCGCATCGCTTTCGATCACGTATTGCGCGGCGCGGTTCGTCCGATTCTCGTATTGGCTTCGCTGGAGGTGGGAACGATCATGTTGGCGCTGGCCGGTTTGTCCTTTCTGGGGCTTGGCGCGCAGCCGCCCGCTCCGGAATGGGGAGTCATGCTGAGCGATAGCCGCGCCTATATTCAGACTGCTCCCCGTCTGATGTTGTACCCCGGACTGGCCATTGCGGGATGTGTGCTGGGGTTTAATCTGTTGGCAGAAGGGCTGCGTCGCCCGGATCGGCGTTCGGAGAGCAGGGGAGGGGCATAAGATGCGAACCGGTACAGAATTGTTGAGCGTTCATCGTCTCACGACTATTTTCGAATCGGGAAGCTCGGCTCTGCATGCTGTTCAAGATGTCAGCTTCTCCGTTAAAGCGGGACGCATCACGGCGCTGGTCGGCGAGAGCGGCAGCGGCAAAAGCGTCACTGCGCTATCCGTTATGGGACTGGTCGCCCCTCCCGGACGAATCATGGCCGGAAAAATCGTGTTGAACGGACAGGAGCTTCCGAAGGATGCCGGCGGTGGCTCAAAAGCCCGGCTCGGACGGGATATGTCCATGATTTTTCAAGACCCTGCGCAGTCGCTTAATCCGGTAATGAGCGTCGGAAATCATTTGATCGAGACGATTCGGCGGCATCGCCGGGTGTCGAAAAGAGAGGCGCGGCGATTGGCTGTCGTTCGCCTGCAGCAAGCCGGACTCCCCGATGCGGAATCGCTGTTGTACAAATATGCGTTTGAACTTAGCGGAGGAATGTGTCAACGGATCATGATTGCGTTGGCGTTGGCTTCCGAAGCGAAGCTCTTGATCGCCGACGAGCCGACGACGGCGCTGGACGTCAGCGTTCAGGCAGAAGTGCTGCACGAGTTGTACCGGATCAGCCGGCAAGAAGGCGTAGGTATTCTGCTGATTACCCATGATCTGGGCGTTGTTGCGGAAATCGCGGACGACGTATATGTCATGCAAGCAGGGCGGATTGTGGAGTACGCGCCCGTCGTTTCGTTGTTCGATTTCCCGCGACATCCTTATACGAAGCAGCTGTTAGACAGTCGATTTTGAAGAAAGGAGACCCGGATGAAGCTTCTGGAAGCTGTCGAATTAACAAAAGTATATGGGGCGAAACGGAGATTGCGCAATCAACCGTTCTCCGAACAAGCGCCTGCCGTCAACGGAGTATCGCTGGAACTTCGTCAAAACGAAACGTTGGGTCTGGTCGGCGAAAGCGGCTGCGGCAAAAGCACGCTGGCTCGGATGCTGCTGCGACTGGAAGCGCCGACTTCCGGACGAATCCGTTACCGGGACATGGACATTACGAATTGGAACTTTAATCGAATGCGGGAGATCCGCAGTCGGATGCAGATCGTTTTTCAGAACAGTTTCTCGTCGTTTAATCCTGCATTCGATGTCTCGCGTATTCTGGCCGAACCGCTGCGAAATTCGGGCATTCGTTCTCGGGACGAACAACGGCGGTTGAGCGCGGAGGCGCTGGAGTCTGTGGGTCTGAGTGAAGCCTGCCTTGTGCGACGTCCCGCTGAATTGAGCGGCGGACAGCAGCAGCGTGTCGGGATTGCCCGCGCAATCGTGCTGCGACCCGAAATTTTGATTCTGGACGAACCCTTTTCCAGTCTGGATTTCAGTTTGCGGCGGCAGACCATGCATTTGTTAAGCGAACTTAAGCAGCAGCTTCGTCTATCCTACCTCTTCATCACCCATGATTTATCGATTATCGAGCATTTTTGCGATCGGGTGGCAGTCATGCGGCAAGGCGAGATTTTAGAGCGGCAAGCAGGCGTAGAACTGCAAACGAAAGCGCGGCATCCTTACACCCGAATGCTGCTGGACGCGATTCCTGCCCAACATCCAAGACAACGCAAGATCGGACATGTTCTGACGGAGAATTGCACTCGTACCGAATAAACATAGAAAGTTACAGAGGAGATTAACGAATGCCATTCACTTTTTGGAGAAAAACGATAACGGGGTTTACGCTGTTGGCGATGCTGCTGGGCGGATGCTCAGGAGCAGGAGGTTCGAATGAAGCGGCAGAGACGCCGGCGGCGAAGGGAACGCATGGAATGCCGCAGGAAGCTTCTGGCGAAATGACGATTGCGGTATCCCGCGATGTCGGATTGGATAAGCTTGATGCAGGCGCCTACGAAGGTTCGATGGATGTGCATGCCATGATCTATGACGGTCTGGTTCGCTATGGGGAAAAAGGAGAAATCGAACCGGCGCTTGCGGAAACTTGGGATATCTCCGAAGACGGAAAGACGTACACGTTTCATCTTCGCAAGGGCGTAAAGTTTTCGGACGGCTCGGAGTTTAACGCTGAAGCGGCGAAGTTCTCGTTCGAACGCTGGGTTCACGATCCCTCCAATTCGCTCGCCGTCGCTACTGCGATGCAGACCTTGGAAGCGATCGACGATTATACGATAAGAATGACCTTCGATCGCGCCTACTATCCGCTGTTGACCGAACTGACTTTTGCCCGCCCGGTACGCATGATCAGTCCGAATTCCGTTGAACCGGCGGGAGATATCAAGGGTACGTTCGTCAAGCCGATCGGCACGGGGGCTTGGATGGCAGAACGCTACAAGGCCGACCAAGAAGCTGTGCTGGTGCGCAATCCGAATTATTGGGGAGAGGCTCCCAAGCTGTCGAAGATCACCTTGAAGGTGATTCCTGATCCGCAGTCTCGCGTATTGGCGCTGCAAAGCGGGGAAGTGGATTTGGCCGGAGGCGCAATGGGGCGTCTGCCGTTGGAAAGTCTCGCTGTTCTGGAAGGCGACGAATCGCTGAATATTCTGAGATCGCCAGGAACCAGCTCGCATTTCCTTATATTTAACGGAAAAAATCCTCAGCTGCAGAATCTCGACGTGCGTAAAGCGATCAATCTGGCTATCGACAAACAAAGCATCGCGCGCGATCTGATGGGCGGAATCGGCAGCGAGGCTAAAGGGTTATTCCCTGCTACGGTCCCTTACGTGACAGAAAGCAACAGCCAAGGCTACGGATTCGACCCGGAACAAGCCAAGACGCTGCTGACTCAGGCCGGTTATGCCGATGAAGACGGCGACGGAATCGCGGAAAAAGACGGCAAGCCGTTAAGCTTCAATCTGGTGCTTCAGCAGGTCGATTATCCGGAGTGGAAAACGATGAGCGAAATGATCCAATCGGAACTGAAAAGTATCGGAATCGGCGTAAATCTTCAGGTGTTGGAACCGAATGCTTATTATGACGCGCTCTGGACGACCAAAGCTTACGATATCATCATCTACCGTACTTACGACGATGCGTATAATCCGCATTCTTTCCTGTCTTCGTTGTTCCGCAAGACGGCGTCCGCGCCTGCGGCAGCTTGGTCCGATGAACAATTGGAAGAGATGATCGCTGCGGTATTGGCGTCGACAAATGAAGCGGAACGTCAGACGACGTATGACGCAATCTTCAAGCGCATGAAGGAAGAGGCGATGTTCGCGACGCTGTACTACCCGGAAGAGCTTTTCGTCTACAATAAACGGGTTCGGCAGGCGAAGGCCGGACATACTACATTCGAAGCGATTCGGTGGAACGAACTGGAGGTAGGACGATGAGCAAGCTGGAGCCTATTTCGAAGTATTGGACTTCCAGCGCCGACGGATACGACAAAGTGATTCATAACCAATTTCGCAGTCGGCGGGAAGTGGCTTTCTGGAAAAAGCGGCTGGCCGAAGGCTTGGCCGACCAAGCATCGCAGCGCGTACTTGACGTAGGCACGGGCCCCGGATTCTTCTCTATTCTGTTGGCGCAGCTCGGACACCGCCCCGAAGCCGTTGATGCTTCGCCGGGCATGGTCAAGCGCGCAGAGCAGAATATTCGGAGGTTCGGTTTCCCGGATGTGCCGGTCGATCTGGCAGATGCGTCCGATCTGCGAGGCATCGAGAGCGATCGATTCGATGCCGTCGTCTGTCGGGATGTGGTCTGGACTTTGCCGGAGCCGGAACGCGCTTATGCGGAATGGTACAGGGTGCTTAAGCCGGGCGGTCGGTTGGTCGTATTTGACGGAAACTATTTATATGAAGAAAACCGTTCCCTGAACTACAAGATTCGTTATATGTTCTCTTGGCTGCTGATCCTTGCGACCGAACGCCGGATGCGCAGGCGGGAAAGCCGCAAAATCGGAGTATTGGACGATTTGCCCTTCGTACAAGTATTGCGTCCGGAAGAAGACGAACGAGTGCTTGGGGAAATCGGGTTCGATATGGCAAAGATTCGCCGCGATCACATGTCCGCGCGCGAATTGCCGATGCATCATTTAAAGTACGGATTCATGAACGGAACCCGGTTTATGATCGTGGCCGTTAAGCCCGAGTCCGGGAATGAACGAACAGACTAGTTGATGCCCAGATATTCTTTGATGCCCGCGACGATCGCTTCCGCGACTTTCTGTTGGAAGTCGCTTTGATTCATCGCGCTCTCTTCGGCGGCATTGGACAAGAATCCGAGCTCCACCAGCGCGGCCGGCATGGTCGTTTTGCGGATAACCAGATAATTGGCCTGCTTCGATCCGCGGTCTTTGAACCCGGTCGCCGCCTGCACATGTTTCTGAATGATGTCCGACAGCGTTTTGCTTCGTTTCGCGTCGGCGTAATACGTTTCGGTGCCGCCGGCCGAAGCCGTATTGGCGATATTCGCGTGGATCGACAAGTACAGATCCGCTTGAGCGTTATTGGCGACCTGAGCCCGGCCGTCCAGCGTAACGAACGTATCGTCGCCGCGGGTCATGATCAGATTGATATTCGGTTCTTGGCGCAGCAGATCGGCGACTTTGAGGCCGACCGCCAGCACGATGTCTTTCTCCTGCACGCCCGTAACGCCCAGACCGCCGGGATCGTGATCCCCGTGCCCCGGATCGATCACGACCGTTTTCCGACCGTCGTCGACAGGGGGAGAAGTCGGAACGGGCGGAGTCGGCGCCGTGCCGGGAATCGCCGGAATCGTCGGATTGACAGGAGGCGCAGCGCCGCCGTTCAAGTCGACGACGACGAGGTTGCCCTGCGTGTATACGTTGTAGACGGAAGTCTGATTCAGATCGAGCACGAAACGAATCGTCGAATTCGCGGAGTCGAACATCGAGAAACGCACTTGTTTGACGAGCGCGGAACCTTCGACGGTCAGCGTGCCGGATTGCGCCGAGCTCATCGTGCCGCTCTGAGTCATGCCGGAACCGAATGCGGTTCCCGGAAGATCGACGACGATGCGCGAGGGATTGTCCAATTTCTGTACCTTCGGAGCCTCGGCAGCGCTGGTCGAGATCGTCAAACGGTTATCGGCGAAAGATAGACCGTCGATCGACGCGCGAACGACGGGCGGAGCGGCCGGACTTGTCGGCATCGGCGAAGAATCGGGTGGCGTCGTCGGAACGGGCGTTTCGCTGGGCGCCGGAGGCGGCGATTCCAGATAGACGGTATGCGCGGCTTGATCCCATTTGACGGATAATCCCATCTGGGAACCGACGAAGCGCAGCGGAACATATGTCGTCTCGGCTTGCACGAACGGAGCTTGCAGCAGTTTGACGCTGCCGGAGCCTGAGTCAGCGGTCAAGCTGCCGATGGTCAGCACCAGCGGAGAGGCTGGACTGCCGATCGTGATGCGCTGCTCGGCCCGGTTCCACTTGACGGCGTAACCGAGCTGCTCCGATACGACGCGAATCGGCACCATCGTGGTTCCGGCGACGACGAGCGGCTGCGCGCCGTCGATCGTTTTGCCGTCCAGCATGATGCTGGCATCGACGTTCGCCGCCGCGGCGCGTTGGACGCCCGTCGGCAGAGCCAACAGCAAGAGCAGCAGCAAAGCCAACGCGGCCGCAGCCGTCTTTTTCCAAAAGTTGTTTCTCAGGTTCATGTTCGATTCTCCTTTGTGCGTGATGAAACGACCGTCTTTCTCTGATTAAATCGTAATAAATACGAATATTCAAGCGCAGGACCATCGCTTGCCGCTGCGGCGTTCCGATCGGCAGGCCGTGCTTCAATTAATTTCGCTGCGGCGATTTCGATCTCCTGCTTGCGTAACCGGAACGGAATATCCTTAAGAAGCAGAAGAAAAAGCGCAAGGCCCCGTACGAGGGAGTCCTTGCGCTTTTTCGGCATGCAGAGGCAAAGAAAAGAGAAGCAGTTCACGTCGTCAAACGCTCGACCAGACGGAAGACCGGCGGACGCGTCGGCAGCTCGATCTCTTCGATCCGGCTTCGAATGATCGCGAACGCGTTATTCGCTTGTTCGTCTACCGGATAATGGATCGTCGTCAGATCGAGCAGATGCGCGAAGTCGAGGTTGTCGAACCCGCAGACCGCGAAGTCTTCCGGAATCCGCAGACCCGATCGGCGCGCTTCGGCAACGATGCCGGAAGCGACCCAGTCGTTGGTGCAGGCGAACGCGTCGGCAGGCCGTCCGTTTTCGAGCCACCAACGGACGAGCTTCTCCCCGTCGCCGGAAGTATCCGTATTTTGAAAAGACGGGCATGCGTGCGGGTCCAGATCGTATTTCCGGCAGAAATCCGCGAACGCTTCGATCCGGCTCTGCGTGTTCAGGCGCTGGCTGTCTCCGTAAACATTGCAGATTCGGCGGTAACCGCGCGCGTACAGATGTTCGAGCGCGAGCGTATAACCGTCGTATTGATTCATGAACACGGACGGGATCGCTTCGTGCACGAGCCGCTGCCAAGACACGATCGGGCCGTATTTGACATATTCGGCAATCGTCGACAGATCGCTCCAGAAGACGACGAAGACCAGCGCGTCCACCTGCTTGCGGCGCAGCGCTTCGAGCGCTTCCGTTTCTTTGGAGATATCCGATCCGGTCATGAACAACGTGACGGTATACCCGTTTGCTTCCGCTGCACGGACCAACCCGCTGGTAAACAAACTCACGGGCTCGGCGAATCTCGGCGCGACCAGCCCGATCCGGCGCGTCGAACCCGTTTTGAGCGAGACGGCGTTCAAGTTCGGCGCGTAATCGAATTCTTCGGCTGCCGCGAGAACCAACCTTTTTTTCTCTTCGCTGACGTAGCCCCGGCCGCTGAGCGCGCGCGAAGCCGTGGACGGAGACACGCCGGCGCGTTTGGCGATTTCTTTGATATTGGTCACTTCCGCTGCCTCCCTTTGCTCCAAAGTATAGCAAAAAAAAGCGGTTGACCTGAAATCGATGTCATACCTTAAGCTAAAGGCATCAACCGTCGGACAAGTCAAGCAAACGGAGGCGACAGCGATGAAAATTACGCAAATTATCAATGAAGACGCGGTAATCGCGCGAGAAGATCTGGCAGGAGAAGCGGCTTATTGGCTGACGCGGGCGAATAACCGGGAAAGCGACATGCTGTTTGCGGTCGTCGAAAACGCATTCGGCACGATCGAGCGCCGCTTCGGAATCGGAAGCGCGAACGTATCGGTGCTGACCTACCGGCGTTTTGCCGAACATATGCGGACTTCGGTACGGCGCGCGACGGAAGAAGGCGTTCGCGCATCGGCGACCGACGGGACGCTGGGAAGCCTGCTTCGGCAGCATATGCCGGATTGCTACGAATGCGCGTGCGAGATCCGTTCGGATCTGGAACGCCGCTTCGGAAACGCCGTGCCCGAAGACGAACTGCTGGATCTGATGCTGCATGTGCATAAGGTCGTATCGAACGCCGCGCCGGCCAGAAAACGGGCATGAATGCACGTCGCTTTTGAACGGCGCGCAGGCAACCGATCAAATATCGGATAGCACCCGGGAACGTTCTGCGGAACGTTCCTTTTCGGCGTTCGCCCGACTTGATACGAACTTAAGCTTCTCCCGCGGTCAGAGCGGGCGCGAAAGCTTTGAGCCGCCGAATATCGGACAGCGGCGGGCGTCCGAATAATCGGGCGTACTCCCGGTTGAACTGCGACGGACTCTCGTAGCCGACCCGGAAAGCGGCTTCCGCGGCTTGGACCGGTTCGTTCAGCAGCATACGGCGGGCTTCCTGAAGACGGATCTGCTTCTGGAATTGGAGCGGACTCATCGCCGTGACGTCGCGGAAGTAACGGTGCAGCGAAGACGTGCTCATTCCGGCTTCGTCCGCCAATTCCCCGATTCGCAGCGGTTCGTTATACGTTTCCCGGATACGCCGGATGACGTCCGCCACGGACGCGGCGCGGCCGGCTCCGGGAGCCATCTGCCGCAGTACGTTTCCTTGCTCGCTCCGCATCGCGCGATACAAGATTTCTTTGGCGGCCATCGGCGCGAGCACGGGCAGGTCTTCCGGCGTCTCCAGCAGGCGAAGGAGGCGAAGAAAAGCGTCCGACATCCCGGCTTCGGCGCTGCTGACGTACAATCCGCGGGCAGCGCCGCCGCGCCGCTCGCCGCCGGTCTCGCGGATCAGTTCCAGAATCTGCTCCGGATCGATCCGAAGCCGCACCGCCAGATAAGGATGCTCGGCCGAAGCTTCCGTGACTTGGCCCGAGATCGGCAGATCGACCGATACGGCGAAATATTGCGAAGGGCGATACCGATACGCTTCGTCGTTCAGCAGGACCAGCTTGCTGCCTTGAGCGACCAAGCAGATCGACGGCTCGTAGACCGTGTGAATCGGCGTGGTCGGTTCGGCGTTGCGAATCAGCGTCAGCGGCGGGAATCGCGTATCGGTAACGCCTTCGCCGTCGGAGAATCGGGCAATCAAGCGAGCGGTTTCGTTTAAGGTTCGGCGTGCGGATTCGGAGGTTCGGACCTGTGCGATCATAAGCATTCTCCTTTGTTCGAGATTCTTCGTTCTTCGTTTTTCGTCGCTACCACTATACAACGCTTTTTCGGCAAAACGAACCTTTCTGCGCGGATCGGGCAATTTTTTGCGGCGATCGTTCTACCTCCCCGAGCGGCCGATTCCGCATAATGAAGAGGACATCAGGCGAGAGGAGGCATGAAGATGAACGCGAAAAACGAAAGCCGGGAGCCGCAAGCGGCATCGCCTTACATCGGCATGTGGGTGACGGGAGACGGCGTGATTCGTCAAGAACTGCTGCCGAACGGAAGATACGACGAAGCGCGAGGCAGCCGCCGCAGCGCCTATACCGGCAGCTACGAGATTCGGGGCAGCCGGATCGAATACGTGGACGATACCGGTTTTACCGCAGACGGCGAATTCGACGGAGACATCTTGTATCACGGCGGAATGATCTTTTATCGTGAGCAAAAATAAGGAGGCGAATCTTATGGAGAATCGGCAAATCGAAGGGAAGATCGTATTGATCACGGGAGCGAGCAGCGGGATCGGCGAAGCGGCGGCCGAGCTGCTGGCAGCAAAAGGCGCGAAAGTGCTGCTCGGAGCCAGACGGCTCGATCGTTTGGAGGCGCTGGCGGCGCAGATCCGCTCGGCGGGCGGAACCGCGAAATACATGAAGCTGGACGTGACGGACGCGCGGAGCATGGAAGACTTCGTACGTTACGCGGAAGAGACATTCGGCCGCGTCGACGTTATCGTCAACAATGCCGGCGTCATGCCGCTGTCCAATCTGGAAGAACGGAAGATCGACGAATGGAACCGCATGATCGACGTCAATATCCGCGGCGTGCTGCACGGCATCGCGTCCGGACTTCCGGTTATGCGGCGTCAAGGAGGCGGGCAGTTCGTGAACGTCGCTTCGATCGGCGCGTACAGCGTGACGCCGACCGCCGCCGTATACTGCGCGACCAAATACGCCGTCAAAGCCATCTCCGAAGGACTGCGGATGGAGACGGGAAGCGAAATCCGCGTAACGCTCGTATCGCCGGGCGTGACCGAATCGGAGCTTGCGGACAGCATCTCGGACGAACACGCGCGCGCCGCGATGCGCGAATACCGGCGTATCGCGCTGCCGGCCCGAGCGATCGCCGAAGCGATCCTGTACGCCGTCTCGCAGCCGGAAGGCGTCGACGTGAACGAACTGGTCGTTCGTCCGGCGAAAAGCGGGAACGAATAACTTTTTGCGGAAGCGAACGATCGATCCGCACGGCTTCGAATCGAAAGAAAACCGTATCCGCGCTTGCAAGAAATCGTTTTGCGCCGAGGTACGCCAAAAACCCGGAAGCTCGATATGAGGAGCTTCCGGGTTTTTTATGGAGCGATGCGGTATCCGAAGTCGAAGCGAACGGCTAAGCCTGCTCCGCGTCCGCCGACGCGTCGAGCGGCTCGGCCTGCGCGATCCGGAAACGTCCGGCCGAAGACTTCATGTCGCCGGACAGTTCGGACAATTGCCGGGCGATCCCGCTCAGTTCTTCCGCGGAATGCTGCTGTTCGTCGGCGCTTGCCGCTACCTGTTCGGACATGGCGGAAGTCTGTTCGGTAGCCGCGGCGATATCGTTCATATGCTGCTCGGTTTCGCGGCGCATCTCCTGCATGTCGCGGGTGCGAAGAGCGAGACGGTCGGCCAGTTCTTCGATGCGGCCGGATACTTCCGAGACTTCGCCGAACGTCTCCAGACAGCCGTGAATTTGCGTCTCTTGTTCGCTTGCGCCGATCCGATTGGCTTCGAAATGGCCGTTCATCCGCTCGACTTGATCCACGAACGAAGCGAGAATGTCCTCGATCTCTCCGATCGAATCTTTGGACTGTTGGGCGAGCCGTCCCATCTCTCCGGCGACGACCGCGAAGCCTTTGCCCGCGTCGCCCGCGCGCGACGCTTCGATCGAAGCGTTCAGCGACAAGATCTGCGTCTGCTTCACGATATCGTTCAGCTGCCCGCTGATCGAAGCGGCCAGCCGGGTCTTGCCGTCCAGTTCTTGCGACAAGACGGTCAGTTCGCCGGCGCGCCGAGCATTGTCGCGGCTCTGGCCGAGCAGCGATTCGTGCTCCCGGCTCACCTGCGTCTGCACCGAGCCGAGCTTGTCGGACATGCTGGCGAATTCGCGGACGCAGGATGCGACTTCGTCCATCAAGGTGCCGAGCCGATCCGATAACTGGGCGGCCTGCTCCGTTTGTTCGGCCTGCTGCATCGAGCCTGCGGCGATCTCGCGAATCGCTCTCGTCAGTTCGTCGGCCTGCTGACGGTTGGTATCCGCGGTCGCTTGAACCGTTCGCGAAGACAGAACGAGCGTTTGCGAACCGCTCTGAATATCGCCGATCATTCCGGCTACCCGTTCGGTCATATGCGCCGTCAGTTCCGCGATGTCGCCGAGCTGATCCTGCGTCATTCGCTTGACCTGCACGTTCAGATTGCCTTCGGCGATTTGTTCCAGTCCCGTTTTGATGACGTCCGTTTGCTTGAGCAGCCGATTGACCACGATCAGCATGATCAATACGGACAGCAGCAGGACGGCCGCAAGCAGCGGAACCACGATGCGATAAGAAGAGGAGAGCGTCTTGTCCGTCACCTGCTGAAGCGTATTCGCGGATACGTCGATCCCCAGATAACCGATCGTTTTGCCGTCTTCGCCGCGGATCGGAGTAAACGAAGAGAACAACGAGCCCCATTCTTCGCTGTGGACGACGGACGTATTGACGGTTTGGCCCGCAAGCATCTTCCCTTCGACATCGGCGTCGAACGCGGCTTCGGTGCCCATCGGGCTGTAGTCTTTGTCGTCCCAGTCGGCGCCGTCCACGGTGTAGATCCAGCCTTTGTCCGTCTTATTGAGCATATAGGCATAGAGTACGCCCGATTGGACGCGCAGCGTACTCAATTCTTCGCGCAAAGTTCGATAGGCTTCCGTGTTCTCGCCGCCCGCGTAAACGCTTTGGATCGCTTCCGCTTGAGAGCCGAGCCGAGCCGCCGTATTTTCGGCCAACCGCTGCGTATCCTGCTGCATGGTCGTGAGCGCGGCCTGTTCGACTGCCGAACGGGTCGTTAGCACGACAAGTATGCCGATCGCAAGAAGCGGCACGAGAATAATCAGATAAAGCCTCGTTCTTAAGCTGGTAAAGATTTTGCTGATACTATTCAAAACGGTTGTGCCTCCTCGGTAGATAGTCGTTGTTCATTATCGTCGAAAAATGACGAAATTTTAATAGAACTCGCAGAATCTTATTCGAACGCCGTTTTTTTCGCCAAAAAAGAGACGTTCGCGTTCGAGCCTCGTCTATTTGCATATGGCTTTCGGGCGGCGCATCGGCGTCCGGAAACGGAAGGAGACGGGGGAGTGCCGATGAACGAAAGAAAGACGGAGGCGGAGCTGCTGCGACGGGTCGCGCAAGGCGAACCGGAAGTTTACGCGGAGATCGTGGATCGCTACAAAGGAAAAATATACGGCCTGCTGCGAGGCATGGGAGCCAAGCATCAGGATGCCGAAGATCTGTCGCAAGATACGTTCGTCCGCGCGTACAGAAGATTGGGCGAGCTGCGCGAGCGTGAACGCTTCGCCGCTTGGCTCTACAGCATCGCGGTGAACGCCATGAAAGACTTCGCCAAGAAAAAACGGCCGATCGCGGCAGGCGAGACGGGGATGCCGGAACCTCGAAACGAAGATACGCCGGAAAAGCTGCTGCTGGCCGAAGAGATGAGACGCGACGTGCACCGGATGTTGGAAGCTCTGTCCGAACAGGAGCGGTTGATCCTGCTGCTGCGTTACACCAACGAACTGAGTTACGAAGAAATTGCCGATATGACGGGGCTAAGGCTCGGCCAAGTTCGCAATCGGCTTCATCGGGCGAAAAAGAAGCTGCATCGGAATATGCAAAACGAAGGAGGCGCGGGCTATGAGATGTTTTGACGGCAGCGAGTGGGAACGTTATGCGCTCGAAACGGGGCTGGAAAACGGCGGACGAACCGAATACGCTGCGGAGCGGGCGCGGCTCGAAAAGCATCTGGCAAGCTGCGCCCGCTGCCGGGAAACGCTGGAACGGGTGCGCGGCGAGCAGTTCGACATGCAGCGGATGCTGTACGCGGAAGTTCCGAGCGCTTCTTTTACGGACAACGTCATGAAGGCGATTGCCGCCGAGAGCTTTGCGGAAGAGTGTTCGGCCGCCGGCCTTTCCGCGGAAGAAATCGACGGTCGAACGACGCGAAGACCGCAGAATCGGAGCATCGGAAAACGGAAAAAAGCGATGCTCGGCATCGCGGCCGCGCTGATGCTTGCCGGAGGCGCAAGCTGGTATGCGCTGGACGGCGGGGCGCTGCGCGCTCCCGAAGCAGAGACGGCGGGCGATCGGCGCATCCCCGCGGCCGAACGGATCGGCAAGCTGCTGCACGACCCTGACGAAAAGTGGGCATGGACCGGGCGTACGCTTGCTTACGACCGAGCGGGATTGGCCGAATATCCGGACATCGTGCTGCGCGACGAATCGACCGGATACAAACTCGACGTGCTTGCCGTGCTGAGCGACGGGCTGACGGCGACGGTGATCGTGCGGACGACGGACAGGGAAGACGTTCCCGTATCGGCGACGATCTCTGCCCAGTCTTTTTTTTGGAGAGACGCAGCCGGAGAAGAGGCGGCGGACCATGTCTGGGACGATCGCGGATACGAAGGCGTGCAGGCTTTCACTTACTTGCTGCGCGAAGAAGCGGAAGGTCCGATCGATCTGCGGGGCGGCGTATTCGGATGGACTTCATGGGATGAGGAAACAGAAGCGACTCATCCGGTGCAGTTCGGTCAATCGCTGGCGTTCCGTTACGCGACGCGTATAGCGCAAGTTCGGGAAGAGATGATGAATATCCGGTTCGACGATGCTTATTTCACTCTGCCTGACGGCGCGAAGGTGGAACTGCTCGGCGTGCAGCGAACGCCGGCGCAGATCCGGATCTCGGTCCGTTTCCGAGCGGCGGACGGCAAACCGGGCGAAGCGATCGACGCGGCGAAGATCGACGGGCAGAAGATGAAGTATCATATCGAAGACGATCGAGGCAAAACGATCGAACGTTTGGACGAAAATATGCCGTACTGGACGCAGGTGCGGAGGTCGGAGGCTTACGGAGACGGGAAGGCCTCAAAAGCGCAAGAAATCGTCTCGATCTATTCGCTGCGGGAGCTGGCCGATATGGATCGTCCGCTCAAGCTGGTGCTCGACAGTCTGGTTCTGCCGATCGAGATTGCCGATCGGATCACGTTCGATCCGTCCGCCGTGTCGCCGGAACATCCCGCGGAACTGGAAAGCCAAGGCGACCGGTTCGCGTTCGTCGGAGCCGAGATGAAGGAAGAGCTCGGCGGTCCGGTGCTCGAACTTCCGTATACCGCGAAGCTGGTCAACGAAGGGCCGGGCAGTTGGGAAGCCGAGGACGGCAGCGGCAACAGATACGGGCTCGTCTATGCGGAGAGCGGAACCCGGATGCAGATCGAAGACGTACGGACGCTGCCTTCTTCGCTTACGCTGCGCCGGACGGAGTTCTCCAAATCGTACGACGACTTGAACATGGGATTCGATATTCCTGCCCGCAAGCTGCCGCCCGCGAAGAAGAGCGGAAAATAATTGTTTACGTCTCGGATACAATTCATTGGCTTTTTCGAGATAATCCTCGGGTATATTTAGGGCATCGAAAGAAAAGCATCCCTTAAACACGAACGGCCGGCGCTGCGAAATCGCAGTCCGCAAGGTCGATACCCGAGGAGGAATTTATCATGAAAACGAAAAAATGGATCGCGACGGCTATGGTGGCCGGTATGGCTTTGTCCGCTTCGGTCGGCGCGTATGCGGCTTCCAATATTCAAACGATCAAAGCGCAGCTCAATCACGGACTCGGTTTCGTCGTGAACGGTCAAGCTTATCAGCCGACCGACGCGGCGGGCAAAAAGCTCGATCCGATCGTCTACAACAATACGACCTATCTGCCGGTCCGCGCGCTCGGCGAAGCGTTGAACGTACCGGTCACGTACGATTCGGCCGGACAGAAAGTGGTGATCGGCGCCGGATCGACAGGCGGAACGACGAATCCGGGAACGACGCCGGGCAGCACGCAGTCGGGCCTGACGGCGGTCACGTACACGGCGGCGCAGAAAGAAACGGCGAAAAAAGCGTTCGCGATGTTCCAAGGATTCGAAACGCCGTACGCGCCGATGCAGACCGCGGCCGGCGACAAATTCGTAAGCGTGGGCGCAGGCGGCGATTCGGTCACTTACGTCTTCGACAACATGAAAGTCTCGATCGCGCCGCGCGACGATTCGTTCGGCTACGATCTGACTCCGGTCACGCTGTCGAACGGCGTCAAAGGCAACTGGTATAAGCCTTCCGATAAAGAGATGCTGACCTTCCCGCTCGGCGACCGTTTCGTGACGATCTGGTCGGACAACGGCAAGCTGACCAAAGCGCAGATCGAAGCGGTAGCGGTGCATGTCGAAAAAGCTTCGTTCTGATCGGCATGTCCGCGAGACGACTGCTCGCCGCGCAAGATAGATGCTTTTCGCTGAAATAAAACGTTCGAAAGCCGGTCTGCGCGCAGACCGGCTTTCTTTTTTATGCAAGGATTCGGGAAGAATGCCGCTTCAATTCGGCAGCGTCTCGTACAAGAACCCGGTGTCGCGTCCTGCATGCAGGGCGTCGGCGGATTTTCGAAGAAAATCGAGCGTCAGATCGGCTAGCGCATTGCCGAAGCTGAATCGTTTGACGCCCAGTTCTTGCAGGCGGGCGACCGAGGTCAATCCCGGCAGGGACATGACGTTCAGCGGGATCGGAGAAGCCGAAACGACGGCGGTTATATCCGCGTCTGCCGACAAACCGGGAACAAAGATCCCGTTCGCTCCGCTGTCGGCGTAAGCCCGCAGACGAAGCAGCGTTTCTTCGAGCGGTTCGGAGGTGCCGGGCATTAGATAGGTATCCGTTCGCGCATTGAGGAAAAAGCCGTCGAAGCCTCGGGCATCCAGCGCGCTTCGAATCGAATTCAGCAAGCGGGCATGTTCGGCGGTATCGCGCAGCCCGTTCCAGTCTTTGGGCGAGTCTTCGATATTGAGCCCGGCCGCTCCCGCGTCGGCGACGCGCAGCGCGTTATCGACGATCTCCGCGTGCGCCGAAGCGTAACCCGCTTCGATGTCCGCTGATACCGGAATATTCACGCGCTCCGCCATATCGCGAACGATCGACACCTGCCGCGCGAAAGGAACTTCTTCGCCGTCGCGCATGCCCGAAGCCCGAGCGATGCCGTAACTGGTGGTGCCGATCGCCGAGAACCCGGCTTGTTCCAAAGCGATTGCCGAAGCGGCGTCCCAAGCGTTGCCGAGAAATAAGATCCCGTCTGTTTCATGCAGCTTGCGGAATTCGGCAATAGCTGCCGAAGAACGATTTGTCGTCGTCGGAGAAGAATTCAAGGGAAGATCGGTATCGCGAAGTTTCATCAAAACGCCTCCTGTTTTCTGGGTCGGTTCCAGTGTAAACGGAATTGCGCACCCTTGGCGTCCTGATTCTTGCGCTTAGCGTCGGTATCGTTCGCCTGCCTGATCGCACGCTGCTGACGCTGCTTTCGGATTCAGCCTTTTGGAACTTGGCTCTCCGACAGTAGCTCTACGGCTCGCAGATGTCGACGAAGCAATTCGTCTCGAACATGCGCGGGACGCACGACGGACACGTCCCCTCCGAAAGACATCAGAAACGCGTAGATCCGCTCGTCGACTTCCACGTCGATAAAGACCCGAATTCTGCCGTCCGCTTCCGTACGGATCGAAGCCGGATCGAGCTGGTCCCGCACCCGATAAGCGACAGCTTCCGAGAATAACGCTTCGACGGCGGGCCGCTGCCGTTCGTCGGGGAACCGTTCTTCGGCGGCCGAAGGCATCGCCGCGGCAGCAGGAAAGGCGCCGGGCACGAAACGAAGCTGCGTGACCCGTTTGATCTTGAACGTCTCGAAGCGTCCGTCCGCCTCTTCTTGGCTTGGCTTCCATCCTCTGAAATACCATGTATGATTCTTGAACACCAACTTGACGGGCAGAGCCGTTTCTTCGCTCGGGACCCCGTTGGAATCCACATAATGAAAAGCGAGCGGCTGGCGGGCGAAGATCGCCTGCTTGACCTTATTGAACAGTTCCATTTCTTGATCCGGAATATTCTCCCAAGGCGAATGCTCGAATTCGATCCAGTCCAATTTGTGATCGAACAAGGTGGTCAGCCGCGTCAGCATCCGATTCCCGTTCAGATGGGGAATCGAGCTGACGCTGTACAAGCCGAGCAGAATCTCGTTCTGTTCTTCCTCGCTCAGCAGCGACTTGTCCATGACGTAGTTGTCCATCAGATGAATGCCGCCGTGTTTGCCGGCCGTCGCATACACGGGAATGCCGGCCGCGCTCAATCGGTCGATGTCCCGGTAGATCGTTCGGACGGACACCTCGAACCGTCGCGCAAGTTCCGGAGCGGTGATCTTTTTCTCTTCCAACAGCAGCAGCAGAATCTTGAATAATCGGTTATGTTCCATAATCGGAATTATAACATGACAATAGCTGTCAAGGTATGAATGTTACACTGATGTCGAGAGCTTAACACGACATGAGGAGGAACATACGATGAAAATGAAAGACGGATTCTTCTGGGGCGGCGCGACGGCGGCCAACCAATTCGAAGGCGGATGGAATCAAGGCGGCAAAGGCCCGAGCACGTCCGACATGATGACCGGAGGCACCCGCACGACGCCTCGCCGCATCACGCCCGTGCTGGAAGAAGGCACGTATTATCCGAGTCACGAAGCGGTCGACTTCTACGGTCATTACAAGGAAGATATCGCGCTGATGGCCGAGATGGGCTTCAAGATGTTCCGTATGTCGATCAACTGGTCGCGGATCTATCCGAACGGATACGACGAGCAGCCGAACGAAGAAGGCCTGAAATTTTACGACGACGTATTCGCGGAATTGAACAAATACGGCATCGAACCGCTGGTGACCATCTCGCACTACGAAACGCCGTTCGGCTTGACGCAAAAATACAACGGTTGGGCTTCGCGCGAAACGATCGATCATTATGTGCGCTACTGCGACACGATCTTCAATCGTTACAAAGATTCGGTCAAATATTGGCTGACCTTCAACGAGATCAACTGCTTGACCATGCCGATGGGCGCGTACATGGCGGCCGGCATCCTGTTCGACGGCAAGACCGAACTGACGGACGGCGTCGACGATCCGCAGGTTCGTTTCCAAGCGCTGCATCATCAATTCGTCGCGAGCGCCAAAGCGGTCAAGCTGGGCCATTCGATCAATCCGGACTTCAAGATCGGCTGCATGATCGCGTTCATGACGACTTATCCGAACACTTGCAATCCGAACGATATCGTTCTGGCGCAGAAAAAAGACCAGATCTCCAACATGATCTGCGGCGACGTTCAAGTCCGCGGCGCTTACCCGGGCTTCGCGAAACGCTTCTTCGACGAGCAGGGCATCGAGATTCGGACGCAGCCGGAAGACGCGCAGACGCTCAAGGAAGGCCGCGTCGACTTCTATTCGTTCAGCTATTACATGTCGATCGTCGAGAGCGCCGATCCGGCCGTCGAACGCGTAAGCGGCAACTTGATCGGCGGCGTGAAGAATCCGTATCTGGAAGCTTCCGATTGGGGCTGGCAGATCGACCCGCAGGGTCTGCGCTATACGCTGAACCATCTGTACGACCGCTACCAGATTCCGCTTATGGTCGTGGAGAACGGCCTCGGCGCGGTCGACGTCGTGGAAGAAGACGGCTCGATCAACGACGACTATCGGATCAATTATCTGCGCGACCATATCGTGCAGATGCAGGAAGCGGTAGCCGACGGCGTCGATCTGATCGCTTATACGATGTGGGGCTGCATCGACCTCGTCAGCGCTTCGACGGGCGAGATGAAGAAGCGTTACGGCTTCATTCACGTCAACAAAGACAATGACGGCAACGGCGATCTGAGCCGTTCGCGCAAGAAAAGCTTCTATTGGTACAAAGACGTGATCGCGTCGAACGGCGAGCAGCTGTAAGCCTTACGCGAATCGGCATCAGGACGGAATCTTGGCCGCGGCGGATTGGATCGCCGCGGCGATTTGTTTCTCCCAGCCGTAAATCTTCTGCTGGGAAGCGTGGATCTTGTCGAGCTGGGCGTACATCAGCGTCAGCTCGGCCGCGGCCGTGATCGCGCCGCCGGATTTGACGGAAGCGCGGTACCGTTTGTAAGACGCCGCACGCGTTTTATTGTAGGCGGCGATCGTTTTGTTTTCCGCCGTGACCTGCTTTTTGAGCGCCGCGACCGGCGTCAGCGCGTTTTTGACGACTTGGGCTTTGGCAGCCGCCTGTTTTTTGGCGGACGCCAGAGCTTCTTTTGTTTTCGCGATCTCCGATTTGGCGGCGTCGACCGACGGCTTGAGTTTATTGCGTTTGAGATCCAGCAGATCGGCGTTTTTCTTGTCTTTGCGTTTGCGGGCCTCGGCCGCCTGTTTGCCGAGATCGGCGTACTGTTTCAGCAGCGCGGCATGCTTGCTTTTCGCGGCGGCGGCCTCGGCGGCCAAGCGGTCGATCTTGGTTTTGTCGATGGCCTTGACGGCGGCGTTGACCGTCTTCAGCCGGGCTTCGCTGTTTTTGCGCAGCTCTTGGATCGCCTGCTTCTCGATTTTGTTGGCCGTCTCCAGCGCGGTATACCCGTCGTACAGCGCGTCGATGCCGGAGAGCGCGGCCGCCCAGGCGTCGCCGGCGGCAGAAGCGCGTCCCGAAGCCGGGAACGAGAAGGCAAGCGCGAAGATCAACAGCAGCGGTGTCAGACGATGGAATAAACGATTGGACATTCGAATTCACTCCTTAGACAGAAATGGAAGAACACGCAAAAAAAGCACCCTGCGGAAAAAGGTCGGCAGACCTTCTCCGCAGGGTGCTTCCCTGCGCCGTTCAATTAAGATTGCCCTCACTATAGCACGAGCGTTCTCGGGCTGTCAACGAAAAAGGAACGAATGTTCCCTGGATCGGAACGCGGCGAATCCGCCACTGAACGTTACGCGCCGAATATGATACACTGGCAGTCGGGACCCGAAGCGAGCCGCCGTTTTTTTCGGTCCGCGCAAGGTCGTTATTCAAGCTTACGCCAGAAGGAGAATGGATTCGTGAAATTGATTTCTTGGAACGTCAACGGTCTGCGAGCGGCCGTCAATAAAGGCTTTAACGAATATTTCGAACTTCAGGATGCCGACATCTTCTGCGTGCAGGAGACGAAGCTTCAAGAAGGGCAGATCAAGCTCGAACCGACCCGCGAATATTATCAATATTGGAATTACGCGTTGAAGAAAGGCTACTCTGGCACCGCCGTGTTTACCAAAGTCCGTCCGCTGTCCGTGCGCTACGGCATGGAGACCGATTCCGAAGACGAAGGCCGGATTTTGACGCTCGAATTCGAAGGATTTTACCTCGTCAACGTCTATACGCCCAACGCCAAACGCGACTTGACCCGTCTGCCGTACCGGTTGGAATGGGAAGACCGTTTCCGCGATTATCTGCTGAAGCTCGATGCGGACAAGCCGGTCATCGTCTGCGGCGATCTGAACGTGGCCCATCAAGAGATCGATCTGAAAAACGCGCGCGCGAATATCGGCAATTCCGGATTTACGCACGAAGAACGCGGCAAGATGACCGAGCTGCTGAACGCCGGTTTCCTCGACACGTTCCGTTATTTCCATCCGGATACGCAAGACGTCTACAGTTGGTGGTCCTACATGCCGAAGGTCCGAGAACGGAACATCGGCTGGAGAATCGATTATTTCCTCGCTTCCGAACGTCTGGCGCCGAAGCTTACGGGCGCGCGGATCGACTGCCTGATTACCGGAAGCGACCATTGCCCGGTCATCTTGGAGACGGAAGACCTGTAACTTAGAGAGAAAGAGGGATTCGTATGGACCATCAAGCGATCTGGGCGATCGCGATTTTCCTGATCGTGTACGCGCTGATCATCTCCGAGAAGATTCACCGGACGATTGTGGCGATGGCGGGCGGAGCGGCGCTGCTGCTACTCGGGATCGTGGATCAGGAAACGGCGCTGCACCATATCGATTTCAACACTTTAGGATTGTTGATCGGCATGATGATTATCGTGGGCGTTACGGCCGAGACCGGATTATTCAATTATATGGCGATCTGGGCGGCTAAAAAAGCGAAAGGCAGTCCGGTCGCGATCTTGATCGCGCTATTCCTCATTACGGCGATCTGCTCGGCGTTTCTGGATAACGTGACGACGGTGCTGCTGATCGTACCGGTCACGTTCAGCATTACGAGGCAGCTTCGCGTTCCGGTATTCCCGTATCTGCTGACGCAGGTGCTGGGATCGAATATCGGCGGGACGGCGACTTTGATCGGCGATCCGCCGAACATCATGATCGGAAGCGCCGTTCCGGAGCTGACGTTCATGGCGTTTATCGCCAACCTGACGCCGGTCATTCTGATCATTCTCGTCGTCTTGGTCCCGATCTTCGTCGCGTTGTTCCGCAAGCAGTTGAAAACGACTCCGGAACTGCGGCAGGGGATCATGGAATTGGACGAGAAAGAGCTGCTGGAAGACCGGAAGATGCTCCGAAAATGTTTGGCCGTGCTCGGCTTGACGGTGCTCGGATTTTTCCTGCATCAAAGTTTCGGTTGGGAGTCGGCGACGGTGGCGATGTCGGGCGCTTTTCTGCTGCTGCTGATGACCGGCGAACGCACGATGGAGCAGGCGCTTGCCCGGGTGGAATGGACCACGCTGTTTTTCTTCGTCGGATTATTCGTGCTGGTCGCCGGGTTGGTGGAGACGGGCGTCATTACGGTGTTGGCCGAGAAAGCCGTCAATCTTACCGGAGGAGACGCGGTAGCCGCTTCGATGCTGATCCTATGGTTCAGCGCGTTGGCGTCGGCGTTCCTCGATAATATTCCGTTCGTCGCCACCATGATTCCGCTGATCCGGGATATGGGCGACATGGGGATCTCGAATCTGGAACCGCTGTGGTGGAGCCTTGCGCTCGGCGCGTGTCTCGGCGGCAACGGCACGCTCATCGGAGCGAGCGCCAACTTGATCGTGGCCGGCCTGTCCGCCAAAGAAGGCAAGCCGATCACTTTCATGAAGTTTTTGAAATACGGATTTCCGATCATGCTGCTGACGGTGGCGATCTCGAGCGTTTATGTCTATCTGCGTTACCTGATGTAATGTTCTTAAGCGCATAAAGGAGGACTCGGACATGTTGAAGTACAGATACGACGAGCGATGGATGAATATCGAAGAGACCCGCAGCGAAGGCGATATCGAATTCAAGATCCGATTGTCGGAAGACCATCCGTACCGGGAGAACGCCAAAGCGGTCCGTAGGCATTTCGAGAGCGATCGGGATTATACGGACGTGATCTTTTATACGTATCCCGACCGGACCTACAAAGTCATCGTGCGCGAAGATCATTACGACGAGTTCCTGCTCGCTTTGATGGCGAACCGTCTGCTTCGAGCAGTCGAATGGGAATCTTGATCGCAAGGCGCGCTTCCCGGCGAAGCGCGCCTTTTTTGCGTATCGCTCGATTCCAAAGCGCTTTCTTTAATTTGTACACGTCATCTTTAGTTTTCGCTCTTATTGAAAGGGTTTACATGCACTATCGTAAAAAGATAAAGGGAACGATACCATGGAAGTTTTATGTCCGGTTCAGGTGGACAGATAACCGCCGGAGTGCGAAAATAATCGAAAAAACACGACATGAAGGGGCTGAAGTATGGATATTTGGGGTTTTTACCGGAGAACCGTCAAAAACAATCTGTTTACCAAAACCATTCTGCTGTTTTCCTTCATCACGATCGTGACCGTTATCGGATTCTCTTATTTCATGTTCGTATCCATGTCGCAAACGGCGGTGCGGCGCGAACTGGATAATCAACGGGCCGCCATGTCCGCGATCGACCGTTATATCGGGCTGCGGATCGGCGAAGCGCAATCGATCATGCCGGACATTTATCGGGACGACGCGCTGTCGCTGGATCTGTCCTACTTTTTGCTCCATCCGTATTCCGACTATCTGAGCTATCGCCTCGATCGCTATTCGCAGACGGGTCTCGATTCGGCCAATGCCCGCAAGCATATGGAGAACGTGCTGAGCAGCGAACCGGATATCCGCATGCTCGTGCTCTACAGCAGCGAACAGCAGACGCTCTATTCTTTCGCCGACAACGGCGAATTCCGTACGGTTCCGGTCAATGCTTCGCAATCTTACGTGCCGGACGCGATGGCGATCGAGAACGCGAACGTCTCGAAGCCGAACGCTTGGGTCAGCCGGACGCTGGGACAGAACTCGCAGGCGATGTATTCGATCACGGTGCCGGTCAACGACAAACAAACGCTGAAAAATCTGGGGCAGCTCACCGTTTGGTTCGATTCCGCCCGGCTGTCGGGCGCTTTGACCGCTTACGAGCAGGAATTCAAAGGCGATTTGTTCGTGTTGTCCGCGGACGGCCAAGTCTTGTTCGATACGTCGGGAATCTATTACGGGCAAAAGTTTCCTTACGCGAAGCGGCTGGAATCGGTCTATGACGTCACTTCTTCGGGACCGGCGCCGGAAGGCGGGTTGTATTTCAACAAGTTGGCATCGACTTCGGGCGGGTATACGGTGGCCGGGATCATGACGCAGCAGGAGGCGGCCGAATCCTACCGGAATCTGAGGGGAACGATTCTGACGCTGGGCGCGGTCTGTATTTTATTCGCCGTTTTGGTTCCTTCGCTGTTCATTTTCAATTTCGCCAAACGGACGAACCGGATCATCCGGCTGACGCAGCGGGTGAAGCGGGGCGATCTGAAAACGCGGATTCGCGATTCGAAAGAAGACGAACTCGGACAGATCGCGACCAGCTTCGACGATATGCTCGACGAACTGAATCTGTACATCGATCGGGTCTACAAAGCGGATATCAAGCAGCAGCATGCGGAACTTGCCGCGCTTCAAGCGAGGATCAATCCGCATTTTCTGTACAACACGCTGGAAGTGATCCGGATGCGCGCCGTCTCGCAAGGAGCGCGGGACGTGGGCGAGATGATCTACAGTCTGTCCATGCTGTTCAAGAGTTTCGTGCAGCAGAAGGAACGGCATACGCTCAAAGAAGAACTCGAAGCCTGCCGCTTGTATCTGGAACTGTTCCGGATTCGTTACAAAGACCGGCTGGCGTACGATATTCAGATCGAACCCGGGCTGCAGGACGTCGAAGTGCCGAGATTGTCGGTACAGCCGATCGTGGAAAATTATATCGTTCACGGTATCCGCAGCCGCGACGAAGACAATCGCATCGTCATCTTCGCGACCCGGGAGCAGGGAGATATCGCGGTTCGGGTACGCGATAACGGACGAGGCATCCCGGCCGATAAACTGAACGAACTGCGCGGCGGATTGGCCGGCGGCGAAGACGACGCGGAAGGCGGGTTCGGCCTGCGGAGCGTGCATGAACGGCTGCGGCTGCTGTACGGTTCGGAATACGGGATCGCGGTACACAGCAAAGGAACGGGACAAGGTACGTCGGTAGAGATCCGGTATCCCGATCCGGGAGAGGGGGAAGGACATGTACAACGTATTTCTGGTGGATGACGAACCGTTTATTACGGAAGGTCTGGAGGACCTGATCGATTGGGCTTCGTTCGGACTGAAGATCGCCGGCAGCGCGCAGGACGGAAGGGAGGCGCTCGAAGCGCTGAAGCATACGCCCGCGGATCTGCTGATTACGGATATCTCCATGCCGGAGATGACGGGACTCGAACTGATCCGGCGAATCCGCGAGGTACGACCGGAATTGAAGGTGATCGTGCTGAGCGGCTTCAACGAGTTCGATTATCTCAAAGAAGGCATGAAGCTCGGCATCGAAAATTATCTGCTCAAACCGATCAACGTGGAAGAATTGGAAGCGACGCTCGAAGGCGTGACGGAGAAGCTGCGCCGGGCGGAACGCGAAGAGAAGTTCGACGCGTTCGGCGCGCGGATCATCCGCGACAACGTGCTGCACCGGTGGCTGACCGGGCAGATCTCTCAGGCCGAATTCGCCGAGCGCGCGGGGCTGATGGGCCTGACGTTCCGGCATCCGCGGCTGGCGGTGCTGATCCTGCGCGCTGAGCAGGGCGGCGACGAGTTGGCGCGTCGCGCGGAAGAGGTCTTGGAAGACGAAGGGGACTGCGTCGTCTTCCGGGATATGGACGGCGACGCGGCCGTCGTGGTGCCGCTCGCCGAAGGCGAGGGGCGGGAGCGGCTGCTCAGCGTCGCAAGGAAGCTCGAAGAGCGGCTCGGCGACGCCGGCCTGCGCATCGGTGCGGGCGGCGCGGGACCGCTGCCGCAGCACGGCCCGGCCAGCCGGGCGGAGGCCAAAAAAGCGCTGGAATACGCGCTGGTCGACCCGGAGCGTCGGCTGTTCGAGTACGCGCCGCCGGCTGAAGGCGGGGCGGCGGAGGGCGCGTCCGTGCCGGCGCGCGCGGACTTGGGGCGGGAATATGCCCGCCTGGTGCTCGCGCGCGACCAAGGCGAGCTGGCGCGGCGGATCGGCGAAGACTTCGCCGAGCTGAGCCGGGCGGAAGGCATGACGCCCGGGGAACTTCAGAATCTCGCGCTGGGCGTCTGCGCGGATTTCCGCGCCGTGCTGCGCGAGGTCAAGCGCGAAGACGACGGCGAGCCGCTGCTTCAGATGCTCGAGCGCATCCGCGCCGCTTCGCATATGGAAGAATTGATCGAAGCCGTGCGCCGCGCGGCCGAAGAAACGGTCGGACTGCTCAGCCGCGACAACCGCAGCCCCGTGATCCAGCAGGTGCTCGGCCATATCGCCGCCCATTACGGCGAAGAATTGTCGCTGAAGATGCTGGGCTCGCAGTATCATATCCATCCGGTCTACCTCGGCCAACTTTTCCATAAGGAGACGGGCGAGACGTTTACCGATTACCTCAACAAATACCGGATCGAACGCGCCAAAGAGAAGCTCCGCACGACCAGCCAGAAAGTGCAGGACATCTCCCGCAGCGTCGGTTACTGGGAGACCGGTTATTTCTACAAACAATTCCGCAAATACGTCGGCATCTCGCCGATGGAGTATAAAGCGCTCCAATGATCGGGAACGAGCGTGCGCTCTGCGATGAGCGTGCGCGAACGGCAAGTCAAGGGACAAGAACGGCAAGACTGCGATTGTCTGCGAATCGGCAGAAAAATCGACGGGACGGACAAGCAAACGTATCGGATCGGTGAGTATGCGGAGAAAGGAAATCAAGAAGACCGCCGGTCGCCGGAAAGCAGATGCGGAAACCGGCGAATAGTCCTTGGCAAAGACGAAGCTGATGCCGGGCCAGCGTATGGCGACGACGGGATAGCGTATGGCGGCAACGGGCCAGCGTATGGCGGCGACGGGATAGCGCATGACGACTATGATCCGCGAATCCGTCTCTCCCCGCCGCGCTAACGGAACGAGACGACGCTTAGAGCGCTTTTTGCGGCGGTTTGGAATTCTAACGGAACCAGATGACGCTTAGAAAGAAAAACAGGCGATTTTGAAGCAAAAAAGGGCCGTTTCGAGCGTCTAACGAATCGACGTTCCGTTAGCGCCGAAAAAAGGCTTGATTTGCTGTTCTAAGGGATCTACGATCCGTTAGCCGAGCCGCGATGCGAATCATAATGTATTTCACGTCATTTTCATGTAAAAATATATTCCTTTCAGTGGAAGAGATCGCGGTTTTCGCGGTCTTTTTCTTTATTTTGTACCTGAATATATTGTGTTTCGATTCTTTTTGAAAGTGCTTCCATGATCTAAAGTAAAGATAGTTCTTGTGGCAAGACAGGCATCGGGAACAGGATACGGCTAAGTAGGGGAAGCAGACAAACAGACGGAAGTTCCGGACAGGGATTCCAAAGAGGAGGTCTATTTCATGCAAAAAGGCAAAAAAAGATGGACGGCGGCGCTGGCGACGATGACGGCTCTGACGCTCGCGCTCTCGGGATGCGGCGGAGGCGGGAACAATCAAAGCTCGGCTTCGGGCAGCGGCGGGGGCACGTCGGATAAACCGGTCGAGCTGATCTGGTACACGATCGGCACGCCGCAGAAAGACGTCGACAGCGTCATGGCGGAAGTCAGCAAATACACGACCGAGAAGATCGGCGCAAGCGTCACCATGAAAATGATCGACTGGGGCGATTATCAGCAGAAGATGCAGGTGCTGGTCGCTTCCGGCGAACCGATGGATATCATTTTCACGTCGTCCGGCGGTTTCGATTACGTGCAGAACGCCCGCAAAGGCGCGTTTGCCGAACTCGATTCGCTGATCGACCAATACGGCAAAGAGCTCAAAGACACGATCAACCCGGCGTTCCTCGAAGGTTCGAAAGTCGACGGGCACAACTACGCGATTCCGGCCAACAAAGAACTGCCGCAGCAGGAAGTCTGGCGGTTCAACCAGAACTTGGTCGACCAATACGGCATCGACACCAAGAACGTCCGCTCGTTGGACAGTCTCGAGCCGCTGCTGAAAACGATCAAGGAGAAAGCGCCCGACGTGACGCCGTTCGCCATGGATAAAAACTATGTGCCTTACGTGCCTTACGATTACGTGATCCAGAACCTGCCGATGGCGGTCAAGCTGGACACGACGGATTACAAGATCGTGAACGTGCTCGACACGCCGGAAATGAAAGAAGCGCTGGCGACGATGCACAAATACTACAAAGCGGGCTACGTCGCGCCGGAAGCGGCAACGACGGGTTCGACGAGCGATCTGATGACCTCCGGCAAATGGCTGCTGGACCGCGCGCAAACGCAGCCGTTCGCGGACAACGTCTGGTCGACCAGCTACGGCTACCCGGTCACTTCGACTCCGGCCAGCGACGCGATCATCACGAACAATTCCGTGCAGGGTTCCATGATGGCGATCTCCGCCAACTCCGAGCACCCGGACAAAGCGATGCAGTTCCTGAACCTGCTGAACACCGATCCGGTCCTGCGCAACATGGTGGACTCCGGCATCGAAGGCACGCACTACAAGAAGACGGCCGACAACCGGATGGAGAACCTGCCGGAATCCAAGAACTACGATATGCCGTCCTACTCGCTTGGCAATAACATGCTGCTCTACCTGAACCCGAACGACCCGGAGAACAAATGGGACGAATTCAAGAAGTTCAACGAGTCGGGCGTCGATTCCCCGATCCTGAGCTTCAACTTCGATCCGAAAAGCGTCTCGAGCGAACTGGCCGCCGTGCAAAACGTCAAAGAACAGTTCTGGTCTTCGCTGATGACGGGCACGGTCGATCCGGATCAGTATCTGCCGCAGGCGATCCAGAAGTTCAACGACGCCGGTCTGGAGAAGATCATGGCCGAAGCGCAGAAACAATTGGACGAATGGAAAGCCGCGAACGGCAAATAACGGATCGGAAGCCGCCGAAAGAAACGAATTGAAAGAAACAAATAAGTCGGAACGGCGGAAGTCGAAAAAGGATCGGGCGGAGGCAGGAGAATCGCCCGATCTTTTTTTAACCCGTAAACGGTCGTCTGCAAGCAGAAGGAGGATGGCATAATCATGGGAACTTTTTTCAAAAATTTGTACCGCAATAAAGCGCTGCTGTTCATGGTGCTTCCGGGCGCGATCTGGTTTTTCTTCTTCTCTTATCTGCCGCTGGCCGGCACGATCGTCGCTTTCAAACAATACCGGTTCAACCGCGACGGATTCTGGGCGAGCATCGCCCGAAGCGAATGGGTCGGCTGGGACAACTTCAAATTTCTGTTCAGTACGAGCGATGCCTACACGATTACGCGAAACACGCTGCTCTACAATCTGGCGTTTATCGTGCTCGGGCTGATCTTCTCGGTATTGATGGCGATTATCTTGTCCGAGCTGGTCAACCGCAAGCTGTCCAAGCTGTACCAGACGGGGATGTTCCTGCCTTATTTCCTCTCGTGGGTCATCGTCGGCTACTTCGTGTTCAGCTTCCTGAGCATGGACCGCGGACTGCTGAATCAGATTCTGGGTTGGTTCGGCATGGACCCGATCCAATGGTACTCGGAAGCGAAATATTGGCCGTATATCATGGTCGTCGTCAACTTGTGGAAATCGATCGGATACAGCAGCGTCGTCTACTTGGCGGCGATTCTGGGGATCGACAAATCGCTCTACGAAGCGGCGATGATCGACGGGGCGAACAAATGGCAGCAGATCCGCAATATCACCATCCCGCTGCTGACGCCGATCATGACGATCATGACGCTGCTGGCGGTCGGCAAGATTTTCTACGCGGACTTCGGTCTGTTCTATCAGGTGCCGCGCGATTCGGGAACGCTCTACGCGGTCACCAACGTAATCGATACCTACGTCTACCGCGGCTTGATGACGACGGGCGAGATCGGCATGAGCGCGGCGGCGGGGTTGTATCAATCGGTCGTGGGCTTCGCGCTCGTCATGATCTCCAACTACGTGGTCCGGCGAATGGATAAGGACAGCGCGCTGTTCTAAGACGAACTAATCGGACTAGGGCGTGTACGCAAACTCCGAAGGACGCAGATTTAGCTGAATTTTTGATCTATGCAAGGAACGATTTCGAAGGCGTGCCGGGGCACGTCGAGGAATTGTGACGCGGCAGAGGACGAAAAGGCAGGTAAAGATGCACTTCAGCGAGTTTGCGTACACGGCCTAGGCAAAAAGAAAGGAAGGTGCCGTTATGCAAATGGCGCGCAAGGCCGAAAAGGCCGGTCAACCCAAACCCGAACGACTCAAGAAAAAAACGCGCGATTTCCACCGGATCAGCCCGCTGTGGAACGTGATCTTTAACCTGATCGCCGGGCTGTTCGCGATCGCCTGCGTATTTCCGTTTATCTTCGTCGTGATCATCTCCTTCACCGACGAAAGCGTGCTGGCGAGCGAAGGCTACCGCATCATTCCGTCGAAATGGAGCCTCGAAGCGTACCGGTACATCTTCGAGAGCGGCGACACGCTGCTGAGAGCGTACGGCGTCACGATCGCGGTCACGCTGATCGGAACCGCGGTCAGTCTGGTGATGATTGCGCTCTACGCGTATGCGATTTCCCGTAAAAACTTCCGTTACCGCCGCTTTTTCTCCATATTCGCGATTCTGACCATGCTGTTCAACGGCGGCATGATCCCGACTTACATGGTGGTGGCGCAGCTGCTCGGATTGAAAAACAGCATCTGGGCGCTGATCCTGCCGCTGGCGATGAACGCGTTCTATATCATGATCCTGCGCACGTTCTACAGCACCAGCGTGCCGGACGCGCTCGTCGAATCGGGCAAGATCGACGGGGCGGGCGAATTCCGCATTTTTCTCAAGATCATCGTGCCGCTATCGCTGCCCGGTCTGGCGACGATCGGTTTGTTCAGCACGTTGGGGTACTGGAACGACTGGTTCAACGCTCTGCTGTACATCGACAATCCGAATCTGGTGCCGCTGCAATCCATGCTGATGCGGATCGAATCCAGCATGCAGTTTATCCAGCAGAATTCGGCCAACAGCAATATCAGCATGGCGGCCCTTAGCTCGCTGCCGCAGGATACGGCGCGCATGGCGATGGTCGTGCTCGCGACGCTGCCGATCATTTTCGCTTATCCGTTCTTCCAGCGTTACTTCGTGCAGGGTTTGACGGTCGGAGCGGTGAAAGAATAGGCGATTCGCGAAGCGCGAGCACAAAAAGTCGCAAAGACCCGGTAGAAATGGCGCGATATTGTATCGACATCGGTGTCGGGCAACAGGCAATATAGAAACAAAGCGTTCGGAAACCGAACGCCTGCAAATCAAGCGATAGAAACGAATCGATCGCGGCCGACCGTACGGCGGAAGCCGATCGCGAAGACGCGCCAACGCCTATTCGGAATGATCGAAGCTTCCAAGCAAAGTCGCGAAAATAAAGGATGCAATCGCAGCGAACAGCAACCCGCAATCCGATTCGGCCGGTCCGAGCAGGCCGAATCGAACAGGGATCGGACGGCTTGCGCCGCAGTATGCGCGCAGCCGCATTTCGGAAGGAGGAACACGCATGACGGACAAAACGGTCGAAACGGCCGCGGCTAGACCGTGGATGGACGCGGCGCTGCCGGTCGAAGAACGGGCCGAGAAGCTGCTGGCCGCGATGACGGATCGCGAGAAAGTCGGACAGCTCGTCCAGCCGTTCGGCTGGATGGCCTATTCGCGCCGGGAAGGGCGTACCGAATTGACGGAAGAATTCAAGGAACGGGTACGGCAGGGCGACGTCGGTTCGCTTTACGGCACGCTTCGGGCGGATCCGTGGACGGGCGTGACGCTGGCGACCGGGTTGTCGCCGGAAGAAGGCGCCGAAGCGGTCAACGATATTCAACGCTTCGCGATAGAACATTCGCGGCTCGGCATTCCGCTCTTGATCGGCGAAGAATGTTCGCACGGGCATATGGCGATCGGCGCGACGGTCTTTCCGGTGCCGCTGAATATCGGCAGCGCTTGGAACGTCGGACTGTACCGGGAGATGTGCCGCGCGGTCGCGGCGGAGACCCGGGCGCAGGGCGGGGCGGTCACTTATTCGCCGGTATTGGACGTCGTGCGCGATCCTCGTTGGGGCCGGACCGAAGAATGTTTCGGGGAAGATCCGTTCCTGATCGGCGAGCTGGCGGTCGCGGCGGTCGAAGGGCTGCAAGGCGACAGCTTGAGCGCCGAGAACAGCGTCGCGGCGACGCTTAAGCATTTCGTCGCTTACGGGGCTTCCGAAGGAGGCCGCAACGCGGGGCCCGTACATATGGGACGCAGAGAATTGATCGAGACGGATCTGTATCCGTTCGAACGCGCGGTTCGCGCGGGAGCGGCTTCGATCATGCCGGCGTACAACGAGATCGACGGCGTGCCGTGCACGACGAATCGCGAGCTGCTGGATCATGTCCTGCGCGGCGAATGGGGCTTCGACGGGCTGGTCATCACCGACTGCGGCGCGATCGACATGCTGGCGAGCGGACACGATACGGCGGAAGGCGGCGAAGCGGCCGCCGTGCAATCGATACGGGCGGGCATCGATATGGAGATGTCCGGCGAGATGTTCGGCCGCTATCTGCTGGCGGCCGCGGAGTCCGGCGAGCTTGAGCCGGACGTGCTCGACCGCGCTGCGCTGCGCGTGCTGAAGCTCAAATTCGAACTCGGCTTGTTCGAACGTCCTTACGCGGACAGCAAGAAAGCGGCCGAGATCATCGGCTGCGACGAGCATCGCAAGCTCGCGCGGCAGCTTGCGGCGGAGAGCGTCGTTCTGCTCAAGAACGACGGGAACCTGCTGCCGCTGCCGAAAAATATCGGCAGCGTGGCCGTGATCGGTCCCAATGCGGACCGAGGCTACAACCAGCTCGGCGATTATACGTCGCCGCAGCCGGAAGGGAGCGCCGCGACCGTGCTGCGCGGCTTGACCGAGCGGTTGGGGCCGGAGCGCGTGCTCTACGCGCCGGGCTGCCGCGTGCGCGGCGAATCGCGCGAAGGCTTCGCGCGGGCCGTCGAGGTCGCGTCGCAGGCCGACGCGGTCGTGCTCGTCATGGGCGGATCGAGCGCCCGCGATTTCGGCGAAGGCACGATCGATCTGCGGACGGGCGCTTCGCTCGTCACGGGCGAAGCGATCAGCGACATGGACTGCGGCGAAGGGATCGACCGCATGACGCTGAGCTTGTCCGGCGTGCAGCTCGATCTGATCCGCGAAGTCTACGCGGCGGCGGGCGGCAAGCCGGTGATCGTCGTCTATATCGGCGGCCGTCCGGTCGTCGAGCCGTGGGTGGACGAGCAGATCGGCTCGATTCTGCAAGCCGGTTATCCGGGGCAGGAAGGCGGTCATGCGATCGCCGATATTCTGCTCGGCGACGTCAATCCGTCGGGCCGCTTGACGATCTCGGTACCCAAAGGAGTCGGACAGCTTCCCGTGCATTACCGGGGCAAACGCTCGCGCGGCAAACGGTATCTGGAAGACGACTCGAAGCCGCGGTATCCGTTCGGCTACGGGCTGAGCTACACGACCTTCGATTATTCCGAGCCGATGCTGATCGGAGGGCGCAGCCGACTCTCGCCGGAAGACCTTGCGGCCGGTAAGACGGTCACGGTGTCCGTGACCGTCACCAATACCGGCGACCTTGCGGGAGCGGAGGTCGTACAGTTATACGTTTCCGACGCGGTCAGCGCCGCGACAAGACCGGCGAACGAGTTGAAAGGCTTCCGGAAAATCTGGCTGGAGCCGGGGCAGAGCCGCCGCGTGGAATTCGAGATCGGCGAGCGGCAGCTTCGTTATATCGGACCGGATTACGTGCCGGTCGTGGAACCGGGACTGTTCCGGCTGAAGATCGGACGGAACGTCGAAGACGCGCGGAGCGTCGAACTGACCGTAGTGAGCTGACCGAATGAAGTAACACAAGCAAATCCAGTCCAATCGCAGGAGAGGAATGAGACGATAGATGCAGCGTTTGACACGATTTATCCGCGAATTGTCGCAGCGCCAATGGCTGAGACAAGAAGAATTGAAGAGTTGGGACATTACCCGGACGGTCTACGGATTGCCCGGCGAATATAAAGACGCGCAGCCGTATCCGGAAGGCCGGGAACTGAATCCTTTTCCGAGCAAGAACGGGTACACTTATTTCTTCCGCACGAAGCTTGCGCTGCCCGAAGATTGGAACGCCGATACGGCGGGGCTGATCTTCGACAGCGGCGGCGAAGGACTGCTGCGGGTGAACGGGAACTCTTATCAAGGCATCGACGATAACCATACGTACGCGACGCTGGATCTTCGGGCGATCGGCCGCGAACCGGAGCTGGAGATCGAGATGTTCGATATCATCCCCGAGCCGTACGATCCGCTGAACGAGCAGGCCACCATCAAACCTCCGATCAAAAGCATCCGAAGCTTGATCGTGCTGCCGAACGAGCCGGTGCGCAGCCTGATGTACACGGTCACGGTCGTGCGCGACTCGGCCGTTCTGCTGGCGGAAAGCGATTATCGCCGAAGCAAGCTCGTCGAAGCGCTGCACGCGGCGATGGACGCTTTTACGAATCTGTCGGACGAAGAAGTGGATGAGGGCGCGGCCGTATCGGCAATCGAAGAACGTCTCAGAACGCGCACCAAAGAGATCGGCGGCAACAACGCGGAAGGCCAAGAGATCATGGTCGGCCAATCGCATATCGATATCGCTTGGTTGTGGCCGGTACGCGAGACGGTTCGCAAAGCCAGCCGGACTTTCTCCAGCGTCGATACGCTGATGCGCGAGTATCCGGGTTATCTGTACACGCAGAGCCAGCCGATCCTGTTCGAATTCGTCAAAAACAACGATCCCGAACTCTACGAACGCATCAAAGAGCGGATCAAAGAAGGACGCTGGGAACTGGTCGGCGGCATGTGGGTCGAACCCGATCTGAACATTCCGAGCGGCGAATCGCTGATGCGCCAGATGCTGTACGGACAGCGTTTTTATCAAGAAGAATTCGGCAAGACTTCGAAGATCGAATGGCTGCCCGACACCTTCGGTTACTGCGCGTCGCTGCCGCAGATCTTGAAGCACGGCGGCGTGGACTACTTCATGACGACCAAACTCAACTGGAACGATACCAACCCGTTCCCGTACGATCTGTTCCATTGGGTCGGCATCGACGGCACGCCGGTGCTGTCGTATCTGAACCACGGCGTGAACGAGCATACGCGTCCGAAAGACATCGACGAACACTGGCAGTCTTACCGGCAAAAAGACAAACACGACGAGCAGATGCTGCTGTACGGACACGGCGACGGAGGCGGCGGCGTGACGCGCGAGATGCTCGAATATATCGACCGCGCCGACCTGATGGTCGGACAGCCGGGCAGCCGTTACGGCACGGCCGCGGAATTCTTCGACGGGATCAGCCGGGCGAACCCGGAACTGCCGGCGTGGCGCGGCGACCTGTATCTGGAACTGCACCGGGGCACTTATACGACGCACGCCTACAACAAAAGGGCGAACCGCAAAGCGGAGATTCTGTACCGCGAAGCGGAACTGTGGAACGTGCTCGCGGCGGGAACGGCCGGCGACGGCTCGGACGAGGTGACCGAGCACGCAGGCTACGGACAAGCGCTCGAATCGCTGCACAAAGGCTGGAAGCTGATCCTGCTCAACCAATTCCACGACATCATTCCGGGTTCGGCGATCACGGAGACGTACGCCACTTCGGACAAGGAATACGCGGAAGTGTTTGCCGAAGGTCGGCAGGCGCTGAACATCGGCACCGAAGCGTTGGCCGGCCGGATCGATACGCGCGGCGAAGGCACGCCTTACGTGGTGTTCAACAGCCAGGGCTGGAACCGTTTTGCCACGATCTGCATTGAAAATGCGGCCGGCCGGGCGGCTTACGATGCCGAAGGCAAACGCTTGGCCGCGGATTACGAAGAAGCGAGCGGCGAGTTGTTCGTATTCCTGCCGCATTTGCCGGCTCTGGGATATAAGACGATCTGGCTGCGAGACGAGGAAAACGAAGCGGAAGCGGCCAATCCGGTTCTGCCGGTCTCGGAAGACGAAGACCCGGAAGAGATTCCGGGCGGAACGACCGTGATGCCGACTCCGAGCGCCTCGGCCGCCGAATTCCCGGACGTCTGGGAAACAACGCATTATACGGTCCGTTTCAACGAACTCGGCGAGATCGTGTCGCTGGTCGACAAAAACGCCGGCCGCGAAGTGATCCAGCCGGGTCAAGCGGCGAACGTGTTCCAGTTCTTCCATGACCGTCCGACGGAATGGGACGCTTGGGACGTCGATCCCCGATTCGAACAGCAGCCTGCGGGCAAAGCCAAGCTGTTGGACAAAAAAATTATCGCTTCCGGCGGCGTACGCGACGTGCTGCGTTTCCGCTGGCAGCTGAACCGTTCGACGATCGAGCAGGACGTCATTTTCTACAAATACGACCGCCGCATCGATTTCAAAACGCATGTGTCGTGGCATGAAGCGCACAAGCTGCTGAAAGTAGCGTTCCCGGTCGACGTGCTGACGGAAAAAGCGACCTACGAGATTCCGTTCGGCTCGCTGGAACGCGCGACGCACCGCAATACGAGCTGGGAACGCGCCCAATTCGAAGTCTGCGGCCACCGCTTCGCGGACGTGTCCGAACGCGGATACGGCGTTAGCCTGATGAACGATTGCAAATACGGCTACGATATTCAAGGCAGCGTGATGCGGTTGTCTCTGCTGCGCGCGCCGCAGTGGCCGGACGTGCAGGCGGACATCGGCGAACATGACTTTACGTATTCGCTGTATCCGCACGCGGGCGATTGGAGAAGCGCGAATACGGTTCAGGCCGCGGCGGCGCTGAATCAGGAGATTCCGGTCGTTCGGACGACGGCGCACGAAGGCGATTTGTCGCCGAGCATGCCGGCGCTGCTCTATACGGGCGAACATGTCATTCTGGATACGGTCAAACCGGCCGAAGACGGCAGCGGCGTGATCGTGCGGCTGTACGAATCGGCGGGCGGCCGCGAGAGCGTGATGCTGAACTGGCGTCAGGGATTCGACCGTGCCGTATTGTCCGGCGCGCTGGAAGAAGACGGCGAAGAGATCGAGTTGATCGAAGGCGTCGCCGTAGCGCTGGACTTCAAGCCTTACGAGATCAAGACGGTCAAGTTCCTCCGCGCGTGACGCGGCGGCGGACCTGAACCCGCACCGGCGCTCCGCACAAATCCGAAAGCCGCTTTCACGGCCGTGACGGTTTTGGCGGCGCGCCGGTTTTTGTATAAAAAAGGCGCATAGGTTCAGCATTTTTGCCGCAACACTTCGTACCTGCTCAAATGTGCGCATACCGTCAACATTTTTCTCCGTAAAACCTCATATCCATCTAAATGTGTGCATATCGTCAAGATTTTCCGCGTAAATAGACGTTTTTCGGCATTTTTAAACTAAAAAGCGTGCAAAACGTCAACATTTTAATAAAAAAGACCAATTTAGCCGCAAAATATGTGCAAAACGACCACATTTACTTGCGACTCCGAACAAACCGTACCGATCCAATCCGATCTAATCCAATCCGATCCCCAGATCCCGATGAAGGAGAGATTCATAATGGAACAATTCAGACTGCCGAAGATTCCGATGCCCGCGCTGGAGCTGCCGCAGGCGATTCAAGACGTGCTGAGCGAAGCGGAGACCAAGCTGGCTCACCGGCCGAAACTGCTGGAACTGTTCAAGAACTGTTTTCCCAACACGCTTCAGACGACGACCAAACTGCTGGACGACGGCACGACCTTCGTGATCACCGGCGATATTCCGGCCAGCTGGCTGCGGGATTCGGTCGAGCAGGTGATTCATTATCTTCCGTTCGCCAAAGAAGATACGGATTTGCAGCGTATCATCGGCGGGCTGATCAAACGCCATGTGCAGTACGTGCTCATCGATCCTTACGCGAACGCGTTTAACGAGTCGGCCAACGATTGGCATTGGAACAAAGGCGACGGTACCGAGATGTCTCCGTGGGTCTGGGAACGCAAATTCGAGATCGATTCGCTCTGCTTCGTCGTGCGTCTGGCGTATCTGTATTGGCAGGAGACCGGGCTGACCGACGTGTTCGACGAGAACTTTCGCCAAGCGATGGAAGCGATCGTGCACGTATTCCGTACGGAGCAGTACCATTTCGAACAGTCGCCGTACCGCTTCACCCGCGACAACGGCATCGAACACGATTCGCTGCAAAACAAAGGGCTCGGCATGCCGGTCAATTACACGGGGATGGTCTGGTCGGGATTCCGTTCCAGCGACGACGCGTGCGATTTCCATTATAATATTCCGGGGAACATGTTCGCCGTCGTCTCGCTGCGCCAGATGAGCGAATTCTACGAATGGATCTACCGCGATCAGGACGTCGTGCGCGAGCTGAGAAAGTTGGCGCAGGAGATCGACCGGGGCATCCGGCTGTACGGCATTTACCGCCATCCGGAATTCGGGCCGATCTACGCGTACGAGACGGACGGCTTCGGCAACTACTGCCTGATAGACGATGCCGGCACGCCGGGATTGATGTCGATTCCGTATCTGGGCTACGTCGGCGCGGACGATCCGGTGTATCAGAATACGAGACGGTTCGCGTTGAGCAAGGAAAATCCGTTCTATTATGAAGGCACGGCGGCCAAAGGCATCGGCAGTCCGCACACGCCGCCGCAGTATATCTGGCATATGGCGCTGTCCATGCAGGGATTGACCGCAAGCTCGAAGGAAGAGAAACTGGAGATGATCCGACTGTTGGAGAGCACCGACGCGGGCACGGGCTTCATGCACGAAGGGTTCCATGCGGACGATCCGGCGATCTTCACGCGCAAATGGTTCGCTTGGTCGAACAGCCTGTTCTCGCAGCTCGTCTACAAGTCGATGAAGGAGGACATTTTGTGAATGGGCAATATTTGAAAAAAGCGGCGGAGCCGCCGAATAAACGGCTGGTCTTTTTCCGCGATCCGAGCTTCCCGGCTTCGGGACCGCTGCCGGGGCTCAAAGAGATCGGCGCGTACGGTATCGTGTCCAGCGCGGCCGATCTGGGCGATACGCTGGCCGACAACTTTGCCGACGGCAACGGCGTGCTGATCAATCTGCACGCGCCTTATTTCCCGGAGAGCGCATGGAGCGCGATTCTGGGCTTCTTAAGAAAAGGCGGCGGCCTGCTGAGCGTAGGCGGCGCCCCGTTCAAACGTCCGGTACGTCAAGAAGGCGGACGCTGGCGGATCGGCCCGGAGCAGACGGGCTACCATCAAGAGCTGTTCATCCATGAGACGCTGCCGGTCGAAGGCGGCCGCGCCGTACGTCTGGAAGCGGCTGCCGAGCTGCCACTGATGAACGGCGACGAAGGGCTGTTCGTCGGCGGAACCGGCGAAGAATCCGCGTCCGGCGCGTTCGACGCCACTTGGAATCTGGTGCCGCATACGACCCGCGACGCCGATCTGCCGGAGCAGATGGGCTCGGCGGGCACGATGAGCACCAAGATCACGCCGCTGCTGCGGGCTTACGACGCGTCGGACCGGCCGGTAGCCGCGCCGGCCGTGCTGTGGGAACAGGTGCGCGGGCCGTTCGCGGGCTCGCGCTGGGTGTTCGTCAACCGTCCGCTGAACGGCTCGCTGGCCGAAGGCGAAGGGCTTAAAGCGCTGGCCCGCTGGGCGGCGTTCTGCGGGCGCGAAGCGGTCGAGCTGTCGCTGGCTCCGCACAGCGCCGTCTACGAGCCGGGCGAACGCGCGCGGCTGACGCTGCGCGCTCAGGTCATTCGGCGAGCGGGCGCGCCTGCCGACCTCCCGGCGTTCGCCGGGCAGGGCGAATCCGCCGCCGCGCTGATCAGCGGCGGCAAGACCGGGCGCATCGCCAAGAGCGGCGCCGGCGCACAAGGCGGCGAAGCCGCTTCGCTCGCGCGCGAGGCCGCGAATCCGGCCGCGCCGTCCGGCGCTTCTTCGGCCGATACTCTCGGCGAATCCGGCTCGCTCGCGGGCACCCCGGCGGTTCTCGCGCCCGGAACTTGGACGTTCGAGCTGTCCGTGGCCGCGCCGAGCGGCGAAGAAGTCTTTTCCCGTACGCTGCAAATCCCGGTCACGCAGGATTGGACCGCGAAGCACGTCCCGATTCCGGTCGATATCGAACCGGGCCTGTACGTGGCGACCTGCATCGCGACGTCCGCGGAAGGCGAAGTTCGCGTGCTGAGGCAAGGATTCTGGGGCCGCGACGACGCGCTGCTGGCCTTGGGCAGTCCGATCTCCGCGAACCGCGATTATTTCGTGCAGGACGGACGTCCGCTGCCGATCGTCGGCATGACGTACATGACGTCCGACGTGGCGCGCAAGTTCTTGTTCCTGCCGAACGCGGCGGTCTGGGACCGCGATATGGCGGCGATGGCCAAAGCGGGCATCAACTGGATCCGCACGGGCATCTGGACGGCGTACCGCAATATCATGCAGGTGGACGGTCACGCGTCCGAAGAAGTGCTGCGGGCGATCGACGCTTTTTTCCTGACGGCCGCCAAACATAAGCTGCACGTGACGTTCACGTTCTTCTCGTTCACGCCCGAGACGTGGGAAGGCAAGAATCCTTATCTCGATCCGCAGAGCGTGGAAGCGCAGAAGCGGTTTATCCGCTCGATCGTCAGCCGCCATACGGAGACGACGCATGTCGATTGGGATCTGATCAACGAGCCGTCGATGTTCGATCCGGCGAAGATTTTCTCCGCCGGACCGCGCTCGATGCGGGACGAATACGAACGCGCGGCGTTCGTGACCTGGCTCAAGAAACGGCACGAATCGATCCATCAGCTTCGCGAGCACTGGAACATGACGCCGGAGCAGCTTCCGTCGTTCGAAGCGGCGGTCGTTCCGGAAGCGGAAGAGATCAACTTCGACGTGCAGGATATGCACCGGGGCAAAAAAGGCACGCGCTGGCTCGATTACGCGCTGTTCTCGGTCGAGATGCACAGCGCTTGGGCCGCGGAACTGACGGCTTCGATCAAGCAGCTGGTGCCGAACCATCTGGTCACGGTGGGCCAAGACGAAGCGCTGGGCGCGCAGCGTCCGTCGCCGCTGTTCTACGAAGACGCCGTCGATTATACGACCGTGCATTCGTGGTGGCTGAACGACAGTCTGGTCTGGGACGGCGTGTTCGCCAAGACCCCGGACAAGCCGAACGTGATTCAAGAGACCGGCATCATGTACGTGGAGACGCCGGACGGCCGGGCCAAGCGCAGCGAGCTTGAACTGCGGAATTTCCTCGAACGCAAATACGCGTACGCGTTCTCGACGGGCGGGGCGGGCGCGATCCAATGGATCTGGAACACGAACTTCTATATGGATAACGCCAACGAATCGCATATCGGCGCGCTGCGGGCGGACGGCACGGAGAAGCCGGAAGCCGACGTGTCGTACGATTTCGGTCGTTTCATGGCGGAGATCCGCGATTTGTTCGCCGGACGGAAGCTGGAAGAAGTCGCGGCCGTTTATCCGTATTCGAACGATTTCGGCAATCGCCCGTTCGCGGCCGAAGCCACCAACCGGATGACGCGCGTGCTGACGTACAACCTGAAGCTGCCGTTCCGCGCGGTGTCGGAATACCGGCTCGATTCGCTGAAGTCGCATCCCGCGAAGCTGATCTTCCTGCCGAGTCCCCATAATATGGACGAAGACGCGATGAAGAAACTGCTGCGCATCGCCAAGTCCACGCAGGCGACGCTGGTCATCACGGGACCGGTCGGACTGGACGCTTATTGGCACGAGTCCGATCGCGCCGACAAGCTGCTGGGCATTCGGACGCTGGCCAATGTCCGGCGCGAAGAAATGCTGGACATCGGCGGCAAACGGCTGCCGGTCTCTTTCGGCAGCCGCCGCATCGCGGAGACGCTCAAGGAAGTGCCGGCCGACGCGGAAGGCCGCGCCGATACGGTACTCGACGTTCCGAACGGCAAAGGACGGGTGATCTGGAGTCCGCTGCCGGTCGAGCTGGGAGCGGGCGACGAACCGATCGCCGAATTGTACCGCTACGCCGCCGAGCAGGCGGGCGTCGTCGACGATCTGGAATGGTCGGCCGGCGGCGAGCTGGCCGGAATCTACGGCCGCAAGCTGAAGTTCGCCGGCGGCAGCTTGTACGTGTTCGTGTCCGAATATGCGTGGGACGCGGAAGTGCGGATTCGCGACCGGGCGACGGGCGCTTCTTACGCGTTTACGCTGGAGAGCGAGCGTTCCGTGCTGTTCGCGGCCGACGCGGACGGCAGGCTTACGGCCGTATACCGGCCGGACGAAGTGAAGATCGAAGCCGGCAGCGAGACCCGCGAATAAAAGAAAGCGAGTCCGAACGTTTTCTTTCGAAATCGGCCTCGCGATTCGCGGCGTAACCTCGTGTTCGGACAGATCCGCAAGCGAAGAAACCTTAGCCGGTTTCTTCGCTTTTTTGGCATTAAGCGATACTCGGAGCATCGGCCGACGGCAGGCGGCCAAGCCGTTCTTTGCGCGTTTCGGAAGTGCGGCAGGCTTTCGATTTCGCGCCTTTTTGCCTGCTTTCTGAGTCACGCGGCGATGTGAGGGTTAAGAAAATGGGGTGCGAAAAACGAACTTTTTGTCGAAACTTTTTATCGAAAAGTCTCGTCTAGTGTTAACAAGGCACTAATCGTTAAATCCAACAGGAGGTGCAATCCTATGAAAACTTATACCCGTGCGGCAAGCTTGCTTGGCGTACTGCTGCTGAGCGGCGCTCTGGCAGCCTGCGGAAACGAGTCGGACTCCGCATCTCAGAACAAACCGGCCGATTCGGAGGCAGTCCAAAACGATAACAGTTCGATTGAAGATCCGGCTACCGCGCCGGCCGGCGACGAAGAGAACGCGGCGGACGACAAAGCGGCGGCAGACGATACCAAAGCCGAAGGCGACACCGCGGCCGGCGGCACCACAGGCGCGGGCGCCAAAGACGGCAGTCAAGGCGCGGCGGACAAAGGCACGACGGACAAAGGCGCGGACAAAAGCGGAAAAGGATCGGAAACTTCCGCCAAAGCCGACGACGAGAAGCCGGTAGACGTCTCCAAACAAGGCAAAAAAGGCGAAGGCACCGATCGCCCCGACACCGAATCGTTCCAGATCGACGGCAAGAACGTAACGGGCAAACTTCAGGAAGGCTACGGCTATGCGTTATACGCGCTGGACGGACTGGAGTTCGATGCCGAACGCAACCGTTTGTCGCTTAAGTCGAACCCGGATTATTACGCGACGGTCACGCCGCTTGCCAAAGGATATTCGTTGGCTTCGCTGAAAAAAGAAGGAACCGCGGAGCTCGAAGCCTACGGCAAAGCGTCCGAAGTAAAAGGAAGCGATATTCCGTCCGCGCTTTCGTTCTCGCGTCTATTCATGACGGCCGAAGGCGATAACGGAACCGGACAGTTCGCGCTTTGGGAAACGCCTGCCAAAGGCTACAAGCTGGAGATTCATCTGCCGTCCGGATCGGAAGCCGATTCGTTCGCGCAGCTTGCGTACGCTTCGCTCAGCTCGCTGGCGGACTGAGGTTTCGAAGAAGGCCGATCCGAACCGATCGGCCTTCTGTCAATCGAACCGTGCCCATAAGGCACGGTTTTTGCTTATCGCCGGATCGGGTATGATATAGATGCGCGAAAGAATAAAGAAACGGAGGCGATCCCTGGTGCCGGACCGAAGATTGTTGGACGAACTGTACCGGATGCGCGATCTGAACGGAAACGACGACGAACTGGAACGCTTCACCGACATTCTGAACGAACTGTGCGAGAACGCTTCGGCAGACGTCATTCCGGACTTGTGCCGGATGTTGGAAGACGACGTGATCGAACCGAGCGCGGCAGGGGATCTGCTGGAAACGATTTTCTATATCTCGGATCGCTGCGGCATCGAAGAAAGCATGTGTTATCTGGCGCTGGGCGTGCCGGGATTGTTTCCCGGAGCGGAAGGCTGGGCGGTCAGGCTGCATCGGATGCTGCTGCATGCGGATCGTCCGAACGCTCCTTATATTTCGGCCTATGCTTCGGCGCTGCGGCGTATTCCCGCAAGAAGCATACGTCGGGTGCTCAATACGCTGCTCGAGATCAAGCGGATGCAAGCCGAACTTTACGAGACGAAGGTAGACCGCTTCGCGCAATTGCTGCTTAGCGACGAAGCCGAACAAACGGGCGGCCATGAAGCCCGGGCAGGGCATTGATCGCCGGCCGCATCCTAGATGCGGACCGGGGAAGACGGAGGTGAGGGACGTGACGATGACGCCGGAACAGTTTAAGAGCGCCTGGAATACGGCCGTGGACGGTCCGCTGCTGCGCTTCGATCCCGAAGCGTTGGAAGCGGTACCGCTCTCGGACGAAGCCAGGCATTTTCTATGCGAGGCCGGCCTGCCGGCGGATTCCGCGCCTTATCTGGAATTCCGTTCCGGGGAAGGGACGTTGTCCGATCTCAAGACGGCGTTCGGCATGCCGCGCGAATATTCCGCTTATTGGCTGCTCGGAACGACGGGATACGGCGATCCGGTCTGTCTGAAAGCGGGAAGTTCGCAGGTCGTCTGCATTCGGATGGACCGCGGCGGAACGGAATGGTTCATCAACTCTTCCGTGCCGCAGTTCGCGGAATTTCTGCTGGTGTATGCGGAACTGGTTCAACGCACGATCAAAGAGAACGGTCCGGACGCTTTTCTGGAAAACGATATCCCGCAGGATACGCTGAGATGGGCCGTAGGCGAATTCGGCCGAATCGACCCTGCGGCGTTCGCGCACGGCACGTTCTGGCGGGAAGAAGTGGAAGAGCGGCTGCGGCAATGAATCATGCGGAGCGGGGGAAGCTCGTCATACATAAGAAAGCGGGGAAAAAGCATGGGGACGATCCTGTTGGTCGAAGACGATGTCGGCTTGAACACGGGCATCGCGCTGGCGCTCGGCGACGGAACAACCGAGGTTCGGCAGGTTTACGACTTGGCCGGCGCGGAATCGTAGGACTGCTTTGCAACTTAAATCCGGCCCTCCGCGTCTATTTCGTGACGGGAGGGCTTTTCATATGCCGATTAACAAACGAAAACTTACATTTAAAACTAAAAGACTGACGTTCGCGGCTGCGCTTACGGTCTTCGGAACGCTGACGGCGGGATGCGGAGCAGACTCGGCGAAAGTGACGTCCGAGAAGCCGCAGGCCGTTTCCGAAAGCGCGGAGTCGGTCAAAACGGCAGCCGCAGCGGATACGCAAACGGAACAACAAACGCGGGAAGACGACTATTTGGATAAATCCGATTACACCGTGCAGCAGCTGAAGCCCGGCCAAGCCGATCTGCTGAACGATCTGATCCGTGCGCAGAACGCGGGCGATCAGGAAGCTTACGCGGCGCTGTTCGCTTCGGATACGCCCGAAGAGGCCAAGCGGATCTCGTTCAAGATCGCGAAGTTCGAGCTTCGGGTGCGCAGCGAAGGAGACGGCCCGCAGCGAATCGGCGCGGAGTTTCAGGAAGAACCAAGCGGCGAATCTTATTCCGTCGTCTACGAATTAGTCGCGGAAAACGGTCAGTGGAAGGTACGTTCCGCCGAACGCGCCGCGGGGCCGCTTGTCGACGAATCGATCTACGAAGGCGATGCGCTGGAGATCGCGAAGCTGATCAACCTCAGCATCAAGTACCGGAACGAAGGCGACGCGGCCGCTTACCGCAAACTGTTCGGACCCGGCTCCAACATGAACGAACTTCAACCGAATGCGCAGCCTGTCAAAGAGATGCAGATCGCCGATATTCATTATTCCGAAGCCGACGGCGCTTCGATCGTATATCCGATGATCAAACGCGAAGGCGAGACGGAGCTCTGGATGCCGGGATACGCGCTGCTCAAAAAAGACGGAAAATGGCTCATCTACGACATCGACTAAAGCTTCCTTTGCGTGTACGATTGTCCGCCCTCTGCGAACAACTTGCGTCAGTTCGATGATTTTTTTCCCGAACTGATGCCGTTTCCCGATTTTTAGTGTAGGATGGAGTATGCTCCCGATGAACGCGGGTTCGCATCACAGCAGCACAGAATCGGAGGAACTTTTAGTGGAAACCACCAACAAGCCGGAGGGCGAGAACCTTCAGAAGAAACTGCTTCCCCGGCATATCAGTTTTATGGCGATGGGAGGAGTCATCGGCACCGGCATCTTCAAAGGAAGCGCGGAAACGATCGCGCTTGCGGGTCCGGGCGTCGTCTTGACCTATCTGTTCGGCGGCATCCTGCTGCTGGTCGTCATGGGAGCGATCGCGGAGCTCGCGAGCGTCTACCCGAACCGCAACATGAAAGACTTCGTCCGGCAGGCATTCGGGCCGCGTCCGGCGTTTATCGTCGGCTGGCTGTACGCCTTCCTGATGTTAAGCGTATGCGTCATCGAAGTGACGGCGGCGGGTTCTTTCCTGCAATATTGGATGCCCGGCGTACCGCTCTGGGTGCTCAGCCTCGCCAGCGCGGCGCTGATTCTGGGCATCAACCGCATGAGCGTAGAGACGTTCGGCGAGACCGAATTCTGGCTGGCCGGCATCAAGATCGCCATGATCGTCGTGTTCGTGATTCTCGGAGCGGGGCTGCTGTTCGGCTTGATTCCGGGAGCGAGCGGCGATGCGCCGGGATTGACGAATTATACGTCGCACGGCGGATTCCTGCCCAACGGCTGGCTGTCGGTCTTCTCGGCGCTGCTGGTCGTCATGTTCTCGTACGGCGGTTCCGAACTGATCGGACTGACGCTGACGGAAGCCAAAGACGCCGAGAAAGTCATGCCGCGCGTCGTCAAAAGCTTTATCCTGCGCGTCGTGCTGTTCTACACGCTGCCGATCCTGATCATCTGCGGCCTGATTCCGTGGAATCAGATTGCCGGACAATCGAGTCCGTTCGTGCAGGTGCTCGAAGCGACGGGGCTTAGCGGCGCGGCGCATATCATCAACTTCATTCTGGTCACGGCGGTGCTGTCGGCGGCCAACTCCAGCATCTACGGCGCGACGCGAATGCTTCATTCGATGGCGGCCGCGGGGGAAGCGCCGAAAGCGCTCGGAACCACCACGGCTACAGGCGTACCGGTCGGCAGTCTGAGACTCTGCGCGTTCGTGCTGGTGATCGGCGCGGTCATCGCGTTCGTGGCCGGAGACAATCTGTTCTCGATCCTGCTGGCCGTACCGGGCTTCGTCGTACTGATCGTCTGGTTGTCGATCTGCCTGGCCCAGATCAAGCTGCGTCCGCACTATCCGAAACAGCCGACTTTCCGCATCTGGGGTTACCCGTATATCACGGGCATCACGGCGCTGCTGCTGGCCGTCATCGCGGCCGGCTTCGTGATCGATCCGCAGAACCGGCTGAGCATCGGGGTCTGCGTCGGCGTATTGATTCTGCTGATCGTCTGGTCGGTGGCGAAGTTTAAGAAAACGGAGGAGTAACGGATGACGATGCAGATTCCCGACGATTTTTGTTGGAACGGCAAAGACGATTGGGAACTGCTCGGCATTCAGCCCCGCTTATTGTTCGATCCTGCCGCTTACGGAATACCGGTCGGGAGCGATCGTCTTACCGCCTGTTATCGAGGGTATTATTGCCGGTTTAAGGTGGAACAAGAACAGTTGAAACTGGACAGATTGACGGTTTTTGCCGTCGAAGGTATCGAACAACCTCCGTTCAACGGCATCCGTCCGCAGCACGTAAAAAAGCCGTTTCTTTTTTATCAATACCTCGATTTGGAATTCTCGCTGCCTTACTCGGGGACGGTCTGGCTGGGCCAAGCACCCGAAGCCGCGCGCGGCGGAGGAATGCACGAAATCGTGGATTATCGAGAGATGCATGCCCTGGTTTTCGAGCGGGGAATGCTGATCCGTACCGAAGATTACAGCGAATTGCTGGCGGACATTCGAGCGCAGACGGATATGTCCTCTATCGAAAAAGTCATCATGGCCTGCGAACTCACGCTGCCGCGAGAGGAACGGCTGCAATACGAGTTTCGGTAAATAAGACGAAAAAAGCCGAGTGCGGAATAACCGCATTCGGCTTTTTGGGTTACCCCGATTCGTTTCGGCGCTCGTCAAACGTTTAAAGATACGCCCAAAAGACCTGTTTCGCCCGCTCCCAATCGACTCCGAGGCGTCCGCGCCAACCGGCCCACGGCATTTCCAGATCGGAGCGGCCCTGCGTCGTGTCCAGCTCCATGCCGGCTTCGACCATGTCTTCATGATCGATCCAGCGATCCGGACGAATCGGCAGGCCGATATTCGGCAGCACGCCGATCTCGGCCAATACGCTGAGCAGCGCGCGGCGGGTGCCGGCGTTGCCGCGCAGCACTTTCTCCGCGCTGAGCCGTTTCTCCAGCGCGCCGGGTTTCTCGTCGTCCGCCGCCCGGTCGACGGCTTCGAGCAGACGCCGCAGCGCGGCGGCGTCTTCCTTGGTCGGCACGACCTCCGGCAGTTCCAGCCGCTCGGTCAAGTCCGCATAGACGCCGACCGGCGAAGCCCAAGAATAGCCGATCCAGAGCGATTCGCGGATCTGAGACAGATTCGAACAGTCGGTCAGCGAATGTTCGTAATAGCCGCAGACGCCGCAGGACACGAGCTTGCGGGCGCGGCGATAACCGTGCGCCGGCAGCAGCCGCGTATAACGCAGGCTGATCGGACCGTTGACGCCGCGCCGATAACGGTCGCCGGCGGCCGCCACGAATTCCCCGATCAATCGGGCTTCGGACAGCCGCTCGTCGCGTCCCAGCTCGGCAATGTCGTTCATCAGCGCATCATGTTCCAGCAGAACGGGTTCGTTCGCTTTCCAGCCGATTTCGTGCATGAACGTTTTGTCTTCGTCCGAGAGGACGGAGTCGTCGTACAGGCTGACGCCGAGCTGCGGATCGTAAGTGCCGTTCGCGTAGAAGTAGAGTTTTTTGAACAACGCCATTCTTTTTTTGTACATTTTGTCGAGATCGCTCATGAACGGTTCTCCTTTCGGATCGGTAAACGGTTCAACTCGCGCCGCACAAGCTGATCCGCCTGCCGGGTCGTTTCCGGCAGACGATAACGCGGCGTCAGCTTCAGCATCCACGCGCAGGCCGTTTCCGGCGAGATCAGATGGCCGGGCGAGACGAAGATCGGCTTCACGCCGGTCTGCGTGCGCAGTACGCCGCCGACCCGATCGCCTTCATGGATCAGCGGCGAAGACGAACCTCGCACGGAATCCGGTTCGTCGTATTCGCCGACCAACCGCGTTTTGCCGCAGCCGATCGTCGGCACGCCGAGCAGAAGCCCCAGATGGCTGGCAAGCCCGAAGCGGCGCGGATGCGCGATGCCCTGCCCGTCGCAGACGATCAGATCGGGCGAGGCCTGAAGCCGTTCGAAAGCTTCCAACACCGGCGGCAGTTCGCGGAACGAGAACAGGCCCGGTATGTAAGGTAAAGACGGCGTACCGACGGCGCAAGCCGTTTCGACGACTTCGAGCGTTGCCGCGTCCAACAGGGCGACCGCGGCTACGAGCCGGTCGTCTTCTTTGGCGTAAGCGACGTCGACGCCCGCGACATGGCGGACGTCGAACGGCTGCGGATCAAGCAAGGATATGCGCGACGCCAGCTCGGTTTGCAGCCGGACCGCTTCTTCTTCGCTTAGCGTCCAAGAGTGACGAAATACAGGCTGCATGGTGTTCCTCCTATACGGATCGGAATGAGGCCGGCATGCGAGCGGCGATCGACCGTCAAACGGCCGCTCCGCTTTTGCGCGTCCGGTTCAAATGCACCATCAAGAACAAGAACGCCGCCGCGAACGATCCCGTGATGATCCAGATCGGAATGCGCGGATCGAGCGTGTACGCCCAGCCGCCGACGATGCCGGCCGGCGAAGTGAGCAGCAGGATGACGACGGACAGCATGGAGAACACTTTGGCGCGTTTCTCGTCGTCGATCGCGTTCTGCACGGCCGCTTCGAGATACGGCGAGCTGATCATCAGACCGACGGCGGCGAGCACGGTGCTGAAGCCGATCCAGACCAGATTCGAAGTCGGCCAGAGCACCAGCATCACGTTCGACAGCACGGACAGTCCGAAACCGGCCATCATCGAACGCGTTTCCGCTTCGGCGGGGATCTTCGGCATGATGAACCACAGGGCCAGCAGCATGATGATCGAAGAGACCGCCGGCACCAGCGAGATCAAGCCGCTGTCCACATGCAGGAAGTCGGCCAGATAGAGCGACAAATACGTCGTTTTGAGCGTCGCTTGGAAATTGAACAGAATATAGACGACGAAGATCAGCATCAAGCTGCGGCTGGCGAACAGGTCGCGGATCGCGCCGCTGTATTCGATCAGGCTGCTGCGAAGTCCGAGTTCTTTGGTTTCTTTCATTTTGCGGTAGCCCATTTCCGTCTCCGTCGTGGTGACATGGCGCCCGATAAACTGGAAGGTCATCAGCACCGAGCAGAGCACGTACATGATCCGCGTGCCGGATACGAGTCCGTAATGGTCGACCAGCAGGCCGCCGAGCGGAGCGAACAAACCGCCGATCACGCCGATGATCTGAAGCAGCGTGAATACGTAGGTTCGGTCTTTGGGCGGGGTATCTTCGACGATCAGGCAGTAGAACGCGACATGCGGAACCCGCTGCAAGCCGTTGATGAAGGTGGCGATCACGAAGAACCAGATGTTCTGCGAAAAAGCGAAGATCAGCATCGCCACGCTCCAACTGAGCACGTCGAACGTCAGAATGGCGCGTTTGCGGCCCATCCGGTCGGTCAGATAGCCGCTCATGAACGACGACATGACCTGCACGATCAGACCGAGCGTCGTGATCCAGCCGATATTCGTCTCGGTCACGCCAAGCTCGTACATGTACAGCGTCGCGTAAGTCGCCATCATGCTGTACGGAATCAGGAAAAAAGGCTCGAAAGCCAGACAGCCCCGGCTGTTGCCGCGAAGTCTCGGGAAAAGCGTCCTTGCCATGTGCGTCTTCCTCCGGTGTCGTAAAATGGGTACAATGGGAGCGATAAAAGGTTAAGCGTTTTCGAACCCGTCCGTATATAAGTTACTACAGCGAAAACGAAAAAAACAGGCGAACACGCAAAAAGCGAAACGGAGGAAAAAAATATGGCCGAACGAACAAAAATCATCGAGGTGGTGCCTTACGATTCCGCTTGGCCGCAGGCGTTCGAACAGATCGCGGCCGCCGTGAACGGATGGATCGGCGATCTGCTGATCGGCATCGAACATGTCGGCAGCACGTCGGTTCCGGGTCTTGCGGCCAAACCGATCATCGATCTCGACGCGGTGATGCGAAGCCGGGACGTGCTGCCGGAAGTCATCGAACGTCTGGCGAAGCAGGGATTCGAACATCAAGGCAATCTGGGGATCGAAGGCCGGGAAGCTTTTCGTCCGACGAGAGACTTCGGGTTTACGAACTACCATCTGTACGTCTGCGCGCCCGACGGAGCCGGTTACCTCGAACATCTCGCGCTGCGCGACTACCTGCGGAACCATGACGAAGCGCGCGACGAATACGCCCGGCTCAAGCTGGAGCTCGCGCGGGCGCATCGAACGGATATCGACGCTTACGTCGAAGGCAAAACGGCGTTCGTGCGGAAGATCCTCCAGCAAGCGAACCGGCCTACTTCATAAGCGTCCGGACGTCTCGGAGAACAAAAGCCGCACGCATGATTCGAAGCTTCAGCCCTGCGTTTCCTCTTCCTTTTCGATCGGCTCGACCGTGAAGCTCCCGTCTTTCGACGTCACCGCATACAGCTCGTCGAATCCTTCCGCGTAATTCGGTTGGACGAGCTTTTTCGCCACGCTCTGAATCCCGATTTCGCGTACCTGCGTTTTGCCCGTCCGCCGCGCGTTGCGCCGAACCGATTCTTCGTAATCCGGCACGAAAAAGTACCCGACGATCCGGAAACGCTGCGTACGCGCCGCTTCGATATATTTCGCCCGGTCTTCCGGCAGAGGATTGGTGTTATCGACGACGAACGGCTGCTTCGCTTCGACGAATGCTTGCAGCAGCAGCTTCTCGCGGTAGCGCGTGCGCAGCATGTCCATGTTCAGCCGCAGATGGGTATCGAGATAACGTTCTTTGTAGAACGTCGATTTGCCCGAAGCCTGAATGCCGATCAGCACGATACATTCCATGGTCTACACGTCCTTTTGCCGCTGCGGGTATTCGCGGTCGGTATATACGAAACGATTGATATATTCCCGATCCTGCGAGAACACCGGCGTATTGAGGTCGACGTCCCATTTGCGGCGAACGGCGGTTCCTTTGAGATATTCCTGTTTGACGATGCACGCGCCGCGTTTCTGCCAGACCGGGAGGTCGTTCCAGTTGAGGCCTTTTTCTTTGAACAATTTGTCCTGCAGCGCGCCGCCGTCCAATCCTTGCAGCTCATGATGGGGGAAATGCGCCTGCGACACCATCGAGACGCTGTTCTTCGTCGCGTCCATCTGGCGCCAGAGGAAGTAGTTCGTGACCTCGTCCTGCGGCAGCACCCAAGCGCGGGCGTCGAACGTCGCGAGCGGACGGTCGGGATATACCGTGCGGATCTCTTCGTTGAACTTGGCCGTCGCAAGCGAAGCGGCTACGGAGACGATCTTTTGCAGATTGTTTTCGAACCACGAAGCCGTCGTGAGTTTGTCGTAGTTGGTCAGCAGGATCGAGATTTCGTCGCTCTGATGATAGACCAGTTTGCAGCCCATGATATTTTGCGCGAGGTATTTGCACGTTTCCCAGAAGACGGCGATCAACGGCTCGTCGAACGGTTTGTCCATGCCTTTGGTAAACGTGTGAAAATGGCAGCCGTCGATCCGGATCACGACAGGCATGCGGCCGGGCAGGTATTGGCGGAACGCGTTTTCGTAATTTTTCATGCGTCCGCCGAAGTCGTCGATATGCATAAGATTCAAGCTCCTTTGTCAGAGTAGGGAAGGCGGAGGTTCCGATCGCCGGCGATGGAAGTCGAGGCGCGAAGCGTCCAGCGGGAAAAAGTCTTCGGACAGCTCGTATAGGCGCATCGGCCAGAAGGTCTCGTCGTTCTCTATCGCCGAGGGGTCTTTTTCCCGCAGCAGGCGATCCAGAACTTCGGCGGCCGCTTCGGCCTCGATCTCCCGCGCGGCCCGCCGCTTCGCGTATTCGATAAAAAGGTTATGGCAGGCGCAAAAAGCTTCGAGCGAAGTATTCGCGAACACTTCTTGCGCTTGGCCGTCGTCCGTATACAGATAAAACACCGTTCCGTCGCCGTCGCCGTCGTCGGCCGCGTAATAACCGCCCAGATCTCGGCCGAACACGACGAAGTCGCGGCCGGATAGGGCGCAGCGATACAGAGGTTCGCCGAATTCGATCCCGTAATAGGGATAAGGCGCGGCCGAACGCATGCGGGTCGGCAGCGTCGATAACCGCTCCGAATGACGCAGTTCCGAAAGCGATAGAGGTCGGAGCAGATTTTTCCATTCCTCGGCGATCGGTTCGGATTCCATAAGAGCTTCCTCCGTTTCCTGTCGGGTACGCGCCGAGTCGGCGCGTTTTCCTTATTTTAACGGATTGCGGCGTCTTATCCAAACGAAGAAACGCCGTCGCAAGAAAAAAGCCGACGGCGCTCCGGAATTCTCCGGAGACCGTCGGCGCTGCCGAGCGGGAGGGAAACGGAATCAAGCTTCGCCCAGCAGTTTGTCCGCGATGATCGCGAGAAAAGCTTGAGCCGCGATGCGCAGCGCGCGTTCGTCGATGTCGAAGCGCGGATGGTGATGCGGGAAGGCGGTATCTTCGCTGTCGTTCTGGGAACCGACGTTGAAGAAATTGCCCGGACGATGCTGAAGATAATACGCGAAGTCTTCCGCGCCCATCGAAGCGTCGAGTCCGTACAGAGACTCTTCGCCGAATTCGCGGACGAAAATATCGCGGACTTCTTCGGCCTGCTGCGGCGGATTGACCAGCGCCGGGTAGCCGTTGACGTAATCCAGCTTGTACGTCGCATGTTCGGACAGCGTGATGCCGTGGACCATATCGCGGATATCGCGTTCGAGCTGCTTGCGGATTTCCGGGTCGAAGCTGCGGACCGTGCCTTCGATCTCCGCTTTGTCCGCGATGACGTTGAACGCCGAACCGGCCCGGAATACGCCGACCGTCACGACCGCGGACGCCAGCGGATTCACGTGGCGCGCCACGATGTGCTGAAGCGAAGTCACGAGCTGGCTGCCGACGACGATCGCGTCGACGGTCTGGTGCGGCTTGGCTCCGTGACCGCCTTTGCCTTGAACGGTAATCGCGAACGAATCGACCGCCGCCATCGAAGGTCCGGAGGATACCGACAGCTTGCCGAGCGGCATATAGCTCGCCAGATGCGCGCCGTACACTTCGTCGACGCCATCGAGCGCGCCGGCTTCGATCATGGCGATCGCGCCGCCCGGCAGCTTCTCTTCGGCATGTTGGAAGATGAAGCGCACGCTGCCCGCCAGTTCGTCTTGGCGTCCCGCGAGCACTTTGGCGACGCCGAGCAGCGTCGAGGTGTGGCCGTCGTGGCCGCAAGCATGCATCACGCCGGGATTCTGCGATTTGTACGGCACGTCGTTCTCTTCGTCGATCGGCAGCGCGTCGAAATCGGCGCGCAGCGCGATGCGAGGTCCGGGCTTGCTGCCCGCGAGATCGGCCAAGATGCCGTTGCCGCCTACGCCGGTGCGCACTTCGTAACCGAAGCTGCGGAGCGTATCGGCAATGAACCGGGCCGTATTCGTTTCTTGAAAAGACAGCTCCGGATTGGCATGCATATGGCGGCGCCACTGCACGATCTGTTCGTATTCGTCGTCGAGCCGTTTTTTCCATGATTCGGTCGTTTGCGTAGTCATCGATTGCTGCCTCCCGCGATACAAGATGGATAAAACAAAGTAAACCGACAAGTATAAGATCCAAATTATCATTTCCGCAAACTTGCGTCAAATTATTGAATTGACTTTTTTCGACAAAATGCATCAAAAAAAGACGACGAACAACCGATAATAACTTGAACAGGCAAGCATGCAAATCGGTCGGTCCCCATGCGCGGCTCGCCCTCCATCACGAGCATTCACGACATTTCACGAGGAGCGGAAGAATGATGAAAGTCAGAACGAAATTATTCGCGGTGATCTTCCTACTGATCGCGGTATTGGTCGGCAGCGGTTCGCTGTCGCTGATCTCGATCGAACGCAGCCAACAAAGTGCGGTCCGGTTGGAAAGCAAACTGGAAACTCAAGTCTTCCTCAAGCAGCTTCAATACCGTCTTACCGGGCTCGCCAATGACGAACGCGGCTATCTGTTGACCGAAGATCCGGAATTCTCGGACAGCATGCAGAAGAAAACGCAGGAGATCGAAGAACTGTTGAAAAACGAAGCCGCCTTGCTTCAAGGAGACGACCTTGCGGCGCTCGAGAAAATCGGCAGCGAACTGGACGAGATGATCCAATTGAACGGTCAAGTGGTGAAACTCGTCGCTTCGAGTCAAACGGAAGCCGCGCGAACGCTGCATTTCGGCGAAGAGCGCACGCTCCGCAAAGAACAGGTGGACCCGGCGGTCAATGAATTTGTAGAACGTTTGGATCGGGAAGTCGCCGACATGAAAGTTCAAAATAAACAAGAAGCGCTGCGCAGCCAAAAGATTTTGTTCTACAGCGTTCTGGCTACCGTCGTGGCGGGTCTGGGCTTGGGGTTCTGGCTGCTGCGTTCGATCATGAAGCCGCTGACGCTGCTCGGACGGCAGATGAGCGAGATCGCGCACGGCGAAGCGGACCTCACCAGCCGTATCGAACTGCGCCAGCAAGACGAGTTCGGCGCTTTGGCCGGCGACTTCAACCGATTCGTTGGCTCGCTGCGCGAAATCGTCGCGCGGATCGGCGAGGCGTCCGATCATCTCGCTTCCGCTTCCGAGCAGTTTTCCGCCAGCGCGGAGCAGTCCAAGTCGACTTCGCATCAAGTCGCGGCCGCCATGCAGCAGATTGCCGAACGCGCGGGCGAGCAGGCGCTGGTCACGGGAAGCAGCACGCAAACGGCGCATCGTACGCTGGAAGGCATTACCCGTATTGCTTCTTCGACCGCGGAAGTGGCTTCGTTCTCGCAGGAGATGAGCCGTCAGGCGGGGGAAGGCGAGCGGGCGATCGTGCAGATCGACGAGCAGATGGCCTACATCGGGTCGGCCGTCGGCGAAGCGGACGAGCGGATCGCGCAGTTGGCGGTTCACGCGGAGCAGATCGACGGGATCACGACGCTGATCAACGAGATCTCCGCGCAGACCAATATGCTCGCGCTGAACGCTTCGATCGAAGCGGCACGCGCCGGAGAAGCGGGCCGGGGCTTCACCATCGTGGCCGGCGAGGTCAAGAAACTGGCCGATCGGTCGGCGGAATCGACGCGCGAGATCAAGGAGCGGGCAGCCAGCATCCAACAAGAGACGCAGGCGGCATTAGAGAAGATGCGCGACGTCAAACAGCGGGTAGCGGAAGGCGCGGGCGCGACCCATTACGGAGCGCAGCAGTTCGGCGGCATCCTGCAATCGATCGGCGAAGTCTCGGCGCGCACCGGCGAGATGGCCGATTCGGCGGCGCAGGTGCATGACGGCTTCGCGGACGTGTCGCGTTCGATCGAGACCGTCAGCATGGGGACGCAGGAGATCTCGGGCGGCACGCAGGAGATCGCGGCCGCGACCGAGCAGCAACTCGCCGCGGGCGAAGAGATGCTGCACGGCGCGTCTTCGCTCAGCCGCTTGGCGGACGAGCTGCAAGCTCTGGTGGGGCGGTTTAAGGTATAAGATGTGCAAAAGGGCCGCGGAACGAGCGCGGCCCTTCGGGTTTGGGGTTAAGGGCGGGACGCGGCGAGGTACGCGTCAGGCCCGTGAAACGGCGGCGATCGCTTCTTGGATCGCCGCTTTTTCTTTGCGCAGCACGGCGCCCGCGTGCAGCGATTCGAGCAGCCGGAGCAGCTCCGCGCGCTCCGGCTCGCCGCTTGAGCCGACGAAGAGGGCCTGCATTTCGCCACCTGGCATTCGGCCGATCGCTTGGACGGCCGTCATCCGCAACGCGTCTTCGCCGCGCAGCCAGCGGACGAGGTCTTCCGCCGCCGGACGGGAATCGGCGAGCAGGCTCGCCCAGCCGTCGATAGGGAATGCCACGTGCGGCTCCATCCACGGGATGGCCCGCCGGCTGCGGAACGCGGCGAGCGAATACGGCGGCCGCATCCGGCCGCCGGAGTTCTGCGCTTCGATCTCGCGCAGCACGAGCGCCAGGCCTTCTTCTTCCGGCAGGCATGAGGCCGTGAGACGATGCAGAACGTCCTGCGTCAATCCGGCCGGCGCTTCGGCATGAATCGTCCAGAGCGAGCGGACCCAGTCCGCCGCCGCGCTGCCCAGCGCATCGCCGATCAGAATGAGCCGATCCCGACGATTGCTGGCGGACGTTTCGGTCTCGTTCCGGGCCGTCCACTCGCGCAGAACCTCTTCGATATCGTGATGTTCGAGCAGCAGCGGACCGATCTCGCTTCTCGGCGCATCCTCGGAAGCGATCATCTCGATCAGCCGCAGCGAAGCCGTCAGGTCGCCCCGCACGTTTTGCCACTTCAGTTCGGCATAATCCTTCAGCCATGCTTGCCAGAGCCGTCCGTTCTCGCCGTCCGGTTCCAACCCTTCTTCGCTCAGAAACGGAACGTAAGACTCTGCGTGGGCTCCGATCATGCCGAGCTTCGTAATCCGGTCGAGAAATTCCGCCAGCGAAGGAGCGAGCAGCCGAAATTCGTCTTCTTCGTGCGACCAAGATACGACGGCCGTGCCCGACGGGTGTTCGAGATCCAGCAGCAGCAGATCGCCGTTGCGCGCCATATGGAACGACAAATAGTGCCGCTGCTCCGTTTCTTCGCCGTCTTCGTCGAAGAACATCGGAAATTCCGCTTCGGCCAGATTCCAGCCCAGATCGCCTTCGAACACGTCGTCGAAAGGCAGCAGGATGCCGTCGGGCAGACTCCAGCGCATATCGGCCTGCACGTAGCCGAGAGCGATCAACGCTTTGAGATCGTCCGGCAGGGAAACATCGAGCCGCGCTTCCAGCTCCGCGATCAAGCTCTCGGGATCGTTCGTGAAATGACTGATCATGCCGCTTCCTCGCGCTCCCGAATCATAAGCGGACATTTGTCGAATCAAGTCCGACCATGCCGTCGTCCACGCTTCGAACCGTGCTTGGGTAATCGTCTCCATCGTTAAGCTCCTTTTCGCGCCGTTATGCGCATGAAAATGTTTTAGATTAAATTGCGAAAAATAAAATTTCGAGAAATTCGTGAACAAGTGTTTAAATGCCCGCTAACTCGGCTATAATAAATAATAGATAGTAAGAACCAGATCTAAAGACCTTGTTTGATCCCGGAGCGGACGATATACAGACAAGAAAGTGACGTTTCCAGATAAAAAGTAGGTCCAAAGTTCTTTTTGCTTTCGACTATCAATAAAGACAAAAGAGGTGCAGATTATGAAGAATCGTTTGAAGCTGCTGTTCGGAAGTTTGTTCACCCGGGTATTGGCCGCCGCCGTACTGGGGATGCTGCTGCCGACCGTGTTGAATTTCGTGTTGATGAGCGACATCGTGCAGCAGGCGAACGTCCTGCATGTCGGTCCTCTGGTCGTGTCGGTGTTCGGTTTCGTCCTTTCTTTCGTGCTCCTGTTCTTCATTGTAAAAGGCATCGTCCGTCCGATTCAAGACGCTTCGTCGCATCTCGACCGAATGGCGGACGGCGACTTCACGCATCGCGTAGCGAATAAGTATCTGGAACGCAGCGACGAAACCGGAATGCTCAGCCGGGCATTGGAACGCATGCGGGAATCGGCCCATGTGCTTCTGTCCGCGGTAGCCAAGGAAGCGGCCGAACTTCGCGAAGCGAACGAGGTTGCCGCAGAGAAATTCGTTCTGATGGAGAATCGTCTCGGCGAAGTGTCCTCCACAACCGAGCTGATGGCCGCGGGCATGCAGCAGACGGCCGCATCGGCCGAAGAGATCGATGCTTCGACCCAAGAGTTCGAACGGGCCGTCAATTCGATCGCCAAGCGCGCCGAAGAAGGGGCCGAGCAGGCCGGAGAGGTGAGCACGCGGGCGATGGAAGTGCAAGAGAATCTGTCGCAGTCGATCGAGACGACTTCCAAAGTCTACAACGACGTCAAGACCCAATTGGATCTCGCTCTCGAAGAATCCCATTCCGTCAATATGATCCGAGAGTTGGCGAATTCCATTCTTCAGATCGCCCAGCAGACCAATCTGCTTGCTCTTAACGCTTCGATCGAAGCCGCCAGAGCCGGAGAAGCGGGCCGAGGCTTTGCGGTGGTCGCGGACGAAATCCGCAAGCTGGCCGATGCTTCCAAACAATCGGTCGAGCAGATCCATAGCGTTACGGAAAAGGTAGTCGGTTCGGTCGATAACCTTCAGACCCATTCCGGCCGTCTGCTGAAGCTGATGACTACGGAAATCGCGGCCGATTACCAGATGATGCAGAGCAACGCCGACGCTTATTTGCAGGACGCGCTGTATATCGAAAACATGGTCTCCGATTTCAGCGCGACGAGCGAGCAGCTCAGCGCTTCGGTACAGAACCTCTCCAAAGCGATCAGCGAGATCGCCGCGGCGAACAGCGAAGCGGCCGAAGGCACCGAAAGCATCTTCGCTCAGGCTTCGGACGTATTAGCCGCTTCCGGCGAAGTCGCCGAGCAGGCGCGCCGTACCAACGAGAGTTCCAAACGGCTGCAAAGCGTCGCGAGCTATTTCCGTTTCCTGCGCAGCGAAGAAGAAGGACAAGGTTCGCCGGAAGCCGCGGCCGAAGCCGTTTCGGGACGTACGCCTTCCGTCGGCGCAAGCTCGCGCCAAAAACTGCTTGTCTGAAATTGATTTTTTCGGTATCGTCCGGCGGTTCCCTTTTGGGAACCGCCTTTTTGTCGTAACCGAAAAAAGTGAATAAAGTCGGATTTATCGGTTTTTGCGATTTTTCTATTATGTTTTGGAGAAGACCCGTCGAAAATAAAAAGGCTAAGGCCTTTTGCGGACCGAAATATCCGGCTCCGGCATTCTGACAAAGGAGGGACTTACACCCGCAGGGCAGGTTGGAGACTTGTCCCAGACCGGCGCGAACGAAGAGATCGCAAGCGCCGATACACCATGAGCATGATGAAAACCCTATACTTTGGAGGAATTTTTCGATGAACAAAAGCTTTCGCTTTTTTGCCAAACGGACGCTGATCGGTACGCTCGGTTGTTCTTTGCTGCTGTCTCCTTTTGCCGCAATCGGAACAGCCTATGCCGATCAACCCGGAAATCTGACCGTCACCCGGACGGCAGGCACGCTGTACGACGAAGCATTGGCCGTATTGATGTACGAAGACGGCAGCCAGGTGACCGTCTACAATACCAATTCTTCCGACGGAGATTTTGCTTTGCCGGGTCGCGGCGGCGGCGGGGACATGGTGATCGTCAAATACGGTCCGGACGGTCTCCCCGTATGGACGCAGGTCTATGGAAGTACAGGAACCGACTATGCGGCTTCGGTCAAGAAGACGTCCGACGGCGGCATCGTGATCGCAGGCCGGACCGACTCAAGCGATTGGGTCAAATGGGGGAAGGAAGACGTTTTTCTGCTTAAATTGGACGGAGACGGCAATCAAGAATGGAGAAAATCGTACGGAAGCACAGGCAGAGATTATGCTTATCAAGTATTGGAAACGTCCGACGGGCATTTTCTGCTCTCGGGAAGTACGTCTCCTGCCAACGCGGGACAGGTCGCTCCTGCTCCGCAGCCGCGCGACGGGGATTTTACGGGAATCACCAAAGAAGGCGACTGCGGATTTATCCTTAAAGTATCTGCCGAAGACGGAACGTTAACAGCCAAAAATATGATCGGGAACAAAGGGTATTCCAGCGTGCAGACCGTCGTCGAGACTTCGGAAGGTTATCTCGTCTCGGGCCAATCTTCCGGACAAGAAGGAGATTTTAGCGGGTTTCAATCGGCCGGTTACGGCATTTACGATATTTATGTAGCCAACTTGAATCGGGAAGACTTGTCGATCGGCAGCATCAAGCAGTTCGGCGGTTCGCAGGCCGAACAACCGTACTTCTCGGTCCGCTCGGCGTATCCCGACTCTCCCGGCGTAGTCATCGCGGGCCGGACGACTTCGAGCGATACGGATATGGATAACGGCACGCCGATCGGAGCCGGAGGCTCCAATCCGTTTATCGCCAAGTTCTCGGAAGACGGGACCAAAGAGTGGGTGCTGCGCATTCCTCCGACGGTAGACAGCCATGACGCCGAAGCCGGCGGACTGTTTCAATCGCGCGACGGCACCTATATTCTGGCTGTCAACGAAGCTTTCGAGAATTGGAACAAAGGGCTTATCGTATTATATAAGATCAATGCGCTCGATCCCGCGAATATTACGTATACCAAGATCGGCGAAGTCGGCGGGGATGCGTATTATTACTCCGACGGTTTTGCGCTTCAAGATGACCAACTGATCGGATTCGGCGTAGACAGCACTTACGACTCCGATTACGACGCGATTCGTTACCGTTTTACCGAACTGCCGGAAATTCCGTATCAACTTCAACCGGCCGCGAAACCGACAGCCGATCCGACTAGCGGCGCAGTGATGCCGGGAAGCAAAGTCGCGCTTTCCACGTCCACTCCGGATGCGGAAATTTATTACACGACCGACGGAACCGATCCGCTCAAAGGCCTTTTCTATACCGATCCCATCGAGGTGACGGACGGCATGAACCTCCGGGCGATTGCCACGAAAAAAGGCATGGCCGTCAGTTCCGAGATGAACGAAACGTATACGGTCTTCGCGCCGCCGGCTGCACCGCTCGTGACGGCCGACGACGAAGCCAACAAGATGAACGGAGAGCTTGAGTCGACGGAATATTCCGTCGATAACGGAACGAACTGGACGGCTTACGATCCGGAAAACGAACCTCTATTCGAAGGAACCGTGACGGTTCTGGTGCGGATCAAAGCCGGAACAAAGGGCAATCCGCTGCCGGGGGAAAAGGCGACGCTGAATTTTACGCCTAATGCGACGAATCCGATGCCGAACGATCCGACACCGACGAATCCGACGCCGAACGATCCGACACCGACGAATCCGACGCCGAACGATCCGACACCGACGAATCCGACGCCGAACAATCCGACACCGACGAATCCGGTGCTGAACGATCCGCCGTCAACGAATCCGATGCCGACGAACCCGACACCAAGTACTCTGAAGCCGTCCGTTCCGGCCGTCAAGCAGTTGACGGTGCGCGTGGAGACCGGCAGCGTCGATAACGGAGCGGTCGTAGGCACTACGCCGATCACGCGCACGACCGATCCGTCGGGACGAGTCAGCGATCAGGTCGAACTGACGCCTGAACGTGCCGAATCGGCTCTGTCGGCCGTGAAATCGGCCGGACAGCAGACTGCCCGCGTCATGATTCCCGACGAACAGGATGAAGTCTCTCAGACCGAAGTGAGCGTACCGCAAGCGGCAGTTTCCTCGATCGGCGCATCTGACGTGAATCTGGAGATCTTTACGGAAAACGCGCGAATTTTCGTTCCGCAAACTTCGCTGGACGGTTTTGCGAACGATTTGTATTTCAGACTGATTCCGGTAAAGACCGAGCAGCAGCGAAGCGAACTGGTCAAACGCGTAAAAAGCGAACCGTTGATCCAATCGCTTGCCGGCAGCAAATCGGCGGAAGTCGTAGCCAGACCGATGACGATCGAGACCAATATGCAGAGCCGTCCGGTAGATCTTACCCTGCCGCTGCGCGATACCGTACTGCCTGCGAACGAACAGGCCCGCGATGCTTACCTGTCGGATCTTCTGGTGTATATCGAACACGGCGACGGAGAGAAAGCGCTCGTGCAGCCGAAAGTCGTCGAGTACAAAGCCGGTCAGATCGGCTTGCAATTCGGAGTATCCAAATTCAGTACTTTCTCGATCCTGCATATGGAAGGTTGGCGCGATTCCGGACATGCCGCTTATATGAAAGGCTTCCCGGACGGTTCTTTCCGGCCTGACGCTTCCGTTACGCGGGCGCAAATGGCAGCTATTCTGGCGCGCAATCTCGGTTTCGGACAGCAGTCCGGCAAGCTCGCGTCTTCCGCATTGCCTTCCGACGTCCGTTCCTCGCATTGGGCGGCCGAAGACATCCGCTTTGTCCGTTCTCAAGGGCTGATGATCGGCGATCCCGACGGCGGTTTCCGGCCGGATGCTCCGATCTCCCGAAGCGAAATGGCGATGCTGACGGCCGCGCTGCAAAAAGCGAACGGTGAAGGCAGCGTCGATGCGGCATCGCCGAACCGTTTTGCGGATGTGTCTGCCGGTCATTGGGCGGCAGACGCGATCGGCGCCGCGGCAGCATCCGGCGTGTTCACCGGTTATGCGGACGGCACGTTCAAGCCGAAAGATCTGTTGACCAGAGCGGAAGCCGTAACGGCGATCAACCGGATGCTGGATCGAACGGACGGCGTTTCTTCCGTTCAACCGGTCTGGGCCGACGTTCCGACCTCGCATTGGGCTTCGGAAGCGATCGAAGAAGCGTCGCAAGATCATTATTACGTGCGTCTCGAAGACGGCACGCAAGTCAGAATCGATTAGGCGGAAGCGACCGTTTTCGGTTTCGCCGCATGAACCTTAATCGCTATATCGAACGTTACGGATCGGCTGTCGAGATATTCTCGGCAGCCTTTTCGTTTGATCCGGCCCGTATTTCATTCGACACAAATTCTCGTTCCGCATGCCTTGCGCAAGGACAAAACGAACAAGAAGAGTGCTTCATTTCGAAAAAATTGTTACAATAAACGGATGGAAAACACGAAACGGCCGGTGCGTTCGCGTTTGGCGCGATGAATCGGCCTGTTATCAAAGAAGCGAAAAGCGAGGGACAATCCCATGATCATCAAACCCAGAACGCGCGGTTTTATCTGCACGACCGCCCACCCGGACGGCTGCGCCGCGCAGGTTCAACAACAAATCGACTATATCGCGGCTAAACCGCGTCTGGAAGGCCCGCGGAACGTGCTCGTGATCGGCGCTTCGACCGGTTACGGGCTGGCGGCCCGGATCGCCGCAGCGTTCGGCGCGGGAGCGGCGACCGTAGGCGTATACCGCCCGAGCAAGAGCAGCGATACCCGTACGGCTTCGGCAGGCTGGTACAATTCGGCCGCGTTCGAGCGCAAAGCGGAAGAAGCCGGACTGAAATCGTTCAGCGTGACCGGCGACGCTTTTGCCGACGAGACCAAAGCGAAGACCGTCGAAGTGATCAGAGCCGAACTGGGTCAAGTCGACTTGGTCGTGTACAGCGTCGCTACGGCTCGCCGGACGGACCCGGCCACAGGCGAGACGGTCAACTCCGTACTCAAGCCGATCGGCCCTGCATACACCAACAAAACGGTGAATTTTCATACCGGCGAAGTCAGCGAAGTGACGCTCGAATCGGCGACGGAAGAAGAGATTGCCGCGACGGTAACCGTCATGGGCGGCGACGATTGGCAGCTGTGGATCGACGCGCTGCGCGAAGGCGGCGTGCTGGCGGACGGCGCGACGACGATCGCTTACTCGTATATCGGTCCGGAATTGACCAAGCCGATCTACCGCGAAGGGACGATCGGTCGGGCCAAAGACCATCTGGAAGCGACGGCGCATCGTCTCGGCGAGCAGCTCTCTTCGACCGGCGGCCGGGCTTACGTGTCGGTCAGCAAAGCGCTGGTCACGCAGTCGAGCTCGGCGATTCCGGTCGTGCCGCTGTACGTCTCGGCGCTGTACAAAGTCATGAAAGCCAAAGGGCTGCATGAAGGCTGCATCGAGCAGACGCATCGTTTGTTCGCGGAACGTCTGTACGCGGGCGGCGAAGTGCCGACCGACGAAGAAGGCCGCATCCGTATCGACGATTGGGAGATGCGCGAAGACGTGCAAGCCGAAGTGGCCGACGTTTGGTCGCGGATTTCTTCGGACAACGTGGAAGAACTGAGCGATCTGGCCGGATACCGCAAAGAATTTTTCGGTCTGTTCGGGTTCGAAACGGAAGGCGTGGATTACGAAGCGGATACGAGTCCGAACGTGGACATGCCGGAAGGACGCCGTTTTTCCGCCGGGGAGTAACGAACCGATCGTTTCGGGCGTTTAACGGATAAGGCGGGCGAAGCGTCGAAACGTACAGGCTTTTCAAGCTTGCGGAACCTTTTGCGATTTCGCGCTATGCTCCTGCCCGCCTGAATGTTGTTCCGAAAGGAGGAGATTCGGTGCGAATGATCGACCGGCATTTCGCGACGATCAGTTGGATTTGGATCGCGTCGACCGCTTTGAGTTTGTTCGCGTTCGAAGGCGCGCTTGCGATGCCGCTGCTGCTGATCTATGCGCTGCTGAACGTGCTGCGCTACCGGCAGGCGTGCGCTTCGGTGCTCCGGCGCACGACGCCGAAGCAAAAAGGAGGCCTGCTGCTTTCTTTTGCCGCTGCCGTCGCGTCCGCCTTCGTGCTCGTGTGGTACGGAGGACGTCTGCTGCAAGGTCTGGGAGCCGGCGAAGCCGTGCTTTACGTATGGATCGCGATCGTGATCTTCGGCTGCGTGTTTCTGCTGCGGGCGGCTCTTCTGCGCTTCAGACTTTTTCACGGCATGGAAAACGGTTCGCGGTAACCTGAATCCTTTTATCGATTAGGTAGGTACGATGATCTCTCCGCATCAAAACGGACAGTCGCGCATAAGCGTACTGTCCGTTTTTTTATCGGATCGGCGGGATGTTCCGGCATAAGCAGGGTAAAAAAGAACAGCCGCCGCTTCAGTCCTCGTAGAGTTTGCGCAGCAGTCCTTTCAGCGTCGCTTCTTCTTCCGCGGTCAGGTTGCGGGTGACGACGGCGTTATGTTCTTCCATGAGTTTTTGCAGAACGGGACGGATGTCCAAGCCTTTTTGCGTGGGATATAGCAGATAGGAGCGGCGATCCTGCTCGTCGGCCCGCCGTTCGATATAACCTTCCCGTTCCAGATTCTGCACGGCGCGAGCGGTGGTGGCTTTATCGAATTTGAGGTCGATGGTCAACTGGTCTTGGCGAATGCCGGGATGCTCCAGAATATTTTTGAGAAAAGCATGCTGGCCGCCGAGACCGTAAGGCTTGAGTCTCTGGGTCAGACGCTTTTGATTTTGGCGGTACAGCAGCGAAATCCATTTGCCGATCGGATAAGATTCGTTAGTCATGCGGGGCACTCCTTTCTGTAAAGATTTTACAATAATGGTACCTTGACCGCTTAAGACGTTAGGTTACGCCCCTCGAAAACGCGCTAAACCCGTGCGCGTTTCCGATGAACGCAATCCTTAAATTCAATGCGGTCAAGGTACTAGTATAAAGAAAAATGGTTGCGTTCGCAACCGTTATGGCGTACACTGAACGAGTCTGATCGTTGCGTACGCAACCAAAAAGAGCGGAGGTGTCAGCATGAGTCCGGCCATTTCTTCTTATCAGGACGATCCTTCGGTGCAGCAGCGCCGCTGGTCGGTCCTGATCATTCTGAATTTGTTTACGTTTATGGCGACCCTCGACGGCAGCATCGTCAATGTGGCGCTTCCGTCGATCTCGAAAAGTCTGGGCTTGGAGTTGGGGCATGCCCAGTGGATCTCGAGCATCTATCTGATGGCGATCTGCTCGTTCATTCTGCTGTTCGGGCGTCTCGGCGACATTTTCGGCAAGATCCGGATCTTCCGGATCGGCACGATCGTGTTCGTTGTCGGTTCGCTGTTATGCGGCCTGAGCGGATCGTTGGCGACGCTCGTCGCAGCTCGAATCGTACAGGCCATCGGCGCGTCGATGACCATGGCCAACAGCCAAGGCATCGTGACGGATATTTTCCCCGCCAACGAACGCGGCAAAGCGCTCGGTCTCGTCGGTACGTTCGTCTCGCTCGGCAGCATCGCCGGTCCGGGGATCGGCGGCTTGATGGTCTCGTCGCTCGGCTGGGAATCGATCTTCTGGATCAACGTGCCGCTCGGCCTGATCGCGATCCTGCTCGGCTGGAAACTGCTGCCCCGCGATATCCGCACATCGAAAAAAAGCGTCGACGGCGCGGGCAGCCTGCTGTTCGCCGGGTTTATCGTTTCGTTGATCGCGGCGATCCTGCTCGGTCAAGAATGGGGCTACGGCGATTGGCGCATCCTGGCGCTGCTGGCGTTCGCGGCCGCCTCGTTCCTCGTCTTCCTGCGCATCGAATCGCGGATCGGGGAACCGATGCTGGATCTGAGCTTGTTCCGCAATCCGCTGTTCTCGCTGAGCATCCTGTGCGGATTCTTGGTGTTCGTCAGCATGTTCTGCTACAACATCATCGCGCCTTTCTACCTTCAATCGATTCTCGGTTTGTCGCCGAGCAGCGCGGGCTGGATGATGATGATCTACCCGCTGGTGATGGTCGTGGTCGCGCCGATCAGCGGGGCCATGTCCGACCGGTTCGGCTCGGAATGGCTGACGTTTATCGGGCTGCTGCTCATGGTCGGCGCGCAGGCGGGATTGTCGTCGCTGCATGAAGGCAGCACGCTGATCACGGTCGGTTCGTTTATCGCGCTGCTCGGGCTCGGCGGAGGCATGTTCCAATCGCCGAACAACTCGCTGGTCATGTCGACGGTTCCGCGTCCGCGTCTCGGCGTCGCGGGCAGCGTCAACTCGCTGATCCGCAATCTCGGCATGGTCGTCGGCATCGCGGTCGCGACCACGACGCTGTTCGGCGTGATGAGCGGACAGGCGGGGCAGCGGGTAACCGGCTTGATCCCGGGCCGCCCGGATATTTTCCTCGCCGGTATGCATGTCGTCTTCACCGTCTCGGCGTCGATCTGCGTGCTCGGCGCGCTGCTGACGGGCTGGCGCCTGTTCACGCGGAAGCGGCGGGGAGGCGAGGGCGAACCGGAAGGCGCGGGCGGCGGCCGGAAAGCTTCCGGTCAAACCGGTGGCGCGGCGGGGTGAGTCGACGCCGAACCTGCCGAAATCCGTCCGCCCAGCCTCGCTACGTTGACGAAAAAGCAACGTAGCCGCGTGGAACTAGCGTTTTTGGCGAGCTAGATTGCTTTTTAAGCAACGTAGAACGCCGAACGTACCGAAATCCGTCTGCCCAGCCTCGCTACGTTGACGGAAAAGCAACGTAGCGGCGCAGAATCACCTTTTTGGGCGAGCTAGATTGCTTTTTAAGCAACGTAGAACGCCGAACATGCCGAAATCCGTCCGCCGAGCCCCGCTACGTTGACGAAAAAGCAACGTAGCGCGCGGAACCGCCGTTTTGGGCGAGCTAGATTGCCTTTTAAGCAACGTAGAACGCCGAACATGCCGAAATCCGTCCGCCGAGCCCTTCTACGTTGACGAAAAAGCAACGTAGCGGCGCGGAATCACCGTTTTGGGCGAGCTAGATTGCCTTTTCGTCAATCCGGCCGATGACGCGCAAAGACTTTATCGTCTCTCCCCGAACGGGAAGGAGCGATAAAGTCTTTTTTGCGATAAATAACGTGAAAGCTAGCCGGAACCCTCTACTCGAAAAGGTGCATGGGAAATCGTCCGATCGGCTCGTAGCCGCGGATCTGCCTGCCGGAAGCGCGCGGAGCCAATAAATTGCGTTCGACAAGAGCTTGAAGCAGCTGTCTGGCCGGGCGGAAGCTCAGGTCGTGGCGTTCCATCACGTCGCGAGGACGAATCGGGCGATTTAACTGCCAAGCAAGCTTTAGCACGTCTTTTTGAAAAGGAGACAGCCGTTCGGCGGAAGCAGATGGCTTCTGCGCTTTCGAGCCGATCAAGCCCGAACTTATCATCGCCGGCGACAAACTCAACTGCAGCAGCATCCGGCAGACTTCCGGGCGGCGCTGAATATCGTCGAACGAAAAATGCAGCATTTTCCACCCCATCCCGGTGAGAAAAGAATCGCGGTTCAGCGCATAGCTGAATTTCTCGCGGTCCATGTCTTTGACATGGCTCTGGAAACCGTCGCATTCGATGCCGATCTTGCCGCCGCTGGCGGGCAGGAACGCGAAGTCGAGAAACTGCGAGCGCCGGTTCCAATCTTGAATCTCGTATTCCGGGTGAAGATGATCGAAGCTGCCGACGAGCGGCCACCAGACTTGTTCCAGAAACAGCTTTTCCGCATAGAGGTGCCCTCGCTCCAGCCGTCCTCGCCGCTCGCCGGAACGACGGGCGAGATGGTGCCGAACGAATGACGTATGAGCGGTTTCGAATTCGGACAGGGAATCGAGCGTTTGACGAGACGCAGACGCAGACGCAGACGCAGACGGCGCGGCAGCATCGGACGAAAGGGAAGGAGCGGAAACGGGCAGACTCGGATTTTTACTCGACAATGAAAGTACCTCCTCGTATGGTCGGTCGGCTTCGAAACTTATGGCGGATAGCGGAAAATCGGACGTTCCCGGCGCGCAGATCCATCGGCAGCTCGCGGGTAACGATCGAACGCGGGCGGCAGGCGACGACTGAGAGGCTCCGGCCGACCGGCGAAACGCGCACAAAAAAACGCCCTCCCGGCCGCTGGTGCCCGTTCGACACTTAAAGGTAAGGTTAGGCTTCCCTGAACAGCACCTAAGCATGTGCGTTTCAAGCAAACGTAAACCTCCGATCAAGAGTCGAAAAGGGATCAGTACGTTGACCGCTTGAGAGGTTAGGTTTCGCTCCCCGAAAACCTTAGATTCAATGCGGTCAACTCACTAGGCCGAAAGGACGTTCTTCGTCACGTTCGTGATTCGTTTTCCCGATTATAGCATGCCCGTTTAACATTTGTTAAACTCTCGTTTAGCCCGGAGTTATTCCGGCATGCTATCATGCAGGTAAAGGCGGTACGCGGCGGCTCGGGATTTTCGTTCGATCCGCCCGAGCGTGCGCCCGATACCCATACCGAAGCGGAACGGGAGATCTGCCATGACCATTAGACGCAGGCTTTTTATATCCAATATCTTGATGATCGTCATTCCGATCGTGCTCGCCCTGATGCTGTCGGCGCTTCTGGCGCTGCTCTTGTGGTCGCAGTTCGACTTCAAATTCAGCAGCAATCAGGATTATTACGAAGCGCGCGACTCCGTGATGCAGGCGGCCGAGCAGTTCGTGACCCATCCCGAAGCTTCGCAATCCGAACGCGTCGATTTCGTGATCGGCCGGGTCAAGAAGCTGCTGGCGAACAACGATATGGCGCTGCGCGTCTACGGGACGTTCGACGGACAGAAAGTCGGCGATACGCCCGAATATTCGCTCGGCTCGGAAGAATTTGTCGACCCGTCGTTAAACGAAGCACTGAATTCGCTCGGCGGAACGGGGATCGTCGGCAAAAACGGGCGAGAATTGTACGTATCCCAGATTCCGGGGGAAGACGGGACCGGTTACCGTATCGAGCTGTACAGCACGCGGACGCCCGAGGATACGCAGGATACTCGAAGCAGCCATCACGGAGGATGGATTCCGGTCGCGCTGCTGCTGGGGATGATCGCGGTCGTCTTTTTGACCAGCCGCTTCTTGACCCGGTTCGTATTCCAGAAGATCCGTCAGCCGCTGGAGATTCTGGCGGACGGGGTCAATCAGATCCGCGACGGCAATCTGGACTATCGGATTCGATATGCGCGCAAAGACGAATTCCGCCCGGTCTGCGAAGCGTTCAACGAGATGGCCGGACGGCTGAAAGAGTCGGTCTGGGCGGTGCAGAAGCAGGAAATGAACCGTAAAGAGCTGCTCGCCGGCATCTCGCACGATCTGCGTTCGCCGCTGACTTCGATCAAAGCGTATTCCGAAGGGCTGCTGGACGGAGTCGCGAAGACTCAAGAAGCGCAGCATCGGTACGTGAAGATGATCAAAGGCAAAGCGGAAGACATCGACCATATGGTCTCGCGGCTGTTCCTGTTCTCCAAAATGGATCTGGGCGATTACCCGAATTATCCCGAAGATCTGTATCTGCGCGAAGAGTTGGAAAGTTTCTTCCGGGCGGTCGCCGAGGAGCATGCGGAGCAGGGGTTGATCGTCGCGCTGGGCCGATTGGAAGAAGGCGTTACGCTGCATGCCGATCCGGTACAGTTCCGGCGGGTGCTGGCGAATATCGTGGAAAACAGTTTGAAATACAAAGAGCGCCCGGAAGTGACGGTGTCGGTCGAGACGTTCAAGCGCGGAGACGCGCTGCGGATCGAAGTCGAAGACGACGGGCCGGGCGTGACGGACGAAGCTCTGCCGAAGCTGTTCGACGTCTTCTACCGAAGCGACGCTTCGCGCAGCAGTCCGAACCGGGGCAGCGGGCTCGGACTCGCGATCTCGGAGAAAGCGATCGCGTTCATGAACGGACGGATCTGGGCAGAACACGGACGGAGCGGCGGTCTGCGGATCGTGATCGAGCTGCCGATCGCCGCCGACAAGGAGGAATAACGGATGAGCAACGGGAAAAAGGTGCTGATCGTCGAAGACGATAGCGCGATCGCGGAGATCGAACGGGATTATCTGGAGATCGACGGATTCGCGGTGGAGATCGCGGGCGACGGCTTGACCGGCATACGGCGGGGCGGCAGCGGCGAATTCGATCTGATTCTGCTCGACGTCATGCTGCCGGGAGCGGACGGGTTCGCGGTATGCCGCAAACTGCGCGAGACGCTGGATATTCCGATCCTGATGGTGACCGCGCGGCAGGAAGACATCGACAAGATCCGGGGATTGGGGCTGGGCGCGGACGACTATATCGTGAAGCCTTTTTCGCCGGGAGAACTGGTGGCGCGCGTCAAAGCCAATCTCGCCCAATACGAGCGCCTTCGCAATCGGGGCGGCCTGCCGGCGGACGGAGGCGAGCTGAAAGTCGGTCAGATCGTGATCCGTCCGCAATCGCGGCGCGTCTACGTGCGAGGCGAAGAGCTGACGCTCAAAAACAAAGAGTACGAGCTGCTGCTGTTTATGGTGGAACACGTCGATATGGTGCTGGCCAAAGAAACGCTGTACGAGAAAATCTGGGGCTACGACGCGGTAGGCGACAGCGCGACGGTCGCGGTGCATATCAATCGTCTGCGCGAGAAGATCGAAGACAATCCGGGCGATCCCAAGATCATACAGACGGTGTGGGGCGCCGGCTACCGGCTTAAGGCTTGACGGGGAAAAGGCGGCAATAGCAAAACGGGAACTCTCGCTTTGGAGCGGGGGTTCTTTTTTATGGAAAGGAACGCAAGAGGACGGACACAATATTTACGAACCGTTTAAGGTTTGTTTAGAAAGTGTGAAAAGGCTGTTTATTCCTCGGCTGTAGGATAAGGATGTACCGAAGAAACACTCCACAAACTACAAATCGGAGGAGAGACGGAGAATGAAAAAAAGCGTGCGCAACAAAACGATCGGAATCATGGCGGCGGGCATGGTCGTGACGGCCAGCCTCGGAGCGGCGGCTTACGCGAGCGGGAACGCGTACGACGATTTCCGTTCGGCGGCGATCAAGACGATGCAGCTCGACAACTCGACGATGAATTCGACGGTCGAATTGAAGCAGGACGGCAAAGTCACGGCGAGCGGGACGTTCGAAGTACAGTCGGCGGGCGAAGAAAGCTACTCGACGGGCAAGCTTAACATCGGCGGCAAGACGCTGGATATCGAACAGGCGACCGAGAACGGGAAAATGATCCTGCGCAAAGGCGACCAATATTATTCGGTGGACGCGAAAGAGACGGAAGGCCGCGGCGGCAAAGAATTCGAAGCTTCGCCTAGCGCGCTCCGATTGGCGGAAGCGGCGAGCGATCTGCTGCTGGGCGACATCAAGAACCGTTTCTCGGAAAACGGCGATACGATTACGCTGAACCTGACGGACGCGCAGATTCCGGAACTCGCGAACTTGGCAATGAACGCGGTGCTGGAAGCGAGCGCCAAACACGGCGAAGACCGTCTGAGCGAAGAAGCGAAATGGCAGTCGGATTGGGCGGACTTCGACCATGCGTCCCTGTTCCCGATCGCGTCCGACGGCCGCGTGGACAGCGTGCGTCTGGACGCGACGATCAAAGACGGCGCGATCTCCGCGATCCGCACGACGATCGGCGTATCGGGTCTGGACAAGAGCGGACAGCAAGTCGAACTGCAAGCGTCGATCGACAGCGCGTTCAGCGACGTGGGCACGACCGTTCCGCAGGATATCGACGTAACGGGCAAAAAAATCGAAGCGCTCGAAATGCCGAGCGGACATGAAGGTTTCGGTCACGGGCCTTTCGGCCGCGGCCGTCACGAGTAAGGAGGGAACGCGATGACCGTCGTCGTGATCGAAAATCTGACGAAGAAGTACGCCAATCGGCGAGGCGTGGACAATCTGTCGTTCGAAGTGGAAGCGGGACAGGTGCTCGGGCTGCTCGGCCCGAACGGCAGCGGCAAGACTACGGCCATGAAAGCGATGCTCGGACTGCTGCGGCCCGACTCCGGCGCGATCTCGCTGCTGGGCATGAACCCGGCCGAGCAGCTTCCCGGCATTCTGGCCCGGACAGGCTGCATGATCGAGACGCCCGGCCTTTATCCGTATTTGACGGCCGAACAGAACCTGCTGCTGACGGGGCGTTTCTATCCGGGTTTCGAAGCGGCGGCGGTCGAAGGATTGCTCGGGCGCGTCGGGCTGCTGCCTTACCGCGCGGAGAAAGTCCGCAAGTTCTCGGTCGGCATGAAGCAGCGTCTGGCGCTGGCCGCGGCTCTGCTGCCGCAGCCCGAACTGCTGGTGCTCGACGAACCGACGAACGGCATGGATATCGAAGGAACCGCGTTGTTCCGGGAACTGCTGCGGCAGGAGCGCGAACGCGGCTGCGCGGTCGTCTTGTCCAGCCATCTGGCGCATGAGATGGAGCAGCTCTGCACGCATGTCGCGGTGCTGCGGGAAGGACAGCTGATCGACCGGGCGCCGGTGGCGGAGGTCATGGAACAGTACGGCAGCATCGAACGCTATTATTTGCGGGCGACGAACGCGAACGGGAGGGAAGTCGGATGAGCATGACGGATCAAGAAGCGGGTAGACCGACCGGCAAAAGATTCGAGCGCGGATCGGGAGGGATCGGATCGGGAGCGAAGAAAGGGCAGAGCGTACGAAGCGAAAACGCGGCCTATTCGGATGCCGGAACTGCGGTTCTCGGCGCAAACTCCGCGAACCCGAAAGCCGGAAGCGTCGGCACGGTCGAGGTCGGCGGCGGTGCGGCCGAAGACGACGGCCAAGCGCGGCGCGGCTTGTCCGGAAAGGCTGCCTCAAGCGGGAAAGCGAACCGCACGGGCAGCGGCGCGAATCTGTCCGTCGGCGCGATGATCGGCCGATCGGCGGAAGTCGAGCTGCGCAAGATGCTCGCGCAGTTCAAATACCGCGCGCTGCCGGTGCTGATCGCGCTGGTGCCGCTTGCGGTTCTGCTGCTGAACCGGACGTCAAGCAGCTTTATCCGTTTCTCGCCGGATAATCTGCCGTACACGCTGCTGTCGCTCGCGGCTTATATCCTGCTGCCGCTGGCCGCCTGCATGGCGGCGGCCGATCTGTTCGCCGGCGAGCGCGAGCGCGGCGAGCTGAAGATTCCGCTCACCCGTCCGGTGAGCCGCCCTGCGCTCGCGATCGGCAAGATCGCGGCGATCGGGATCTATCAGGCCGGGCTGCTGGCCGTCCTGCTGGTCATGTCGCTCGCGGCCGCGTTCTTGTCGGGCGCTTCTCCGGGCGGCATCGGCCTTCCGGCGGCGCTGGGCGCTTACGTGCTGACGCTGCTGCCCGCTGCGGCGATCGGCGCCGCTGCGGCTCTCGCTTCGACGCTGGCTCGCAGCGCGACCTCCGGCTTCCTGCTCGGTATCGTGCTGTTGGCGCTGCTGAACGGATTGGGTCTGGCTTTCCCGGCCGTATCGCCGGTTCTGCTGACCGAATACGTCACTTTGTACAAGACGGTGATCGGTTCGGAGATCGCATGGAGTCAGTTGGCGCTCGGAGCCGGCATTCTGGCCGGCTGCGCAACGGTGCTGACGACGATGCAGATTCTGCTGTTCGACAGCCGCGAAGTCTGAGAAGGTGGAAAGCTCGGCAGCGGCGCAGCAAGCCGTGTAAAAAGCAGCGCAAAAAGCAGCATAAAAGCAGCGCAAAAAGATCCGTTTCGGCCGAAAAAGCCGAAGCGGATCTTTTTTTGGCGGAACTTACGTCTTCGTCAGTTGAACCGCCGAATATGCGGCGAACACAGCGCGGTCAGCAGAATCGCGATGCCCGCGCAGGCGAAGATCGCGATGCTCGGGATGCCGCCGATCGTGTCGGCCAGCCGTCCGACCAGCAGATAGCCGACCGGAAGCAGCGCGAACGAACCGAGCATATCGAGACTGGCGACGCGGCCGAAGCTCTCGGCCGGAACCAGCTCCTGCAAGCTGATCTCCCAGATAATCATGAACATCATCATGCCGAAGCCTTCCAACACCATCGCCATGACGAGGCCTGGGACCCAAGTGATTACCGACAGAAGCAGCAGGGCGACCCCGCTGAGCAGCGCTCCGCCGTAGGCGACCAAGCCCCGGCGTTTCCAATCGCGTTTGGAACCGAACAATACCGCCGCCAGAATGGCGCCGACCGCCGTACCCGCCATCGCGACGCCGTAAACGGAAGGCGATAAGCCGTGATGCACTTTGAACAACCACGGCACGAGGATCGCGACGATGCCGGTATAACAGATGTTCAGCAGCGAGAAAGCCACGATCGTGATCCAGAGCCACGGCAGCCGGCGAAGCACATGCACGCCTTCCATAAACTCCGCGCCGAAACCCGAAAGTACGGAAGATTTGGCAGCGCCGCCGGATGCATCCGAGATTCTTTCGGCGGCTTCTCCGATCCGAGCGGCGGAGTCGTCGAACTTGCCCGCGTCGGTGCCCAAGAAAGAAGGGGCAGTTTCTCGTGCTGCTTGGCTTCTGCTTTTTCGCTGCGCGGACAGCACCCGTCCCAGCATGGCGAAGCAGATCAGCGAGACCAAATAGGTCGTCGAATCGAGCGCGAATCCGGCCCCCGGCGAAGCCGCGCTGACCAGCATGCCGCCGAGCGCGGGACCGAGCAGGCGAACGCCTTGAATGCTGATCTGGCTGAGCGCGTTGGCCGCGTTGCGGATATCCGGGGTAAATACTTCGGCGCGAAGCGCGGAGTAGGCCGGATTGAACACGCCTTCCATCAGGCCGTAGAACACGAGCCCGATATACAGCCGTTCCAGCGTCAAGCTGCCGTCGAAGATCGAGATCGCCGCCGCCAGCATGATGACGAGCCGCGCCGAATTGCTGATCATCACGAGACGCAGCCGGTCGGTCTTGTCGACGATCCATCCGGCGAACGGAAGCGCGAGAATGTTCGGCAGCATGTAGCAGGTCATGGCGAATCCGAGCGCCGTCGACGAATCGGTCAGCGAGTAGACGACGATCGGCAGAATGAGGACGGATACCGAGCTGCCGAGCATGGCGATCCATTGGCCGAGCCAGAGATAGGTAAAAGCTTTGGAGCGGCGCAGCGGAGACAGGAAAACGGCCAGCCGCGAAGCGGACGTTTCGGGATCGGAATCGTTCGCTGCGACTGCCGCGTTCGACGCGGCTGCCGCAGCCGCATGGCCGCCGGTTTTTGCAGCAGACGTTTCCGCGGAAGTCGGCGTTTTTTCGAGATCGGGCAGCATATTTATCCTTCCTCGCTTCCGTCGATTCGGCCCAGCCGGATACTGACGCCGTATTCCTGGCCGCCTTCGGTATTTTGCTCCCATTTTTCCAGCAACACCTTCAACTCTTCGGAGAAAAGTGCGGCTTCTTCCTCGGACAGATCCAGACGCGTCGCATGGTATTCGGAAAACGGACTGCCTCCGGTCCAGTCGTCGTCGTCTTTGGCCCACTCCTGACCTTCCGCCGCTCCGGGAAAATGGAACTGCGACGCTTTGGCGGAATAATATTTCTCGACGATGCCCGATACGTTGCGGGTGTCGGCCAACTCCAACAGCCCGCCTTCATAAAGCCGCTGGATATGATAATGGACGTTGCCCGGCGTTTTGCGCAGCAAATCGGCCACTTGTTTCGAAGTCATCGGTTCTTTGGACAATGCATGCATGATTTTGATCCGAAGCGCGTTTTGCAGCAGCTTATTCTGCTTCGCGTCGATCGTGAGCCGCTGCTGTTTTTCTTTGTCGGACATGATGATTCCCTCCGTATGAATCCGTCGGGCGACGGTTTTCTTATCGATCTGGAAATAGTATGATCTGGATTCCAGATCGTATGGATGACTATACCAGCGTTCGTTCGAGATGTAAACAACAATGGCGAAAAAGAAGAAGATTCCGCGCAGGAGGCGAAGGCCGAAAGTTAGAGAGGTAAGGGAGGCCTGAGTCTGCGGCGCTGCGCATCTTGCGCTGAACGCAACGGCGAACGCCGATCGGCGGAGATCGTCATAAGGAGCGGAAAAAGAAAATCGATCCGGAGCAAACGGAGTCGTTGACGCGTTTGACACTTACATTGCCTTTTAAGCAACGTAGGTGAAGAGAATAGGCGAAATTAGCTGCCTACGTTGACAAAAAAGCAACGTAGAGACGTCGATTCGAGGAAAAGGCGGTAAATTGAAGACCTACATTGCCTTTTAAGCAACGTAGGTGAAGAGAATAGGCGAAATTAGCTGTCTACGTTGACAAAAAAGCAACGTAGAGACGCTGATTCGGGGAAAAGGCGGTAAATTGAAGACCTACATTGCCTTTTAAGCAACGTAGGTGAAGAGAAGAGGCGAAATTAGCCGTCTACGTTGACAAAAAAGCAACGTAGAGACGCCGATTCGCGGTATAAACCGCAAATCGAGAGTCTGCGTTGCTTTTTAAGCAATGAAGATTGAAGGGAAAAGCATTTGAGCGAATCACGAGAACGTATCGAGCTAGCTCGAACGGCTCTCGTCTAATTACGAGAACGCATCGAGCTAGCTTGAACGGCTCTCGTCTAGTTACGAGAACGCATCGAGCCAGCTCGAACGGCTCTCGTCTAATTACGAGAACGTATCGAGCTAGCTTGAACGAATCTCGTCTAATCACGAGAACGTATCAAGCCAGCTCGAACGGCTCTCGTTATCTTACGAGAACGTATCGAGCCAGCTTGAACGGCTCTCGTCTAATCATGAGAACGTATCAAGCAAAATCGCCGTCAACAGTCCCATCGACGCGATGAAGCCGACTACCGGGCCGCCCTCTTCGAACGCTTCGGGCATCATGGTCGAGCACAGCATGGCGATGATGCCGCCGCCGGCGAAAGCGCCGATCGCGGCTTTCATCTCGTCGGACAGCTGTTCGAGGAACAGGTAGCCGCCCATCGAAGCGAGCGCGGATACCAGCAGCACGACGCCCCACATGACGAAGATTTTGCCGCGCGAATAGCCGTTTTTTTGCAAGCCGACGGTACTGGACAAGCCTTCCGGAATATTGCTGACGAAGATCGAGACGACCAGCACGACGCTGATGCCTTTGCCTGCGAGCAGGCTCGCGCCGAGCATGATCGATTCCGGGATGGCGTCCATCACGGTGCCCGCGAAGATGCCGAGTCCGCTCTGGTCGGCTTCGCCGGCAGCTTTCGAACCGGACTCGTCACTGCCCGAACGTTTGCGGTTCGAGCCGCCGCGGCGGGAGACGATCAGGTCGAATACCGTATACACCAGCGCGCCGACGGTAAATCCGATCGCGGTCGCCGTCAAGCCGCCGTCTTCGAGCGCGTCGCCGAGCAGTTCGAACGCGGCCGCTCCGATCAGCGTGCCGACGCCGAACGCCATGATCCAGCCGATGTATCTTTTGCCGATTCGCAGGAACAGCGCCGCCAGCGCTCCCAATACGACGGCCGAAGCGGAGATGCCGCCCCACAGCAATGCGCTCCACATGCCTAATCGCTCCTTTCGTTGCCGCTGCCGCCGATCGGGTTCGACCGGACGGAGCGTGCCTGAACGTTCATTAACCGGCTTTTTCCCGATACAAACCGCTTGCCTGCAAACCGATGATCCCGCCGACTTTCGATTCTGCCGAACGCCCGCGTCGAGCCTCCCGCCCCGGAGGCGTCGACTCGCGCTTGGGGAACGGATGTTCCGAGCCTTTTTCGCAATCGACGAATCGGAATGATATAATTCGGCGTATAGGAAGCAGAGACGCCGATTCGGCGGAATCAGGCATACGTCTTACACATCCATCTTTACAATAGAGAATACGGAGGCGATCAGATGAGTACACCGACGGTATTGACGACGGGGGCCAACGCGCCGATCGGGCACACGGAGCAGCTTCGCGTGAGGGTCGAGTGGGGGAACTCGCCGGCGGATCTGGATGTCAGCTGTTTTATGGTGGGCGAGAACGGCAAAGTTCCTTCGGACGACTATTTCATTTTCTATAATCAAGACGCGAGTCCCGGCGGGCAGGTGCGATACGAACGAACCGGGCCGAACGGCGCAGCGTTCACGATCCGCACGAACGAGCTGGACCCGACCGCGATTGCCAAATGCGTATTTTCGGCGACGTTGGACGGAACGGGTACTTTCGCCGACGTGCAGGGCTGCCGGATCGTCGCGGAAACGGCAAACGGAGAGATTCTGTACGAGATCAAAGAAGCTGCGCAGGAGCGTTCGATGGTCTTCATGGAATTGTATCGCCACGCGTCGGGCTTGAAGCTGCGGGCGATCGGACGAGGATTCAACGGCGGGCTGAAGCCTCTGGCGGAAGCGCACGGCGTCGAGATCGAAGAAGAGACGACCCCGGCACCGGCCGCAAGCGCGCCTCCGGTTCCGCCGCCTGTTCCGGCTGCCGCTCCGACGCCCGCGCCGATCCCCGAACCGGCCGCGTCCAAGCCGGCTCCGCCGGAGCCTTCCGCGCCGCTCGGCAAGATCGACCTGCTCAAACGCAAGGTGGGCATCTCGCTCGAGAAGAAGAATATCGCGCACGAGAAAGCCCGCGTAGCCGTGGTCTTCGACGCTTCCGGTTCCATGACTCAGCTTTACCAAAGAGGAACCGTGCAGCGCGCGTTCGAACGCATTCTTGCCGTCTCGGCGCGGATGGACGACGACGGCATCATGGACGTCTGGTTCTTCGCCAGCAAGATGATGAGAGCGCCGAGCGTGACGGAGCGCGAGTACGAAGATTACGTCAAAAAGACCTATCCGGGACCGAACATGAACAGCAAGCTGGGCTTCGGCAACAACGAACCCGTCGTCATCGAAGACATTATCAAGAAATACACGAAAGAAGATCCGGACGACCGTACGCCGACGTATATCATTTTCTTCAGCGACGGCGGCATCTACGAGACGAAGAAGATCTCGAAGCTGTTGATCGCCCATTCCGACAAGCCGATCTTCTGGCAGTTCGTAGGTCTCGGCAACGCGAATTACGGCGTGCTGCAGCAGCTCGACAACCTGCGCGGCCGCGTGGTGGACAACGCCGACTTTTTCGCGCTGGACGATCTGGACCGGGTGAGCGACGAAGAATTGTACGACCGTCTGCTGAACGAATTCCCGAGCTGGCTGAAAGAAGTGCGCGCCAAAGGAATCTTGAAAAACTGATGCGCCAAAAGCGCAAGCTTAAAGCCGTTCGCAACCATTTTGATCATAAGGAGATCGGATAACATCATGAAATCGCATCACGAAAAAATCAATCGTTCTTCTTCTTTCCCGCAGCAGGAACGGTCCGGCGTACAGCCGCAAGAAAACGCCGAACCTTCCGCGGCTTTGACGCTCGGCCAATGCCTGAACCTGCTGCACAAAGATTTGATGCTGGTCGATATGGCTCGGCCGGGCAAGCCTACCTACCCCGTAAGCAAGTGGAAAAAGATGCTTCCGCTCGACGAGCCGGGATACGAGCTGCGCACGACGAGTTTCAATCACGGGCGCACGCAAAAAAAATCGATCGCGAAGATCGGCGGAAGCGGATTGTGGAACGAGTGGTAAATCGAAATTCGTGCTTCGAAAAATTGGAACGAGAAGCTCTTTTTCCGTGTATCGGAAAAGGGGCTTTTTTTTGCGGATTGAGAATGGGATTTTCTGGTTTATTCAATGGGGGAGGCTTTTTCTAAAGTCGGTCTCATACATAACGGAGGAGGTTATCTTTTGAACTTATCGACCGAGACACAAACACGGGCACGTCGCATATTGATGTCCGCGCTGGCCGGGGCCATGCTCTGCACGGCGGTGCCGGCATTCGCCGCGGACAATCCGGATGCCGCGCAGCAGCAGGCGGCGTTCCCGGACAACGATATTCGCGGAGAAGCGAAAACGGCGCTGCTGAAGGAAGCGCTGGCTTTGGATCTGGGCTTGGAGGAGAACAGCGGCACGATCGACGAAACGCAGCGGAGAAAAGGATTGGATCTGGCGGAACAAGCCGTGACGATCTCGGCGGACGGTCTGTCTTCGGCTTCGGAGGTCGCTCAAGCCCGAAAGAAAGTCAAAGAGGCCGCGAATAAGCTGTTTATGTCGCGGATGGACAGCGGGGCGCATATCAAGTTTTATATCCAGCGCCTTACCGATTACGTGTTGACCCCCGCAGCCAATCCGACCGCCAAATATCCGCAGGAAGCCATCGACTCCGCTGTGGGGAAGCTTAAAGCTCTCGACGCGCGGGTACCGATAGTCGGGTTGGAGCCGGAAGCTTATATGCAGGCTTACATGGAATACCTGTCGATTCGAATCGAGCTTGATATGCAGGCTTATATGGGGACTTACATCACGGCGTATATTCGCACCCGGGATCATGTGAACGCCCAAATCGAACGAACCAAAGATATCGACGAGGATTATTCCAATCTGCTGGAAGCGTTTCGTACCCGAAGCGAGATCCTGTTCAGTCGAATGGGCGCGGCTCGCGGCGAAGCGGAACTCGCTTATATCTTCAATAAAATGAATGCATCTTACTTCGCTTTGACCGAAGCATTCTACATGCTGCCCGAGCTGCGCGATGCTCGGCTTCTGCTGGATTCTCCGCGCGGCAACCGCCCCGGACAATATCCGGCTTCGGCCGTGGGCACGCTGCGCCGCGAGGTCAACGCGGCAGCCCGGGCATTGGATCAAGCCCGCATGCAGGATGACGTTTATAAAGCGAGAAAGGATTTGAGCAGCGCGGTAGCGGAGTTCCGCAGCCGTTTGATTCCGTAGGAAAGGTTTGGAACATGCCGGAATGGAAGATATCGTTTTTTTGCGCAGAAGCGCTCCGAGCGACAGGGAGCGCTTTTCGCTTTTGGAAAAGGCGCACGTTCCCAACGGACGCCTGTCCGCCTTGCCGGTGGGGAGAAGCGGCCGGAATAGGGTAATAACTCCTGTACGGATCATATTGTCGATAATGCAACGCCATTTCGATCCATAAGGAGACGATTGACGATGAGACAGGATATCGGCGAAACCCATGACTATTATATCGTTCGCGCTTCCGATCCGCCGGAAACGCCCGCTCCCGAGCCTTCGCCGCCGGGCACGGAGCCCGGCCCCGATCCGGAGATTCAACCGCAGGAGCCGCCCGGCGTGCAGCCGGGCCGGCCGCCGGAAGTGACGCCGGCCGAGCCGCCGGGCGTCAGTCCGGAGCAAGAACCGGAGATCCGGCCGGAACAACCGCCCGGCGTACAGCCTTCGCCGCCGCCGGAATTCGATCCGGACGACATGCCGGGCGTGCGCCCGCATCACCCGGAGATCCAGCCGGGAGAACCGCCGGGCGTCCAACCGGGCCAGACGCCGGAGATTCAACCGGTGAACCCTCCCGACGTGCAGCCGGTCAGTCCGCCGGAGATCCAACCGGTCGACCCGCCGGACGTAAGACCGGCATCGCCGCCGGAGTTCTGATCTGCCGCTCGTCTTGCGCGGATCAAGCTTTTTCCGAATCCGCAAAGAAACCAAACGAAGCCTCCTGCCGAACTGCGGCAGGAGGCTTTTCGATGCGGGAATGTTAAGCGGTTTCGAAGATCAACGCAGCCGATGGCGATCCGACGTCGAAAAGAACACGACGAGCGAATCGGTCTTTTTCCGGTTTCAATACGAGCTTTCCGACTGAATATCGAACGTTTCTCCGCTCTCGACGTCCAGCGCGTTAAGCTGACCGCCGAAGACCGCGCCGCCGTCGATGCCGATGATCCGGTTGCTGCCGTAATACAGACCGTCGTTATCGGGATCGCCGTGCAGGCCGCGCGTCGGGGTATGGCCGAAGATCACGATCTTCTCGCCGTCGTACCCTTTATGGAACTCTTCGCGAATCCAGACCAGATCGGAACGTTCGGCTTCGGCCGGCGTTTTGCCGGGCGGAATTCCCGCGTGCACGAAAATATGCCGCTCGGTCTCGTAATACAGGTCCAGACTTCGCACGAAGGCCAGATGACGTTCCAACGTATCGGAGAGCAGTTCGGGCCGCCGGTAGGCGTCGCCCGTTTCGATCCGAAGTTGGCGATCCGAGAAGCCGTAGCTCTGAAGCGTCGCGTAACCGCCGTTGCGCACGACCCAACGTTTCCAATCTTCTTCGCCGCCGCCGTCCAGCGCGCGCAGCATCAGATCTTCGTGGTTGCCCATCAAGACGACGGCTCCGGCTTCGCGCAGCCGCATCGCGCGTTCCAGCGTTTGCATGGATCGGGGGCCGCGGTCGATATAATCGCCGAGCAGCACCAACCGATCGGATGCCGGGTCGTAACCCGTCTTTTCCAATAAACGTTCAAACAATTCGAGTTCGCCGTGGATATCGCTGATGGCGAGCGTTCTTCCGGACATAAGGAGGCCTCGCTTTCGGGGAATAGGATTAGAGTTCAGCCGAACAAAATCGTCCAGTAGTGCGACAACGGCATGACCAGAAGCAGCGCGGGCAGCATATTGGCGACCGGAAACGCTTTGATGCCGCAGATTCGAAGTCCCGTGACCAGCATGATGATGCCTCCGGCCGCCGAGAAGTCGGCGATCATCTCCGGCGTGGTAAGCGGCAGGATCAATCCGGCTCCGAAGAACAAAGCCAGCAGGATCACGGCCTGAGGCAGCGCGACCGTCGGGACGATATAGCCGAGCGACGTCGCGAAGATCAGAGCCGTGCAGAAGTCGAGGAACGACTTGGACAGCAGCACCGTATAATCGCCGGTCATGCCTTCGTTCAGCGCGCCGAAGATGCCGGTACCGCTGGCGCAGAACAGCACGACGATGCCGACGAACTGCTGCATGAACACTTCGGGATCGGCGCTCGACGTTTGGACCGAGAAGAACCGGTCGACGGGACCGCGAGCTTTGCCGGCCAGCCATTCGATGCCTTTTTCCAGCCGAACGCTTTCGCCGATCACGCTGCCGAGCAGCAGAGCGAGCACGACCGCGGGCAGCGTATGGACTTTGGCGATCATGACGACGCCCATGCCCATCGAAGCCGCGCCGAGCGTCAACGGCAGATTGAGTCGGAGGCGTTCGGGCACTTTGCTGCCGAGCATGGCCCCGAGCAGACCGCCGAGCAGGACGGCCAGAGCATTGATAAGAGGCCCAACGGGCATTGCGAATCTCCACCTTTTGCATGTAATCGAGACCGTCGGGCAAACCGATAGTCTTTTTATTCTAAAGGGCCGGGCACCAGACAACAAGGGCAAATAAAACTTGTGATTATAAGTTAACTCGAGTAAAATTATGAACGACAGTTAATCATGAGCGCATGCATGCTTCGAAGGAAGGAGAACGCCGGGAATGGAACCTCGTTACCCGCTGAGGGAGATCAAGAAAGCCAGAACGCGAATCAAGCTGTACGACACCGGATTATTGCTGATGAAATCGCGCAAGTTCGCCGACATCATGGTGGACGAGATCTGCCGGGAAGCCGAGACGTCGAAAGTAACTTTTTTCAAATGTTTTCCGCAAAAAGAAGCGCTGCTCGTCTACTTCATGCGAGTCTGGTTGACGCGGCGCACGTTGGAGATCGACAAAGAAGGCAAGCGGGGCTTCGCGGCGGTTCGGCATCTGCTCGCCAGCGTGGCGGAGTGGAGCGAAGACGTGCCGGGCGTGATGCCGAGCCTGATCGCTTTTCTGGCGCACAACGATATGCATCCTTGCATGCCGGAGATGAGCGAAGCCGAGATTCGTCTGCTGTTTCCGGGCAGCGAGCGGGAGGCATCGGAAGCGCCGGATCTGTACGCGCTGTTTCGCCGCAGCATGATCGAAGCGGAAGCGGACGGCAAGTTGGCCGCGGATCTGCAAGTCGACGATGCGGTCAAGCTGCTGTGGACGGTCTTCTACGGCGCGTTCTTGACGGCGAGATTATACGCGTCTACGGATATTCGCGGATTTTACGAGCTGCATCTGAGCCGGTTGGAACAGGATTGAGCCAATAAAACTAAGGAGGCGACAGCATGGCAGCAATCATTCCGGGACGTCAGACCGCTTCGATCGAAGGACCTTTCGTCGTATTCATCATCGGGGTGCGGATCAATAAATGGTGGGCCGTCGGCCGATGGCTTCCCGTCGTGCGGGCGATGGGGCCGATGCTCCAAGAGCTGTACGCCAACAAGGAAACGGGATTTCTCGACGCGGCTTTTTTTATGACGGGACGCGGGTTGTCGATCGTGCAGTACTGGCGTTCTTACGATCAGTTGGAGCAGTACGCGCGCGGCGGCGATAAACATCTCAAGGCGTGGAAAGACTTCAACCGCAAATCGAGAGCCGGAAACGCGGTAGGGATTTATCACGAGACCTACATGGTGGGAGACGGCGCTTACGAGTCGATCTACGTCAATATGCCGGCGACGGGACTCGGCCGCGCGGGAACGTTGAATCCGGTCGGAGCGGGACGGGAGACGTCTCGCGAACGCGCGGGATTGGAGCGGCAGGCTCCGGCGGAATGAGAAAAAGGAAGCGGAATTCGTTCCGCTTCCTTTTTCCGTGTTCGCAAGCTGACCTTCGGCGCGGCGGAATCCCCGTTCTCCGAACAAAAGGCCCGTTTACCGTTTAACGCACCAGCGCTTTTTTCACAAGTTCCAGCGACTTCTGTTTGATATAAGGCGCTTCGCTGATGATCCACTGCGGCATGTCGTAGACATGGCCTTCTTTGACCGCTTTGAGATTCTTCCATACGGAAGTCTGTTCGATGCGGCTGCGGTTGTCTTCCGCGTCTTTGTCGCCGTCCGCTTTCGGCGCGCCGGTCTCGACGAAAATATAATCGGCGTCGTAATCGGGCAGCACTTCGAGCGAGATCGGCACGACGTCGTCGAGTCCTTCCACGCCTTTGGCCGGAGTCAGACCGAGATCGTCGTACAGCACGGCCGAGAGCGCCTGCTCCGGTCCGTGAACGCGGATTTCTTTGGGCATGATGCGCAGATAGAGAAAGGTCGAGCCTGCCGGCACGACTTTGGCGATCTCGGCTTCGGCCTGCTCTGCTTCCGCCCGATAAGCGTTCAGCCAATCTTCGGCCTGCTTTTCCCGTCCGAACATGGCGCCGTAAACGGTCAGCTCCTGCTTCCAGTCTTTCGAAGGCGAATCGGCGATGATCGTCGGCGCGATCGCCGTCAATTGATCGTACAGATCGGCCTGCGCTTTGCGGCCCAGAATCACGTCCGGCGCCGCTTTCAGCGTCGCTTCGAGATTGGCTTCGTCGCCGAGCGGCTGCACGCCTTCGAGCGCCGAAGCATCCAGATAAGGCGGCATTCCGCCGCCCGGATACGTCACGGTGGCGTAAGGCTTGAGGCCGAGCGCCAGCAGGAAATCGGTCAGGCGGTAATCGAGCGAAGCGATCCGCTGCGGATCGGCGGGGATCGCGGTTTCTCCTTTGAGGTGGGTAACCGTCCGGGTCGACGTTTCGGCAGAAGCCGACTTTTGCGGAGATTGCGCGGCGGCGTTGGCCGAGTCCGCATTTCCGGAAGAGCCGCAGCCCGAGATCAGCAGGATGCCGGTCAGAAGAAGCAGAGGCAGAGAAGACTTTACGGATATCGAACGTTTGACGGACATGAAAAGAACTCCTTTTAAATCTTGAATTTTTGCGAATGATAATCGTTATCATATAGCAAAAGCGATAGAGCGTCAATCTGTTCGCATAACCCGTATGTTTTCCTTTTGATATTCAAAAAGAAGGCACTTTATAAATTTAATATTCTTTTTGTTATTGACCGCGCAAAATAAAAGTCTAGACAATAACGCGTTGATTCGCTACCATGAGACAATGCAAAATCACATCAAGAAAAACAAAAGCTAACTAGTACCTTGTCAACACTAAAGGTAGGCATACGCTCCCCTGAATCGCACTTAAAGCGTGTGCGTTTCAGTGAAACGTAAACCTCTGATTAAGAGTTGAAAGGGTCATAGTCGGAGGGGACAGAATGGCAAACACAGACAAAAATTCGGCAAAGATCGGCGAAAGACCCGGAGAGGGCGGAGCCGGCTTTTCCAAAAACGGATTCATCTTGGCGGCGATCGGCAGTTCGGTCGGGCTGGGCAACATGTGGAAGTTTCCTTATATTACGGGAGAAAACGGAGGCGCGGCTTTCTTCCTGCTCTTCATCCTCTGTCTGGTCGTGGTCGGTCTGCCGATCCTGCTGGCGGAGATGACCATCGGGCGCGGCGGACGCGGCAACGCTTCGTCCTCGCTGTTTAACCTGACGAACAAAAAGCACTGGAAATGGTTCGGCTTGATCTCGATCGTCACCGCGTTCCTGATCATGTCTTACTACGGCGTAGTCGCGGGCTGGACGCTGCATTATATGGTCCAATCGTTCGCGGGCGCGCTGTCGGACGCGAAGATGGATTACGCTTCGACTTTCCTGAACTTCGCGGGCGGCTACATGCCGATCTTCTGGAGCGCGGTCGTGATGGCCATTACCGGCTACGTGATTGCCAGAGGCGTATCGGGCGGCATCGAGAAGTTCAACAAGATTCTGATTCCGGGCTTCCTGATCCTGCTGCTGATCCTGATGGTTCGGGCCTTGACGCTGCCCGGCGCGCTGGCGGGAGCGGAGTTCTTCCTGAAACCGGACTTCTCGAAGCTGAACGAAGAATCGGTCCTCATCGCGCTCGGACACTCGTTCTTCTCGCTGTCGCTCGGGATGGGCTGCATGCTGACTTACGGTTCTTACGTGCGCAAAGACCAATCGCTCGGCAAAGCGACGCTCGCAATCGGTACAGGCGACCTGCTCTACGCGTTCATCGCGGGTCTGGTCATCTTCCCGACGGTATTCGCTTACGGCATGGAGCCGTCCAGCGGCGTCGGCCTGGCCTTCATCGCTTTGCCGGCCGCGTTCGCGCAGATGCCGCTCGGTTTCTTGTTCGGCGGCATTTTCTTCCTGCTGCTGGCGATCGCGGCGCTGACTTCGGCCGTCTCGATCCTCGAAGTGCCGGTCGCTTACGCGATGGAGCAGTGGAAATGGAGCCGGAAGAAAACGGCGATCATTATGGCGAGTCTGGCATTCCTGCTCGGCGTACCGTCCGCGTTGTCGGTCGAAGGCGCGAACGGACCGCTCAGCAACGTGATCATTTTCGGCAAAACGATCTTCGATCTGTTCGACTTCTCGACTTCGTACATCCTGATGCCGGTCGGCGGCCTGATCATCACGCTGTTCACCGGTTACGCATGGAAAAGAGCCGGAGAAGAAGCGGGACTCGGCGGCGGCATATACCGTACTTGGATGTTCCTGCTGAAGTATGTTTGCCCGCTGCTGATCATCTTGATCTTCCTGTATTCGGTCGGCATCGTGAGTTTCCCGAAACCGGACGGCGAATAAAATCGGAAAGTTTCGACGCATGAAGCGCTCCTCATCCAGAGGAGCGCTTTTTTTGCCATTTCGTACAAAAAAGTTGATTTTTCATAAAAAAGCTTCGTTTCCGTATAAAGACCGTCCCGATCGGCGGGTGCTATGCTGAAACACGTAAAGAACACGTACGGCGCTTCCGAATTGGAAGCGCTATCTAAAATGTGTACGGGAGGGAATCCGAGCATGAAAAAAATGGCGGCGCTTCTGCTCGCGTTGATGATGACGGCGATGCTAGCCGGTTGCAATCTGGCGGAGAGCAGCGCGGGAAGCGCGGAGAAAGGGTATATCGGCTTGTCGCTGCCGACGAAGTCGTCGGAGCGGTGGGTAGCGGACGGAAGCAATATGCGGAAACTGTTCGAAGAGAAAGGCTATAAGACCGACCTGCAATATGCCGAAGACGTCGTGGAGAATCAGATCTCGCAGATCGAGAATATGATCACCAAAGGCGTCGACGTGATCGTCATCGCGGCGGTGGACGGCAACACGCTGACCGACGTGATCGGCAAAGCGCACGACCGGGGCATTCAAGTCATCGCTTACGACCGGCTGATTCGCAACACGCCTTACTTGAGCTACTACTCGACGTTCGACAACTTCAAAGTCGGCGTGCTGCAAGCTTCTTATATCGAAGACCATCTGGGACTCAAAGAAGGCAAAGGCCCGTTCAATATCGAGCTGTTCGGCGGATCGCCGGACGACAACAACGCTTACTTCTTCTATAACGGCGCCATGTCGGTGCTTCAGCCTTATATCGATTCCGGCAAACTCGTCGTGCGCAGCAAGCAGACGACGATGGCTCAGATCGCCACGCTGCGCTGGGACGGATCGCTCGCCCAATCGCGGATGGACAACCTGCTGAGCGCTTATTATTCGGGCGATCATCTGGACGCGGTGCTCTCGCCGTACGACGGCATCAGCATCGGGATTCTGTCTTCGCTCAAAGGCATCGGATACGGATCGGCGGACAAGCCGCTGCCGGTCATCACCGGACAGGATGCCGAACTGGCTTCGATCAAATCGATCGTATCGGGCCAGCAGACGCAGACGGTGTTCAAAGATACCCGCAAGCTCGCGCAGCAGACGGTCGCCATGACCGAGAGCGTGCTCAAAGGCGAGAAAGCGGAAGTCAACGATACCGAGTCGTACGACAACGGCGTGATGGTCGTGCCGGCGTACCTGCTCGATCCGGTATCGGTCGACAAGGACAACGTGCAGCAGGAGATCGTGGACCAAGACTACTACACCAAGGAAGAAATCGGATTGAAATAGGAGGGGCCGATCATGACGGAATACATTTTGGAAATGCGCGGCATCGTCAAAACGTTTCCCGGCGTCAAAGCGTTGGACGACGTGAATATCCGCGTGCGCAAAGGCGAGATCCATTCGCTGTGCGGCGAAAACGGCGCGGGCAAATCGACGCTGATGAAAGTATTGAGCGGCGTATACCCGTACGGCAGCTACGACGGGGACATTTTGTTCGAAGGACAGAAATGCGAGTTCAAAGACATCAAGCAGAGCGAAGAGAAAGGCATCGTCATCATTCACCAAGAGTTGGCGCTGATCCCGTACCTGTCGATCGCGGAAAATATTTTTCTGGGCAACGAACGGGCGAAAAAAGGCATCGTCGATTGGAACGAAACGATCGTCGGCACCCGAGAGCTGCTGCGCAAAGTGGGGCTGAACGAAAACCCGAACACGCTCGTCGGCGATATCGGCGTCGGCAAGCAGCAGTTGGTCGAAATCGCGAAAGCGCTCTCCAAAAAGGTCAAGCTGCTCATTCTCGACGAACCGACCGCCGCGCTGAACGAAAACGACAGCGAAAACCTGCTTCAGCTCATGTTGGAGTTCAAGCGCGAAGGCATGACCTGCATCCTGATCTCCCATAAGCTGAACGAAGTCTCGAAGGTGTCCGATTCGATCACGATTCTGCGCGACGGCCATACGATCGAAACGATGGATATGCAAAAAGACCAAGTGACCGAAGACCGGATCATCAGCGGCATGGTCGGACGGGACATGACGCACCGCTACCCGGAACGCACGCCGAAGATCGGCGACGTGGCGCTCGAAGTGCGGAACTGGACGGTCTATCACGAACATCACCCGGACCGCAAAGCGCTGGACGATATCAACATGACGATCCGCCGAGGCGAGATCGTCGGCATCGCCGGATTGATGGGCGCGGGACGGACGGAGCTTGCGATGAGCATCTTCGGCAAATCGTACGGACGCAATATCAGCGGGAGTCTGATCAAGCACGGCAAAGAGATTCGCAACGACACGGTCAATCAAGCGATCGAGAACGGATTCGCTTACGTGACGGAAGACCGCAAAGAATACGGCTTGATCCTGATGGACGATATCAAACGCAATATCTCGCTGACCGGCATCCGCAAACTGGCGAAACGATGGATCGTCAACGAACGCGAAGAAGTGCTGGTCGCCGAAGACATGCGGAAACGGATGAATATCAAAGCGCCGAGCATCCTGCAAAAAACGGGCAATCTGAGCGGCGGCAATCAGCAGAAAGTCGTGCTCGGCAAATGGATCTTCGCCGAACCGGACGTGCTGATCTTGGACGAACCGACCCGGGGCATCGACGTCGGCGCGAAATACGAGATCTATACGATCATTCAAGAACTCGCCGCGCAGGGCAAAGCCGTAATCGTCATCTCGTCGGAGCTTCCGGAAGTCATCGGGCTCAGCGACCGCATCTACGTGATGAACGCGGGCCGGATGACCGGCGAAGTCGATCGGGCGAACGCGTCGCAGGAGACGCTGATGAAATACATGACCAATACTGGAGGGGTTAAGCGTGGAAGCGATCAACAAACTGTTTAAAAGCAATATTCGCCAGTACGGCATGATCATCGCTCTGATCGTCATCATGATTCTGTTTACGGTGCTGACGGGCGGGCTGCTCGTCAAGCCGATCAATATCACCAACCTGATTCTGCAAAACAGCTACATTCTCGTGCTCGCGATCGGCATGGTGCTCGTCATCATCACCGGGCATATCGATTTGTCCGTCGGCTCGATCGCCGCGTTCGTCGGCGCCATGTCGGCGATCATGATGGTCAATTGGGAGCTTCCGGCTTGGGTCGCCGTGATCGCTTCGCTCGTCATCGGCGGTCTGATCGGAGCTTGGCAGGGATTCTGGGTCGCTTACGTCAAGATTCCGGCCTTTATCGTCACGCTGGCGGGGATGCTGCTGTTCCGGGGTCTGACCATGATCGTGCTGGAAGGCCAGTCGATCTCGCCGTTCCCGACCGGATTCACCAAGATCAGCTCCGGCTTCGTGCCGAATCTGGCCGATACGGCGACCAATCTGGTCGCGATTCTGGCCGGCCTCGCGTTCACGGTCTTGTTCATCCTGAACGAGCTTCGCGGACGCCGCGAACAGCTCAAATACAAATTCGAAGTGTCTTCTTCCGGCTTGTTCATCTTTAAACTGGTCGCGATCGCGGTCGTGCTGAACTTGTTCACCTTCATGCTGGCGAGCTACGCGGGCATTCCGAATATCCTCGTGCTGCTGTTCGTCTTGATACTCGCGTATTCGTTCATGATGAACAAGACGGTCATGGGTCGCCATGTGTACGCGTTGGGCGGCAACGAGAAAGCGGCAGGCTTGTCGGGCGTCAAAACGAAAAAAGTGACCTTCTGGGTCTTCGTCAATATGGGCGTGCTGGCGGCGGTCAGCGGCCTGATCTTCGCGGCCCGTCTCGACGCGGCCACGCCGAGAGCCGGTACCAATTTCGAGCTTGACGCGATCGCGGCCTGCTTTATCGGCGGGGCTTCGGCTTCCGGCGGCATCGGTACGGTATTCGGCGCGATCATCGGCGGTCTGGTCATGGGCGTGCTGAACAACGGCATGTCGCTGATCGGTCTCGGCATCGACTGGCAGCAGGGGATCAAAGGCTTGGTGCTGCTGCTCGCCGTCGCGTTCGACATTTACAACAAAAACAAACGGGTGGCGTAACCGTCTTCGGCTCCGGAACAAACGCTATCCTTATCGATCTCCTTTTCTCGCGGCATCGGCCGTACCTGTCAGGCGGCTTTCGCCTCCTGCGGGTACGGCTTTGCTCCATTTAAAAAGGAAAGCGCTTTTTTTCGGGACGGCGATCCGATAGAATCAACATGAACGCCTAAGGCGTGTACGCAAACTTCGAAGGAGGCAGATTTGGGCGAATTTTCGTTCTCAACAAGGAAGGGTTCCGAAGGCGTGCCGGGGCACGTCAAGGGGCACTGACGTCGTGGAGGGCGAAAAGGCGACTAAAGATGCACGTCGTTAAGTTTGCGTACACGGCCTAGAGAACTGCAGGTTCCCGAAGCGAAAGAGAAGGCGGCGCAGACCGCTTGCGACAACGAAAGGGGAGACGGTCCCGTGAAAAAAACGACGCTGCTCTACATGGTGCTGATCGCGGCTTTTCTCGCTTACGCCGCGCGGCATGTCTATACGAATCAGGTCGGCGAAAGCGCGTTCCGTTCGGAAGCGCTGCGGGGAGATCTCGGCGAAAATTACGTGATGGTCACGTTTCTGTCAGGCATCGAATATTGGAAAAACGGCTTGAAAGGGTTCGAAGACGCGGCCGAAGCGCTCAACGTCTCGATCGAATACCGGGGAGCGACCCAATACGACGCCAGAGAACAGACGACGGTGCTGGAACAGATCATCGCCAAAAAGCCGGCCGGCATCGCCGTTTCCGCGATCGATCCCGATTCGCTGACCGGCGTGATCGACAAAGCCGTAGAGGCGGGGATTCCGGTCGTCGTGTTCGATTCCGGCGCGCCGGGCAGCAAAGCGTATTCGTTTCTCGGCACGGACAATTACGCGGCAGGCGGTTCGGCGGCGGAACAAATGGCGGCGCTGCTCGGCGGAAAAGGCAAAGTGGCCGTAATCACGCTGCCCAACCAGCAGAACCACGACGAGCGGACGCAGGGCTTTCAAGACGCGATCGAACAGCGTTATCCCGGTATGCAGGTCGTGGCCGTCGAAGACGACAAAGGCGACGCGATGGTAGCGAAACGCTTGACGCAATCGCTGCTGAAGCGGTATCCGGATCTGGCCGGCGTGTTCGTCACCGAAGCGGCCGGCGGCAAAGGCGCCGGCGAAGCCGCCAAAGAACTGACGCGTACGGAGCAGCTTCGGGTGATCGCGTTCGATACGGACAAAGACACGCTCGATATGATCCGCGAAGGCAGCATCTCGGCCACGATCGCGCAAGGAAGCTGGAATATGGGGTATTGGTCGCTGCAGTATTTGTTCCATCTGCATCACGACCTGACGATTCCTTCTCCGACCGCCTCCGGCGAAGTCGCGCCGCTTCCGGTACGCGTCGACACGGGGATCTCGATCGTGACCCCGGAGAACGTGGATGATTATTATGCGAAATAAATCCGGGCGTCCGAGCCGAACGACGAGTTCCCGCACGCTTCGCGGCGCGGCGGCGTGGCGGCTCCACGATCTTCGGCTGCGCTATCAGCTCATGATCTTGTTTCTGCTCGTCGGTCTGCTGCCGTCGATCGGGCTCGGGTATCTGGTCAACTGGACGGTCAGCCGGGTCTTGGAGCATCAAGCCGTGGATCATACGCTGCAATTGATCACCAAAGTCAACCAGACGCTCGACAGCGATATGGAGAATCTGCAGAACATGACGTATCTGATCGGATTCGACGACCGCGTGCGCGCCTTCATGAACGGCGGAGCGAAGGGCGAGGCCTCCGGCGAGGAAGAGACCTACCGGTTGAAGCAGTATTTGCAGCGCTATACCACCTTGTATCCGGAGATCGCAGGGCTGCTGATCGTCGGCGCGGACGGGCGTTACGTCAGCAACGAGCTGTATGCCCGAACGCCGGACAACCTGACCCGGGAAGCGTGGTATCGGCAGGCGGAAGCCGCGGAAGGCTTGTTTACGATCTTGGGCCAGCCGTCGGGCCGCAATCTGACTTCCCACGTCAATTACCGGGACGACGAAGTCGTGACGGTGGTACGGGCCGTCGTCGATCCCGACACGGAGCGCACGATCGGCGCGGTGCTGATCGATCTGAAACTGTGGACGATCTCCAAAGCGGCGCGCGACGTCAAGCTCGGCCGAACGGGTTATCTGACGGTGGTCGATCGGGAAGGCGGGCAGATCTATGCGCCGGACGAACCTTATGTGGACCGCCTGCCGTCGGAATGGTTCGCGTCGGGCGATCGTGGAGCGATCACGCGCACCGTCGACGGCCGGGAACTGCAGTTGATTTATGCCGATTCTTCGTTTACCGGGTGGCGTACCGTCGGCGTTTTTTTGACGCGGGAATCGCTGTTCGAAGTCGGACAGATCCATTTCTACGTCATCTGTTTCTTGTTCCTCGTCTGCATGTCGGGGTTGACCGCTTCGCTCCGATTGTCCCGCTCCATCTCCGAACCGATCCGCCTGCTGATGGACGATATGCGCCGCACGGAATCGGGCGATCTGACGGTCCGGCACGCGGCCGTGCGCGGCGACGAGATCGGGATGCTCGGACGCAGTTTCAATCGGATGCTGGTCGAACTGCGCCGGTTGATCGAACTGAATAACCGCAAAGAACGGCAGAAAAGGGAAGCCGAACTGCGAAGCCTGCAGGACAATATCAAACCGCATTTTCTGTACAACACGCTGGATACGATCCACTGGATGGCGCGCAAAAAAGGAGCCGACGAAGTGTCCGAGATGGTCGAATCGCTCTCGAAGCTGTTCCGGATCGGACTGAGCAAAGGCGGCGACGTCATTCTGCTGACGGACGAACTGGAACATATCCGCAGCTACGTGCTGATCCAGCAGACGCGGTATCAAGGCCGTTTGACGGTCGAGGTGCAGGCGGAAGCCGGCACGGCCGACGGACCGGGCGAGATCTTCGTGCTCAAGCTGCTGCTTCAGCCGCTGGTCGAGAACGCGATCTACCACGGGATCAAAGCGCGCCGCGGACCCGGCCGGATCGATATTCGCATCCAAGTCGAAGAAGAGACGCTGCTGCTGGAAGTCGGCGACGACGGAGCCGGCATGGAACCGGAGCGCCTCGAAGAGCTGCGGCGGAAACTGGCGAATCCGCTTGAAGCGATCGAACGTCAGGCGTCGGAACGCGAAAAAAGCGGCCGCAGTTACGGGATGCTGAACGTTCAGTCGCGTCTGAAGCTGGCGTTCGGCGACGACTACGGCATCGAGATCGAGAGTGCGCCGGGCGAAGGCACTCGGGTCAGAGTCCGGCATCCGCTGCTGCACGAACCGCCCGCATTTCGTATCAAAGAGGAGGATCAGCCATGAATCAAGCGCCGTATCGGGTCTTGATCGCGGACGACGAGATCATTATTCGGGAAGGGCTGCGCGAGTCGATCGATTGGGCTTCGCTCGGCATGGAAGTGGTCGGCGAAGCCGAAGACGGGGAAGAAGCGTTGGAGCTGGCGCTGAGTCTGGATATCCATCTGGCGCTGGTCGATATGAATATGCCGTTCTTGAACGGAATCTCGCTGATGCGCAAGCTTCGCGAACGGCTGCCGGACTGCCGCTTCGTCATCATTACCGGACATGACGAATTCGATTATGCCCGCGAAGGCATCCGGCTGGGCGTCGAAGATTACATCCTCAAACCGGTCAATCCCGAACTGCTGCGCGGCGTACTGCTTCGGGTCCGGGAAAGTTTGGACGGAGCGGCCAAACAGGCGGGTTATTTGAAGCTCGCGTCCGAACAGATTCAGCGCAATATTCCGATGCTGCAATCGCGGTTCGGACAAGAGTGGGCCGAAGGGCAGTTGGCGAGCGAAGAGATCGAGGAACGTCTGGCGTTTCTGGGCCTGCCTTCGGGCAGCCCGGTTCAATTGGGCGTCGTCCGCTGGCCCGAGCCGGAAGCCGCGCAGCCGATTCTCAAAGAAAGCGACCGGCAGCTCTATCTGTTCGCCGCGGAAAATATCGTCTCCGAACTGGTCGCGCCGCGCCGCCATATGCTGATTCGCGATGCCGCGGGGCTGCTGCTGTTATTTCTGTGGGATGCGGTCGAGGAAGAGATCACGGCCCGAATCGAACGCAGCCTTCGGCAGTTTCTCAAGATCACGGTGCAGGCGCATATCGAATCGGTTCCGCCGGGAGGCGCCGCGGAGACGCTGCCCGAGGTATACGGACGCTGCCGGGAAGCCGTATACAAAGACGCGCAGCTATCCCCGCTCGTGCGCCGGGCAAGAGAGTATATCCGCGATTATTACGGCGATCCCGAACTGACGTTGGAATCGTTCGCGCGCGAGCTGCAAGTCTCTCCGGTGTATTTGAGCCGCGTTTTGAAAAAAGAACTGGGCGATTCGTTCGTGGCGCTGCTGACCCATACCCGTATTCGCAAAGCGATCGAACTGCTGAACGCGACGGACCTGCCGATCTACGAGATCGCGGAACAGAGCGGTTACGACAGCCAACATTATTTCAGCACCGCGTTCAAAAAAGTGATGGGCGTGTCGCCGAACCAATATCGCCGAGGCGCGGCTTTCCCCGAGCGCCCGTCGCGCCGCTGATCAAGAGATAAAGCGCTTCTGTCGACGGCAAAGAAGTCGTCAAGAGCCGGGCTGGTTGCGAACGGCGCCGGGCGTGTAATAGAACTTAGCGGCCGGGGATTGCCCGCCGCATGTTCTCGAGAAAAGAGGGGAAAGCATGGAACAACCGCAAAAATTCAAGCTGCGCTTCGACTGGCCGCATCATTTTCTGGCGCTCCCGCTCGGGCTGATCCTGCTGATCGCGTCGATCGTGCATCTGATCGGCGTGCTGAGAGACGGGCAGGCGTCGCTGCCCGATTGGATCTTGGTCGGCTTGGCGTTCGTCTTGCTGCTGGCGCTGCTGCGCATGCGCGTCTATGCGACTAAGACGCAGGACCGCATCGTGCGGATCGAAGAGAATTTCCGCTATTACCGGCTGACGGGCCGCGAACCCGACAAGCGTCTCAGCGTCGCGCAGATCATCGCGCTGCGCAATGCCGGCGACACGGAATTTCCGAAGCTCTGCGCCCGCGCGGCCGAAGAGAACTGGGATGCCGAGCGCATCCGCTCGGAGATCAAGCATTTCCGGCCGGATACGATGCGGATCTGAGGAGCCTATGCTGCGAACGGGCGGCCGATCTCGGCTCGCGATCGAAGGATGTTCGGTAAGCAGCGGTCTGTCCGGCAGCGGTCTACGAGAACGCCCCCGATTTCCGGCGAAGCAGGCTTCGCGGAAATCGGGGGCGTTTGAGGTCGGTTCTTTTTCGGAACTTCGGGCTTGCCGCTCGTCGAATGCGCTCAACGCCGGATGCTGAATATGGAACGCCGGATACATCCGCCGCCGCCGGAATAAGTCCATAAATCCTTTTATTTCAGCCGTATTTTCTCTAAAGAGATCGATAAGTCCATTTATCCACTTATTTCGGGGAGATCTTCGAAAACAGGAACGAAAAAGACAATTTAAAGGGATTATCGGCCTTATTCGGTCGAAACACTCGAAAAGCACAGAAATAAGCGGATATTCGGACTTATTTGTGGATTCCGTGCCGGAACGAAAGGATCTTCCGTTCCCCGAACCGGATGGATTACACGACGCCTTGCGCGATCATCGCGTCGGCGACTTTCAGGAAGCCCGCGATATTCGCGCCGACGACCAGATTGCCGGGGTGGCCGTATTCTTCCGCCGCGCGTCGACAGTTCTCGTGAATCTGATTCATGATGCCGTGCAGTTTGGCGTCGACTTCTTCGAACGACCAAGACAAGCGGGCGCTGTTCTGCGACATCTCCAGCGCGGATACGGCCACGCCGCCCGCATTGGCGGCTTTCGCCGGAGCGAACAATACGCCGGCGCTCTGGAAACGTTCGATCGCGCCTAAGGTCGAAGGCATGTTGGCGCCTTCGCCTACCGCTTTGACGCCGCCTTCGATCAAGCGGGCCGCCGCTTCGGCGTCGATCTCGTTCTGCGTCGCGCAGGGCAGCGCGATATCGCAGGGGAGGGTCCAGATGCCTTCGCAGCCTTCGGTATAGACCGCTTCCGGATGCTCGGCGACATATTCGGAGATCCGGCCGCGTCCGGCTTCTTTGATGCGTTTCACCGTATCGAGGTCGATTCCGTTCTCGTCGTAGACATAGCCGGAAGAGTCGCTGCATGCCACGACTTTCGCGCCTAACGCCTGCGCTTTCTGAATCGCGTAGATCGAGACGTTGCCCGAACCGGATACGAGAACGCGGCTGCCTTCGAAGCTCGATCCCGCGGTTTTGAGCATCTCCTGCACGAAGTAGACGCAGCCGTAGCCGGTCGCTTCCGTCCGCGCCAGACTGCCGCCGTACAGCGGATTTTTGCCTGTGAGAACGCCGGCTTCGCTGGCTCCGCGAATGCGCTTGTATTGGCCGTACATATAGCCGATCTCCCGCGCGCCCACGCCGATATCGCCGGCCGGCACGTCGACGTCCGGGCCGATATGGCGGTACAGTTCGGTCATGAAACTCTGAGTGAAGCGCATGACTTCCATATCGGATTTGCCTTTCGGATCGAAGTCGGAACCGCCTTTGCCGCCGCCGATCGCTTGGCCGGTCAGCGAGTTCTTCAAGATCTGTTCGAAGCCCAAAAATTTGATGATGCTGGCGTTGACCGAAGGATGGAAACGCAGCCCGCCTTTGTACGGACCGATCGCGCTGTTGAATTGGACGCGGAAACCTCGGTTGACCTGCACGCGTCCCGAATCGTCGACCCACGGCACGCGGAACGCGATCAAGCGCTCGGGTTCGGCCAGACGTTCCAGAATCCCTTGTTCGCGGTAACGGGAATGCTTGGCGAAAACGGGCACGAGCGAATCGAAGATCTCGCGCACGGCTTGATGGAATTCGTCTTCGTAAGGGTTGCGCCGGACGACGGCGGCATAAACGGATTCGACGTAAGCTCTAGCTTCGGCATAAGCCGTTGAACGTTGAGTTTCGATCATGGATACACGCTCCTTCGAAATGGTTTTCCGTCCGGGCCGGAGAAAGCCGTTTGTTCGGATCGTCCGCGAATCGAACGGACGAATAAACGGCGGATACTCTGCCCGAATGACAAGGACAAGCGTTATTGCGTTAAAGGATGAAGCTTCGAAGAAAACCCGCGCAAGCGGCGGGTCGGGCGAATCACAATAATTCCTTACGCAGTTCCTCGGGAGATTTCGGAGACAGATAACCGAGCGGAATATCGAATACCGTTTTCGCGCCGCTCGAGCCTTCTTGGCCGAAACGGAACGCGGCGCGGGCGTAAGCGACCAGCACGCTGGCCGTGAATTCCGGATTGCTCTCCAGATCCAAGCCGAATTCGATGCGCTGCTTGGTGCCGGAGCCGGTTACGCCGCTGCGAATCACGAAGCCGCCGTGCGGCATGCCGGAATGTTCGCTGCGCAGTTCTTCTTCGGTGATGAACGTGACGCTGGTGTTGTAGTCGGCGAAATAGTTCGGCATCGACACGATCGCTTCGCGAATCGCGTCCCGGTCCGCGCCTTCTTCGGCCACGACGTAACAATCGCGCAGATGCTTGTCGCGCGTCTTGAGTTCCGGCGTCTCGCCCGAACGGATCAAATCGATCGCGGTCTGCACCGGAACGGTGTACTGCACGCCCGCTTTCACGCCCGGAACGCGGCGAATCGCGTCGGAATGGCCTTGGCTGACGCCTTTGCCCCAGAACGTGTACTCTTTGCCTTCCGGCAGAATCGCTTGAGCCAGCAGCCGGTTCATCGAGAACAAGCCCGGGTCCCAGCCCGTGGAGATCACGCTTACATGTCCGCTTTCCAGAGCGGCCGTATTGACGGCGGCGTAGAACTCGGGAATCTTGGCGTGCGTATCGAAGCTGTCCACGGTGTGGAACAGCGCGGCAAGCTGAGGCGTCTGCTCGGGCAGGTCGGTGGCGGAGCCGCCGCACAAGATCATGACGTCGATGTCTCCGCGGTAACGGTCCGCGTCCGAGATATGTACGAAACGCACCGATTCGCCGCGCTGCTCAAGCGTTTTCGGATCGCGTCTGCTGAAGACGGCCACAAGTTCCATATCGGCGTTCTGCGCGATCGCGCTGCGCACGCCGCGGCCGAGGTTGCCGTAACCGACGATGCCGATTCTGATTTTTTGCTGCATGAAGAAGAGACCTCCTTGTCGAACGAAATTAAGAATAAAAAAATCCGAATATCCGTTAAGTATAGTGAGATATGACACGGTATGTAAACTGTAGACTGGAATTTCGACAAAAAATGCCCCTAAAGTCCTAACTTTTATCTGTTGGCCTAAATGCGAATAGCGAACGTTGCGGCGGAAGACGACCGGTAGCCGTCCGCTGCGCTTTCGCTTAGAATATGGGCAAGGCGAAAAGGAACGTCGAACGCAAGATCCTGCAAGCCCGCGCTTCGGCGCCGGCGATGCGAGAATCGAGGAGGAAGCCCGTGAGCGGAAAAGTATTGATTATCGAAGACGAAGATAAAATTGCCCGGCTTCTGGAATTGGAACTGGGGTACGAAGGATACGGGACGGGAAGAGCCGCGTCGGGAACGGACGGCCTGGAACGTTTCAAAGAAGGCGGCTGGGACCTGATTCTGCTGGACGTGATGCTGCCCGGACTCAGCGGCATCGAAGTGCTGCGGCGGATTCGCGCGGCCGATTCGCTGACGCCGGTAATTCTGCTGACGGCCAAAGATTCGGTCGAAGACAAGGTGTCCGGTCTGGATCTCGGAGCGAGCGATTACGTGACCAAGCCTTTTCAGATCGAAGAGTTATTGGCCCGCATCCGTTCCGCGCTGCGCGCTCGCGCGGCAGCCGGACCGGAGAGATCGGAGAGCGGCGACAGCGAACAGACGCTCGCCGCGGGCGATCTGCGGTTGAACGAACAGACGAGGGAAGTCTACCGGGGAGAACGGCGGATCGATCTGACGCCCCGCGAATTCGATCTGTTGGTCTTCCTGCTGCGCAATCAACGCCAAGTGCTCAGCCGCGATCAGATGATCCGCGAAGTCTGGGGTTACGATTACGCCGGCGATACGAACGTGGTCGACGTCTATATCCGTTACGTGCGCCGCAAGATCGACGAAGAAGGCCTGCCCGAACTGATCCATACCGTCCGGGGAGTCGGTTACGTGCTGAAGGAATCTTCGTAAAATGAAACTCAAAAGCAAGATCTATCTGTACTCGTCGGTATTGTTCGCGGCTTTGTTGGCGGCGGCATGCGTCTCGATCTATCTGTTGTTCGGCAAAATGTCGCTGGATGCGGAAATCCGCCGCTTCGAATCGGAAGCGGAACTGACGGCCGAACGGATCAGCGAAGCGGCGTCGCGCACCGCGCCGGACGATCTGCTGCGCGCGTACGCGCCGGCCGACGGCATGCTGCGCGTCGTCACGCCGGACGGCGGCAGTCTTGCCCGTCCGGTGACGGCCAGCGACGATCCGCAGCGAAGCGAACGGCTCAGCGGCGAGCCGTATCATTATGTCGCGGTTCACGAGGCGCAGCGGTTCAGAAGCGGCGGAGAAGGTTATATCCGAGTCTCCGTTCCGGTGATCTGGCCGGACGGGGAGGTCCTCAGCGTACAGGTCAGCCGCAGCATCGCGGATCTGGAAGATCGTCTGAACGTTCTGAAGACCGTGCTGGTCATCGTGGCGCTGCTCGCGCTGGTGCCGACGATTCTGGCCAATACGGTTCTGGCGAACCGGATCGTGAAGCCGATCAGCGCGCTGACGGAGACGATGGGCGATATCCGGCGCAGCGGCCGTTTCCAACGCATCGAGACCGACAAGCAGAACGGAGACGAGCTGGCCGAGATGGGAAGAACGTTCAACGACATGATCGTGCTGCTCGAGAGCAATTTCGCCAGGCAGGAGCGCTTCGTATCGGATGCTTCGCACGAGTTGAAGACGCCGCTCACGATCATCGAGAGTTATGCGAGCCTGCTTAAGCGCAGAGGCAAGGAACGGCCGGAAGTGTTCGACGAAGCGGTCGAAGCGATCTTGTCGGAATCGGTTCGCATGCGCGAACTGACCGAACGGCTGCTCCAGACGGCCCGAAGTTCGGAATCGGATACGCTGGATCTGCAAGAAACCGATCTGGCGCGCTCGGCCGCCGAATCGGTCAAAGCTTTCATTCGGGCTTACGGCCGGGATATCGAAGTCATCGCGCCGGAGCCTGTATTCGTCCGAACGGACGAAGCGAAAATCCGCCAACTGCTGTTCATTCTGCTGGACAATGCCCGCAAATACAGCGAGGCGACGATTACGCTTCGAGTCGCCGGAGGAAGCGAAGAGGAGGCCCGACTTCAAGTCGTCGACCGGGGCATCGGCATTCCCGAAGACGAGCTGCCCAAAGTCTTCGATCGTTTCTATCGCGTGGATTCTTCGCGCGCTCGGCTTCCCGGAACCGGAGGAGCGGGTCTCGGCCTCGCGCTGGCTCAAGATCTGGCCGAAGCGCTGGACATCGCGATCGGCATCGAGAGCCGGCTCGGAGAAGGCACGACCGTGACGCTGCGTTTCCGGAACCGTAACGGAAGCAGAGACAAAGAACCGCGCGGCATGATGCCGTCGAGAAACCGCCGTTTTCGAAGCGAAGACAAACGGTCGGCGAATCGCGAAGAACCGGGCAGCGCCGGGCGAACTGACGAGGAAGGAGGCAAGCCGACATGAAGCGAAGAGCGGCATGGATCTCGGCGCCGGTATTGTTGGCGGCCGCGGCGGCCGGACTGCTGGTCTGGAGTCCGTGGAGTCCGTCGTCTCCGGCGTTGACGTTGGCGGAGGCGGAGAACAAATTGCTCAAACAGTATGCGGGCAAGATCGAGTCTTCGGCGCAGACCGGAGAGCTGTACGAGATGCGTCTGCGGACCGATACCGGATTGTATGCGGTCCGGTTGTCCGCGGAAGACGGACAAGTCGAATCGATCGAGAGACTCGAAGCGGTGAAAGTCCCGCCTCCCGAGATCGTCAGCCGCGAAGCGGTCAAGGTCCGGCTGGAGCAGCGCGAAGGATTGCGGGTACAGCGCTTGGAACTCGATACGCCGGACGGCGGAGCGACGCGCTTGTATGTCGCGGAGGTCACGAACTCGAGCGGCGAACGCCGAAGTTTGGAGATCGACGCGTATACGGGCGATATCTTGACCGATCGCGAAGCGCAGCCTTCGGATGCGGGCGGAGACAAGGGAACCCCCGGAACTCCCGGAGCTCCGGACGAAGAAGGGCCGGCCGCAACGCCGCCCGATCTTCCGGGCCAGCCGCAGGCGAGACTGCTCAGCGAAGACGAAGCGAAAGCGGCGGCCGCCGCCGCGCTGAACGTGCAAGCTTCGGCCGTCGAAGATACCGACGCGGAGCTTCGCAGACAAGAAGACGGCCAAGCTTATTATCTGGTAGACGTCGAACTGAAGAACGGCCGCGAAGCCGAGGTGCAAATCAATGCCGTCTCGGGAGCGATGCTGACGATTACTTGGGACGAAGACGATCCGAAGCCCGAGAAATCCGGCAAAGACGATCCCGAACGCGAAGACCGTTCGGAAGATTGATTCCGAAAGATCAAGCCGTACGCGGTTATCGCCGCCGTATAGCCATATAATAGAAGTCCGTCTCGGGAAACGCTTCCTGAGAACGGGCTTCTTTTTTTCTCATGAAATTCTAATGTGCCTCTTCCCGGTTTCTCAGAGCCTAGGGTTAATCTGATAATGAGGCAGGGACGACAGTCGCTCCTTGCAAACCGGTACAAGACCGAATACAGAGACCCATCGAGGAGGAGATTCGAAATGACGAAACGCAAATTGATGATCGGCGCGGTGGCGGCCGCATTGACGCTCGGAGGAACGGCGGCTCTGGCAGGCGCGGCGGGAACGACCGGAACGACAAACGGTACGACGGCGCAATCCGTTTCCAAAGCGATGATCTCGCAAAGCCAAGCCGAGCAAATCGCGCTGAAAGCGCAAAAAGGAACGGTGGACGAAGTCGAACTGAAAACGCGCAACGGCAAAACGTATTACGAAGTCGATATCGACCGGCCTGCCGGAGAATCGGACGTGGATGTTTGGGTAGACGCGTATACCGGTTCGCTGCTCAAAGTCGAGCCGGACGAAGACCGGGACGATCGCGGAGGAAACGCCTCGAATTCCGGACAGACGTCTTCCGCCGTGAAGATCACGTCGGCTCAAGCGGCTTCGATCGCGATCGAACATGCCGGCGGCGGCAAAGTGACCGACAACGATCTCGACAAAGAAGACGGCGTTTACGTATACGAGATCGAAGTGAAAACGGCGAACGGAGAAACCGACGTCAAGATCGATGCGAACACGGGAAAAGTGCTGAAAAGCGAAACGGATTATGACGACGATGACGACGACCGGGACGACGACTGAACGTCAGCACTCCGGAATTCCGGCAAGATTCGATTCTAAAGTCGCTTTTTATGCAAAAGAGCCTTGTTTTCCTCACGGAGAACAGGGTTCTTTTTGCCTGGATTTTTATGAATAAGAAGGTTCCGCAGGACGATTTTCAATGAATGCCAAACATTTACTGTTAATCGATTATTTTGGCATGTTAATCTGAATAGTGCTTGCTTATTACATACGGAAAACGAACGAAAGAGGGAAAATGATGACAACCAGATGGAATTGGACAAAAAAACTGACGTTTTCGACGCTTGCGGCCGTGCTGATCGCGGCAGGAACAGCGTTTTCGGGAGCGCCCGCAGCAGAAGCGGCAGCTGCTCAGAAAGCGGAAGTTTATTACGTATCGGACGGCGATTTGTACCGCGTAAACACGGAAGGCGGAGCTTCGGAGCGTCTGCGCCAGAACTTCGACGGCACGGAATTAAAGCCGGCCGGCGGTTACATGTATTATATGTACGACGACAATTCGACGACGCTTCTGCGTCTGTCGCTGAGCGATTCCGGCGCGAAAGCCGCGGACTTCGGCAAAAGCAAGCGTATCGTGCATTTCGACACGAAAGGCAGCACCGTTTATGCGCTGGACGATTCCGGCGTGCTCTATGCGACTTCGGCAGACGCCGCGCAGTTGACGGACGGCATCAAGCTTACCAATATGGCCGATCCGGACTTCCCGGCGTTCAAAGTCGTAGGCGACCGCATCTATTTCAACGCGCTCAAAGACGGCCGCGCGACCTGGGTCGCTTCCCGCAAAGTCGACGGCAGCGGTTCGCTGCAGTGGATCGCCAAAGGCTCGCTCGACGACGCCTATTTCGCCCACGCCGACCGCAACCGCTTGTACCTGATGGTCAACACCAACCCGCAGGAACGTCAATATTCGACTTCCAGCATGGTGATGTATTCGCTGCCCAAAGCGGGAGGGGCGGCCAAAGCGCTGAACGCGAAAGCTCCGATCGACGTCAACGCGGTGAATTCCGGCTCCTGGGCGAACGGTTACTTCGTTTTCAACAAAGGAATCCGGCTCGGCGCGGACGGCGAATTCGATTACTCCAAAGGAGTCGGCTATGTGATCGACGGCGCGACGGGCAAAACGATCAAACTGCACACCACGGGCGTTCACGAGATTGCCAACGTGGGCAGCAGCAGCCTTGCCTTTAACGATGCCGGCGGCAGATCGTACGTAGCCACGCTGGTTAACGGCAAAGTTACCAAGACCAAAAAGCTGTCGCTCGGCAATGTCGGCTACGTGCGCAATCTGACCAATCAAGGCGTGGTACGCTCGACCGTGCTGTTTGCGGAAAGCGGCGCTTACGTCCTCGACCCGGCCAAGCTGACCCTGAAGAAAATGGTCGGCCTGGAGTGGGACATGTGCCAGTACGAAGATGACGTGGCCGGCATCTTTTATCTCAACGCGGCGGACGGCGGCCGATTGTACCGGATGAACGAAGACGGAACGAAAAGCGTCAAGCTGACGGACGAGAAAGTCTCGAACATCGTGCTGATCGCGAAAAAATAAATCGTTTGCTTCAAGAAAAAGGGAGATTCCGCTTTTGCGGAGTCTCCCTTTTGCGTGCGCGATCCGCCGAACGGACAAACAAGCGGCAGCTTTCCGGCATTCCGGCCTGTCTTTTCGCCAACATCTTTTCTTTCGTATTCGGAGCGGGCTTTTATATCTTTATTCGGCGGGCCGGACGGCGCTAACGAATTATTTGACGCAGACGCTTCTTATCGTCACGCTGTCCGCGGCGTTCGGATGGTACGAAAAGACCGCGCTATGTGCCGCAGCCGTCGTACGATTCGGAAGCGTTCCGAAAAAACGGCCTGAAGCCGAAAAAAAGCGTCCCTTCCGAGGGACTGCTTTTGCTTGTTCATTTTTCTTCGACCACGTGCGATTTCAAGGCGGCTTGATACACGATCTCGGCGGCTGCGGCGCGAGTCAGCGGTTCGTTAGGACGAATATCGCCTTTGGCGTCGAGCTTGAGCAGACCCAGCGCCAGCGCCGTCTGCATCTGGCCGCTCATGCCGTCCGGAATGGACGCTTCGTCTTTGATCTCGACCGGGATCAGACGGAACACCGGCAGCTTGCCTGCGTTTTGTCCGGCGGCGATCAGCAGCGAAGCCAGCGACGCGCGCGTGGCCGGAGCGCTCGGGTCCAGATCGCGCGGCAGGTTCAGGTCGCTGTATGCGGCGATGATCAGCGCGTCCGCGTACCAAGCGTCGTCGTCGGCTTTGGGAAACGAATCGGACGCTTCCGGTTTTTTGACAAAGTTCAGGTTATCGATATTCAAGCCGTACAGATCGACGGCAAGCTGAATGGCTTGGGCGTTGGTGAGCGTGCCTTGCGGATCGAATTTGCCGTCTTGCGCGCCTCGGATAATCCCGGCTTCTTGCAAAGCGGCGATTTGAGGAGCCTGCGCGATGCCTTTCAAGTCGCCGAACGCGGGCGCCGCGTAAGCTTGTCCTCCGGCAAACGAAGACAGCAGGATAACGGCGGCGGCGGGAGCGGCAAACAAGGTTTTTCGGATATTCGTTTTCATGATCAACACTCTCCTCGTGGTTGCGTTATTGTCCTTCAGACGCAGCCGATCGAAAAAATGTTGCAAAAGCGTGTGCGAAAAGCGGAGCGGCGGTGCCGGCGCGGGGTAAAAAAGAGCAAGAACCTGCCGAATCGGTGTTGAGCGTCCGGAGACGGGCAGCGTATAAAAGGAGTGGGAGAATTGGGATACTTCGATATGATCGATCTGCCGCTCGAACTGGAGCATCTGCTGCGAATCTTGATCGCCGGGCTCTGCGGAGCCTTGATCGGTTACGAACGAAAAAGCAGGCGAAAAGAAGCCGGAACGCGGACGCATTTTATCGTGGCGGTAGGAGCGGCGCTTATCATGGTCATCTCCAAATACGGCTTTATGGATCTGGAAGGACGCGACGGCGTACAGATCGACCCGACCAAAGTCGCTTCGGAGATCGTCAGCGGAATCGGTTTTCTCGGGGCGGGCATGATCTTCATGCGCAAATATACGATCAACGGCTTGACGACGGCGGCGGGCATGTGGGCGACGGCCGGCGTCGGCATGGCGATGGGAGCCGGCCTGTACATTCTGGGCATTATCGCGACGCTGCTGATCTATCTGACGCAGATCATCATGCACGGCAATTTCAAAGGGCGTTTCGTCGCTTCGACGCATCGGTTGATCGTGACCGTCCGTCAAGAAAAAGGAGCGTCCGAACAGTTCAAGAAGCTTCTCGAAGAACGGGGCGTAACCGTGATCGACTTCAAAGGAGCGGGCAAAGAAGAAGAGAAGCGGCAGCTGACGTTGGACATGGTGGTCCGGATGCCGAAAGGCATGAGCGCCGATCAGTTGATGCCGCTGCTGGAGGAAAGCGACGAAATTCTGGGCATCGAAATGAAATGAATAGAGAAGAACGAAGAAGACCCCCGGATCGCAGGCTGCGGCGATTTCGAGGGTCTTCTTTTCGGTTATGCGCAGGCGAAGCGTTTATCCGCGTTCGGCCAGCAGTTTCTTGCCGAATTCTTTATAATAGTCGTTGCCGTTGCGCGCGTCCAGCGCTTCCGCGATCGCGAACGCTTCTTCTTCAAGCTTCGCGCGCAGTTCTTCGGGCCGGTCGGCCAAGCCGGCGAAGCGGGAAGCCGGCGGCAAATTCAGGACAAAATCTTCGCCCGTCCGCTGCAGCTTATGGAGCAAAGCGGCGGAGTTCCAGTAGAACATCATGCGGTTCAGCGGATCTTCGTGCGTTTCCGCCTGCGGAAGATGGCGTTCCAGCATAGGCAGCGCGCGCTGCGGATCGACGAGCGACAGATAGCCGATATGTTCGCCGAATAACTGGATGAATTTCGCGTTCTGCCGGATCAGCGAATAGCTTTTGCGCTGCATCTCCGCGGCTTCTTCGTGCCGTCCCAGACGATGCAGCGGGACGAGAAGCTGCGGCAGCGTCATATGAGGGACTTCCGCGCAGCGCTTGCGTCCTTCGATGATCGGCTTGGCTTTTTTGATCGCTTCCTCGTCTTTGCCGAGCAGCACGAGGTAATGGACCTGTTCGTCCAACTCGCAGGCCGCGCAGTCACTCATGGCGTCGCGTTTCAATTTCCGGAACTCTTCGAGGCATTCCTGCGCTTTTTCCAACTGTCCCATGTACATCGAAAGACGGAAGTTATAATACCAGTACGTGCGGTCGCTGACCCCGTATTCGTTATAACGCCGGCGCATGTCTTGAAGAAGCGAATCGATCTGCTCGGCCGGAACTTCCGGGAACGAAGGGATGTCGTCGATGATCCATTTGTAATTCCAATACAGGCTGTCTTCGTCGAAAGCTTGCGGATCGCGGTCATACTGCCCGAGCTGCCAAGAATAAGCGACGATCGCTTTCATCGGAAAACCGCCGAAACTTCCGGTCTCCACGATTTCTTCGCGCGCTTCGTATCCGGCTTCCACGTCGCCGGCCAGATCCGCGATCTCGGCCGCCCGTTCGAGCAGCGCCATCTTCGCCGCGCTATGCGGCAGACTGTACGCTTGCGACATCAAATCTTGAAACTCCGTCAAATAATCTTCCATATCCGTTCTACTCCTCTCTTTCCGAATCCATGCTCCAATCGATCAACGACAAGATGCCGCGGTTCAGCAGCGCCATTTCTTGCCGGCTCATCGGGTAATGGCCCATCATCAGCGCGTTCGCGTACAGCATCTCGACCAGCGTGTTCAGCCGCCGCGTCGGCTTGCCGGCGAACAGCCGCTCGACGACCGGGTTGTTCAAATTCAGGTACAGAATCGAATACGAGCTTGCGTGGTTCTGGATCGAACCGCCCAGACTGCCCAGAATCGAAGCGAACGCCTGCGGACTTTCTTCGCTCGCGCGTTCGATCGAACGCAGCGTCGCGGCTTCTTCGGGCAAAGTGAACAAAGCGGGCAGTTCTTCCGGCTTGAACCGTTTGAGCAGCACGCGGCAGCGGAAAGGCTGAAGAACCAGATCGGCCGCGCGCGCCGCTTCGAGCGTCGACGAACGTTCTTCGGCGTTCAGATCGGCGAAAGCGAGCGACACGTCTTCCGGCATCAAACGGTGGACGTCGGCACCGGGCAGAATGCGCGGCAGCGAGGCCAGCAGTTCCGCTTCGTAGATGTAGCCGCCGTTCACGACCAGCATCGATTGGGCGGACGCGACATGGCGCAGTTGACGGTAATGATCCAGCGTCGCGGTGTAATACAGCGTGCGATGTTCGTCGAGCAGTTCGCCCAGCGTCTTGTGGCCGTAAGTGCTCTCGAACGGTAGCCAGCGGTGGATCATGCGATAGAACTCGTCGTCTTCCGCCGCGAGATTCTTCATGGACAGCGCGTGCAGCTCGATGATGCGCCGCAGGCGGTTCTCGTCCGTCTCGCTCATACGGATCAATTCGGCGCGGATCGATTCGCCCAGTTCGCCGCGCACGCGTTCGAGCTGTTCGTTTTCGTAGAAGTGTTCGCGCGAAGCCGTCGGCTGAAGTTCGTCGGTCCAGATCAGGCATTTGACGAAAAAGGCCCATTCCGGCAGGATGTTGTCCGCCTGTTCGGAGATCAGCATCCGCTTGAGATAAACTTTGTGCGAACGTTTCGCGTTCAGGTTGACGGCATGCGGCAGGATATAAGCGATGCCGCCGGTGCGTCCCGTCGACGTCTGCAGCGGAATAAAATCGCGGAACCGTTCGCCGAGCATCCGCTCGCCGAAACGCAGCACCTCGTCCTGCCGGTCGCGGATCAGCTCGGGATAGACGATCCAGTCCGGCGGTTCCGGATTGATTCGCCGCTCGCGCCCGTTTTCGGTCAGCAGGATCGGATAAGGCAGCAGCGCGCCGTAATGCAGCAGGTCGAGTTCGACGGATTCGGGTTCGAAATAGAAGTCCGTTTCTTCTTTGCAGCGCAAATAAACTTTGGTGCCCGGCGTCAGCGAAGCTTCAAGCTTGCGAATGCTGTATGTACCGTCCGGCTTGCCGCGCCATTCGATGGAAGGTCCGCCTTTGGCGGACTGGGTCAGCATCACGATCTCGTCGCTCACCATGAAGCAGGAGAGCAGACCGATGCCGAAGCGCCCGATAAAAGAAGTCTCGCCGAGCAGTTCCGTGCCGTTTCGCTTCGACGAATGGCCGATCATGGCGAGGAATTCGTGCACGTCTTCTTCGGTCAGTCCGATGCCGTTATCCTGCATGAGCAGCGTCGCGCCCGAACCGCTGCCGGCCAGTTCGACGGTGACTTCGCCGCGATGGGACGGGTCGAGATCCAGCCGCGCGGTAATGGCGTCGGTCGCGTTTTGCAGCAGTTCGCGCAGGAAGACGCGGGGGCTGCTGTAGAGATGGTTGGACAGAATGTCGATCATGCCGCTCAGGTTGACCTGGAAGCGGTATTCTTGCGAATCGGGCATCTTGGTTCCTCCTTCGAAGCTGGGAAACTTTGCTTGTATGTTAGAAATCTATCTTATTTTTATTCTAACTTGTTGCTTCGCCGATTCCAAATCGGCCGATTTTTTTGCGTCTTTCGTCATGCAAAAAAGCGTCCCGCCCATTCGGAAATGGGAGAGACGCCCTGCATGCTCGGCCGGTTGCTTATACGAAAAGACTCGGTATGCGCGTTATTCGGTGATCGTGCCGTAGATCAGCGTCGGCGCGTCCGCGTGATCGTCGATCGAGATCGCGGCGAGAATCTTCTCGCGCACGTTCGCCACGTCTTCGCTGTTCGCGTGGATCGTGACCAGCGATTCGCCCTCTTGGACGGCTTCGCCGACTTTCTTGTTCAGCATGAGGCCGACCGCCAGATCGATCTCGGATTCTTTGGTCGCGCGGCCCGCGCCGAGCCACATGGCGGCGACGCCGATCTCGTCGGCGACGATCTTCGAGACGACGCCGGAACGCGGCGCCGGCACTTCGATCTTGTACGCCGCCTGCGGCAGGCGTTCCGGATGGTCGACGACCGAAGCGTCGCCGCCTTGGTTCGCGAGGAAGTCGCGGAACTTATCGAGCGCTTTGCCGTTCGCGATCACTTCGCGCAGTTTGGCTTCGGCGTCTTCGAGCGAAGACGCTTTGCCCGCGAGGTAGACCATCTGGCTGCCGAGCGCCATGCACAGATCTTCCAGATCTTTCGGTCCTTGTCCTCTCAGCGTATCGATCGCTTCTTGGACTTCCAGCGCGTTGCCGATCGCCGCTCCCAGCGGTTGGCTCATGTCGGAGATGACGGCCATCGTGCGGCGGCCGACGTTGTTGCCGATCGAGACCATCGCGTGAGCCAGCTCTTTGGAGCCTTCCAGCGTCTTCATGAACGCGCCCGCGCCGGTCTTGACGTCCAGTACGATGGCGTCCGCTCCCGCGGCGATTTTCTTGCTCATGATCGAGCTTGCGATCATCGGGATCGAGTTGACCGTCGCGGTCACGTCGCGCAGCGCGTACAGCTTCTTGTCGGCCGGCGTCAGATTGCCGCTCTGGCCGATAACGGCGATCTTGTGCTCGTTGACGAGCTTGACGAACTCGTCGTTCGTGATTTCGACGTGGAAGCCGGCTACGGCTTCCAGTTTGTCCACGGTGCCGCCGGTATGGCCGAGGCCGCGGCCGGACATCTTGGCGACCGGCACGTCCAGCGCCGCGACGAGCGGAGCGAGTACCAGCGTCGTCGTGTCGCCGACGCCGCCCGTGGAGTGCTTGTCGACTTTGACGCCTTCGATCGCCGACAGGTCGATCGTGTCGCCGGAGTGGACCATCGCCATCGTCAGGTCGGCGCGTTCGCGATCGTTCATGTCTTGGAAAAAGACGGCCATCGCGAATGCGCTTACTTGATAATCCGGAATGTCGCCTTTGGTATAGCCTTCGATGATGAAGTTGATTTCTTCGGTGGTCAGCTCTTTGCCGTCCCGCTTTTTCTCGATCAAGTCTACCATTCTCATGTATGTCCGCCTCGCTTTCGCGTAATGAACCTTCCCGGCGATCCGGTCGGGTTATGTGTGATCAGAAATAGAAGAGCGGGGGAGCCGGCAGGCTCCCTTCCGCCGGATGCGGAAACCCGGATTACAGGGTAATCGCGGTTTCCAGCGCCACTTCCATCATGTCGTTGAACGTCGATTGGCGCTCGGCCGCCGTCGTTTCTTCGCCGGTCAGCAGGTGGTCGCTGACGGTCAGGATCGTCAGCGCGTTGACGCCGAATTTCGCCGCGAGCGAGTAGAGCGCCGTCGTTTCCATCTCGACGCCCAGCACGCCGTATTCCATCAGCTTCGTCGTGACGGTCTTGTCGTCGCGGTAGAAGATGTCGGAGCTCAGGATGTTGCCGACGTGCACGTTCAGGCCTTTTTCCACGGCGCGTTCGTAAGCTTCTTTGAGCAGGCCGAAGCTTGCGATCGGAGCGAAGTCGAAGCCCGGGAACGTGTTGCGGTTCATGCTGGAGTCGGTGCAGGCCGCTTGCGCCAGAATGACATCGCGCACGCGCACGCTTTCCTGCATGCCGCCGCAGGTGCCGACGCGGATCAGGTTCTTGACGCCGTATTCGCTGATCAGCTCGTTGGCGTAGATCGCGAACGACGGGATGCCCATGCCGGAGCCTTGGACGGAAATGCGTTTGCCTTTGTACGTGCCGGTGAAGCCCAGCATGCCGCGGACTTGGTTGTACTGCACGACGTCTTCGAGATACGTGTCGGCGATGAATTTCGCTCTCAGCGGGTCGCCGGGGAGCAGGATCGTTTCGGCGATATCGCCGACTTTGGCTTCGATGTGAACACTCATTGTAAAAACCTCCGTTTTCGGTGTGAGGCGCTTGGGTGCGCGGTGAGACGCTGCGAACGGGGCGGGCCTGCGATCGCCGTTCCATTCCGGTTTTTCGATTTGACTTTTATAAGGTGAAAACCGGAATGAAAATGCGAGCGCTCCGCTTCTCCGGCTCCGCCCCGTTCTCCGCTTGAGCGGGCACGAGGCGAAACGGAGGAGAAGCCCAATTCGCGTTCTTTTTTATGGTTAAGAAAAGCAAGTCCGATTCGTTGACCGATCTTCGGGCTTGATCTTCGCTTCGGGAGGGCGGCTGTTCGGCGTCGGAACAGCGGCTCTCAAGCGGATCTTCCGAATCTTACTTCAGATCGCCGAGGAAGCTGGTGCCGTATTCCGGCATCTTCACGCCGAAGTTCTCGGCTACGGTCGCGGCGATATCGGCGAAAGTGGTGCGCAGAGGCAGCTTCGTTCCGCCGTTCTTGAAGCTCGGCGAGTAGGCGAGCAGCGGGACGTATTCGCGGGTATGGTCGGTGCCGCGGTACGTCGGATCGTTGCCGTGGTCGGCGGTGATCAGCAGCAGGTCGTCTTCGTTCATCTTCGCGAACACTTCCGGCAGGCGGGCGTCGTATTCTTCGAGCGCTTGACCGTAACCTTGCGGATCGCGGCGGTGTCCGAACAGCGCGTCGAAATCGACGAGGTTCAGGAAGCTCAGGCCGTGGAACGGTTTGTCCAGTTCTTCGACCAGTTTGTCCATGCCGTCCATGTTGGATACGGTACGAACGGAGCGGGTCACGCCTTCGCCGTCGTAGATGTCGGAGATCTTGCCCAGCGCGATCACGTCGAATCCGCCGTCTTTGAGTTCGTTCATGGTCGTGCGGCCGAACGGTTTCAGCGCGTAGTCGTGGCGGCCTGCCGTACGCTTGAATGCGCCCGGTTCGCCGACGAACGGACGGGCGATGATGCGGCCCAGCATGTACGGATCTTCCAGCGTGATCTCGCGGCAGAATTCGCAGATCTCGTACAGTTCTTTTAATGGAACGATTTCTTCGTGAGCGGCGACTTGAAGCACGGAGTCGGCGGACGTGTAAACGATCAGCGCGCCGGTCTTCATATGTTCTTCGCCCAGCTCGTCGAGGATCTCGGTGCCGCTGGCCGGCTTGTTGCCGATCACTTTGCGGCCCGTCTTCTCTTCGATGCGCCGGATCAGCTCATCCGGGAATCCGTCCGGGAAGACGCGGAAAGGCGTATCGATATACAGACCCATGATCTCCCAGTGGCCGGTCATCGTGTCTTTGCCGCGCGAAGCTTCCTGCATTTTGGTGTGGTAGGCGAGAGGCTGTTCGGCCTTCGGTACGCCTTGGACTTCCTCGATATTGGACAGGCCGAGTTTGGCCATGTTCGGCATGTTCAGACCGCCCGTTTCGCGAGCGATATGGCCGAAAGTGTCGACTCCGAAATCGTCGAATTCCGCGGCATCCGGCGCTTCGCCGATGCCGACCGAGTCCATGACGATCAGGTGGATACGTTTGAATGTGGACATGTTCATGCTCCTTTCAGAAAATCTTATTCTACACCTTTTTTAATGCTTTTTCACGATCAAATAAACAGGCCGGCGATGATGGCGGACAGCATGCTGACCAGCGTCGCGCCGTAGAGCAGTTTGAGGCCGAATTTGGCGACGACGTTGCCCTGCTTCTCGTGCAGGCCTTTCACCGCGCCGGCGATGATGCCGATCGAGGAGAAGTTGGCGAACGAGACGAGGAAGACGGAAACGATGCCGACGGTGCGTTCGGACAGCGTGCCCGCTTTGATTAGCCCTTGCAGGTCCAGCATGGCCGTGAATTCGTTGGTCATCAGCTTGGTCGCCATGATGCTGCCGGCGGTCACCGCGTCGTGCCACGGCACGCCCATGACGAAGGCGAGCGGAGAGAACACGTAGCCGAGCAGCTCTTGGAACGTAATGCCGAAAATCGCGCCGAAAATGCCGTTCAGCATGGCGATCAAAGCGACGAAACCGATCAGCATGGCGGCGACGACGATCGCGACTTTGAAGCCGTCCATGATGTATTCGCCCAGCATTTCGAAGAACGACTGCTTCTCTTCCTGCTGCACTTCCAGTATATCTTCTTCCGCTTCGACTTTATAAGGGTTGATGATCGAAGCGATGATGAATCCGCCGAACAAGTTGAGCACGAGCGCCGTTACGACGTAACGCGGCGGGATCAGGCCCATATACGCGCCGACGATCGACATGGAGACGGTGGACATGGCCGAAGCGCAGAGCGTGTACAGACGGTGCTTCGGCAGCAGGCCGATCTGCTTTTTGACGGAAATGAACACTTCGGATTGGCCGAGAATGGCGGATGCGACCGCGTTGTACGATTCGAGCTTGCCCATGCCGTTGATCTTGCTCAGGACGAGACCGATGTAACGGATGATGAACGGCAGGACGCGAATGTATTGAAGAATCCCGATCAACGCGGAGATGAACACGATCGGCATCAATACGTTAAGGAAGAAGATGGAGGCTCTGTTCTCGGCCAGAATGCCGCCGAACACGAACCCGATCCCTTCGTAAGCGTAACCGAGCAGCGTTTCGAACGTGGTGGCGAAAGCGCTGATCAACGTGGTACCCAGTACGGTATTGAGCAGCAGGAACGCGAGCAGGGCTTGAAGCACCACCATGATAATCAGCGGGCGATAGCGGATCTTTTTGCGGCCGTTGCTGGCCACGAATGCGAGGCCGAACACGACGGCAAGTCCGATCAGGGCAATTAGAATGTTCATGGACGAAATTCTCCCGGAAGTATTTTTTTTTGGATTGGGACTAACGACGGGCGACGGTTGGCACTATAAGTCTGACAAGACGCTGACATCTTGCGATATGAAGCGGTTACAAAAAGCGACATAGTGACGGGCGACGAACAAAATTTGCCGATCGCGCCCGAGCGAATCTTCGCGAATCCGGAGATCCGCAAAGACGCTCAAGCGACCCGATTATCGACTCTTGTCCATGTCCTTAGCCTGAAAATATCCCGGCAGCAGACGGTCCATCGTCCATTCTTCGGTATTGCCGTGCAGGTTCGTCAGATAGATGCGCGTATGTTCGTCCGCGAATTCCGCGATCACCTGACGGCATGCGCCGCACGGAGAGACCGGACCTTCCGTGTCGGCGACCACCGCGATCGCTTCGATGCGGCGAATGCCTTCGGAAGCGGCTTTGAAGATAGCGGTGCGTTCCGCGCAGTTGGTCAGGCCGAACGACGCGTTCTCGATATTGCAGCCGGAGTAAATCTTGCCGTCCGCAAGCAGCGCGGCCCCGACTTCGAAATGCGAATACGGGACGTAGGCGGCGCTGCGGGCTTCGATCGCGGCTTCGATCAGACGTTCTGCCATAGGGTGACTCATGTTAGGGCCTCCTCGGATCAAGATGGGCGATTCGGGCGATCGTCTTCGATCAGTAGTTGGAGTCGGATTGTCCGCCTTGCATGATCTTGACGCCGGAACTTGCTCCGATGCGCGTCGCGCCGGCTTCGATCATTTTCTCCATGTCTTCGCGGCTGCGTACGCCGCCGGAAGCTTTGACGCCGATCTCGGGACCGACCGTTTTGCGCATCAGGGCCACGTCTTCGGGCGTCGCTCCGCCGGTAGAGAAACCGGTGGACGTCTTGACGAAGTCCGCGCCGGCGCGAACGGCCAGTTCGCAAGCCAGAACTTTCTCTTCGTCGGTCAGCAGGCAGGTCTCGATGATGACTTTGACCAGCGCTTGGCCGGCGGCCGCTTCGACCACGGCGCGAATATCGCGCTCGACCAGTTCGGCATTGCTGCTCTTCAGCGCGCCGATGTTGATGACCATGTCCACTTCGTTCGCGCCTTTGGCGATCGCGTCGCGGGTTTCGAACGCTTTGGTCTCCGGCGTGGACGCTCCCAGCGGGAAACCGATCACGGTGCAGACTTTGACGCTGCTGCCGGCCAGGCGCTCGGCGGAGAAGGCTACCCACGTCGGATTGACGCAGACCGAAGCGAACTCGTACGTCTTCGCTTCTTCGATCAGCTTGGCGACCTCCGCTTCCGCGGCGTCCGCGCGAAGCAGCGTATGGTCGATCATGGATGCAAGATTCATTAAGGATCTCTCCTTCGATATAGGATTTACCCTCATCATATCATGTTCGTGAACAAATGCAAAAGTTAAAATGAAATTTTGTTCAAAGAGGCTGAACAGTCGCTAAATCGCCGGTCGAAAACAAAAAAAGCCCGTTTCCCGAACATCCGCCGGAATCGGCGAATCGGGAAACGGGCATGAGGCCGAGGCCGTCGGGCCTGCGCGTCGTTATTTCTTGCGAGAAGCGGCCGGGGCGGCTGCTTCGGACGATTTTCCGGCTGCCGCTTTTAGGGACTTTTTCTTTTGCTGCGCGATGCGGGCCGCGGACGCCGCTTCTTTTTCCTGCAATTTCTTCCAACCTTCGTAATCGTGAACGGCGAATCCCCCGAAAGCCGCGTTCGCGCCCAGCTTGCCGCGCAAAGCGTCAAGCTGGGCATTCAGATAAGAAGAACCTTCTTCGTAAAAAGTGACCTGCGGCGTTTCCGACGAAGGATTCGTCTCGACGCCGATCCGCAGCGTTTTGCCCGCTTTGGCGGCTTCGGCCAGTTCGTTCTTGGCGACGTCTGCGATCCGGTCGGCGGAATCGCGATAAGCCATGATCGTCACGCTGTCGAAGCGGCCGATCAACCAAGCGCTTAACGTACCGGCTTGACCCGGCATCGCGTGTTCGTCGAACCAGAACGGGATGTCGGCTTCCGCCGGCAGGCCGAGACGTTTCGCGCCGGCGAGCAGGGCTTCGATACGGCTTTTCCAAGAAATCAGCAGCGCGTCGCGATCGCGGTTCCATTCCGGCAGCAGATAAGGCTCCGTATCGATATGGATGCCCGCGAAGCGTTGATCGGCGTCGGCCGAAGCTTGGTAATCGGACAGCCAGTTCAAGAAAGCGTCCGTCAGGCTGCGGTCTAGCGCCCAACGGGGCGCGCCGTCGAGCGCGTAAACGCGGATATTTTGCGCCGAAGCGCGGCGGATGAACGCGGCGTAGTCCGCAGCGTCCATGTCCGCGTCGATCTGCAGGTACAGCGTCGCGACTTTGTTCGAAGCGGCGAAACGCAGCAGGTCGTCGGAAGAATTCCGAAGCAGCCACGGATTCCAGACCCAAGTCGAGAATTTGTCCGCTTCGCGGGCTCCCGCGCGATCGGGCGGGAAAGCCCCGGCCGTCCAGACAAACAGCAGGCAGAGGAACAAGCAGCGGGTAAACATAGGGCGTGTAGGCATAAAACGTCTTCACCTTTCGCTTCGTCCGCGGATCAGGTTCGGAATCGGCCGCCACGGCCGTCCGAAGACTGTCCGACGGATCGGGTGGCGCGCGCGAAGCGCGCAAAGATTATATCGGCAGGCCGTCCGATTGATTCAATCCGCGAGCAGCGCGAGCGCCGTAAATTGATCGGTCACCAGAATATTGGCGTAACGTCCGGCCAGCGCGGCGCGGATCGCCCGGATCTTGCGCGGTCCGCCCGCGACCAGAATCGCTTTTTCTTTGAGGCGCAGTTCGGGCAGGTCGATACCGACCGTTCGCGCGTTGATCTCTTCGCTGCAGATCGCGCCGCCGTCGTCGAAGAAGCGCGAACAGATATCTCCCGCTCCGGCTTCTTGCAGCATTTTGCGCTGCTCGCCGTCGAAATAACCGAGCCGGAACAGCAAAGCGTCGTCTTCGACGGTCCCGACCGTAAATACGGCGACGTTGGCCTGCCGGCCCAGTTCGATGATGCGCTGGATATGACGGTCTTCTTCGACCATGCGTTTGAGTTCGACGCTGTCGAAGATGACCGGAAGCGGAAGGTAGCGGGCCACCGTGCCGAAGGCTTCGGCGAACAGATTGGCCGTTTCCGCGGCGTAAGTCGGCACCTGCGAATGGCTGACTCCGCCTTTGAGCTGCACGATCTCGACGCCGCGTACCGGCTTGTGCGTCAACGACTGGGCGAGCGCATGCATGGTCGTTCCCCAAGTGATCCCGATGATGTCGCCGTCCCTGACGGTCTCCTGCAAATATTCCGCCGCCGCCGCCGCGACCCGGCCGCGAATCTCGCGGTATTCGTTCTGCGGCGAATGGCAGACGCGGGCGGCTTGCAGTCCGAAACGCCGGGCCAATTCCGTGCCTAACGCGTCGAGGTCTTCCAGCGGGTCGGCGATGCTGATCCGTACGTAGCCTTGCTCTTTGGCGTATTGAAGCAGACGGGACACCGTCGGCCGCGACACGCCGAGCCGGGCGGCGATATCCTGCTGGCTGTAGTCGGACAGATAATACAGCCGCGCCGCTTCGATGCACAGCCGCTGTCTCTCCAAATCGATTTTATCCGTCATGATCGTCCCCTCGATTTTTTTTAAGGTTCATTATACGCGGCGAGTGCAGGCTTTGCACGGCGGAAGCGCAAACGCAGCAAAATAGGAAGTTCGAAAAATGGGTCTAAAGGATTAAATGCGACTTTTTTCTTAGAAATCGTTCATTTTTCACACCTTGTTCCGATATTCTTAATATGAGTTTTTTTGGTATCATGAACGCGAAAGCAAAAAACAGGCATCTGCACGCTTATCCGAATCGCTGAATAAGGAGGAGAAATCGATCGAAATTCGCGCGGTTTCCCTGGATTCTTTTCGCGCCTCGACCGATTGGGGGCGATTGCTATCCGTCTTTGTACCTGCCGAGCAGGCTCGAATCTCGCGGTCGTCCCGGGAAGAGGACCTAAAGCTTCGAATCGTTTCGCATCTGCTTGTCGCGACGCTGCTGAGCGAAAAGTCGGGGTCGGGGTATCGCGAACTTCTTTTCAAACAAGGCGCATACGGCAAACCGGAACTGGATCGGGAAGGCGCTCCTTGTTTTAATCATTCCCGTTCGGGCCGTTTGGCGATGTGCGCGTTGGCGGAACATCCGATCGGAATCGACGTCGAGCGCTGCGATCCGATCGACGCGGCCTCCGTTCGTCTGCTGCTCGGAACACCGGCGGAAACGGCGCCGAACGGTCGGACGCCGGAAGAAGAACTTCGATTTTTTTATGCGCGCTGGACCATGTTCGAAAGTTGGCTGAAAGCCGAAGGCACCGGGCTGCACGAGAATCACCCGTTGTCCGCGTTCGCTCCCGAACCGGACGGCGCTTGTTTTCGGGTCGATTCGCTGAAGAAAGACAGTCCCCCCTGGGTGATCGAGACAACGGAGATTGAATTGCCCGAGCCGACGGGGTACAGGTTCGCCTTATGCCGTCGGCCGCAGGAATCGCCCGCATCGGAGATCGAGCTGCTTAACGGAGACGAGCTGGTGCGGCGATTTCTCATGCTGTTGTAAGAAGTCTGGAAAGTCATCAGGAAAAAACAGAATTTATTCGGAAACGACAACACGCGGAAGGGGAAAAAATAAATCGATGAACGTTCGACTCGAACATACTCCGGAGACCCAAACGTATTGGGTGGAACAATTGAGGGCAGTGGAAGAAAAGACTTGGCTGACGGGAGATTCGGCGTCTGCTTTCGAAGAAATCGGCACGGCCGAACGCGAGTTTCACGCCGTCGATCCTTCGTCGCTCCGTTCGGGCGCGGCGCATGCGGCTTGGTCGATCTTACTCCAGCGGTATTTGCGGACGGAAGAATCGGCTTTTGCCGTATACCTGCCGGAAGCCGGCGGCGTAGTTCCTCTGCTGCATAAAGGCGAGCGGGAAGACACGTTCCGTACGCGTATCGCTTCGGTCGAGGACGAGCTGCGCCGGGTACGCGAGCACGCTCCGGACTCGGCGGATCTCGAAGAACGCTATCGCAGCGGCGAAGTCGACCGTCCTTACAATACCGGTTTAGGCTTCGATCTTGAACTTGATGCTGCCGAAATGCTGGCGATGTCGGACTGCGATCTGTTCATCGCCTTCTCCGGAACCGATCGGATCAGGGCCGTCGCGGCCTATCGGAAATCGATGTTCAGCGACGGTTTCGTTCAGGCGGCGCTCGGGCATCTGCAAGGAATCGCGATCCGGATGAGCGCGGCGCCCGATGCGCGGATCGGCGAAGAAGACCTGCTCGGCGAACAGGAACGCGAGATTCTGCATCGTTTGTGGAGCGGGGAATCGGGCGGCGCTTTCGAAGCCGCGCATCCGATCCACCGCATGATCAGCGAACGCGCGGCTTCGGAGCCGAACCGGGAAGCGGTCGTGCACGAAAACGGGACGCTGACGTACGCGGAACTCGATCAACGTTCGGACGCGCTGGCCGCGGAACTGCGGGCAGGCGGCTTGACTTCCGGCGGGATCGCGGGGATTCTCGCCCGTCCGTCGGCCGAGATGATCCTGTCCGTATTGGCGGTGTTGAAGACGGGCGCGGCGTATCTGCCGATCGATCCGGAATACCCGCGCGAGCGGGTTCGTTTCATGCTCGAAGATAGCGGCGCGGGCCTGCTGCTGCTGACGCCCGGACTGGATGCTCCGGAAGGATTCGAGGGTCGGACTCTTCGGATCGACAATGACCGCGAATGGACGATTCCCGCGGATCCGGCCGATTTCGGCGAGCCGAACGCCCCGGCTTACGTCATCTACACGTCCGGTTCCACGGGTACGCCGAAAGGGGTCGTGATCGAACATCGTTCGCTGATCAATCTGGCGCAGTGGCATATCGACCATTTCCGCGTCACGGCGGAAGACCGCACGGTCAAATATGCCGGATTCGGATTCGACGCTTCGGTCTGGGAGATCTTCCCGTACCTGCTGGCGGGCGCTTCGATTCATATGATTCCGGAAGACCTGCGCTTGGACCCGGCCGGATTGAACGATCATTTTAACGAAAAAGGCATTACGATCGCGTTCCTGCCGACCCAGCTCTGCGAACAGTTCATGGAATACGACAACTATTCGCTGCGCGTGCTGCTGACCGGGGGAGACAAGTTGAAGTCGTTCCGTCCCCGTCCGTACGAACTGCATAACTGCTACGGACCGACGGAAAACACGATCGTGACCACGTCCCATCTGGTTACGGAGACGGAAGACAATATTCCGATCGGCAAGCCGGTTCGCGGTTCGCAGATCCTGATCTTGGACGATTACGGCCATTTGCAGCCCGTCGGCGTGGCGGGCGAACTGTGCGTAGCCGGCGACGGATTGGCTCGCGGTTATCTGAACCGGCCGGAACTGACGGCCGAGAAGTTCGTCGCCCATCCGTACCGCGAAGGGGCGCGCATGTATCGCACCGGCGATCTGGCCCGCTGGAAAAGAGACGGCACGATCGAGTTCCTCGGCCGGCTGGACCATCAGGTCAAGATTCGCGGCTTCCGGATCGAGATCGGCGAGATCGAGCAGCGCATCCTCGAACGCGAAGGCGTGCGCGACTGCGTCGTCGTCGCGCGCAAAGACGCTTCGGGCGATGCTTACCTCTGCGCGTACGTGGAATCCGACACGGAACTCGCGCATGCGGAGTGGGCGGCCGAATTGGGCCGCACGCTGCCGGATTATATGGTGCCGGCGCACTTCGCCACTTTGGCGAAACTGCCGGTCAACGCCAACGGCAAGATCGACCGCCGCGCGCTGCCGGAGCCGCAGGCGCGCGATACCTCCGTTCGCGAGGCGCTCTCGGGCGAGACGGAAGAACGACTGCACGCCCTGTGGAGCGGCGTGCTGGGACATGACGGATTCGGCGCGCTCGACCGCTTCTTCGATATCGGCGGACATTCGCTTCAAGCCGCCGTGCTTCGGGCGCAGATCGAGCGTCAGTTCGGCGCGAAGCTGTCGATTCGCGAACTGTTCGAATATACGACCATCCGGGCGCAGGCCGCCGAGATCGCCCGGCGCGCAGGCCGCTTCGAACCGTCCGCTTCCGGCGGAGCGTTATCCGCTTCGATTCCGGCGGCGCTGACGGCCGACCATTACGACGCTTATCCGGCGCAGAGCCGCCTGTTCCTGATCGAGCAGATGGAAGGCGCGGGAACGGCTTACAATGCTCCGGCGCTGCTGCGCGTCGAAGGTCCGCTCGACGCGGTGCGTCTGGAACGCGCGCTTCAGTCGATGGTGCTGCGTCACGAATCGCTGCGCACGACGTTCGAACTGCTCGGCGAATCCGTCGTGCAGCGCGTGCACGAACGCGCCGTGCTGCGTCTTCCGTCTTCGCAGGCCCGAGAAGAAGACGTGCCGGCCCTGATGGACGCTTTCGTCCGTCCGTTCGATCTGCGCCGAGCGCCGCTGGTCCGCGCCGGCTTGATCTCCTGCGGAGCGGAACTGCATTTCGTGATGCTCGATTTCCACCATATCGCCGTGGACGGCGTGTCGATGCATGTCTTCTTCGAAGAATTGTCGCGCCTCTACCGCGGCGAGTCGCCGGAAGCCCCGGCGCTTCAATTCAAAGACTTCGCGGTCTGGCATCATCGCGAAGCCGCGGCCGTCATCCGCGAGTCGCAGCTCGGTTATTGGCAGGAGCGTCTTGCCGGCGAACTGCCGATGCTGCAGCTGCCGACCGACAAACCTCGTCCGGACAAGCAAAGCTTCCGCGGCGCGACGCTGCACGGCGCGATCGACGAGACGCTTCAGAAGCGGCTCAAAGCGCTTGCGGACCGAACGGGCACGACGCTGTTCATGGTCATGCTGGCCGCTTACGGAACGCTGTTGTCCCGCTATGCCGGTCAAGAAGACCTGATCGTCGGGGTGCCGGTCGCCAATCGCGGGCGGGAAGAACTGCACGGCGTGATCGGGATGTTCGTCAATACGCTGCCGCTGCGCACGTATCCGGACAAGACCAAGACGTTCGCCGCATACTTGCAAGAGGTCAAAAGCGAGTTGCTCGGCGCGTTCGATCATCAAGAATACGAACTGGGCGAATTGGTAAACGAATTGAACGTGCCTCGCGTTCCGGGCCGCAGTCCGCTGTTCGATACGATGTTCGTCATGCAGAATACCGGAAGTCTCGCCCCCGAACTGGAAGGCGCCGAGACGACGGTGGTGCCTTACGCGCCGAAGGTCGCCAAATACGATCTGATGGCCGACGTGACCGAACTCGGCGCGGGAATCCGCGTCGACTTCCAATATTGCGGAGATCTGTTCGAAGAAGAAACGGTACGCGGCATGATCGATCATTACGTCAAGCTGCTGCACGAAGCGGCGGCGGACGAACATCGCGCGCTGAACGCGCTGCCGATGGCGGACGAAGCGGAAACGGAACGTTTGACCGACGGATTGAACGTCACGGCGTCCGATTACGAACGCGCGTTGACCGTCCAAGAAGCGTTCGAGCGCCGCGCCGCGCGGATTCCGAATCATCCGGCGGTAATGTTCGAAGATACGATGCTGACGTACGGCGAGCTGAACGAACGGGCCAATCGTCTTGCGTACACGCTTATCGAAAAAGGCGTGTCTGCCGATAAGTTAGTGGGACTGATGGTGGACCGTTCGCCGGAAATGATCGTCGGACTGCTCGGCATCTTGAAAGCCGGAGGCGCGTATGTGCCGATCGATCCGGAATATCCGGAAGAGCGCATTCTCTACATGATGGAGAACAGCGCTTCGGATCTGCTGCTGACGCAGCGGCATCTGGCGGGCAAATTGAATTTCGGCGGGACCGAAATGTATCTGGACGAAGCGGACGCGTATTCGCCGCGTACGGAAAATATTCCGGCGCGCAGTAACGCGAGCGACCTGCTCTACGTTATCTATACGTCGGGCACGACGGGACGTCCGAAAGGCGTCATGTTGGAACATCGGAACATGATCAACCTGCTGCATTACGAATACACGCAGACCAACATCGATTATTCGGGCCGCGTCCTGCAATTCACCACGCTCAGTTTCGACGTATGCTCGCAGGAAATCTGGTCCACGCTGCTCGCGGGCGGAACGCTGTGCATGATCCGAAGCGAGACGCGACGCGAAGTCGGTCAACTGCTCGAACTGATCGAGGATCGCCGAATCAGCGTCTTGTTCATGCCGGTCTCGTTCCTCAAGTTCATCTTGAGCGAAAAAGAATACGAAGAACGTTTCCCGACCTGCATCCGCCATATCGTCACGGCGGGCGAGCAGTTGGTCGTGCCCGACCCGTTCCGGCAGCATCTGCGGCGCAACGGCATCTTCCTGCATAACCATTACGGTCCTTCGGAGACGCATGTGGCAACCGCCCATACGCTCGATCCGGCAGGGGATATTCCGGAGCTGCCTCCGATCGGCAAGCCGATTACCAATACGCGCATCTACATTCTGAACGAGGCTCTGCACGTGCAGCCGCGAGGCGCGGCGGGCGAACTGTACATCGCCGGCGAATGCGTAGGCAGAGGCTATTACAATCAGCCGGAGCTCACGAACGAACGGTATCTGGCCGATCCGTTCGTGCCGGGCGGGCGCATGTACAAGACGGGCGATCTTGCGCGTTGGAACCGCGCGGGCGAACTCGAATTCCTCGGCCGTCTGGATCATCAAGTCAAGATTCGCGGATTCCGCATCGAGCTCGGCGAGATCGAGACGGCGCTGCTCGAACATCCTTCGGTCAAGGAAACGATCGTGCTGGCCAAAGAGGACGAAGCCGGCGGCAAATACTTGTGCGCTTACGTCGCTTCGCCGTCGCATGCGCCGCAGCGCGAGCTGCGCGATCATTTGTCGGGACGTCTGCCGGATTACATGGTTCCGTCGTATTTCGTTCAGCTCGGGGCCATGCCGCTGACGCCGAACGGCAAGATCGACCGGCGGGCGCTGCCCGAACCGCAGCCGGGCGAGATGCTGGCGGGGACGGAATATCGCGCGCCGGAAACGGAGACGGAACGCAAGATCGCGGAAGTCTGGCAGACCGTGCTCGGAGCGGGCCGCATCGGACGCGAAGACAACTTCTTCGATCTCGGCGGACACTCGCTGAAGGCGGCCGTGATGGTGGCCCGTCTGCAAGAGCAGTTCGAACTGAGCATCAACGACGTGTTCGAACATCAGACGCTGGCCGAATTGGCGGCGGTCGTGAAACCGGCGGGCGGACGCATCGTCGAGAAGCTGGCTGAGCTTAAGCAGGCGAGCTTGCAGCGCGGCGAAGACACCTTGTCCGAAGATCGCGAAACGTATCGACTCCGTGCGCAAGGCGATGCCGCATCGGCAGACTTGACGCGGCTGCGCGATTACAAAGGCATATTGTTGACGGGAGCAACCGGTTACGTAGGCGCGCATCTGCTCGGCGACATGCTGAAGCATACCGATTGGAACGTCTACGCCGTCGTTCGCGGAGACGACGACGCTCAAGCGGCGCGCCGGGTTCGCAGCAAGCTGGCGTTCTATTTCGGCGAAAGCGAATTGGACGGGCTGATGCCGCGCCTGACCGTTCTGCACGGCGATCTGTCGGAAGAACGGATGGGGTTGACGGAAGAGGCTTACGCGCTTCTGGAGCAGGAAACGGATGCGATCGTTCACGCGGCGGCGACCGTCAAGCATTACGGCAGCTACGAAGATTTCAAACGGCATAACGTCGAAGCGACGGAGCGGCTGCTGCGGTTGGCGGGATCGCCGCGCCGGAAAGATTTCCACCATATCTCGACGTTGGGCGTCGCGACGGGCGTGATTCCGCAGCGGCAAGAAGCCTTTTTCGGCGAATACGATCTGGATCTGGGACAAGAATACGAGAACTATTACGCCAAGACCAAATTCGAAGCCGAAGTGCTGGTGACGAAAGCCAGAGAAGAAGGGCTGAACACGAGCATTTACCGCCTCGGCAACGTCGTCTTCCATTCGGAAACCGGGCGCTTCCAAGAGAATATCGGAGAGAACGCGTTCTATACGATGATGCAGTCGTTCGTGCGTCTCGGCATGATGCCGGAAATGGCGCCGGATACGGACTTCTCTTACGTCGACGGCATCAGCCGGGCGATCCTGCTGCTCATGCAGCCGGAAAGCCTGCAGAATCAGATCTTCCATCTGATGAACCCGAATCTGGAGAGCATGCATCGCATACTCGGGCAAAGCGCGATCGGCGGCGAAGTGAAAACGATGGAATTTGCAAAATTTGTCGATGAAATTACAGAAAAATTCCTGGCAAGGGAATCGCTCGAAGAGATCGACAAAATCATGCTCCATTACGGATGGCTGGAAAGCGCGCAGATTCAAACGCGGTTCGAGATCGCCGTCAACCGTACGCTTGCTTATCTCGAACACTTGGGATTCGTATGGAAACCGATGGACGAGACATTGATCGCCCGGATGACGGATTACGTGAAAGAGACCGGTTTTATTAAATGACATTCTAATGAAAACGAAGGACTTTAATGAAATTATGCAATTTATTGCTTTGATTTCGACATTTTTTTTAGTATCATGTGTATGTGTGGCAACCATCTGAATCAAGGGGGATTTACTCATGTTTAAAATCGAATATTTTCCAGCGCTTAACCGTCTCGTCTGCACGGTGGAAAGCATCACGATGGACGAAGTCGAAGCGTACAAAACCTCTTACGCGACCGAACTGGCAAAAGTGAAACCGGGCTTTACCGGTCTGACCGACCTGAGCAAAGGCAAATTGTTCACGCAAGAAGTCGCGGTAGCATTGGCTCCGCTCGGCGAGCAATCGGTAGCCAAAGGTCTGACGAAATGGGCTTATTACACCGGTTCCGCCGTATCGAAAATGCAAATGAAGCGCATGTTCGGCGACATCGTGGTTTCGTTCGAAAAACTCGAAGACGCCGAAGCTTACCTGAACAGCTGATTCGTTCGACAAGCAGAAGCTCAAACGGGCAAAGGCGTCGTACGCGCTGCGCTTTCCCCGTATGTGTCCGTTCAAGCCCGGTGTATCCGGGCTTTTTTTGCAGAATCCAATAAATGACTTGGTGGGGGACAAATGAATAAACAAGCCAATAAACGCTTGATCGGGATCGGTGCGGCGGTCGTCGCGCTGCTGGAAGTCGTCATTGCTTTGCTGTTTATGATGCCGGGGCGCGGCTGGGGGAGCTTCGTTCCGGGACTGATCTTGGCGGCGATCGTCGGCGCCGGTGCTTTTGTGGCGGGGATCTTCTGGATGCTGCGCGAAGTCGATCGCAGAGCCGCCGAGATCGAGAAGCATTTTACGGTCGCAAGCAGTGCCGAAGCCGAAGGAGCGTCCGCTTCCGTATCGGATACGGTCGATGTACATATCGACGAGCCGGGGCAGGCTTCGCTTAAAGCGATGGAGCGGATGCAGAATTATCTGCTCGAGATCGACGGAAGCGTCGAGCAGGTCAAGTCGAACGCGGACATGGGCGTGTTCGTTTCCGATTTGATCGCCGAATCGGCGCGCAGCGCGGCTTCCCGCTCCGAAGAACAGACGGGCAAGATGAAAGAAATCGCGCGCACGACAAGCGAAATGTCGGCGGCCGTCCAACAGGTGGCGGGCAGCGCGGACGAAGTGGCGAGCGCGACGCTCGTGACGTCGGAACAAGCGTCGTCGGGGTACCGGCAGCTGGTCGGCGCGATGGATCAAGTTCGCAAGACCGACGGCACGATCCAGACGCTGCTCGAGCAGGTCAACCGCCTGGACGAGAAATCCGGCGAGATCGAGTACTTTGTCAGCATCATCACCGAAATCGCTTCGCAGACCCACTTGCTGGCGCTGAACGCGGCGATCGAAGCGGCGCGTGCCGGCGAGTACGGACAAGGCTTCTCGGTCATCGCGTCGGAAGTGCGCAAATTGGCCGAGCAGTCTTCCGAATCGGCGAAACGCGTATCGACGATCAACGCGAGCATCCAACAAGATACGAACGAAGTCGTGGGCACGTCTTCGAAAGTTGCCGAAGACATGAAACACGGCATCGGTTCGCTCGAAGAAGTCGGCCGTTCTTTCCAATTCATTCAAGCCGCGGTGGACGAAGTCAACGTGCAGATGCAGGACGTCTCGGCGGCCGTGGAACAAATCGCCGCGCATACCGAACAAGTCAGCGACACGATCAGCCACGCGGAAGCGATGGTAGCCAACACGTCCGAAGAAGTGTCGACGGTTCGCCAAGCCGCGGAAGAACAGCTGGCCGGCATGCAGCAGCTGTCGGAAACGGTAACGGGATTGTCCGAACTGACCGGCGGCATCAAGCAGGCGGTCGAACATTTCCGCGAAACGCAGGCTGCGCAGCAACCCTAGCGGGAATACGGTCTCGATATCGCCGCAAGCTTCGGATATGCCGATCAAATGCACGCAAAAAAGAGCGCATTTCCGCTGAAGCGGGATGCGCTCTTTTTTTGCGGTGTGCATGCACGATGCTTGTGCGAGGCACACCAGCCTAGCGATACCGGTTAGGCACGGTTTCTGCGTCCTACCGAACGCATGATCAGGCTGACTACCGCAACGAGTACGATCGCGCCGATCAAGGCCGGGATGATATAGAAGCCGCCCAGATCCGGACCCCATTCGCCCAAGATGATTCCGCCGAGCCAACCGCCGATGAAACCGGCGATAATGTTCCCGATGATGCCGCCGGGAATATCTCTGCCCACAATGAGTCCGGCCAACCAACCGATAATGCCGCCTACAATCAACGACCAGATAATGCCCATTTTGTATCGCCTCCGCTTGTGTTTTTGTTTGCTCAACTACAACTTAACCTCATAGCAAGCATTTGAATAAGAACCCCGAAATTTAATTTTGAAACATACCAAGACGGGTCGGAGGGGTGAAAATTTCGATGGGGCGGAGGCGGGGGTAAAAGGGCTTTGTGGGTGCGCGGAAACGGTATGAAAAAAGAACTCCCCTGCGCATTCGGCCGGATGCCGTGCAGGGGAGTTCGGGTGGTGCAAATAAGTTACGGACGGCTTTCGTTATAAAGCGTATTTCACCAAAGAACCGGCTTCCGCCGCATACAACACGCCGTCCGCGTAAGCGAACGCGTAATCGGAACGGAGCGGAAGGTTCGAGACGGCTTGCACGATATTCAGCTTGACCGGATCGAGAATATATAACGTGTCCGCCATATCGACTTGAATCCGACCGTCGGCCGAACGTTCGAGCACGACGATCTGGCCCGGTTCGTCGCCCAGCGTTTGCTCCGCGACCTGACCGTTCAGATTGAACGAGGTCAGTTTGCGTTTCGAATAGGTCACGTATCCGCTGCCCGTCGAGGCGATGACCGAGTCCGACGGGATTACGCGTCCCCAGAGCAGCTTGCCTTCGGGCGAGAACGCGAACAGCTTGTTGACCGTTCCGGCCACCGAGCCGCGGAACAGGATCGAACCGTCGTCTTGAACGAGGATCGGCGCGCCGCCTCCGTCGCCGAGCAGATTGACGCTGGTCGGGAAACGATACGCATACGCGCGCTTCAAGTCCGGCGTATATACTTCGATCGAAGGACTCGGCGAACGGTCCCAACCGCTGCCGACTTTGCGTTGACGGCTGACGTCGACCACGATGCGCGACGCGTCGGCCGTCAGCACGCTGCCCGTCAACTGTTTCGAAGCGAGCGTCTTGCCGGCCGAATTGCAGCGCACGGCCGTCGTTTTGAGCATTCCTTGTTTGTTCGGTCCTTGCGCCGAAGCGATCAGCAGACTCTCATCGCCGAGCATGTACACGTCGCTTCCGAACGGGACCGCGCGATTCCAAGCTTCTTTGCCGTCCGGAGCAAGCGCGAAGATTTTCTGCGTTTTGTCCGAGAAGCTGCCTACGAAGTAGACCGTGCCGTTCTCGGCATACAGCATCGAACTGGCGACGGTATACGGACCGGCTTTATCGTGGAACGTGCGGGACCATTTTTTGGCTCCCGTTGAAGCGTCGAAAGCCGTGACCGTCTCCAGATACCAATCGTACGAAGTTTTCGAAGAAGTTTTCTTGATGTTCTGCACGGTATGCACGTAAACGAGGCCGCGCGATTTGACGAAATGGATCTCGTGCGCGGAGGCCGACGAGGTATCGTAGGCGGCGGAAGAGGTCCAAGCCGGGCGGGGGAGTGGGTCGGCGTCCGCGGCGGCGGCCCCCGAGTGGGCAGGAGCGCTTAACAGCACGGCGGCGCTCAGCACCAACGCGCCCCATTTTTCTGAGGATTTCATGACTGGATTTCCATTCCTTTCTCTAATCTTTACGTCCGCTGCCTGATCCGACTTCGGTCTGACAAGGCAAAAGCGCAAATTGGCTACGCTGATTATACACGCTTGACGTTCCGTTTACCAGAAGTTTACGTTAGGGCGCATCGGGTCAAATCTTTTCCGGACGTGTATAATGAAAAAGAACGATAAACCTAAACTATCGAAAGGAGTCGGCGTATATGGAATTCGACTACACTTCCGTTGTTTTGGCGATTCTCGTTTTCTCGCTGATGTTGATGGTGATTCGGCTGCGATTCGAGGTGCGCGTACTTCGCGAAGATCTTGACCGTCTCGCCGCGAGACCGGGACAGCACAGGCCTTCGTCGATGTCGTCGAGCGCTAGCGAATCGTCTTCTTCGCCCGCGTACGGCGAGGGGGACGAACAACTTCGTTCGCTCGTGGCGAAAGGCCGCAAGATCGAAGCGATCAAAAAAGCGCGCGAAATGTACAACATGTCGCTCAAAGAAGCGAAAGATTACGTGGAATCGTTATAGAAATCGAAGAACCGGGACGAAGCGCGGCGGTCGCTCCGACTCGGGACCGAGTCGAAATTCGATCGTCCGATGGAGCCGGTCGGGCATCGGGTACGTTACAATGGGTTTAGAAAAGAAAATCGGTTCCGAATCAAGTCTGGAGGGGTATCCATGATCGATCTGGCCCGGATTCCGGCGGAAGCGCGCACGGAACCGGACGCGCTGCTCCCGCGTACGGAAGACGGATTCCTGCATGCGGTCCGGCCGCAGGGAATGGGGCATGCCAACGCTAAGGCGATGTCGCTGCATAACAAGATCGCCCGTTTCTATGCAAGGTCGCACCGCTTGTATGTCAAACTGCGTTTCGGCGGGGAGATCCAATACCGATGGACGTTCTTGTCGCAGTTGGATATCCGGCGGGGGGACCGGGTGCTCGAAGTCTCCGTCGGCACGGGGGCGAATCTGCCGATCCTGCCTGCCGGAGCGCGGCTGTACGGCATCGACCTGTCGCCCGCGATGCTGCGCGAAGCGGCCCGGCATCTGAAGGAATGGGGAACGGAAGCCGAGCTGATCCACGGAGAAGCGGAGCATCTTCCGTTTCGCGGCGAATCGTTCGACTGCGTTTATCAGATCGGCGGGCTGAGCGAGTTCGGCGATCCGGTCCGGGCCGTTCGCGAGATGGTTCGGGTCGCCAAGAGCGGAACCAAGATTCTGCTTGCAGGCGAACTCGAACGCAAGTCCCGAATTTCGCTGGCGAAAAAAGGCGACGCGAAGCGGCCCGATGTGCTGGGTATGCTTCCGGCCGGGATGCTCGATATTCGTTACGAAGAAGTATGCAAAGGTTCGATGTATCGCTTGACGTTCGTCAAGCCTTGAACGTTTCATCGAGTTTTATACATAAGCGGCGAACGGCGGAAAAACAAGTCGGCATCATGCGCCGGCATGCCAAAAGACTTTCGACCACGAACGATCTCCCGAAGGAGAACGTTCAAGAGCGAAAGTCTTTTTTGCGTCATCGCGCGCGAGAAACGGATCTGCTCGCGGCTTATTCCTTTTTTTCTTCGGGAACAGGTTCCTGCCGTCCCGCCGCAGTCTCTTCGGGCAGCCGGTCAGACGGGAGATCGCCCGGCATATCGTCCGGCTTCGCGGCTTCCGAGGCTTCCGGGCCCGATGTTCCGGCGTCCGGGACGTCGGCAGCCTTGGCCGCTTCGGCCAGCTCGTCTTGAACGCTGCCGGTCCAGAGCGGCACGCCCGTGCGGTGCGCCGCCCGTCCGTTCAGATGTCCGGCTACGGGAGCGGTGATGAAAAAGAAGACGATGCCGAGCAGAATGTTCATGCTGGCGGTCTGCATGACCGAAGCGAAATACAGGAAAACGCCGGTCAGTACGCAGAGGACGCCGAGCGTCGAGCTTTTGGTTGCCGCATGAGAACGGAGATAAACGTCGGGAAGCCGGATGATGCCGAACGCGCTGAACACGCTGAGAAGCGCGCCGAGCAGGATCAGCAGCACGGACAACCATTCAACCGTCAGTTGGATCGTCTGGAGCATCCAGCACTCTCCCCCTTTCCATATAACGGGCCAACGCTACCGTGCCGAGGAACGCCAGAATGCCGATCAGCAGCACCAGTTCGAAATAAGCGGTAGAACGCGTATAAGCGCCCGAGACGGCGACTTCGGCCGCGACGTTGACGCCGATCGTATCGAGCGCGGCGATCCGGTCCGCGATCGAAGGGCCTTTGAGCACCCGATACAGGCAGCCGGAGATCGCCAGCGCGAGCAGGATCATCGCAATTAGCAGAATCGTTTGCATCAGCTTCGGGTCACCTCCATGATCGCTTTTTCGAACGTGTCGCGGATATGTTTCTCGACGCCTTGGGCTTCTTGGATATCCATCGCGTGAACGTAGAGCGTTTTCTCGTCTTCGCTGACTTCGAGCAGCAGCGTTCCGGGCGTCAGGTTCATCAATCCGCACAGCAGCGTCAATTCCCAGCCGGACTTCAGTTCGGTCTCGTAAGCGAACACGCCGGGCGTCAAAGTAAGCTTAGGTTTGACGATCTGGAGGATGACGGCAAACGACGAGACGACCAGTTCTTTAAGCAGCAGTCCGAGCAGCTTCAGGCAGGCCCAGACTTTGCGCGGATAGAACGGTTTCGGGAAAAAACGCCGCATCAGGGTCATCAGCAGCAGTCCGATCAACAGGCCGACCAGGAATCCGGATATCGTCATGTCGCGCATGAGCAGCATCCAGACGAAAGCGATGGCCAAGTTGAGCAGCAGTTGAAAAGCCATGGGCATCTACTCCTTAAGTACGGCTTGAATATAGATCGATGGATCGGTCAGAATATCGGCGGCCCGCTGCATGTAAGGCATGACCGGTTCGGCGAACAAACCGAGCAGAAGAATCAGCAGCATAAGCGGGGCGGAACTGAGCAGCAGTTTGCGCGGCTGTTTCCACTTCATCTCTCGGGCCCGGCGAGGCTTGCCCCAGAATCCGCGGATAAAGATCTTCATGAGCGAATACAGCAGCATAAGCGTGAGCAGGATGCCGGCTGCGGCGAGGACGTATTGGCCGCTCTCCAAGCTGCCTTGCACGATCAACAGTTTGCCCGGGAAACCGCTGAGCGGCGGAATGCCGACCACGGCGAGCGAAGCGATGAAGAACATCCAAGCAAGCAGAGGAGAATGCGTCAGCACGCCGCCCATCCGGTTGATCCGCTCGGTTCCCGTTTCCGCCACGAGGATGCCGGCCAGCAGAAACAACAGGGCTTTGACGATCATGTCGTGCACCAGATAGAACACGGCTCCTTTGAGCGCGTCTTCGTTCGAAACGGCGAGCGCGAGCGAGATGAAGCCGATGCTGGCGATGACGTTGTAACCGAGAATCCGGTTGACGTTGGTCTGCGATACCGCGCCGAACCCGCCGAGCACGATCGTGGCCACGCCCATGATGCCGATCAAGGTATGGATGACCGTCGTTTCGTGATAGAACACGAGCGTAAAACAACGGATCAACGCGTACATGCCGACTTTGGTCAGCAGGGCCCCGAACAGAGCGGAGATCGCCGCGGGCGGAGCGCCGTACGAGCCGGGCAGCCAGAAGAACAAGAACAGCCCGGCTTTGACGCTGAAGACGACGAGCAGGAGCGCCGAGACGACCGTGATCGGTCCGCTCGGACCGAGTTCTCCGATCCGCTGAGACAGGTGGGCCAGATTCAGCGTGCCGGTCGCGCCGTACAGATACGCCACCGAAGCGACGAAAAGCGTCGAAGACAGCACGTTGATCAGGATGTAATGCAGCGTTTCGCGGAACTGCCGTTTGGTTCCGCCGAGCACGATCAGCGCGTACGAAGACATCAGCATCAATTCGAAGCAGACGAACAGATTGAAGAGGTCTCCGGTCAGGAACGAACCGTTGACGCCGGCGAGCATGAAATGCACGAGCGAATAGAAATAATGCCGTTCCCGTTCTTCGTCGATGCCCCGGAACGAATACCAGAGGCAGCAGGCGCTGACGATCGTGGCCGACAAGACCAGCAGTACGGCGAACATGTCGGCCACCAGCACGATCCCGTAAGGCGGCGCCCAGCCGCTCATATTCAGCGTCTGGATGCCGGACGTGCGAACTTGCACCATCAAAACGACCGACACGCACGCGTTGAGCAGGGCGCTGAGCAGGCTGATCCAGCGCTGCAAGATCAATTTGTTATGCAGGAATATGAGAAGCACCGCCGTAAACAGCGGAATCAGCAGCGGAGCGGCGACCCAATTGTTCATGAACGTCGTCCTCCTTTCCGGCTTCGATGTCTGGAAGATTCGCTGCGCATCCGATCCATGTCCGTCGTTTCCAGCTTCTGATAAGCCCGGTACGACAATACGAGGAAGAAGGCCGTGACGCCGAAGTTGATGACGATCGACGTCAGAATAAGCGCTTGCGGCAGCGGATCGACGAACTCGTCCGCTTCTCTGCCGAGCAGAGGAGCCGCTCCGGTCTTCAGCATGGCCATCGCCATGAGCAGCAGATGTACCGCATGGGTGAGCAGCGAAGTGCCCAGCACGATTCGAAGCAGGTCTTGGGTCAAGATCAGATAGATTCCGACGGCGAACAGAACGCCGACGATGATCGCGACGATGACTTCCATCAGCTATCCTCTCCGATCGTCAGCAGAATGGTCATGGTCACGCCCACGACGGCCAGGTACACGCCCAAATCGAAGATCAGGGCGGTATGCAGTTCGGTTTTGCCGAGCAGCGGAAGATCGAAGTATCCGAATGCGTGTTTCAAGAACGGCTCTCCGAAGAAAAGCGCGCCCGTTCCGGTACATAACGCGATCAACAGCCCGACCGCGGTCACGAGCTTGAAATCGACCGGCACGACTTGGCGCACCGTCTCGATGTCGTAAGCGAGCGCCAACAGCAGCAGCGCGCCCGCGCTCATCAGCCCCGCGATAAACCCGCCTCCGGGGCTTCCGTGACCGGTGAAGAACAAGTATAAAGCAAAAGCCAAGATAATGAAGAAAACGACTTTGGAGACGTTCTGCAAAAAAATGTCGCTGCCTTTAGGCATCGCGATCCCCTCCTTCGGCATGGGAGTTCGGCGGCGTCTCGCTCTTGTCCGGCGAAGAATCGCCGCTTTCCGCGCCGGGAAGTTCGGGCGATTCCTGAATTTTGAGCTTTTCCGCGCGTTCCGGGTCTTCGGCGGCATCGTCCGAACGCCAGCGCGGGCCGTCGTAGCCGTATAAAGATTTGCGTGTTTGTGCCGCTTCCTCGTCGGCGTCTTCGCCTTCGTGCGAGACATGGCGAGAACCGATATCCGTCGCTTTGCGGCGGAGTTTGATCATGTTGTAGATGCCCAAGGAAGCGACGCCCAGCACCATGATCTCCAGCATCGTATCGAAGCCGCGGAAGTCGACCAGAATGACGTTGACGATATTTTTGCCGCCCGCCGATTCGTAGCTCTCTCTGACGTAATAGTCGGATACCGGATCGAACGGATTGGTTCCGAGCACCGCCAAAGCGATCAACGTCATGAGTACGCCTACGGCGACCGCGACAAGGAAGTTCGGCAGCCTGAAACGGACGGCCTGGCTTTCAGTTCGCAGCTTCGGCAGATGATAGAAACAGAGCAGGTACAGCGTGACGGAGATGGATTCGACGACCATCTGCGTCAGAGCCAGGTCGGGCGCTCTCAAGAAGACGAACATCAACGTCATCAGATAACCGACCGTGCCGGTCAGAATGATGGCGACCGGGCGGGATTTCGCGAACGGAACGGCCAACGAAGCCGCGGCCAGTCCGAGCATAATGAACCATTCGTAAGGCGCGATAACGGCATAGGCGCCGACCCGGAACGTCACGTCCGTCGCATTGAACAGAATAAAGCCCGCGACCAACATCATGAAGCCCAGAATGTATTTGATGTAGCTGCGCGACGATCCGTTCATGTACAGAGACGTGATTCTTACCGTGATGCGTTCGAAGAACAGCAAGCTGGCGTCGTAAAAACGGTTGATCGACATTCTGCGCGGGATCCAAGCGTACAGCTTCATCCAGCGCCGCGCCGTGAGGACCAGCGGGATCCCGGCGGCGACCACGCCGATCGTCATTCCGAGGGCGGGCGTCCAGCCGTGCCACAGCTTGATGCTGCCCGGAAGACGCTCGCCCGAAGCGGGAATATGCGACATCATCGCTTCGGCGGCCGGACGGATCAGCGAATACGAGACCAGTCCCGGGAACAGGCCGAGGATCAACGCCAATACCGCCAACAGAGCGGGCGGGAGCGTCATCAGCGGCGGAGCGTCATGGACTTTCTTGCGTTCGAGAGCCGGCTTGCGCGGACCGAGGAAGGTCCGAACGACGAGCAGGGCCGAATACACGAAGGTGAATACGCTGGCGATCCAAGCGACGATCGGGAACAGCGCGGCCCACGTCTCTAGGCGGAATACGCCCGCGTGCAGCGGTTCCAGCACCGCTTCGAGGAACATTTCCTTGCTGATGAATCCGCCGAACGGAGGCAGACCCGCCATGGACAAAGCGCCGAACAGCGAGATCGTGAACGCGATCGGCATGACTTGGGCCAATCCGCCCAATTTGCGCACGTCCCGCGTGCCGGTCTCGTGATCGACGATGCCGGCGATCATGAACAGGCTGCCTTTGAACACGGCGTGGTTCAGCAGATGGAACAGGGCCGCCGTACCCGCGGCCGCGTACAGCAAGCTTTCTTCGCCCGCGAACGCGACGGAAAGCGAAGACAAACCGAGCAGGCACATGATCAAGCCCAGTTGGCTGATCGTCGAATAAGCCAGAATGCCTTTGAGATCCGTCTGTTTGACCGCGGCAACCGAACCGTAGATCAGCGTAATCAAGCCGCCGAGAGAGACGAACCAGAACCATTCGGCCGTGCCGGCGAACACCGGGCTGAGCCGGGCGACCAGATAGAGGCCGGCTTTGACCATCGTGGCGGAATGCAGGTAAGCGCTGACCGGCGTCGGCGCTTCCATCGCGTCGGGCAGCCAGATATGGAACGGATACTGCGCGGATTTGGTGAACGCGCCGAGCAGGATCAGCAGTACCGCGGGCACGAACAGAGGGTGCGAAACCAGCGTGCCGCCCGCGTCCATCAGTTCGCGGATCTGGTATGTTCCGCTCATCACATAGAGCAGCACGAAGCCGGTCAATAATCCGAGTCCGCCGGTCATGGTGATCAGCAGGGATTTGAGCGCGCCGTATCGCGAGCGGTGTTTGTGATGATTATAGCCGATCAGCAGGAACGAAGTGATGCTGGTCAATTCCCAGAATCCGTACAGCGTCAGCAGATTGTCGGACATGACCAGTCCGAGCATGGCACCCATGAAGATCAGCAGGAGGACATAGAAGCGGGTAAGCGATTCGGATGCGTCGTTCATGTAAGCAATGGAGTAGATCGCGACCAAGACGCCCATCCCGGTAATAAGCAGGGCGAACAACAGGGACAATCCGTCGAGATACAACGTGAACGAGATGCCCAGCGACGGAATCCAGGCGAACGATTCGGTAACGGAAGATCCTGACCGAACGTTCGAGGAATAACCAAGCAGCGCGGCGAAGAGGATCGCCGACAAAGCAGCCGCGAACCAGCCGCGGTGCAAACGGGGAGCCGCTCTTCCGAGCAGCGGAAGTCCGGCGGCAAGCAGGAACGGCGACAATGCCAAAAGGTGGAGGAGGGACAAAGGCTTCTCTCCTTTCTAGCAAGTTTTCAACCAAGCCTTTACTTTTTACTATTACCCGACTTTCGGTAAGACCAAGCTTGCAAATAGGAAATTTGGGAGAAAACGCGCGCATTTCGCGCATTTAATGAGGAAACGCGCAAAAACCGTCCGCGAGTTCGGTCTCGGCAGACGGTTTCGGATTCAAGATTTGCGTTCAAGCGGGAGCATCCAACGTTCCACGTCGAAACGGATGCCGTAATACGACACGTTAGGACGGTCGAGCAGCTTGAAGCCGCGTCCGGACAACAAATTTTGCAAACGGCGCTGATTGCGAACCGACCATAACAGCAGTTCGCCGCAGCCGCTGTTTCGGGCATAACGCACGGCTTCGTCGAGCAGGCTTCCGCCGATGCCGAGGCCGCGCCGTTTGGATTCGACCATAAACAACTTGATATGCATCCGGCCTTCGTCCAGAGGTTCGAGAATCAGCGATCCGGCGCATTCTCCGTTCATCTCCGCGATCCAACATCGGCCCGGCGCCTGTCCTCCGGAATCGAACAATTGCGAAGTCGTGTCGGTCAGCGCCTCCAAGAAGCCTTCTTCCATCGGCCCGAAAGTCTGTTCGAACAGCGCCTCGTAAGAGCGCGAGATCCGTTCCGCGTCCGAAGGTTCGGCTTCCCGAAGAAAGTAACGCCCTCGGGGAACGTTCTGCGCCCGGCTGTCGTTGATCTGTTCGATCGTGCGGATCGCGTCCATCAAGCGGGCCTGATCCCGATCGGAGAATCCCGCCAGATATTCGGCCACGTCGTCGTCGACCCGGCGATTCAGCAGTTCCGCGATTCGGGCGCCGTCGCCGGTCAAGCGGAGCACGCGGCTGCGGCCGTCGCTTTCGCTTCGCGAGCGTTCGATGACGCCGCCGGATTCGAGCCGGCTCAACAGACGGCTGAGATAGCCGGGATCCAGGCCCATATTGCGGCTGAGGTCGGTAGCCGTCAATCGCGACCGTCTGGAGACCTCCAGAATGATCCGCGATTCGGTGAGCGAATAGGAACTGTGCAGCAGGCGCTCGCGGAGCACGCCGGCTTGCGTCGTCTCGCTATAATTAAAAGCGCGAAGAACTTCAATACGTTGTTTCCATATCATCGGGTCTGGCATCGGGTCACTTCCTTCTCCGGCCTGTCCGAGCCGTTTTGCCGGTTGTAGAGGTAGAAGAGTTAGACGGCTCTACCCGATTATAACAAGAAAGGGAGAAAGGAATGAAGACATCGGCAAAGATGCACCCGAAATTCTGACCCTCGGACATGAAAATCGGAACCTTATCCGATCAAGTCGGGCAAGATACAATTAACTCATGAATGAAAGCACTTACAAAAACCGACCGAAAGGTTGGAGGGGGCCGGAAGATGGAGAGAAAAATAACGACGGGCGCCTCGGAGGTGCCGTCGGACCGGGACGGCAGGGCGCGCAAATGGTGGAGAAAGCTGCTGCAGCAGCGGCATTTGCAGGTGATGGCGCTGCTCGGCGTCGCTTGGATGATCATCTTCAATTACGTGCCGATGTACGGCATCATCATCGCGTTCAAAGAGTATAATATCGTCGATTCGATCTCGAACGCGCCGTGGGTCGGTCTGGACAATTTCAAAGAGTTTATCCAAGACGACGAATTCGCCAACGTGGTGCGCAACACGCTCGGCATCAGTTTGATCAAGCTGATCATCGGATTCCCGCTGCCGATCATCTTTGCTTTGTTCCTCAACGAGCTGCGTTCGGTGCGCTTCAAGAAGACCGTGCAGACCATCTCTTATCTGCCGCACTTCTTGTCGTGGGTTATCCTCGGAGGCATTCTGGCGACTTGGCTCGCCGACGTCGGCATCGTCAACAACGTGCTGATGGGCCTCGGACTGATCAGCGAACCGATCTCTTATCTCGCGGAACCGAAATATTTCTGGGGCATCGTGATCACTTCGGATATCTGGAAAGAACTCGGTTGGTCGGCCATCATCTATCTGGCGGCGATGGCGAGCGTGTCGCCGGAACAATACGAGGCGGCGACCATCGACGGAGCCGGCAGATTCCAGAAAATGTTCTACGTGACGCTGCCCAATATTCGCCCGACGATCGCGATTCTGTTCATTCTCGCGGTCAGCGGCGTGCTGAACTCGAACTTCGATCAGATTCTCGTGCTGCGCAACTCGCTGAACGAGAGCGCCAGCAACGTGGTCGATATCTACGTCTACCAGACCGGTATCCAGCAGGCCCGCTTCTCGTATTCGGCCGCGGTCGGATTGCTGAAGTCGATTATCGCTTTGATTCTGCTGCTGATCGCTAACGGCGTCACCAAAAAATTGAATAATACGTCGCTGTTCTAAAATAAGCGCGGAAGGAGGAAACCCGATATGTTGACATTAAAACGCAAAACGAGGGGAGAAGCGATCTTCGACGCGGCGAACGTGATCGTCATGACGCTGATCTGCTTCGTCACGATCTATCCGATCTGGTACGTGCTGGTCAACGCGTTCAACGACGGTTCGGACGCGATGAGCGGAGGCATCTACTGGTGGCCGCGGATGTTCAGCCTCGAAAACTTCGGCGCGGTGTTCCGAAGCGAAGGCATCATGATCGCGATGGGCATCACCGTCGCGAAAACGCTGATCGGTACCGTCGCCCACGTCTTTTTCACCGCGATGGTTGCTTACGCGTTCTCCCGTCGGGGGTTGATCGGAGGCAAATTCTATATTCTGCTGGGAACGGTTACGTTGTTCTTCGGCGGCGGGTTGATTCCGACTTATCTGTTGATCCGGGATCTGCATCTGCTCGATAATTTCTTGGTCTACATCATCCCGGTGCTGTTCAGCTTCTTCGACCTCATCATCTTCATGACGTTCTTCCGGGAGATTCCCGAAGGACTGGAAGAAGCGGCCCGCATCGACGGAGCCAACGACTGGTCGATCTTCTTAAGAGTCGTGCTGCCGGTCTCGATGCCGGTACTCGCGACGATCGCGCTGTTCCACGGCGTCTACCAATGGAACGATTACTTTACGGGCATGATCTACATCAACAATACGGATTTGCAGCCGATCCAGACTTATCTGTACCGGGTCGTGGCCGAATCCAGCTCCAACCAGATGATGGCGGCGGTGCCGGGCGGAGTGGCGCGTTCGGTCACTTCGCAATCGATCAAGCTCGCGACGATGGTCGTGACGACCGCGCCGATCGTGTTCGTCTATCCGTTCCTGCAAAAGTATTTCGTCAAAGGCATGATGATCGGCTCGATCAAAGGTTAAGCTGTTTTCCTTCTTCGATTCACAGACTTTTACCGGTTTCACGCTTCATGTTCACATACAGCAGCAGGGGTTCGGCGCATCTTAACACATAATAGAAAAGGGGTAAATCCATGGGCAAAAAAGGCAAAAGAATCTCGCTTCTTCTGGCATCGATGCTGATGATCTTCAGCACGGCCTGCTCGTCGGGCGGCGATTCCAAATCGGCGGCGAACGGCACGGATTCCAAAAAAGAAGCGGAACAGGCGGCAGCCGTCGATCCGAGCAAACCGGGTTGGCAAAACGACACCTCGCCGATCACCTTCGATTGGTACATCAACTTCGCATGGTACACGGGTACGGATTGGGGCAAAGACCTGACCAGCCAATACGTCACCAAAAAGACCGGCGTCAATCTGAACTTCGTGGTTCCGGCCGGCAACGAAGCGGAAAAAATGAACACGATGATCGCTTCCGGCAAACTGCCGGACTTCGTGACCATCGCTTGGAGCGACGACGCGGTCAAGAAAATGATCGAAGGCAAGCTGGTACTGCCGCTGAACGAACTGGCGGAGAAATACGATCCGTACTTCATCTCGAACGTGGCCGATCCGGCCAAACTGTCTTGGTACACGCAGGAAGACGGCAACGTGTACGGCTACCCGAACGCTTCGTCTTCGCCGGCCGATTTCGAGAAGTACGGCGACAATTACATCTCCAACCAGACCTTCGTCGTCCGCAAAGACATGTACGAAGCGATCGGCAGCCCGGATATGCGCACGCCGGAAGGATTCTTGGCCGCGCTCAAAGCCGCCAAAGAAAAGTTCCCGGAAGTGAACGGCCAGCCGCTGATTCCGATCGGACTGCACGAATTCACGGATAACGGCAACTACTCGCTGGAAGGGTATTTGCAGAACTTCCTCGCGATCCCGCAGGAAAAAGACGGCAAGCTGTACGACCGTCAGACCGATCCGGAATACATCAAATGGCTGAAAGTGTTCCGTCAAGCCAACCAAGACGGACTGCTCGCCAAAGACGTCTTCATCGACAAACGCGCGCAAATGGAAGAGAAGATCGCGCAAGGCCGTTACTTCGCCATGATGTATCAACGCAGCGACTTCAGCAACCCGCAGAACGTGCTGTTCTCGAAAGACCCGAATTCCGTCTACATCGCGGTCGACGGCCCGTCCAACGCGGCTATGGATCAAGCGACGTTGTCCGGTCCGGTCATCTCCGGTTGGACGCTGACGCTCATCTCCAAAGACGTCAAAGACAAAGCCCGCGCGATCAGCTTCTTGGAATACCTGACCAGCGAAGAAGGACAACGCGACCTGTACATGGGCGAAGAAGGCGTCACGTACGACATGCAAGGCGACAAACCCGTATTCAAACCGGAAGTTCTGGAGCTGCTGAACAAAGACCGTGCGGCTTTCGATACGAAATACGGCGCTTCGCATAAATACTGGATGATGATGGACACGAACGTCACCGACCAATGGGCGCCGGAAGCGGTCGCTCCGTTCAAACAAATGGCCGATTGGACGCGCGGCAAGACGGTCAGCGCTTCCCAATTCGACCAGATCAATCCTACGGGCAACTCGAAGGAAGGCATTGCCAATACGAAGCTCGGCCAACTGTGGGGCAAGACGCTGCCCAAGCTGCTGATGGCGCCTTCCGACGCCGAATTCGATCAGCTGTGGAGCGATTATCAAGCCAAACGCGAATCGACCGGACTGGCCGAAGTTCAAGCTTACCAACAGACGGAATACGAGAAGAATCTGCAAAAGCTCGGCATCAAATAAGCCTTCTGTTCCGATAAGCGGCGCGTTCCGAATCCGGCATCATTCAAAGTAGTCCGAACGACCTCGTTCTCCGCTTACCGGTGGATTCCGAGGTCGTTTTTGGGCTATGATAGGAGAGCTCGCCATAATGGAAACGGATACAATGGAGGCCGGCAAGACCATGAGACAAAGATGGCAAGACGCGGCTGACGCGATCCGCCGCCGGATGCATAAGCTTTCGCTGCAAAGCCGTTTGGTGGTCGCTTACGCGCTGCTGATCCTGATTCCCAGCACGCTGCTGTCCGCTTATTTGTATACGGACATCCGCAGCAGTTATATCGAAGACGCCCGCGTCAAAAGCAATTATTTGATGCAGAGCGAGAAGCAGGTCATCGTGAACCAGATCGAAACGATGGAACGCGCCGCGCAGCTTCCGCTCTCGGATCAGAACGTGCGCCGTTATCTGACCGAAGAAAGCGATCCGTCCACCGCCGAACTAGTCGACTTCAATAACACGGCTTACGTGAATCTGGCCCGAATCCAGATCAACAATCCGGCGATTCTGCATCTTCGGCTGTATACGGCGAACGAACGGAACTACGAGATCTGGCCGGTCATTTACCGCGAGAGCCGGATCGCGAAGCAGCCGTGGTTTTCTCTGGTCAAAGGATTGGGCGACCGTCAAGCTTGGTATTTTCAACCGTACGAAGCCCGGCAGGACGTCGGCGGAGCCGAAAACGATCCGCCCAAGCTTTCTTTGCTGCGCGAGGTCAATCTGCCGGCGGATACCCATACGGGCACGGTCCAAGTCGATATGCGCCTCGATCAATTTTCGCCCCGAACGTTCGGAGAGCTTCAAGAAGAAGGTTCGCAGATGCTGCTGGTAACCGCCGATAACGTCTACACGCGCCTCGAAGAGGCATCGCTGCCTCCTGATTCTCCGGCAATCGCCTACGCGGTGTCGCGCCTGCGAGGACTGCGCGGCGAGGGCGACACGCATCCGGTCGAAGACGGCTTTTTCCGTTACGAGCAAGGCGGCGAGTCTTACCTGATGATGTATACGCCCGTCGACCGGATGGACGCTTACCTGCTGAACGCGGTATCGCTGGAGAAAGTGTTGAAAGATCTCAACCGTACGCGAAGCATGCTGATCTACGCCAATATCGGTTTTATTTTGGTGCTGGCTCTGCTGACCTATATTCTGAACTCTTTTATCCTCAAAAATCTCAAGCAGCTCGCGGACGCCATGAAGCAAGTGCGCAAAGGCGAACTTCAACCTTCGCTCCGGATCAGCGGCGGCGGGGAGATCGGCGACCTGGCCCGCCATTTCAACAAAATGACGCTGACGATCAACGAACTGATCGCGGAAGCCGTCCGCAAGCAGGCGCTGATGAAAGAGGCGGAACTGCGGACGCTCTATAATCAGATCGATTCGCATTTTCTCTACAATACGCTCGAAAATATCAAGATGCTCGCCGAAATCGAGGATCAACGGCGGATCTCCGACGCGCTGACTTCGCTCGGCGGCATGATGCGCTACAATTTCAAATGGACGGGCGAATACGTCAAACTCAAAGACGAAATCCGCCATATCGAAAATTACATCGAAGTGATGAATATCCGCTTCGATGCGCCGATCGAACTGAGCTGCGATATTCCGAAAGCTTATTTGGAACTGGAGATTCTGAAGATGACGCTCCAGCCGGTCGTGGAGAACTCGGTCAAGCATGCTTGGCAGCATTTCGGCGAACAAGAGCGCAGGCAGTTCCGAATCGAAGTGCGGGAAGCCGAAGAGTCCAAGATCGAGATCCGCATGACCGATAACGGGGCAGGACTCGACGAGCGCCGTTTAGCGGAATTAAATGAAGAAATCCGGAGCGCCGAAGGGAACGGTCCGGGTGCGGCTTACACGGGAGTCAAGCTCGGAGGCATCGGTCTGCGAAACGTTCATCAGCGCATCCGGCTGTTTTACGGCGAAGAATACGGCTTGTCGTTGGAGAGCGGAGAAGGCGCCTACACCAGCGTCGTGCTGACGATTCCGAAAGTGCTGCTTACCGGAGGGGGAGAATAGAAATGAGACGACTGTTGATCGTCGACGACGAGAAAAATATTCGCTACGGCTTGCAGGTCATGATCGCGCGGGAACTGGGAGACGCATGCGAGATTCGGCTTGCGGCCAACGGCAAAGAAGCTCTGGAATCGCATGAGCAGCATCCGGCCGATATCGTCATTACGGATATCCGAATGCCGGTCATGGACGGCATGGAACTGCTGGGCCGATTGCGCAAGCAGCAGCCCGCTTCCGAAGGCCCGGTCGTGCTCGTGCTGAGCGGATACGACGAATTCGAGTACGCCAAGACGGCGATTCGTTATCAGGTCCGGGACTATCTGCTCAAGCCGATTCGTCGCGAAGACTTGTTCGAAGCGTTGGCACGCGCGATGGAAGAACTGGATCGGCGCGATTCCGCGTCGGAACGGATCGACGCCGCTCTGGATTACAAGGAGCGTCTTCGCCTGGCCTATCTGGGCCAACTGCTCGAAACCGAAGAAGAAGGGATCGAAGAGCGTTTGCACGATCTGGGTGCTTCGGAAGCGGGGCTGACTTTTCCTTTCGCGCTGGCAGTCGTCACTTATCGTTACGAGCAGGGCGGCAGCATGAGCCGGGAAGAATTGGAGGCCGTGGTCGAACGTTTGGACGGTTCGCCCAAGTGCGCCTACGAAGCCGCTTTGTGGGACCGCGACGGCCGCCTTGTGCTGATCGACCCGTCGGCCGAACGTTTTGCCCGATTGGCCGAATTGGCGGAGAAACGCGAATTGGGAGGGCTGTTGGTCGGCGTCGGCATCCCGGGCGTCGAACTGCGCCAACTGCCCGGAAGCTACCGCTCCGCCTGCCGGGCGCTGCAATATACCTTTTTGCATCCCGGCGTCCATCTGGTCGAAGCGCGCGCGATCGAAAACGGCCGGTTGATGTTCGCGCCTCCGGAAGAAGAAATCCGGCTGCTCGGCAATCTGCTCGGCACGGACCGCAAAAGGGAAATCAATGAACTGCTGTACCGCATTTTCCGCATCGATCAGATGGCCCGTATCGATATCGCCTATATCGAGCAGACGGCTCGTCTCGTTAACGAGAAGGTGTTGGACGAGATTTTTCGCCGCTACGGCGAAGCTTCGATCGAAGTGCTCAAACTTTACCGCAAGGTCGGCGATTGGAACAACTTCCGCTACTTCCACGATTATTTCCGGAGTCTCGAAAACCTGTTGTCCAGCCTGAACGATTATATCAAGCAGGTCCGGTTGGCCTATTCGGAGAACGACAACGACAATCTGCGGGAAGCGGTCGCGTTTATCGAAGCCAACTATGCCCGCCCGCTGAATATGGCGACGGTCAGCAATCACGTATCGCTCAATTATTCGTATTTCAGCGAAGCGTTCAAAGCGTATACCGGAGAAAGTTTCGTCGTCTATCTCAAAAAGGTACGGATCGAGCGCGCGAAAGCGCTGCTGGCCCGGCGTGACCTCAAAGTCGTCGAAGTCGGCGGAGCGGTAGGATTCGAGAACGCCAAACAGTTCGCGCGCGTATTCAAGGAACTCGAAGGCATATCGCCGAACGAATACCGGAGCAAAGTGCATGCGCAGGAATACTGCTGAAGACGCTGCGCCGCAGTCTCCCGCCGCGCGCAAAAAAGCCCGCGAACCGTCTAGGTTCGCGGGCTTTACTATGTCCGGAGTCGTTGCGGGGCAAACGTCATACGCTGAATTTGCCGATCGCTTCCTGCAGCTCCTGAGCCATGCGGCTGAGCGCTTCCGAAGAATGCGATACTTCCGCCATCGAAGCGCTCTGCTGCTGAGTGGAGGCGGCGACGTTCTGGGTACTGCCCGAAGCCTGAGCGGCGATGTCCGCCATATCTTCGACGCCTTCGACCATTCTCGTCGAGCTGATATTGACCTGCTCCACGATGGCGGCCACGGCCGAAGCTTCGTCGGCAACTCGGCCGATAGAGCCGAGAATGTCTTCGAAAGCCGAACCTGTCAGCGAGACCATCTGGATGCCTTCTTCCACGACGCGGGTACCTTCGTTCATCGAACGGACCGCTCGTTCCGACTCGGCTTGAATCTCGCCGATCAGCGACGTAATGCTGCCCGCCGCGCCTGCCGATTGTTCGGCCAGCTTGCGCACTTCGTCCGCCACGATCGCGAAGCCGCGTCCGTGTTCGCCGGCGCGCGCCGCTTCGATCGCCGCGTTCAGCGCCAGCAGGTTCGTTTGCGAAGCGATCTGCGTAATCAGTCCGACGATCGTGCCGATTTCGCTCGTTTTCCGTCCCAGCGTGTTGACGACTTCCGCGGCGTCTGTGGTCGAAGCCTGAATCAGCTGCATCTGTTCGACCGTCTGACGGACCACGCCGCTGCCTTCCTGCGCTTTGCCGTTGGTGATGCCGGTCAGCTCGGACACGAATTGGATCGACGAAGCCGCTCCTTCCATGCCGCCGGAGATTTCGCGGGCCGAACGGGCAAAGTCCTGAGAACTGTGCACCTGACGTTCCGATCCGTCGGCGATCTCTTGGATGGAAGAGGCGATATGGTCGGAAGTGGCACGGGTCTGTTCGGCGCTGGCAGACAGCTCTTCCGACGTCGCGGCGACCTGTTCGGCATGGAAACCGATCTGTTCGATCAGCCCGCGCAGGTTTTGGCGCATCTCGTTGACGGAAGCGGCCAGACGGCCCAACTCGTCATTCGAAGCGATCGGAACTTCTTCGCCGAGCTCGCCGCCGGCCATTTTTTGCGTAGACGCTACAAGCTGCTTCAGCGGATTATTGATGGAGCGCACGACCCACCAAGTGAGCAGCGTGCCGAGCAGGACGGACAAGACGATAACGATGAGCGTTGTGATCAGGATGCCGTGGTTGGCCGCTTCGATTTCCGAACGATCGATCAGCCCTACGATTTTCCAGCCGGTCAGCTCGTTGGTCGCGTAAACGGCGATTTTTTCGTCGTTTCCGGAAGCGAACTCGATTTCTCCCGAAGTCCGATCTCCCATTTTCACGACATAGGCTTCGGCGTTTTCGGTGCCTGCGGCGATCTCCGGATGAGTCAGATAAGCGTTGTTCGAATCGAGGATCGCGACATAACCGTTTTCCCCGACTTTGATCGCATTGGTCTGATCCGCCAGATGGCTCAGGCTGAGCACGACGCTGACCACGCCGGTTCCGTCTTCGCTGGCTTTGGAAGGCACGACGATCACGTTGCCGTCCTGACCTACGATCGGGCTGTTGACGAGCGTCGTTCCTTTTTGCGCCGCGGCGTCTTTATACCATTGACGTTCGCGCGGATCGAAACCCGCGTCGAACTGCTGCTGGGGCGAGTTGAGCAGTTTGCCGCCCGACGTGGCGAACTGAACGTAAGTGTACTCGGCTTTGACCGCTTTGATAGGATCGAGGATCTGCCGCAGCTGCGGACTCGCATCGCCCTGTACCATGCTTCCTTTCACCGTTCGCGACAGATAATCGAGATCTTCAAAGCTCGTTCGGATCATTTCGGTCAGTTGATCGTTCACGGATTGGACGCTCTGACGCGTATTTTTCATGAACTGTGCCGTGATCTCGGTTTTCGACTTCTGATACGAGATCAGTCCCAACGTCAGGGTCGGAATGAGCAGGATGACCAAAAAAGCGGCAAAAAGCCGGGTGCGTATGCTGAAGGTCCGTTTCGTTTTTTTTCGTTCGATCGATTTGGTTTTCATGGTGCTCCCCCTTGTATGTATCTGTTCGGCCGCTTTTTCGCATATTCGGCGGCAAGCTTTTCTATTGTCGGTGACCGCTTTGCGATTCGTTAGTTTTGTATTCGCTTTCCTAACTGAATTGGTTCTATATACCTAAGGTTTGAATGAATTTTTATCGATTTATACGATGAAGATAGCTCGAATTTTGCATAGAAACGATTCGAATATCCCTATATCAAATTGACACCCGGGAACGATGTGGTATATTGTTCCTTGCTTGCCGGATAGAAAAAACAGAAAAAACCGGCCGGCGGGACGGGAAATCCGTTACGATCAAAGGTTTGGAGTGGGGAGAATGTTGAAAGCAGGAAAACCGATGCTGAAAATCTTGGCAGGAGCCGTCGCCATGCAGATCGGACTATCGGCTTACGGAAGCGCCGCATTCGCGCAGCCGACTTCGGTATCGCCGAACGGCGTTCAAACGCTGTCGCCTCCGGGAGCGATTCAATCGACCGGAACGTGGGATCTGGGTACGCGCGCGGGAGACTACGTGTATGTAGCGGGAATGCGCGGCATCGATCCGGCGACCAACAAGCTGGTGGACGGCGAAGAAGCGCGAATCCGTCAAGCGTTTTTGAATATGCGGACGATCGCGGAATCGGAAGGCGCGAGCCTGCGCGACGCGACGCGGATCGTGGTGTATACGACGGACATGTACCGCTATCGTCCGATCGTGAACAAAATTCAGGAAGAGCTGTGGGGAGCAGGACCGTATCCGCCTCGGACGATCGTCGAAGTGGACCGTCTGAACCAAGACGATATCGTCGAAGTGGAAGGCACGTTCTACGCGCCTCCCGTCAGCGTCGACCGCCCTCGCCAAGAAGCTTCTTCCGAAGTCAACGTGTCGCCGAACGGCGTGAAGACGCTGACTCCGGCAGGCGCGATCCGGCCGACGGGCACATGGAACCTCGCGACTCGCGCGGGAGACAACCTGTACGTGGCGGGCATGCGCGGCATCGATCCGGCGACCGACAAGCTGGTGGACGGCGAAGAAGTGCGAATCCGTCAAGCCTTTGCGAATATGCGGACGATCGCGGAATCGGAAGGCGCGAGCCTGCGCGACGCGACGCGGATCGTGGTGTATACGACGGACATGTACCGCTATCGTCCGATCGTGAACAAAATTCAGGAAGAGCTGTGGGGAGCGGGACCGTATCCGCCGCGGACGATCATCGAAGTGGACCGTCTGAACCAAGACGATATCGTCGAAGTGGAAGGCACGTTCTATGCGCCGCAAAACCCGAAAAGCGCTGCTTCGTCCTCGGACGTCAACGTATCGCCGAACGGCGTGAAGACGCTGACTCCGGCAGGCGCGATCCGGCCGACGGGCACATGGAATCTGGCTACCCGGGCAGGCGAAAATATTTACGTGGCGGGGATGCGCGGCATCGATCCGGCAACCGACAAGCTGGTGGACGGCGAAGAAACGCGAATCCGTCAAGCCTTTGCGAATATGCAGACGATCGCGGAATCGGAAGGCGCGAGCCTGCGCGACGCGACGCGGATCGTGGTGTATACGACGGACATGTACCGCTATCGTCCGATCGTGAACAAAATTCAGGAAGAGCTGTGGGGAGCGGGACCGTATCCGCCGCGGACGATCGTCGAAGTGGACCGTCTGAACCAAGACGATATCGTCGAAGTGGAAGGCACGTTCTATGCGCCTCATAAGACACATACGTACAAGGTGCAATCCCGATAGAACCAAACAAGCCTTTCGGCTGTATATCGAAAAAGAATCGCCGGATTCGGCCGCCCGACGCGCATGCGCGGGCGGTTTTTCGCGTTTCGGGAAGGAAGCGTTCGGAATCGATTGAAGCGGGATTAGGGCGGTTATAAAACGGTATGACGAGAGGGGGATACATCGAAATGAACAGGATTTTCGAGGGAAAAGCCAAAAAGACGCTGATCGCGGCCGCCATAGCCGCGCTGATCGCGCCTCTGGCGGCCGCGCCGGGCGGAAACACGGCTTCGGCCGCCGCGACGACCGTGTACATAAACGGGCGGATCGCTTCCGGAGAAGTCATGGTGCGGAACGGTCTGACTTATCTGACGCTGACCGATCTCAAATCGTTGGGCGGTTATACGTTCCGTTACAACAAGACGTGGAAAACGGTGACGATCACGGGCGGCGGCAGTAACGATCGCATCGTCTTGACGTTGGGCAGCCGGGATGCCCGGCGCAACGGGCAGAACATCACGCTGCAAGCCGCTCCGCTGTCTTACGAGAACAAGACGATGATCCCGGTCCGCGTGGCGGCCGATCTGCTGGATGTCGATCTGAAATGGGACAAGAACGGCAATCGCGTGCTGCTGACCAAAGCGTCGTCTTCGAATTCGGGCAATTCGAGCACGTCGCCTTCGAACCCGTCCAATCCTTCGACGCCTTCCCGCCCTCCGACCTCGCCTTCCGGACCTTCGGGACCGACCGCGCCCAAACCGCCGACGCCGCCGTCGATGTAAACGAACGGGCGACCGCAAGCGCGTAAAGCTCGGGATTCCGGACATAGAAAAAGGCACCCGCGAAGGGTGCCTTTTAACTTTTACGTCCCAGGAGGGATTCGAACCCCCGACCGTGCGCTTAGAAGGCGCATGCTCTATCCAACTGAGCTACTGGGACAAAAAAGTGAAAAACAGAACAGAAAATAATATATCATGCACGAGGCGATTATGCAAGCAAATTCGAGAAAAAGTCTGCTGCGAACATGTGCCGCGGTTTCCTTACCTATATATTGCGCGTTCCATCGAATTCTCCGTTCGGAGTCCGCAAGACGCGGCAATCGCGATTGTGCTATAATTTAGCCTCACGATGATCTTGCGAGCGGAAGGAGGGTTGACTTATCGATTCGACACGAAAATCCGGCAGGGGAGGCGTCGTGTTGCTCCCGCGAACGGTCGACCATTATCAAGAACAGGTCACCCGCATGCTGGAGACCGAACGTTACGGCGAAGCGATGGAGACGTTGGAATTTCTGCTCGGCTGCGAAGGCCAGAACGAACAGCGCCGTCAAGAATGGAGCACGCTGCTCGATTGGCTGCGCGTCGCTTTTCCCGGAGGATCCGAAGATGCTTACGGCAACGAAGCCGTGCTGGCCGGCGAAGAACCGGAAGACCGTTCCGAGACGCTGCGCCGCCGCACGCTCGAGAAGCAGCGCGAGGATTCCGGTTACGAAGCGGAACTGCTGCGCCGCGCGAAGGCGGAGCCGCTGACCGAGAAAGGGCAGATCGCGCTGGAACAGCTCGCTTATCTGGAAGGAAGCGATACGGACGCCGAGCTCGCGAACTGGCTGGAGAACGAGCCGCTGCATCCTCTGCTGCAATTCCGGGTGCTTCAGACGCTGCGCCGGCGAGGGGCGTCGGGAGGCGTTACCCTGCGCCGCGACGGCGCTTTGCTGGAATTGGAGATCGAACGCACGCCGCTGACGCCTCAGGAATTTCCGCCCGCGGTCGACGACGTGCTGGTCCGGGTCGCCGATCAGACGGACAGCGGCGATCCTTCGCTCTTTTATTTCGCCCGGGAACTGTGGATGCAGTTCATGATGGCGTCTTACGGCACGAACGATTATGCCGTGCTGATCCGCGGCGAGGAGAACGAACTCGACGCTTGGGCGGCCGCGCTTCACGCGCAGGCTTCCGAAGCGGTGGAAGGCGGAGGACGGGCCGAAGAGATTCGGGAAGCGTACGGCATCACGGGGGAACTTCGATTCCGCTGCGAGCGCGCGGAAAAAGCGCTCAAGACGTTTTCGCGCGGCGGCATGGCGAGAGGATAACGGGCGAAAGCGCTCCATTTGAGACGGGAAGCGTGCAGACGCTTGAAATCCCGCGGGAATTTGGTTATGATGGTATGGTTGTTGCGAGCGTGAAAGCAGTATGTTAAATTAACTTAATTGATAGCTAATTGTTGGAGGGGAATACTCAATATGACAGCAAGTTGGGAAAAAACCGAGAAAAACCTTGGCGTTCTGGAAGTCGAAGTAGCCGCAGAACGCGTTGAAGCCGCGCTTGATAAAGCATTCCAAAAAGTCGTGAAAAAAGCGAACGTTCCGGGCTTCCGCAAAGGCAAAGTGCCGCGGTCGATCTTCGAAGCGCGTTTCGGCGTGGAAAGCCTGTACAACGACGCCATCGACATCCTGCTGCCGGAAGCTTACAGCGAAGCGGTAGAAGAAGCGGGAATCTTCCCGGTCGATCGTCCTGAAATCGACATCGAACAATTCGGCAAAGGCCAAACGCTGAAATTCAAAGCGAAAGTAATCGTTAAGCCGGAAGTGAAACTGGGCGAATACAAAGGCGTCGAAGTTCCGGTAACGGAAGTCGACGTAAACGACGAAGAAATCGCGGCCGAACTGGAACGTCTCCAGAACCGTCATGCCGAGCTCGTCGTGGTTGACGACGAAGCGGCAGCGAACGGCGACGTCGTATCGATCGACTTCGACGGATACGTAGGCGACGAAGCGTTCGAAGGCGGCAAAGCCGAGAACTATTCGCTCGAACTCGGATCGGGTTCGTTCATCCCGGGCTTCGAAGAGCAGGTCGTAGGCATGTCCACGGGCGATTCCAAAGACGTCAACGTGACGTTCCCGGAAGCGTACCATGCGGCGGAACTGGCCGGCAAAGAAGCCGTGTTCAAAGTGAAACTGCACGAAATCAAACGCAAACAACTTCCTGAGCTGGACGACGAGTTCGCCAAAGACGTTAGCGAATTCGAAACGCTCGACGAATATAAAGAAGACCTCAAAACGCAAATCGCGGATCGCAAAAAACGCGAAAACGACGCTGCGCGCGAAAACGCGGTAGTCGAAGCGGTTGCCGCGGCGGCAGAAGTGGAAATTCCGGAAGCTATGGTGAGCAGCGAAGTCGAGAACATGATGCGCGATTTCGACAACCGTCTGCGTCAACAAGGCATGAACCTGGAAATGTACACGAGCTTCTCCGGTCAAACGGCTGAAGATCTGCGCGAACAAATGAAATCCGATGCCGAGAAGCGCGTACTGAACAACCTCGTTCTCGAAGCGATCGCCAAAGAAGAAGGCATCGCGGCTTCGGAAGAAGACATCGAAAAAGAACTGCAAACGATGGCTGACATGTACAAACGCAGCATCGACGAAATCCGCAGCATCCTCGGCGCTAACGGTTCGCTCGCTAGCCTGAACGACGAGATCGCTCTGCGCAAGACGATCGAATTCCTGCTCGAAAACAGCAAAGAAGTCGCGGCTTCCGCTGAGTAAGCCGAGTACTTGACTTGGATAGGCAAGGCACGTATGATCTTATGCGTGCCTTGCTTTTTGTTTTGTACTTGCCAAAAGCAGGTTTTTTGCTCTCGTTCCGGTTAGGGATGCGATTTCTTGCAGCGAAAAATGACATCGGCATTTGAAAATGGTAAACTAGAAGCGTAGGATAAAAGCACGGCCGAAGAGGTCCACTGCTCCTTCAGACTTTGTTCCAAGAAAGCGAGGTTGATCGCATGAGTTTAGTCCCTACAGTTGTTGAATCTACAAGCCGCGGCGAGCGTTCTTACGATATTTATTCGAGGCTGCTCAAGGACCGGATCATTCTGCTTGGCGATGCGATCGACGATCACGTAGCCAACCTGATTATCGCCCAACTGCTGTTCCTGGCAGCGGAAGATCCCGAGAAAGACATCTACTTGTACATTAACTCCCCCGGTGGTTCTGTAACTGCGGGCATGGGTATATATGATACAATGCAATACATTAAGCCGGATGTATCCACGATCTGCGTCGGGATGGCGGCAAGCATGGGCTCTCTTCTGCTGACGGCGGGCGCGCCGGGCAAGCGTTTCGCGCTGCCGAACAGCGAAGTGATGATTCACCAGCCGCTCGGCGGCGTTAGCGGACAAGCTTCGGATATCTGGATCCACACCGATTGGATCATCAAGACGAAGCAGAAGCTGAACAAGATCTATGTGGATACGACAGGTCAGCCCCTTGAGAAAATCGAGCGGGACACGGACCGCGACTTCTTCATGAGCGCCGAAGAAGCGAAGTCTTACGGACTGATCGACAAAGTTCTTGAGCGACCGATTAATCCTTAATCCTCGAAGGGGTGGTTAGATGTTTAAATTTAATGAAGAAAAAGGTCAGCTGAAGTGCTCCTTCTGCGGAAAAACGCAGGAGCAGGTACGCAAGCTGGTTGCCGGACCCGGCGTATATATTTGCGACGAATGCATCGAACTCTGCACGGAGATCGTCGAAGAGGAATTGGGGCATGAAGAGGAAGTCGATCTGAAAGACATTCCGAAGCCGCAAGAAATCCGCGCGATTCTCGACCAATACGTCATTGGCCAAGACCAAGCGAAGAAATCTTTGTCCGTTGCCGTATACAACCACTACAAACGGATCAACGCGCAGAGCAAATCGGAAGACGTCGAACTGCAAAAGAGCAATATCATGTTGATCGGACCTACCGGTTCCGGTAAAACGCTGCTCGCGCAAACGATGGCCCGCATCCTCAACGTTCCGTTCGCGATCGCGGACGCCACTTCCCTCACGGAAGCCGGTTATGTCGGTGAAGACGTGGAGAACATCCTGCTCAAGCTGATTCAAGCTGCCGATTACGATGTGGAGAAAGCCGAACGCGGCATTATCTATATCGACGAAATCGATAAAGTAGCGCGCAAATCGGAGAACCCTTCGATCACTCGCGACGTATCCGGCGAAGGCGTTCAGCAGGCCCTGCTGAAAATCCTCGAAGGTACGGTAGCTTCCGTTCCTCCGCAAGGCGGACGCAAACACCCTCATCAAGAATTCATTCAGATCGACACGACGAACATCTTGTTCATCTGCGGCGGCGCTTTCGACGGCCTCGAGCAAATGATCAAACGTCGGATCGGCAAAAAAGTCATCGGTTTCAACGCCGAAGGCGAAGGCCAACGCGATCTGAAAGCAGGCGAATACCTGATGATGGCGCTGCCGGAAGACCTGCTCAAATTCGGTCTGATTCCGGAATTCGTCGGTCGTCTCCCGGTCATCTCGACGCTGGCTCCGCTGGACGAAGAGACGCTGGTTCGCATCCTGTCCGAGCCGAAGAACGCCCTGACCAAGCAGTACAAGAAGCTGCTTGAGATGGACAACGTCAATCTCGAGTTCGAAGACGCCGCGCTGCGCGCAATCGCCGAAGAAGCGATCAAACGCAATACCGGTGCCCGCGGTCTGAGAGCGATCATCGAAGGCTTGATGCTGGACGTCATGTACGAAGTGCCTTCGCGCGAAGACGTGACCGAATGCGTCATCACGGAGAAAGTCGTTCGCGAGAAAGTCGTGCCCGAACTGGGCGCCAAAAACAAAAAACGGGAAGAAAGCGCCTAAGGCGTTTTCTTCTTTCGCATAGGTCTCATGCCGAGCCGGTCAACCCTATAGATGGTTTGGCCGGTTTGTTATGAGTACGAATAGCCGCTAAGACAGCAAATGCCGTATTCCTCGTCCGTGAAGGACGTTATCTTGCTTGTTCCGATTTGGAGGTCGAACGAAATGTATTTAAGACATCAGACACGGCCCGTAAAAGTGGGCAATCTGGTTATTGGCGGCAGCGACGAAGTGATCATTCAGAGCATGTGCACGACCAAGACGGCCGATGTGGAAGCGACGGTCGCCGAGATTCTTCGTCTGGAAGAAGCCGGCTGTCAGGTCGTGCGGGTAACCGTCAATAACGACGAAGCCGCCGACGCGATCAAAGAAATCAAGAAACGCATTCATATTCCGCTGGTCGCCGATATTCATTTCAACTATAAGCTGGCGCTCAAAGCGATCGAGAACGGCATCGATAAAGTCCGGATCAATCCGGGCAATATCGGCAAACGCGAGAAGGTCGAAGCCGTCGTCAAAGCGTGCAAAGACAAAGGTATTCCGATCCGGATCGGCGTTAATGCGGGTTCGCTCGAAAACCATCTGCTCGAAAAGTACGGGTATCCGACAGCCGACGCGATGGTCGAAAGCGCCTTGTTCCATATCGGAATTCTGGAAGAGCTCGATTTCCACGACATCATCGTCTCGCTGAAAGCGTCCGACGTGCCGATGGCTATCGAAGCTTACAGCAAAGCCGCGCAGGTCATTCCTTATCCGCTGCACCTCGGCATCACGGAAGCCGGGACGCTGCATGCGGGCACGATCAAAAGTTCGGCCGGCATCGGCGCGCTGCTGTCGATGGGTATCGGTTCCACCGTGCGCATCTCGCTCAGCGCCGATCCGGTCGAAGAAGTCAAAGTCGCCCGCGAACTGCTGAAGACCTTCGGTCTGATCACGAACGCGGCGACGCTGGTCTCCTGCCCGACCTGCGGCCGTCTGGATATCGACTTGTTCTCGATCGCGAACGAAGTCGAAGAATATATTTCCAAGATCAAAGTTCCGATCAAAGTCTCCGTGCTCGGCTGCGCGGTCAACGGTCCGGGCGAAGCGCGCGAAGCGGATATCGGCATCGCCGGAGCTCGCGGCGAAGGATTGTTGTTCCGTTACGGCAAGATGATCCGTAAAGTTCCCGAAGCCGATATGGTCGAGGAATTGAAAAAAGAAATCGACGCGATCGTGGTTGCTTATGAAGCAACGGGACAGATTCCGGGCCGCGAGGAACGTCATCAACCGAAAGCTTCGAAAGTCGAAGCTTAATAGCTTGTCGACTCTTGATCCGAGGTCCGCGTCGCCTTGCTTTCAGCGGCGGCCAAGACCCGCGTCGCTCAAGCGAGTCGGCGCAATCGGATGACCTTATAGGCGGTTTGCCGGCAAAGCCCGGCAGGCCGCCTTTTTGTACCGGAAGTTTTGGGACGAAGGGCGGCAGAGACCGCCTTTTTGCGCGCTTTGTGCCTCGCATGTTCCTATGCTACACTTAACACACGAATAAATGCCGCATGCCGCTTATCGCGTGGCCCAAATAAAACGCGATAAGCGCGACAAGCCTTTTGAGGGGTGTGAAAACGATGGGATTGAACAAACAGAAAAACCGCCGTTTTCCGTTGCTGCCTTTGCGGGGGCTTCTCGTCTATCCGAGTATGGTGCTTCATCTGGATGTCGGACGGGAACGCTCGGTCAAGGCGCTGGAAAAGGCGATGGTCGACGATCATTTGATTCTTCTCTGCTCGCAATCCGAGGTGAATATCGAGGAACCGGCGCAGGATGATATATTCCGAATCGGGACGGTAGCCAAAGTCAGACAGATGCTTAAGCTGCCGAACGGCACGATTCGTGTATTGGTCGAAGGTCTGGAACGCGCCGAAGTGTTGGAGTATATCGAGGACAATACCGAATTCTACGAAGTGTATGCCCGCGAACTGCCCGAACCCGACGCGGAAGATCCGGAGATCGACGCGTTGATGCGTACCGTGCTCACTCAATTCGAACATTACATCAATTTATCCAAAAAGGTTACTCCCGAGACGCTTGCCGCGGTATCGGACATCGACGAGCCGGGTCGACTGGCCGACGTGATCACGAGCCATCTTCCGCTCAAGATCAAAGACAAGCAGGCGATTCTCGAAACGGTAGAATTCCGCGCGCGCCTGGAGAAGCTGCTCGATCTGCTGAATAACGAACGCGAAGTGCTGGAGCTGGAACGCAAGATCGGCCAGCGCGTGAAGAAGCAGATGGAGAAAACGCAGAAGGAATATTACCTGCGCGAGCAAATGAAGGCGATTCAAAAAGAGTTGGGCGAGAAGGAAGGCCGGGCAGGCGAGGTCGAAGAACTGCGCGAACAACTGGAGAACGGGAATTTCCCGGAGAAAGTGCACGAGCGGATCAAGAAAGAGATCGACCGTCTGGAACGGATGCCGACCAGCGCCGCCGAAGGCGGCATCATTCGCGGTTATGTCGATTGGCTGTTGGCGCTTCCGTGGAGCAAAGAGACCGAAGACGTACTGGATATCGTTCGGGCCGAAGACATTCTGAACGAAGATCATTACGGCCTCGAGAAGCCCAAAGAGCGCGTGTTGGAATATCTGGCCGTTCAGCAGCTCGTCAAGAAGCTCAAAGGACCGATTCTGTGTCTGGTAGGGCCTCCGGGCGTCGGCAAAACTTCGTTGGCCCGTTCGATCGCGCGTTCGCTCGGCCGGGAATTCGTGCGCATCTCGCTGGGAGGCGTGCGAGACGAAGCGGAGATCCGCGGTCATCGCCGGACCTACGTAGGCGCCATGCCGGGGCGCATCCTGCAAGGCATGCGCACCGCCGGCAGCAGCAATCCGGTATTCCTGCTCGACGAGATCGATAAGATGGCGTCGGACTTCCGGGGAGATCCGTCGGCCGCGCTGCTCGAAGTGCTCGATCCCGAGCAGAACAATACGTTCAGCGACCATTTCGTCGAGATTCCTTATGATCTGTCGAAAGTGATGTTCGTGACGACGGCCAACATGCTGCAGGGGATTCCGCGTCCGCTGCTGGACCGGATGGAAGTCTTGAACATCCCCGGTTATACGGAGTTGGAGAAGCTCGAGATCGCCAAACGCTATTTGCTGCCGAAGCAAAAACGGGAACATGGTCTGGACGAAGAAAAGTTGGATCTGCCGGAAGAAGTGCTGCTCCAGATCGTTCGCGAATATACGCGCGAGTCGGGCGTCCGCAATCTCGAACAGCAGATCGCCGCGATCTGCCGCAAAGCGGCCAAGCAGTTGGTATCGGGAGTCCGCGAAACGGTCGAAGTGACTCGAGGATCGTTAAAAGAATACCTCGGCAATCCGAGATTCCGTTACGGCCTCGCCGAAGCGGAAGATCAGGTCGGCAGCGCGACGGGGCTGGCATGGACCGAAGTCGGCGGCGAGACGTTGACGATCGAAGTCAGCGTACTGCCGGGCAGCGGCAAACTGACCCTCACCGGCAAACTGGGCGACGTCATGAAAGAATCCGCTCAAGCGGCGTTCAGTTATACCCGTTCCCGGGCTCGGCAGCTCGGCATCGACGGACAGTTCCACGAGAAAAACGACGTGCATATTCATATTCCGGAAGGCGCCGTTCCCAAAGACGGACCTTCGGCCGGCATTACGCTCGCTACCGCGCTGATCTCGGCGCTGACGGGACGGCCGGTATCCAAAGACGTCGCCATGACCGGCGAAGTCACGCTTCGCGGCCGCGTTCTGCCGATCGGCGGCCTCAAAGAGAAGTCGCTTGCGGCTCACCGTGCGGGATATACCAAAGTGCTGCTTCCCGCCGACAACGAACGGGATCTGCGCGATATTCCGGACAGCGTGAAAGAAGCGGTGCAGTTCGTGCCCGTCTCGCATATGGATCAGGTGCTCGAACACGCGTTGTTGGCCGGATCGGCTCAAGCGGATACGGAAGCCGCCGCGCAAACGCATTAAGCCCATTGAAGAAACTAAGCAATCAACCGGGTCGGCTGCTCGCAAAAAACAGATTTCGCGTATGCGGGATCTTGGCGAAGAGCGGCCGGAACGGTTCGGAGAGGATTTTAACCTAATGAATGTAACAAGTTCCGAATTTATGATCAGTGCCGTCGGCCCGAAACAATATCCCGAGGACGGCCTGCCGGAGATCGCGCTTGCCGGACGTTCCAACGTCGGCAAGTCGTCGCTGATTAACCGCATGCTGCGGCGCAAAAATTTGGCTCGGACCAGTTCCGTGCCGGGCAAGACGCAGCATATGAACTATTATTTGGTCAATCGCTCGTTCTTTTTCGTCGATTTCCCGGGTTACGGCTTCGCGAAAGTATCGAAGCAGCAGCGGGAAGCATGGGGCCACATGATCGAAGCGTATCTGCTCGAGCGCGAAACGCTGAAGCTCGTCGTGATGGTCGTCGATCTTCGTCATCCGCCGAGCAAAGACGACGTCAAAATGTACGAATGGCTGAGCCATTACGAACGTCCGATCTGCGTAGTCACGACCAAAGCGGATAAAGTGCCGAAAACGAAATGGCAGAAACACGCGAAAGTCATCAAACAGGATCTGGGCATGCGTCCCGGCGATCCGCTCGTCATGTTCTCTTCCGAGAACGATATGGGCAAAGAGGAGCTGTGGAGCGTGCTCGAAGGCTACTTGGGCGAGCTGAAGACGCTTGAGCAGCGCGCAGCGGAAAAAGAAGCCGCGCAGCCCGAAACTTTCGAAGACGAACCTGCCGAATAAGGCAGGGTTCGCGTAAGATCGCGCAACCGAAAGAAACATGAAGCAATCTGCTGTAAAACGCTTACAAAAACCGTTTATGCGGCGGAATAAGCAAAGATTTGCGGAAAAGGCGTCTCCGGCGACGGAGCCGTCTTTTGGCGTTTAACGGGTATAATAAAGTTAAGTTCGTCTACCCATCTTGAGGAATCGAGGGGATTCGCCATGGCGCAGCGTTTAGCTACGGAATTCGTTAAGGCCCGTTTATTGCTGCCGGAGAGCCAGATGTCGAAATTTCTTCAGCACGTTCAGGACCCGCGCATCCGCTGCCGGGTTCGGATTCTCGACGGCGGAAGCCGCGAGATCGTGCTGGAAGACGAGAGCGGCGAAGGCGTCTGCCTGCCGTTCGACCGGCGGAGAAACCTCTTCGTCTGCGAATTGTCTTGCCGTCTGGTCAATCCTCGCCTCACGCATCTCGTGCGTCAATTATTCGTCATGTTCAAAGGCGCGGGAATGATCCGCCGGATTTACCCCGGATTCGTTATGCTCGACTTCTACGCGGACGGATCGGTGCGAAGAATCATCGAGTTGACGGGCGGAGCCAGCCGTCTGGTGTTCGAACATCGCGATCAAGTGCCCGAACTTGAATATCGCTTCCGTACGACCGATATCGAGAAAGAGATCGAAGAGATCCGCCTGCGGGTGGACCTGCTGCTGGATCGCCGGCGAAACGGCATTTCGGATGAAGAAAAGCTTCGGATCGATCGGCTGCTGCGCCAAGAAGCCCGGCGTTTATTTATATTGGAAGCCTGAAAAAAGATTGTTTACATCCAAACATTCATAAACATTTCATTTAATTCTTCCAATTATGCGAATACGCTGTGATATACTTTATATAGTTTGTTTATGACGGTTTGTGTTTATTCTTTTTAGCAGCAATCCCAGATCAGGCGGTGAACTTGTTATGCACATTATGGTAGTCGGATTGAATTACCGGACGGCTCCGATCGACATCAGAGAACGGTTTGCCATTGCGGACCAAGACCTTCCGGAAGCGCTGGAGCGCCTCAAAGAAACCAAAAGCGTGCTGGAAGGCGTGATCGTCGGCACTTGCAACCGGACCGAATTGTACGTCGTAGTGGACCGGCTGCATATGTGCGCGTTCTACATCCGTAACTTCATGGAGCAGTGGTTCGGCATTCCGAAAGCCGATTTCACGCAGCATTTATATATTTACGAAGACGAGCAGGCGGTCGATCATCTGATGAGAGTCGTCTGCGGACTCGATTCGATGGTGCTCGGCGAAACGCAGATTCTCGGACAGGTCAAACAAGCGTTTCTGACCGCGCAGGCCGAGAAAGCGACCGGAACTTGGTTCAACATGCTGTTCAAGCAGGCGGTGACGCTGGGCAAACGCGCCCACTCCGAGACGTCGATCGGCGAGAATGCGGTATCGGTCAGCTACGCGGCGATCGAGCTCGGTAAACGCATCTTCGGCATGTTTACCGACAAAAAAGTGCTGATTCTCGGCGCGGGCAAGATGAGCGAGCTGACGGTGAAGCATCTGTACGCCAGCGGCGCCGCGCAGGTTATCGTGGCTAACCGTACGCTGGATAAGGCGCGGGAATTGGCTGGCAAGTTCAACGGCGTGCCTTGCACGATAGAGGAAGGCGTGGCGATGCTGAGCGAAGTCGATATCGTCATCAGTTCGACCGGCGCTTCCGATTACGTGCTGACGCGCGAACAGGCGAAGAATCTGGCGGCGGTCCGTCGTTCGCGTCCGCTGTTCATGATCGATATCGCCGTGCCGCGGGACATCGATCCGGCGATCGCCGAGCTGCCGGGCGTTTTCCTCTACGATATCGACGACCTCGAAGGCATCGTGGAGAGCAATATGGAACTGCGCCGGGCCGAAGCCCTGAAGATCGAGAAGATGATCGCGCAGGAATCCGATAACTTCTACGGTTGGCTGAAGACGCTGGGCGTCCGCCCCGTGATTCGCGCGCTTCAAGAGAAAGCGAGCGATATCCATCAGGATACGCTCGAGAGTCTGTTCAACAAGCTGCCGGAATTGGACGAGCGTCAACGCAAAGTGATCAGCCGCTTGATGAAAAGCGTAGCGAATCAAATGATGCACGATCCGATCAACCGGGTCAAAGAAATGGCCGCCGATCGCGACGGCGCGGAAGCCGTCGAGATGTTTACGAAGATTTTCGCGCTGGAGTCGAGACTGGAAGAAGCGGAATCGGCCGAGACTTCGGAAGCGACCAAAAAGACTGCGGACACCCCGGTTTTTGCCCTGCGTCCGGCAGTTCTCTAGGCAGGTGAACGGCATGCTGCTGCTTGCGAGTTTGATCGAGTTGATGATTTACATTTATGCCCTGAGCCTTCTGTTCTATTTCTCCGATTGCGTAAGCCGCAGCGTGAGATCCCGGCGGATCGGCGCGGGGCTTCTTGGCGTAACGGCGCTGCTGCAATTTTCCGTGATCGCGGTTCGCACCGTGATCGAGAGCCGGCCGCCGCTGTTTTCCGTCTACGATTTCTTGTTTCTGTTCGTCTTCGTGCTGACGGCGGCGGGATTCGCGCTTGCGCTGACGCAAAAAGCCGAATTCGTCGTGCTGCTGTTGGGCATCGTCGGCTTTACGGCCAGCGTGCTGAACGAGTTCTGGTTCCCGGTAGGCGCGCACGCCGAACATATCGGCTATACGCAGAAGCTGCTGCTGATCCTGCACGTGGTGCTGGCGAATCTAAGCCTCGTGGCGTTGACGATCGCCGCGGTGTTCGGCATCTTGTACCTTTTTCTGTATGCGATGCTCAAAAAGAAAAAATGGAACGATACGGTTCGCCGGCTGCCGAGTCTGGAACAGACGGAACGTTGGGCGCATCTGTCGGTCTTGACCGGAACGCCTCTGCTGATCGTGTCCCTGCTCGTCGCGTTCTTGCTGATCGTGGCGCAGCGGCGTTGGGAGATGCTGCTGGACGTCAAAGGCATCACCACGTTTGCGGCTTTGGCCGTGTACGGATTGTATTTTCTGCTTAAACGCACGCGCAAATACTCGGGCTTTTCGATCGCCAAATGGACGCTGGTCGGTTACGCGCTCGTGATCGTCAACTTGCTCAGCAACGCGTTCTCCGAATATCACAAGTGGAACGGAGGCTGAGCCGGAAATGGGCGAATACATGCCGATTATGCTGGATGTCGAAGGAATGAAGACGCTGCTGGTCGGCGGAGGGAAGATCGCGGGCCGCAAAGCCGGGCAGTTGGCTGCGGCAGGCGCGGATCTGACCGTGATCAGTCCGGAAGCCGTGCGGGAGATTAGGGAGCTGGAAGAAGCGGGCCGGCTTCGTTGGTTGAGGCGCGAGGCTTCGGAACAAGACGCCGCGGGCTACCGGCTCGTCTATGCGGCAAGCGGCGACGAAACGCTGAACGACCGGATCTCGGCGGCGGCGAAGGAAGCGGGCGCGCTGACGAACGTGGCCAGCCGCGCGCAGCAAGGAAACTTTATTCATCCGGCCGTTTTGCGGCGGGGAAGGCTGATCGTGGCGGCTTCGACGTCCGGAGCCGGTCCTTCCGCGGCGTCCGCGCTGATTCGGGAACTCGACGAACGTTTCGGCGACGAATACGAAACGTACGCCGAGTTTCTTTACGTGATGCGCGGACGGGTGCGGGAAGCGGTAAACGAGCCGGAAGTCCGGCACCGCTTGATGCGAAAATTGGCGGAAACCGATATACTGGACCAGATTAGACAAGACAAGTTCGTGCCGTGGAGCGAAGCAGAAGCCGCCGCATGGATCGAGAAAGAGCGGGAGGAATAACGGGAATGACAACGGAATTGCGGACAATCGTAGTAGGATCGCGCCAGAGCGCGCTGGCTCTGACCCAGACCCATCAAGTGATCGAAGCGTTGGAGAAACTGACGGAGGAAGCGGGATTGGCTTTTCGTTTCGAAGTAAAAAAGATCGTGACCAAAGGCGACCGGATTCTGGACGTGACGCTGTCGAAAGTCGGCGGCAAAGGTTTGTTCGTCAAAGAGATCGAACAAGCGCTGTTGAACGGCGAGATCGATATGGCCGTGCACAGCATGAAAGACATGCCGTCCGAACTGCCGGAAGGGTTGATCAACGGCGCGGTGCCGCTTCGGCAGGATGCCCGGGACTGTCTGATTTCGCGCGAAGGCGTGGATCTGGACGGGCTGCCCCGCGGGGCGAAGGTCGGAACCAGCAGCCTGCGCCGTTCCAGCCAACTGTTGGCTTACCGGCCCGATCTGCAGCTGGAATGGATTCGCGGCAATATCGATTCCCGGCTGCGCAAATTGGAGACCGAAGGGTTCGACGCGATTCTGTTGGCCGCGGCCGGACTGAAGCGCATGGGTTGGGAAGACCGGATCACTTCGTATCTGCCGGTCGAGGTCTGCTTGCCCGCGGTCGGACAGGGAGCGCTCGGCATCGAATGCCGCGCCGACGACGCCGGACTGCTGGAGCTGCTTCGCCGCTATCAGGACGAAGATACGGCCCGCACGGTCCAAGCGGAGCGCTCGCTGCTGGCCGCGCTGAACGGCGGCTGCCAAGTGCCGATCGGCGCTTACGCCGTGCTTCGCGAAGACGGCAAGACCGTCTCGCTGACCGGCCTCGTCGGGATGCCGGACGGCAGCCTGCTGCTCAAAGAAACCGCGGAAGGAACCGATCCGACGGAACTCGGGCTTCAGGTCGCAGGCAAATTGGCCGCCAAAGGCGCGGACCGGATTCTCGAACAGGCAAGGGGCTGAACTGGAATGACAACAGGCAAAGTATATCTGGTCGGAGCCGGTCCCGGCGACGCCAAATTGATCACGCTCAAAGGGCTGGAATGCATCAAAAAAGCGGACGTCGTCGTCTATGACCGGCTCGCCAGCCCGCGGCTGCTGCGCCAGATGAAACCGGGAGCGCGCAAAATTTACGTCGGCAAACGCACGGAACGCCATACCATGAAGCAGGAAGATATCAACAAGCTGCTGGTCGAGCTGGCGTTGGAAGGCCATATCGTCGTTCGCCTCAAAGGCGGCGATCCGACCGTGTTCGGCCGCGTGGGCGAAGAAGCGGAAGAACTTCGCAAGCACGGCATCGGTTACGAGATCGTGCCGGGCATCACGTCGTCGATCGCGGTCCCGGCTTATGCCGGCATTCCGGTTACGCACCGCAACTTGGCTTCTTCGTTCTCCGTCATCACCGGACACGAACATCCGGAGAAGCTGGACAAGATGATCAAATGGGACAAAGTCACGAACGCGACCGGAACGCTGGTCTTTATGATGGGCGTGGCTCAGATCGGCCATATCTCCGCGCAGCTGCTGAAGCACGGACGTCCGGCTTCGACGCCGGTCGCGCTTGTCCGCTGGGGTACCCGCGCCGAGCAGGAGACGCTGATCGGCACGTTGGCCGATATCGCGGACAAAGTGGCGGAACGCGATTTCAAACCGCCGGCGGTCATCGTCGTCGGCGATGTGGTCGGTCAGCGCGAACGGCTGCGTTGGGCCGAGCAGATGCCTTTGTTCGGACGGCGCATTCTGGTCACGCGCGCGCGCAGCCAAGCGAGCGAATTGGTCGACCGCATCGAGGAATTGGGCGGCGAGCCTTACGAGTTCCCGGTGATCGAGACGATCATGCCGGCGGGCGAAGAGAAGCTGGAGAAGATCCGGCTGGCGATGAGCGAGATCGAGAGCTACGACTGGGTGTTCTTCACCAGCGTGAACGGCGTCGATTATTTCTTTCGCCATCTGGACGAAGCGGGACTCGACGTCCGTTCGCTGCATCGGGCGAAGATCGCGGCCGTCGGACCGGCGACGATCGAAGCGCTGCGTCGCCGTGGCATCCGCTGCGAAGCGCCGCCGGAACGTTTCGACGCCGAAGGGATGATCGAAGCTTACGGCGAACGGCTGCTTACCGGCGAGCGCGTGCTGCTGCCCAGAGGCGATCTGGCTCGCGGCTGGTTGTCCGAGACGCTGCAAGAGCGGGGACTCGGCGTAACCGAACTCGATACTTACGAGACGGTATTGACCGGCGAAGACGACGAGGACCTGCTGGATCTGCTGCAAGACGATAAAATGCACGCGGTGACGTTTACCAGCTCGTCCACGGTTCGCAACCTGCTCGCGGTACTGAAGCGGATGGGCGCGGACGACGCCGTCGAACTGCTGAACCGTTCGACGATCGCCTGCATCGGTCCGCAGACGGCCAAGACCGCCGAAGACAGCGGCTTGCGCGTCGATCTGCTGGCCAAAGAAGCGACGATCGAAAGTCTGTTGGATTCGCTCTGCGGCTGGAAAGCGGGGACGGATCACGGAGAATCGGGTATGTAAGATAAAGCGGCCGGAATCCTTCATCGCGAAGGACCGGCCGGATTTTTGCCGGTCGCGGCCGGTCCATTTCTTTCTAAAAAAGGAGTCTTTCATTATGGCATTTCCAACTGTCAGACATCGTCGTTTGCGTCGCACCGCAGCGCTGCGGAGCATGGTCCGGGAGACCGCGATCAGCGCGAACGATTTTATCATGCCGATCTTCGTGACTTACGGAGAAGGCGTCAAGACCGAGATCAGCTCGATGCCGGGGGTATACAACTTCTCGCTCGACACGCTGAGATCGGAAGTCGACGAGATCGTCGGATTGGGCATCAAAGCGGTGATCTTGTTCGGCATTCCGGAGACCAAAGACAGCGTGGGCACGGGCGCTTACGCGCAGGACGGCATCGTGCAGCAGGCGACGCGCAAGATCAAAGAATGGTATCCGGACCTGCTGGTCGTAGCGGATACCTGCTTGTGCGAATTCACCGATCACGGCCACTGCGGCATGGTCCATACGTTTGAACGCGACGGCCATATTCACGGCGACGTGCTTAACGACGAATCGCTGGAACTGCTGGTCCGCACGGCCGTATCGCAGGCGGAAGCGGGAGCGGACATCATCGCGCCGTCGAACATGATGGACGGTTACGTTCAAGCGATCCGGGAAGGGCTCGACGCCGCCGGATACGACCAGATTCCGATCATGGCCTATTCGGTCAAATACGCGTCGGCGTTCTACGGCCCGTTCCGCGAAGCCGCCGATTCGGCGCCGCAGTTCGGCGACCGCAAGACCTATCAGATGGACCCGGCGAACGCGCTGGAAGCGATCCGCGAAGCGGAGAGCGACGTGCTGGAAGGTGCGGACATGCTGATGGTCAAACCTGCGATGGCCTATATGGACATCATCCGCACGATCAAAAACGAATTCGATCTGCCGCTTGTGGCTTATAACGTCAGCGGCGAATACGCGATGGTCAAAGCGGCGGCCAACAACAATTGGATCAACGAGCGGGGCATCGTGCTCGAACTGCTCACCGGACTCAAACGCGCCGGAGCGGACATCATCATCACTTATCATGCCAAAGACGCGGCCCGCTGGCTGCGCGAAGAACAGCATTAAGTACCGCAGCCGAAGCCGGAGTCTCGTTTTTCTCCGGTTCGTCGGACTAATTATCGAGGAGTGATTCCATGAGCGAATCCGTATCCAAGCGGGTCGATACCCGTTCGAGCGCCGCTTTCGAAGAAGCCAAACAATACATCCCCGGCGGCGTTAACAGCCCGGTTCGGGCTTTCAAATCGGTCGGCTTGACGCCGATCTACATCGAGCGGGGCGAAGGTTCCCGCGTCTACGACATCGACGGCAACGTCTTTATCGATTACGTCGGTTCGTGGGGGCCGCTCATCATGGGCCATGCGCATCCCGAAGTCGTGCGCGCCCTTCAGGAAACGGCGGCCAAAGGCACGAGTTTCGGCGCGCCGACGCTGCTCGAGACCGAGATGGCGAAGCTGGTCGCCGAACGCGTTCCGTCCGTCGACATCGTGCGCATGGTCAATTCCGGCACGGAAGCGACGCTCAGCGTGATTCGTCTGGCGCGCGGCATCACCAAGCGCGACAAGATTCTGAAGTTCGAAGGTTCGTATCACGGGCACAGCGACAGCCTGCTGATCAAAGCCGGTTCGGGCGTGGCGACGCTCGGCCTGCCGGACAGTCCCGGGGTACCGGAAACGCTGGCTTCCAATACGATTACCGTGCCTTATAACGATATCGACGCGGTCAAGCTGGCGTTCGAAAAATTCGGCGAGCAGATCGCCTGCATCATCGTCGAGCCGGTCGCCGGCAACATGGGCGTCGTGCCTCCGCGGCCGGGCTTCCTCGAAGGCCTGCGCGAAGCGACGGAACGTTACGGCAGCCTTCTGATCTTCGACGAAGTCATGACCGGCTTCCGCGTGGGCTTGAATTCCGCGCAAGGACGTTTCGGCGTGACGCCGGATCTGACCTGCTTCGGCAAGGTGATCGGCGGCGGTCTGCCGGTCGGCGCTTACGGCGGCAAACGCGAGATCATGGAGCAGGTCGCTCCTAGCGGCCCGATCTATCAGGCCGGTACGCTCAGCGGCAACCCGCTGGCGATGGCGGCGGGCTACACGACGCTCAAACTGCTGACGCCGGCCGTCTACGAACGGCTCGAAGAAGCCGGCGCGCGCCTGCAAGCGGGCTTCGAACGAAACGCCCGGGAAGCCGGGATTCCGGTGACGATCAACCGGGTCGGTTCGATGGTCTGCCCGTTCTTCGCGGAAGGTTCGGTCGTGGACTACGACACGGCCAAAGCGAGCGATCTGGCCCTGTTCCGCCGCTACTTCGCGGCGATGATCGACCGCGGCGTCAGCGTGGCGCCGTCGCAGTTCGAAGGCATGTTCGTCTCGGGCGTGCACAGCGACGCCGATATCGACGCCACGATCGAAGCGCACCGCGGCGCGCTGCTGTCGCTCTGATGGCGCGGAGCTGGACGCGCCGCGGCGAATGGATCGAGACGGCGCTGCCCGCCGGGTTCGCGGACGGACATAAGCCGGAAGCGGACAAGGCGGACGCGTCAAGCGCCGAGGCGAAAAGCGCAGCGACCCGGGCGGTAATCGCGGAAGCGGAGAACGCGAGCGTTCCGAGCGCCGAAGCCGGCAAGCTGCCGGCCGAGCCGCCGTCAGCCGCGCCGAATGAGGGCGCGGCTGACGGCGAACCCGGCGCGGACTCCGAAGCGTCCGCGAGCGAGAGCCGCCCGGCGCCTGCGGCCGCCGGGCTTGAAGCCCGGGCCGCCGCTGCGCTCGGCGTGCCCGAGAAGCTGGCCCGCCGCCTGCTCGCGGCGGGCGAAGTGCAGGTCCGGGGCGGCCGCGCGATGCTGCGGCTGCGCCCGGACGAAGATCTCGGCTTCGATCCCGCTTGGGAAGAAAGCGGGATCGAAGTCCTGTACGAGGACGACTTCTGCTTAGTCGTCCGCAAGCCCGCGGGGATCGCGGTGCATCCCGACGGCAGCCGCGCGCAGCGCGCGACGCTGGCGAACCTCGTCGCCGCGCATTACCAGATGCACGGCGAAGCCTGCGCCGTGCACCATGTGCACCGTCTGGACGAATACACGTCCGGTCCCGTGCTCTACGCCAAAGGCGAGTTCGCGCGGCTGGCGCTGGACGCCCAAATGCGCGAAAAAGGCATCGGCCGCGTCTATCTCGCGGTCGCGGCGGGCAAAGTCCCGCCGTCCTTGACCGCGATCGACGCGCCCATCGGACGCGACCGCCATCACAAGAGCCGCCGCCGGGTATCCCCCGGCGGACAGGAAGCGCGGACGCGCGTGGAGCTTGTCCGCCATCTGTCCGGCGGCCGCGCCAGCCTCGTCCGGCTGACGCTGGATACCGGACGCACGCATCAGATCCGCGTGCATCTGGCGCATGCCGGACATCCGCTGATCGGCGACGTCTTGTACGGAGGTCCGGAAGATCCTTTGAACCGACAGGCGCTGCACGGAGAACGGCTGGATTTTACGCATCCTTTTACCGGAGAAGGGATCGAAGTATCCGATCCCTTGCCCGAAGACATGGAGCGGCTGCTCGACCGTCTGACATGACGTGGCACATTTCGCGGAGAATCATTGACGAGTGCGTAAGCTCACGGTATGATAGAGGATATTCATGAACTTTTCTACAGACGAGGATCGGGAAGAGTAGGCAGCAGGCCCTTCAGAGAGCGGAATTCGCAGGCTGGAAGATTCCGCAGGATACAAGCTGACCGAAGTCGCCCGGGAGTCGTTCTTCTGAACCTTTTTTCGGCCTTCGATTTCGAATGTGCGATTAGCTAGGAAGAACCGGTTTACGGCCGTTATCCGTACGAGTGCCGCGGCTTTTTTTGGATTTTCGAAGACCAGTTGTTCTGGATTTTCTTCGAAAACCAGCAAGTCACGGAACAAAGGTGGTACCGCGAAAGCAAGTCCTTTCGTCCTTTGCGACGAAAGGCTTTTTTTATTGCCTTTTTTAACCCCAACATTCGCATTTCAAAAACAGGGAGGGCTGTCCGATGTCGGATATTCAAGCCAACGAAAATCAAACCTCGCTGCCGACGACTTACGATCCGAAGTCCGCGGAGCAGAAATGGTACACATACTGGATGGAGAACGGTTTCTTCAAAGCCGGCCGCGTGCCGGAAGCGAAGCCTTACACCATCGTAATCCCGCCGCCGAACGTAACGGGCGTGCTGCATATCGGCCACGCGCTGGACTTCACGCTTCAGGATATTCTGGTTCGCGCGAAGCGCATGCAAGGATACGACGCGCTCTGGCTGCCGGGTTCCGACCACGCGGGGATCGCGACGCAGGCCAAAGTCGAACAGAAACTGCGCGAGCAGGGCATCAGCCGCCACGATCTGGGCCGCGAGAAATTTTTGGAGCAGACTTGGGAATGGAAAGAAACGTACGCCGCGAATATCAAAGCGCAGTGGGCGAAGATCGGTTTGTCGCTCGACTATTCGCGCGAACGCTTCACGCTGGACGAAGGATTGTCCGACGCGGTTAAAGAAGTCTTCGTCAAGCTGTACGACAAAGGCTTGATCTACCGCGGCAAACGCATCATCAACTGGGATCCGGCGGCTCGTACGGCGCTGTCGGATATCGAAGTCGAATACAAAGAAACGCAGGGACATCTGTATCACCTGCAGTATCCGCTCAAAGACGGAAGCGGTTCGATCACGGTCGCCACGACGCGTCCGGAAACGATGCTCGGCGATACGGCCGTAGCCGTTCACCCGGAAGACGAGCGTTATGCGGATATGATCGGGAAGACCCTCGTGCTGCCGATCATCGGCCGCGAGATTCCGGTCATCGCCGACGACTACGTGGAGAAAGAATTCGGAAGCGGCGCGGTGAAGATTACGCCGGCGCACGATCCTAACGACTTCGAAGTCGGCCTGCGTCATGATCTGCCGCAGATCACGGTGATGGACGAAGGCGGCATCATGAACGCCGAAGCCGGTCCGTACGAAGGACTGGACCGCGCGGACTGCCGCAAGAAGATCGTCGCCGATCTCAAAGAGCAGGGCGTGCTGATCAAGATCGAAGACCACCTGCATCAAGTCGGCCACAGCGAGCGTACCGACGCCGTCGTCGAACCTTATTTGTCGACCCAATGGTTCGTGAAAATGCAGCCGCTGGCCGAGCCGGTCGTCGCCGCGCAAAAGAACGGCGAAGGCGTCAATTTCGTGCCGGACCGCTTCGAACGCACGTATCTGCATTGGATGGAGAACGTTCGCGATTGGTGCATCTCGCGTCAATTGTGGTGGGGGCACCGCATTCCGGCTTGGTATTCCCAAGAAACGGGCGAGATGGTCGTAGCGAAGAGCGAAGAAGAAGCGCGCGAGAAACTGGGCCGCGGCGATCTCGTTCAGGACAACGACGTGCTCGATACGTGGTTCAGCTCCGCGCTGTGGCCGTTCTCGACGATGGGCTGGCCGGACGAAAACAGCGAAGATTTCAAACGCTACTATCCGGTCGACGTGCTCGTAACGGGATACGACATCATTCCGTTCTGGGTATCGCGCATGATCTTCCAAGGTTACGAATTTACCGGCAAAATGCCGTTCAAAGATACGCTGATCCACGGCCTTGTCCGCGACAGCGAAGGACGCAAAATGTCCAAATCGCTCGGAAACGGCGTCGATCCGCTCGAAGTCATCGACAAATACGGCGCGGACGCGATGCGCTTCATGCTGTCGACGGGCATCACGCCGGGACAAGACCTGCGCTTCCGTTGGGAACGCGTCGAACAGATCCGCAACTTCGCGAACAAGATCTGGAACGCTTCGCGTTTCGCGCTGATGAATCTCGAAGGTTTCACGTACGATCAGATCGACATTACGGGCGACCTGACGACCGCGGACCGCTGGATTCTGCACCGCATGAACGAGACGGCCCGCGATATCACGCGTCTGATCGATTCGTACGAGTTCGGCGAAACGGGACGACTGCTGTACAACTTCATCTGGGACGATCTGTGCGACTGGTACATCGAATTCGCCAAGCTCTCGCTGTACGGCGAAGACGCGGCTGCCAAAGCCAAAACGCAGTCCGTGCTCGCTTACGTGCTCGACCGCACGCTGCGCCTGATCCATCCGTTCATGCCGTTCATCTCGGAAGAGATCTGGCAGCATCTGCCGCATGACGGCGAGACGATCACGCTGGCCCAGTGGCCGACTTACGACGAGAAATTCGAGAACGCCGAAGCCGCGCGCGAAATGGAACTGCTGATGGATATCATCCGTTCCGTCCGCAACATCCGCGCCGAAGTCAACGTGCCGATGAGCAAAAAGATCGAGCTGAACGTCAAAGCGACTTCGCCGGAAATGCTCGAAATCCTGAACGCCAACGAAGGCTATATCCGCCGTTTCTGCAACACGTCCGATTACGCGAGCGGACTGGATCTGCAAGCTCCGGACAAAGCCGTAACGTCGGTGATCACGGGAGCCGAACTGTATCTGCCGCTGGCGGGACTGATCGATATCGCTCAAGAAATCGCCCGTCTGGAGAAAGAAGTCAAGACGCTGAACGCGGAAGTGGAACGCGTCGACAAAAAGCTGTCCAACCCGGGCTTCACGTCCAAAGCGCCGGCGCATGTCATCGAAGAGGAACGCGCCAAACAAGCCGATTACTCCGACAAGCGCGACAAGGTGCTGGCTCGCATCGCCGAGTTGAAAGGATAAGGTGGCACGATGGACAACAACGATCGGGGCGCTTCGGCGCCCCTGACTTCTTATGCGGAAGCCGTGGATTGGATCAACGGACTCATTCCGTTCGGCATCCGTCCCGGGCTGGAACGGATCGAGCGTCTGATGGAGCTGTTCGGGCATCCGCATCGCCGGCTCAAATTCATTCACGTCGCGGGCACGAACGGCAAAGGTTCGACCTGCGCTTTTCTGACCGGCGCGCTGATCCGCAACGGTTACGACGTCGGCACGTTCACGTCGCCTTACATCACCAAATTCACGAACCGTTTTCAATATAACGGACAAGATATTCCGGACGAGACGCTGCTGGCCTTGTCGAATCGCCTGAAACCGGCGGTGGAAGAGATCGCTTTGACCGAGCTCGGTTCGCCGACGATGTTCGAAGTGTCGACCGCGCTCGCGATTCTGTATTACGCGGACGTCTGCTATCCCGACGTCGTCGTGTGGGAAACGGGTCTCGGGGGACGCATGGACGTGACGAACATCGTGCATCCGATCGTGTCGGTCATTACGAACGTCGGCCATGACCATATGGACATTCTCGGCGACACGCTGGAGAAGATCGCGGCGGAGAAAGCGGGCATTATCAAAGCCGGCGTTCCGGTCGTGACCGGCGTCAGCCAACCGGAAGCGTTGCGCGTGATCAAAGAAACCGCGAATCTGCGCAAAAGCACCTGTTACGCGGCGGGCGAGAACTTCTTTTACGAGAAGACGGCCGGCAGCGAAGACGGGCAGAGCCTGCATTTCCGAGGACCGTTCCGCGAATTCGACCTGTCTCTTTCGCTGAGAGGAGAATACCAGTTGGAGAACGCGGCCGGCGCTTTCATGGCGCTCGAAGTGCTTCGCCAATACATGGCGTTCCAACTCGACGACGAGAAGACGGCCGCCGGGTTCGCCGAGACGTTCTGGGCGGGACGCATGGAACTCGTTCGCCGGGAGCCGCGCATTCTGATGGACGGCGCGCATAATCCGGAAGGAGCGGCGGCGCTCGCGCAAAGCTTGCAAAGCGGCTGGACGTACGGCCGTCTGGTGCTGATGATGGGCATGCTGTCCACCAAAAGCCACGAAGACTATTTCAAATCCATTCTGCCGCTGGTCGACGAACTGATCGTGACGGAACCGGATTTTCGCAAAAAGATGGACGCTTCGGCATTGGCCGAAATCGCGGAAGGATTGCGGGCGGAATACGCCAAGCCGGAACTCGCGATTACGGTCGAGCCGGACTGGCGCGCGGCGCTGGCCCGGTTCGAAGCGTCGATCGGTCCGGAAGACCTCGGGGTCGTTTCCGGCACTTTATATTTGATTTCCGACGTGCGTGCACAATTGCTGCAGCAGGCCGATTCTGAGAAAGGTTGGTGAAACGCAAGATGAATAAGACCGAACACATCCATTTCATCGGCATCGGCGGTTACGGCATGAGCGCGATCGCGCGAGTTTTGCTTGAAATGGGATATAAAATTACGGGGTCCGACGTGGCCGAACAAAGCTTGACCAAGCGTTTGGTGGAAGGCGGAGCGGAGATCCATTACGGACATAACGCCGCTTATGTGCAAGGAGCGGACACCGTCGTGTACTCGACCGCGCTGCCGGAAGACAACGTGGAACGAGTGGAAGCGCAGCGCCTCGGCATCCCGACGCTGCATCGTTCGCAGATGCTGGCCCGCCTCCTGAACGAACGCAAAGGTATCGCCGTCGCGGGCGCGCACGGCAAAACGACCACTTCGTCGATGACCGCGCTGGCGATGGAAGAATGCAGAGTCGATCCGACTTACATCATCGGCGGAGAGATCGTCGGCTTCGGCACCAACGCCAAAGCCGGCAAAAGCGAATACGTCGTGGCGGAAGCCGACGAGAGCGACGGCACGTTCCTGCAATACCATCCGTACATCAGCATCGTGACCAATATCGAAGCCGACCATCTGGAGAATTACGACGGCAGCTTCGAGAAGATCAAGGAAGCTTACGTGCAGTTCCTGAATCAGACGCGCGAAGACGGATACGCGATCGTCTGCGGCGACGACGAGAATCTGCGCGAACTGATGCCGCGTTTGACGGGCCGCCTCGTGACCTACGGCATGGGCGAAGACGTCGATTACCGCATTTCCGATCTGGAATTGGGCGACCGCCGCTCGTCGTTCACCGTCAGCGAGCAAGGCCGGGAATTGGGCCGCGTCAACTTGTTCGTGCCGGGCAAATACAATGCGTTCAACGCGACGGCCGCGCTGATTGCTTGTCTCAAAGCCGGCATTCCGTTCGAAGAAGCGGCGGAGGGCTTGTCGAAGTTCCACGGCGCGAAGCGCCGCTTCCAAGTGTTGGTCGATACGGCCGGCGCGCTGGTCGTGGACGATTACGCGCACCATCCGACCGAGATCGAAGCGACGCTTCGCGCGGCGAAGTCGACAGGCAAACGGATCGTGGCCGTGTTCCAGCCGCAGCGTTACACGCGCACGTTCTTCCTGCTCGACGCGTTCAGCCGGGCGTTCGCGGACGCCGACGAAGCGATTATCGTCGACATCTATTCGCCGGCCGGCGAACAGCCGATCGAAGGCGTGCATTCGTCGTCGCTGACCGAACTGATCCGGCAGAACAGCAATCCGAACGCCCGTTATCTGGCGACCAAAGAAGAAGTGCTGGCCGATCTGACGGACCGCATCGCCGACGGCGACCTGGTGATCACGATGGGCGCGGGCGATATCTGGAAAGTGTCGCATGCGCTCGCCGAAGATTGGAAGAACCGGACGCGCTGAGGACGAACGCTTCGTTTCGGTTCATAAGCTTGCCTTTGCAAGAAGCTTTGCTTCCGCCTTCGGGCGCGGCAAAGCTTCTTTTTCAACAATCCTCCTTGCAGGGCGAATGTTCCGAAGCATCGTCTATTTCAAGGCTGCGCAAGCGAACTTGAGACGCAAGTAGCGTTCAATTATAATGGGTAAGTGCTATTTTGGCGGGCATCGTTCGGACTTCGCGTCGACGATGCCTTTTTGAAGGGGGAACATGAAGATGAACCGACACGAACCGCTGCTGATCCTCGCTTCCGGCTCGCCGCGCAGACGGGAGCTGTTGTCGCTGCTGAATTTGCCTTTCGAAGTTCGGCCGAGTGATGCCGACGAGAGCACGCCGCAAGATTGGGAGCCGGAGAAGATCGTCACCGAGCTGGCGCTTCGCAAAGCGCGCGCCGTCATCGGCGAAAAGATGCCGGAGAACGCCATCGTCATCGGCAGCGATACGATCGTCGTGCTGGACGGCCAAGTGCTGGGCAAGCCGGCGAACGCCGAGGAAGCGGCCGGAATGCTTCGCCGCTTATCGGGCCGCAAACACGAAGTATATACGGGACTTGCCTGTATCGGAGTGCCCGAACAGCCTGCCCGCACTTTATCCGGATACAGCAGCGCCCGCGTGACCATGCGGGAGATCTCCGATTCGGAGATCGCGGCTTATATCGCGACCGGAGAGCCCATGGACAAAGCGGGATCTTACGCGGTGCAAGGACTGGGCGCGGTGTTCGTCGAGCGCGTCGAAGGCGATTATCACGCGATCGTGGGCCTGCCCGTCGCTCTGCTGTACCGTATGCTGACGCGTCTGGGCGCGAACGCCCTCGCTTGATCGGCGAACGCCCGAACAACGTTCGGGGCCGACTCGATTGCGCAAGCGGAGCATGGTATAATGGGCGATGTTACATAGCCGCCGGAACCTCGAGAGTGCTTAAGCCGCGGAGAAAACGCGGCGCAGGTCCGGTTGACAACCCGCTTTAAGCTGGTATTGTTTAAAAGGGACAAATTCGGTATTGCCGCATTAGGCGTTGAACAAGCCCGGGTTCCGATCCTGCCATGATCGACATACACGCGTTGAACGAATGAAGCGGCTTCCCGACCATGAAGGGAAGACTGCGAATGGAATCGACAACGACTATTATGCTTCGGGATCTTCCGCGCGAAGAGCGGCCGAGAGAACGGATGCTTCGCTCCGGAGCCGAAGCTTTAAGCCATGCGGAACTGCTGGCGATTCTGCTTGTCACGGGTACGCGGAAAGAATCCGCGCTCACGGTCGCCCAGCGCATATTGGGCCAGACGAGCGGCCTGAGGCAGCTGGCCGATATGGGCATCGAAGAACTGATCGGCATCAACGGCATCGGGCCGGCGAAGGCGGTGCAGCTGAAAGCGGCTATCGAGCTGGGTCGGCGCATGGCCGTTTCGCGCGTAGGCGATCGGGTCGTGATCCGAAGTCCCCGCGACGCGGCGGAACTGCTGGCCGAACAGCTGAGATACCTTCAAAAAGAACATTTCGTGTGTCTTTTTCTAAATACGAAAAATCAAGTGATCGCGCAGGAGACGCTGTCGATCGGCAGCCTCAACGCGTCGATCGTGCATCCGCGCGAAGTCTTTCGCGCCGCGATCAAATACGGCAGCGCTTCGATCGTCTGCGCCCATAACCACCCGAGCGGCGATCCGGCTCCGAGCCCCGAAGACATCGCGATCACCAAGCGGTTGGTCGAATCGGGACGGATCGTCGGCATCGACGTGCTCGATCATATCGTCGTGGGCGACGGCCATTTTGTCAGCCTCAAGGAGCAGGGAATGATGTGAGCTTTCCTGCCTGAGGGCTTTTATTCACGCACGGAATTAACCAACACGAAAATCGACACTCGAACGAGAAAAGGAGTTAAACGAACATGATGGGCAATAAAGATCTGGGAATCGACTTGGGTACGGCAAACACGCTGGTATACGTACGAGGAAAAGGCATCGTGGTAAGAGAACCTTCCGTGGTTGCGCTGCGTACCGACACGAAAACGATCGAAGCGGTAGGCGAAGACGCGAAGAAAATGATCGGCCGCACGCCGGGCAACATCCGCGCGATCCGTCCGATGAAAGACGGCGTAATCGCCGATTTCGATACGACGGCCACGATGATCAAATACTTCATCAATCAAGCGCAGAAGAAGCGTTCCATGTTCCAGCGCCACCCGAACGTGATGGTCTGCGTGCCTTCGGGCATCACCGCGGTCGAGCAGCGCGCCGTCGAAGACGCCACGAAGCAGGCGGGCGCGCGCGAAGCTTACACGATCGAAGAACCGTTCGCGGCGGCGATCGGCGCGGATCTTCCGGTCTGGGAACCGACGGGCAGCATGGTCGTGGATATCGGCGGCGGCACGACGGAAGTCGCGGTCATCTCGCTCGGCGGCATCGTGACGGCACGTTCGGTTCGCGTGGCGGGCGACGAGATGGACGAAGCGATCATGCAGTACGTGAAACGCCAGTATAATCTGATGATCGGCGAACGCACGTCCGAAATGTTGAAAATGGAGATCGGTTCGGCGATTCAGCTCGAAACGGCGGAAACGATCGAGATCCGCGGACGCGACCTCGTCAGCGGCCTGCCGAAGACCATCTCGATCACTTCGCACGAGATCGCCGAAGCGCTGGCCGATACGGTAAGTTCGATCGTCGAAGCGGTCAAGGTCACGCTGGAGAAGTGCCCGCCGGAACTGGCGGCCGACATCATGGACCGCGGCATCGTCTTGACGGGCGGCGGAGCGCTGCTGCGCAATCTGGACAAACTGCTGGCCGGCGAGACGGGCATGCCGGTGATCGTGGCCGACAACCCGTTGGACTGCGTGGCGATCGGCACGGGCCGCGCGCTGGATAACATCCACTTGTTCAAGGGCCGCGGAAGCAACGGTTCGGCCCGCTCGAAACGCTAAGACCGGAGGCGAATCATGCTTACGGCCAATTCAGTGACGTTAGAAGGTGTTCGAACTGTTTAGAATGTTCGGCAATCGCAAATTATTCATCCTGCTGATCGTGCTCGTGCTGTTCATCGCCTTGATGGGCGTGACGCTCGGCGATCGGGTCGGCTTGACCTGGCCCGAGAAATTCGTCAAAGACACGGTAGGCTTCACGCAGCGCGTCGTGAACAAGCCGGCTTCCGCGGTGTCCGGTTTCTTCAAAGACATTTCGGAACTCGGCCAAGTGTACGACGAGAACGATCGTCTGCGGATCAAGGTGGCGCAGTTGGAACGGGATCTGGTGAATTATAATCAGATGAAAAATGACGTTGACGGATTAAAAGCTTCCCTCAATTTCACGAAAACTCAAACCGACAACTCGACGAAGCATTATCGATTCGCGCAAGTCGTTTCCGTCAACGAGGACGTTAACAACCCGACGGTCAATATCGACGTCGGTTCGAAGGACGGAGTCGAAGTGGGCATGGCGGTTACGAGCATCGACGGTATGGTCGGAGTGGTCAGCACGACGACCGATTATACGGCGACGGTGCAATTGATTACCTCGCTCAGCCTTACTTCGCCGGACAGCTACGCCATTTCGGCGACGGCCGACGGGAAGTCTGGAACTTTCGGAATCGTGGAAAGCTACGATCCCAAAGAAAAACGCCTGCTGATGACAGGAATCAAAAACGACGATCCGACCAAAATGATTAAATCCGGCGATATCATCGTCAGCTCGGGCAGCGGCGGCGTGTTCCCGGCAGGCATCGTATTGGGCAAAGTCATGGTGGTCGAACCGAGTCAATTCGGTCTGACTTCGACGGCCAAGATCCGGCCGACGGCCAGCTTCGTCGAATGGAAAGAGCTGTTCGTCGTCATCCCGGGACCCGATCCGAACGCAGCGACGGGAGACGGTACGCCATGACGTGGCGCAAACAGGTTCTCGTCCTGCTGCTGTTCGTGCTGTTCCTGTTCGAAGGCAGCGTGCTGCCGTGGTTCATGCCGGAGGCTTGGTCGGAGCATCTGATGCCGAACCTGATCTTCGTCTGCGTGCTGTTCGTCGCCGTGTATCGCCATCGTTACGCGGGAATGGTGTTGGGCGCGGTTTTCGGGATGCTGCACGACGTGGTGTATTACGGCGCGATGTTGGGTCCTTATTCGTTCACAATGGGCTTTACCGCTTACGTGCTGGGACTGATCTTCCAGCTTCCTAAAGCCCCGCTTCCGGTCATGCTCGGCGTCGTCATGATCGGCAGCTTCATGCTCGACAGCATGCTGTTCGGGATCTACACCGTGTTCGATTTCAACAACCAGCCTTACAACTGGGCGCTCATCCAATACATTATCCCCGATTTGCTGTTCCGGGTCGTGTTCGCGTTGATCGTCTACGTGCCGATTCGCCGGCAATTCGACAAGATGCCGCTGCGTCCGAAGAAAGAAGAGAACGAGTAAGCCCGCAGGCAACTTTTATCGGTTTCGTGCAGGAGAAAGGAACCTTCGTCGCGAAAGATTCAGTCGAAAGGGGAGCGGGGGAGATGTCCATTAAGCGCAAACTCATTACGATCAAGGGAATCAAGGACGGACTCGTATTCCGGTTGGACGAACGCTGCGACTTCGAAGAGCTGCTCGAAGAGTTGAAAGAGATGCTCGAGAACAGTCATCAGGCCATCTTGAGCGGACCGCTCGTCTCGATCGACGTTCGTTACGGCATCCGGGAACTGTCGGACGAGCAGAAGCTGCAAATCCTCGACGTGCTTCGCGGCAAACGGAATCTGCTCGTGCGTTCGATCGAAGGTGCCGCCAAAGCGGCCGACGCGCGGGAGAACGGAGTGCTGCGGACGCCGGTGACGACGATCAGCGGCATGGTCCGTTCCGGGCAGGTGCTCCGGCACGACGGCAATCTGCTGTTTCTGGGAGATGTCAATCCGGGAGGTTCCATCGTATGTACCGGCGATATCTACATTCTCGGAGCGCTGCGCGGAATGGCTCATGCCGGTTCGGAAGGCAGCGAGCTCGCGATCGTGGGCGCTTCTTATCTGGCGCCGACGCAGCTGCGGATCGCGGAAGTCATCAGCCGTCCGCCCGATAACGACGAAGAAGTCAGCTTCCATCCGCACGAGACGCAGATGGAATTCGCTTATCTTCAAGACGGGCAGATGCAGGTGGACAAGATGGCGAATATCGCCCGGCTGGGCCGGGATCTGAATGTGTTCAAAGGAGTGTAGAGAATGGGAGAGGCTATAGTCGTCACTTCGGGAAAAGGCGGCGTCGGCAAGACGACGACCACGGCCAATATCGGGACTGCGCTGGCGCTGCTCGGCAAAAAGGTCTGTCTGGTCGATACGGATATCGGCTTGCGGAATCTGGACGTCGTCATGGGGCTGGAAAACCGGATCATTTACGATATTTGCGACGTGGCCGACGGGCGCTGCCGCTTGCATCAAGCGCTGGTCAAAGATAAACGCTTCGACGAACTTTACATGCTGCCGGCCGCGCAGACCAAAGACAAAAACGCCGTGTCGCCGGATCAGATCCGCGACATCATTCTCGAATTGAAAAACGAGTTCCAATACGTGCTGATCGACTGCCCGGCAGGCATTGAACAAGGCTTCAAGAACGCGATCGCGGGCGCCGATCAAGCGATCGTCGTGACGACGCCGGAGAACGCGGCGGTGCGCGACGCCGATCGGGTCATCGGTCTGCTCGAAGGCTCGCATATCGGTTCGCCGAAGCTGGTGGTCAACCGGATTCGTCCGAACATGGTCAAAGCGGGCGAAATGCTCGACGTGGACGAAGTGCTTCAGGTGTTGAACATCGATCTGCTCGGCATCGTGCCGGACGACGAGATGGTCATCAAGGCGGCCAACACCGGCGAGCCGACCGTCATGAATCCGGATTCCAAGGCGTCGATCGCGTATCGAAACATTTCTCGCCGCATTCAAGGAGATACCGTACCTTTGATGCAGTTGGACGAGAAAAAAGGCCGGTTCAATCTGTTCCGGAAAATTTTCGGGGGCGGCAAATAAAGCCGTACCGCAAGGTTCTTCGCCGTTTTCGGCGAAGAGCCTTTTTCGTATGCCGAGCAAGCCGGCGAAACTTTTGAACGGCGAACCGCGTCTAGTGAGGTAGGCGCCGCGCGCTTCGCGGCATGCCGAATATGGAGATCAAAGTCCGCAAGAGGTGACGCATGAAACAACTGGTAGTGCATAGCGAAGCGGAATGGACCCAGACGGCGCTGCTCGAGAACGGGCGGTTGATCGAATTCGCGGCGGAACGCGTACGGGAGTACGGCGTGGCCGGAAGTTTTTATAAAGGAAGGATCGTCAACGTGCTGCCGGGCATGCAGGCCGCGTTCGTCGACATCGGACTCAAGAAAAACGCCTTTTTATATATCGACGACATGCTTCCGGCCCATCCGGACAAACCGTCCAAGCCCAAACCTTCGATCGAGCAGATCGCCCGCAAAGGTCAGCAAGTGCTTGTGCAGATCACGAAAGAACCGTTCGGCGGCAAAGGCGCGAGGGTTACGATGCATTATTCGCTGCCCGGCCGGTATATCGTTTATATGCCGGAAGCCGATTACGTCGCCGTTTCCAAAAAGGTCGAACCGGAAGCGGAGCGCGTTCGGCTCAAAAAGCTAGGCGAGCGCATGCGCCGCTCGGACGAAGGCTTGATCCTGCGCACGGTGGCAAGCAGCGAGCATGCGGAGGAGTTGGAAGAGGACCTCGAACGGCTGCGCGCGCAGTGGGAAAGCATTCGCCGCTCTGCCGAAACTTCGCAGGCTCCGGACGAGCTGTATCGCGATCTGGATCTGGCGCAGCGGATGATTCGGGACGTATTCGATCCGGCGGCCGACGAGTTGATCGTGGACGAGGCCGCGCAGCAGGAGAAGGCGTCCGCTTATCTGGAACGAATGATGCCGCAGGCGCGGCCGCGCGTTCGGCTGCACCGCGATTCGACGCCTTTGTTCGAAGCGTACTCGGTCGAGCGTCAACTGCACCGGGATTTCGGAAGAAAGATTTGGCTGCCGGGCGGCGGCTACCTGGTCTGGGATCAGACCGAAGCTTTGACCGTCGTGGACGTCAATACGGGCAAATTTACCGGAGCCGATCACAGCTTGGAGACGACGGTAACCGATGCCAATCTCGAAGCTGCGGCGGAGATCGCGCGGCTGCTGAGGCTTCGGGACGTAGGCGGAATCGTGATCGTGGATTTTATCGACATGCAGGAAGAACGCAACCGCGCTCGCGTGCTGAACCGCTTGGAAGAACAGTTGATTCGGGATCGGACGCAATCGCATATCGTCGGTTGGACGAAGCTCGGCCTGCTGGAGATGACGCGCAAGAAGGTCAGGGAAAGCGGAGCGGGATTGTTCTACGAAACGTGCGGGGCCTGCGAAGGAACGGGCCGAATCGCGATTCGCTGAACGTTGAAGTGGGCCGTTGACTTTTGCTCAAAGGCATGCTAAGATACTCTGGTATGTGTGCCGGTGTACTTCACTTTGCACAACATGCTGTAACCGCACAGGCCGGGTCGAAGCGATCCCTGCTAAGCAGAAGATCCACCCGAACCAGGCGAGTCTGAGACATGAGGAGGTGCAAGAAGATGTACGCAATTATCGAAACAGGTGGTAAACAGTACAAAGTCCAAGAGGGCGACGTTCTGTTCATCGAGAAGCTGGAAGCCGGCGACGGCGAAAGCGTAACGTTCGACCGTGTCCTGGCCGTTTCCAAAGAGGACGGACTGGCGATCGGTACTCCATTGGTATCCGGAGCAACCGTAACGGCGACTGTTGAAAAACACGGTAAAGGCCAAAAGGTTGTTGTATACAAATACAAACCTAAAAAGAACTATCACAAGAAACAAGGCCATCGCCAACCGTACACTAAAGTAACGATCGGCAAAATTCAAGCATAATTGAAGGTGATAACTTGGTTATCGTCCAAATCGTAAGATCACCGGACGGCAAAATCACCGGTTTTCAGGTTAAGGGTCATGCGGGTTACGCCGATCGCGGCGAGGATATCGTCTGTTCCGCCATTTCGGCCATCACGGTCGGAACGGTGAATTCGGTCGAGGTGCTCACGAAGACGGTGATGAAGACCCGGATGAAGAACGGTTTTCTAAGCGGAAGCCTTCCGCCGATGGAATCGGACGAACTCAGAGCCCAAGCCGAGCTGATTCTTGAATCGATGGTGGTTATGCTGAATACGATCGAAACTTCTTACCGTGAATATATTCGCATCGACGAGGTTACAAAATAAGCAAAGAAGGAGGTAGACCACTATGTTGAAATTGGATCTCCAGTTATTCGCTTCCAAAAAGGGTGTAGGTTCGACGAAAAACGGACGTGACAGCCACTCGAAGCGCCTTGGCGCTAAACGTGCGGACGGTCAAGCCGTACGCGGCGGCGGTATCATTTACCGTCAGCGCGGTACGAAGATTCACCCGGGAACGAACGTAGGTATTGGCAAAGACGACACTTTGTTTGCTCTGATCGACGGCGTCGTGAAATTCGAACGTCTGGGTCGTGACCGCAAAAAAGTCAGCGTCTACCCGGTACAAGTTGCTGACGTAGCAGCTTCCGTAGAGGCCTAAGACCTAACGGGTAATCAAGAAGCCTTCGGTATTCGTGCCGAAGGTCTTTTTTTATGGGAAGAGACGACCGGATTTTCGCAGGAACAGATGCACGACGAATTGCTTTTGCTTGGATTTTTGCCGTATTCTGGGTATACTCATGGTTAGTAAATCTTGATGGGGCGTAGGGCTGAAGAGGACGAAAACTATGATCAGAAACGGAGAGGGCCGATGAGAAGCTGGGGGAATCTATCCTTAATACTGCCGCTGTCTGCTGCATTTCCTTTGGTTCTGGCTTGGATTTTTCCGGGGATCGCCACGTTCGGTTTGCTGGCCGTTTGGTTGGCGGCGGTCTTTGTGCTGTTATCCCGGCACGAGAAAATGCGCAGAACGCGCGAGGTTGGAGAAGTCAGACAATCGATGCAGTCGTTTTTTCTCGGCGTGCTCAGTCATCAGCGGCACGATTGGATGAATGATCTTCAATTGATTTACGGTTACGCCAAAATGGGCAAATCCGAGCGCATCGAAGAGATCGTGACGCGCGTTAGCGAAAGCATGCATACGGAAAGCCGGATCGCGAAGCTCGGTCTGCCCGAGTTGGTCTTCTATTTGATGACGTTCAAAGGCGAGAATCGGGAGATCGCTTTGCATATCGAGGCGGACTCGGAGCTGCGTTACGACGGAAGTCTGGCTGTCCGCGAAGAAGAAGGATTGATTCGTGCCGTTCGCGCGGGGATGTCGGCTTATCGATATTCCGGACTGGCGGCTAATGTTTCGGCCCCGGCGCTGCGGATCGTGTTCGGCGAAGAGGGCGGGGAAGCGACTTTGTTCATCGAACCGGAAAATGATCCGGCAGCGGCATCGGTTCTGCATCAAGCGGTCGAAGAAGCTCTGGAATCTTGCGAATTGAGGGCGGAAGCGGCCGACGGAGGCACTTTGATCCGGTGGAGGCTTCCTGTTCGAACTTAAAATAGCCGTCCGCGCAACCTCGTCGATCGGATCGACGATGCCGAGCGTCGGGCGGATGTTATAGAAGAGGTGAATTCATGTTTGTAGATAAAGCGAAAATTTATGTCAAAGGCGGCGACGGCGGCGACGGCATCGTCTCGTTCCGGCGTGAGAAATACGTGCCGAACGGAGGTCCTGCAGGCGGCGACGGCGGCAAAGGCGGCAACGTCATTTTCCGCGTCGACGAAGGTCTGCGCACGTTGATGGACTTCCGTTACCAACGTCACTTCAAAGCGCAGCGCGGCGAAAAAGGCCGCAACAAGAGTCAACACGGCGCAAACGCCGAGCATATGGTCGTGCGTATTCCTCCGGGTACCGTGATCATCGACGACGACACGCAAGAAGTGCTGGCGGATATGACGCGCAACGGTCAAGAAATCATCGTCGCGCGCGGCGGACGCGGCGGACGCGGCAATATCCGTTTCGCTACGCCCAACAATCCGGCCCCGGAACTTGCGGAGAACGGCGAAGAAGGCCAAGAACGTTATATCGTGCTGGAGCTGAAAGTCATGGCGGACGTCGGTCTCGTCGGCTTCCCTAGCGTAGGCAAATCGACGCTCTTGTCCGTCGTTTCCGGAGCGACTCCGAAGATCGGCGCGTACCACTTCACCACGATCACGCCGAATCTGGGCGTAGTCGGCGTGGGAGAAGGCCGAAGCTTCGTGATGGCCGATCTTCCGGGACTGATCGAAGGCGCTCACGAAGGCGTAGGCTTGGGACACGAATTCCTGCGTCACGTCGAACGGACAAGAGTCATCATTCATGTCGTGGATATGTCCGGCTCCGAAGGACGCGATCCGTTCGAAGATTGGATGAAGATCAACGAAGAGATCAAGCTGTACAATGCGGAGTTGGAGAAGCGTCCTCAGATCGTGGCGGCCAACAAGATGGACATGCCGGACTCCGAAGAGAACCTGCGCGTGTTCAAAGAGAAGGTAGCCGAGGTCAACCCGGACATCGAGATTCTGCCGATCTCGTCGCTTACCCGTCAAGGCGTGCAGGAACTGATGTACCGCGCCGCCGATCTGCTCGATTCCATTCCGGAAGCTCCGGCGATCGAAGAAACGGCCGAGCAAAACGAACGCAAGATCTATCGCGCGGAAGAAGCCGAAGACGAGAGCTTCACGGTTCGCCGCGAGAACGAGATGTTCGTGGTGGAGAGCGCGAAGATCGAACGCATGATGAAACGGATGCAGTTGAATTCCCACGACGCGATCCTGAAGCTCGCCCGCACGCTGCGTTATATGGGCGTCGACGACGAGCTGCGCAAACGCGGCGCCAAAGACGGCACGATCGTGCGGATCGGCGATTTCGAGTTCGAATTCGTCGAAGGCAGCAGTTATTTCTAAAACGCAAATCGGAGCGAGCGATAAGCCGGCGTCCGTCGAATAGAAACAAGCAAGCGAGTGTCGAGTCCTGCGGGATCGGCGCTCGCTTTTTTTTGCGAACTCCCCGCCGAATCTCTTTTATCTGAACCGAAGGATCACGCGCCGTGTAACTTTTTTGCGTTAAAGGGTTGACGCTGAGTCGGTTTCTTCGTTATAATGTCCGCTATATGAAAACACTCGTCTTTAAGGAGAGGACTGCTTATGAAAGAACGTTATTATTTGGCCAGAGAAGACATTCTGCCCGAAGCCATTCTCAAAACTCTGCATGTCAAAGAGCTGTTGGCGGGCGGTCAGGCCAAGACGGTGAACGAAGCGGTAGCGATCGCGGGAATCAGCCGAAGTGCCTTTTACAAATACAAGGACGGCATTCATCAGGTCAATCAACTCGAACGCGAGCGGCTGGTGACGTTATCGCTGCTGCTCGAACATCGCGCCGGCATCTTGTTTAAAGTCCTGGGTCTGATCGCGGAGAGCGGCGGCAACGTGTTGACGATCAATCAAAGTATTCCGCTGCAAGGTACGGCAAATGTGGTATTATCGGTAGAAACGTCGCGTCTGCATGATGAACTCGGCCGTTTGACGGCGTCGCTCGAAGCGCTGGCGGGCGTAAGCCGGGTAGTCGTGATCGGACAAGGATAATCGACGAACGCGATAAGATGGGACAGGAAGCTTGAGAAACAGAGAGATGCGGAACGATTATTGCCAAGGCAAGGACCGCATAGGGACGGGGAGGAACGTGCACGTGAGCAGCAAACCGATAAAGGTAGGATTACTCGGTCTGGGGACGGTAGGTACGGGAGTCGTACGGATCGTGGACATGCATCAGGAAGATCTGAGCGGGCAAGTAGGTTCGCCGATCGTGATCGAGAAAATTTCCGTCAAAGATCGGGAAAAGGTACGCAATATTCCGATCGATCCGTCGAAGTTGACCGACGACCCGTGGGCCGTCATTCGCGATCCGGAGATCGACGTGATCGTGGAAGTGATGGGCGGCGTCGAACAGACGCGTACTTACGTTCTCGAAGCCTTGGCGCGCGGCAAACATATCGTCACCGCGAACAAGGACCTGATGGCGTTGTACGGCACGGAGATTCTGGCCAAAGCGCAGGAGATGAAATGCGACGTCTTCTACGAAGCCAGCGTCGCGGGCGGCATCCCGATCATCCGGACGCTGATCGAAGGCTTTTCTTCGGACCGGATCACCAAGATCGTAGGCATCGTCAACGGAACGACCAACTACATGCTGACCAAGATGAGCAAAGAAGGCGTCTCTTACGAGGCCGTGCTCAAAGAGGCGCAGCAGCTCGGCTATGCCGAGTCGGATCCGACTTCCGACGTCGAAGGTCTGGACGCGGCACGGAAGATGACCATTCTGGGGACTTTGGGATTCCGCACCAATGTAGAGCTGTCCGACGTCAAAGTCGAAGGCATCTCCGGCGTCAGCCAATCCGATATCGCCTATGCGAAGAATCTCGGTTACGAGATCAAGCTGCTGGGCATCGCCGAACGCGACGAAGACGCGATTTCGATCAGCGTTCAGCCGACGATGGTCAAGGTCTCGCATCCGATCGCTTCGGTCAACGGTGTCTACAACGCGGTATACGTGTACGGCGAAGCGGTCGGAGAAACGATGTTCTACGGAGCGGGCGCGGGCGAGATGCCGACGGCTACTTCGGTCGTCGCCGATCTGGTGTCGGTCATCAAGAATCTGCGACTGGGCGTGAACGGCTTGAAGCAGATCGCTCCGCATAAGCCGAAGAAGCTCAAGACCGACGCGGAAGTCATGTCCAAAAATTTCATTTTGCTGCATGTGGACGATAAAGCCGGCGTTCTTGCCCGGATCACGCAAATTTTCACCGAATACGAAGTCAGTCTCGCTTCGGTCGTGCAGCAGCCGAACGAGCTGAATCCGAACGCGGAGATCGTGATCGTTACGCACCAAGCCAGCCAAGAGAGCATCAAGAAGGTGCTGAACCGATTCGAAGAGCTTGAAGTGGTGCGGCGGATCGTCAGCGTCTATCGGGTAGAAGGGTAAAGCGCAAACGGAATCGGAAGGAGCAGGAACCTCATGAAGAACGAAAACGCCGGATCGGTACGCGTCAGAGTGCCGGCCAGCACGGCCAACCTCGGCCCGGGATTCGATACGCTCGGCATGTCGCTGTCCCTGTATATCTGGGTAGAAATGCGCCGCGCGGAACGAACGGTTGTCCATTTTGCGGGAGAGGGCTTTGAAGGCATCCCGGCGGATAAAGAAAATTTGATTTACAAAGTGGCCCAGCTCGTTTTCGACGCGGCCGGAGCGGACGTTCCGGAGCTGGAGATCGGCATGCGTTCGGACATTCCGCTTACGCGGGGACTGGGCAGCAGCGCTTCGGCGATCATCGCGGGACTGGTTGCGGCCAATGCTTTGATCGGGTCGCCATTGTCCAAAGACCGATTGTTCGATCTGGCCACGGGGTTGGAGCGGCATCCCGATAACGTTGGAGCTTCGCTGTTCGGCGGTATCGTCGCGGCGGCTTGGGACGGAGAACATGCGGATTACGTTCGTATCGAGCCGCCGCGGAAACTCAAAGTGCTCGCGCTGATCCCGGAGTTCGAATTGGCCACTTCGGCGGCGCGGGCCGTACTGCCTCAGCAGCTAAGCTTGCAGGACGCCGTGCATAATATCAGCCGTTCTTCGCTGCTGACCGCGGCCTTTGCTTCGGGGCGTCTGGACTTGCTGTCTTCAGCGATGCGCGATCGTCTGCATCAACCTTATCGAGCGGCGCTCGTGCCGGGGATGGAGACGATCCTTGAGCATGCTTCCGACTACGGGGCGCTGGGCGCCGCGCTCAGCGGAGCGGGACCGACGGTGTTGGCTCTCGTCGACCGCGACGGCGCGACGCACGGCGAGCTGGAGAACTTCATGCGGGATGTCATGCAGAAGAACGGCATCGCCGCTCGTACGTTGTGGTTAGAACCGGATCTTGAGGGTGCAGTCTGCGAGGCCGGCATTCACCCCGATCTTTTTCTGGAACGGATCAAAGGAGAAATTTCGTCATGAAACGTATTGCACTTCTGTCCGCCGGTTCCGTTTCTCATGAAGCGGTCGAATATCTGCTTCGAGGCGAGCCGGTCCAATTGATTCATTGCAAAGTAATCTCCGAAGTCTTTATGTCGGTGGTCCGAGGAGAAGCCGATTACGCGGTCATTCCTATCGAAAACACGATCGAAGGTTCCGTAAGTCTGCATATGGATTGGCTGGTCAACGAAGTCGACGTGCCGATGCAGGCCGAATGGGTATACCCGTCGATTCAGAATTTGGTCGGCCGCCGCGAAGAATTCATTGGCGAAGACGGGACGCTCGATTTCGGGAAAGTCGCCAAAGTTCTCTCGCACCCGGTTGCCATCGCGCAGTGCCGAACGTTCATCTCCGAACATCTTCGGCACGCCGACTTGGAGAACGCGAGCAGCACGGCCGAAGGAGCGGCTCAGGTCGCGGCGCATCCCGGAAACGGTTGGGCGGCCTTTTCCACTCGACTGGGCGCGCAGCGCTACGGACTCGACATACTGGCGGAACGGGTAACGGATCACGATAACAATTACACCCGTTTCGTGCTGATCGGTCCCGAAGCGCTCAAGGCGAACCGGTCAAGCGATCACGAGAAAACGAGCATGCAGGTCATTCTTCCCGAAGATTACGCCGGCGCGCTTCATCAGGTGTTGTCCGCTTTCGCTTGGAGAAGGCTGAATTTGTCGCGTATCGAATCCCGGCCGACGAAAAAGAAACTGGGCAATTATTACTTCTACATCGATGTTCTCGTGCCGGGCGATTCGATTCTTCTGCAAGCCGCAGTGGAAGAGATTCAAGCTTTGGGCTGCCAGGTCAGAATCCTAGGATCTTATCCTTGCTTTGATTACCAACAGGAGAAATCGGAGTCCGAGGCATAAACGGTCGTTAGGATGAATGAGCAAGAATCCGAAGAGAAGCGTCCGCGCTTCTCTTTTTGTATGATTGGCCGACCTTAAAAAGCCGTGATAAACGGAAATGTTGCATGACGTAAAAAATATTGGAGATAGGCTTGAAAACGAGAAGGGAGGGTGGTATACTAGAAATCTAGTCGAGCGAAGGCGCGACGGGCGTTCGAAAAAGCGAGCGAGTCAAAAAAGGAAATCGGATGAACGGTTCGAAAGGGCCTGAAAAAAAGATTTCAAAAAAGGCTTGCAAAACGAAAACGAACGTGCTAATATATAAGAGTTGCTGCTGCGAGAAACACTGAGCGGCGGAAACGAGAATTACCGAGTTTGTTCTTTGAAAACTGGATAACGAGTGAACAACGATGGCTTCGGTCATCGTGAGAATAAAAGGTTCTTGAGCAATCGAGAATCGCCACGTTTTAAACGAGCACATGGTGCTTTCTTGATAAGCCGGCCTTCGGGTCGCAACTTTAATGGAGAGTTTGATCCTGGCTCAGGACGAACGCTGGCGGCATGCCTAATACATGCAAGTCGAGCGGAGCTGACGAGAAGCTTGCTTCTCTGATACTTAGCGGCGGACGGGTGAGTAACACGTAGGCAACCTGCCTTTCAGACTGGGATAACTTCCGGAAACGGATGCTAATACCGGATACATCGATTCTTCGCATGAAGAGACGAGGAAAGACGGCGCAAGCTGTCACTGAGAGATGGGACGGCGGCGCACTAGACAGCTGGGGGGGTAATGAAACAACAAGGCGACTATGAGTA